>CAWAMP010000011.1:0-557292 GCA_963783255.1 uncultured Acidobacteriota bacterium | reverse complement strand
GTACACCGACGTCATCAGGAAATGAGAGGACCAGCAACATGGCTCGTGGCGCGGGGCTCGGGGCTGAGGCCAGTCCATTCGCGGTCGCGGTCGGCCTTGTCGCCACCTTGTCGGCCGCGGTCGGCTGGCAGATGCAGGCCAGCGGCACGTCGGAGCGGCTCCGCGCGGTCAGCGCCGTCAACGCGAAGGTCGCATGGGCCAGCGGCAACAAGGGCACCGTTCTGCGCACGGAAGACGGCGGAGCGCGCTGGACCGTGCTGGCCGTTCCGGGCGCGGGCGACCTCGACTTCAGGGACGTCGAGGCGACAGGTGAGCGCGCGGCCTACATCCTGAGCATCGGCCCCGGCGACAAATCGCGGATCTACAAGACGACGGATGCCGGAGAGACGTGGGTGCTGCAGTTCACCAACGCCGACCCGAAGGGCTTCTACGACGCCATCGCGTTCTGGGACGAGGAGAACGGCCTTGCCGTCGGCGACCCGGTGGACGGACGCTTCACGGTCCTCCGCACGTCGGATGGCGGCAAGACGTGGACCCTGACGCCTGAAGCACACCGGCCGCTCGCGCTGCCCGGTGACGGGATGTTTGCCGCCAGCGGTACCTGCCTGACCGTGCAGGGCAGCACGAACGCGTGGATCGCGACCGGCGGCGCGGCCCACGCCAGGGTGCTGCGGACGACGAACCGAGGCGCAACCTGGGCCGAGGCGGCCACGCCAATCGCGGCCGGCACATCATCGGCGGGCATCTTCTCCGTCGCGTTCAGCGATGCCCTCCACGGCATCATCGTCGGCGGCGACTACCGGAAGGAGCAGGAGGCGAGCGACAACATCGCGCTCACGAGCGACGGCGGACGCACCTGGGCTGCGGCCGGCGGAGTGAGGCTTCGGAGCTTCAGGTCCGGCGTCGTGTGCATGCCAGGCTCCCGAGGGCGCGAGGTGATCGCGGTTGGCCCAGCCGGCACGGACCGGTCGCTCGATGGCGGCCGCACGTGGGCCTCGACCGGTGACGTCGGTTTTCACGCCGTGAGTGTGGATCGCGCCGGCCAGGCCGTCTGGGCCGTTGGCGAACAGGGAAGGGTGGGACGGCTGGCGGGTCGCTGAGCGGCCGGCAGCGCCTCGGTCCCTACTCGAGGTGCTCCTGCACGCTTCTCACTTCGAGCAGGCGGGCGGTGCGCGAACCAGGGTGTGCGCGGAAGGTGACGGTGACCTCTGTCTTGCCGGCCGTCTCGGGCAGAGGGAGGCTGAATCTGAATTCCCCCGGGTTGGGTCCCCGCGGTTCGCGGATCGGGGTGGCCGCCTTCCGGCCGTCAACGAGGATGTCGAACGCTTCGTCGTCCTCACCGGCCGCGGCAAACGCGCACACGATGGTCAGCGGCGTGTCCTCGTAGATGCGAAGCGAATAGCCGAACCAGCCGGTCGCGCTCCGCCACGTCCGCCCGGCGGCCTCTCCGACCGTCATCTCCTCGCCGTCCAACCCGTGCGTGATCTCTTCACGGGTCGC
The DNA here is from genome assembly GCA_963783255.1 of uncultured Acidobacteriota bacterium. GTDB lineage: Bacteria > Acidobacteriota > Vicinamibacteria > Vicinamibacterales > Fen-181 > FEN-299. The sequence continues at coordinate 555,792 of CAWAMP010000011.1, read as the reverse complement.
GGTCACGTTCACAGCGTCCACGACGCGAACGCCCTGGGCAGCAGCATGCCCCGCGCCGAGCGTGCCGATCGCGGCGCAGAGAACGAACGACACCATCCGCCTCGCCCGGCCCTTCCCGACCCGCGTGCGTGTCATGCGTGCGTCCCTGACACTCCCGGATCGCGGGAGTCCCTCTTCGCAGGATCGCCGGGTCCGGTTACTTCCCGTACGCCGGACCATACAGGATCTTCCCGGGCCGCGCCGAAGTCATCGCACCCTTCTCGTAGACGACCTGGCCGTTCACGATGACCTGGGCAATCCCTTCGGCATACTGGTGCGGGTTGTCATACGTGGCCCTGTCTCTGACCCTGGCCGGGTCGAACACGGCGATGTCGGCCTTCATTCCCGGCCGCAGGATGCCGCGGTCGCCGAGGCCCGCGCGCCAGGCCGGAAGCGACGTCATCTTGCGTACGCCCTCTTCCAGCGTGAGCAGCCCTTTGTCGCGGACGTAGACCGCAAGCACGCGCGCAAACGTTCCGTAGCTCCTCGGGTGCGGCGACGCCTTCCCGAAGATGGGCACCTCGCCGTCCGACGCGATCATGGTCAGCGGGCAGGCGATGATCCGTTCGAGGTCGCGCTCGTCGATGGCGTGGAAGATGCCGCTGGCGCCGCCGCGCTCGACGATGAACAGAGCCGTCTCCGCGGCGGTCTCGATGGTGGGCTCGAGGCCGCGGTCTCGTGTGATCGTGGCGAGGTTCTTGCCGGCGAGCGAGGGGTCCCACGAGCAGGACGAGATGGAGATGTTCTTCGGGTCTCCACCGCCGCGATCGAACTTGATGCTGTCGACAACCGCGGCCTTGATCCGCGCCCGTTCCGTCGGATCCTTCAGCCGCCGCACTGTTGCCGCCTGTCCGCCCTCGAGCGCCCACGACGGCAGGAGCGCGTTGATTCCGGTCGCTGAGGCCGTATAGGGGTACTGGTCTATCGTGACGTCGACACCGCGGGCGCGCGCCGCTCGAACCAGGTCCAGCGACGCGACGCTCTGGCCCCAGTTCTGCACGCCGATGATCTTGTGGTGCGTCACCTGCGTCGGCAGGCCGCCGCGTTCGCCGATGGCGATCGTCTCACGGACGCTGTCGAGGACGCCGGAGGCCTCGTTTCGCATGTGCGAGACGTGGATACCCCCCATGGCCCCGGCGACCTTCGCCAGTTCGATCACCTCGTCGGTCGGCGTGAAGATGCCGGGCACATAGAACAGGCCTGTACTGAGGCCGACCGCCCCGTCCCTCATGCCCTGGCGCACCAGTTCTCGCATCCGGTCGATCTCGGCCGACGTCGCCTTCCGGTCGACCGTCCCGATCACCTGTTCGCGGATGGATCCCTGACCCACGAACGTGCCGACATTCGGCGAGATCCTCGTGGCCGCGACGCGATCGAGAAACGACTTGATCGGCAGCGGCGAACTCCCGTCCGGGCCTTCGTAGATCGTCGTCACGCCCTGACGGGTGTAGTTGTCGGCCGTTGGCACGCTGAAGATCCCGCGCCGGGCGTGGGTGTGGATGTCGATGAAGCCGGGGCTGACGACCATCCCGGTCGCATCGATGACCAGGGCGGCGGGTGCGTCGATCCCGGCCGCGACCGCGGCGATGGTGTCGCCCCTGATCGCCACATCCGCGCGCACCCACGGACTCCCGGTCCCATCCACGACGCGACCGCCGCGCAGGATGACGTCGTACCGCGGCGGGTCCAGGGCCGGAGCGCCGCCGGCGGCAAGGGCGACGACAAACAGCAGCGGAAGTCCGGCGAGCATTCGTTTCATCGCCAGATCCCCAGTTCGCCGGATCCCCAGTTCGCCAGATCCCCAGTTCGCCAGATCCCCAGTTCGCCGGATCCCCAGTTCGCAAGATCGCAAGTTCGCACGATCGCAAGATTCTCCTATCGTTCCACCCTCAGCACCAGGGTCCCGAACGGCGGCAGCGTCAGGGAGTCTCCGACGGGCTTCCCTGCCCGTGCGCTCTCGTCGCTTTCGGCGACGCGAAGCGGAGCGGAGCCGGTGCCGGCGATGCGCGCGGTCGCGACGGCGGCGGACGGGTTGTGGAGGCGCACCAGGAATCCGGCGCCGTCATCCGTCGGCCGCAGGGCCGAGACGACGACCGCGGCGCCGTCGAGCCGGAAAGGGAGCCGCGGCAGCGGCGCGTCCGCCGCCGACGGCAGCGCCAGCAGCGGCTGTTCCACGATGGCGCCGGAGCGCCGGAACGCCGTCGGATCGAACGGTCCGTGCGGCCTGACGCGGAACCGGAACGTCACCTGGCCCGCCTGGTCCGCCTTGTAGTTGGTGTGCCAGTAGTTGTTCAGCAGGTACGCGAAGACGTCGGTTCCCGGCGCGACCTGCCGCCGCCACGCGCGCGGCCGACCGTTCACGCTGCGCTCGTCGGTCAGCGCACCGATCTCGAAGAGCGGCGCGTCGAGCGACGCGACCGTCACACCCGCCTGGTCGTTCGAGACGTCGATGGCGCTCGTGACGCCGACGAAGTCCTTGCACGACCCCGCGAGCTGGTCGCTTTCGAAGGTCACGACCGCCTCCCCGAGGTCGGCGCGGATGACGCCGCCGGCCACGTTCAGCGGGAAGGCCACGTGCGCACTCTCCTTCTCGCGCACCAGGGACTTGTCGACGACCATCTCGATCTCGACATCGTCCGCGCCTGCCATCAGGGACACCCGTCTGACCAGGCGTGCGGCCCCGGGCGCCTCGCCGGCAACCTCGAGAGTGGCGACCAGGGGCCCGCTGGCAATCGTGCGGATGGCCGGCGGCGCAGCCCTGGTCGCCTTCGACGGGTCGCGGCCGGCGACGTAGAGATAGGCGCCGAGGCCGGCGCCCTCCCGAACCAGCTGGCGGCCCGGAAGCGCGGCGCTCGTGAGGCTGCGGATGTCGCCGGTGCGGGGATCGATCTCTGCGCGGATGCGCCCGTTGTCGAGCGAGGTGCCGTCGAGAACGACCGGACGGTCCGGCGCGCCGGGCGCCCCGGCGGCAACGCTCAGCCGGACCGCGCCGAACCCTGGCACCTCGGAAACCCGCACCGCGAGGCGTCCGTCAGCGAGCCGCTGCGAGGGGAGCGCGCGGCCAGAGGCGTCGAGCGCGCGATCGCGGCCGGCGGTTCCGGATGCGTCGAGGAGCACCAGCCCGCCGCGGGCGAACGACAGCGTGTTGGCGACCTGGAACGCCGACCCGGGCGCCGGCGCCGCAGCCGTCAGCAGCGATCGCGACCGCTCGTCGGACTCGAGCGCGAAGGCCCGCTTGTAGGCCCACTGATCGACCACGTCCTTGCGATCGGGCTGGCTGATGCTGTCGGCCGCCCCCCACGTGTGCTCGTGCCACAGCAGGACCTGGCGCCATGCGTCGCTGAACGCTTGTCCGGTGAACGCGGCCGGGTTCCTCATCGCCCAGAGCGTTTCGGCCTGCTGCAGGCGCCTCGCGGCCGACCGCACCAGCGCCTCTTCCGCCGCCGACGACACGGCGCCGTCTTCCCAGTAGGGCGTCATGTCGCCGCGGCGCTCGGGCAGCATCGCACCGTACTGGCGCTCGAACGCCTCGAACAGCGCATCGGCCGTGTCGATCACCAGGCGCGGCGCGTCGAACGTCTCGTTCCAGGTCTTCACGAACGCCGGCAGCTTCGGATCGGTCGGGCCGTTGTCGCCCCCGATCGTGTAGCGTATCTGCACCATGTCGTAGGGGTAGCTTCTGCCGTCGAGCTCCAGCACGTAGTCGAGCAGCGTCTGCCGCCCGCCGGTTTCCATCGAGCCCGCGTTCATGCCGTGGAAGAGCGAGTAGCCCCGGCCGGCGACCCACATCAGCAGCCGCTCCTCGCCGGAGGGTGACAGCCACCAGAACGGCCGGTCGCCGAGTTCGTGCAGCGTCGCGCCGATGCGGTCGCCGCCGTCGGGCAGCGACGGCATGTAGTTCGGTCCGCTGCTGAAGTAGCGGACGCCGCCGCGTGCAAGCGCCGATACGACGGTCCAGCTCAGCCCGGGGATGTCCGTGTGCATGGCCGACCGGCCGATGGGCAACCCGTATTCACCGGACAGCCTGCGCGCCGCATCGGTCCAGCGGCCAAGTTCCTCCGGCGTGCATAACCCCGTGAGGATATTCGTGTAGTTCGCCTGCAGGCCGATCGAGCCCTGCCGCACGGCCTCGATGAACTGCCTCCTCTCGTCGTTGCTGGCCTGCTGCAGGTAGCTCTCGACCGACCAGAGCCCTTCGACGTTCCACCGGAAGCGCGACTCGGGCGGGTTCGTCGCCGTCGCCGCCGCGAGCGCAACGGCGTCCCGCAGGTTCTTCCACTGCTTCCGCTCGACCTCCGGCTGCGGATCGGAGTATCCGATGTCGACGTGCGAGTGCGGCAGGAGATGGATCTCCCAGGCGCGCACGGGCGGGAGCGAGACCATCATGTCGGAAGCCACGCGTCCGGACACCTCCACCGTGATCCGCTGGGACGCCGCCCTGTCGTCGACCGCCATCGTGGCCAGGTTGTAGCCGGGATTGAGCGTGCCCGTGTGCAGCGTGGTACCACCGGTGCGCACGACCACGGGCGCCGGGCCGGCGAGGTGGCTCACCTCCAGCCTCACTGCCCGCCGCCCGTCTTTGAAGCGGGCCTGTTCGGGGCGCACGCGTACGAACGCCTCGACGGGCGTCTCTGGTCCCAGGTAGTAGTCCTGGCTGCCAGCCGCCTCGCCGACGACCGCGAAGCGGGGCGCGGCAGCGCCTACCACGCGGCGCGGGATCGTCAGCATCATCAGGCCGAACAGCTCGTTGAATGTCCCGACGCGAATCGTCTGGAACGCGAGCGTGCATCCGCTTTCGCCCTGGCGCGTCCAGGCGCGGTCGGTGGCGTCCCGGCCGGACGTGAATGTCGCGCACGGCTGGCCGTTGACCGTCAGCGTGAACCGATGCGCGCCGTAGCCGGATGCCAGCCCGCCGTGCCAGAGGTAGACGACACGTTCGTCCTGCGGCCCCGCAGGCGCGGCCTGGCCTTCCCACTCGACGCGCCAGGCGCCGTCGACGGCGCGCACCAGCAGGGTTGAGACCTGGCCGGGGTACGACCAGGGATACGCGATGACCTGGGTAGCCGTGATCGTCCGCGCGTAGCCCTGCAGCCAGCCGGCCGGGATGTCGAAAGCCGGCGCGGGGCCCTGCGCCAGCACGGGACCGGAAACCGCAAACGCCACCGCGAGGGCCAGTGCAGACACTCGTCGCATCGGGAGGGTGCTCCTCCTACCGCTCCTTGATCCACACAATCGAGGTTGCCGGCGGCGGCGGCGGACGCACGGGCTGCGCCCCGGGAGCCGGCGGAGGCGCCGCCGCCGGCTGAGGCGCCGCGACGACCGGCGGGTTGCGGTTGTAGCGCGCGTAGTTCGGAACCGCCGTCAACCGGCTGCCGTCTGCGAGCGCCCCCTTGATGATCATCACCCCGCCAAGCAGCTCCGGCTTCCACTCCGTCGTCAACGGCGCCGAAGGCGAAAGCGCCCGCGCGATGTCCTGGTCCACCTTCTCGATGTTGTAGATCAGCGGGCCGTACTGGAGCGCGACGCGCCCCGTGGTTGCCGCGATCTTCTCGCTGCCCCTCACGCGCTGGACGGCAAGCGGAAGCGTGAAGCCGACGACGTCGCCGGCCTTCCAGACGCGCGTGATCACGGCGTAGCCCTTCTCGATGACCGGCCTCACCGCCGCGCCGTTGACCGTGACCTCGCCCATGCCCTTCACCGCGGGCGTCCGCGCGTAGAGCGCGCTCACGGCGCGATTCGGCACCCGGATGCGGAGGCTGAATCGCTTGGATGCCTTGGGGCTGACCGTGAGCGACACCTTCCCGTGCCACGGGTAGTCGGTGACCTGCACGATCTGCACGTCGGTCCCGGCGATGTTCTCCACCGTGACCGCGCTTCCGGCGAACAGGTTGACGTAGATGCTGTCGGGGCCGCGGGCGTACATCCACGTGGGCAGCATCAGCAGCGTCCGCGCGATGTTGCCCACGCAGCACGGGCAGGTGTGCCACGGGTAGCGCGGCACGTTCGAGTCCAGCGGGTTGTCGTAGTAGAAGTTCCGGCCCTCGAGGTCGAGCGAGCCCAGCAGGGCGTTGTGGAGCGTTTCCTCGTAGAGGTCGGCGTACTTCGCGTCGCCGTAGGCGAGGTTCAGCTTCCACTGGAAGAAGATCGCGCCGCAACTCGAGCACGATTCGCAGTAGGCGTTGTTCCGCAGCGAGTAGTCGGGGCCGAAGCCCTCGGAGGTCTCCCCGCTGCCCACGCCGCCCGTGACGTAGTACTTCCGGTTGACCAGGTTGTCCCAGATCGAGAGGACGGCGCTCTGGTAGTCCACGTCGCGGGTCTCGACGACCACGTCGGCCATCCCGGAGTAGGTGTAGACGGCGCGGACCGCGTGCCCGACCGCCTCGTACTGCTGCACGACGGGGAGATGACTCTGGTCGTATTCGGTGCCGCCCGTCCGCGAGTCGAGCAGGAACTTGGCGAGGCGGACATAACGGTCGCCGCGGCCCCCGCCCTCCATCTGGTTGACGAACCGGCCGAAGCGAACCAGCGCCTGCTCCATCTCCTGGTGGCCGTCGAACCACTCCTTCTTCGGCGCCGGCCCGAGGTTGTCGCACCAGCAGTCGGCCAGCTTCGTCGCGGCGTCGTACAGCCGGGCGTCCGCCTTGTTCGTCATCATGTAGTGGTTGATGGCCGATTCCAGGAAGTAACCGGCGACGTAGCCCTCGTGATTGCCGCGCCCCTGCGCCGACCACCGCTCGGCCCACCGCTCGGGGTTGCGCAGCGTGAAGGCGGTCTGGAGGTACCCGTCGGGCTCCTGGGCGGCCAGGATCTTCGGAATCCAGTCGTCGAGCGTCGCCCTCATCTTCGCGTGCGCGGCCAGGATCTCCCGGTCGCCCTGCGGGTCGACCATGAGCGCGATGCTCATCGCCTCGACCGTCTGGTGCACCCACGCGTTCGAGAAGACGTATCCCTTGTGGGCACCGTGCGGCTGGCCAGCCAGTGCCTTGGCCGCCTCGACGAAGTTGTCGATCCCGCCGGGACCCAGCGTGAGGTCGGTGCGGTTGATCTGGTCGATGCAGTGCGGGATCCAGTTCACCATCAGGGCCTTCGCCGTCCGGCCCCAGAACGGGCTGTCGATCCGGTAGCTCCTGGGGTAGATGGGCAGGAGGTCGACCAGCTTCGATTCGGGCACGACCTCGACCTTGAGGGCCGATTCCGCACGGGTCTCGCCGTTGTCGAGTGTCAGCTTCACCTCGTACGAGCCGGGGGCCGAGAACGCGGCCGTCGTCACGGGGGCAGCCGGGTCCGCGAAGGTCACGGTGCCCGGCCCGGAAACCTTGCTCCAGGCGGCCTTGGGCGTCGGCCCCGGCGGCTCGGGTGGCGGAGCGGGCGCCGCACCCGGCGCCGGTCGCCGAGGCGTTCGCCGCGGCGGAGGGCCGTAGCCGGCATAGGCGTTGAGATAGGTCTTGCCGGTGAGCACCGTCACCCGGTCGGGGCCTGCGATGACGGTCAGCGGAGCGGCCGGCGCGGCGGCGGTTCCGACCGCCCTTCCGATGATCGGCGCGATCGCGAGCGAGGCTGCGGCCGCCTTTCCCATCGTTTCCAGCATCTCGCGACGGGTGAGTGCCGTCGGTTGGTGGTCGTCGTGCGTGTAGCCGTGGTGGTGCATGCTGGCCGCCTCCGTGGTCTGCGCCCGGGCGCGCGTTCGGGCGGATTCTGACAGAAAACCGGACGTTTGTCCTCTGAGCCCGAGCCCGACTCCGCTTGCCGCTTCCGCATCGTACCAGGTCCAGCTCGGGCCGGGGCGCAAGGCTGTGGCGGGGACGATCGTGAATGTCGGGCCCGGGAGCGCCAGCTCCCGGGCCCTCTCTGTCTTCGGCTGGACTACCTGGCGGCTTTCGTCGGGTCGACGATCTTCACATACGTCGCCTGCAGCACCCTCTTGGTGGCCTCGTCCTGGACGAACGCCACGGCCACGAGGCCGTTCTTGATCTCGTGCTTCTTCTCCCGGAAGGTGTACTCGCCCTTCCGCTCCTTCGTCTCGTAGTTGACGAGGCCTTCCTTCGCATCAGCCACCGCCTTGGCCAGGTCGAAGGTGTATTCGAAGGTGCCGCCCGCGCCGGGCGCGAGCGCGAAGCCCTGGCTCGATTTCGCGTCCACGGCCATGCTGCGCACCACCATCGGGTGGAAGCGCTCGCCGTTCTCGCCGCTGAAGGTCACCGACTCCTCGGCGAGCACGATCTGCACGCGCAGCTTGGCAGACTTGCTGGTGATCTTGGTGACGGTGGCCGTCGCCCTGACCGTGTTGCCGGCGGCCGTCGCCTTGAGCGCGACGACCGCCTCGGGCGGGGTCTCGAGGTGCTCCTGGACCGTCGGGTCGACCTTCGAGTCGAAGAGCGCCTTGGCGCCTTCGGCGCTGCCGCCGCCGCCGCCGTCGCTCTCACCGTCGAAGAAGTAGCTCGGGGAGTTGTTGACGCCGTAGAAGGTCCGGCGCGCCACCGTCGAGGGATTGACCATCGGGTCGGGTAGCGGAATGTGGACGTGGTAGTTCAGCCAGATGAAGTCCTGCCGGGTGTACCGCTCGTGCGCTGCAGCGAAGGCGAGACCCGCCCCCACGCACGGCGGTCAACCGGAGCCCGGAAAGACCTCGGCCAGCACCGTGCGGCCCGTCGGCTTCGCGCTGGCCGGGCGCGTGTAGGGTTTGACGCCGAATCGCACGTGGTCGCGGCGCCACCGTGCGTCGAGCATCGCCTCCATGCCGTCGGCCGACCCGTTATGTGCCTTGCGGTAGATGGCGTCGAGCTCCTTGAACTCGTCGGCTGTCGCGCGGCCCGACAAGGCAAGAACCGCCAGGTACTCGAGTTGGTCGCCGTCGTTACCCGTCTTCCTGGCGGCTTCGTTCAGCGAACGCGCGATGCCGACCATCGTGGACGCCGCGGGCCTGGCCGCAAAGGCTTCCCTCAGCACCTTGAGGCCCTCGTCCGGCTTGCCTCTCTTGACGAGGATCTGGCCGAGCGTGGCCTGCGCGGTCGCGCGCTCGGATCTCAGAGCGCTGCGCATCTCCTCGTCGGTCGGCATCGTCGGCTTCGTCGGTGCCCTGGGAGCCCGCGGCGCCGAAGGCGTCGCCGGCGCCGTCCTGGGCGGCACGAGGCTGGCCTGCATGACGCCGTCCTTGGTCGCGAAGCGGTAGATCGGGTCCGCGTCTGCTCCGACTGCGCCGCCCCGTCCTCCGGCCGGCGCCGCAGTTGGTGTGGGTGCGGATGCCGTCGGCTTGCCGTCCTTTGCAGCCGCCGTCGACTTCTCGTAGGCAGCGAGGTTCTTCTCGTAGGCCTCCATCGAGCGCTCGTACGTCTTCTTGCGACTGTCCATGTACGTGCGCTCGTCCATCGCCGCCAGGCCCTTGCGGGCGAGATCCTCCGCCTCTTCCGTGTAGACTCCCGCGGTGAACAGCCGGGAGGCGAGGCTGTTGTAGGCCGAGTACATCGGCCTCGTGCCGACGTTCCTCTTGGCGTCCTCCAACTCGGTGTCGATCACCGTCTGGTACTTGGTGCGCGCGTCCTTCAACGCGGCGAGCAGGCTGGACGACACCTGGCTCCTGGCCGTGTTGAGGAGACTCGCGGTGGCCTTCGGATTGTCGGCGATGAACTTCTCGAGAAGCTCGACCCGCTTCAGCGGGTTCTTCTCGGCCATCGCCGCGTTGAACGCCCTGGCTTCGGCTGGAAGTTCCTGTGGCGTCTCCGCCGGCTTCCGGGTGGCGTCGGCCTCCGCAGGGGCGGTCGGCCTGGGGTCTGGCGGCTTCTGCGGCGCGCTGTTCTGGGCGCCGGGCCCGGCCGATACCAGCGCCACGAGCGCCAGAAGGGCGAGCGTGAATCGAGTGGGCGGTTTCATTCGAACTCCTGGGGAAAGACCCGTTCCGGGCGATTGCGCGGACAATCCTAGCATTGGCTGGTCCGCGGCGACAGCGGCGTCCTTGCGGCCGCGTCGCCGTGCTACATTCGCCCCATGTCGGTGGCCGTGGTCATCAACCCCGTCGCGGGCGGGAGGCGCTCGTCGCTCGCACCCGAACAGCGGCTGAAGCTGGCCGAACAGGCGCTGGCGCGACATCGGGTGTCGGGCCGCGTTGACCTGACGCGGGCGGCCGGCCACGGGACGGAACTCGCTCGGCAGGCGGTTGCAGAAGGCTGCGCGCTGGTGATCGCCTGGGGCGGCGACGGGACGATCAACGAGGTCGCGTCCGAACTCGTCGGCACGGGCACGCCGCTCGGCATCGTGCGCGCGGGTTCGGGAAACGGCCTGGCGCGGGAACTCGGAATCCCGGCGCGACCCGAGCACGCGCTCGACGTCGCGCTGGCGGGGCGCGACCGCGTGGTGGACGCCGGCGAGATTGAAGGCCGCCGCTTCTTCAACGTCGCCGGAATCGGCTTCGACGCCGACATGGCCGCCACCTTCAACCGCCTCGGAGGCGAACGCCGCGGGCCGATTCGCTACGCGGGCGTGGTGGCGCGGGCGCTGTTCAGGTACCAGGCGGCTCATTACTCGGTCGACGCCGACATGCGGCACGTCGAAACGGACGCACTGCTCATCGCGATTGCCAACCTCGCGCAGTACGGTTCCGGCGTCGTCATCGCGCCGAGCGCACGGCCCGACGATGGGCTGCTCGACGTCGTCCTCGTCGGAAACCGCGGCGTGGCTGGCCGGCTCGCCCTCGTGGCCAGGGCGTTCAACCGCAGCATCGGCCGGGCGCCTGGTGTGACGCGACTTCCAGCCAGGCACGTCGTCGTGCGGTCGGACGCGCCCATCCTCTTCCACGTGGACGGCGAGCCGCACGAGGGCGGGACGACGGTCGACGCCCGCATCCTCCCGGCAGCGATCCGGGTGAGGGTGAGGTAGAACCGGCGGGTCTGAAGACCCGCCCTACGGCCTACGCCTTGAGCCTTGGGCCCTGAGCCCTGCGATATACTCCCCCTATGACGAACCCTGACGCCCCTGGGGGCGGCGATCGACGCCCGGCGCCCGCCGTCCGGCCAGCCACGGCGTCGCTCGATTTCATCCGGGAGATCATTGACGGCGACCTCCGGAGCGGCAAACACACGACTGTCGCCACCAGGTTTCCTCCCGAACCGAACGGCTACCTGCACATCGGCCACGCCAAGTCGATCTGCCTGAATTTCGGCGTCGCAAGCGACTTCGGCGGCACCTGCAACCTTCGTTTCGACGACACGAATCCGACCAAGGAAGACGTCGAGTACGTGGATTCGATCATCGACACCGTCCGCTGGCTCGGGTTCGACTGGGCCGACCGGCTCTACTATGCCTCCGACTACTTCGAGCGGATCTACCAGTACACGCTCGGCCTGATTCGGGACGGCAAGGCGTACGTGGACGAACTGACCGCCGACGAGATTCGCGATCACCGCGGGACCCTCACAGAAGCGGGGCGCGAGAGCCCGTGGCGCGACCGCCCGGCGGAGGAGAGCCTCGACCTGTTCGAGCGCATGCGAAAGGGCGAGTTCGAGGACGGCGCGAGAGTGCTCCGCGCGAAGATTGACATGGCGTCGCCGAACATCAACCTGCGCGACCCGGTCCTCTACCGCATCCGGCACGCCACCCACCACCGAACCGGCGACGCGTGGTGCATCTACCCGATGTACGACTACACGCACGCCATCTCGGATGCCATCGAGCACATCACGCACTCGCTCTGCACGCTCGAGTTCGAGGACCACCGGCCCCTGTACGACTGGACGGTGGACAACCTGCCGGTGCCGAGCACGCCGCGGCAGATCGAGTTCGCGCGCCTGAACCTCACCTACACCGTGATGAGCAAGCGCAAGCTGCTGCAGCTCGTACAGGAGGGGCTCGTCGCAGGCTGGGACGACCCGCGCATGCCGACGCTCGTCGGCCTGCGGCGGCGCGGCTTCACACCCGAGTCGATCCGGGAGTTCGCGGCGCGGATAGGCGTCGCCAAGCGCGAGAACATGGTGGACGTGGCCCTGCTCGAGGACGCCGTCCGCGGCGATCTGAACCGGCGCGCGCGCCGGGCCATGGCGGTTCTCCGCCCGCTCCGCGTTGTCATCGAGAACTACCCGGACGGACAGGTCGAATCGATCGAGATCCCGGTCAACCCGGAGGATCCCTCCGCGGGGAATCGGTCGGTGCCCTTCTCGAAGGTGCTCTACATCGAACAGGACGACTTCCGCGAGGTGCCGCCGCCGAAGTACTTCCGGCTGTCGCCGGGCCGCGAGGTGCGGCTGCGCGGCACGTATTACCTGAAGTGCGAGCGGGTGGTGAAGGACGAGCGCGGCGAGGTCGTCGAGCTGCGCTGCACGTACGACCCCGCCACCCGGGCCGGCACTTCGCCGGACGGCCGGAAGGTGAAGGCGACGATCCACTGGGTGTCGGCCGCGCATGCGCTCGACGCCGAGGTCCGGCTCTACGACCGGCTGTTCACGGTGCCCGACCCCCACGATGCCGACGAGGGCCGCGACTGGAAGTCGTATCTCAACCCGCACTCGCTGGACGTCGTTCGCGGCTGCAAGGTGGAGCCGGGTCTCGAGCACTCGGCGCCTCTCTCGACGTTCCAGTTCGAACGCCTGGGCTACTACTGCGTCGACGCGGACAGCACGCCCGGCAGCCTGGTGTTCAACCGGACCGTGCCGCTGCGCGACACGTGGGCACGGATCGCGGCGCGATAGCTGTCCCTCGACGTTGCTCGGGACAGCCCTGCGCATCGTCGAAGGGCTGGCAGCCGGCAGCGGATCGACGGGCATGCCCCGCGATGGCCGGGCGACACCGCCGCCCGCCGGAAGCCGAGAGCCGAGAGCCGTCATGAACCAGAAACTGCAGGACAAGCAGGACATCATCGCGCAGTGGTCGTTCGACACCCGCCCGATCCTCGGCCGCTTCCATCTCTGGCTCGACGACGTGGAGGTCGAGTGGGTCAGGGGCGAGCCGGTGGAGGAGTTCACGCGCGATTTGGCCTTCCTCGACGGCCGCATGGAGCGCCTGTTCGCCATGATGGGCGCCGTCACGGCGCTCGGCACGCAGGTGTTCGGCAGGCCGGGCGCCGGCGCCCACCTGGACAAGGCGGCCCTCAACCAGGTGAAGAAGGACGCGGACGCCATCTCCGCCTACGCGATGAGCGAGAGCCTGTGGTACCTCTCGCGGCAACTCCCCGAGAACCACGCGATCATGGTGTGCCTCGGTGAAGGGTTGATGCCGAAAGCCGGCGAAACGCCCGAGATGGGCTCGAACCCCCAGATCGGTTTCGGCCGCGTGTACGCGAGGCCGGGGGTCGCCCGCTGGCTCGACAAGCGCGTTGTCCGGCTGCTGAACGACCCGGCCTACGGCTGGGACGGCTTCTACGGCGAGATCAAGTCGTCGGGCATCACGGTCTGGGGTGCGGCGATCGACACGCTCGAGAACACCTCACGGTTCGCCAAGGGCTGCCCGAGCGGCCCGATGACCGTCCTGCACCTGTTCAACCAGCCGCTGCACGTCGCGCGTCCCTACGAGGGCTACGTCGGCATGGTCGCGATGCCGAAGGCGGTCGCGGAGAAGGCGGCCGAGCAGGCCGTGCTCGTCAACTTCCGCACGCCGCGCGCGCGGATCGCCGAGGCGATCGACCGCGCGTATCCCGGGATCCGCCGCGATCACATCCACGTCTGGACGCTCGGCGGCAAGGCCCGGGTTCCACGCATCGCCTCGCTGTGGAAGGCCTGGCAGGAGCAGGGCGCCCACGTGATCGAAGACGGCTGGATGCTGCCGAGCGGCATGCCGGCCTTCACCGAGTCGGGTACGTACGCGCCGACATTCCAGGTCGGCACGTGGAAGGACGATGCGGGCGACCGGCATTTGTTCCTGATCGATGGCTACGCGGCATCGGCCGAGGCCGCGCAGTCGGCGACGCTCGGCCCGATGCTCGGCATCGACGTCTCGATGGTGCCGTTCACCTCGAGGTTCGACCTGCCCTACGAGAGGGAGCAGGACGTGCTGCGCCTCGACCCTGACGCGCCCGACTTCTGCGACAGGCTTCGCGCGCTGACCGGAACGGCATGCGATGCGGAGACCGCGAACGACTACGCTCGCATGATTCGCGAGGCGGCGTCGGCCGGCCTGCTGCCGGGACGTCTCACTCTCACCGCCGACGATTTCTTCCCCGAGAAGCGGTGGGAGGTGCTCGCCGTTTCCGGCTTCATGGCGCCCGACCCGTACTCGGGCGCGCCAGGCGTCGAAGAGGTCTCGCCCGGGATCTATCGCGCCACGGTCAGGCTGGCGTCGGCCCGCGGCGACAAGCGGATCACGCTGACGCTGCGCCTCGGCGAGACGCTCGAGCAGAGCCGGCTCGTGTTCAGCCCGCTGCTGAATCGCTTCCTCGCCGGCGAGCCGTTCGAGACGCGGCCGGTCAAGATCTCCGACTCGGGCCGTATCAGAAACGAGCTGCAGACGCTCTGTGCGGAGGCGCTCGAGTTCGTGGACGCCCGGAAGATCAGGCTCCACTTCGACCTGATTCCACCCGAGGTGATCTCCCTCGAGCGGCAGAGGAAGCTCCTCGAGGTCCTGCGATGGTACAAGACGCGCCACCCGCTCTGGTTCTCGTGGATGGACCTGGTGGAACCGGCGCCAAAGCCTCGCGACCCTTCGGCGACCGTGTGATACAGTCCTCGCCTATGTCAGAGCGCAAGTACCGCCAGCGCGGCTACCAGGAGAGCGACCGGGACCGGAAGCCCGCGCAGAAACCGGCGGGCCCTGGCGGCCCTGTGCCGCGCGGCGACCGCCCGGAAGGGCCCCGCACGCCCAACCTCATGCCGACCCGCGAGGTCATCCGCTGCGCCAAGTGCGGCACGGAGGTGGCGACGCCCTACGGATACGACAATCGCTGCTCGAAGTGCGGCGTCGACACCCACACCTGCGGCCAGTGCAACTACTTCGACCCCGGTGCGAGGTTCCAGTGCATGCAGCCGGTGCCCGAGCGGATCGCCGCCAAGGACACCAAGAACAGCTGCACGCTGTGGGAGCCGCGCAAGACCATCGAGCGCGCCACCCACTCGGCGCCGACCAGTTCGGCCCGGCGCGCGTTCGACGATTTGTTCAAGTAGCCGCTACGACGCCACGTAGCTCTTCCTTGCCCGCGCCGTCATGCCGGGCTTCTTGACGCGCACCTCGAGCGTGTGGACCTTCCCGTCGCGTGCCACCTGCTGGAAGCCCAGCACGTACTGGCTGTGCAGCTCCAGCGCCACGCGGGTGAACGTCGAGGTCAGCTGGTCGGTCCCCGGGAGCTCGAAGTACCCGCCGCCGGTCTCCCCGGCCAGCTTCTTGAGACTCGGGTCCGGCCGCGTGCGCGTCCTTCGCCCGTAGGACAGCGTCTCGCCCGCGAGGCCGATCGCGTACACCATCACTTCTTCGACCTGTGCGCGATCCAGCACCGTCGTGAAACGCGTCCGGCTCGCCGTGTCGTCGCCGTCGGTGAACACGAGGACGACCTTGCGCCCCTCGATGCCGACCAGTTCGTTCAGTCCGACCGCGAGCGCGTCGTGGAGACGCGTCCCGTTGCCGAAGTCGACGTCCGCAAGCGACGCGATGAGCGTGTCGCGGTCGCCGGAGAGCGGCGACACGATCTGGATCTTGTCGTTGAACACGCCCAGCCGCGCGCGGTCGCCCTTGAACAGCCGAATGAAGAACTGCTCGGCGCCGGCCTTCAGGACCTCGATGTTGCTCGTCATGCTCCCGCTCGTGTCCAGCATCACGATCACGGTGATGGGCAGGACGTCGGCGCTGAACACGGTCAGCGGCTGGGGCTTCCCGTTGTCGAGGATCTCGAAGTCCTCGCGGGTGAGCCCGGGCACGAGCCGCCTGCCTTCTGTCACCGTGGCGTAGAGCGACACGACCTTGGTCCCCGCGCGGAACGTCGGGGTCTGCGGCTCCTGCGCGAGGAGCGGCACGACGGCCAGCGCGGCCAGGGACACGGCCAGTTGTTTCGACGGAACCATGATGTGAGAGTAGCAACACGGGGCTGCGCGCGCAACCTGGCTGTCGGCCCTCGGCTCTCGGCTCTCGGCAGCGAAGTCGTGAGTGCTGAGTTGTGAGTGATGAGTTCGCAGCCTGTCACGCTGCGCAGCGTATACTGTCTCCCGCCCGGTGCGGGGTGAGGGGGGATAATTCGATGACAGAAGCACGTCCGCCGCTCGAGGCCACGCTCGAATGGGACGGCGAGCAGCAGTTCACCGGCGTCGTCGGCAAACACGAGGTGAGCATGGACGGATCGGCTGCGGCCGCGCCGACGCCCGTTCACCTGCTCGCGCTGTCGCTCGCGGGCTGCATCGCGATCGACCTCGTCCACATCCTGACCAGGGGCCGCCACCCGATTACGGCGCTGACGACGAAGCTGACCGGCTACCGGGCGGAGGAGCACCCGCGGCGATTCACGCGCATCCACCTGGACTTCACGCTGTCGGGACAGGTGCTGCCCGAGCACGTCGAGCGCGCGATCGATCTGTCGCGGGAGAAATACTGCTCGGTCTGGAACACCTTCCGCCAGGACACCGAGCTCATCGTCGGTTTCACCATCGAGGGGTGACGTGAACCGCCTGGCCGGCGTCTGTATCGTCCTCATCCTGGGCGCGCTGTCTGTCGCGCAGGCGCCCGCGCCGCCCGACGAGCTGGGCCGCCTTCGCGCGCGGGCCGAGGCCGCCCTGTCGCAGACCGCCGGAGAAATCAGGCTGCCCGGCCTCGAGCAGCCTGTCGAAGTGATTCGAGACCGCTGGGGCGTCCCGCACATCTACGCGCGGACCGTCGGCGACCTCTTCTTCGCGCAGGGTTTCGTCGCGGCGCAGGACCGGCTGTGGCAGCTCGAGCTCTGGCGGCGGATGTCGCAGGGGACGCTGGCCGACCTGGTCGGGCCGACCGCGGTCAACCGCGACATTCTCGCCAGACTGCTCCGCTACCGCGGCGATCCCGAGGTGGAGTGGCGCGCGTATCGGCCGGATGCCAGGGCCATCGTCGAGGCGTTCGTGGCCGGCGTGAACGCACAGATCGCCCTCGCCACGGCGTCGCCCGAACGACTGCCGCTCGAGTTCCAGCTGACCGGAAGCCGCCCGCAGCCCTGGACGCCCGAGGTGGTGATCGGCCGCATGGCGGGCTACGTGATGACGCGCAACGCCCGCACCGAGGTCCAACGTGCGCAGCTGGCCGCAACGCGAGGCCTCGACCTGCTTCGCGAAACCGCCGCCCTCGATCCCCCGGCCACGGTGTCCGTGCCGGACGGCCTCGACCTGGCCGACATCACCGACGAGGTGCTGGCGCTCACGGGCGGCGTGAGCGAGACGGTGACGTTTCCGGACGCTGCGCGCCAGGGACAGGGGGCGACGTCGTCCGACGTCGCCCTCGAGGAGATCGGATCGAACGACTGGGTGGTCTCGGGCCGCCACTCGGCAACAGGGAAGCCGCTGCTGGCCAACGACCCCCATCGAACGCTGATGTTGCCGTCGCTCCGGTATACCGTGCACCTGAACGCGCCGGGATGGAACGTGATCGGCGCCGGTGAGCCCGCGCTTCCCGGCGTCGCAGCCGGCCACAACGAGCGCGTCGCGTTCGGGTTCACCATCGTCGGCATGGATCAGCAGGATCTGTGCGTCGAGCGGCTGGATCCCGAAGACCCCGACCGCTGTTTCTACCGCGGCGCGACCGAGCCGATGCGCATCGAACGCGCGACGATCGCGGTCAGGGGCGAAGCGCCCCGCGAGGTGACGCTTCGGTTCAGCAGGCACGGGCCGGTGCTGCACGTGGATCGGGCGCGAGGGAAGGCGTACGCGCTGCGCTGGGTGGGCGCCGAGCCGGGAGGCGCCGGGTACCTGCGATCGCTCGCGCTCGACACCGTCCGCGACTGGGCCGGCTTTCGAGAGGCCGTGTCCGGCTGGAAAGTGCCTTCCGAGAATCTGGTGTACGCGGACGTGGACGGCAACATCGGCTGGGTGGCCGCCGGCCTGGCGCCGGTCCGACCCGGCTGGAACGGACTGCTTCCCGTGCCGGGGCACGACGGGAAGTACGAGTGGAACGGTTTTGTGCCGCTCTCCGATCTTCCGCAGTCGTTCAACCCGGCGAGCGGATTCATCGCCACGGCAAACCACAACATCCTGCCCGCCGGTTACGCGCGCGCGCTCGGGTTCGAGTTCAGCTCGCCGTTCCGGTTCTGGCGGATCCTCGACGTGCTCGGCGACGGCGCGTCGGCCGGACGCCGGTTCACGGTCTCCGATTTCGAGCGGCTGCAGCACGACGAGCGCTCCGTCGTGGCCGCGGCCGTCGTCGCCGCGCTGCGAAGCGCGTCGGCCCAGAGCGCAGCCCGGACGCCGAACACGGCGCCGGACGAAGGCGACCGCCGCGCGGCCGCTGCCATGCTGGCCGCGTGGGATGGCACGCTGTCGAGGGACTCGGCGGCTGCGGCCCTCTACCAGGCCTGGCTGCCGAGGCTGAAGGCCGCCGTGGCGCCGGTCCTGCAGGCCGATCGCACCTCCGCAAATCGCCAGGGTTCGTCAACGGTGGGCGACGGGGCGCTGCTGCGGCTCCTGACGCGAGCGGGACTTGGGGAATCCGCCGCCGCGCCCGATCCGTGGGTGGATGGCTCTCCGCGCTGTCGGGGCTGCGAGGTGCCGATCGACGCCTCCGCCGACGAGCGATCGGCCGTTCGTACCGCACTGACGGGGCCGGCCCTCGGCGAGGCGTGGCGGGTGATGTCGGGCAGGCTCGGCCCCGATCCCGCCGGCTGGTCGTGGGGTCGAGTGCACCGCGCGGCGTTCGAGCACGCGCTGGCCGGATCGCCCGCACTGCGGGCGTTGCTGAACACGCAGGAGGTCCCGCGCGGCGGCGACGCCACCACGCCGAACGCGACGGGCTCGGGCTCGCGCCAGACGGCGGGTGCCTCGTTCCGCCTGGTTCTCGACGTGTCGGACTGGGATCGCTCGACCACCATCAACGTCCCGGGCGCGTCGGGTCAGCCGGGCAGCCCGCACTACGCCGATCTCCTGCCGCTCTGGGCCGAGGGACGCTACCACCCGCTGCCGTTCTCGCGCACGGCGGTCGAATCGCACGCCGCGCATCGGCTCGTGCTGCTGCCCGCCGCCACAGGCGCGCCCCGATGAGCCCGCCCGAGCCGGGCACCGGACGACGGTTGACCTACATCGACTGGATGCGGGGACTGGCCATCCTCGTGATGATCGAGGCCCACGTGCTGGATGCCTGGACGAGGCCGTCCGACCGCCAGACGCTGGCCTACGGCATCTCCGCGATCCTCGCGGGGTTTGCCGCTCCCATGTTCCTGTTCCTGGCCGGGGTGTCGGTGGCCCTCGCAGCTTCCGCCGGTGCTCGCAAGTCAGGGAGCGTCGCGCACGCCGCCGCCCGCGTGAGGCGGCGGGGATGGCAGGTCTTCGGCCTCGCCTACCTGTTCCGCTTCCAGGCCTACATCCTGAATCCGAAGGCGATGCTGGCCGGGGTGCTCAAGGTCGACATCCTCAACATCATGGGGCCGTCGATAGTCGCGGCGGCCGCCGTGTGGCAGTGGGCGCGCGACGACCGTCGGCGCGTCCTGGCGTTCAGCGGCGCCGCGCTGGTCGTCACGCTCGTCACTCCGCTGGTCCGCACGACACCACTTCTCGATCCGCTGCCGCCCGTCGTGCAGTGGTACCTGCGCCCCGCCCCGGGCAGGAACAACTTCACGCTGTTCCCGTGGTCGGGCTTCGTCTTCGCAGGAGCCTTGATTGGAGTGATCGTCGATCGCGCGCGCGGGCTGTCGGCCGAGCGGACGCTCCACGCGTGGACGGCTCCAGCGGGACTGGTCTTCGCCGCGGCGTGCTACGCGGGGTCGTACCTGCCGTCGATCTACGCCGACTCCAGGTTCTGGACCAGCTCCCCGATGTTCTTCCTCCTCCGCGTCGGCATCGTCACGTCGACGCTGTCGTTGGTCTACTTCTGGGAGCGGCGCCCGCGGCTGCTGGGAGCGTGGTGGAAGGGAGCCTCGCCGATGGTCGTCTTCGGGAGCGCGTCACTGTTCGTCTACTGGGTCCACGTCGAGCTGGTGTACGGCGTGTTCAGCGAGCCGCTGCACAGAACGCTGCCGTTTGCGCAGGCCGTGGCCGCATTCGTGGCGTTCAGCCTGTTCATGTTCGGCCTGGTCCTGCTGAAGAACGCGGGGGTCGATCGCTGGAAGCGGTGGCGCGCCGCCTCGAAGATCGAGTAGAATGGCGGTCGCCTCCCCGAGCGGACCGATCAATCTCACCGTGGATCTCACCCGCGTCGGCGAGGGCCGCCTGCCAGACCTGGCATGCGGCCGGCTCCTGGATTCCGTAGCGCCTCTCATGCCCGCGCGTCGCCGTGCCCGTACAGGTGGCCGGCGACACCTTGAATGCGTCTGGGTTGGGCTACGGCTGGCTCCTACGCGAGACCGAGCGGGGCGCGGCTGACCTAGCTGCCTCCGGCGCTCGACACACGACAGGCAATGGCGGACAAGACGGATCCCACTCACACCCCGCCCGACAAACCTCCGGGGGCCCTCATGAATCAGCGCCGGCTCCGGCCCGGTGACATCCTGGACGACTACTGCCCGCGCGAGCGCCGCCTCACCGACCACGCCGTCGTCGCGATGGTCGAAGACGACGTGAGACTGACGCGGTGCACGGCGTGCGACACCGAGCACGAGTACAAGCAGGGGAAGATGCCCACGCTCAGACGGAAGAAGGACGCCGTTTCGGCTGCCTACAAGGAAGTGCTGGCAGCCGTGACTGGTGAGGCCGTTGCGCCGACGGTGGTCGTTCCCGCGGCAGTCCGCGATGAGACTGACGGGGCGGGAGCCCCAGTCGCGCCGGCGACCGGGCCGCCGGTGGAACGGGCCGCCCTGCCGGCGGCAACCCCGGCACAGGCCACCCAGCCGCCGGAGAACACCGGCAACCTGGACACGCCGGCCGCCGGCGCCGGCGAGGCCGGGGACGGCCGGGTCCACCGCCGCCTCATCCGCGCGACGCTGCCTCGGCTGGAGAACCAGACGCCCGAGCGGCCCGTGCCCGAGTTCACCATGCGTCAGCCCACCGACCGCGGCGGGAAGTTCAGGGGCGGAATGGGTCGCGGGGTGGGTGCCCGCCACGGCGCGGGCCGGGGCGGCGGCCAGCAGCGCGGGCCGGTGTTCGGCCGGCCGGCCGGGAACAGGGACGGCGGTCAGGGCAACCGGATGTCCGGGCGAAACGACCTGCATCGTCCGCCTAGGGCCGGTCAGCCCGGCCGGCACGGCAAGAAGCACTCGAAATAGGCGCCAGCCGACAGACCTGCGCCGTCAGTTCACACGATTGCGGGGCGGAACCGCCGTCGAGAGCGCGGGCTCGTCCGCGAAGTCGGCGACGAGCGCGGGCTCGGCGAAGCTCGCCTGTCGCGATCGCGCGTCGAGCCGCTTGCGCGACTTCTTGTCGTGGTACATGCGACCGTCGGCGGCGGCCAGCAGCGCCTCGTAGGTTTCGCCGTCGCCGGGGAACACCGCCGCCCCGATGCTGGAGCTGACACGAACCGTCCGGCCCGCGGACGCCTCGAACCTGACCGCGGCCACCGCGCGCTGGAACTCCACGCGCTTGGTTTCCGCCTCCTCGGGGCCGCAGCCGGCCAGGACGATGATGAACTCGTCGCCGGCGTAACGGACGCAGACGTCGTAGGGGCGAATCGCCTCGCGAAGCACCTGGGCGACCTCGCGCAGCGCGCGGTCTCCGACGTGGTGTCCGTAGGTGTCGTTGATCTCCTTGAAGTCGTCGAGGTCGAGCACGAGGATGGCCACCTGCGTGCCGTGCCGCTCGGCGCGCGCCAGCTCTCGCGCCATGTGGCTGACCATGTAGCGCGTGTTGGGCAGGCCCGTCAGCGCGTCGCTCAACGACGCTTCGCGCGTCTGCTCGAAGACGATCGAGTTGGAGATGGCGGCGGCGGCCTGTTCCGAGATGCGCTCGAGCAGGCGCCGGTGCTCCTCGGAGTAGAAGCCGGGCTCGACGTGGTAGAGCGCCATCGCGCCGACCACGCTGCCGTTGGCGACCAGCGGGCACATGAGCGCCGAATGCAGATTCTGCGCGGCCGTCGCCAGGCCGGCCGCCTCGAAGTCCTCGACGGGTGCGGCGTTCACGAGCGACTGCCGGTTCCGGATCACCCAGCCGGGATGGCCGCTGCCGGCGTGGAGCCTGATCCGCTGCAGCGCGTCGCCGTCCACTCCAGCCGCGAACCGGCATCGAATCATCCCGTCGTCTTCCGCGACAAACAGCGCACAGCATGAGAAGGGCACCAGCACGGTGAGCTTGTCGGCGATGAGCGACATCGTATCGGCCACGCCGAGACTCGAGCCGATGGCCTGCGCAATCTCGTAGAGCGCGTAGATCTCCTGGTGTGCCTGGGCGATGTTCGCGAATGCGGCCTTCTCGCCGCTCTCGTGCAGCCGCCTCGGCCGGCCAAGGGCGTGCGTCTCGTACTCGCTCGTCCCCGACAGCGCCTGCTCGGCAAACTGCAGCGTGGGCACCAGCTCGAGGAACACCGACACCAGGTTCGGATCGAGCGCCCTGCCCGACTCCTGCCGCAGCAGCAGCAGCGCCAGGTCGCCGGACATCCGCTTGTTGTAGGGGCGGTCGCGCGTGACCGAATCGAAGTAGTCCGCCACGGCCAGGATGCGGGCGCCGAGCGGGATGTCTTCGCCGCGCAGGCCGAGCGGGTACCCTGCCCCGTCCCAGCGCTCGTGGTGGCAGAGCACGAGCGGCGCCACCGGGTACGGAAACGGCACGTGCTCGATGATCTCGAAGCCCACCTGCGGGTGGATCTTGACCTTCCGGAACTCCTCGTCGGTGAGCGGGCCAGGCTTCGAGAGGATGTGCTCGGGCACCGCCAGGTTGCCGATGTCGTGGAGCAGCGCGGCGGTCGCGACGCCCTGGACCTCGTCGTCGGACACGCCCACGGCGTGCGCCAGCGCCCGCGCCAGCCATTCCACGCGGCGGATATGGCGGCTCGTCGTCCGGTCCTTCGCGTCGATCGCCAGCGCCAGCGCCTCGATCGTGGCCAGATGCAGGCCGGAGAGCCGCCGATCGCGAGCAGCCGCCTCCGCGCGTGCGCGACCGCGCCGATGGCCATCCCACCACGCGGCGGCCGCCAGGGCAAGCAGGACTCCCCCCACCAGGAACTGGCCGCGAACGACCAGGGCCGTGCCGACGATGGTCGCCACGAGCGCCGCGGGGTAGATCAGGCCGACGATCCGCCGCCGCATCGCGTCCCTGGCGACCCCCGAGGGGAGAACGTTCGGTCGAGAAGCCCTGGTTTCCACTGCCCGGCAATACAGCAAGACGGCTGCCGGGTCTGAACAGAGGCGCGCGAATCATAGATAACTACTTGATAACATTAATGTTATCAGCATCGTTCTTGCGCCGGAGTAGCGCCAGCCAGGTTCCAACTTGTTCCATATTGGAACGCACAGGGGCTGCCATGCTAACTAAGTGATGTGTTTTCAGTGTATTACAGATACCAGTTGCAAGCTCCATAATGGAACACGCAACATTGTGTGCAATTACTAGTAAATCTGGAGGTATTCGGCGATTGCCGACGATCGTGTCCCTTTTTAGCGCACGGCGGTCCTGGCCGGCTCGAGGCCGTACTCGCTGATCTTGCGATACAGCGTGCCCCGGCTGACCTCCAGGATCTCCGCGGCTTCCTTCTTGTTCCAGCCGACCGAATCCAGGACGCGGACGATGTGCGCCCGCTCGGTCTCGCGAAGGGAGGGAAGCCGCTCGCGCTGGGCCTCGGTAGGTGCCGAGGCGGTGTGGAGGAATTCGGTGTCGACGCCGCGAATGGTCCGGCCGGGTGCGGACAGCGCGGCTCTGGACACGGTGCTCTCGAGTTCTCGGATGTTGCCCGGCCACGGATAGGCGGCCAGCCGGTCGAGCGCTTCTTTGGAGAACACCTTGGCGTCCACCGGCATGCCGTTGGCTGCGCAGTAGCGCAAGAGGAAGCGCTGGGCCAGCACGGGGATGTCGACCGGCCGTTCACGCAGCGACGGCAGCCGGATCGCGAACGGGTTGACGCGGTAATAGAGGTCTTCCCGGAACCGGCTCTCGCGCACCAGCTGCTCCAGCGGCCGGTTGGTCGCCGAGATCAGCCGGAAGTCCACCTCAATCGAGCGATTCCCGCCCAGCCGTTCGAATCGCCGCTCCTCCAGCACGCGCAGGAGCTTCGCCTGGGCGACGACCGACATGTCGCCGATCTCGTCGAGGAACAGGGTGCCGTTGTTCGCGAGCTCGAGTCGGCCCGGCTTCCGGTCGTGGGCGCCGGTGAACGCGCCCTTCTCGTGGCCGAAGATCTCCGACTCGAACAGCGTGTCGGGGAGCGCCGCGCAGTTGACGGCCTGGAACTTGCCGCTGCCGCGCCGGCTCAGCTCGTGGATCATGCGGGCCACGACTTCCTTGCCCGATCCCGTCGGCCCGAGGACCAGCACCGAGATGTCGGACTTGGCCGCCGTCCTGATCCACTCGAAGACCACCAGCATCTTCTCGTCGCGGCCGATCATCTCGCGGAACCTCTGCACCGACGGCGACTGGTCTTCCGTCGTGACGACCGCCCTGCGGTTGAGGAATTCATCGAGCAGGCCGGCGGTGGCCGGGGCCTCCGGCCGATTCGCCGAATACCTGGTCGGCGCCCCGGGCAGGCGCCGCACCACGCCGTAGCCGACCAGCTCGCCGATGCAGTTGGCCACGTCGAGGTGCATGCGGCCGAACAGCCGCATCAAGGCCTCAACCTCGAACGCTTCGTCGGGCTGGGAGAAGAGATACCGGAGGATGCCGGCCCGGAGCGGCGACTGGACGAGCGCCCGGAAGCGGGCCGACGGATCGGGGGCCGCCGGGGCCCCGACCGCGGGGCCATCCGCCGCGTGCCTGGTGGAGTGTGTCAGTTCGTCGCCCACGTGAGGTTCCGGAAGGCCGGACCAGCCCGGCTCTTCTGTCTATCGGCCGGGCCGCGTCGGGGCGACAGGCTGGCGGGGCCGGCCGCTCAGCGGGCGGGGCGGGCCGGCGCGAGCCCTGATGGCGCGGCCGGCGTCGGCGCCTTGAAGTACTCCGACTGGTACTGATCGATCAGCTGCTTGATGCGGATCGCGTCCTTCTTGTAGTGCCCGTAGCAGCTGATCGGGCTCACGCCGCCGCTGGTCTCGATGAAGACGTCGGAGAAGATGAGGTGCGTGTCGATGCGCACCGAGGCCACGTGCGCGATGTGGATGCTCTCCTCCCTCCGGCCAATCCACTGCGGCGTGTAGAGCGCCACCGCGGTCGGCGACACCTGCACCTGCGTCGGGAACAGGCGGTTCCCGCGGGTCCAGCGGCTGGCCCTGAAGACGTCGCCGATGCCGAACGGCCGGCCCTTGCGCACGATGATGGCCACCGCCACGAGGATGACGAGCCCGACGATGCCGCCGGCGATGATGAGTGGCTCCATGGGGCCTATCATACTGAACCTTTGCCGGCCCCGGGCCGTATAACCCGGCAGGGAGGGGCGTGATGAGGCGCAATGCCCGCCGGTGGACAGACGGCCTGGCCGTGGCGGCAACCGCGACGCTGCTGACGTCGGCGTGCGAGATTACGGTGAACTCGGGCCCGTACTCGATTCAGGAAGAGAAGCGCTTCGCCGTGACCGGCACTCCCGAGCTGTCCCTGACCACCTTCGACGGATCCGTGGAGATCAGGTCCTGGAACAGGTCCGAGGTGCTCATCGAGGTCGAGAAGCGGGCCGCCGACGAGACGATGGCGGCGGCGATCAAGGTCACGGCCGAGCAGTCGGGCAACACGATTTCCCTCGAGGTGAAGAAGCCGGACGGCCTGCAGCCGGCATTCGGATTCAGGGTCTCACCGACGGCACGGATCGTCGCCTCCGTTCCCCGGCGCTCGAACATCGTCGCCCGAAGCGGCGACGGGTCGATCGGCATCGAACGGGTCGAAGGCACGGTCGAGCTGCACACCAGCAGCGGGAGTGTGAAGGGCCGCGACCTTGCCGGGACGCTTCGCGTGACCACGGGCGACGGCTCGCTGCGGTTCGAGAACGTGTCCGGAACGCTCGACCTCGAGAGCGGTGACGGCGGCGCGCGCGTGTCCGGACGACTGCAGGGGCTGACGCTCAAGACGGGCGACGGGTCGGTCGAGGTGAGCGCGGAGGACGGCAGCTCGATGGCGACCGACTGGGAGATCCGCACGGGCGACGGCGGGCTGCGGCTCGAGCTGCCCGCCACCTTCTCGGCGAATCTGGACGCGAGTACCGACGACGGCGGGGTGCGGGTGCGCGGGTTCGGCGAGCCGGCCGGAACGGGCAACGACGAAGGCGGCCCGTGCGAACTGAATCGCCAGCTCGGCGCCGGCGGCAAGCGCCTCCGCCTCCGCAGCAACAGCGGCACGATCACCATCAAGACGATCTAGTATCGTGCGATCGTGCGATCGTGCGATCTTGCGAAGTAGCGATCTTGCGAAGTAGCGATCTTGCGAAGCAGCGATCTTGCGTAGTGGAGACCCGGCTTCCGCCGGTTACACTTCGCACGATCGCCCGTTCGCACGATCGCCAGATCGCCCGTTCGCACGATCGCCCGTTCGCACGATCGCCCGTTCGCACGATCGCCCGTTCGCACGATCGCCCGTTCGCACGATCGCCCGTTCGCACGATCGCAAGATCGCACGATCGCAAGATCGCATGATCGCACGACGTCCCCGTCTCCGCCCTACCGCGGCGCCGGAGCCAGGTATTCGGTGGGGTCCCTCACGCCGGCCGCGTCGAACCCGTCTCGGCGCTCGCGGCACTTGCTGCACAGCCCGCAGTGCCGTCCGCCCGCCGGCTTCATGCACGACAGCGTCAGCTCGAACGGCACGCCAAGCGCCGCGCCGAGCGCGATCACGTCCTCCTTGTGCATCCCCGAGAACGGCGCCTCGATCGTCAGCTGGTGGGCGAGGCCGAGCGACAGCGTTCGTGACATCGATGCCAGGAACTCGGGAGTGGCATCGGGGAACGGGTTGCCGGCCAGCGGGCCGATCGCGATCCGCGGAATGCCATGGAGCGCGCACAGGACGCCGGCCTTCGAGAGCAGCAGCACGTTCCGTCCCGGCAGGTAGACGTCTGCGTCCGGCGTGTCGTACGCGGGTGGCGAGCCGCAACGCGCCCAGTGCGCGTCCGGGTAGAGGTCGGTGACGTCGACGGCCAGGCGGACGAGGGCGCTGACGCCGCGTTGAAAGGGCGGCGATTGAAGCAGTCGCTCGACGAGGGCCGTTTCCTCCCGCTCCCAGGAGAGACCGGCGCTCACGTAGACCGGCTGGACCACGGCGGTCCGCGCCGCGTCGGCGACCAGCACCGCGCTGTCGAGCCCGCCGGAAAGCAGCACCGCCAGGTCAGCCATGGTGTGGCTCCGCCTCCAGCCTACTGTACAATCGCACCATGTATTCCGTCACCAAGCGCATCGAATTCTGCTACGGGCACCGCCTGCTCGACTACGACGGGATCTGCAAGCACCCGCACGGCCACAATGCGCTGGCCGAGGTCGAGATTCGCACCGACGCGCTCGACAGCCGGAACATGGTGTGCGACTTCAGCGACATCAAGCGGGTGGTCAAGGGGTGGATCGACCGGGAGCTGGACCACAAGATGATCCTCCGCCGCGACGATCCGCTCGTGCCTCCGCTTCAGGCGCTCGGGGAGCCAATCTTCCTGGTCGACTCGAATCCGACGGTCGAACTCGTGGCCCGGCTGATTTACACCCACGCGATCGAGCAGGGTTTCAACGTGATGCGGGTCACGGTCTGGGAGACCCCCTCCTCCTTCGCGACGTACTCGGGGGAGTGAACGCCGGCTGGTGAGAGGGCAGTCGTCCCTCGACGTTGCTCGGGACGACCCTGAGCGAAGTCGAAGGGTCGTGGCCCGGCTCGCCCCTCGCGAGCCGGCCGATAGCCACCAGCCGAGGACCGTTTGATGTTCGTCTTCGATCTCGACGGCACGCTGATTGACTCGATCGATGACCTGGTCGTGGCCGTGAACCGACTGGTCGCCGAGCGTGGCGGTCGCCCGCTTCACCGCGACGAGGTGGTGAGGATGGTCGGCGAGGGCGCGAGCCTGCTGATAGCCCGGGCGTTCGACGCGGCGGCCATTCTCGACGACCCGGCGCCTTCGCTCGCGCGCTTCCTCGAGATCTACGACGGCGTGCTGCCCGGCACGACCCGGCCCTATCCGGGCGTCCCGGAGATGCTGGAGTCGCTCGTCGGGACGGCGCCGATGGCCGTCCTCACGAACAAGCCGGCCGAGGCGGCCACGAAGATCCTGTCGATGCTCGGCCTCGACCACTTCTTCGCCCGCATCGTCGGCGGCGACGGACCGGATGGCCGGAAACCGAGCCCTGACGGCCTCCTGAAGCTCGCCGCGGATGCCGGCGCGGCCCCTGGCTCGACGTGGATGGTCGGCGACTCCACGGTGGACCTGCGCACGGCGCACGCCGCGGGCGCCCGCGCGTGCATCGTGCGCTACGGCTTCGGATTCGCCGCGTTCGACCGCTCGCGGCTCCGCGGCGGAGAGGTGTTCGCAGACCACCCGGCCGATGTGGCTGCCCTGCTGCTGGGACAACGCCATGACCGTTGACGCGCAGGCGTGGTCTGGCGAGGGCGACTTCACCGCCCGCCTGCTCGAGGCCCTCGGGCAGGTCGACGAAATCGCCGCGCTTCGCGTCGAGGACGCGCCGGCCAGCCGGTCCGGCGCCGGCTACGCCCTGCTCGCCAACGAGATCTTCGTGCGGTTTGACACCGAACGCACGAGGAAGCCGATGAGGCGGTTCGGTCTTTTCCCCGGCACCCGCCTCGTCGAAACTCCCAGGTTGACGCTCGCCGCCCTCGAATCGCGTCTGGCCGGCATCGAGGGGATCGGGCCGGCCGACTATCTGGACGACGGGATGATCCAGTACCTGCGCACTCGACTGGTGGTCGCGCCGTACCAGACCAGGGGCTACAAGCTCGTCGAAATGGTGCGCGTGTATTAAAGCCCCCGGCACAATCTGCCGAGATCGCCTGTGAGGGACCGCGTCCATCGACGCGGCCCGCGGCCGTGGCGTAAGGAGAGCCACCCGCTTGGTCAACTCCCTGTTGACCGCCATCGTCAAGGCAGACGGTGACGCGCTGGTCATGCACGTCGGGGAACAGCCCTACGTGGTGGCTGCGTCAGGTCCCGTTCAGCTGTCGTCGCGCCCGCTCACGCTCGACGCCGTGGCCGGGATGCTGGCGCAGTTGCTGCCCGCCGACAGCCGGCGCGCCCTTGACGAACTGGGTGCCGTCGAGCACGAGCTGCCGCTGTCGGCGTCGGGCGACGGCGAGCGGTTCACGGTGGTGGCCGCGCGCGGCGGCGACGACATCTGGATTGAGATCCGGCGGCACCGCTCCTGGCCGCAGGACGCGCCCGCCCCGGTCAGCGAACAGCCGGCCGCCGAGGAGAAGCACGTTCCTGCGCCTCCCTCTCCGGAATCGAGCCAGGCCGTCGTGGTGCCGCTCGCCCGCAACCCCATTCGCGCCGAGGCGCCGTCGCGGCCCGCTCCGCCGGCGCGGATCGCCGGTCTGGATCGGCTGCTCAGGCTCGCCGCGGCGCGCGGCGCAACCGCGCTTCACCTGAGTTCGGGTGCCCGGCCGTCGATTCGCATCGATGGCCAGATTGCGGCGCTCGACGGCGAGCCGGCGCTCACGCCGCAGGAGGTGGAATCGCTGCTGGCCGACCTGGCCCCCGAGCACGAACGGGAGGCGATCCGGCGCGGCGAGGGCACCGAGTGGGTCCTCGACCTCGCCGACGTGGGCCGCTTCAGGTGCCACGGCTTCCGCGACGACCGGGGCCCGGGCGGGACGTTCCGGCTGATCACCACGCGGCCGGCGTCGGCCGATCACCTCGGGCTGCCGAAGGACATCCAGGCGCTCGGCGCCGCGTCGCAAGGCCTCGTCCTCGTCGCCGGTCCGCGGTCGAGCGGCAAGTCCACGCTGGCCGCGGCGCTCGTCGACCTGATCAACCGCACGCGCACCGACCACGTCATCACCATCGAAAGCCAGATCACGTGCGTCCACGAGAGCCGCGGGTGCCTGATCAGCCAGCGCGAGGTGCGCGGCGCGGCCGACGAGGTCGCCGCCGCCCTGCGCGCGGCCGTTCGCGAGAACCCGGACGTGCTGGTGATCGAGGACCTGCGGTCGCCGGCGGTCGTCGAGTTGGCACTCGAGGCGACCGAGCGCGGTCACCTCGTGATCGCGACCGTCTCGGCCCCGACCACGACGGCGGCCATCGGCCGGATGCTCAAGTGGTTCCGGTCCGACCGGCGCGAGCGGATCCAGCTGATGCTCTCCGACGGGCTCCGCGCCGCGGTGTCCCAGGTTCTCGTCAAGAAGGCCGGCGGCGGGAGGATCGCCGCGCGCGAAGTGCTTCTGAACACCCCCGCGATTGCCTCCCTCATCGCAGAGGGCAGGCTGAGCCAGCTTCCACCCGCGCTCGAGAGCGGCCGGAAACACGGCATGGTCCCCCTCAACGATGCCCTGGCCGGTTTCGTGCAGAACGGCGTCGTGGACGCGCAGGAGGCCTACAGGCAGGCCTTCAATCAGCCGGCGTTCCTCGCCGTGCTTCGCCGCGAGGGCGTGGACACCTCCTTCGCCGAACGTCGCGCGTAGTCCTTCGATGCACAAGTCCGGCAACGTGTTTGTGCCCTCAGGACTACGTGCTGAGCGAGCGCAGCCGGCCACGTGCTGCAAGAGTCCGTCGTGGCCGCAGTTGCGAGTCGAAGCACGTAGGAAGCGGGCTACCGTTCCACGAGCAGACCGATGTTGGCGAGGAGAAACGCGAGCACGTCCTCGTCGGTCAGCGCCTGGATGGGCACGTCGCCCCTGAGCAGCCCCTCGATCGTGGTGACGTTTCGCCCGCGGGCGCGGTTGACGCGCGTCGTCACCTGCGGCGGGTCGACCGACGAGTCGAGCCAGAGCTCGATGAAATCCTCGCTGTGCCGGTCCGATACGAGGCGGATCCCGTCGGCCGGGGTGAACACCGAGAAGGGGTGCCCGTCGCCTTTTGCCACGTTCGCCACCATCTGGAACACCGGCGTCCCGATGGTCTGCAGGAACGCGGCATAGGCGGTCGCCGCCGCGTCGGCGCGGCTGCGCCGTTCCGCCGTCGCCTTCTTCGCTTCCTCGAGCGCCTGCCGCAGCCGCCGCCTGATGTCTGAGGTTTCCATATCCGCCAGCATCGTACAATGGATCGGGCGGCGTGGATAGCTCGGCCGCCCGCGGTTCGACATTCGGTCAGCCCCCGCCACGAAGGAGCGTTCGGATGGCCATCACCGTCTACTCCGGCAGCCATTGACACGCGTGCACCAGGGTGAAGGAGTTTCTTTCACGAAACGGGTTCGAGTTCGCCGTGAAGAACGTGGACGACGACACCGGGGCGTTCGACGAGCTGGTGGCGCTCGGGCTGATGTCGATCCCGGTGACGGTCATCGACGACACGGTCGTCCGCGGCTACGACGAGAAGAGGCTGCGCGCGGCGCTCGGGCTGCGGTAGCCGCCGGGAATCCAGGCGCGGCGATGCCTCGGACGGACGTCTGGGGTAACATGGGCGCGCCACCATGGCCATCTTCTCGCGGCGGACCCGTGCCGGATCGAACGTCCAGCCTGGACGCGCGCCGCTCTTCGCTGTCGCGCTGATCACGGCCCTCGCGGCCGTCTACGCCGCACCTGCCCGTCCCCCTTCGCTCGGCGAGCCCGAACTCGTCGCGGCCGGCGTCGAGCTCTACAGGCTCGCCGATCCGGCGCTGCTCTCGCCGCCCGGGCCGGTCGCGACGCAACTGCTCCGCCTCGACCCGGGCCGCGTCGACCTGCGCCTGGTGCTCGCGCAGGACACGGTGCTCGGACTCGAAACGGTCCCGGACATGGCGTTCCGCTCAGGCGCCACCGCAGCCATCAATGCCGGCTTCTTCCTGCCCAGCGGCGAACCCGCCGGCCTCCTCAAGGTCGACGGTGAGCTGGTGAGCGAGATCGCGCCGCACCGCGGAGCGGTCGCGCTCGTCCCGGCGGGGTTCGGACGGAAACCGCGCCTGGTGTTCGACCAGGTCAGCGCGCGCGTCGAGGTCGATCTCGGCAGCGGGAAGAAGCGCCGCACCGTGCCGGTGGACGCCGTCGACACCGTGCGCGCGCCCGGCGCGCTGGTGCTCTTCACGCCGCGCTTCTGGACCGATACCCGAACGCCGTGCGACGGCGGAACCGAGTTCATCTTCGACGGGCGCCCACTCGTGCTCGCCGAGCGGCGCGTGGCCGCCTGCGCGTCGGCCATCCCGCGCGGCGGCGCGGTGATCGCGGCGGGGCCGGGGGTTTCGGCAGAGAGGCTCGCCGGACTGGCCGTCGGCACACGCGCCCGCGCGCGGGTCGTCTATCACCCGCTGAACGGCACGAAACCCTCGGACTGGGACGCCGCCCCAGCCATTGTCGGCGGCGTCGGCCTGCTGGCGACCACCGGCCGCCTGGTGAAGGACTGGGGCCCGGAGATGCCGCGCGACGGCTTCACCACCGAGCGCCACCCCCGCACCGTCATCGGCACGGCGAGCGACGGCCGAATCTGGCTGATCACCGTCGACGGCCGCAACAAGGCGCTCAGCCTCGGCATGAGCTTCGCGGAGCTGCAGGCGCTCGTCACCCGGGTCGGCCTGGTGAACGCGCTCAATCTCGACGGCGGCGGATCGACGACGATGGTGGTGAACGGCGCGGTGGTGAACCATCCGTCGGACCCGACCGGGCCGCGCAGGGTGAGCGACGCGATCGTCGTCAGGGCCAGGTAGACATAGGGTGAATCTTGCGATCGTGCGATCTTGCGATCTTGCGAACTGGCGAACTGGCGAACTGGCGAACTGGCGAACGAGGGAGGACCGACGTGGTCAGCGACCTTCTGGCGAACGCGCATCTGTACACGGCGCTCGGAACCCGCATTGCGAGGGGGCTGCGGTTTCTTGCCGAAACCGACCTGGCCAGCCTCCCGCCGGGCAAGCACGACATCGACGGGAAGCGCCTGTTTGCGCTGGTCAGCGACTCTGCTCCGAAGACGTTCGCGGAGTGCCGCTGGGAGGCCCACCGGCACTACATCGACCTGCAGTACGTGGTGTCCGGCCTCGAACGGATGGGTGTCGCGCCGACCGCGCGCATGAAGGAAACCGACTACCAGGCCGACCGTGACATCGCGTGGCTCGAAGGCGCGGGAGATTTCCTCACATTCGCCGCCGGTCAGTTCCTGATCCTCTGGCCGGGCGACGCCCACATGCCGGGCATGGACGCGGGCGTCCCCGGGCTCGTGCGGAAGGTCGTCGTGAAGATCGCGCTGGAAGGGTAAGGGGGAGCGTCAGCGCACGCCTTGCAGCGACGGCGGAAGGATCCGTCGCACCTGGCCCCGCGGAACCTGCTCGTCCATGCCCATCGACCTGACGGTCAGGGAGTAGGAATCGGCGGCCGCCAGTACCCCGCTGAGCGACTGGCCGTCCCTGAGTTCGACCCGGACCTCGGTGTACTTCTCGAGGTCGATGACGCGCGCCCAGTTGCTCGAGGCTGCGAAGACGGCGGCGCCAGGAGACACGGGCGCGAGGAGAGCCACGAGAACGGGGACCAGGAGGCGAGGGATGAAGGCGCCTCGGCGCATGCTGACCTCCCTCTCTGGTATCTGAAGCAGAATGCGCGCGACGTTACACGCCGCCGGGCGGGCCGGCTCCGGGACCCCGATTCTTTTGGTGGCCGCCGCTCCGAGGTGCTACCCTCTCCCGTCAAAAGCCTGGTCCCCAGGGCCGTCGGTCCTTGACGTCCGTCCAGGAGGCATTCGTGTCGCGTGTCGTTCGCCTGCCAATCGCGGCTTTCACCCTGCTTCTCGCCGGCGCCATCGCGGTGCCGGTGGCCTCGGGCGGGCAGGTGGCCATGCTCAGCGCCGACGCGCGCCGGCGGGCGCTCATCTTCGTCCGCGACGGGCCGATCAGACAGATGCTGCTCGGCTACTGCTACATGTGGTGCTACCACACGGCCTGCGCGATGAATCAGTGGCTCGCCTCGCAGGGCTACGTCGTCCTGTCGGTGAACGGCCGGGCGGCGTCGGCTACGCCAAGTCGCTCCGGAACGCCGGCAGGTAGGAGGCGGTTGTGATGTCACTCGTCCGACGTCTTGCGGTCGTTCTCGCGGCCTTCGCTTTCGGTGCGGGGTTGTCAGGCCAGCCTGCCGCCCCGGCCGCACCGTTCTTCTTCATCCAGCTCACCGACCCCCAGTTCGGGATGACGACGAACAACGTGGAGTTCGCCCAGGAAACGGCGAATCTCGAATTCGCGGTGGCGACGGCGAACCGGCTGCGGCCGGCCTTCGTCATCGTCACGGGCGACCTCGTCAACAGGACGGGCGACGGCGCGCAGGCCGCCGAGTACCAGCGCGTGCTCGGCAGGCTCGACCCGGCGATCCGCGCCTTCGCCATCCCGGGCAACCACGACGTCGGCAACGAGCCGACGCCCGAGTCTGTTGCGGCCTACACGAAGCGCTTCGGGCCCGATCACTTCAGCTTCGCGGTCGGCAGCTTCGTCGGCATTGCCATCAACTCGTGCCTGATTCACACGCCGAAGAACGTGAAGGCGGAGGCCGAGCAGCAGGACCAGTGGCTCAGGGCTGAGCTGGCAAAGGCGCGTCGCGAGGGCGCGAGGCACATCGTCGTCTTCCAGCACCATCCGCTGTTCGTCAGCGATGCGGCCGAGCCCGGCGGGTACGAGAGTATCCCGCCCGAGGCGCGGGCGCGCCTGCTGACGCTCTTTCACGATGCCGGCGTCCGGAACCTCTTCGCAGGCCACTACCACCAGAACGCGCTGGCTCGAGACGCCGGTCTTCAGGTTGTGACGACGGGTCCGATCGGGATGCCGCTTCGCGGCGCGAAATCGGGGATGCGCATCGCGGTGGTGACCGACGCCGGCATCGAGCACCGGTACTACGATCTCGGCGAGCTTCCGAGCCGCGTGCCGCTGCCCAGGTGACGTTTCGATGCGCATCGCCCTCACCCGCGCCGTCCCCCTGTCGCTCGAGCGCTGCGAACTGACGCATCTCGCGCGCCGCCCGATTGACGTCGGGCTTGCGGCCAGACAGCACGAGGCCTACGAAGACGCGCTGCGCTCGGCAGGCTGTGCCGTCGTCCGCCTCCCCCCAGAGCCCGACCTGCCCGATTCGGTGTTCGTGGAGGATACGGCCGTCGTGCTGGATGAGGTCGCCGTCGTCGCGAGACCGGGCGCGCCGTCGCGCCGGGCCGAGACCGAATCGACCGCAGCGGCGCTTTCCGCCTATCGGCGACTCGTCACCATCGAGGCGCCAGGCACGCTCGACGGCGGCGACGTGCTCGTGGCCGGCAAGACCGTGTACGTCGGGGCAGGCGCCCGGTCGAACGCGGACGGCGTCCGGCAGCTCGCCCGCCACCTGACGCCGTTCGGCTACGAGGTGCGCAGCGTCGAGGTGGCCGGCTGCCTGCACCTGAAATCGGCCGCCACGCTCGTCTCTCAAGCATCGGTCCTCGTCAACCCGGCGTTCGTGGACGCGCGGGCGTTCGCGCCGCTCGAGCCGGTGCTCGTGGCGCCCGAGGAGCCGTCCGCCGCCAACGCACTACTGGTCGGCGGCATGGTGATCTACAGTTCTGCCTGTCCTCGCACCCTCGGCATCCTCGAACGCCGCGGGGCGCGAGTCGTGCCGATCGACCTCGGCGAACTGGCAAAGGCCGAGGGCGCGCTGACGTGTTGCAGCCTCGTCTTCGGCGGGCAGCCCGGTTCGGTGCTCAAGGCTTAGGCTCTATGGCCAGCGCAATCGTCCTCAAGAACCTCAGGAAGGCCTTCGGAGAAACCGTCGCCGTCGACGACCTCGACCTCACGGTGCCCGAGGGCGCGCTCTACGGCGTGATCGGCCCCAACGGCGCGGGCAAGACGACGATGATCCGGATGATCCTGTCGATCCTGTTCCCCGATCGCGGCGAACTGACCGTGCTCGGCAGGCCGTCTGCGCTCGAGGCCAAGGACCGGATCGGCTACCTGCCCGAGGAGCGCGGCCTCTACAAGAAGATGCGTGTCGGCGAGTTCCTCGTCTACATTGCGAGGCTCAAGGGCATGACCGGCGGGGGCGTTCAGCGGCAGGTCCGGCAGTGGCTGGAGCGCGTGGCGCTCGGCGACGCCGAACACAAGCGGTGCGAGGACCTGTCGAAGGGGATGCAGCAGAAGGTGCAGTTCGTCGCCGCCGCCATCCACCGCCCCGACCTGCTGATTCTCGACGAGCCGTTCAGCGGCCTCGACCCGGTCAACCAGCGGCTCCTGCGCGACCTCGTCCTCGAGGAGCACCGCCGGGGCGCGACGGTCCTCTTCTCGACGCACATCATGATCCACGCCGAGCAGTTGTGCGACCGCGTGGTGATGATCCACCGCGGCGCGAAGGTCCTCGATCAGACGATGGCCGGCATCCGCGAGACGTTCGACCCGCGCCAGATCCAGTTCGAGCCGCTCGACCCGGATGCCGACATCGCGAAACTGCGCGGCGTGGCGGGCGTCGTCTCGGCGATGCCTGACGGATCGGCCTGGAACATCGCGCTCGATCGGCAGGTCGACCCGGCGGCGGTCATCCCCGCGCTGGTCACCGCCGTCACGCCCTCGAGAGTCGAGATTCGCCGGCCGACGCTCGAGGACGTGTTCGTGAGCATCGTGACCGGAGGCGCCTCGGCGGCCGTCGACGACGACGCCAGGCTGAGGGCAGCGCTCCGCGACGGCGGGCAGGAGGTGCGCCGATGAAGAAGATGCTCTATGTCGCCGGGCGCGAGTTCACCGCCACCGTCACGACCAAGGGATTCGTCTTCGGCATCCTCATCACGCCGCTGCTCATCGGCGTGTTGATCTTCCTGATGCCGCGGATCATGACCAACGCGCCGCCCAGGGTCGAAGGGCAGATCGTCGTCATCGACCCGACGGGGGCGGTCGCCGACGGGCTCGCGGCCTATCTCTCGCCTGAGCGGTTTGTCGAACGCCGCGAGAAGACGAGGCGGGACATCGAGTCCGCCACGCCCGCGGTCTTCCGCCGCCAGGTCGGCGCCTCTCCGGCCGGCGATGCCGCCGTGAAGCAGTCGATCGACTCGGCGCTCGGCGCCGTGCCGATCATCCGCGTCGTGGCGCTGCCGGGCGGCAGCGATCCCGAGTCGGCCAAGGCCGGGCTCAGGACGCCGCTGCCTAAACAAGGCGGCGGCCCGGACACCAGGCTGGCGGTCATCGTCGTGCAGCCGGACGCCGTTCGGCCGGCGGAAGGCAAGGAGACGTTCGGCACCTACGAGCTGTTCGTGCGCGGCAGGATCGACGACCGCCTGGTGACCGATCTCCACGCGGGCCTTCGCGACGTGATTGTCTCGGCCCGGCTGCAGACGTCCGGCCTGGATCCCGCGCGGATCCGGAACCTGACATCCGTCCCGCGCCCGGAATCGCGCACCGTCACGGCCGAGGGGGAACGCACCACCAACATCGCCATGAACATGCTCATGCCCATGGCGTTCATGATGCTGCTGTTCATGTCGGTGATGACGAGCGGACAGTACCTCCTGACGTCGACGGTCGAGGAGAAGTCGAACCGTGTCGTGGAGGTCCTGCTGTCGGCCGTGTCGGCGATGGAACTGATGACGGGTAAGATCCTGGGCCAGATGGCGGTCGGGCTGCTCGTGCTGTCGCTCTACGCCGGCCTTGGTCTCCTCGCGCTGGTGTCGTTCGCGACGCTCGGCCTGATCGATCCGATGCTGATCGTGTTCCTGCTGATCTTCTACGTGCTGGCCTTCTTCACCTTCGCGTCGCTGATGGCGGCCGTGGGGTCGGCGGTCAACGAGATGCGCGAGGCGCAGTCGCTGATGATGCCGATCATGATGCTGCTCATGGTCCCCATGATGTTGTGGCTGCCGCTCAGCCGGGACCCCAATTCCACGCTCGCGGTCGTCCTGTCGTTCGCGCCGCCGCTCAGCAGTTTCGTCATGCTCCTGCGAATGGCCTCGCAGTCGCCGCCGCCGATGTGGCAGACCTGGCTCTCGATCGCAATTGCCGCCGGGGGCGTCTATGCGGCGGTGTGGTTCGCCGCCAAGGTGTTCCGCGTGGGCCTGCTGATGTACGGCAAGCCGCCGACGTTCGGAACGCTCGTGCGATGGGCACGGATGTCGTAGGCGGGACGAGACACCCAGGTATCTTGCGATCTTGCGAAGTGGGGATCTTGCGAAGTGGGAATCTTGCGAAGTGGCGATCTTGCGAAGTGGGAATCTTGCGAAGTGGGAATCTTGCGACCTGGCGGCGGAGATCCAGTTCGCAAGACTCCTAGTTCCCGAGATCGCAAGATTCACTTCTTCGTGATTCGACCGACCCACCCGCCGCCAGGCGCGAGGTGGATGCGCAGGCGGTCCGAGGCGCCGACGCTGCGCTTCTCGCGCGCGTAATCGACGGCGGCGCGGTCGGCATTCGGGCCGTCCCGGAAGATATCCGCCTCCCAGGCGCCAGGATCGAGAAACGACAGCGCCACGTCCAGGTCGCGCGCGGACCAGTTGGTCAGCGCCCCGATGTACCAGACGTCCGCGCGCCTACGCGCCACGAGGATGTGCTCGCCCAGCGCGGCCGACAGCACCCGTGTCTCGTCCCACACGGTCGGCACGCCCGCCAGGAACGTCAGGCTCTCGGCTTCGCGCCGGTAGTTCGACGGCGAGTCGGCCAGCATCTGCAGCGGGCTCTCGAAGACGACGTACATCGCCAGCTGCTGGCAGCGCGTGCCCTGGCTCATCGGCCGGTTGAACACCGGCTTGAAGTCGGCCTTCGTCGCGTTCATCATGGCGCCCGGCGTGTAGTCCACCGGCCCGGCCATCATCCGCATGAACGGGAAGGTGACGGCGTTGTCGGGCGACGCCAGGTCGCCCCACTTGCTCTGCTCGAGGCCGAGGACGCCTTCGCTCGTGACGACGTTCGGATACGTGCGGTAGAGGCCGGTCGGCTTGTAGGCGCCGTGAAAGTCCACCAGGAGGTGCCGCTTCGCCGCCTCGCGCGCGACCCGCTCGTAGTAGTTGACCATCCACTGGTCCTCGCGCTGCATGAAGTCGACCTTGATCCCCTTCACGCCCCACTTCTCGAACTGGTCGAGCGCTTGCGCCATCTGCAGGTCGAGCGTCTTCCAGATGACCCACATCACCAGGCCCACCTTCTTCTGGCGCGCGTGGGCCGCGATGGCCTCCATGTCGATGCCCGGCATCTGCGTCATCAGGTCGCCCAGCTTGTACCACCCCTCGTCGAGGATCACGTATTCGAGGCCGTTCTCGGCGGCGAAGTCGATGTAATGCCTGTAGGTGTCGGTGTTCACCCCGGCGCGGAACGGCACGCCGTAGACGTTGTTGAAGTTCCACCAGTCCCACGCCACCTTGCCGGGCCTGATCCAGCTGGTGTCGCCGATGCGCGACTCGGACGCGAGCCGGTAGACGATGTCGGTGTCGAGCAGCGTCGTGTCCGCGGCGGCCACGACCAGGACGCGCCAGGGGAACTCCCTCGTGCCGCGCGTCTTCGCCATGTAGGACTCGCGCTCGACCACCTTCTCGTCGCGGTCCCGCGCCAGCTCCACCTTCGCCGGGTAGTACGGGAACAGCCCCTTCAAGCTGTTGGGCTCTGACCCTCCCGTCAGATCCATGCCGGGATAGTCGAAGAGATCCGCTTCCGTGATCGCGATCTTCGGCCCGTCGGTCGCGACGATGGCGGGGAGCGACGAGAAGCGGCTGCCGACCTCGCCGATTCGGAGCTGCTTGTACGACCGCTCCTGGTGCGAGAGGAAGCTGGTTTCTTCGGGGAAGTACAGCCGGTGGTCGCCGGCGAACCTGAAGGAGGCGTCCTCGGCCCGCACCTCGATGTCGCCCGCGAGGTTCGTCACGAACCGGTAGGCCACGCCGTCGTCATACGCGCGGACGATGAGAGAGTAGTCGCCGGCGAAGTCGATGCGCCGCTCGTTGAAGCGGTCGCGCACCTCGGCGCGTTTGACCCGCACGACGGGCCTGAGCACCTGGTCCACCGTCCGGGTGGTCGTCGTGCGCACCTTCGGGAGGGCGCCAATCACGCGGCCGGCGTCGAGCGTCAGGCCGATGCGCGATGGGAGGAGCACCGGCCTTCCGCCGACGTCCACGGCCCACCGGAGGTCCGGGCCGGCGGTGACGGAGACGACGATTGCGCCGCCTGGCGAGGCCACCGTCAGCGGCTTCGCGCCCTGCTGCTGGGCGTTGCCGCTTCCCGCCGACGACAGCAGAGCCGCCACACTCATCCATATCAACATCCCGAATCGCGTCGATCGCATCGCTCCTCCTCGCCGGCCGGCCGGGCGGTACCCGTCTATCGTATGCGATTGGCGGTGACCAGTTGTCAGTTCTCAGTTGCCAGTTACCAGTCTGCCTGCCTGACGGACTGACTGCTGACCACTGGGAACTGACAACTATCCTGCCGATTGCGGCCGGGCTTCAGGTTTCAGCTACAATTGACCCGCTTCGCCCCGGGGACGGCCATCGTGACCTACGACCACCTGTTGACGTTGATCCGGCGGCAGATTGCCGCCACGCCCGACGGCGTCGCGATGCGCCACAAAGTCGGCGCGGAATGGCGCGGCATCACGTACGGCGAGCTCGGCCGGCACGTCGACGCCGTAGCCTCCTGGCTCATCGACGCCGGCGTCGAGCCCGGCGCCCGCGTCGTCCTCTACGGGCACAACTCGCCCTGGTGGTCGATCGCGGACCTGGCCATCATGGCGGCTGGCGCCATCTCGGTCCCGATCTACGCAACCAACACCGCCCACCAGGCCGAGCACATCGTCCGCGATGCCGGCGCCACGGCGGCCTTCGTCGGCGGGCCGGAGCAGTACGACCACCTGGCGGCCGTCCACGGCGAGGCCGGTCCGATCGCCCGGATCGTCTCGTTCGACGAGGCCGTCGCGCTGAACCTCGCCGACTCGTTCCCGCTGTCCGTCCCGCTCGCGCACCCGGTGTCGCCGGCCCTTGCCGAACGCTCCGCGGCGGCGCGCCTCGACGACGTGGCGACGATCATCTACACGTCGGGCACGACCGGCGACCCGAAGGGTGTCGTCCTGTCGTTCGAGAACCTCGTCATCCAGTTCGCGGCGATCGACCGGGACTTCTCGGTGACCGCGCGCGACCGGTCGCTGTGCTTCCTGCCGCTCAGCCACGCCTACGAGCGCGCCTGGACGTTCTACATCCTCA
Organism: uncultured Acidobacteriota bacterium; assembly: GCA_963783255.1. GTDB lineage: Bacteria > Acidobacteriota > Vicinamibacteria > Vicinamibacterales > Fen-181 > FEN-299. The sequence continues at coordinate 514,485 of CAWAMP010000011.1, read as the reverse complement.
GCAAGGGGGCCCAGAACTTCTACCTCGAGGACCCCAAGCGCATCCTCGAGGCGATGCAGGAGGTACGCCCCACGTGCATGGTCAGCGTGCCGCGCCTCTACGAGAAGATCTACTCGACGGCGCGCCACAAGGTGAGCCAGGGCTCCGGGACCAAACGGAAGCTGTTCGAGTGGGCGGTGAAGGTCGGCAACCGGTACGCCCACGCGAAGAAACGCGGAGAGCGGGTGGGCCCGGCCCTTGCGGCGCAGCGCGCCCTGGCCGACAAGCTGGTGCTCCACAAGATCCGGGACCTCGTGGGCGGCCCGAAGAACTTCTTCTCGGCGGGTGGTGCCGCGCTCATCGCCGAGATCGAGGAGTTCTTCTTCGCGGCGGGGCTGCTCGTCTGCCAGGGCTACGGCCTGACCGAGACGTCTCCCATGCTGACGTGCAACAGCCCGAAGGCATTCCGCTTCGGCACGGTCGGCAGGGTGATTCCCGGCTGCGAGCTGAAGATCGCCGCCGACGGGGAGATTCTCGCGCGCGGGCCGAACGTCATGCGCGGCTACTTCGGCAAGCCCAAGGAGACGGCCGAGGTGTTCGAGGACGGTTGGCTCAAGACCGGTGACATCGGCGCGTTCGACGAGGACGGGTTCCTGCGCATCACCGACCGCAAGAAGGACCTCATCATCACATCGGGCGGAAAGAACATCGCCCCGAGCCGGATCGAGTCGATTATCGGGCAGGACTACTACATCGAGCAGGTGGCGGCGGTCGGCGACGGGCGCCACCACGTGGCCGCGCTCGTCGTGCCGCACTTCGAGGCGCTCGAGCACTGGGCCAAGGAGCGCGGCCTGACGTTCGACTCGCTCGTGGCGATGGTGAAGGACCACCGGATCGTCGACTTCATCGGCCAGCGGATCGAGCAGCGCCAGGCGACGCTCCCGCACCACGAGCGCGTCAAGAAGTTCACGCTGCTCACCGAGCGGTTCAGCCAGATGGGGGGGGAGTTGACACCGACCCTGAAGAACATCCGGTCGGCGATTGCCGCCAAGTACGCCCACGCCATCGAGTCGATGTACGCGGGAGAGAAGAAGGAAGACAAGAAGCCGCGGGGCTGAAGCCCCGCGCCACAGCGAAGTTGCGCGGCAACGAAGGCGGGCGCTACCTGCCGCGCGGCACGAAGCGCCAGTTCCTGAACGTGCCCGTGCCGTCGAGTTCCTTCTCGGTGTCGATGTCGAACATTCTCTCCATCAGTGAGGCCGGAAGCCACAGGTCGGTCTTCGGGTCGAGCGCGCAGGAGATGGTGATCTCGGTGTAGACGGCCGGTGAATCGGCGCTCTTGAGGACACTCGACAGGACATGGCCGGTGGCCGGATCGATCCAGAAGGAACCGCTGGACGGCGCGTCCTTGCCGCTTGACGTCGTGAAGATCGTCGGGGTGGCGCGCTCCTGGAACTTGACCTCCTGGGTTTTCACGCCCTTGATCCTGCGCTCCCCGCCCTTCTTGAAGACGAACCGAGGCTGATTGACGGCGTGCAGGAACACAAAGGTCAGGCGCGGCAGCAGCACTGCACGGTAGAGCCGGCCGGTCTGGGAATGGGCCGACTCGCGCGTGATCTTCAGCGCCTCGGTCACTTCCGGGATTCGGGGTTCGATCAGCAGCTTCGGGAGGCGCGAGGCGCCGTCGCGAACCGGCTTGCGATCCAGGGTGACGATGTCACGGAACTCGGTCCAGGGAAGACCGCTCTTCTCGTCGTCTGGAGTCGCCAGCACGACCTTCTCCGCGACCCACCGATGGCCGCCCTCAGGCAATCGCTCGGATCTGCCGCCGCTGTTGAGCATTCGCCGGAAGTACGTGTGCTCGTACTCCTCGTCGCACACGAGAGCGCGCGACGGATCCGAGAGCGCGGCCACGTACTGGGCCGTCTTCGCCAGCACATCCTCGAGCGTCGCCTGCTGCGCGAACGCGGCGGAAGGCGCCAGCGTCAGGAGCAGGAGCGCGGCGGGCAGCGCGAACGACGGACGGACAAGTCGGCTCTTCATGCGTACCTCCGTTGGCGGCAACGGCGGACGGTCGCCCGGCCAGTCGCCGGGTCCGTGCGGGCCTGGACGTGTGCCGGCAGACGAGCGTCGCGATGATATACCCGCCAAATCGCAGGGGCAACGGCTGCTCGCGACCGCTGGCGGCGCCCCGCCAGCACGGCCCGGCCGGCTCCAGATGGAGGGACCCGTCGGGCCCGTTCGGGGTAAGATCCCAGCTGGCCCGGAGAGGTGCGATGAGACTGCGGAAACCGGTTTTGCTTGCGATGCTCGCCGCGTCGGCGGTGGTCGTGCACCCCGCCCTGTCCGCCCGCGGCAGGCAGCAGCCGCAGGCGCCGGTCTTCCGCAGCGCGGTCACGCTGGTGCCGGTCGACGTCCGCGTGGTTGACAGGTCCGGCAAGCCGATCACCGACCTGCGGCGGGAAGAATTCACGATCGTCGAGGACGGCGTCAAGCAGGAGATCCGGCACCTTTCTCTTCAGACCTACGCGACGACCGAGACTGCGCCAGCATCGAAGCTCCAGGTGAAGGAGGAGGCAATCTCGTTCGAGCCTCAAACCCGCCGGATCTTCCTCATCGTCCTCGGCCGCGGGAAGCTCCTGGAGCCTTCCAAGGCCATCGACGCGCTGCTGCGCTTCGTGCGCGAGCGGCTCCTGCCCCAGGATCAGGTGGCCGTCTTCGCCTACAACCGCGCCACCACCTTCACCACCGATCACGAGCAGATTGCGCGGGTCATCGAACGGTTCAAGGTGGAGCACGAGCAGGTCGACTTCGAGATCGGCCTCCAGATGAGCGGCCTCGCGGCGGTCTACGGCAGCAAGCTGATCCCGGGGTCGTTGCAGGGGAAGATCGACCGGATGTTCGAGGGATCCGGCCTGCTCGCCTCGCAACGGGTCGAGCCTGGCGCGGCAGCCGACCAGCGGATCGAGAAGGACGCGCGACGGCAGATCGACGCGCAGATTCAGAAGCAGAACGAGCTGGCAAAGGCCGAGATGGCCGCCGCGGCGGGCCTTCCCAATCTCACGACGTGGAGCAGTCTCGACGAGCTCCAGACCGACATGTTCGCCGACCTGTCGCTGGAGGACTTCGTCTCCGCGACCGCACAGACGCTCCAGGACCTGGGGAACATCTACGCCGGCATCGGCTATCTGAAGCACTTCGAAGGCGAGAAGCACATCGTCTTCCTGACCGAGAAGGGACTGACGATGCCTCGCCTGGAGGAGGACGAAGCCCTGGCCGCAGCGGCGAACGACGCGCGGGTGGCCCTCGACACCATCGAGACCGGCGGGATCTACATCGGGCAGCCCGGCAATGCCGCGGGCCAGATGCCGGAAGGGCGCTGGAACCAGACGTTCGCGTTCAAGACGCTCAGGACGATCGCGGAACTGACCGGCGGCGTGTCGTCGATCGGAGAGTACGGCGCCAAGGCGATCGACCGGATCGACGACGTGACCCGCGCCACCTACCTGCTTGGCTACTACCCGACGAACTCGAAGTGGGACGGCGCGTACCGGAAGGTGCAGGTCAAGGTCTCGCGGCCGGGCGCCACGGTGTTCTACCGCCACGGCTACTACGCCCGCAAGGACCTCCTCTCCTTCAGCCGACGCGAGTTCATCACCAACGACCGTCTCAAGGCGGCGGCCGGGTTCCGCCGGGAGATCAACGACATCCGCCTCGAGCTCAACGCCGGGGTGTCACGAGCGAAGGGCGGCCAGGGCTACGAGTTGAACGTGGCGGTCAACATCGACCCGTCCAAGCTCGCCTTCACGTTTGTCGAGGGCGTTCACGTGGGTCGGATAACCATCGGCGTGTTCTGTTTCGACGAGAAGGGGAGCCTGCTCGGCGGCGGCAACGAGACAGCCGATCTCAGGCTGCAGGACGCCGACTACAAGTCGGTGGTCGCCCGCGGCATCCCCTACCGCGTGGTCTTCCCGGTCAACCCCGGGGTGCGAAAAGTCAGGGTCGTCGTCTACGATTTCAAGGTCGATCTGATCGGGAGCGCCGACGCGTTTGTGAGGTAGCCGGGAGACCACCGCTCGGCGTCGTCAGCCCCGCTCGTGCCGCGTGTCCGTCGTTTCACAGCCTGGAGAACCCTATGAAGCGCCTGTTCGTCGTCGCCGCGTGTTTGGCCCTCGTCGTCGGCTGCTCGAAGAAGTCCACAGACGCGGACGCGACAGCCAGCCAACCGGCCGCTGATTCCACCGGCCAGCCAGCCTCGGCCACGCCGGCCGCGGGAGGCCCCTCCGAATCGGCCGCGCTGAAGAAGGTGGACATCACCGAGGACCTCGTCCTCAAGTTCATGGAGTACCAGAAGGAGAACTTCGCGCTGGCGCTCCAGTACGCCGAAGACGCGAAGAAGAACCTCGAATCCGCCAAGGGCGACATCGCCAAGACGATGCAGCAGGTCTCCCTCGCCGAGCGCTACGGCCGGGAGATGGACGAGAAGCTCCGCGCCAAGCGCAGGGAGCTTGGCCTCTCGGAGGAGGAGTTCTCCGCACTGCAGGACGCCGCGCAGACCGTGGCCACGAGCCGCGCGCTCTACAACCAGATGGGCGGCGACGCCCAGCTCGCCCAGATGGAGGCCGAGCAGAAGAAACAGATTGCCGCCCTCCCGCCCGACCAGCGCGAAGCGGCCACCGCGCAGATGAACGACCTGTCGAAGAGCCTCAGGAGCCTCAAGGAAGGCATCGACGTCCGCGAGAAGTACGGCGACAAGGCGGCCGACGCCCTGATGAAGCATGCCGACACGCTCGCCAAGATGTACTGGGACACGTTGAAGACGATGGGCGAGAAGAAGTAGGAGCCGGTCTCATGCCGCCCGCCCGCTTGTCTCGCCGAAGCACGCGAAGCGTGCGAAGGCGGATCGCCGTCTGCCTCGTTCTGGCCGCCTGTCTCGCCCTGCCCGGGGCGGCGGCCCGGGACGCCCGCATGGACTGGTGGCGCGAGGCGCGGTTCGGCATGTTCATCCACTGGGGCATCTACGCGGTGCCGGCCGGCGAGTGGCAGGGCCGGACGGATTACGGCGAGTGGATCCGCAACAACGCGAAGATCCCGCTCGACGTCTACGACCAGTTCCGGACGCGCTTCGACCCCACCTCGTTCGACGCCGACGCCTGGGTCCGCACGGCCAGAGGCGCCGGCATGAAGTACATCGTCATCACCACGAAGCACCACGACGGCTTCGCGCTGTTCGACTCGGAGCAGGGCGGCTTCGACATGATGGCGACGCCGTTTCGCCGCGACATCATCAGGGAACTCGTCCAGGCCTGCCGGCGCCAGGGGATGCGCATCGGGTTCTACCACTCGATCATGGACTGGCACCACCCCGACTACCTGCCGCGCCGTGACTGGGAGAAGGACCGGCCCGCCGCCGGTGCTGATTTCGAACGGTATGTCGTGTACATGAAGGCGCAGTTGAAGGAACTGTTGACCCGCTACGGGCCCATCGACATCCTGTGGTTCGACGGACAGTGGGAATCGACCTGGACCGCCTCGCATGGCCGCGACCTCTATGCCTACGTCCGGTCGCTGCAGCCGAGCATCGTCATCAACAACCGGGTGGGAGGGAGGCGCGGTGATTTCGGCACCCCCGAGCAGGAGATCCCGGCAACGGGTCAGCCCGGCCTCGACTGGGAAACCTGCATGACGATGAACCGGAACTGGGGCTACAACCGGGCCGACAAGGACTTCAAGCCGGCGAGCGTCCTGGTGCGCAACCTGGTGGACATCGCGTCGAAGGGCGGCAACTTCCTGCTGAACGTCGGCCCCGACGCCGAAGGTCGTTTCCCGGCCGAGAGCGTCGAGCGGCTGGCCGCAATCGGGCGCTGGACGACTCGGTACGGCGCGTCGGTCTACGGAACCGAGGCAAGCCCGTTCGCGTCGCTGCCCTGGGGACGCTGCACGAAGAAGTCGATGGCCGGCAATGTCACGCGTCTCTACCTGCACGTGTTCGACTGGCCGGCCGACGGGAAGCTCACGGTGCCCGGCCTGCTGAACCGGCCTCGGCGCGCGTTCCTGCTGGGGGAGCCTGGCGAACGCGCGCTTGGGGTCGAGCGCCGCGCGGACGGCGTGATCGTGCGCCTGCCCGCCACGCCGCCGGACCCGATCGACTCGGTGTTCGTGCTGGACATCGACGGACGGCCGAACGTCGTCACGGACACGCCCCCCGCAGCCGCCGGGCCGTTTCATCTGGGCGCCCCGGTTGCAGCCGGACAGCGGACCCCTCGGGGCTGAAACGTCGACCGTGGCGGCGGCGTAATGGGAGAGGATCGCCGCTGATCTGCGGGTGGGAGTCTGCCCACTGTCCGGCTGGTCCGGCTGTCGTTCCCATCACGGATTCGGGCCGACGGCGTCGGTTGTGGCCCGGTTCTCCGTTGCCTTCATACGAGGAGGAACAGTGTTCCGATCATCACGGATGCTCGTGTTCGCAGGTGCCCTGGCAGTGACGGTTTCGGTGCTCGGCGCGTTCGGCTCCGCGCAGAACGCGCAGCAGAGAGCCCAGAGCGTGGTCACGGCCGACGACTTCAACCAGTTCTCGTGGCGCTGGGTGGGCCCGATGGCCTTCGCCGGACGCGTCAGCGGGTACGCCGTGCCGCGCGGCCAGAGCCAGATCTACTACGTGCTGATGGCCAGCGGAGGCGTCTGGAAGACCATCGACGGCGGCATTCACTTCGAGCCGATCTTCGAGCACTACGGCACCCAGAGCATGGGCTGGCTGGCCATCGCCCCGTCGAACGCGAACATCCTCTACCTGGGCACCGGCGAACCGATGCACGCCCGCGCCAGCACGCACGGCAACGGGATCTGGAAGTCGACGGACGCCGGCAAGACCTGGACCCACATCGGCCTGGAGAAGAGCTTCTTCATCCCCATGATCGCGGTCGATTCGAAGAACCCCGACATCGTCTACGTGGCGGCCGAGGGCAAGCTCTACGACAACGAGATGGACTGCGAGCGGGGCCTCTTCAAGTCGATCGACGGCGGCAAGACCTGGACGAACCTCGGGCCGATGAAGGACCGCGGCGTCGGCGACTTCGTCATCGACCCGCGCAACTCGAACGTCATCATCGCCTCGGCCTACAAGCACTACCGCAGGGCCTGGACCTACGATGACCGCGACGGCGGGAACGGCTTGTTCAAGTCGACCGACGGCGGCAAGACCTGGACGCGGATGACGGCGGGCCTGCCCGCCAAGGGCACGCCGATTGGTCGCACCGGCCTCACGATCTTCGAGAAGAACCCGAGCATCGTCTACGCGCGCGTAGACGAGGAGGTCGTCCTCGGCTTCCAGGAGCGCGACGGCATCGTCAACTTCCGCGCGGCGGCGGGCGGCGGCCGCGGGGGCGGGGGCGCCGGGGCCGGCGGCGGAGGGGGAGGGACGGTGCTGTTCCACGACGGAGTCACGCTGGCGCAGTTCAAGGCGCACAGGATCCCGGCCGAACTGGCGGCGCTCGCGCCGAAGTTCACGCCGGTTGCCGGCGCGAACGAAGCGGACCTGGTGGCGAAGTTCAACGAGCTCGTGGCGGACAAGGACTTCGTGACCAAGACCGGAGCCGACGTGGCCCGGCTTCAAGCGGCGGCGAAAAGGACGTTTGCGTCAGACAAGGACCTGATGGTCAACATCGCCGAGGTCGAGAAGCTGATGGCGAAGCCGGCGGCGGCCGCCGATTCGACCGAGGCCAAGGGCCGTTCGCAGCTCGTCAACCGGAACGTGATCGAGATTCTCTACTCGGGCATCGTCGCCAGCGCGACACCGGTCAAGATGAACGGCGTCGTGTACCGCACCGACGACCAGGGCAAGACCTGGAAGCGAATGACCGAGTACAAGCTGGCGACGCCGCAGGCGCCGACGATTCCGCAGGACGTCGAACAGGAGCTCGACCTCGCCGCCCAGGCGCGCGAGGACGAGACGGCGCAGGCCCCGCCTTCGCCTCCGGCTACGGCGGCGCAGACGGGCGCCCGCGGACAGGCAGGCACGCGCGGAGGCCAGCAGGCCGGCAGCGCCCAGGTCAATCAGACCGAGGGTGGCTACTACGGCCGCATCATCGTGGACCCGAACGACGACAAGGTCCTCTACTGCGGCGACACCAACACGACCGTGTCAAGGGACTCGGGCAAGACCTTCACGGTGGCGCCGTGGGAGCGCGGGAACGCCAGGACCCACGTGGATCACCGCGTGGTGTGGGTCGATCCGTTGAACTCGAAGCACATTCTGAGCGGCAACGACGGCGGCTCGTCCGAATCCTGGGACGGCGGCGAGCACTGGAAGCAGAGCAGCACGATCAACGCCCAGCAGTTCTACGACGTGTCGGTGGACAACGAGCTGCCCTACAACGTCATGGGCGGCACGCAAGACAACGGCGCGTGGATGGGGCCGACGCAGAACCGGAACAGCTACGGGATGTTCAGCTCCGACTGGCTGTATCTGCCCACCGGCGACGGGTTCTACGTCGTCCGCGACTGGTGGAACCCCGAATACATCTACTACGAGAGCCAGTTCGGCAACTCGAGCCGGATGAACCTGAAGACCGGCCAGACCCAGTCGCTGTCGCCGGTGGCGCCCGCCGGCGAGCCGCCGCTGCGCAAGCAGTGGAACAACCCGATCGTGCTCTCACCGCACAACCCGGGCATCGTGTACCACGGGTCGCAGTACGTCTGGAGGTCGATGAGCCACGGCGACACGGGCACGTGGATGAAGATCAGTCCGGACCTCTCGAAGGCCGACCCGAAGAAGCTCGAAGAGGCGAAGAAGACGAACCTGCAGTGGGCGACGGTCTACACGATTTCCGAGTCGCCGAGGAGATTCGGCCTGCTGTGGGCCGGCACCGACGACGGGAACGTGTGGGTCACGCCGGACGGCGGGGCGAACTGGACGAACATCACGGCGCAGTTCTACGACGCGGCGTGCAAGCCGAAGGCTGGCGTCAAGGGCGATCTGATCCCGTGCGACAAGTGGGTGAAGCGCGTCGTGGCGTCCGCGTTCGATCAGAACACCGCGTACGTCGGGTTCAGCGGGTACCGGACGCACAACGAGGACAAGACGTACCTGTTCGTGACGAAGGACCTCGGCAAGACCTGGACGAACATCTCGGGCGGCCTGAACAACCCGATCTTCGACGTCGAGGAGGATCCGGACAACGCCAACGTGCTGTACATCTCGGGCGACTTCGGCATCAACGTCACGATCGATCAGGGCAGAACCTGGACGAAGCTCTCGACGTCGTTGCCCGACACGGTCGTCCGCGACATGGCCATCCAGAAGCGCGACCGCGAGATGGCCGTCGCCACGTACGGCCGCGGCTTCTACGTTGCAGACATCGGACCGATCAAGGAGTTCACGCCGGCGGTGTTCGAAGAGGCGGCGCACCTGTTCGACATCAAGAACACCGTCGCCTGGCGGCGGTTCGAGCGCCGGGGTGACACGCTCGGCGAGATGGCCAGGGCGGAGAACCCCCCGGTCGGCCAGAACATCTATTACTACCTGAAGGCCGACGCCCAGAAGGTCACGGTCACCATCAAGGACCTCGAGGGCAACCAGATCGCGGAGCTCTCGCAGAGTTCGGCGGAAGCGCTGCGGCCCGGCGTCAGGAAGGGGCTGCAGAAGGTGTTCTGGGGCCTCAGCCGGGTGGCCGCGGGCGCGCCGTCGGCAGGCGGCGGGCAGCGTGGCGCGGGCGGTGGCGGTGGACAGCGCGGCGCGGGCGGCGCGGGCGGTGCGGGCGGTGCGGGCGGTGCGGGCGGCGGCGGACAGCGCGGCGGCGGCGGGAACGTCGTGGACGCGGGCACCTACAAGGTGACGTTGACGGTGGACGGCAAGGACGTCGCCACCAAGCGCATGTTGGTCAGCCCGGATCCGATGTTCAAGTAGCGCGAGGGGTGTGGCGCGGGGCTTCAGTGCGGTGTAGCGCGGGGCTTTAGCCCCGCGAGGTGTGGGCGGGGCTGAAGCCCCGCCCTACACTGCTCTCTACTCGAAGATCTTCCCCAACCCCTCGTAGCGCGAGTGCAGCGCGTCGGTGGCCTTCTCGACGGCGGCCGGCTGGTTGGTTTTGCACGCGGCGGCCAGCGCGTTCGCGTCGGCGACGAGCGCCGCCGATTCCTTCTTGAAGACCTCGGTCTTGGCCTCGACCCGCTTGGGCAGCGTGGCCTTCGCCACCGCCTCGGCCCTTGTCAGCAGTTCGGGGCTCGCCTTGCACACGTCGGCCCACTTCTTCTCGGGGAGGTAGGTGTGCTGCACGACGTACATCGTCTTGTGGAACTCGTTCATCTCGGGAACCACGGGCCGGATGATCTGCCCCTGGGCCTCGTAGGCGGTGTGGAGGTTCTCGGCGGCGGCGAGCAGCGCCTTGTCGTCGGCGCCGGCCGAGGCCTTCGCGTACGCCGCGGCGGCGGCCTGAAGCGTGGCCATGCCCTTCGCCCACGCGGCTTCCTTCTCGCGGAGCATGCCGGGGAGCTTCGCGGCCGCGATCTTCGCGACGCCCGTCTGGACGTCCGGCGCGATCTTCCGCAGCGCTGCGTAGTCCTTGGCCGGGAAGGCCGTGTGCCACATCGGCATGATCACGTCGTGGAACTTCTCGAGCTCGGGCACGCTCGCGGACGGCTCCTGGGGCGCCCGGGCCACCAGGCCGGCGGCGAACAGCAGTGGCAACGCCACCATGAGGGCAATCGGCAGTCTCTTCACGTTCACGTCCTCCCTTGGAATGACGATCCGGTCCGCGCTCTATGTTAGAACACTCCGGAAGTGATTTCCGCCCGGGCCGGAGTCATAATCAGGCTTTCTCCCCAACCGGAGGCGTATGGACTACTCGGAGCGGCTCGAGAAGGTGGCGGTGCTTGGCGCCGCCGGCAAGATGGGCAGCGGCATCGTTCTCCTCGTCGCCATGGAGATGGCCGACGTCGGGCTCCGGCCGGAGAACCGGTCGCGGCGCTACGTCCTCCACGCCGTCGACGTGTCGCACGAAGCCCTCGGCGGCCTGATGAAATACCTCCGGGAGCAGGTGCTGAAGGCGGCCGAGAAGAAGATCGTCGGGCTCCGCAAGGTCTACGCGGATCGCGCCGACCTCGTGGAGAATGGCGACATCGTCCGGCAGTACGTGACCGACGTGCTCGACGTGGTGAGGCCGACCACTTGGCTTGCGGCCGCGGCCGAGGCGAACATCATCTTCGAGGCGGCGCCCGAGGACCTGGCGCTGAAGCTGAAGCTGTTCGCCCCGACGGCCACGGACAATCCGCGTAAGCCGTGGGTCTTCACCAACACCTCGTCGATTCCCATCGAGGAGATCGACGAGAAGGCGAAGCTCGGCGGCCGGGTCATGGGTTTCCACTTCTACAATCCGCCCGCGGTGCAGAAGCTGGTCGAACTGATCCGAAGCCGGACCACTGCCGACGAGGTGGCGGCGTTCGCCGAGGCGTTGTGCCGGAACCTGCGAAAGGTCGTCGTACCGTCCGCCGACCGCGCCGGGTTCATCGGCAACGGGCATTTCATGCGCGACCTCCTGCACGCGATCGGCGAGGTCGAGCGCATCGGCGCCGACATGCCGTTTGTCGAGGCCGTCTACACCGTCAACCGCGTGAGCCAGGACTTCCTGGTGCGCCCGATGGGGATCTTCCAGTTGATCGACTACGTCGGCCTGGACGTTTGCCAGTGCATCCTCGGCGTGATGAACCCGCGCACGCAGGGCGAGGACCTCCACAGCACGCTCATCGACTGCCTGCTCGCCAGGGACGTCCGGGGCGGCCAGCATCACGACGGGTCGCAGAAGGACGGGTTTCTGCAGTATCAGCAGGGGAAGCCTGTCGGCGTCTTCGACCCCGCCGGGAAGCGCTACGTGCCGATCGCCGAGCTCCAGGCGGCGTGCGACGCGCGGATCGGCCCGCTGCCCGAGCCGGCGCTGCCGTGGAAGGTGGCCGTGCGCGACGCGGCCAAGGACGCGAAACTGGCGGCGTTCTTCGGCCAGCTGAAGTCGATGCACACCCAGGGCGCCGAGCTCGCGCGCCGCTACGGCGCGCGCTCGCGCGAAATCGGGCTGAAGCTGGTCGGCGACGGTGTCGCGCGCGACGCGAACGACGTCAACCAGGTGCTCCTGACCGGCTTCTTCCACGCCTACGGTCCGGTCAACGAATACTTCGGGTAATGAGCGTATGAACAAGCTGAGACGCAAGGTCTACATGACGGCCGGCTACAACACGCTGTCGATGGGCACCGGCCGGAAGGAGTTCCACCCGAAGAAGCCGCGGCCGGGCCTCGACCACTACATCCGCGAGGCGGGCCGCGGGGTCCTGGCCGGGATCGGCGGGGCCGCGAATGTGGACGAGGGCGTGATCGGCAACTTCATGGCCGCGCGCTTCAACAGCCAGGGCAATCTCGCCTCGCTCATCCCGGCCATCGACCAGGGGCTGGCGTGGAAGCCGTGCACGCGCGTCGAAGGCGCGTGCTGCTCGGGCGCCATGGCGCTGACGACGGGCATCAAGGCGGTGCTGGCCGAGACGGCCGAGGTCGTCCTGGCCGTCGGCGTCGAGGTGCAGAACACGGTGAAGGCGATCTACGGCGCCGACATCCTGGCCACCGCCGGCTGGGCGCCCGAGCGCAAGGACGGACACGCCTATTTCTTCCCGGGCAAGTTCAGCGACCGGGCGGGCGCCTACTTCGAGAAGTACGGGCGCGAGCGGACCCGCCGGGCGATGGCGCGGTGGTATCGCAACGCCATCGAGAACGCGAGGCTCTGCCCCACGGCGCAGGAGTACACGAACACGACGGCCGACCTCGAGGCGGCCGCGATGGCCGAGCCGAATCCGCGGTCGTTCGTCGATCACCTGACCGTGCTCGACTGCTCGAAGGTGTCCGACGGGGCGTCGGCGATCGCGATCGTGTCTGAGGAGGGCCTGAAGCGCGCCGGGATTCCGGCGAGCGCGGCGGTGGAGATCGTCGGCATCGGCCAGGTGGAGGCGGACCTCACCGTCCCGCCGGCCGACCTCACGAGCCTCGACACGACGCGCCGCGCCGTGGAGAAGGCATGCGCGTCCGCCGGCATCTCGCCCGCGCACCTGGCCACGGTCGAAACACACGACTGCTTCACCATCGCCGGCATCATGGCTGTCGAGGCGATCGGCCTGGCGGAGCCCGGAAAGGGGCCCGACTACGTGCTCGACGGCCAGACCGCGCGCGGCGGGCGCGTACCGTTCAACACGACGGGCGGCCTGGTCGGCTGGGGCCACCCGACGGGCGCGACGGGCGTCCACCAGGCGGTGACGATCTGGGAGCAGCTGACCGGCCGAGCCGGGAAGGCCCAGATCGACATTCCCGCCGACCGCCCCTTCGGCCTGTCGGTCAACATGGGCGGCGACGACAAGACGCTGGTCGCGCTTGTCTATCGCCGGGGACAGTAACAGCGCCAGTGGCCAGTGGTCAGGTACCAGTTGCCAGCCTGTCACGCGCGACAGACTGACCACTGACAACTGACCACCGACAACTGACACGCTACAATGGTGCGCGCCGCGAGGCTCGACCCGATCCAAGCCCTCCGCCATGACAAAGAAGAGCCTCTTCGTCACCCCTGACGGCCAGCGGGTGCTGTTCACGTTCGTCCTGGTCAGTTCCCTCTTCCTGCTCTGGGGGTTCTGCAACGGGCTGATCGACGTGATGGACAAGCACTTCCAGGACGAACTGGGGCTGACCAAAGCCCAGTCCGCGTGGGTGCAGTTCGCCCACTACCTCGGCTACTTTCTGATGGCGGTCCCGGCCGGCTGGCTGGCCGGCAAGCTGGGCTACAAGGGCGGCATCATCGCGGGGCTGCTCATCGTGGCGGCCGGCGGGCTGTGGTTCGTGCCCGCCACCTCGATCAGCCAGATGGTGAAGGCGGGCGGCGTGTCGCCGACGCTGGGGTTCGTCGCGTTCCTCGCGGGCGTGTGCCTCATCGCGACCGGCCTGACGTTTCTCGAGACCATCGCGAACCCGTACACGACCGTGCTCGGCGATCCGCAGTACGCGGCCACGCGTATCAACCTCGCGCAGTCGTGCAACGGCATCGGCTGGATCCTGGGGCCGATCGTCGGCAGCGTGTACTTCTACTCGACCGACGCCGCAGGGCGCAGCACGGGCAGCCAGACGCTGTACATTCCGTACGCGGCGATCGCAGTCGTCGTCGTCGTGCTCGCGCTCATCTTCGTCTTCGCGCCCGTGCCGGACGTCAAGGCCGAAGACGACTACCCGGCCGACTCCGCAGGTAACGGCGAGGCGCGCTCGATCTGGTCGCACCCGCATTTCGTGTTCGCGGTGGCCGCGCAGTTCTTCTACGTCGCAGCGCAGGCCGGCATCTTCAGCTTCTTCATCAACTACATGACGGCAGAGGTCCCGGCCATCCCGGCGGCGTGGAACGACGCGATGGCCGGTCTGGCCGCGAGCGGGTGGGCGCTCGGCGACTGGCTGACCGGCTGGTTCCAGGCCGGGACGGGCGGCGCGCTGGCGATCAGCGACAAGGGCGCGTCGAACCTCGCGTCGCTCGGGTTCGTGTGCTTCCTGATCGGGCGGTTCACCGGCGCGGGCCTGCTGAAGCGGTTCTCCGCCCACAAGGTGCTCGGCCTCTACGGGGTGCTGAACGTCGTGGCGACGTTCGTCGTGTTCCTGAAGCTCGGGTGGGTGTCGGTCGCGTGCGTATTCCTGAGCTACTTCTTCATGTCGATCATGTTCCCGACGATCTTCGCGCTGGGGATCTCGGGGCTCGGCGCGAGGGCCAAACGCGCGTCGTCGTACATCGTGATGGCGATCATGGGCGGGGCGATCCTGCCGAAGCTGATGGGCGCCGTCGCGGACCACTACGACATGTCGCGCGGCTTCATCGTGCCGATGGTCTGCTTCGGCTTCGTCGCCCTCTACGGCCTCTACTGGCCGCGCCTGCGGAAGGCGTGATCGGCATGGCGCGGGGCGACCGGTGTGGCGCGGGGCTTTAGCCCCGCGATCTGCGCTACACGCGCGACGCGCGTTCCGGGAGGCGCAAGGTGAGCGCCGCAGCGACCGCGGGCAGGCAAGCGAGCGTGAGCAGCGCCGGCTGGAGGCCAACGGTGTCGCCCGCCATACCCACCAGCGGTACGGCGAGGCCGCCGACGCCCCATGCCACGCCGAGCATCAGGGACGACACGGTGCCGGGTGCGACCGGCGCGATCGCGTGTGCGTAGGTGATGTTGACCGGGAGCGTGGACCCGAGGAAGAACCCGCCCGCAATCAGCAGCACCGGCGCGGCCGGCCCGTGGACGACGAGGGCGGCAACCAGCAGCGGCACGGAGATCGCCAGCGACGCCGCGATGACCCGCCTCGGCCCGAAGCGATCAGCGAACGGGCCGCCCGCCAGGCCGCCGATGCTGCCGGCGACGAGATAGGCCCCCACCGCCAGTCCCGCCTCCGCCACAGACATGCCGCGCCTGGTCAGCAGCACCGGCAGAAACGTCGAGTAGCCGATGGCCACGATGGTCCGGATGACCACCGCCCCCCAGAGCAGCGCGAGCGGGGCCGCGTACGGCCGAAGGGCGCCGAACCCTGACGGCCCGGGTCCGTGAGCAAACCGCACGTCCGGGATCCGCCGCAGGATCGACACCAGCAGGACCAGCGCAGGAATGGCCAGAAGCGGCGTCCGCGACACCCCGGCGAACTGCGCGTAGGGCGCGAACAGCATCGGCGCGATCGCGTTGCCCATCGAACCGCCCGTGACGTGCACCGACATCGACGTGCCGCGCCGAGCGCCGCCGACACGGTTCACGATGGCCGCCGCCGTCGGGTGAAACGCCGCACTGCCGAGCGACCCGACCACGAGGATGGCGCCCAGCATCAGGGGCGACGTCGCCAGGCCGGCCAGGCTCATCACCGAAACCGCAACGAGCGGCCCCGCGACCGCCAGCACCTTCGGCCGCCACCGGTCGGCAAGCGGACCGAAGACGAGCTGGGCGATCGATCCGGCAATCTGGATGGCGGCCGCGATGGTGCCTGCGGCCGTGAGCGACAGGTGGAGCAGCGGGATGAACAGCGGCAGGAGCGGCGCGTAGATGTTCGTGAAGATGTCGTTGACCCCGTGCGTCGCCGACAGGACGAGCACGGTCTTCGGCACGCCGAGCACCTGGCGCTCGCGCGCCGGCTCATCGGGCGCACCCTCATCTATCACGATCTGCTGCGGGTCGATCTCCACAGGAAGTCCTATCCTGCCTTCCTTTGGTGCAGCGCGAACACGGCGCCCTGCGGGTCCATGCACTGGACGACCCAGTCGCCGCCAGGCACCTCGACCGGTCCGTTCAGCACCCGGCCGCCGTGCGCTGTCGCAGCCGCGGCCGCCGCATTGATGTCGGCCACGCGGATGTAGAGCAGCCAGTGCGCAGGCGCAGGCTTGTCGGCCAGCCCTCTGGACATGCCGCCGAGGGTGAATCCCTGACGCCCGAACATCAGGTAGGGACCCGCCGGCCCCGTTTCCTCGCCGGTCTTGTCCCAGCCTACCAGCGCGCTGTAGAAGCTGAACGCCGCGTCCGGGTCGTTCGCGACGAGCGTGTGCCACGAGATGTCGCCGACTTCCGGCTTGTGGCTGGGCGGCTGTTCGTTCGACGGGGTGAAGAACGCGATGGTTGCGCCCTGCGCGTCCGCGAGAACCGCGAACCGGCCGACCTGCGGGATATCCCTGGGCCCGACGTGCGTCCGCGCGCCCATTTCCAGGGCCTGCGCCGCCGTCTTGTCCACGTCCGGCGTGCCGATGTACGCCCTCCAGTGAGACGGCGCCCCCATCGTCACCGCCTCGTCGGGCAGCTGCATGCTCCCGCCTATCGGTACGCCGTCGCGCGTGAACATCGTGTAGGGGCTGCCTGCGGCCGGGAACGGCTCCAGGCCCCACCCGGCCACGTTCCCGTAGAACGCCCGCGCGCCCTTGGGGTCCGTCGTCATCAGGTCGTACCAGAGGAATCGCCCGCGCACATCGCTCTCCGGCATCTCTCCTCCTTGTGGCCGAACTCCCAATGATAGCCTAGGCCGCTGCCCGCGGGGCTGAAGCCCCGCGCCACACCGACAGCCCCGCGCCACATCGGTCGCCCCGCGCCACACCGGTCGTCCCGCGCCACACCGGTCGTCCCGCCCCACAGCGGCCGGCGAGTGACTCAAACGGGCCCGGAAGGGCATAATCGGGAGTCATGAAGAGACTCCTCCTCGCCTCAGCCCTCGTCCTCCTCTTCTCGGCCGGCCAGGCCGGTCCCGTGGCCCAGGCGCCTGAGGCCAGGCTGCTCCGCTTTCCAACGATCCACGGCAGTCAGATTGTCTTCACCTACGCCGGCGACCTCTACACGGTCGCAACCGCGGGCGGCGTCGCGCGCCGCCTGACGAGCGACATCGGGTACGAGATGTTCGCCCGCTTCTCGCCCGACGGGAAGTCGCTGGCGTTCACCGGGCAGTACGACGGCAACACCGAGGTGTACCTGATGCCGGCGATGGGCGGCGTGCCCAGGCGGCTCACGTGGACGGCCACGCTCACGCGAGACGACGTGTCCGACCGCATGGGGCCGAACAACCTGGTGATGGGATGGAAGGACGACACCCACGTCCTCTTCCGGTCCCGCCGCACCGAGTGGAACGACTTCCTCGGCAAGCTCTACCTCGCCAGCACCGGAGGCGGGCCGATCGAGGAACTGCCCTTCCCGCGCGGCGGCTTCGCGTCGTTCTCGGCCGACGGTCAGCAGCTCGTCTACAACCGCGTCTTCCGCGAGTTCCGCACGTGGAAACGCTACCGGGGCGGGATGGCGGACGATGTGTGGCTGTACGACTTCAGGACGAAGGCGACGACCAACCTGACCGGCAATCCCGCGCTCGACATCATCCCCATGTGGAAGGGGAACACCGTCTACTTCGTGTCGGATCGCGACCCGTCGTTCCGGATGAACCTCTACAGCTACAACCTCGCCACGAAGCAGACGAAGAAGCTGACCGACTTCACCGAGTACGATATCAAGTTCCCCTCGCTCGGCGACAACGCCATCGTCTTCGAGAACGGCGGGTACATCTACCGCCTCGACCTCGCGTCGGAGAAGGCCGCGAAGGTGCCGGTGACGATAGCCGAGGACTTCGGCGCCAGCCGCCCGCTGGTGGTCGATGTCAGCCGCAGCGTGACGAATTTCGAGATCGCGCCCGACGGGAGCCGCGCGCTCTTCGGCGCGCGCGGGGACGTGTTCACCGTGCCCGCCAAGTACGGCCCGACGCGCAACCTCACGAAGACGCCGGGGGTCCACGAGCGCGCCTCGAAGTGGTCGCCAGACGGCAAGTGGATCTCCTACATCTCGGACGCCACCGGCGAGGACGAGATCTACATCGAGCCGCAGGACGGCCAGGGCGCGGCGGTGCAGCTGACGCGCGGCGGCGACAACTACAAGTTCGACCCGACCTGGTCGCCCGACAGCCGGAAGATTGCGTGGTCCGATCGCAGGCAGCGCCTGCACTTCGTCGACCTGGACACCAAGGCGGTCACCACCGTCGTCGAGTCGCCAGCCGGCAACGTCGGCGACTACGCTTGGTCGCCCGACAGCAAGTGGATCGCCTTCTCCAAGCCCGAAGACGAGGGCATGGGTCGGCTCTTCATGTACTCGGTCGAGTCGAAGCAGGCAACGCCGGTGACCGACGGCTGGTTTGCGGTGGGCACTCCCGCGTTCAGCAGCGACGGCAAGCTGCTGTTCTTCGTGTCGGCACGCTCGTTCAACCCGACGTACGGGCAGACCGAGTTCGAGCACGTCTACAGCGACATGTCGAAGATCTACTTCGTCACGCTGGCGAAGGACACGAAGAGCCCGCTCGCGCCGCGCAGCGACGAAGTGACGATCAAGGAGGAGCCGAAGCCGCCGATGCCGGCCGAGGCAAAGGCCTCGGCGCCTGGCGCCAAGCCGGCGCCGCAGGCCGGGCCTGAAGAGGTGAAGAGGGACGAGGGGAAGAAGGACGCGGGGCCCGCGACGAAGGTCGATCTGGACGGGATCATCGGCCGCATCGCGGTTCTGCCGACGCCGCCGGCGAACTACCGAGCGCTCCGGTCGGTGGGCAACCGGCTCTACTACGGGCGCGCCAGCTCGCGCGAAGCCGGGGCGCTCTACGTCTTCGACTTCGACAAGCAGACCGAGACGCAGCTCGGCGCCGGAGCCGGCTACGAGATCTCGGCGGACGGCAAGAAGATGCTGGTGGGCGCGGCCGGCCGGTACGCGCTCATCGACACGCCGACCGCCCGGTTCGAGCTGCGCGACTACCTCGACCTCGGCGACCTGAAGGTGACCGTCGACCGCCGGGCCGAGTGGGCGCAGATCTACAACGAATCGTGGCGTCAGATGCGCGATTTCTTCTTCGCGCCGAACATGCACGGAGTCGACTGGCCGGCGATGCGCGCGAAGTACGCGCCGCTGGTCAACCACGTCAACCACCGCGCCGACCTGACCTACGTCATCGGCGAGCTGATTGGCGAGCTGAACGCCGGCCACACCTATGTCGGCGGCGGCGACCTGCCGCAACCGACCCGGATCCCGATGGGCCTCCTCGGGGCGCGCCTCGAGCGCGACGCCGCGTCGAAGTTCTTCAAGGTCACGAAGATCCTCAAGGGGCAGAACTGGGATCCGGCGCTCCGATCGCCGCTCACCGAAATCGGAGTGAGGGTCAACGAAGGCGACTTCATCGTCGCCGTCGACGGCCGCTCGGCCGCCGAGCTGTCCGACATCTGGGAGGCGCTGGCCGGCAAGGCGGGCAAGCAGGTGACGCTGAAGGTGAACGGCACCCCTGCGGCGCAGGGCGCGCGCGACGTCGTCGTGATCCCGACGGCCGACGAGCGCAGCCTCTACTACTTCGACTGGGTCCAGGGCAACATCGCCAAGGTCGCCAAGGCGACCGGCGGCCGCGTGGGCTACGTGCACGTCCCCGACATGGGCGTGCCGGGGCTGAACGAGTTCGCGAAGTACTTCTATCCGCAGACGAACAAGGAGGCGCTGATCGTCGACGTGCGGAGCAACGGCGGCGGGAACGTGTCGCCGATGATCATCGAGCGGCTGCGCCGCGAGCTTGTGCTCGTCGACATCGCCCGGAACCGGACGCCGCAGACCAACCCGGGCGCGATGATCGTCGGCCCGAAGGTGCTCCTCGCCGACGAGTTCTCGGCGTCGGACGGCGATCTGGTCACCTGGCGCTTCAAGACCCACAAGATCGGGCCGGTCATCGGCAAGCGGACGTGGGGCGGAGTGGTCGGCATCAGCGGCACCCTGCCGTTGCTCGACGGCGGCGTGCTGAACAAGCCCGAGTTCTCGCGCTACGACGTGGCCGGCAAGGCGTGGGTCATCGAGGGCGTCGGCGTGGAGCCCGACATCTATGTCGACAACGACCCGGCGAAGGAGTACGCCGGCGAGGACCAGCAGCTGGACAGGGCGGTTGCGGTCATTCTCGATCTGCTGAAGACCAGACCGGGGACCCTCCCGCCGCCGCCGCCGTTTCCGGTCAAGAAGGAAGGCAGCGCGCCGGTCAAGAAGTAGCACGTCCCGGAGATCACGATGCCCGTTCTCAAGCTCCCCGGCGGCGCCGCGCTCTCGGGGTTCAGGCTCGACAAGCTGAATGGCCTGGTCCGCGCCGCCGAGGCTGGGATCTCCGTTCACTCGGCGCGGTTCTGGCATTTCGTCGAGGTGACGCGCGGGCCGGACGCGCGCGGGCGCGAAGTTCTCGATCGGCTGCTGACCTACGGCCCGCCGGCTCCGGCTCCCGGCAACGGGTCGGCCGAGGTCCTGGTGACGCCGCGGCTCGGCACCATCTCGCCCTGGTCGTCCAAGGCCACGGATATCGCGCGGCTCTGCAACCTGGACTTCGTGCGGCGCGTGGAGCGGGGAACGGTCTTCCACCTCTCGCGCGCGGCCGACGGTCGCGTTCTCCCGCTCCTCCACGACCGGATGACCGAGACGGTGCTCCCGTCGCTCGACGCGGCAGAGGACCTCTTCCGTCACGTCGCGCCCAGGCCGATGACGACGGTGGACGCACTCGGGGGCGGCCCGGCGGCGATTGAAGACGCCAACGTCCGGTTCGGCCTGGCGCTGGCCCCGGACGAGATCGAGTACCTCGTCGCCTACTTCCTCCGCATCGGGCGCAACCCGACCGACGTGGAGCTGACGATGTTCGCCCAGGCGAACTCCGAGCACTGCCGGCACAAGATCTTCAACGCGGCGTGGATCGTCGACGGCCGCCCGGCCGGCGAATCGCTGTTCGGGATGATTCGCGAGACCCACCGCGCGAATCCGCAGGGTACGGTGTCGGCTTATTCCGACAACGCGGCGGTCATGGAGGGGCGCGCCATCCGGCGCTTCGCGGCCGACCCGGTAACCCGCCGCTACGACTATCGCGAAGGCCTCACTCACACCTTGATGAAGGTGGAGACGCACAACCACCCGACGGCCATCTCGCCGTTCCCCGGCGCCGCCACGGGCTCCGGCGGGGAGATCCGCGACGAGGGGGCGACCGGCCGAGGCTCGAGGCCGAAGGCGGGGCTCTGCGGGTTCTCCGTCTCCAACCTGCGCATCCCGGGATTCGCAAGGCCGTGGGAAGGCCCCGAGGCCAAACCGTCGCGCATCGCGTCTCCGCTCGCCATCATGATCGAAGGGCCGATCGGTGCGGCGTCGTTCAACAACGAGTTCGGCCGGCCGAACCTCGCGGGCTACTTCCGCACGTTCGAGCTGGCGGCGGCGGGCGTCGTGCGGGGCTACCACAAGCCGATCATGCTCGCCGGCGGCCTGGGCAACATCCAGGCGGATCACTCGCACAAGGCGGACGTCCCCGCCGGCGCGCTGCTGATCCAGCTCGGCGGCCCCGGGATGCTCATCGGGATGGGCGGCGGATTGGCTTCGTCGATGACGACCGGCACCAATGCCGCGGATCTCGACTTCGACTCGGTCCAGCGCGGCAACGCGGAAATCCAGCGGCGCGCCCAGGAGGTCATCGACCGCTGCGCGGCGCTCGGCCCCGGGAACCCGATCCTGTCGATTCACGACGTCGGGGCGGGCGGGCTGTCGAACGCGCTTCCCGAGATCGCGCACGGCTCGCACCGCGGCGCCCGCATCGACCTGCGGGCGGCGCCGAACGAAGAACCCGGGATGACGCCGCGCGAGGTCTGGTGCAACGAGGCGCAGGAACGCTACGTCCTGGCCATCGGGCCCGAATCGCTCGACCTCTTCCGCGCCATCTGCGACCGCGAGCGCTGCCCCTTCGCCGTCGTCGGCGAAACGATTGAGGCGCAGCACCTGGAGGTGCGCGATCCGCTGTTCGGCACGAAGCCCGTGGACATGGACCTGCCCGCGCTGCTCGGCAAGCCGCCGCGGATGACGAGGGATGTCGTGCGGCTGGCGCCGAACCTGCCGGCGTTCGATCCGGGCGCCATCGACCTGGCCGAAGCCGTCGAACGCGTCCTGCGGGCCCCGGCCGTGGCCGACAAGACGTTCCTGGTCACGATCGGCGACCGCACGGTGGGCGGCCTCTGCGCCCGCGACCAGATGGTCGGCCCCTGGCAGGTTCCCGTTGCCGACTGCGCGACGACCGTTCTCGGCTTCGGCGAGTGCGCGGGCGAGGCGTTCTCGATCGGCGAGCGGACGCCGCTCGCGGTCGTGAATCCCCAGGCGTCCGGTCGGATGGCCGTCGGCGAGGCGCTGACGAACCTGGCGGCGGCGCCCGTCCGCGACCTGTCGCTCGTGAAACTGTCGGCGAACTGGATGGCCGCCGCCGGATCCCCCGGCGAAGACGCCGCGCTGTTCGACACCGTCCGGGCCGTCGCACTCGACCTCTGCCCGGCGCTCGGCGTCAGCATCCCGGTCGGCAAGGACTCGATGTCGATGCGCACCGCCTGGGTCGAAGGCGATGAGCGCCGGGAGGTGGTGTCGCCGCTGTCGTTGGTCGTTTCGGCGTTTGCGCCGTGCGACGACGTCCGCGGGACCCTGACACCGCAGCTGCGCCTGGACCACGGTCCGACCGTGCTGGTGCTGGCGGACCTCGCGCCTGGACGCGCGCGCCTCGGCGGGTCTGTACTGGCGCAGGTCTTCGGCCAGGTCGGCAGCGAAACGCCGGACCTCGACGACCCGGCGGCGCTTCGCGGCCTGTTCGCGGCGCTCCGCGACCTGCGGCAGGCCGGCCTCGTGCTCGCCTATCACGACCGGTCGGATGGCGGCCTGTTCGTCGCGCTCTCGGAGATGGCGTTTGCCGGACGAGCCGGCGTCTCCATCGACGCCGCGGCCCTGGTCGCGGCCGCGGATGCTCACGGGACGGACGGCGCGCTCGTGGCGGGACTCTTCGCCGAGGAGCTCGGCGCGGTGCTCCAGGTGCGCGAGGCCGACGCGGCACAGGCGATCAGCATGCTCGCGCGCCACGGCGTCGCCGCCCGCGTCGTCGCCAGGCCAGAGGTCGGCGAACGGATCGCGGTGATGCGGGGCGGCCGCGCGGTCTACGAGCGTTCGCGCTTCGATCTCCACAGGGCCTGGAGCGAAACCTCCTGGCAGATGCAGTCGATCCGCGACAACCCGGCGTGCGCGCGGCAGGAATACGACCGGATCCTCGACCGGGACGACCCGGGACTCTCGGTCCGCCTGACGTTCGACCCGGCCGACGACGTCGCCGCGCCGTTCATCGCGGGCGGAGCGCGCCCGGCGATCGCGATTCTCCGCGACCAGGGCGTCAACGGCGAGGTGGAGATGGCGGCCGCCTTCGACCGCGCCGGGTTCGAGGCGCACGACGTCCACATGAGCGACGTGATTGGCGGGCGCGTGTCACTCGCGCGTTTCCGCGGCCTCGCGGCGTGCGGCGGCTTCTCGTTCGGCGACGTGCTGGGCGGCGGCGAGGGTTGGGCCAAGTCGGCGCTCTACAACGCGAGGGCGCGCGACGAGTTCTCCGCGTTCTTCGCGCGGCCTGACACGTTCGCGCTGGGCGTGTGCAACGGGTGCCAGATGATGGCGGCCCTGAAGGAACTCATCCCGGGCGCCGATGCGTGGCCGCGGTTCGTGAAGAACGCCTCGGAGCAGTTCGAGGCGCGCGTCGTCATGGTGGAAATCATGCCCGGCCCCTCGATCTTCTTCCGAGGCATGGAAGGCAGTCTCATCCCGATCGTCACCGCGCACGGCGAGGGCCGCGCGGTGTTCGACGCGCCGGACGACGAGAAGCGTGTGATCGTCTCGATGCGATCGGTGGACAATCGCGGGAACCCGACGGAGGCCTACCCGCTCAATCCGAACGGGTCCGTCGGCGGACTCACCGGCGTGACAACGCCCGACGGCCGGTTCACGATCATGATGCCGCACCCCGAGCGCATCTTCCGGACGGTGCAGTGGTCGTGGCACCCGGACGGCTGGGGCGAGGACGCGCCGTGGATGCGCGTCTTCCGCAACGCCCGCGCGTTCCTGGGCTGAAGATCGACCACTTCTCAACCACGAGAGCACACAGGTCCGAACGCGTCACATCTGACGACGGACTCGGCGTGAGAGTCTCCGTGTCCTTCGTGTCCTCCGTGGTGATCCGGCGTGGACAAGATTGCAGTGTGACGGCGTGAGGCGTCGCGTCAGTCGCAGTCGGTGATGCGACGCGCCCTGAGCCAGGCGCGCGCCTCGCGGTGCCACGGGCATGCCGCGTCGAGCGCCTTCCAGAACTTCGGGGAGTGGTTGCCAACCTCGAGGTGCGTCAGTTCGTGCAGCAGCACGTAGTCGCGCACCAGGGGCGGGACCTGCACCAGGCGCCAGTTGAGGGAGATGCGTCCCGCGGGCGAGCACGAGCCCCAGCGGCTCCGCTGATCGCGCACCGTGACGCCAGCCACACGGTGGCCGTGCCCGGCGGCCAGCTCTGCCAGCCGCGCCGGCAGTTCCCGCTCCGCCTGCGGCCGCAGGCTCGCATCCCACTTCGAGTCCGGTTTTCCCCGCGCCAGCTCGCGGCGGTACTGCTCGCGCTCGATCCACCCGGTCTTGCCCCTGGCGAATCGCTCCGCGTCCTTCCGCGATCCGCCGCGCGGGATCGTCACGCGCAGGCCGCCGTCGTCCGCAAAGCGGAGGATGTAGTGCCGGGCGCGCCGGTGCCGCACGTACGTGACGTTCCAGAGACGGCGGCCCAGGACGAGCACGTCGTTGGGCGGCTCCCGGCGCGTTCGCCCGGGCGGTTCGCCGAACGTCAGTAGGAGTTGCCTCAACATCGGGGCCGCGCGGCGGCTCCCCTCATTCTGTACCACCGAGCCGCGTGCTACCATCGAAATGGCGCGCGATTCCAGCGCGGGCGGCGCTCGCGGACGGATGGCGCACCTCATCGGCGGAGACGTTGGTGGACTCGACCGTTGACAGCCGGGCGGCGACACTCCGAGGCGCTCCGGCTGGCAAGCGGCCGATGGGCGGATATCGAGTGACCGCCAGCGCGCCGGAACCGCCCTTAGCCGATGCCTGGTTTGACGACCGCACGGTTCTCGCGTTTCGCGTTCAGGACGCCGGTTCATCCTGACCGCGTTGGCTCATCTCTGGAGGTGCGTATGCGCCGGTCGCCCGTTCGTTTCGCGGTCATGTTCTGCTGCATCGTGGCGCTCACGTCCGTCGGGCTGACGGTCGCGGCCTGTTCGAACGCCGGCCAGAGCGCCGACCAGGCGCCAGGGGCCTCGGCGGCGCCGCCTGGCGGAACCGCCGCGCCGGCTGAAGCCGCGACCCCCGCGAAGGCCGCCGCGAAGGGCAAGGCGGCGCCCGCGACGCCCGCACCCCCGCCCCCGCCGCCTCCGCGCACCTTCACGCTGGCGGCAGGAACGGTCCTGGCCGTTCAGACCACCTACACGCTGTCGACCGAGACCCAGAAAGCCGGTGAGAAGTTCACCGCGTCGCTTGCCGAGCCGCTGGTCGCCGGCGACTGGGTGGTGGCAAAGGAAGGCTCAGAAGTCGAAGGGCTCGTCGTGGTCTCCACGAAGGGCGGGCGGGTGAAGGGGCGGGCGGAGCTGGAGATTGCCGTGACGGCGCTGACGCTCGCCGACGGGCAGCGCCTCGCCGTCGAGACCGCGGTGGACGGCACCCAGGCCGCGTCCACGACGGGGAAGGACGCGAAGACGATCGCCATCACCACCGGCGTGGGCGCGGCGGTCGGGGCCATCGCCGGCGGCGGCAAGGGGGCGGCGATCGGCGCCGCGGCAGGCGGGGGCGGGGGAACGGCGATGGTCCTCGGCACCAGGGGGGCGCCGGCCGAGATCCCGGCCCGAAGCCTCTTGCGGTTCAAAGTCACCCGGGCGGTGGAGGTCGTCGAGAAGAAGTGAAGTAGGGTGCGGGTGAACGAGGCGCACCCGCACGGCCTCGACATCCTCATCCTCGCTGGCTCTGGGTGGAAGCGCAGGCTTCAGTGGGTCAGCGACGCCGGCACGATCTCGCCGAACGCCAGCGCTTCCTGGCGGCTGTCGGCCACGTGGAGCACCGACAGGAGGCCCGACAGCTCGAGCATGCGCTTCTGGTGGCGTTCGACGTTCACGAGCGTCAGCGTAACGCCGAGCGGGGTGACCTCGTTGTAAATCGAGACGAGCTGGCCGACGCCGTAGGAGTCGAGATTGCGGACGTGAGCGAGGTCCAGCACCAGCGAACTGGCGCCACGCGCCACGAGCGACCCTGCGATTTCGTGCAACCGGCCGGTGTCGACCTCGGCGGTCAACGCGCCCTCGAGGTCGAGAACTACGGCCGAGCCTTGCCGTTCTCCCCTGATGTCCATGGCGGCCCTCCTTCCCGGCACGTCACGGCTGAGCCGGCCAGGCCGGCTCTCCTGCGATACGACTCGCCTGTAAGGGGATCCGAGGATCGGACCTGCTACTTTGGACGCGCCGCAGGGTGGAATGGTTCCTTTCGGTCCGGTACGCCAGCAAATCACGGCGCAATGATGCGAAGGGTGGGAACGTACCCGCGGTGGCGTCGAGCTTCGCGCGTCAACAGCGTCAATCCGCCGACCAGCGCGGCGGGCGCCTCGCCTCACGAGCCGGATGGTATGATGTGGGCCTTCCCTGGAGGCACAGTCGCATGAAGCCAATCCTCGTCGCGATTCTCGCAGTGTCGCTGGCCGCCTGCGTGACGGCGCCCAAGAAGCCGGCCGACCCGGCGGCGCCCGCCCAGCCAGCCACGACAGCCAAGCCGGCAGCGGCCTCGACGCAGGCTCCCGCGGGCAGGACGCCGGCGGCCGCAACGCCAGCCCAGGCGGACACGCCCGCCGCGCCTCGCCCCGCGGCGTCAGCGCCGTCCGCGCCGGCACCTGCCGATCAGGCGGCGCCCGAGGGGGCCCAGGCCGGCGGCGATCGTCCAGACCGCCCGGCGGCGGCCACCGAACCGAAGCCCTATGAGAAGGTGATCACCAAGGACGCGAAGTCCACGCCGGGCGTGTTCGCGGTTCACCGGATCAAGGAGAAGATCTTCTACGAGATCCCGAAGAACGAGCTCGGCAAGGATTTCCTCTGGGTGAGCCAGATCGCCAGGACGGCGCTCGGGGCCGGCTACGGCGGCCAGGCGGCTGGCAACCGCGTCGTGCGGTGGGAACGCCGTGAGAACCGGGTGTTCCTGCGGTCGGTGTCCTTCGAGATCGTCGCCGACCCGAAGCTGCCGATTGCCCGCGCCGTGCAGGCGGCCAATACCAACGCGATCATCATGGCGTTCAACGTCGAGGCCAATGGGCCCGAGGAGGCGTCGGTCATCGACGTGACGCGGCTGTTCACGACCGAGGTGACCGAGTTCAGCGCCCGCACCCGCCTCGGCGCCCGCGGATTCGACGCCGGCCGATTGTTCATCGAGCGTGTCGCGTCGTTCCCCGAGAACATCGAGGTCGAGGCCACGCACACCTACACCGCACCGCCGGACGCCGGCGGCGCGGGTGCCGCCGCGCCCGCCACGGTGGCCGCCGCGTCGATGCGGCCGGGGAGCGCGTCCGTGGTCATGCACTACAGCATGGTGAAGCTCCCGGAGAAGCCCATGGCGCCGCGCCTGCTCGACGAGCGTGTGGGTTACTTCAGCATCACGCAGCGGGACTTCGGCCAGGACGAGCACCGCGCGCCCGAACGTACCTACATCACGCGCTGGCGCCTGGACAAGAAGGACCCGGCCGCGGCCGTGTCCGAGCCGGTGAAGCCGATCACCTACTACGTGGACCCGGCGACGCCGGCCAAGTGGGTGCCGTGGATCAAGAAGGGGATCGAGGACTGGCAGCCGGCGTTCGAGCAGGCGGGCTTCCGGCGGGCGATCATCGCGAAGGAGGCGCCGACGCCGCAGCAGGATTCGGACTGGAGCCCGGAGGACGCGCGCTACTCGGTCATCCGCTGGCTGCCATCGACGATAGAGAACGCGTCGGGGCCGCACATCCACGACCCGCGGACGGGCGAGATTCTCGAGTCGGACATCCAGTTCTACCACAACGTCATGAACCTCGCCCGCGACTGGTACTTCGTGCAGGCCGGGCCGCTCGACCCTCGCGCGAAGACGCTGCCTCTCCCCGACGACCTGATGGGCCGCCTGATCGAGTACGTCGTGGCGCACGAGGTCGGGCACACCCTCGGCTTCCAGCACAACTTCAAGGCCAGCTCGACGTACCCGGTCGCGAAGGTGCGCGACCGCGAGTGGGTCAAGAAGATGGGGCACGTGCCGAGCATCATGGACTACTCGCGGTTCAACTACGTCGCGCAGCCGGAGGACCGGATTGACCCGCAGGATCTCGTGCCCGGCCTCGGCCCGTACGATCTGTGGGCGACGCACTGGGGCTATGCGCCGATCCCCAACGTGAAGACGCCGGACGATGAGAAGAAGACGCTCGACACGTGGGCGAGGGAGCAGGACCAGACGCCGTGGCTGCGGTTCAACACGGCCGGCGGCATGGGCTCAGACCCGGGCGAGCAGAGCGAGGCGGTCGGCGACGTGGACGCCATACAGGCGTCCGCGCTTGGCGTGAAGAACCTGCGCCGGGTCGTCGACATGCTGCTGCCGGCGACGACCAGGCCCGGCGAGCCGTGGGACGATCTCTCGGAACTTTATGGCCGGACGCTCGGCCAGTGGGTTCTCGAGATGAACCACGTCGTCCCGATCGTCGGCGGGTTCGACTCGAGGCAGCGCCACGCCGGCCAGGAGGGGGTGCGGTTCACGCCGATCCCGCGCGAGCGGCAGGCGGCCGCCGTCAAGTTCCTCAACGACCAGGCATTCGCCACGCCGACGTTCTTCATCAGGCCCGAGATCCTGCGGCGCATCGGTCCGACGGGCGCCGTCGACCAGGTGAAGACGAGCCAGCAGCGTGTGCTGACGTCACTTCTCACCGCGGCGCGCTTCTCCCGTCTCGTCGAACAGGAGGCGATCGACGGGGCCAAGGCCTACCGCCCGACGGACTTCATGAGGGACGTCCGGACCGGTGTCTGGAAGGAACTCGATGCGCCGAAGGTGGCCGTGGACCCCTACCGGCGCAACCTGCAGCGGGTCTACCTCGAGATCCTCGGCGACCGGCTGAACGGGCGGCAGGCATTGACCGACGACCAGCGGCCGATCATCCGTGGTGAGCTGCGCGATCTCGACGCGGCGCTCAAGGCCGCGTCCGGTCGGGCGGCCGATCGCGCGACCACGCTCCACCTGCAGGATGCGCGCGACCAGATCGCGAAGATTCTCGACCCGAAGTTTGCGGCCGCCGCCGCCGCCGGCGCGGCGGCCGGCGCCAGGCCAGGCCTTGACGGTGATCCGTGGCCGCTCAACCCGGATACGTGCTGGCCGGACCACATCATCCGGCCGCCGAAGAAGTAGCCGAGAGGCGGGGTCGGGAGGTGCAGCCCCTCCCGATCCCGCACGTCCGTTAGTTCGCCGGCCGGCGGCCCGCCGTCCGCCGTCCCATCCACGCCTCGATCAACTCGTAGAGCGTCGGCAGCACGATCAGCGTCAGCAGGGTCGACGTGACGACGCCGCCGATCACGACCGTGGCCAGCGGCCGCTGGATCTCGGACCCGGCGCCCGTCGAGATGGCCATGGGAACGAACCCGAGCGACGCCACCAGCGCCGTCATCAGCACCGGCTTGAGCCGCGTGCCGGCGCCTGTCATGATCGCGTCGCGCAGGCCGTGCCCGGATTCGCGCAGGCGGTTCACGGCGCCGATCATCACGACGCCGTTCAGCACGGCGACGCCGAACAACGCGATGAAGCCGACCGAGGCCGAGAGGTTCAGGTTGAGGCCGCGAAGCCAGAGCGCGCCGATGCCGCCCACGAGCGCGAACGGCACGTTCAGGATCACGAGCCCCGCCTGCCGCGTGTTGCCGAACGTGATGAACAGCAGCAGGAAGATGATCGCGAGCGACAGCGGGATCGCGACCGTCAGGCGCCGCATCGCGCGCTGCTGGTTCTCGAACTGGCCGCCCCACGCCAGGTGGTAGCCCTCCGGCACCTTCACCGCCGCCGCCAGGCGCCGCTGGGCGTCCGCCACGAAGCTGCCGATGTCCCGCCCGCGCACGTTGGTCTGCACGACCAGCCGCCGCTCGCCGTTTTCGTGGTTGATTGCCTCCGGTCCGTTGACGGTCGCGACGTCGGCGACGCTCCCGAGCGCCACGCGCTCACCGCCGGGTGCCGTCAGCAGCAGGCCGGCAATCGCCTCCGGGTTCGCCCGGATGTCGTCGGGGAACCGGACGACCACGTCGAAGCGGCGCGACCCGTCCAGGACCTCGGTCGCCGTGGCACCGCCGATGGCCGTCTCCACCAACTCGCGCACGTGGGCCACGTTGAGCCCGTAGCGGGCCATCTTCGCGCGGTTCACGACGATCTCGATCTCGGCGGCGCCAGACAGCACCTCCACCTGCAGATCGGCCGCGCCCGCCACGCCGTCGAGCACCCGCCTCACCTGCTCCCCCAGGCGTTCCAGCGTGGCCGCGTCCGGGCCGAACACCTTCACCGCCACGTCCGCCTTGACCCCGGACACGACTTCGTCGAGCCTCATCGCCATCGGCTGCGTGAAGTTGAACTCCACGCCCGGCACGGCTTCGAGGGACTTGGCCATGGCGTCGATCAGCTCGTCCTTCGTCCGCCCGCTCTTCCACGTGTCGGACGGGTGGAGGATGACGTACACGTCCCCCTGGTAGATGCCCATCGCCTCGGTGGCGAGGTCGGGCCGGCCGATCTTCGTCACCACCTGCCGCACCTCGGGGAAGCGTCCGATCACGCGCTCGACGCGCGTCGAGATCGCCACCGA
Source organism: uncultured Acidobacteriota bacterium (assembly GCA_963783255.1). GTDB lineage: Bacteria > Acidobacteriota > Vicinamibacteria > Vicinamibacterales > Fen-181 > FEN-299. The sequence goes on along the minus strand of CAWAMP010000011.1, from coordinate 483,296 downwards.
CTCGGGGAGCGACACCGACGGCAGCTTCCGCGTCTCGATGAGAATCGATCCCTCGTCGAGCTTCGGCATGAACTCGGTGCCGATGAAGGCGAGCGAGCCGAGCGCGGTGGTCACCGCCACCACCGCCACGCCGAGCGTGCGCCGCCGGCGGTTCATCTGCGCGGCGAGGTGGTGCACGTAGAACGCGCGCAGCCGCTCGAACCACCGCCCCTCGTGCTCGCCGCCCCCGACCTTCAGCAGGAACGAGGCGCCCACCGGGACGGCCGTGAGAGACAGGACCAGCGACCCGAGGATGGCCGAGCACACCGTGATGGCCATCGGCTGGAACATCTTCGCCTCGAGCCCCTCGAGCGTGAAGATGGGCAGGTAGACGGCCACGATGATCAGCACGCCGAAGAGAATCGGGCGCGCCACCTCGGTGGCGGCAGACGTGAACAGCGCGAGCCGCGAGTCCCGTTCGGACACTCCCGGCTCGGGCCGGTACTCGGCCCGCCGCCGGACGAAGTTCTCCATCATGACGACGGCCCCGTCGACGATGAGGCCGAAGTCGATCGCGCCGAGCGACATCAGGTTGGCCGACACGCCGAAGTACCGCATGCCGATGAAACCCGCCAGCATCGAGAACGGGATCACGGCCGCCACGAGCAGCGCCGCCCGCACGTCGCCGAGGAAGACGAACAGGACGAGGACCACGAGCAGCGAGCCTTCGAGGAGGTTCTTGCGGACGGTGTGCGCCGTCCGGTCGATGACCTCCGTCTGGTCGTAGAAGGGCGCAATGGTCAGCCCGGACGGGAGCGACGCCCCGATCTCCTCCAGCCGCGCCTTCGCACGCTCTGCAACGCTCTTCCCGTTCTCGCCCTTCAGCATGATGATCATGCCGGCGACGCTCTCGCCCTTGCCGTCGCGCGTCACCGCGCCCTGGCGCGGCATCGCGCCGAGTGTCACCTGCCCCAGGTCGCGCACGTAGATCGGCGTCCCCTCGACGGCCGCCACCACGATGTTCCCGATGTCCTCGGCCGTCCGGGCGAGCCCCACGCCGCGCACGGTGTACCGCTCCGACCGGTGCTCGATGAAGCCGCCGCCGAAGGAGGCGTTGTTGTCGGCGATCGCCTGGAACACCTCGTGCAGCGACAGTCCGAACCGGTTGAGCTGCCGCGGATCGACCACGACCTGGAACTGCTGCGTGAGCCCGCCCCACGAGTTGATCTCGCTCACGCCCGCCACCGAGCGCAGGCGCGTCCGGATGTCCCAGTCGTGCAGCGTCTTCTTCGTCATCGTGTCGACGGCGTCGCCCTCGAGCAGGTACTGGTAGATCTCGCCGAACGCCGTCGCCACCGGGCCGAGCACCGGGTCGAGGCCGTCCGGGATGCGGCCCCGCGCCTCCGTCAGGCGCTCGCCCACCAGCTGCCGCGCGAAGTACACCGGCACGGCGTCATCGAAGACGATGCTGACGATCGAGAGTCCCTGCTTGGAGATCGATCGCACCTGCTGGGCGCCGGGGACCCCCATCACGGCGGTCTCGATCGGGTAGGAGACGCGCTGCTCGACTTCGGTCGCGGCGAGACCTGGCGAGTCGGTGACAACGACCACCTGGTTGTTGGTCAGGTCGGGAAACGCTTCCACCGGGAGGTCGCGGTAGGCGGCGACGCCCGTGGCGACGAGCGCGGCCAGGCACAGCAGGATGAAGAGGCGCTGACGGAGGGCGCCGGCGACGACTCGTTCGATGAAGCCCATGTCAGCCCTCCGGCGTCGTCGGTTTCAGGAGTTCCGACTTGAGCAGGAACGCGCCGGCCACCACCACGCGCTCGCCGGCCGCCAGTCCCGAGCGGATCTGGATCCGCCCGTCGCGCTCCGCGCCGACGGTGACGTCGCGCCGCACGAAGCGGCCGGTGGCAGTCTCGACGAACAGTGCCGTTTTGCCGTCGATCTCCTGGACCGCCTCGGCGGGCAGGACGATGACCTGGCGCTCCGTGCTCGCGCCGAGCGCGACCGTCGCGTACATGTCGGGCTTGAGGCGGCCGGACGCGTTCGGAACCGCGCACCGGACCGTCACGCGCCGCGTCTTCGGGTTCACCATGTCGGCCACCCACGAGATGGTGCCGGCGAAGCGCTCGGCCGGGTAGGCGGCGACACGGACCTCGGCCGGCTGGCCGGTCTGGACGTGGGACAGGTCCGTCTCGTCGATCTCCGCGAGCGCCCAGAGGCTCGAGAGGTCGCTCACGACGAACAGCGGCGAGCCCGGCGTGGCCGCCCCGCCTTCGGTGATCCGCTTTTCGAGCACGACGCCCGCCAGCGGCGACTTCACGGGGATCTGCTCTCCCGACTCGCCGGACGGGTCTTCCTTGTTGGTGACGCCGAGGTGTTCCATCTCCTCCTCGGTCCGCCGCACCTCGATCTCGACGAGGTTGAGCGCGTCCTCGGCCGAGGTGCGGTCGGCGGCCGACCGCTGCAGTTCCTGCAGGGGCACGGCCTTGGCCTCGTAGAGCCGCGTCATCCGCTCCTCCTGCTGGACCGCGACCTTCAGGGCCGACTGCGCGCGGCGCCGCTCCACGATCGCCTTGCGATAGCCGGCCCACGCCTCGTGAACGACCGGGCTGATCATGTGCGCCAGCTCGCGGCCGGCGGGCACGCGGTCGCCGATCTCCACGAAGACCTCGAGCACCTTGCCTTCGACCTGCGATGCGATGCGCGCCGTGCGGCGCTCATCGAGCGCCAGCACGCCCGGCGCTTCGATGGTGTCGCGGACCGCCGCGTCCGCCGCCACCTCCACCCGAAGGCCGGCCTCCTTCATCGCGGAGGGCGACAGCGCGACGACGCCCGCAGGCGGGGCGGCCGCCGCGGCCGCCTCCTTCGCCGGCCTGCCGCGCACGGCCAGCCAGCCCAGCACCACGACGGCAACGGCCGCCGTCGCCAGCACGGCGACGAGGGCCGCCCTGCCCCTTTCACGGTCGACATGACGGCTCATCGGACGATCTCCTCACCGGCCAGCACCCGCGCGTCGAACGCGGCGGCCAGCGCATCCAACTTCACCTGCAGCACTTCGCGGCGGGCATCGAGGTACACGCGGTCGGCGTCCACCATCGCGACGATGCCCGCGGCGCCCTCTCCGTAGGACATGCGCGCCGCCCGGCGGACGACCGTGGCCGGGGCCAGCAGTTCGTCGTCGACGCGCCGCGCGCGTTCGGCGAGGCTCCGAGACGCCTCGAAGACCGCCCGCGCCTCTGCCGCCACCCGCTGTTCGACCGCCGCCCGGTCGGATGCGGCGGCCCTGGTCTCGCCCCCTGCGGTCGCGATCGCGCGCTGATTGCGGTCGAACAGCGGGATCGCCATCGCGACGCCGAGCACCGCCGTGTCGAATCCGCTCGTCCGCTTGTAGCCGCCGACGACGTCGAGGTTCGGCACGCGCTCGGCCTGCTGGAGCGACAGCATCTTCGCCGCCCTCGCCTCGCGGGCCCTGGCGGCCAGCACGTCGGGCGACCGTTCGACGGCGCGGACGGCCAACTCGGCGGCGGAGCCGGCAGGGGCCGGCGGCGGGGCCGGCATCACGAGTTGCCCCGGCTCGAGGCCGGAGGCCGGGCCCGCCCGCCCCAGGAGCGCCCCGAGCTGTGCGAGGTTGCGTGTGAGATCGATCCGCAGCCGCACCGACTCGCTGTCGAGCCGCGCCGACTCGGCCTGGTACTTCGCCAGGTCGGCCTCGGCGGCGTATCCTTCGCGGACGCGAGCGGCAACCGCCCGCTGGACCTCCGCCATCTCGCTGCGGTTCTCGTCGAGCGCCTTCAGCATCTCGCGTGCCCGCAACGCGCCGAGGTAGAGACGGAGTGTCTCCATCACGAGGCCGCGCTCGATCTGGGACAGCGCGGCCCCGGCGGCGGCGGCGTCGCCTTCCGCCACCGCGCGGCGGGCGCCCCGCTTGCCGCCAAGCTCGATCGGTTGGGCGAGAACGGCGAAGACGTCGAGCCCGGGCCCCAGCGTCGGATCGGCGGGGGGCCGCCAGTGCCAGCCGCTCGCCACGATGTTCTCGGCGTGAACGTCGATCGCCGGGTTCGGCAGGCGGCCGGCCTGCCTGGCCGCGGCCCGCGCGCCTTCGGCCAGCGCAACGGCGGCCGCCCGCTGCGGGGCGTTCGCGAGCGCCGTCGCGACGGCCTGCTCGACGGGGAATGGAGGCTGAGCCGATACCGGCCCGGCCTGGCCTGGATCCGGCGCGCACAGTGCGAGAAGGAAGAGGACATTCAGCATAGGTGCCAACCTGGTGGGGCCGCGATGCAGTCGGCTGGGAGAGTAGCACGACCGTCCGCCTCGACAACAGGGGAAGAAGGCGCACGAAAGGCGGTGCCCGACGTGTTGCCGGCGTGGGTGCCGGGTTATGATGCGACCGTTCGGGAGGGAGGGCCGGATGGCTGCTGCTACGGTACGGTTCGTCGTCAGCTTCGCGATCAACGACGGGGCCTTCGTTGCGTTCGAGCGCATCGCCAGGACGATGTCCGCCGAAACGCAGAAGGAGGCGGGGGCGCTCGCGTACCGAGTGGAGCCTGAGCGCGGACCGCGGCCGCTGCCGGCTCTACGAGGCTTATGCGGATGCGGCCGCCGTGCTCGCGCACCTGGAGGGCCCCGTCATCAAGGAGCTCGTACCGAAGCTCCTCGAGGCGGGAAGCGTCACCGGCTTCGAGATCTTCGGTGACCCTGGTCCGGAGGCCGCCGCGATGCTCGCCGCCATGGGCGCGCAGATCTTCCCGGCGTGGCAGGGGTTCAGCCGATGACGACCCGGTTGCGGCTGCTCGCCCGCGTCGAAGGGGCCTGGGCGGCATTCACCGGTTCGTACGCGGATCTCGCGGAGAGGGACCTGCTTCGGCCCGGCGTCATCGGGAACTGGTCGGTGCGGGACATCATCGTCCACGTGACGACCTGGGAGGAGGAGGCGGTGAAGCACCTGCCCGGGATCCTCACGGGTCGCAGACCGCCGCGCTACTCGGTGACCTACGGCGGCATCGACGCGTTCAACGCGCTGATGACTGCCACGAGGAAGGACCTTCCGCTGGCGGAGGTGCTCAGGCAGCAGGCCGCCGTACACCGCCGCGTCGTGGCCTTGATCGAGCGCGCGCCCGAGAAGGAGTTGGTCAGCGGCACGCGGTTCCGCAACCGGCTGCGCCTCGACACCTACGGGCACTACGCGGGCCACACGGCGGCGATTCTGCGGTGGCGGCGGCGCGCACACCTGTGACGGGGTTTCACGCCCGTTTGCGTCCCGCGCCCCGTGTTGTCAAGCCGTTACGAGTTGGCCTGGAGCTTGCTCCAGCACCGGGCATGATTCAGCGCATCCCTCGATTCACCGTCGTCGCCCTGCTGCTGCTCGCGCCCGGCGCCGCCTTCGCTCAGGAGGAGGAGCAGGCGCAGTCCAACGTCAACTCGCGATACACGGTCGAGAGCGTCTCGATTGTCGGCGTTGCCGAGGCCAAAGTCAGCCAGGCGCTCCGCGACGACATGCAGAAGCTCGTGGGGAACAAGTACGACCCCGAAGCCGCCGACGAACTCGCCCGCCGGCTCCGGAAGGAGCTGCACGGGTACTCGATCGCCGTCAAGGTGAAGCGCGGCGAACAGCCCGAATCCGTGAAGGTCGTCTTCGAGGCCGAACGCGTGCGCGAGCGGTCGTTTAACGTCACGCTGGCGCCGTTCCTCTACAGCACCAAGGACGGGTTCAGCGGCGCCCTCGTGCCGGGCGGCGAGACGCACCACAACTACTTCTCGGTGGGACTCGTCAGCAGCGCCGACGAACTCCTCGAGCGGAACTCGGGCGTGATGCTCCGCTACGAGCACCGCAAGGTGGGCACCAGCATGGTGCAGGTCGGGGTGGAGTACCGACTACTTCTGGCCGGATTTCCAGCCCGAAACCGAGGCCGCCCTGGCGCTCGATCCTTCCGTTCCCGGGACGTACGACACGCGCGAGGCCTTCGCGCCGTCGGTGTCATTCCTGCCGATCCCGGACATCAAGCTGACCTTCGGAGCCAGCTTCCAGACGCTCGCCATGGAGAGCCCGGCCCTGCACAACATGGCGGCGCACTCGTTCACCTTCGCCGCGCAGTTCAGGCGCAAGCAGGGATCGCGCCCCGGGATCCGCCACTCGATCGCCGCCGACTACCTCGTGCGCGAAGCGACGACGACACTCGAGAGCGACTTCCTCTACACCAGGCAGTTCGTCAGCGCCGACTACACGCTGAGCGTGAGGCGGCAGGCCTTCATGTTCCGCTTCCAGGGCGGCCACGCCGACGGCGCGCCGCCGCTCTTCGAGCGCTTCACGATCGGCAACACCGCGACGCTGCGCGGCTGGGACAAGTTCGACGTCGCCCCGCTCGGCGGCACGCGCCTGGTTTACGGGTCGCTCGAGTATCGCTATGAGCCGTTCCAGCTGTTCTACGACTTCGGCAAGGTGTGGGACCCGGACCAGATCGTCGAGTGGAAGCACAGCGTCGGAATCGGATTGGCGTGGAAGGGCGGCTTCTTCATGTCACTTGGGGTTCCGCTCAAGTACCACGCGATCACCCCGGTCTTCATGATCGGCTTCAGGCTCTAGCCGCAGGTGAATGGCATGGACCATCGACACCCCACCTGCGGAAGCGGTCACGGACGGACGACGAGCCCGCGCGGCCCGCGCGCGGCGCTCGGCGCGGCCGCGGCGCTTGCCCTGTTCGTCCACCTCTCGGCCCAGCCGTCGCCGCTGACGGTCGAGCGCGACGGAGACCAGTTGCGCCTGCGCGCGCCGCAGATCGACTTCCTTGCCGGCGCGCCGCTCCAACGGCTGCGCGACGGCCGGTCGGTCACCTACATCCTCTCTGCGTCCATCCATGTCCACCGCGGCGGGGCGAGAGTCCACGGCGTCACGCGCCAGGTGGTCGCCAGCTACGACCTCTGGGAAGAGCGCTTCTCGATGGTGCAGCGTGACGACCCGAAGGCAGCCGCCTCGCACCTGACCGCGGCGGCCGCCGAGGCGTGGTGCGTCGACCTGCTCGTGCTGCCCGTCCGGGCGGCCCCGACCGACAGGGCCTTCGTGGTAAAGTTGGAATGCTCGCTGCGCGAAGAGAGCACTCAGGCCCGAGACGCGCCATCGGCCACGACGTTCACCGGCTTGATCGACCTGTTCAGCCGCAAGGAGCCTTCGGCGCCGCCCCGCTGGGAGGCGGCGTCCCTCCCGCTGCGGCTGGCCGATCTCATCGACAAGGCGCGGAAGTGATGGGCGTAATCCGGCTGCGCCACAAGCTCGTCCTCGTCTTCCTGGCGGCCACCCTGCTGCCCCTCGCCGCGATCCTCTGGATCAGTTCCGCTCTGATGTCGCGGAGCCTGGCCTTCATCGCGACCGACGACGCGGCCGCGCTGGCGCAATCGCTCGAGCACGTCGGCCGCGAGTACTACCGGCAGGCGCGACAGCGCCTGAAGGAAGATGCGCTCGCCGGCCGACTCGACCCGCAGCGTGTCGACGCGGCCTCGCGGTCGACGTGGCCCCCGCCAATCCAGCACTTCTGGGACAGCGCCGACACCGAGCGCTTCATCCTGTCCGAGCCGGACGGCGACCGCCTGCAGTACGCGGTGAGGCGCGGGCAGGAACTGTGGCTCTACACGGCGTCGCTCGATGGCGTCCGCATGGGAGAGATCACGCGGACGATTGCCGCGACGCGCGCGCGCGCCGGCGACCTCGGGGAGCGCAACCTCCCGCGCGGCTTCACGCTGGCGCTCGTGCTGTCGAGCGCCCTGGTCTGGGCGCTGTCGCTGGCCCTCGTCTTCTACCTCTCGGTCCGCATCAGCCGGCCGATCCAGCAGCTGACGATGGGGCTCGGACAGGTCGCGGCCGGACGGCTCGAGACGCGGATCTCCACGCCGGCGAACCTGGACGAGATCGGACTGGCGGTCGAGGCGTTCAACAAGACGGCGGCCGAGCTTCAGCAGAACAGGGAGCGGCTGGTCTACCTCACGCAGGTGGCAAGCTGGCAGATGCTGGCACGCAAGATGGCGCACGAGCTCAAGAACTCCCTGACGCCGATCCGGTTGACGGTGGAAGAAATCGTCGCGCGGCAGCCGTCGGCCGACCGTGAGTTCTTCGAGCGGGCGGCTGCGATCGTGGTGGACGAAGTGACCAGCCTCGAGCGCCGTGTCCGCGCGTTCTCTGAATTCGCCGCCGAACCCGAGCCGCAGCCCGCGCCGATCGACCTCGACGCCGCGGTCCGCGAGCGCGTCGAGTTTCTGCGCACCGGGCATCCGGGGGTCACCTACGACGTCCGGTCGTCCGGGGACCGGCCGGCCGCACGCGCCGTTGCTGACCCCGACCAGGTGAAGGGCATCCTGACGAACCTGCTCGAAAACGCCGCCGACGCCGCCGCCGACGGGGGCTCGGTGTTGATCGTCACCGCCCGCGCCGGCGCCGACGCCGTGGTCGAGGTGCACGACTCGGGTCCGGGCGTGAGCGTCGAGGCTCGGAGCCGTCTCTTCGAGCCGTCCATCTCGTTCAAGAAGCACGGCTGCGGGCTGGGCCTGGCCATCTCCCGCAAGAACGCGCTCCTCGCAGGCGGCGACCTGTCGCTCGTCGACGGGCGGCTGGGAGGGGCCGGGTTCAGGCTGGTCCTGCCGGCCGCAGAAGGAGCCGAATCGTGATGGCGAAGACCGTCGTGATCGTGGACGACGAGGAGAACGTCGGCGCCTCGCTGCGGCTCGTGCTCGAGGGCGCCGGCTACCAGGTGGCCGTCTGCCGGAGCGGCGCCGACTTCAGGCGTCGGCTGGCGCGGGCGCCCGCCGACGCGTATCTGGTCGACGTGCGCCTGCCCGACGCGAACGGCGTCGACCTGCTTCGGCTCGTGGCCGACCAGCGCCCGCACGCGCCGGTCGTCATGATTTCCGGGCACGCGACCATCGCCGACGCGGTGGCGGCCACCCGCGCGGGCGCGTTCGACTTCCTCGAGAAGCCGCTCGGCCGCGACCGGCTGCTGCTGGTGCTCAAAAACGCCATGGAGCAGGCGTCGCTCGAACAGGAGAACGCGCGGCTGCGCGAACTGGTCGGCGACACGCCCCGCATGATCGGCTCGAGCCCGGTCCTTCAGCGCGTCCTCGAGCAGGCGACGCGGGTGGCGCGCTCCGACGCGCGCGTGCTGCTGACCGGCGAGTCGGGCACGGGCAAGGAGCTGCTGGCGGCGCACATGCACCGACACAGCCCGTTCGCGTCCGGCCCGTTCGTGAAGGTGAACTGCGCGGCCATTCCGGTGGACCTGCTCGAGAGCGAGCTGTTCGGCCACGAGAAGGGCGCGTTCACCGGCGCCACGTCGAGCCGACGCGGCAAGTTCGAGCTCGCCGACGGCGGGACGATCTTCCTCGACGAAGTGCGCGACCTGCACGAGGCGTCGCAGGCCAAGCTGCTCCGCGTGCTGCAGGAAGGCGAGTTCCAGCGCGTCGGCGGCGACGAGACCAGGCACGTGACCGTCCGCGTCATCTCCGCGACCAACCAGGACCTCGGCGCGCTCGTGGCGGCAAAGCGGTTCCGCGAGGATTCTGTACTACCGGCTGAGCGTCGTGCCGATTCGCGTGCCGCCGCTCAGGGAGCGTCCCGAGGACATCCGTCCTCTCGCCGCGTACTTCGTCGACGAGTTCTGCCGCCGCAACAACTTCAAGCCGAAGCGGATCGACGATGGGGTGTTCGAGGCGTTCGGGGCGTACCCGTGGCCGGGCAACATCCGCGAGCTCCGAAACGTCGTGGAGCGGATGGCCATCCTCGCGCCGGATCCGATCACCGCGGATGCGGTCCCGGTTGAGATTCGTTTCTCGCGCCTGCCCGGCGCGGCGTCGACGCTCGAAGAGACGCGCGCCGAGGCCGAGCGCGGCGTGATTCGCGAGGCGCTCGACCGTGCGGGCTGGAACGTGTCGGCCGCCGCCCGCGCCCTGGGGATCGAGCGCACGCGCCTCCACAAGCGGATCAGGGCGCTGGGGCTGGAGCGAGACGGGCGGGGCTGAGGGCTGCCCGCATCACGCCGCCGCCGCCCTCAACACGAACGCCCCGTCGCTCGTCCTCGTCAGGAAGCGGGAGGCGGTCAGCTCTTCGATCACCGCTTCGCAGGTCGCGCGGTCCATTCCCCAGAGCCGCTGGGCTTGTGCGAGGGTGAGTTTCAGCCCCGGCATCTCGAGGAATTGGCCACGCACGCCCTGAAGAATGGCCTCTGACTGAATCGACCGTCCAGACATGGAAACCTCCTTGGTTGTGCGGGAGACACCGCTCCTTGGTGTTCCTGGTGCTTCCGGGTTGTCCGTGAGGCGCCAGCCCTGGCGCCGACGGAAACCAAGCAAACTCCACACCAACTGACTCTTGGGGATTTCGTGGAGGTTTCAGGGAAATCGGGAGGTCGCCTCTAGGTAACAACTACTCGGGATGAAGAAAAGGGGCTGCCTCCGCCTGGCGGACGTTGGAGGCATCTGGTCCCGAGTGGACGCTGGTTATCGGGCCGCCGACCTGTTGTCAGGCGGCGTCGGCGCCGTCCGGAGAAGGCAGATGGGAACCGGCCGCCCATCCCGTCTCAATGCTGGTCCAGGACTACTTCTTCTCTTCGATCTTCGTCGCCGTGATCCACGTCTTCCCGTCCTTGGCGGCAACGCTGCCGGTCACGGTCGCCGGCTTCTCGCCCGTGCAGGTGTGGCCGAATTTCTCGAGCACGTCGTTCTTGGTGATGTAGTACTCCTTCGCCTGACCTTTGGCGTCCTTCACCACGAGGACGTCCTGGCACTCCTTCGCGTCGGCCTTCTTGAGCGTGCACTTCGCGCACATGATGCTGCCCGTCAGTGAGGTGTCGGCGGCTGACACGATGCCGGCCAGTCCAACGACGAGAGCAAGGGCGAGGGCAACCAGGATGGCGTTCTTCATAGCTTCCTCCATGGTCTTCGGTCGAGCGCTGACACCGCTCCGATCGGACAGGTGCAAATATACCACTGCGGCCGTCAGGCGGCGCCGCCCGGTTCGCTCCGCCGCTCGGTCCGGCCGGCCCGGCCCCGTCACCGTTCGACCTTCCCGCCGGCGCGCACGAGGTTCGCGCGGGCGTCGGGGAAGTCCGGCCTGATGCCGAGCGCGGTCTGGAACTCCTCCCGCGCCTCGGGAAGGCGGCCAAGGCCTGCGAGCGCCGCCCCGAGATCGTTGTGCACCTCCGCCGCGCGCGGCGCCGCAACGAATCGCAGCGCCTCCCGATACTGCGCGACGGCTTCGGCCAGGCGGTTCTGCGTGTGGAGCTGGTTCCCTCGGCCGTAGAGCGCGCGACCGAGGTTCTCGCGCGTCACGCCCGCCTCCGGCGCCAGGCGAGCGGCCTCGCGGTAGGCCGCGATCGCTTCGTCGATCCGCCCCTGCGACTCCAGCGCGAAGCCGAGATTGTTGTGCGCCTCGGCGTAGGTTCCGTCGAGTGCGATCGCCGCTCGATACTCTGAGGCGGCGTCATCCGCCCGACGCAGCCGGAGAAGCGCCGTGCCGAGCGCATCGCGGGCGACTGCCGAGCCTGGCTCGAGCCTCACGGCTTCCCGGAGGTGCACGAGCGCCTCGTCGTTCCGGTCGAGCTTCTGGCGCACGAGCCCGAGGTTGCGGTGGGCCTCAGCGTATCGGGGTTCCAGCCGAACGGCCTCCGCGTAGAGCCCCGCGGCCTCCTCGAGCCGGCCTTCCGCCTGCCGCACCGTACCCAGGTTGTTGTGAGCCGACGCCCTGCCTGGCCTCAGCCGAATGGCGACGGCGTAGTGGGCGGCCGCCTCCTCGAGGCGCCCCTGGCGCTGCAGCGCGATGCCGAGCGTGTTGTGCGGGTCCGCCTCGGTCGGCTCCAGGCGAATCGCCTCCGTCGCGTGCGCGACGGCGTCCTCGAGGTCCCCGCCTGACCCGCGCACCTCGATCGCCGCCAGGTTGTGGTGCGCCATCCACGCCCCCGGATTGCGGTCGATCGTCGAGCGGTAGAGCGTCTCGGCGTCGGCGTACTGTCGGCTTTCGCTCCACGCCAGGCCGGCGAGCGGCGCCGCGACGATCAGCACGACCGCGGCGTTCACGAGCATGCCTGGGCCGGCGTGTTGCCTCGTGACGATGGCGATTCCCGCGGCGGCGCACACGATGACGGCAAGACTCGCCAGGTACTGGAAGTGGTCCGCCACGAAGGAGAACTTGAACGGGTAGACGTTGACGAACCCCAGCGCCGGCGCCAGCGTGACGACGAAGAGGAGCAGCGCCGCCAGCGGCGCGCGGCTGCGCCGCCGCCAGGCCCAGCAGGCCGCGAGCAGGGCCAGCGCCGCCAGCGGGTACAGGTACTGCCACCAGACGTCCTGCCCGATGTCCCACTTCGGGTAGATGAACACCAGGTTCACGGGCCACAGCAACGTGCCGAGGTAGAACCATAAGGCGCGGCCGGCGATGAGCGTCCGCTCGACGAACGTGAACTGGAACGCCGCGCCTTGCGCGCCGATGAACGCGCGCTCGACAAACGCCGTCAGCGCTCCGCCCGCCGCGCCGAGGACGACGAGCGGCGCCAGCGGACGCACATCGCGCCGCCAGTCGATGTGGCCGCGCTGCCACCACGCGACGACGAGCATCGCCACCGGCCACGTCGCGGTCACCGTCTTGCTCAGAAGCGCCAGAACGAAGAACCCCGCGGCGAGCGCGTAGGCGCGGCGCGAGCGCCGCCCGGCGAACCCGAGATACGCGAGGGTGGCCGCGAGGTACAAAGCGCCGGACAGCGTGTTCTTGAGTTCGGTGATCCAGGCGACCGACTCGACGTGCACCGGGTGCAGGGCGAAGACCGCAGCCGCGAGCACGGCCCCTGGCACCAGCAGCCGCCCCAGGATCGCCGCGACGAGGCACGCCGACAGCGCGTGCAGCGTGATGTTGACGAGGTGATAGCCGGTGGTCCAGTCGCCCCACAGCCGGTGCATCAGCCAGAACGCCGAATGCACCAGCGGGTAGTACTGCTGCGTGGCGCCGAGATCGAACCAGATCCGTCGAAGCCCGTCCCACGACCGCAGCCCAGCCGCGGTCACGTGGGCATCGTCGTCCCAGAGCAGGCCGCCGTGCCAGGCCGGCTGATAGGTGGCGAGCGTCGCGAGCAGCAGCGCCGCGAAGAGCAGTGCGGCCTGCGGTTCGCGCGAGGAGGCTTCATGCCGGCGCGATCGCTCCTTCATCATCCCTGGAATGCCGGGATCCCCACGGCGCGGTAGGCCGCCTCGATCATCTCGAGGTCGCGCCGCGCGTGAGCCACGGTCATGCGCGGCTCCCGGCGCTCCCGCCATGCCTCGAGGAAGTCCGCGAACATCCCGCGGCAGCCCTGGATGTCGGACACGCCGGGGAAGTGGATCCGCCACCGCGCGCCGGACGTGGCGACGAAGAGCCCGTTGGACTCGAACGCGATGCCCCCCTTCCGCCCGTAGATTCGGGATATGCGGAGGCCCTTCAGGGGAGACGCCACCTCCCAGGAGTACGACAGGGCGCAGACGGGCCCTTCCTCGTACTCGATGAGCAGGGCCATGCTTCGTTCGAGACCGTCGCGGCTGCCGGGCCGCGCGGCCTTCACCGTGCGAGGGGTGAAGCCGAGGCTGCTTGCGAAGTTCACCCAGTGAATGCCCCCCTCGAAGAGCGCGCCGCCGCCGGCCTGCGCCGGGTCGTCGCGCCACCCTGCCGTCTGCTGCCGCTTCACCGCGTTCAGGTGGATGAAGAGAGGCTCGCCGATGGTCCCCGAGGCCAGGATGTCGCGGATCTTCGCGACCACCGGCTTGTAGTGATAGTTCTCGGCCACCAGGACGAACCGGCCGGCCCTGGCCGACGCGCACTCGATGTCGTCGAAATCGGCCGAGCGGAGGACCGGGGGCTTCTCGAGCAGGACGTCCTTCCCGGCGTCGAGGGCGGCCAGTGTCCATTCGAGGTGCGAGGCGGGCGGAGTGAGGACGGCAACCGCGTCGATGTCCGGGCTCTCGATCGCCTGCCGATACCCGTCGAACGCATGGATCCCGCCGTGCGCCTCCTTGAGCCGGCGCGCCTTGTCGAGCGACCTGCTGGCATACGAGCACTCGATGCGGGGTCTGAAGGCGCGGGCGGTACGGCTGTGGGACGCCGCCGCCCGGCCGCACCCGAGCATGCAGAGCCGCATCGGCCTCGCGGCGCCCTCGCTCATCGGCCATCCTCCTTCACCAGCCGGTCCGCCGCGCGCAGCGCGTTCGCCGCGATCGTCAATCCCGGGTTCACGGCGGCTGCCGTCGGCAGGGCGCTCCCGTCGACGACCAGCAGGTTCCGCAGCCCGCGGAACCGGCAGGAGCCATCGAGCGGAGACGTGTCTTCCTCCACGCCCATTCGAACGGTCCCGAGCGCGTGGGAGAACGTCTTGATGCCGTGCGTATAGAAGGACCACGCCCCGACGCGTCGCAGGATCCGCTTCGCCCGCCTGACCAGGAGCGCGCGGCGCTCCAGGTCGCGCCGCGTGTAGCGATGGCTCACGCGGAGGCGCGGCATGCCGAACGGATCGGCATCGCCCGGGTCGAGCGTCACGCCGTTGCTCTCGAGCGGCTCGTCCTCGGCCATCACCAGCGCGCCGGTCAGGTGCTCGGCGAAGCCGTGGAGCGGCGCGCGCTTGAGGAACCCCGGCAGGTGCGCGTTCATGACCCGGTGGGGCGGCGTTGTGATCTGCTGGATGCTGCCCAGCCGGCGGCTGGAATGCCGCCGTGTCCGGGCGTCCCCGAAGTAGTAGTCGAACAGGATGAGCTGCTTGTGGAAGACCCTCTCGGGGTCGGGCCTGAAGTTGCAGAAGCCCGCGATGATCGCCGAGCAGTGCCGCGTCAGGTAGCGCCCGACGGCGCCTCCCGACGGATGCCGCCGGTCGAACCCCGACGCGAGCAGAAGGTGCGGCGAGCCCAGCGCTCCGGCGGCCAGGATCACGTGGCGGCTCCGGTACTCGAAAGGCTCGTTGCGCGCCTTGTCCCAGCCCCGCACGCCTTCTACGGCGCCATCCGATGCCACCAGCCGCGTGACGACCGCCTCGGTCTTCACCTCGAGCCCCCGGCTGACGAGCGGGGAGAGCAGCGCCACCTCCATGTCGTTCTTGGCCGAAACCGCGCAGGCGAAGGTGTCGCACGCCCGGCAGAACGTGCACGCGGACCTCCCGTTGCTCCCGTTGTAGTTCACCGCCAGCGGCAGCGGAACCGGCGTCGTCCCGGCCGCGCGGGCCGCCTCGGCGAATCTCAAGGAAACGGCGAACAGGGGCGCGGGCCGGTGAGGGAACGGCTGCGAACGATGGGGCCGCGTCGGGTCGGCCGAATCGTCTCCCGCCACGCCCATCAGGCGTTCGGCCTCACAGTAGTACGGCTCCAGGTCTCGATACCCGAACGGCCATCGGGCTCCGGACGCTCCGGTAATCTCGGGCTCCGGCAGGAAGTCGGCCTCACGATAGCGGATCGCGGCTGCGCCGTAGTAGACGGAGGGGCCGCCGAGGCAGAAGACGCCTCCCACCGTGCGGCCCCCTCCGCCCGCGTCAACCCGGTAGGCGCTCTCGAACGAATAGTGCGGCGTCAGTTCCAGCGTCGCCTCTGGGTCGGAGCAGTGGGGCCCGCGAGACACTCGCGGCCCGCGCTCGAGCAGCAGCACTCTCCAGCCGGCATGTACCAGGCGGTGCGCGGCGAACGCTCCGCCGAGGCCGCTGCCGACGATCACCGCGTCATAGCGGGCTATCTCTTCAGATGAAGCCATGATGGAGCAAGACAGACCAGGGTGAAGCGAACGGCTCGCCCGATGATGGCCACGATGAGAAACCTCGCCAGGGGAAACCTGACCGTCCCCGCCGCCAGGCTCACCCCGTAGAACGGAGGAATCCCCGTGACCGAACTGATGCCGACCAGGGCAAACGAGTGGGCCCGGTATTTCTCGAAGGCTCTCACGGCCGCCTCGCGGCGCTTCCAGCGGATGAATTTCGCGCCCAGAACGCCTCTCCCGGCAAGGTAGAGAATGTAGGAAGCCAGCACCTGGCCCGCGGTGGCGAGCCCGACGATGGCTGGAACCGGCGCCTTGCTCAAAGCCGCAACGCCGAGGAGGTAGATCTCGAGGTTGATGACGAACGGGATGGTCCCGCTCACCAGTCCCATCAGGAAGGTCGCCGCGTAAAGTGCGAGCGTTGACAGCACGTCCGGGTGTCCCTTCGGAGGAAGGCAGTATGCCTCGACTCGACGAGGAAGGTGAAGCACAATCAGAATACCGCGCACGTCAGTCCGGCAGCGAGCCGTTCGACGAGGTGCCGGGCCGCGAGTGTCGGGCCAGGAGGTCGGGCCAGGAGGTGCGGCCGCGCGACCGTTTGCGTGTAGAATGCCGCGACGCTGATCCGTCAGGCCGGTCTATGCTTCAACTCCTCGCCGTTGTCGTCGGGCTGCTCTCGGGAACTCACACCGCCACGTGGGGCATGTACAAGGACGCGCCGCACGAGGGTTTCAGGCGCTATTCCCGCAGCATCATCACCGCGGCCGTCATCGGGCCGCTCATCGTGACCATCGTTCCTCGCCCATGGTTGTCGGCAGGGGGCCTGGCGCTGCTCTTCGGGCTGACGTACATCTGCGAGCGCGGCGCCACGGAGTTCTACAAGTCGTTCATCCGCCACGAGGACCAGTCGAAGTACTTCATCCCGATGGAGTTTCACGTCTTCGGGCGCGTGGTGCCGCCGGGCCCGGCCCGCACGGCGGCGGCGGCGGGCTACGCCGCCGTGGTCGTCGCCGCAGGCGTCGGGCTGCAGCTTGCGGCAGGGTGGGACCCCGGGATTCCCCGGTGGCTGGCGTTCGGGCTCCTCGGCTCGACGGTGGGCTGGCTGATCGCGTGCGGCGGCGCGTTCAAGGACGCCCCGATTGAGGGTTTCGAATGGCTGAAGTTCTTCCGAAGCCCTGTCGTCGCCGGAATCTGGGCGGCCCTGCTCTCACCGTTCACCGGCAGTTACCTGCTGGCCGCCCTGGCCGGAGCAGGCTACTCGGTGGCGACAATCGAAACCTACAAGACGTTCTTCTTCCCGCACCGCCCTCGCGGCAAGTTCGCCGGCAAGCCGGTGGCGTTTCCCGAGCATCTCCGCAAACGCCAGCGTTTCGTGCCGCTCTACGCCGCCATCTGGCTGATCGTGCTCGGTACACTCGTCCTGGCTTACGCCCGCGGCTGATTGCCTCGGACCCTGAACGCCTGCTCCTTCTCCCGCGCCCGATCCATCAGCGGCTCGAACCGCGGATGAGCGCCGAGCGGCGCGAGGAACCGGTCGTGCTGCGACAGGAACACGTGGTTGGAGAATCCCCCCGAGACGGCGCGCTCGACCCAGTCGAGAGCCTCGCCGGGCTCGTCGACGCGGGCCAGACACGCCGCCAGCACACAGGGATACCACTGGTCCAGTACGACCACGTGCTGGGGATCCGATGGGGCGGCAAACCACTCCAGGACCCCGTCGCGGTCTCCCTCCAGCGCGCGGCGCCAGACCTCGCTCAGGTCGGTCCAGGGGCTCGCCTCCATGTTCACCACCCGCTCGAACAGTGGCCGCGCTTCGTCCTCCCGGCCGCGGTACGCATAGGCTTGTGCCAGCCACCACAGCCCGAAGGGTTCGACCGGCGCGAGGCCCTCCACGGCTGCTCGCATCTGCGCCAGCGCGGCGTCGAAGCGGCCGTCGAAGAACTCGACGACGGCCGCGACCCAGGCCGTCCTGAACACGAGCGGGTCGCTCGCCAGTGCCGCATCGGCAAAGCGGCGAGCGTCGGCAATCCTGCCGGCTGCAGCGAGCACGAACGCCAGCCTGACCAGCCCGTCGCTCGTCCGTTCCAGCTCCACGGCCCGTCCCATGCATCCGACGAAGGTCTGCAGGTCGCCCTGCGTCTGCCGGACCAGCCCCATCGCGCGCAGGCCCAGCGGCAGGTCGGGGTCCAGTTCGAGCGCCCGTGACGCGTACGTCTCGGCGAGGTGCAGGGACGCCGCGTCGGATCGGGCCCCGGTCTCGTAGTTCGCGTGGTGCATGACGCCGAGCGCGGCGTAGAGCAGCGCGTCATCCCCAAGGCTGGCAAGCGCCTGGTGCGCGAGCACGAGCCCTCGTTCGAGTCCTTCGTCGGTTGGCGCTGACGCCTCGTGCCGGATGCGAAGCCAGGTCTCGTAGGTTCGCGGAGCCGACGCCGGCCGAGCCGCCAGGCGGCGACCCTCTTCCGTCGTCAACGTCACGCCGACGGTCTCGACGACCTTGCGTACCACCCGTTCCAGGAGGTCGAAGACGTCGTCGAGGCTGCCGGCGAACTCCTCAGCCAGCTCCTCCTGGCCGGTCCTCGTGTCAATCAGACGGAGGGCGATCCGCACGCGGGCTTCCGTCCGCCCGACACCTCCGGTCAGCACGTAACGCGCATTCAGGTCGTGCGTCGCCGCCGGCAGGGCCTTCTTCGAGTCCTTGAAGATCCGCGCCGAGGCCGGGGCGATCACGCGCAACGTCGCGACGCGCGCTAGCGCGGCGGTCAGGTCGTCGGTGAGGCCCGCCGCCACGAAGGCGTCGTCCGGCCTCGCACCCAGATTCTCGAGCGGCAACACGACAATGGAAGGCTGCCCGGCGGTGCCGGCGCCGGCCGCCGCTGACACGACCGCAGAGCGCACGCGCGCGAGATCGGCCAGCAGGCTGCCGGCAGACGGGTACCGGAGGTCCGGGGTCTTCTCCAACGCCCGGCCGATGATCTGTACCATGTCGCCGGAGAGGTCGGGATTGAGCGCGGCGGCTGGCGCGGGCGCCTGGGTGAGGATGGCGGCGACGGTCGTGCCCCACGTGGCCCCCTGGAACGGCAGCGTCCCGGTCGCCATCTCGTAGATCACGATGCCGAGAGAGAACAGGTCCGCCCGCCCGTCCAGCGATTCGCCGCGGATCTGTTCAGGGGCCATGTAGGCCACCGTGCCGACCGCCGAGCCGGGCTCTGTCCGAAACACCGTCGTCCGCGACGAAGCCGCAGCGAGGGCCTGCTCGACCATCAGCTTCGCCACCCCGAAATCGAGAAGCTTGGCCGTGCCGCGGGAGGTCAGGAAGATGTTCTCCGGCTTGATGTCCCGGTGGACGATGCCCTGCGCGTGCGCCGCACCCAGCGCGTCGGCGACCTCGGCGGCGATGCCGACGATCTCGGCAATGCCGAGCGGTCGGCCCTTCAGGCGCGCCCGCAGGGGCTCGCCCTCCAGCAGTTCCATGGCGATGAAGGACTGCCCGTCCACCTGCTCGATGTCGTAGATCGTGCAGATGTGCGGGTGGTTCAGCGATGACGCGGCGCGGGCCTCGCGCTCGAACCGCTCGAGGGCGTGCGGGTGGCTGCCGAGCGCCTCGGGCAGGAACTTGAGCGCGACCAGGCGGCCGAGCTTCGTGTCCTCGGCCTTGTAGACCACGCTCATGGCGCCTTCGCCGAGCTGCTCCAGAATGCGGTAGCGGGAGACCGTCCGACCGATCATGAACGACCTTCTGGGCGGCTTCTACTGGCCTTCCACCCGGTACTTCCCCAGGTAGTAGCTCAAGGCGCGCTGACTGATTCCGATGATCTCCGCCGCATCCTTCTTCACGCCGGCGGCCACCTCGAGCGCCCGGCGCACGGTCTCGCGCTCGGCCCACTCGACGTTCTGGTGCATGTTGAGAGACGGCAGGCCGATCGCCTGCGACGGGGCGAGCCCGGGCATGGACAGCGCCTGCGCGGTGAGCACCGGGCCCCGCGACAGCACCACGGCCCGTTCGATCGTGTTCTCGAGCTCGCGCACGTTGCCGGGCCAGTCGTAGGCCTGGAGGGTGGCGACCACCCGTTCCTCGACCCGCTCGAACTGGCGGCCCACGCGCTGCGCGTGCTTCCGCACGAAGTGGTCGACGAGCACCGGGATGTCCTCGCGGCGATCGCGCAGCGGCGGGATGTCGATCGGGATCACGTTCAGGCGATAGTAGAGGTCCTCCTGGAACTTCCCCTCCGCGACCAACTGCCGGAGGTCGCGGTTCGTGGCCGCGATCACCCGCACGTCGACCCGCTCGGTCCGCTCCGACCCGAGGGGCTCGAATTCGCGCTCCTGCAGGACCCGCAGGAGCTTCGCCTGCAGGGCGGGGATCATGGTGCCGATCTCGTCCAGGAAGATCGTCCCCCCGTCGGCCAGCGCGAACTTGCCCTTCTTGCTGGCGACGGCGCCGGTGAAGGCCCCCCGGACGTGGCCGAAGAGCTCGGACTCGAGCAGCGTCTCGGGAATTGCGGCGCAGTTCACCTTGATCAGCGGCCGCGCCCTCTGCGCGCTCCGGTCGTGAATCGCCCGCGCGACCATCTCCTTGCCGGTCCCGGTCTCCCCGGTCACCAGCACGGTGCTGCGGGACTCCGCGACCAGCTCCGCCTTCTGGATGACCTCCTGCATGACGCGGCTGCGGCCGACGATGCCGTAGTGATTGAACTCCTCTTCGCGTTCCGCGAGGAGGTACCGGTTGTCGGTCCGCAACCGCTCCGTCTCGAGCGCGCGCCGCACGACCACGAGCAGTTCGTCGATTTCGAACGGCTTCTGCAGATAGTCGAGCGCCCCCAGCTTCATCGCCTCGACGGCGCTCTCGACACTGGCGTGGGCGGTCATCAGCACGATCTGCGGCCGCTCGGTCTCGGTGGTGGACGAGGCGAGCTCCCGGATCAGCTCCAGCCCGGTCGTCTCGGGCATGAGGTTGTCGACCAGGAGCAGGTCGAACGTCCGGGCTTCCAGCAGCCGGCGCGCCTCGCGCGGCCCCGGCGCCTCCACCACTTCGTGGCCGTCGTCGCGCAGCACGCGCCCGAGCGTCTTCCGGATCTTCTCCTCGTCATCGACGAGCAGGATCGAACCGTGTCTGGTCATCGACGTGCCCTCTCCGCGCGTAGGCTCCCGCTTCATCGGGCGCCGCCTTCCTGCTGGTTGCGACTCGTTGCACCGGGCAGCTCGATCCGGATCTCCGTGCCGACGCCGGGCTCGCTGGCCATCGTGATCCGCCCGCCGATGCCCTCGACGATGTTCCGCGAAATGGCGAGCCCGAGCCCGGTGCCGCCCCGTTTCGTCGTGAAGTACGGCTCGAACACGCGCTCCTGGTCGGCGGGCTGGATTCCCACGCCGCGGTCACGCACCGTGACGGCGATTCCCCCGGCTCCGGCCGAAGCGGTGGTCAGCTCTACATCCCACCCGTCCTCGGAAGCCTGCGGCGCGGCGTCCGGCCCGGCAGCTGGAGGCGCGGCGCCGCCGGACAGTTGCGCCGCTCGTGCATCGACGGCGTGGAACGCGTTCACGAGCAGGTTGATCAGCACCGAACGGAGTCGCTCCGCGTCGGTCATGATCGGCGGGAGTGCCGGGTCGAGCAGCAGGTGCACGTGCGCCGCCGGGCGGTCCGCGGTCGCCGCGGCGGCCGAATCCCCGCACACCCGGTTCACGTCGGTCGGCGCCGGCTCGAAATGGATGGGCCGCGCGAAGTCGAGCACGTCGTTGACGAGCCGGTTCAGCCGGCGCACCTCTTCGTCGATGTCGGCCGCGGCCTCGCGGATCTCCTCGCGGGTTACCGCGTCGCGGCCGAGCGGCCTGAGCGACGCCTTGATGATCATCAGCGGGTTGCGCACCTCGTGCGCGATGACCGTCGACAGGCGGCCCAGCGCCGAGAGGCGTTCGCGATCGGCGGCTTCCCGCTGAAAGCGCGCGATGGAATCCGTCAGCGTGTTGAACGTGCGGATGAGCAGCCGCGCGTCCTCGTCCTCCCATCGGTCGGCGCGCCACACGATCTTGCGGGTCAGGTCCCCCGTCGAGGCGATCTCCTTCATCGTCGAGGTGATGGCGCCAAGCGGCCTCGTGATCGTGCGGGCGACGGCGTAGCTGATGAGGGTCGCCAGCAGCAGGGCAATCAGGCCGGTGAGGCCGAGCGCGGCCTGGATTGGCCTCAGGAACCTGAGCCGCTCGGTCCGCGAACGGAGGATGATCGCAGCCGGGAGCGCCCCTCCGCTCGCGGCCGCTTCGTGGAGCTCCGGCGTGCCGGGGGAACCCGCAAACAGTGACGCCGCCCGCGAGAACGCGAGCGGCTGCAGCAGTGCCAGGTACTCGTTGCCTCCCACGACGATGCTCGAGACGCCGCGCCCGCCGACGAGCGACGCCAACGCGGCGCGGGAGTCGACCGGCATGGTGGCGGCCCGGACCGACCCGCCGGCCACGAAGGCAATGTCGCTGCCGGTCAGTCCCTTCAGGCGCCCGGCCAGCGCGTCGTCGAGCAGAAAGCCCAGGCTCAGCGTCCCGAGGATCTCCGGCGGCGCGGCGCCGGCCGTGACCGGCACGCTGACGACCTGCAGCACGCCGTCCGGGTGCAGCCAGAACGTCGCGCTTTCGCGACCGGCGAGCGCTTCACGAATCGTCGGCAGCGACTCGAGACCTGGTTGGGGCGCTCGAATCACGGTGGCCGCCAGGACCCGGCCCGCGCGGTCGGACACCAGGAACAGGTCGGAGGCGACCTGCCGCTGGTACTCGGCGGCGACCGGCTGGACCGTCGGCGCGTCGTCGGTCGCCACCGCGGCCTTCAGCTTGGGGAGGTCCGCAACCTGCCTGGCCAGCACCGTGTAGAGGTCGGACACCGTCGCGAGCTGCTGGTCGACCACCGCGCCCGACTGCACGAGGCCGCGCTGCAGCTCGTCCTCCGCCGCCGCCGTGACCCGCACGTTCACCAGGTAGATCGCGATGCCCATGCAGACCAGCGTGAGCGCCGCGCTGGCAAGGAAGATCCGGTTGGTGAGCGATGACAGCAGCCTCATCGCAGTATGAAGTCGACGTCCACCGTCCCGCCGTCTTCCGGCACGATCGCCGGACGGGTCTGCCGGACCACGCCTTCATACCACGCAACGAGCGTGTACGACCCGGGCGGAACCCGATCGATCTGGTATCGCCCCTGGTCGTCGGTCATGGCGAAGAACCTGTGAGAGAAGACGAGAATGAAGGCGCTCATGTGCGAGTGGATGTCGCAGAACACCCGCACGATGCCAGGTTCGTCGACCACGATCGACTTGGATTGTCCTTTCGCGTATCGCCCCAGATCGAAGCGCTTCGTCTTCGAGAGCGAGAAGACATTGTGGTAGACGGGGTCGTCGTTCGGAAAATCGACGACCGTGCCCACGCGCACCGCCAGGATGTGCGGCACGAACGTCTCCTTCAGCTGGCGCATGCTGGCGCGGGGCAACCCGCCCGCCCCTTCCTCGAAGGCTGCCTGCGGGGCCGATTCCAGGTACACCACGGCCCTCCGACGCTCCTCAGGCCGGCCGGTCGACGCATCGCCGAGGCTGGTGATGCTCGGCCTCCCGGTCCCGCCGGCCGCCGGTTTGAACAGGACGACGCGGCCGCGAAGAGCGCCGACGGCGGCGTGCCCGGGCTCCGCGGTGGCGGGGTCGATGGGCAGCCCCGCCGGGAGCGCGAGCGCGCATGTCGCCGCGACCACGAGCAACGTGCGGTGCACGACTAGAACCATACCAGTAGCTGCGCCGACGCGAGGCCCGCCGTGTGCATGTAGGGCGTGTCGCGCCAGTTGTATTGATACACGGCTTTCACGACGACGTTCCGGCGAAGGGCGTAGCTCCCCCCCGCCTCTGCCCTCCACACCGTGGCTTCCCACCCGGTCGGGCCTTTCGAGCCGGACACCTGGTTGAACCCGAGGTGGCCGACGCGAACGGCCGCCGAGAGCCCCGGCAGGATCCGATAGCGGCCCTCGACGTCGATCCCGAAGGCGTGAAGCGGCTTGTCGATGTAGGGCGCCGCCACCGCCGGCACGCGCCAGCTGCTGAAGATCCCCTCGGCGCGCACGAGCCAGTAGCCCCGCGAGTACTCGGCGTCGAACCCCGCTGCCCGCTGGTCGTTCATGCCGCTCTGGCCCGTCGTCCCGAGCGCATCGGTGAGCGAGCGCTCCAGGAACACGCCGCGCGACGCCGAAGCGCCCAGCACGAGGCCGACGACCGGCCGCACGGCGAACCGTCCGGAGACCTGCGTGCTTCCGCCCACGCTGCCGCCCGGAACCGCGAGACTCCCCGTTGTGACTGCGGCGGCGGCCTCGACCTTCTCGCTGCCGCCGTGGACCTCGACCCCAATCGGGTAACGCAGTCCCTCCATGAGCGGAACGCCGTGGTCGGCCGCCGGATTGCCGACCGGGTAGCGCACGCGCCATCCCCGCCCTCGTTTCAGAAGGAGGTCGTCGGCGGTGGCGGGCAACGCGTCGGGCCGAAGCGACGTGACGTACTGGTATGCGAGAGGGAACCCGATGAGCGGGGTGTCGGCGCTGTAGCCGCGGCGGCTGAATGCGCCGAAGACGGGTGGGACGAGACCCAGCTGCACGTCGAAGAACTTCTCGGGCCAGGGCCGAATTCGCGCGAAGAGCGCGTACGGGTCCACGGTCCAGCCCCCTTCACCGATCGCCCCCAATACACGGACATCGCCGAGCAGGGAAAACCGGCTGTTCAGCCGGAAAGCGGCCGAACCATCGAACCGTACGAGCCGGAGCAGGTCGTACGCGGCGGTCGAGTAGTTGAAATAGGCCTCGTCCTCAGGCGCGATCGAGACCGCGGCCTCGCCGCTGATCGTCAGCCTTCCTCCCGCGAGGGTGATGGGCCCGGCGGGGGGGAACTGGGCTCGGCCCGCAGACGGCACGGCCAGAGCGAGCAGCAGCGCCGCACACAAGCGCCACGGCTGCCACAAACCGTGTGGCAGGCTCCTCACCGGCGTCGTTGCCGCGGCAGGCGGTGTGCGCATCGGGCTCGCGGGGATCGTTGTGGCGATTATACAGTCGCCACGGTCGCTCCGTGGCTGATGAATCCTGGCAGGGCAAACCTCATGCCGCCTGGATTTCGGTGGGACCGGTGTGTTCCTGACGGAATACAGCGGCGCGTTCGACGAAAGGCGTAAGTGCCTACGTGCCGCGTAAACGGGGCCACGTCTCGCCGAGCGTCGGGGTCAATAGAACAGCTGCGTGTAGTACCACACGCCGTCGCTCGACCTCACCGCGCTGAGGCCGGTACGGGTGGAGTTCCCTTCGATGTTCGCCCGGTGGCCGGCGCTGCCGAGCCACGCGCTCACGACGGAGGCCGCCGACGGGTAGCCCATGGCGACGTTCTCAGCCGCGGACCCGCCGGACCCGAGGGCGGCCCTCACCGCCGCCACTCGCGCGTCAAACCCGTCGTGGCCAAACGGCACGATCTTGGACGCCATGTTCTGGCTGTGGCCGTTCGCCTGGGTCCAGATCACCTGGTTCATCACCAATACAGGCTTCCCGATGCTCCTCCGATGGTCGTTGACGAGCGCGAGGATCTCCCCGTCGTACGCCGTGGCGGACGGCGGCGGAGTCGGCGGTGGGACAGGCGGTGGCGCGGCAGAGGTGCCTGTTCCCGACAGACCGGTCGTATTGGTACCACCCGTGTGGTCCCCGTTCACCGTCAGCGTGCCGTCGTAGATCCGGGCCGCGGTCGGCGCGAACCGGACGGCCACCTGCTGCGAGCCGCCTGGCGCAATCGTTCCGCTCGTCCAGCTCAGCGTGTACCCGTCGGGGCTCGTGATCCCCGTCACGGAGAGCGTCCCTGACCCGCTGTTGCCGATCGTGAGAGTCAGGTCCGACGTCCTGCCGATCTCGACGGCACCGAAGACCAGACTGCCGCTGAGCGAAACCACCCTGGTGACTGCGGGGGGCGCTGAGGGCGACGTCGGCGTCGGCGTGGTGGGACCGTCTTTCCCGCAGGCGGCGGCTGCCAGGGCAAGGAGAAGCGCGACTCGGCAGGTTGAGCGCATGAGTGATCACCCCGGCAGCGCATTGTGGAATGCAATCGTGATGCCGCCGGGCGCTGACCGCCGGATCCCGAGAGAGGACGGATCCGGCTGGTAGTCGGCGCATCCGCTGGCTCGACCGTTGAGTGCATTCCTGAAGCCGCTCTTGCCGTTTTGTAAGCGGCCGCCGGCGTTGGACGCCGGTCGCCTCAGGTTCCGAGTGATGATCCTCGCGTTTCGAGCCGAAAAGACTGATGAACGGTCGCCGCGAGTCTGGTGTCGATCTTGCAGTAGGGCTTTTCCCCGAAGACGAAACGCCCGGGGTCCCTGAACCACAGCGTCGACCCGGTGGATGACGTCATATGCGAGCGGAGCAAGCGGCCGTATCTGACATGGCACCCCTTGTCTCGGGTTTCCTCGACCGCCTCGGCGATCGCGTCCAGCTGACCGATCCCGAGCTGGGGCACGTCGAGGTCCTGCGACTCCGCCCCGAACTCACCGCCAGCTCGTTGTTCGAAGCGGGGGTCAGGCGGCGGGCGAATCAGCTCGCCGGGTTCCTCCATCCGAACTGCGCCAGAGTCCGTCAAATCGGCCGGCTCCCGGCGCCGGACGGACGGCTGGTGATCGTGTCAGACGCCGTCGACGGCTGGCGCCTGTCCGAGGTGCTCGAGGCCGCGGGCCCATGCGGCGTGACGTTCCATGCCGATGCCGTGCTGTTCCTGCTGCGCCAACTGCTCGGCGCCGTGGCCGACCTTCACGAAGTGGCGCCCGGCATCTCGCACGGGGCGCTCGGCACCGAGCGCCTGGTCATCACCGCCGATGGCCGCCTGGTGGTCACAGAGTCCGTGCTTGGCGCCGCGCTCTGGCACCTGCCGTCGATGTCCCCGGACCGCCTGTGGCGAGACCTCCGGCTGGCGGTCGCCGACCGCGAAGCGCAGCCGTTCGGCCGGCTCACAGACCTTCGGCAGATCGGCATCGTCGGGTTGTCGCTGGCGCTCGGCCGGCAGTTGCGCCGCGACGAGTACCCGGTCCGGCTGGCCAGTCTGCTGCAGGACGGAACGTCGGCGCGACCGGGTCTCGGTGAGGAGGAGTTCGGACCAGCTCTTCGGGGATGGCTCCGTCGCGTGCTCTCTCTCACCGACGAGCTGACCCCGTGGTCGGTGGCCGAAGCGCGGCACGAGTTGGATCGCCTGGTGGAGAGCGACAACCGCTACACGTTCGCACCCACCGGCCTTGCCACCGTGCTCGGTGCGGTGGCGGCCTACTACGCCGCCGCGGCCGACCCCCCCGTTCCGGTCGACCATCCTCCGGCTCCCCTCGACCGCGCGGCGGCAACCGAGCCGGTCCGCGCGCCCGAGCCGGCGCGAAGTCAGGACCGGCCCGCGCGTGAAGCCCCCGAGCCGGAGCCGGTCCTGGGCGTTCCGCAGCCGGTGCTCGACGAGTCGTGGCCCGAGCCCGCGGTTCGCCCGGCAGCCGACCAGCTCGTCGATGCACACGAGGAACCGCTCGTCGAGACCCATTTGGCTTCGATGTTCGCCGAACCGCCGGAGCCTTCGAGCGTCGCCAGCGTCGCGCCCGTTGCCAGCGTCGCGCCGGTCGCCAGCGTCATGTCCAGCGCCAGCGTCACGCCTGTCGCCAGCGTGACGCCCGTCGCCAGCATCACGCCCGCCGCCAGCGTGAGTCCGCTGGCGGACTCGATCGCCGCGGACTTGCCCGATGCCGAAGCCGACCGGCGCGGCGGTCGACGGCGCGAGTTGCACGCCCCTGCCAGGGCGTCTGCGCCGCGGCCGTTTCTGGGCGTTGACGTGGTGGAGGACGGGGATGACGCCGTGGCGGCACCGTCCGGCACACGAACCCGGACGCTCATCGGAATCGCCGCGGCGGCGATCATCATCGTCGCGCTCGGTGGCTACGCGCTCGTTCGACCCTCATCGGTCGGTGTGACCCCCGCTCGACACTCGTCGCCGCCGCCGCGGGCCGTGGAGCCGGAGACGGCGCCGACCGCCGTGCCTGGCACCGCAAGCGCGTCGCCGGCCCCATCAGTCGCACTGGCCGCGCAGGCGGCTGCCCACAACTCCGGGGCGCCGGCGACGCCGGAGGCGCTGCCGCCGGCCGCCGGGTCTGAGCGTCCGGCGTCCACCGGCACCGTCGAGGTTGTGTCCCCGGTGTCTCTGAACGTGTCGGAAGGCGGCCGCGCGCTCGGGACGAGCGGTGCGCCGATCCAGCTCTCTGTCGGGCGCCACTCCCTGGATGTCGGGCGCGACGATCTGGGATACCACGCGGTCCAGGTCGTCGACGTCCAGCCCGGCCGGCCTCATCGAATCGAGCCGGCGCTGCCGAGCGGCTTCGCCAACCTGAACGCCACGCCCTGGGCGGAGGTCTGGATCGACGGCCGCAAGGTCGGCGAGACTCCGCTCGGTCGTGTGCAGCTGACCATCGGGGCGCACGAAGTCCAGTTTCGCCACCCGGAGTTGGGCGACCAGACCCGCACGCTCGTGGTCACGACGGGTTCGGTCTCGCTCGTCAGCGTGGACATGAAGAAATGAAACAGGCTTCTCGACTCGTCGGCGCGGCAGTCGTCGCGCTTCTCCTCCAGACCGGCGTGGCAGGCGCCCAGGACACCCTGGCCGCCGCCAAGCAGTTCTACGCCTCGGCGGCCTATGACGAGGCCCTGGCGATGCTCGACCGGCTGAAATCCAGCGGGACCGGCGAGCCTGCTGCGGCCAGCCTCGTCGAGCAGTACCGCGCCTTCTGCCTCCTGGCCGTCGGTCACCAATCCGACGCCGAGCGAGCGCTGGAGGCGCTCGTCGCGGCAGACCCCACATTCCGTCCAGACGAGGACCTCTCGCCGCGGTTGCTCTCGGTCTTCCGCGACGTGCGCAAGCGGATGCTGCCTGCCGTCGTTCGTGCGCGCTACGCCGGAGCGAAGGCGACGTTCGACCAGAAGGCCTACCCTGCGGCGGCCGAGCAGTTCGACGCGGTCATCGGGCTGCTCGAGGCGCCGGACGTCGCAGCCGCGGATCCCGCACTCGCGGACCTTCGCACCGTGGCCATGGGCTTCAGGGACCTGGCGAAGGCTGCAGCCGGTCCTGCGGCGCCTTCGGCGTCTTCTCCCGCGCCCGCCGGCCCGACTGCCGCTGGTCCCGCTGCCGCACCAGGTTCTTCGCCGTCCGTCCCGGCGGCCCCCTCCGCAACGGCACCTGCTCCGCCGCAGACCTTCTTCACCGCGGACGACCCGGGCGTGACCGCTCCGGTCGCCATCAGACAGGTTCTGCCTCCGTGGCCACGGAACATCCCGAAGCCGGCCGCGCGCGGGCTGTGCGCGGTTCTCGACCTCATGATCGGCGAGAACGGCGCCGTCGAGTCGGTCGTCGTGCGCCAGTCGATCGCGGCGTGGTACGACGCGGCACTGGTTCACGAGGCAAAGGGCTGGTCCTACAGGCCGGCGACCAGGGACGGCGCGCCGGTCAGGTACCGCAAGGTGATGCAGGTCGTCTTGGACAAGTAGCCGCGCGCACGACTTGTCAGGTGCCGGATCGGGCGGGTAGTGAATCGGCCTCAACGGGGAGGGTGACGCCCAGCAGTTGCTCGCCGCCGGCGTTCCTGAACGCGGCGGACGCGGCGCGGTAGCGCGACTCGGCTCGCTGGAGGAGACTGCCGAACTCGGGGCTCGACCGGAGAGCATCGAGCCACGGGTCCTGGCGGGTGAGGATGCGGTAGATGATGAAGCCGCGTTCGAGCGAAAGGCCGAACAGGGCGAGCGCGCGCGCCTGCTCGCCGAAGTAGGCGAACACCCTGGCAATCTGCCAGAGGGTTTCGGCGTCCAGCGACCTGGCCAGCAGCCGCTCCGCCGCCCCGAGGCCTTCGTCCCGCCGGCTCTCGTTCACCGCCCGGTACATGCACACCAGGTCGCGAAAGAACTCCGTCAGCTTCGCCTGCTCGACCTCGCGGTACTCGACAATCGCTTCGTCCGTGCGGCCCAGCTCGCTCAGGATCAGGGCCCGCATGGTTCGGTTCGTGATCGACACCTCGCCGTAGTGCCGGCGCTGCACGTATTCGAGGGCGCGGCCGTAGTCGCGGAGATGCCACCACGTGTGGTCGACGCTGGTGAGGATGTTGCGGTCGAGTTGTTGGGCGCGCTCGTGGGCGGCGACCGAGGCCTCGAGAAGTCCACAGAAGCGGCAGGCCTGGACAAGCGCCGCGTGGAGTTCGGGCTGGGAGCTTCCCGCGCGTGCGCGGGCCAGCAGACCGACCATCGCGTCCTCGGCGCGGCCCCGATCGATCTCGAGCAGCGCGCGGAGATTCAGGGCGAGCGGAAGCTCGGGGTTGAGTTCGAGCGCCCGCTGGAAGCTCGTCTCGGCTTTTCGGACGTTGTCCTCCGGGGCGTCGCCGCCTTTGCCGATCAGCCAGTAGCACCTTCCGAGGCGCGCCCACCCGGGAGCGTAGGCGGGGTCCTCCTGCAGGCACCGCTCGTAGAACTCCCGGGCGACGTGGAGATGCTCGGCATTCGTCACGCCCTGCGCCAGGATCAGCTGATTGCCGCGCAGGAAGAACTCGTAGGCGGTCGGGCTCGCGGGCACATCGAACTTCAGGGTTCGGTGCTCGCGGGCGGTCAGCGACAGGGACAGCGACGAGACGATGAGATCGACCAGCTGGTCCTGGAGCTGGAAGACATCGCGCAATGCCGCGTGGGGGGCGTGGGACCACAGAACGGTTCCCTCCCGTGCGTCGACGAGCTGGGCGGCGACCCGAACCTGCTGGCCGGCGCGCACCAGGCTCCCGGTCAGCACCACGTCGATGTCCGCCTCCACGGCAAGGCGCCGGAAGTCGACGTCGTGCCCGGCGAACCGGGCGGCGGCTGCGCTCGAGCGCACGACCAACGATCCGAGACCGGCCAGGGCGCCGGTGATGGCGTCGGGGAGGCTCACCGCCAGGAAGTCGGTGTCGGGGTCGGGACGGAGGACGCGGAACGGAAGCACGATGAGGCGGGTGATGGCGTGGGCGCGGGTCTCACCGGTGTCCTCGATCCGGCCGAGCGAGCGGAGCGCTTCCGCCATCTCGGAAGCCGTCGCGTAGCGATCCTCCGGCCGCTTGGCCAGCGCCCGGCGGATCACGCGGTCCGCCGCGATCGCCGCCGGAGAGCCGCCGAGGGCTGGCGGCTGCTCGTAGAGCGTGCAATGGCAGACCTCCATGGGAGTACGCCCCGGAAACGCCCGGCTTCCCATGATCAGTTCGAAGAGCACCGCCCCCATCGCGAAGAGGTCCGTGCGCGCGTCGACCGCTTCTCCCCGGATCTGCTCGGGCGCCATGTAGTGCAGCGTGCCGAGAATCGCCCCATCCGCGGTGACCGGGGCGGCCTGTCGTGTGGTGGTCCCGTCGCCGGCCGACGCCACGGCGGCGTCGGCGGCGCCGAGCTTCGCGAGGCCGAAGTCGAGCAGCTTCGCCGTCGGCGTCTCCGAGGGCCCCGCACCGCCCGATGTCAGCATCACGTTGCCGGGCTTCAGGTCGCGGTGGACGATGCCGTGACGGTGCGCCGCGTCGAGCGCGTCGGCGATCTGCGCCGCGATGTCGACGGCCTGCCTGAACGGCAACGGGCCGCGCCCGAGGCGCTCGGCGAGCGTCTCGCCCACGAGGTGTTCCATCACGAGGTACAGGATCGGCTGACCACCGTCTGTGGGAGGGTGCGTGCCGATGTCGTACAGCGTGCAGATGTGGGGATGCACGAGAGAGGCGATGGCGCGGGCCTCGCGCTCGAAGCGCGCGCGGCGGGCCGAGTCACCGCTCATGGCGGCGGGCAGGAGCTTGATCGCGACCTGGCGTTCGAGGCGCGTGTCGCGTGCCTGGTAGACCTCGCCCATGCCGCCCTCGCCGATCAGGCCGAGGACTTCGTACGGGCCGAGCCGCGTGCCGGCCGCCAGGGGCATTGTCGCTCCAAGCCCGGATTATACGCCGCCAACCCGCGCCTCCAACGACGCTTGCGTTTCCCTGGATAAGTCGGCACAATCTCCCCGGTCGCTCACCATCTCGAATCGCGGCGCCTCATGATCTGCATGACGCTGCAGCGCCAACGGGATGAAACGCTTCGCGGCCGTCCGGCCGCCACACGACCACCGTATCGCTCGTCCGCTTCAGCCCGCCCGTCCATTTCAGTCCGCCCGACCGCGTCTGCCGACTGTTTCCACATAAGACGTCGTGTGTTCCTTGCGCCGCCCCCTTTCTGTGGCGGGGAACCCGACCGCGAAGGAGGACCGAGATGAAGAGCCGCGCGTGCGTGGTGGCAGCAGTCCTCGTGGCCTTCGCAGGAATCCTGGCGCTGGCTCAGGGCCAGAGACTGGCGAGTCCGCCCGGAACCGCCGCGTCGGAGGTCGGCGGCAGATACGTAGACACGCCGGACGGCCCGAGCTACCGGGACGGCAAATGGATCGAGGTGAGCTACGGCCGTCCCATCAAGCGGGGACGCCAGAACCTGTTCGGCGTCGGCGCAGACTACGGGAAGGCCATATACGCGGGGGCCCCGGTGTGGCGCGCGGGCGCGAACCAGACGACGCGCCTCAAGACCGAGGTGCCGCTGATCCTCGACGGCAAGCCGCTCCCCGCCGGCGCGTACAGCCTGTTCGTCGACTTGAAGGAGAAAGCCTGGACGCTCATCCTTTCCTCATGGCCGGCGCAGGCAAACTACGACTCGAAGAACACGAAGGCGCTCTGGGGTGCGTACGGCTACACGCCGGACAGGGACGTCCTGCGCGCCCCGATGACGCTCGGCACGCTGCCGTTCTCGGTGGAACAGTTCACCATCGCCTTCATCGACATGACTTCGACCGGCGGCACGCTCGCGATGATGTGGGACCGCACGCTTGCCACGGTGCCGTTCACGTTCGGCCGGTGAACCGATGTGCGCCGGGGATGTGCCCGGCGGTCTGGTCCCCTCGTTGATCCCTCGACTCGCGCCACCGCGACGTCTGGCATTTGCGGGGAGTGTCGGCCATGAACGACAGGAGAACCGGCTCGGTCTCGATCGCCATCCTCACGGCGGGTCTGATGCTGGCCAGCGCATCGGCGTACGCACAGGCTGCCGGTATCGCTGCTGCTCTGACGGGCGTGGTCAGTGACACCGGGGGCCGCATCGCCTCGAGCACGCAGGTGGCGGTCCGCAACAACGCGACTCGCGACGAACACGTGGCCGTCACCGACGACACCGGGTGGTTCGTCGTTCCCGCGTTGAACCCCGGGACCTACACGGTGACGGTCTCGCTCCTGGGGTACCAGACCCTCGTGCTGCCCGACATTCCGCTCACGGCGGCGACGCCGGTCGCGGTGAAGGCCGTGCTGTGGCCGGGCGACGTCGCCGAGAGGGTCGTCGTCGAAGGGGCCTACGAGATGCTGCAGGTCCAGACGGCGGCCGTTCACCAGACCATCGTCATCGACGAAATCGAGCGGTATCCCCTCCGGACGCACAACGCGCTCGACCTGACGAACGCGCTGACGGCAACCATGACGACCGGCGTCGGCGGCGCCGGCACCATCATCAGCGGCCTGCCGAACGTCACGATGAACATCGCGATCGACGGCGTGAACGCCCAGGACACCTACCTCAGGAACGGGAACGGGTTCGCTGCTCCGTCCCGGCCGCCGCTGGAGTCGATTCAGGAGATCACCGTCACGAGTTCGACGCCGGGCGCGGACAGCGCCGGCCATGGCGCGGTCCAGATCCGGATGGTGACCCGCGCCGGGTCGAACCGGTTCTCGGGCGCCATCTACAACAGTTGGCGCAACCAGGCCGGCACCAACGACGAAGACGTGCTGACCCGAAACGAGAAGTCCGGCTGGCTCTGGCGGCTGAATACGCCCTACTGGTTCAACAAGCGCGACCGGCCGAAGACTCCCGCCGGGGAGTACTTCATCGACGACATCCGGCTCCAGACGCCGGGCTTCCGGGTCGGCGGGCCCATCGTGATCCCGAAGCTCTTCGACGGGCGCGACAAGGCCTTCTTCTTCTTCAGTTGGGAATCGTTCCTGTGGCCGAACCAGTTCGCCCGCACCCGGTATCTCCTGAACACCAAGGCGCAGCAGGGTTTGTTCACCTACCCGGCGGCGGATGGAAGCGGGTACAAGACGATCGACGTGCTGGCGCTCTCCGCGTCGAAGGGCTACCCCTCCACGATCGATCCGATCGTGGGCAAAGTGCTCGCCGACATCCGTTCGGCGGCCGCTGGATGGACCGCCGGCGGGCTCTCCAGCTGGGACCTGAACAACGACAAGTTCGACTTCAGCCCCTCTGGCAAGGAGACGCGTCATCTGCCCACGCTGCGCCTCGACGTCAACGCCACCAGGAACCACCTCGTGACGTTCACGGGCCGCTACACCAAGCTCGATGCGACGCCGGACTTCCAGAACGGCTACGAGGCGAAGTTCCCGGGCTTCGCCAACTTCGGCGGACGGTACTACAGCCGCTACACGACGCAGGGCACCGTGCGGTCGACCTTCGGCGCCAGCGTGGTGAACGAAGCGCGCGCGGGCTACCAGGCATCGGCGGTCGAGTTCTCCCCCGAGGTCGGTGTGTCGCAGTTCGCGTGCTCCGGTCCCGGCTGCCAGGGCGGCTACAACTTCCTGATCGGCAACAACGCCATCGGGACCACCGCGCTGACTCCTGCAACGGCGAATGCCGCGCCGAGCTCGCGTAAGGGACCCAACGTCGTTGTCGAGGACACCCTGACGTGGCTCAAGGGCCGCCACACGGTCAGCGCAGGCGCGTCCCTGACCAGGATTTCGTTCGACAACATGGACACCCCGGGCAGCGTGGTGCCCGGGATCATCTTCACGCTGGCGCCGGCGGCTCCGAACTCCGGCATGTGGGCGGCCTCCTCCGGGAACTACCCCGGGGGGATCAGCGACGCGTATGCGGCCTATGCCAAGAACCTGTACTCCCTGCTCACGGGCACGGTGAACCAGATCTACGGAACGGCCGTGCTCGACACCAGCGGGCAGTACCAATACCTCGGACAACGCTGGCAGAAAGGGCGGCTGGACGAGTTCGGCGTGTTCATCAGCGATTCGTGGCGCCTGCGGTCCGACCTGACGCTGACCGGCGGCCTTCGTTGGGAGCTGCAGTTCCCGTTCGAAACGACCGTGAGCACGTGGGCCCGTCCCGACCAGTGGACGGACATCTACGGCGTGACCGGCGCTGACAGCATGTTCAAGCCGGGGACGATGACGGGGCGGACTCCGCTGATTGCGCAGTTCGAAAAGGGCGACCCGGCGTTCGAGACGGACTGGAACAACGTGGCCCCAAGCATCGGGGCCGCCTGGCGGCCGCACATCGGCCAGGGTTGGCTCCGTGCGGTCCTCGGCAGCGACCCCGTGTTCCGCGGCGGGTACTCGCTTGCCTACACGCGCTACGGAACCTACGAGTTCGCCTCGATGTTCGGCTCGAACCCCGGCAGCACGCGGAACATGACGCGCTCGGTTCCGCTGGGCAACCTGGGCACCGACGGACTCCCAGTGCTGCTCAGCCAGACGAGCCGGCTGCAGCCACCACCCACGCCGGCGCCGCCGACCTACCCGTTCAGCCCCGAGGCCGGCGAGGCGATGGGCGTCATGGATGCCAACCTCTCAGTGCCCTACGCCCACCAGTACAGCCTCGGCTGGCAGCGCGAGGTCGGCAAGGCCTGGGCGCTCGAGGTTCGCTACGTCGGGAACCGCTTCACGGGCGGCTGGACCTACAGCAATCTGAACCGGGCTGCGGACCGTTTCATCATCGAGAACGGCTTCCTCGAAGAGTTCAAGCTGGCGCAACGAAACCTCCAGGCGAACATCGCGGCGGGGAAAGGGAACACGTTTGCGTATACGGGCGTCTCGGGCACCTCGCCACTCCCGATCTTCCTCGCCCACTTTGCCGGGATCCCGCTGACCGATGCGCGGAACCAGGTGGCCGCCAACTACACCGCGTCGCAGTTTCGGAGTGCGTCGTTCTACGACTCGCTGAGTCCGTACAACCCGAACATGGCCAACATCACGTCGGCTGGTTCGGTCGGCCTGCAGTATGTCAGCCTCCAGGACAACCGGCGGAAGGCGGGCCTGTCCGAGAACTTCTGGGTCGCCAATCCCACGCTGCTCACCGGCGCCGCGTACCTGATGTACAACGGCGGCACCACCGGCTACGACGGCCTGCAATTGGAGGTGAACCAGCGGATGAGCCGCGGGCTGTCCCTCATGGCCGGCTACCAGTTCGGCCGGACATCTACGTGGAGCCGGCCCACGCTGCGCCAGGACTTCGAGACCAGTCTCGCCACCAATGGCGTCGACCATGCCATCAAGCTCGGCTGGATCTACGAGCTGCCCTTCGGCCGCGGCCGGACGTTCGGCAGCGGTGTGCCGGCCTGGTTGAACTACGTGATTGGTGACTGGGAATTCGACGGCGTGGGGATGCTGCAGAGCGGCGCGATCGTGGACTTTGGAAACTACCGACTCGTCGGGATGACCGACGAGGACCTCCAGCGGATGTTCAAGATCTACAAACGGCCGGGCGCAAGCGGCGTCGAGCGCGTCTACATGCTGCCTGAGGACGTGATCCAGCAGTCGATCGTCGCTCTCTACGGCGCCTCTGCGACCTCCCCGACCGGGTGGACCGGGCCGGCGCCGACGGGCCGGTACATCGCGCGGCCGGACGGCCCCGACTGCGTCCAGGCGTATCCGGGTCAGTGCGCGCCGCTTCATCACTTCGTGCGCGGTCCATGGTCCGGGTCCTTCGACATGGCGTTCGTCAAGCGGGTCGCGCTTGGCCGGCGGATGCGCGTCGAGGCCCGGGTGGAACTGTACAACGTGTTCGATGCGATCGGCTTCGCGCCCGTGGCCGGCCTCGGCAGCACGATGAGCGGGTGGGAGGTGACCCAGGCGGCGTCCGACACGAGCGGGTCGCAATGGCCCGGCGGCCGGATGACTCAATTCGGACTGAGGCTCTCGTGGTAGATCGGCTTACAGCTCACAGCTCACAGCTGACAGCTCACAGCTGACAGCTCTCAGCTCACGGCTTTCGGCTGTCAAGCTGGTAGCTGTCGGCTGTCAGCTGTCAGCTATCGGCGTCCGGATTTGAGCTTCTGCAGCAGACCCGACAGCATCGCTTTGATCTCGTCGAGTTGCGCAGCGAGGCCGGCGTGGTCGGTGCCCTTGATCATCGCCAGGTCGCTGGCGAGCAGGAGATGGTAGTCGAGCTCGCTGGCCGAACCCATGGCGATCCCGCAGAAGCGCGAGAACTCGGCGTCGCCGCCTCGTCCACAGCCCTCGGCGAGATTCGCAGCAATCGAAGACGAGGACCGCCGCAGTTGCGCCGTCAACCCGTACAGCTCGTCACGCGGAAAGTCCTTGGTGACCCGATACACGTCCAGCGTCAGCTGATGTGCCTTCTGCCAAACCTGCAACTGCCTGAAGTTCTGCATCAGTCAACCGTCTCCGTCAGATGTTCTGCGTGACTGTTGCCTCTCAGCTGTGAGCCGTCAGCTGGTAGCTGTCAGCTGGTAGCTGTTAGCTGTCAGCTGTCAGCTGTTAGCTGTTAGCTCACTTCTCGAATCTCAGCAGGTAGATGTCGCCTTCGGTCAACCGAAGCGGGAACACGGCCATGCGCCCGTCGCGCGGAAGGCGCGCGGGTCCCAGCACGCCGCGCGGCGCCGTGTAGATCTTCTGCGTCCGCTTCGTCCTCGTGTCGACGACCCAGTACTCCCTGCCGTTGGCGACAAACAGAACACGGCGGCTGTCAGGCAGCCACGCCGGCCACTCGCCGAACTCCGCGACGCGCTCGTACTTGCGCGTGCTGAAGGTGTAGACGACGATGCCGTCTCCCCGGCTGGCCGTGAAGCCGAGTTGACCGACCAGCCGTGCACCGTCCGGGGACCAGTCCTGCGCGATGAACCTCCGGAACGCCTCCTCAGGTCGTGGCAGAGTCTCCGGCGTCTGCAGGTCCGAAGAGCGCGTCGGGTCGAGCAGGTAGGTGGTGCGATCCTGACCGGTGACCCCCGCCCTCGCGCTTACCACCAGGCGGGTGCCGTCGGGCGACCACACGCCGACCCCGCCTTGGGGAGACATTCGCTGGCGGCCGCTGCCGTCGAACCGAATCTTCCACAGTTCCGTGTCGCCCGGGCGGTTCGAGAAGAACGCGATCCAGGTCCCGTCGGGCGACCAGCGCGGCACGCGATCCACGAACTCCGGCTCGGAGGTCAACTGGCGCGGTCGCCCGGTCCCGTCCGATGTCATGACGTAGAGATCCCCTTCCGGCTGCTCTCTCGTGTAGGCGACGATCCACTCGCCGTCCACTGTCACGTCGGGGTTGGCCCACGCCTGCGATCCCTTCGTGACCCAGGCTGGTTCGCCCGCGACGGAGGCCCTGGCGGGGTCGATGGCGATCCTCTGGATGTTGCCCGTCTCGGTCTTCGCGCAGTATGCGATCACGCGGCCGTCCCCCGACACGCTGGGATGGGCCAGGTACTGAGCCGGGGTGGTAATCGCCTGCGGCTCGCCCAGCGTCCGGCCCGAAGCCTCGTCAATCGCGACGCGCCAGAGGTTCATGCTGCCGCCTCTGTCGCTGACGAAGTAGAGATAGCGTCCGTCCGGCGACCAGGCTGGGCTCCAGTCGGATTTGGGGTGATTCGTGACCTGCACCGGTTGGCCGCCCCGTGCGGGAACGGTCCAGATATCGAGCACCCTGGTGGCCGAGCTGCTCGTGTTGGCTTCTGCAGCGGCCCGTCGAGGCCGCGCCGTGTACGCAATCCGATGACCGTGCGGCGACCAGCTTGCCTGGACGGCTCTGTCCACTTCGAGCTTGCGCTGCGCGCCGGTGCTCACGTTGACCACCCAGAGGCCGGCTTCGCCTTCCCAGTTGAGCGGCGTCAACTGCACGTCCTCGGTCGAGTACGCAATCTCGGTCCCATCCGGCGACCAGGCGGGGTTGAAGGTAGCCTTGACGCCGTCCGGGGTCACGCGACGCAACCCTTCACCTGCGCGCCCCATCACCCAGATCCCGCCCCCGTCACGGCTCGACCGAAACGCGATCCGCCCGCCGTCGCGCGACACCGCTGGCTCGTTGTCCTCAGCCGGGGAGTCGGCGGTGAGGTTCGTCGGATTCGCGCCGGGCGTGGTGCCCTGGATGTAGATGTCCCAGTTGCCGGATTGCTGGCCGGCATAGACAACCCACTTGCCGTCCGGGGT
Organism: uncultured Acidobacteriota bacterium; assembly: GCA_963783255.1. GTDB lineage: Bacteria > Acidobacteriota > Vicinamibacteria > Vicinamibacterales > Fen-181 > FEN-299. The sequence continues at coordinate 444,376 of CAWAMP010000011.1, read as the reverse complement.
CAGGGAGGGGAACTGCTCGATGCCCGGGTCCGTCGTCATCTGGGTGACTGTCGCCCGGGGCACGGCGGGCTCGGTCCGGCCACCGACCTGGACGCGGCGCGAGGCCAGATACCATCCGGCCGTCGCTACTGCGGCCAGAGATGCCGCCGCGACCGCTACGCCCAACGGCCAACGCGACCGGGCGACCGCTCGGAAGACGCGCCGGACGACCCGGCCCGCAATCGTCTGCTGCTGCACCTCCCGCAGCGCATCGTGCAGTTCGCGCGCGCTCTGGTATCGCTCGGCCGGGTTCTTCGCCAGCGCCTTCGTCACGATCCGGTCGAGGGCCGGCGGCACGTCCCGCCTCACTTCTGCGAGCGGCCTGGGCGTGTCCTTGATGATCGACGAGATCACCGAGAACACCGTGTCGCCGCCGAACGGCCGCCGCCCGCTCGCCATCTCGTAGAGCACCACGCCCAGCGAGAAGATGTCCGTGCGGTGATCCACCGGCCGCCCCTCGGCCTGTTCGGGCGACATGTAGGCCGCCGTCCCGACGACCGCGTGGGCACTCGTCAGCGCGTGGGTTTCCAGGTGCGTCGTCGCGGTCGTGGAGGTGTCCGGCCTGAGCTTCGCAAGACCGAAGTCGAGCACCTTCACCCGGCCGTCGCTCGCCAGCATCACGTTCGCCGGTTTCAGATCCCGGTGGACGATCCCGTGCTGGTGCGCGGCCGCCACCGCGTCGACCAGCGGCAGGGCGAGTCGAAGCAACTCCTCGAGCGGCAGCCCGTCCGGGGGGAGGAGCGCACCGAGCGTCTGCCCGTCGACCAGCTCCATCGTCAGGAACTGGGCGCCGGCGGCTTCCTCGACGCTGTAGATGGTGACGACGTTCGGGTGGTTGAGGGCCGCAATCGCCCGCGCCTCGCGCTGGAAGCGCTGCAGGCGCTCCGGGTCGGCGGCCATGTCCGACGGGAGCAGCTTCAGCGCCACCCGCCGCTGCAGCCTCGCGTCCTCGGCGGCGTAGACCTCGCCCATGCCGCCCGCGCCGAGCTTCTCCAGGACGCGATAGTGGCCGAGTGTGGTCCCCGTCATGTCGAGTCGAGAGCCTACGGCCTTGCCGGGTTTCTCCCGGTGACCAAGGCGCGCGTGCTCACGAAGAGATTGAAGTCCCCGTGCCCGTCGCGGCCGCCGGAGTGGAAGTACAGCGCGGTGCCGTCAAACGACAACGCCGGGCGAACGTCCGATCCTGCCGTGTTGATGACCGGGCCCAGATTCACCGGCGTCGACCAGGCTTCCGTCTTCGCGCGGCGCGTCGAGACCCAGATGTCGAGGCTGCCGATCCCGCCCGGCCGATCGGAGTCCAGGAGCATCTCCAGGCCGTCCCGCCGGATGGCCGGGCGCACGTCGCGGGACGCGGTACTCAACTCCAGAACGATCCTGGGCGGCCCGAAGCTCCCGTTCGGCTGGAGGGTGCTGGCGTAGATGTCGTCGAGGCCTGGGCCCCCCGGCCGGTTCGAACTGAAGAACAGCGTGACGGCCTTGGTCGCCTCGTCTTCGAGCAGATACGGGCCCTGGTCGCCGGACTCGGAGTTGACCGTGCTGCCCAGATTCTCCGGCGGCTGCCAGCTCGACTCGTCTCGAGTGTTCGTGCGCCGGCTCACGTACAGGTCGAAGCCGCCAAGCCCTCCGGGTTTGTCGCTGTAGAAGTACAGCCGGCTCTCGTCGGCCGAGAGCGCAGGGCACTGCTCGTTGGCGCTGGTGTTGAGCGCGGGTCCGAGGTTCTGCGGCTCCCCCCAGGGCGCGTCGATCCTCGCGCGCCGCGAGACGTAGAGGTCGAAGCCGCCGAGGCTGTCCTTGCGGCCCATCGCCCCGAAGTAGAGGCGCAGCCCATCCCTGGAGATGAACGGGCCGGCATCTCGCGCCTCGGAGTTGGGCGGCCGACCGAGGTTCACCGGCACCGACCAGCCGCCGAACTGCGGTTGAGCCGCTCCCGCGCCGCCGTCGCCGCTGCGGCCACGCCGCCCATCTGCGGGAGCGCCCAGCAGCACGACCAGCGTCCCGACGAGTACGGCTCCGGCCAGCGTCGTCTTCACGCCATTCCTGCGGCGTCGGAATCTCATGAGTCCTCCCGAACGGCCACATTCGCGCCGAGCATGCCGTGGGCGCCGCCAGGTATGCTGCGTAACTCCTGGCTCCGAGCTGTCAGCTGTTAGCTGTTAGCTGTCAGCTGTCAGCTCACTTCTCGAACGTCAGCAGATAGATGTCGGCCTGCGTCTCGCGCCGCGAGTAGTAGGCGGTGCGTCCGTCGCGCGTCACGCGCGGCGGCCCGAGCACGTCCCAGGTCTGGGGAGCGTAGGTCTTGCGCGCCTGCCTCGTGCGCGTGTCGTACAGCCAGAACTCCTTCCCCTTGTTGACGAAGAGAATCCGGCGGCTGTCGCCGAACCAGGCGGGCCACTCGCCGAAGTCCGTCAGGCGCTCGTAGGAGCCGGTCGCAAACGTATAGAGGACGATGCCGGTCCCCACTCGGTCACCGAAGCCGGTCATGCCGGCCAGCTTCGAACCGTCCGGGGACCAGTCCGTCGGGACGAACGGATGGAACGCTTTGTCTGGACGCGCCAGCGGCGCTGGCTTCTGCTCGTCCCACCGGCGGTTCGCATCGACGACCATCGCCGCGTCTGCGAAGTCGAGTACCTCTGTGGTCGCCAGGCGGGTCCCGTCCGGCGACCAGACCGGAACGCCTCCGCTCGCGGTCACCTGCTGCAGATCGCTGGCGTCGGCGGCGCGAATCTTCCAGACCGCCAGCTGCGTGCTGCGGTCCGAGAAGAACGCGACCCACGTCTTGTCGGGAGACCAGCGCGGCACGCGGTCTTTGACCGCGGCGTCACGCGTCAACTGCCGGAAGCCGGTCCTGTCCGGCCGGATGACGTAGACGTCGCCTTCCGGTTGGTCCTGAGAGTAGAACGCCACCCACTCCCCGTCGGGCGTCGGGTCTGGATTCGCCCACAGCCGCGAGCCGCTCGTCAGCCACATCGGCTCGCCCCTGGCCTCTCCTGTGGCCGGGTCCAGCGTGAGCTGCTGGATGTTCATCTCCTTCGAAACTGCACTGTACGCGATTCGACCGCCATCGGCGGAGACGCTCAGGTGCGCGAGAAACGGGGCGGGCGTCGTGAGCGCTTCGGGCTGTCCCAGTGCCTTGCCGGACACCTCGTCGACCGGAAGACGCCAGAGATTCATGCTGCCGCCGCGATCACTGACGTAGTACAGGTGACGCCCGTCGGGCGACCATACGGGACTCCAGTCGTTGAACTGGTCGTTCGTGGCTGCCACCGGCTCGCCGCCGCGCACGGGAATGGTGTAGATGTCCATCTGGCGACCGGCCGTGGCACCGGTTGACTGGACACCGGCCTTGCCCTGCTGCCGCCGGGACACATACGCGATTCGGTGCCGGCCCGGCGACCAGGTGGCGTGCACGGCGTCGGCAACCGCGAGTTGGCGCTGCTCGCCCGTGCTCACGTTCACCACCCAGAGCTCGCTCCGTCGCTCCCAGTTCAGCGGGTTCAGCTGCACGTTCTCGGTCGTGTAGGCAATCTCGGTCCCATCCGGCGACCAGGCGGGATTGAAGGCGGCGCTGACACCGACAGGCGTGACGCGAGTCACCCCTTCGCCCGTCAGACCCATCACGAAGATCCCGCCCCCGTCGCGGCTCGACCGGAACGCGATCCGTTCGCCGTCCGGCGACGCCGCCGGTTCATCGTCGTCCGCCGGGGAGTCGGCCGTCAGGTTCCTCGGGTTCTGCCCGGTCGTTTTCAGCAGGTAGATGTCCCAGTTCCCCGTTTCCTGGCCGGCGTAGAGCACCCACTTGCCGTCCGGCGTCAGGCTCGGGAACTGCTCCACGCCGGCGTGTGCGGTCATCCGGTCGGTGCGGAAGCGGAGTGTGCCGGCCTGCGTGCTCCGGCCAGGCCCGCCCCGTCCCGCCCACAGGTACCACGCACCTCCGGCCGCGAGGGCGACCAGTCCCGCCGCCAGCGCCAGCCGGCGCGTCCAGCGGGACCGGGCAACCGTCCACACGAGGCCCCGCAGGATCCGGCCAACCGTCGTCTGCTGCTGCACGGCCTGCAGCGCATCGTGCAGCTCGTGCGCGCTCTGGTACCGCTCGGCCGGGTCCTTCGCCAACGCCTTCGTCACGATCCGATCGAGGGCCGGCGGGACGTCCCGCTTCACTTCTGCGAGCGGCCTGGGCGTGTCCTTGATGATCGACGAGATCAGCGAAAACACCGTGTCGCCGGCGAACGGTCGCCGCCCGCTCGCCATCTCGTAGAGCACCACGCCCAGCGAGAAGATGTCCGAGTGGTGATCCACCGGCCGCCCCTCGGCCTGTTCGGGCGACATGTAGGCCGCCGTCCCGACGATGGCATGGGCGCTCGTCAGGGAGTGTGTCACCAGGTGCGTTGTCGTCGTGGTGCTCGTGGAGGTATCCGGCTTCAGCTTGGCGAGGCCGAAGTCGAGGACCTTCAGACGGCCGTCGCTCGCCAGCATCACGTTCGCCGGTTTCAGATCCCGGTGGACGATCCCGTGCTGGTGCGCGGCCGCCACCGCGTCAACCAGCGGCAGGGCCAGTCGGAGCAGCTCCTCGAGCGGCAGCCCGTCGGGGGGAATGAGCTCACCGAGCGTCTGCCCTTCGACCAGCTCCATCGTCAGGAACTGGACGCCGCCGGTCTCCTCGACGCTGTAGATGGTGACGACGTTCGGGTGGTTGAGGGCGGCAATCGCCCGCGCCTCGCGCTGGAAGCGCTGCAGGCGCTCCGGGTCGGTTGCCATGTCCGACGGGAGCAGCTTCAGCGCGACCCGACGCTGCAGCTTGGTGTCCTCGGCGGCATAGACCTGGCCCATGCCGCCTTCGCCAAGTTTCCCGACGATTCTGTAATGCTGCAGCGTCGTGCCGATCATGCGGCGCCTTGAACCGAGAACGTGGGCGACGAGCACGATTGTGGCGACTCAGCTGCCAGAATGCAAGAGAGCTCCCCTCGACTGTGATGCTGATGACCTCCTCGTGCTCGAGTGGTGTGGAGCTCGTTCAGCCTGGCGACGGCTGGTCCCTGAGCTACACGTCGCCGATTTCCGGCTTCACGCCCAGCACGTCGGCCAGTTCCAGCAGCAGGCGCAGGGCGGGGCTCATCCCGGCCCGCGCCGCCAGCACGGCCTTCGCCAGCGCCGGCCTGTTGGTGATCACACCGTCCACCCCGCGGCCCATCATCGCCGACATCGTCGAGGCGTCGTCCACCGTCCACACGAAGATCTTCATCCCCCGGAGATGGGCCGACCTGACGAAGCGGCGGGTGGCGAAGCGGGCGTTGACCGCCAGGAAATCGGCGCCGCTCGCCTGCAGGTTGCCGGCCGAGACGGACATCAGGAGTCCGACCTTCCAGCCCGGTCGCAGGGCCTTCATCTTCCGGACCGCGTCGAGTTCGAGCGACATGACGGCCGTCTGGTCCGCCATCCCCCGGGCATCCACGAGCCGGGCGACCTTCTCCTCGAGCTGCTTGTCGTGCCCGTAGTACTTGAGCTCGACGAGCACGCGGATCCTTCCCTTGCAGGCGTCGAGCACCGCGGCGAGCGTGGGTACGCGCTCACCCTTGAAGGCGGGCGAAAACCGGCTGCCGATGTCGATCTCCTGCAGGTCGGCCAGGGTGATATCCCAGACCTTCGTCCCGACGCCGGCCATCTTCATGAAGTCGCTGTCGTGGGACACGACGACCTCACCGTCGGCGGTCTCCTGCACATCGATCTCGACCCAGTCGGCGCCGTCCGCGATGGCCTGCCGGACGGCGGACAGGCTGTTCTCGGGCGCGGCCTTCGAGCTCCCGCGGTGGGCGGCGACCTGGACGTCGTCCTCGAGGCGCGCGGTGTGCACGGCGAGCGCGCCGACGACGAGCGCCGCGAGCAGGCCCCCGAAGGCCCAGCGAGCCAGCCGCTTCGGCGTCAACGCGAACATCGCGCGCGGCGAGTCGCGCTCGAAGCGCGTGATGCGCGAGGCGTCCGCCGGAGCGGCATCTCCCCGCTCCCGGTACAGCGTGAACAGGACGACCGCGGCGGTCGTGTTGCCCAGCAGGTTGACGGCCAGGTTTGCCAGGACCCATGCCAGCAGGGTGCCGCCGATCGCGATCGTGAGCAGCGCGACCGAATCGATCGCCCGGGGCACGATGAGGCGCGCCAGTCCGATGGTGCCCGAGGTGACAGCGACCGAGACAGCCGCCAGGGTCAGCGCCCAGCCCGAGATCCAGCCGAGAAGCGCCGTGCGGTGGCCGCCCGCGCGATTCCGGCTGGCGCGGAGTGCGCGCGTTGGAGGCACGGCCTCGAAGAGCAGCAGCGGGAGCGCGTAGAACCACCCGGTGAACAGGCGGAGCAGCGTGGCAGTCAGCGCCGCCGCGACGACAGCGCCGATTCCCGCGGCGGCCAGAAAGGCCGGAGGCCGCTCCTTCAGGTAGAAGTTGATGTCGTGGTCGGCGAGCAGCCCGACATACACCAGGCCCAGCGCCGCCAGAAACGGCGCGGCTGCGAGAAGCGTGGCGCCGACCATCCGGCTGGTCATTCGGAGCACGGGCCAGGCGTGCGCCAGCGCGAACCGCAGCGCCACGACCGGGCCGACGCGCCGGCCCGCGAGGTGCCCGTACAACACCGCCATCAGCGCCGCCTGTTCGAGCGCCACGACGGCCAGCAGCATCGCGCCGAGAAGGACCGCGCTCGCCAGGCCGGCCGGCTGCAGGAAGATCAGGAGTATGTCCTGATCCGCCGCGACCGTTCGGCCGGACATCGCCAGCCGGGCCCGGAAGAGGAGGGTGACGAGCGGCGTCAAGGCGACGAAGGCGACGATCTTCCAGACGACGTCGGTCAGGGCCAGCATCGTCCAGCAATCGCGGAAGCGGGACACGGCGGAGCGAACCGTCTTCCGCCGGTTCTCAAGGTTCGGCATGACGTTCGATCGGCACCTGCATGCACACGTTCATGGCCGGCCGGACCTCCTCGAAGACGGCCACGATGGCCTCGATGAGATCGATGCCGTTCATCGCGCGCACGTCGGCCTCGGTGAGCGGAAAGCAGACCTGCAGGCCACACCAATACCCGATCGCACGGGACGAGACCAGCGCCTCGTCACATCGATCGGACCGTGCGCTCTCCGGCGGCCCGTCTGCAGGACCGGGTCGGGTCCAAGGCCTGACTCGGCAAGCCGCCGGCAGATGAGACTACTTGGGGGGGCGGCCGAACACCTCGACCTCGACGTAGTGGTTGAGGCCGTTCGCGTTGTTGCCGTTGCTGTAGAGGCGCACGTAGCGGGCGATCGCCCCCTTCGCGTCGACCAGCCGGCCTTCCGACGTCTCGACGTAGTTCATGTCCTTGCCGGCGCCGAGGCCGGACGTGTTGTCGTGGTCGTTGTTGAACACGGTCCGGACGTTCTTCTTGAAGTCCGGGTCGTCGGCGATCTGCACCACGACGTCGAAGTAGACCCGCGGGGCGTTGTGGAAATGCCAGAAGAGGTACCTGCGTAGATCTCGTTGGGCGTACCAAGGTCGATCGTGACCTGCTGCTTGCCGGGGCCGAGCTCGACGTAGCTGCCCTCCTCCCCCGACCGGTCGCCATCGGTGATCATCGGCAGTTCGCCGATGATGGGCGCTCGGTCGCTGCTCGTGACCGGTCTGCGCCTCGCAACGTTCTTGACGCCTTCGGGCGCGAGGAACGGTTCGCGGGCCTTCCAGCGCGGCTTCTCGAGGTTCGGCACCTTCAGATTCGTGGGCGTGCCTTCGAACACCGGCTGCGGGAGAACGATCGGCACAGGGACGAGCTTCTGCTGCCCTGCGGCCGGCGCCTGCGCCGCCGAAGGCGCTGGCAACAACAGCACGGCGGCGATCGCGAGCGCCCACCAGCGGTGTGTGAGTCGGTCGGTGATGGTCATGGCTGCGACGGCTCCTACGCGAGGGCCTTCTTGCAGTACTCCACGCACTTCTTGATCTCGGTGAGCGCGTCGGAGCCTTCCGGCGTCTGGTACTGGTACTCGATGCTCGCCGGGAACTTGAACTTGTTCTTCTTCATCGACTGCAGGATTGCGGCGAGCGGCGTCTCGCCCTGCCCCCACGGCATGTTCGGTCCGCCCCCGCGGCCGCCTTCGGCCGCCGGCTGGCCCGGCGTCGGGCCCTTTCGGTCCTTCAGGTGCAGGCTGGCGATCCGCGCGTGGTACTTCTCGACCAGCGGCAGGGGGCTCTCGCCGTTGATGCCGTAGTAGTGGCCGACGTCGAAGTTCAGCGCCGTGTAGGGCGAAGCGGCGAGCACCTTGTCGAACCCCGACGAGCCGCCCTGGCCGTGCGTGTGGAACGCGATCCGCAGCTTCCGCTTCGCGGCGTAGTCGGCGACCCGTTTCAGAAGCGCGTCGTCGGTCGGCAGCTCCATCGTGAGGTGGTTCGCGCCGAGCGCCTCCCCGACGTTCCAGATGTACGTGTACTCCTCGTCAGACATCTCGAGTGTCGGCGGGAGCTTGAACGCGTAGATCTTCACGCCCGCGGCCTCGTACATCTGGCGGAAGGCCTTGTACTTGTCCATCGACACCGAGAGGCGCCAGTTCTTGATCTCCTCGGCGCGCTTCCGTCTTTCTTCCTGCTGCTCGGGGGTGAGCGGCGCACGCTGCCCACCGCCGCCGGGGGCGCCACGCTGCGCGCCCGGAGCGCCCCCGGCCGGCGGGGCGCCCGCTCCGGCCGCCCCTCGTGGCGGCGCGCCGGCGGCTCCTCCGCCCGCGGGCGGGGCGCCCGGCATGCCGCCCCCCGGCCCGCCGCCGCGTCCTGCCTGCTGCGGCGAGCCGGCGTAGCTCTCGGCGACGTTGCTCATCAGCTCGATGCCGCTGATGCCGCAGTCGACGCAGTACTTGAGCGTCTCCTCCGCGCTGCTCGGGAGCGAGCGGAAGCTGTAGGTGATGGTGCCGATTTCGACGCCGCCGAAGACGGAGTTCGGCCTGGCGGCGGCCATCAGTCTCCACTGGGCCACCGGCAGTGCCGCCGAGGCCAGCGCGATCCTCCCGAATTCGCGTCGGGTGAAACCCATCGGATGTCCTCCGCGCGCCACTGGCTGTGTCAGCGCGCGCACGCCTAGACCTTCACTTCCCAACCCTTGCGGTAGCCGAGTTGCAGGAGCTTGTTCGCCGCCGGGCTGTTGGTGAACAGCCCCGTCTTCGCGTCGTAGAGCAGCTTGCCTTCCACGCGCACGGCAGCCGACCCGAGCACGAGCCACTCGGTGTACGGCGCGGCGATCTCGAACTGCGAGCACGCGGGCGCGCCGCCCTTGCAGGCGCGAATCCAGTCGCGCTGGTGCCCGGGCGACCGCGTCAGGAACTGCGGCGGCAGCGTGTAGTCCGCCCACCGGGACCCCGGAAGCAGGCCGACGCCCTCACCGCGCTGCTGCGTCCCCATGAACCCCTTGCTGCCCACGAAGATGCAGTTGTAGCCGCTGCCCTGACCCTGCCCTCCGCCGGCGCCCCGGGGGGCCTGCCCGCCGGCCGCACCCGCAGCGCCCGGCGCTCCCGCCGCGCCCGGTGCTCCCGCGCCGCCGCCAGCCGCCGCGCGCGCCGCGCCGCCGCCCGCCCCGCCACCGGCCCCGCGCGCTGGTCCCACCTGCGGACCGGCGCCCGGGATCTTCCGCATGTCCTCCACGGTCATCCCCTTCGGGATGTAGGGGTCGCCGCCCGTGTACTGATACCAGTAGACCGTGACGGGCGGCATGCCGTTGCGCGCCTTGAACTCGTACTTGATCGTGAAGACGTCCGGGAAGGTGGTCGGCGGCAGGCCGTCCTTCTTGATGCACTCGACGCTGATCAGGTGCTCCGGGCTCAAGCCGAGCCCCCAGTTCGCGGGGCCGAGAATGTGCACGCCCCAGTCGCCGATCAGGCTGCTGCCGAAGTCGTAGAACCCGCGCCAGTTGAAGGGGAGGTAGTACCCGAAGTCGTCGCCTCCCATGCCGCCTCCGGCCCTTGCGCCGCCAGCCCCGGCCGGCGCCGCTCCGGCGGGCGGCGTCGCGCCCGCAGGTGGCGTCGCGCCGCCGCGGCGCGCGGCGTTGCGCGCGGTCACGAAGTCCTTGTACTCCTGGTCGCCCGCCGTGAACGGCCGGAACGCCGCCGTCCCCAGCCACAGGTCCCAGTCGAGCGTCGACGGCACCGGCGTCGGCGGCGGCGTCTTCGTCATCCCCTGCGGCCAGCTCGGCCGGCTCATCGAGGCGTGAACCTCGGTGACGTCTCCGATCTCGCCCGACCAGATGATCTCGCACGCCACCCGCGTCGCCTCGTGCGAGTAGCCCTGGTTGCCCATCTGGGTCGCGACCTTGTACTTCTGGGCCGCCTGCCTGAGCAGGCGCGCCTCCGAGGCGATCCGCGTCAGCGGCTTCTCCACGTAGACGCCCTTGCCGCGCTCCATGCACCACAGGGCGGCGTACGTGTGATTGTGGTCGGGGATCCCGATCACGACCGCGTCGATGTTCTTCCCTTCCTTGTCCAGCATCTGCCGGAAGTCCTTGAACTTCGCCGCCTTGTCGTAGCGCTGGAAGCCCGGTTCGGCGCGCGCCCAGTCCACGTCGGCGAGCGCGACGATGTTCTCCGTCTCGCACTGCCGCAAGTCGCTGAAGGCCTGCGCCCCGGCGCCGATGCCGGCGATGTGCAGCTTCTCGTTGGGCGATTGATAGCCCAGGGCCTTGAGCGAGGGCACGCTTCCGAAGCCTGCTCGCGGAATCACCCCAGCCAGCAGTGTGCCGAAGAAGAAATGCCGCCTGGAGAGTCTGTTGTCTGCCATTCGCTTGATCTCCATTCGCCGTCAGACAAGTGATGCGTCCGCCCAGGGAGGGGACGAGAGAAACGAGGCCACGCGCAGGATATCCGCCGGACTCGCCCGCGTCAAGCGTTGCCATCCGGTTGCCAGCCGGTTTTGCCCTCCGGTTCTCGGCCGGAATCAGCGCGCTGGCTGCAGGCAGGCATCCCACAGGGTCTTCGACGCATAGCCGCGCACCTCGACTCCGGGCCGGAGTTCGACCCGGCCGTCGAAAATGTTCATGTACAACTCCCGCTCGCCGGGTGGCGGCCACTCGTACAGCTTGCGGACGACCGCGCCCTCCATCTCCGGTGTCGTCAGAATGACCGGGGCGTTGCCGGTCCCGTCGGAAGGTTCTCTCTCCCACCGCACGGCGGAGAACCGACGAAGATACCAGGGCAGCGGCCACAGGTTCTCCCGGCTGATGATTTCGATCGGCATGGCCAGGCGCTGCGGATGGGCGAGGGCGAGTTGTTCGACGCGGCGCGCGATCTCGAACACGTCACGGCCGGTGTGGGCGTAAACGTAGGGGTTGCGCGGGTCGGCCTCGAAGCGAAAACTCCCGGCCCACGCCTGCCAGCCAAGGTGCGCAGCGGCGGCGACGAGGCACGCGACCACGAGCGTTCGCGCGAGGGCGCCGCGAGAGGCGTCGAACAGCTTCACCGCGCCGACACCCGCGAGCAGGACGAACCCGTGAAGGAAGCCGATCAGGCACCAGGGCGTCTTGTAGGGAATCGACGCGTACGCGACGACCATCAGCACGGCATAGAAGCCGAGAAACCGGAGCAGCCTCCGGTCCACTCCGGGCATGCGGCTTCGCGCCAGCGCGGCCACGAGTCCGACGAGAGCCAGTACCAGACAATCGCTCCCTCCGTCCAGACCGGGCCTCCTCCTTCCCGGAAGTAGAGCAGGAGGTCGAAGTAGTAGTGCCAGGAATGGACGTGCGGCGACGTGGACCCGACTGCCCGCCCGAGATACGTCGGGTAGGCCAGGACGGCATCGACCAACCCGCGCGGATGGGTGAGGAACGAAGAGAAGAACAGGCCCGAAACCGCCGTCGCGGCGAGGATGGCAGCCAGCAGGTGCCGGCCCTCCCGCCGCGGGGAGGTGTCGTCGCGACGGATCCCCGTGCCGCGCAGGCGCTCGAAGGCGAGGGTGAGGCCGAGGGCGGCCGCCATGGCGGCCAGGGCAATCACCCACGTTTCCTTCGTCGCGAACATCAGTCCGGCCGACGCGCCGGCGCCGAGCGCCCACGGCGTGCTGGGCCTCTGCACGTAGCGGCAGATTGAAACGAGCGCGCCGAAGCTGAAGCCGACGAGCAGCGTCTCCTGAATGTAGTAGCGGCTGTAGTAGACCAGGGCCGGAGACACGGCCGTCAGCAGCGCCGCGGCGGCCGCCGCGCGGAACCCGATGACGGGAACCAGGAGCAGGTGGGCGCCCACGAGCAGCACCCCGATTGCGGCCGGCACGCTCCGCAGCGTGAGCTCGTCGAGGTCCCGGTACCGGGCAGCACCCCGGAGCCAGGCCGGCACCAGGGTGAGGTAGTTCAGGGTTGGCCCGTGGAACTCCGCCGGGTCGTACTTGTACCCGCCCTGTTCGACGAGCCTCGCCATCTTCGCGGCGTGGACGGCTTCATCGGCGTGCATGGGCCGCAGGTCCAGCCCTGGGAAGCGAAGCGCGGCGGCGAGGACCACGATGGCCGGGAAGATCCATGCCGCTGCGCGATAGGACTTCATCCTGTCTGGAACGAGAACCGGGGCGTCAGGTTGTGGCGAGCCGCGGCCGCCGGCCGAAGAGGCCGTGCACGATGCGGTCCAGCCCGGCGAAGCGGCCGCTGCCCGAGACCAGGATGACCAGCAGGGCACCCAGCTCCACGAGCTGCTTGTTCACGATCAGGTAACTGCCCTCGGCAGGAAGCGCGTAGAAGTAGCCGACGAAGGGCGGGTTGCACAGGTAGAAGAGCAGGATGAACCCGATCCCGCCAAGGCTCGACAGCCGCGTGAACAGCCCGAGAATCAGCAGGACCCCAACGATCGTGAGGCCCCACATCGTGATGAGGTCCGCGTTGGCGAGCAGGTTCGGCTGCGCCGCCAGCCACCGGAACAGGCCCGCGAACGGCCCGCGCGCCTGCTTCATGTAGCCGGCCGCCGACCACGATGCCGACGTCAGCTTCGCGATGCCCTCGTAGAGGAAGTGCCACCCGACGATCACCCGCAACAGGGTGATCGCCACCATCGGCCAGCGAGCGAGCTTCCCGTCTTCCATGTCGCGCCTCCCCTAGATTTTGAAGTCCTCGGGCTTGAACGACAGCGTGGACTTCGCCTCGATCGCCTCGTTGACCTTGAGGACGCTGACGGCGCTCTCGTAGCCGATCTCCGCGGGGCAGTTGAGCCTGGCCTTCCCGCGCACCGCGTCGAAGAAGTTCTGCAGGTGCGGCTGGTGGTAGGGGTCGGCGAGCACGACCGGCACCTTGTGCTCGTCGGGCGACGCCGATTCGCGCACGTCCAGCGCCGCGCCTTCCGCTTTCTCCTTCATCTCCTGGATCTTGGGCGCGGTGACGTAGCCCTTTTGAACCCAGGTGTCCCAGGCCGGGGCGTTCACGTCGCGATAGAGCTTGGCGCCGTAGACCTCCGACTCGGACAACAGCAGCGTCCCCTGGTCGCCCATGAAGTTCTCGAAGTAGCCCTGGCTGCCGTTGGTCGTCTGCGTCTGGTAGTACGCCTTCACCGGGCCCGCCACCGTGTCGTAGTCGTAGACGGCCATCACCGTGTCGTACCACTCGTGGGTCTTCGGGTCGTAGTAGAGCTGCCCGCCGCTCGCCGTCACGTGGGACGGGTTGGCCCCGAGGAACCAGGTGTAGATGTCGATCTGGTGGGAGCCGAGGTCCACGATGGGCCCGCCCCCCAGGCCCTTGTACCAGCGCCAGTTGCGGAACTGGTGCATGTCCTTGAAGCCGGTACTGCTTGAGCCGCGCCTCCGGAATCGCGTATCGATCCGGGGCCCCGAGGTCGGGCGCCACCGCGCGGTTCCACTGGCCCTGAACGGTCACGATCCGGCCGAGCAGCTTCGCCTCGACGAGCAACTTCTCGTGGCAGTGGAGGTAGCGCGGGTTCGAGCGGCGCTGGTGGCCGATCTGGAGGAGCTTCCCGGTTTCGCGGGCGGCCGCGACCATGGCCCGCGCACCCTCGAGGGTGTTCGACATCTCCTTCTCGCAGTACACGTGCTTGCCGGCCTTGAGGCAGGCCACGGCGTGCGGCGAGTGCCAGAAATCGGGCGTGGCGACGACAACCGCGTTGAGATCCTTCTCCTTGTCGAGCATCTCGCGGTAGTCCTCGTAGCCGCGGACCTCGTGCTTGAACTTCGCCAGCTTATTGACGACGCGCTTCTGGTTGTACTCCGTCCACACGTCGCACACCGCGCTGAAGCGCAGGCCGGGGATGCGGAGCATCGCGTCGGTCAGCACCTGGCCCTGAGCCCCGGCGCCGAGAAGGCCGACATTGATCACCCGCAAGTCGGCCGCAGCCACCGGCGCCCCAGAGGCCGCTTCCAGTGTCGCCTGTTGGTACCGGCGCTGCTTCTGCCACGCGTAGCCGAAGATGCCGAGCGCGGGGACCGTGGACAGCCCTTTCAGCACGTCACGCCGATCGAGCTTCCTCGGCCCTGCGGCCCCTGTTTGCGTCGTCCCCTTGCCTTTGTCGTCCTCGCTGGCCATCGCTTGTCTCCTGCGCTACATCGCCCCTTGCGGCGATGCCGAAGTATACCCCGGACGGGAACCGCCGAAGTGAAGCAGGTTCGCTCCCCCCTGCCGGCCTTCGCCAGACTCCGGGAGGATCCAGGCCTCGAGGCCGGGATTCTGCCCGCACAGCGCCTCGATTTCCCCGGAACTCATCAGCATGAAGGCGGTCGTCAATGCGTCGGCGACGGCCGCGGCCCGGGGGCCATCGTCTGCCTGCGTCTCGGGCCAGGCCGCCGCCGGCCGGGGCACCGCGACCCACGCCGCGCGGTGCCCGCGGGCGGGCGTTCCCGCGCGCGGATCCACGATGTGGTCGCCCTTGCACAAGCCGGAGGCGCTGAGCGCCGTCTGGCGCACCGAGAAGTGGGCAAGCACACGCGAGTGATCGCCGGGGTCGCTCAGGGTGAGCGGCCAGCCGCCGCCGTCCGCCGGCGCTTCGAGGGCGAGGACCGAGCTGAAGCCCCCATGGACGAGCGCCAGATCGAGCCCCCACTCCTCGAGCAGCTCCGCCATCAGGTCGACCGCGTAACCCTTGCCGATGCCGCCGAGGTCGATGCGCACACCGCTGCCCGTCGCGCGCACCAGGAAGTCGTCCGGGTCGAGTTCGAGCGAAGGCAGCCCCGTGCCGACCGAAACGTCGAAGGCGCCTCCCGTGAGGTCGAACACGTGACGCGCGACAACCAGGCACTCCATAGCGGACGCGCCGACCCGGGTGCTCTCGCCCGCCGCCAGTTGGTTGATCCGCCCGACGTCGCTGTTGGGCAGAAAGCGGCTCAGCTCGCACTCGAGCCGATCGACGAGATCGAAAGCGGCCTGCGCCGCCTGCTCCGCGTAGCGCCGGTCCGCGTGCACGCCGTGCACCTCGAAGACGGTGGCCATGGCCTCGTGCGAGAAGCGCCGCACTCCGGCCGAGGCCGGGTCAACGCGGATGACCGCCATGCCCTACCATTACCCGATCGCCTGGAGCGAGGCAAGCGCCTCGAGCGGGGCGATCGTCGCCGCGGCTCACGACCGCCGCTCGACCCACCACTCGGCCGCCGCGACGGCGCAGATCGCGACGAAGACGACGGCGGTGGCGGCGCTTACCACGCCCGGCCTGGCGGAGATCCCGGCCCGGTCGAGCAGGAAGACGATATAGGTGTCCGGCAGGTCGCGCGCGCCGAGCGCGGCCCTGATCTGCCAGTGCCAGTCGGTCAGCACGCAGTAGCCGAGCCTTCCCACGATGAGGCCGAGCACGAGCCAGGACGCCAGGGTGAGCCCCACGCAGAGCCTGTGCCACGGCCACCAGGGCCGGTACATCCACCCGAAGAGGTTCCAGCCCAACACCGCAAGGTGGGCTCCGTGCATCAGGTAGTTCGCGGCGTTCAGCCAGGCCTGTCTCATCGGATGCTCCCGCGCGGCCCCCTCGAGGTCCCGGACGCAGGGCTGATTATGCCCGCTTCCTTCTCCGTATCAAGAAGGAAGTCGCCGGGAGGGATCAGATGGACGAAGTCTACCAGCGACTCCTCGATTCAGACGTGAAGTACCGCCTCTCGATCGACATCGCCTCGCTCAAACGCGAATAGACGGCCGGTGACGCGACGACCGACTGACACATCGCCGCACACGCGAAGCGCGAGCTGAAACTGGTTGTTCCGGTATGATACACGTGGGAGAACCACGTTGATGAAAGCCAGGACGAGATTCGTCGCACTGTTCGTCGCGTTGTCGGCAGCCTGCGTCTTCGCGGCGGACTGGCCGGGGTATCTGGGGCCCAGGAGAGACGGCACTTCTACGGAGAAGGGCCTGCTTCGCGCCTGGCCGAAGGAGGGCCCCAAGGTGCTCTGGACGATTCCTCTCGGCGGCGGTTACGGGGGGCCGGCCGTCAGCGGCGGCAAGGTCTATGTGCTCGACCGGGACGATGCCGTCGGCGACAAGCTGCGGTGCCTGGACCTCGCAACCGGCAAGGAACTCTGGAGCTTCGCCTACGGTGCGCCAGGCAGGTACGACCATCCAGGCTCGCGGACCACGCCAGCCGTCGACGGTGACATCGTCTACACGTTCGGACCTGCCGGGAACCTGCACGCCGTCAGCACGAAGACGCAGAAACCCGTCTGGAGCAAGAACGTCTGGACGGAGTTCGGCGGCGGTTCGCTCCCCCGCTGGGCGCTGACTCAGAACCCCCTCGTCTACCGCAACCTGCTGATCGTCGGCGTGCAGACATCGCAGACCAGCGTCGCGGCGTACGACAAGCTGACAGGCGAGCTGAAATGGACGTCCCCTGTGCTGGACGGCGCTCCCGGCTACGTCAGCCCGTCGATCGTGAAAGTCGGCGCCGAGGATCACCTGGTGATGATCCTGGCCGCCAAGGGATTCGGCCGCAGCGCCGGCGGGGGCGGCGTCAACGGCCTCGACCCGCTCAGCGGAAAGGCTCTGTGGAAGTACACCAACTGGCAGTGCGGCATACCCGTTCCGCATGCGGTCGACGCCGGCGAAGGGCGCGTGCTCGTCACAGGCGGATACAGCGCGGGCGCTGCCATGATCAAGGTGCAGAAGGCGGCGGACGGGACCTACAACGTCACGGAGCTGTTCAAGAACATCAACTTCGGCGCCCACACGCAGCCGCCCATTCTGCACAAGGACCACTTCTACGTCCCATACACGATCAACGAGCGGAGCGACGGCCTGGTGTGCATGACGATGACCGGCGAGGTCAGGTGGAAGACGGGCGACGAGCCGCCCTTCAACAAGGGCGGGGCGGTCCTCGCCGACGGACTGCTGCTGTCGGTCGATGGCAATACGAAGCTGTATCTCATCGAGCCCGACCCTTCGGGCTTCAAGCCGCTGGCCAGCGCGGTGGTGCTGGAACCCGGTGAGAACTGGGCCCCCATCGCGCTCGTGGATGGCAAGCTGCTGATCCGCGACCAGAAGCAGATGAAGTGCCTGCAGGTCGGCCAGCAGGGCAAGTAGGGCAGCGGCACCGGGAGTACTCGCCTGAAGGGAGTCGTGGACATGAAGGCCAGAGCGCTATTGACAGGACTGCTCGTCACCCTCTCGGTCGCCGGTGTTCTGGCGGCGGATTGGCCATGGGTCTTCGGACCCAACAGGAACCTGACGTCGGACCAGAAGGGCTTGTTGCGGACGTGGCCGAAGGAGGGTCCAAGGGTGCTCTGGACGGCGCCTGTGGGCGTAGGCTTCGGTGGCCCGGCCATCAGCGGGGGCAGGGTCTACCTGCTCGACAGGGACGAGCAGGTCGGGGACAAGCTGAGAGTCTTCGATCTGGCCACCGGCAAGGAGCTCTGGAGCTTCGCCTACGACGCTCCGGGGCGCTTCATGTTCAACGGCTCGCGAACCACACCGACCGTCGATGGCGACCGGGTCTACACCGTCGGTCCGCTGGGCGACCTGTATTGCATCGGCACGAAGACGCAGAAGCCCGTCTGGCACAGGAACATCTGGACGGATTTCGGCGGCGGCGCCACCGTGCCCACATTCCGCGAGCCGCTGCCAGGATTCGGGCAGCCCGGTGCCGCACGGGGCGGCGCACCCTCGGGACCGCCTCCAGGACAGCAGGGGCCTCCACCCAGTGGCGCTGCCGCCGGGCCTCCCGGACAGCGACAGGGCGCCCCTGGCGCCCCTCCCGCAGCCGGCAGCCAGTTGCCGACGTGGGGAATCACCCAGAACCCCCTGATCTCCGGCGACCTGGTGATCGTCGCGGCGCAAGCGCCAGGAGCGACGGTCGTGGCCTTCGACAAGCGGACCGGCGACCTGAAATGGAAGTCCGCCGTGCTCTCCGGCGGTGTGGGCTACGTCAGCCCGTCCTTCGTCAGGATCGGCGGCGAAGACCACCTGGTGGCGATCACCGCCAGCGCCGGGGCCGGACGTAACGCCAGCGGCGGCAGCGTCAGCGGCCTCGACCCGCGCAGCGGGAACGTCCTTTGGACCTACGGCGGCTATCAGTGCCGGATCCCCGTGGCGCATGCGGTGGACGCCGGTCAGGGGCGGGTTCTCGTGGCCGGGGGTACTCCGCCGGGTCCGCGATGTTCAAGGTCGACAAGAAGGCCGACGGCACGTACGGAGTGACGGAGCTGTTCAAGAACCCAGATTTCGGGTCTCACACTCAGCCGCCGGTCCTCCACCAGAACCACTTCTACGCGCACTACACGATCAACGAACGCAGCGACGGCCTGGTGTGCATGACCATGGACGGCCAGGTCAAATGGAAGACCGGAGAGGAACCCCCGTTTGTCAGGGGTGGTTCGATCCTGGCCGACGGTCTGCTGCTGGCCACCGACGGCAATACGATGCTGTATCTCATCGAGCCAGACCCGTCCGGCTTCAAGCCGCTCGCGAGCGCCGTGATGCTCGAGCCCGGCACGAACTGGGCGCCGCTGGCTCTCGTCGACGGCAGGCTCTTCATCCGCGACCAGAAGCAGCTGAAGTGCGTGCAGGTGGCCCAGCAGGGCCAGTAGGGTTCATGCGCACCACACGCCGTATCGCGCTCCTCGTGCTCTCCGGCATCGCGTCGCTGGCCATGGCCTCTCAGGACTGGCCGATGTGGGGCGGCACGGCGCAACGCAACATGACGTCCCCCATGAAGAATCTCCCGGACGCCTGGGATGCGAAGAGCGGGACGAACATCAAGTGGAAAACGCAGCTCGGCTCCACCTCGAACGGAAACCCCATCGTCGCCGGCGGGAAGATCTTCCTCGGCACGAACAACGGGAATCCCAGGAACCCCGAGATCACCGGCGACAAGGGAGTCCTCATGTGTCTCCGGGAGTCCGACGGCCGGTTCCTCTGGCAGGCCGTGACGGACAAGCTGGGCGGGGGGGACAGCGACTGGCCCGAAGAGGGCGTCTGTTCATCACCGGCGCTGGAGGGGACGCGGCTGTACTACGTGAGCAACCGCGGCGAACTGATCTGCCTCGACACCGAGGGCTTCACGGACGGCAGGAACGATGGGCCATTCCAGGATGAAGTCTACAGGGGCCCGACGGATGCCGATGTCATCTGGAAGCTCGACATGGGGAAGGAGCTGGGCGTGTCGCAGCTGTTCATGGCCAGCTCCTCGCCGGTCATCTGGGAGGACCTCGTCTTCGTCGCGACGGCCAACGGCCGCGACAGCGGCGACGAGAAGGTCATTGCTCCGAAGGCCCCCAGCTTCCTGGCGGTCAACAAGGACACCGGCAAGGTCGTGTGGCAGGACAACTCTCCGGGCGAAGGCATCCTGCACGGCCAGTGGGTCTCGCCCGCCCTGGGTTTGGTCGATGGCGTTCAGCAGGCGGTCTTTCCCGGTGGTGACGGTTTCATCTACGGCTTCAATGCTCGAACTGGCGAGAGGATCTGGAAGTTCGACATGAACCCGAAGGACGCCGTGTGGCCGAAGACGCGGAACTACGGGGTGTCCACGCCGGTCTTCAGCGGCGGCCGGGTGTTCATGAGCGTCGGACAGGACCCCGACCACCCCAACGGGATCGGTCACACCTACTGCATCAATCCCGCCCAGAAGGGCGATATCACCGAGACGGGCCGCGTCTGGCAGTACGACAAGATCGGCCGGTCCATTTCGACCGCGGCGGTCGCCGACGGCATGGTGTACGTCGCCGACATGAAAGGGATCCTCCACTGCCTGGACCTCGGCACCGGGAAGCCTTACTGGACCTACGACACGATCGCGCCCGTCTGGGGATCGCCGCTGGTGGCCGACGGCAAAGTCTACCTGGGTGACCAGGACGGCGACGTGGTCGTCCTGAAGGCAGGCGGCGAACTGAAGAAGATCGCCGAAATCGACATGGGCAATTCCGTCTACAGCACGCCCGTACCGGCGAACGGGGTGCTCTACATCATGACGCGGTCCGACCTCTACGCGATTGTCGCTCCCGCGAGCGAGAAGCGATGACCGGCCGGGGCGGCGGGCGACGCGAGCGCCGCCCGCCACTCCGGGGAACACGCGCGGTCCCGGTGCGAAAGAGAGGCTACTTGCGCGGTTCGCTCGAAGGGGGCACCAGGCCCTTGATGCGCAGGTAGGTGACGATGTTGCCGTAATGCTCGTTGTTGTGCGCGGTGTTGAACGCCAGCACGGTCACCTTGGCCTGTTCGCCGCCGAAGAACTTCACCGGGGCGCCGGCCTGCGCGTCGGTCAGTCCGTCGTAGACCGGGTCGCAGAACGCAAACGCGTCCTTCACCGCCTGCACGAGGTCCGCCTTCGTCGTCTTGGACTTCTCGACGCCCTGCGCGGGACCGGGCTTGCCCGACACGGCCGAGCAGAACATGTACTGGGAATCGGCGACGTGGCCGATCAACTGGCCGAAGCTGCGCACCTCCGGAGTGGGCTTGAACGCGTAGTTCTCCTCCGGCATCTTCTCGGCGGAGCGGATGATGTTGTTCTTGACCATCGAGTGCAGCATCTTCTGACCCGCCGCGATCGGGTTCTGAGCGCCCGCGGGCCCCTGCGCACCGATGGTGCACACGCAGAGCATCAGTACGGCAATCGTCAACAGCGCCTGTTTCATCATGATTCCTCTCCCTGTTCTCGTGGGCCACCGTCCGTCGGGGCGTGGTCGGTCCCAAACGCCGCCCTACCGCCCGATCACGCCGTCCAGCGCGAGATACCGGCCGCGGTGCGGTTCAGGCTCGGCCTGCGACTTCACGTCGATCCGCATGCGCTGGTAGTTGGTGTCCGGCTTGTAGGCCGGCCAGGGCGGAGCGCCCGGACCGTTGGGGTTGCCCGTCTTGATGAAGTTCGCGAAGTACGCCTGCATGGTCTTCGAGACTTCGTGGTCGGCAGGCTCCCTCGCGTAGCGGCTGTCGAGGCCCAGGTTGCCCATGGCGTACTGGATTTCGGCCGAGTGCGCCGCGCCGCGAGGCGCCTGAGGCTGCTGCGCGCCGCGCCCTGCGGCGGCGTCGCCTCGTCCGGCCGCGGGAGCTGCCGGCGGCTGGCCCGGCATCCCCAGATACGCGGGACGCACCCTGGCGTAGAGGTAGCGGTAGACCGGCTTGCCGCCGGTCTGCATGTGAAGCTCGGTCCATTTCCACGTGCCGTAGGAAATGAAGCGGGCGCTGGCGAGATGGGTGGCGGCCTCGAACACTTCGTCCGTCGTGGTGGCGGCATACGCCTTCAACACGGGTTCGGCCTTGTCGCCGTAGAACTTCGTGATCGCGTTGGCGAGCGTTTCCGGCGTCGGGTCGCCGCCCGACAGCACCCCCCGCGCCCCCTGCTCCTCGGTGTTCGACCCCGCCAGCAGCGGGACCTTGGCCTGCTGGCCGGCCAGCGCGATCTCGGTGAGCGTCTTCGCGAGGAAGTACCCGTCCATCGCCGTGCTGAAACGGACGCCCTGCGCCTTGGCGGCGGCGTCGTAGAGCTGCTGCGGGGTCATGCGGCGAAGCGCGGCGAGCCCCTCGGCTCCCGCGGCTGCCGCGAACTTCACGCCGCCCTCCTCCGCTTCGGCGAGCGGCCGGGGAGGCAGGCTCGCAATCGCCGCGCCGCTTTCGCAGATCGCGCCGGCCATCAGATTCCGGGAGAGCGGAGACGCCATCAGCGCGCTGACCGAAATCGACCCCGCCGATTCGCCCGCGATCGTCACGCGCTTCGGATCGCCGCCGAACGCCGCGATGTTCCTCTGCACCCACTGCAGGGCGGCCACCTGGTCGAGCAGGCCGTAGTTGCCCGAGGCGCGGTGCGGCGACTCCCTGGTCAGCTCCGGATGCACGAAGAAGCCGAAGATGTTCGTACGGTAGTTCAGCGACACCGCCACGATGCCCTTTCGGGCCATGCTCTCGCCGTCGTAGCGCGGCTCGGAGCCGTCGCCGTTCTGGAATCCGCCGCCGAAGATGTAGACGAGCACCGGCAGCTTCTCGCTGCCCGACTTCGCGGGCGTCCAGACGTTCAGGTAGAGGCAGTCCTCGCTCATACCGTCGCCGCGGAACCAGTAGTCCGCGTTCGGGGAGAGCCGTTGCATGCAGGTGGGGCCGAACTTGTCGGCGCTGCGCGCCCCGGTCCAGTCCTTCACCGGCTGCGGCTCCCGCCAGCGCAGGTCGCCGACGGGCGGCTGTGCGAACGGCAGTCCCTTGAAGCTGCGAACGCCGTCCCTGGGCGGCACGGTGGATTCGACGATGCCGTTGGCCGTCTTCACGCGGTCGGCGCCCGGTGCCGGCAGCGCCGTGACGGCGCACAGGCCGATGGCGGGAAGGAGCATGCGCGCGAAAGCTCTCATGGTCCCCTCGACGGATGTCACTTGACGTTTGCGGCGAGCTTCTCCGTTTCCGCGACGCCGCTCCGGCCCTCCGGCAGGTTCGCGAAACCCCCGATGAAGTTCCCTTTGCGGAACATGCAGATTCCGTTCAGGTACTTGTCGCTGGCCGTGAACGCCTCGTCGGCGATCCTGGCCGGCGACGTCTGCCCGAAACGCTCCTTGAGCTTCCCGAAGACCTGGGCGGCAGCCTCCGGCGACGATTCGCGCACCACGAACGCCTTGCCGGCCTGGTACTGCGCGATGTAGCCGATCTTCAGCAGCCGAAGCCCCAGGACGCTTTCCGGCACCAGCCGGATCGAATCAGGCGCCAGGTTGTCGGCCGGGAACCAGCCGAACGCCTCGGGGAGCGTCGTCCGCCCCTGGAGGTTCTTCTCGATGATGGAAAGGAACGCCCTCAACGTCGCCGCGTGATCCCGTTCCGGGTTGGCGGAGATCTCGACGTAGTACTTGTCCTTGGTGAACACCCCTTTTCGCTGCGTCACCTGGCCGGTCACCCCGATCTTCTCGGTCGCCAGCCGCGGATCGCGGGTGGAGGTGAACATGCCGTAGGCGAACTCGGTATCCTCGAACTCGGAGACGTCGATGTTGAGGGTCGCGTCGCCCGACTGGCAGGTGATCCCCTTCATGCCGACGAAATGGTAGAGGATGTACGCCTCCGCGTTCCCGTCCATGTACTCGAACAGGTTGTCGGCGTCGAAGCTGCGGGCCTGGCCCTGCTGCGTCCATCCGGGGACCGCCGTGCACGTGGGCAGCTGGGCGAACGCCGATCCCGCGGACATCAGGACGGCAACAACGACAAGACCCGTCTTCATGCAAACAGCTCCTGCGCGGTCTTCAATCGCTCGGTCACACGCACGCCGTTGGGGCACCGGATCGCGCAGCTGGCGCAGTCGCTGCAGCGCACGTCCCTGAGCTCGGGCGCCAGCGAGCGGAAGCTCTCGCGCGCCAGCTGAAACTGCCCGTAACCTTCCGAATAGCTGACGTAGCGGAGCACGTCGGACACCGGCAGCCCTTTCGGGCACTGGCCCGAGCAGTTGCCGCACATCCTGCAATAGAGCGGGCTGATGTGCTCCAGCTGCGCCATGAGGATCTTCTGGTCCGCGTCGGAGAACGGCACCGACATGGCCTTCAGGTTCTCATCGAGCTGCTCGTTGTCCGTGATGCTGGGAATGGTCGTGCCGATATTCGGGTTCTTGAGCGTCCACTTCAGGGCGGCGAGCATGGCGCCTTCCCGCTTCAGGATTTCAGTCTGCTTGTCGCCCGGCTTCGCCCGGCGGAATCCTCCCGCCATCACCTTCATCGCGACGATGCCGATGCCCTGCTTCGCCGCCAAGGCGATGACCTCGTCCATCTTCGGGTCCATCGTGAAATTGTAGGAGGTCAGGATCACGTCGAAATGAGGCATCTTCTGGATGACCGCGGGGAAGAGCTCCGGCTGCCCGGCGTGCGTGCTCACGCCGACGAACCGCGTCTTGCCGGCCTTCTTGGCGATCTGCTGCGCTTCCAGGAGCTCGTCCTTCAGGTCCTCCGGCTTGCTCTTGGCGTGCAGGTACCAGATGTCCACGTGATCGGTCCCGAGCTCGGTGAGGCTCGTGTCGATGTGCTTCAGCGCCTCCTCTTTGGTGGCCGCCTGCGTCTTCGTGGAGAGCGTAATGCTGTTCCGTTTCGCCTTGAGCGCGGCCCCGACCATCCGCTCGTTGTTCCCGTTCTGATAGCCCCGCGCGGAATCGAAATAGGTGATGCCGATGTCCGCCGCCCGCTCGATCACGCTCTGGTCCGACGTGATCATGCAGCCGAACCCGACGCTCGTCACCTTCAACCCCGTCTTGCCGAGCACGCGATAGCTGAACCCGCCGGACTTTGGCGGCGGCTGCTTGGACGTCTGCTGCGCCATGCCGATGGACGCCAGGGCGGCGGTCGGGAGCGCGAGTCCGGTTGTTGCCAGGAAGTCTCTGCGTGACGATTTGCTGTCCATATGCCTCCCTGTGATTGAGCCAACTCTTCAGCTCGGTTCGGTTGTTCCTGCTCTCCCTAGGCGATGTCCATCGGGTAAAGCTCGAAGATGGGGTGGTTCCAGCCGAGGCTGCGCGGCAGTTCCTCCATCGGCCCGCGCCATTTCAGCATCAGCTCGATGTCAGAGTGCAGGCGGTAGGGCTTCTGCACCGACGCAATCGACGCGCCGCGGATGTCGATCTTCGAGAGGTCCGCCTGCCCGAGTCCGACCTCGCCGCTGTACTTCAGCCATCCCAGCCAGCTGGCATCCACGCCCATGCATTCCGCGCCCACGCGGTCGGCCGCCACGTAGTCCGTCGAGGCGATGGCCAGACGCGACGGGACGGGGGTCCCGGCGCCGGGCCCGTTGCCCTCCATCCCCTCGAAGCCGTCGATGATGGTGGCGTCCCAGTTCGGCTGCAGCCGCTGCGCGGTCAGGAACATGTTGTACAGGCTCTGGCGGATGCCGACGTGGTACCGGCGCTTGTCGTTCCACCGCGTCGTTTCCTTGGGTGCCTGGTGCAGCGGCGCGCCCAGGATCATGTTCTTCATCGAGAGCGTGACGACGGCGATGTTGTGCGTCTTCATGCAGGCGGCGCCGAAGACGAAGGCGTCGGGGTCGACCAGGCGCGCGGCCAGGCGGACCGGGGCGACGTGAAGGTCGTAGTCGATCAGCGGCAGGAGGACGTATTTGGCCTCCTCGTTGAAGTCGAGGAGGCTGACCTTCTTGTACTCCTTGGTCAGGGCGGGGTACTTGAAGTTGTCGAACCCCTGCATCGTGGTGCCCGCGGAGGATTCCGCGATCATCACGGGCCCTTTGAAGCGGGGCGCGAGGTAGTCGAGCATGCCGCGCAGGGCGTCCGCGTGGCTGGCTCCCAGCTGGTTCGTCGTGGTCACGTTGTTGACCTTGATCACGACGTATTTCTTCCGTTTCAGCTTGGGCTTGATCTGCTCGTCGATCGCCAGCAGGGCCTCGTAGACATTCTTGCGCCGGTCGTCGCCGTGGACCAGCGAGACGGTCGAACGCGTCTGGAGGGCCGGAAACGGCTCGGGGTTGCCTGCGAGGCTGCGATTCCCGCCGGCTCTCGGGGCGGGCGGGGGCGCCTGCGGCTGCTGCGCCGAGGCGTGCCGGCTGCCGAGCATGGCTCCTGCCGCCGCGCCCGCCAGATGAAACAAGCCCCTGCGTGAAAGAGACGAAGACATGACTGCTCTCCTTACCTGGAAGGTGGTGCGAACTACTTATAATCGCCGAGACGCTGCCTGTCAACAAATCGGAGACAAATCGGGGACAAGACGGGGACATCCCACCCGCCGGTCACGCCCTCACGCCCGCGGTCGCATCGGGAGGACATCCGTGGAGCCGGCACTACGCAGCTGGTACGAGCGGGTGGCGGCACCGGCGGCGATGGGAAAGAGGAGCCAGCTGCCGTAGAAGAGAGCAAAGACCCAGGTCGCGATGCCAGGGGTCCTGGCGCCCGGAGGGGCGGGCGCGGCTGGCGCGACCAACCCGGAGACCAGCGCCCAGACGGCCACCGGCCCGATCATGCCGACGAGGGCGGTGGCGGTCCACCCTGCGACCAGCAACAGCCGGCGCGGCATCCGGCGCCACGTCGGGACCAGGAGCAGGGACAGAATGGCCGCCAGCACCCACGGGATGGCAAGCAGCAACGGGGCGTAGCCCTGGCCTCCCGCGCCCGGCCGACTGAGCCCGGGCGTCCCTCCCAGCGCCCAGACCGCTCTGAGAACCGGGTACGGCAGCGCCAGCGCGAATGCGGCATAGCCGTACCAGGTCGCTGGACGGGTGGATGCCGGCGCGGCCGGGCGCGCCAAGGCGAGCCGCGCGAGCACAACGGCGGCGGCGAGAGCCAGTGTCCGGGTTACCAGCCCCGGCCAGTTGACGGTGGCGATGACGATGGCGCCGCTGGCGGTTCGCCGACCCATGGTGCCCGTCAACGTCAGTAGGTCGAACGGCAGCCCATTCGCGGCCCATACCATCAGCAAGAGAGCCGTCCAGCCCGAAGCCCGCTGTATGCGAAGCCACCGCGGCCAGCCATCCAGCCGTACGACCCCCGCCACGGCAAACGCGGCCGCGGCGAGCGGGAGCCAAGCCGGAGCGGGGGCCAGGGCAGCGGCTGGCTGGGCGGACAGGAGGGGTTCGACGGTCCGGCCCAACGTCACCGCGACGCAGAGAGCCGGTGCCAGCCACGGCTCGATCCTGCTGGCCGGCATGCGGCTACCTTGCGATTCCATGATCCGTCGTTTCTTGCGCACGTCCCGGGGCGCTAAACCTCATTCGCACCTCAGCGCCTCGACCGCCGCCCCTTCACGGGATTAGACGGGCCGCCCGGCCTCGGTGTTCTTGCGCGAAGACTCCAGCGGAGAACTGGGCTTTGGAATGGGCTCTCTGGCAAGCCCGCCACCGTTCACTGAGTGACGGGGGCGCCCTGGAGAACGTTGCGCGCACGCGCATGGGGGCATGCGCGAGACTCGCCGCGCCCGGCCGTTCGTGTTGCCGCCACCGCCGGGTATGGTGCTACACTCCGCACGCGCTCGCCAGGTTGGAGCAGCGGCTCGATTGACGCTCGACGACGGACATCGTGGAGGGCTCTCATGAGGATTCGACGTCGCGACTTCCTGAGAAGCGGCGCCGGCGTGGCTGCGGCGTCCGGCCTGCCCGTCGATTCAGTTTCCGGCGCCCCTGCGAAGGCCTACCCGTACCTCGGGCGGACGGAGGACTACGTCGACTTCTCCGTCATCGAGCGGGGCCTGATCATTACCCGGATCGAAACGTGGGTGCAGGGCTCCCATGGCTTCGTGCGCGTCACCACGAGCGACGGACGCGAGGGCTGGGGGCAGCTCTCGACCTACGAGCCCGACATCAGCGCCCTCGTCCTCCATCGCCAGGTCGCGCCGCACGTCCTGGGCAGCGACGCCGCGCTGATCGACGCGCTCGTGGACCGCGTCATCGACGCGAACATGAAGTTCCCGTGGTCCTACGTCTGCCGCGCGCTGTGCGGTGTCGACACGGCCATCTGGGATCTCTACGGAAAGGTGAAAGGGCAGCCGGTGTGCGTGCTGCTCGGCGGCAAGGCCGTCCCGTTCCCGGTCTACGGCTCGAGCATGCGCCGCGACATCACGCCCGATGAGGAGGCGGCCAGGCTGGCCAGGCTGCGCGATGAGAAGGGGTTCGAGGCGTTCAAGGTCCGCCTCGGCACGCCGGCGGGCCACGACGGCGATGCGGCGCCCGGCCGCACCGAGAGGATGATCCCCGCCGCGCGCAGGGCGGTCGGCGGCTCTGTCCGGATGATGGGCGACGGCAACAGCTGCTTTACGCCGCCTCGGGCAATCGAGGTCGGCCGCCGCATGGAGGACCAGGGCTACTTCTGGTTCGAGGAGCCATGCCCGTACTGGGAGCTCGAGTGGACCGCCGAGGTCGCCGCCGCGCTGAAGATGCCGGTCTCCGGCGGCGAGCAGGACAACGACCTCGCGCAGTGGCGGCGGATGATCCGGATGAAAGCGGCGGATGTCCTGCAGCCGGACATCTGCTACGTGGGCGGCGTCACGAGGGCCTGGCGCGTGGCGAAGATGGGTCAGCAGGCGGGCCTGAAGGTCGTCCCGCACTCGGCGAACCTGTCGCTGATCACGCTCTTCTCGCTGCACGTCATGGCCGCCGCACCGAATGCGGGACCGTTCGCCGAGTTCAGCATCGAGGAGGACGCGAACGCCGGCGAGCGGCTCTACAGCCCGGCGCTCGCGGTCGTCGACGGCAAGGTGAAGATTCCCGATGGCCCGGGGTGGGGCGTCGCCGTCAACCGCGCGTGGCTCGAGAAGGCCGCCTACCAGAAGAGCGAGCGGCCGGCCAAGTGAAGCCACGCTGCCGGTCGGCGGTCACGGGCAGCCCGTCGTGCCGGCCAGCCGTCCCGCCGTCGCTTGAGAACCGGCGGACGGCGCAGTAGACTCCGGTCGGGAGGACAACGTGAGCGAGTCACGACGCAGATTCCTGCAATCGGCCGCGCTGACCCTCGGGGCGGTCGGTACCTTGGGCGCCGCGGACCGGCAGGCGCCCCCGCGGTCGGCCGGCGGCGCCCCGCCGCCCGTGGGCCCGCGCGGCCAGGCCCCACCCCCCGCCGCACCGCCCCGGCCGGCCTCCGTCCTGCAGGTGCCGAAGATGCGGTTCGGCCCGGCGGAGGTCAGCAGGCTGATTGTCGGCTGCAACCCGTTCTACGGCTATGCGCACTACAACAGCATCCTGGCGACCGTGATGCGCGAGTACTACACGCCGGAGCGGGTGTGCGACGTGCTCCACCAGTGTCTCAGGTTCGGCATCAACGCCTACAACTATGTGGACCTCGGCCGGGCGCCGCAGGACCTCGATCGCTTCCAGGCGGAGGGCGGCACGATGCACCTGATTGTCCAGGGGATGGGCGACCCCGCGCCGTTCCACGCCGCTCGGAAGCCGCTGGCGATGTATCACCACGGCGAGCGGACCGACACGGCATTCCAGGGCGGCAGAATGGCCACGGTCCGCGACTGGTGCAGGCAGGTGCGCGACCTCGGGTGCCTCGTGGGGGTCGGCACGCACAAGCCGGAGGTGATCGCGCTGGTGGAGGAGCAGGGCTGGGACGTCGACTTCTACGCGGGCTGCGTCTACAACCGCACCCGGACGGCCGGCGAATGGAAGAAGGTGCTGAACGGGGAGTCTCTCGAGATGCAGGGCGAGACCTACCTGCAGAGCGATCCCCCGCGCATGTATCGCGCGATGCAGCAGACGCGGAAGCCGTGCTTCGCGTTCAAGATCTTGGCGGCCGGTCGAATCGACGATTGGGGCGCCGACGAGGCCTTCAGGCTGGCCTTCGCGAGCATCAAGCCGACCGACGGCGTGTTCGTCGGGATGTTCCCCCGGGTGAAGGATGAAGTGCGCGAGAACGCCGAGAGGGTCTGCCGCATCCTGAAGGGCGCGTGACCTGCTCATGGTGCGCGGGCGCCGCGCCGCCATGACCGCTTATCGGCATGGGTCCGTGGCGAGTTTGAGGGAACCCTGACAGCCCTGACCGCCAATCGGGCAAATTGAAGCGCTTCCCTCCGCCTGATGGGCTTCGCGCCAGGCGTCCCATTCAACAACCGACATCCGCCCAGAAAGCCACCATGACTTTGCCTTCGGCGCGTCGCGCTGCCGAAACTCGAAACCGCAGCAACAGTAATCCTGGATGTGCGAGGGTACCCGGGCTTCGGGGATACTGACTTCCTTCGGAACCTCTTGGACACGCCGTTCAGAAGCGCCCAGTTCCGCCCGCCCCTCGTCGCCGAGCCGGACGGTAAAGGGACGACCTCCACTGATGGCCACTGGAGCATGACGAGGTCTCCACGATGCTGCCCGGCGGGTACGCGGTGGGTTGGACAGGCATGCTGGTGCTGAAACACGACGGGTCTCAGCACCATGGCGTGGGAATCCTGCGGACGGTGCCGGTGTCGCCAACGCGCGCCGGCATCGAGTTTCGACGACGTAACCTTCGGCGTCACCGCATAGACGAAAGCCTTCTGTCCGTCGGGCACCGCCGCGCGCAGGTTGGCGATGAGGGGTTCCTCCCCGATGTAGTCCTTGATCGCGTACATGACGAGGCTGCCCTTCGCGTACCACACGCAGCCCTGCCGCGTGACCCGCGCGAGGGTCTGGCCGCCGCGCACGTCGCTCCGCCGGCCCTTCAACTGGTGATCGAGGTCGTGTCGCAGGTCGAGCCGCAGGGCGTCCGAGCCGGTCGTGTGCCCGAGCACCATCAACGCGGAATACTCGGCCAGCGACTCTGACAGCGTGTTCGATCCCTGCGCCACCGCCCCGGTCATCTGGTGCCCCCACCACAGTCGCTCTTCAACCACTGGCCAACCGGCAGCCGTACCGTCTACAATCGGCGGGTCGCCGCGTTCGGCCTCGATGTCCAGGCGCGAAGCCGCGGCGAGTTTCCTGCCAGGCGTCTCCGGCAACTCGTGGCCGCGCGGAGCAAGCGCCGATGCAGACCGATTGTCCCCTGGACGATATCAGCCTGGATGCCGCCCTCGCTGCGTGGCACCGCAAGGCTACCAACGTTCTTCTCATCGCAAGCGCGGCCGCTCACCTGCTGCCCGCCATCCTGACCGTCGCCGGCTACGGTCCGCGCATGACCTCCTGGTTCAGAGCGGTTGCCCTGGCGTGCTACGTCGTCATGGTCGCCAGCGCACTGCTGCTCCGTCTGGACTGGCGCGTCAGGCTCGGGGCGTATTTCGTTGCGGCCTACACGGTCGTGGCCCTCGCCGGCCTCTCGCCTGTCCAGGGACCCTACGCGAGCGTGGGTCTGGTCGCCCAGCCGATCCTCGTCCTGGTCCTCTGCGGCCCGGTCGCCGCGAGGGTCGCCGTGGCGGCGAGCGCATTGCTCCTCCTGTCGGCTCCCTTCCTGCGGGTTCTGCCGGCCGTGTCCAGCGCGCTGGTCGTCGGCGCGACGCCGCCGGATGTTTCGCCGGTCGTCGTCTGGTTCCAGACGGCGGGCGTCGGGGCGTTCCTCGCCATGCTGGTCGTCCTGCTGGATCGCTTTCACCGGTTCCTCCACGGCGCGCTCGCCGCCCAATACCAGGCGAAAGCCGCCCTTCGCCGAGAGGCCCTCGAGCGGCACCGCCTCGAGCGCGAGGTCGCCGCCATCGGCGACGAGGAGCGACGCCGACTGGGGCGCGACCTGCACGACGGCGTGTGCCAGGACCTCACGGCGGCGCTGCTGCGCTGGCAGACGCTGGAGCGATCGCTGAGAGAAGGCCGGCCGGTTGCCACCGCAGAGTCCGAGCGGCTCACCTCGTTGCTGACCGAGGCCATAGAGGAGGCACACGGCGTCGCGCTTGGACTCTGTCCCGTGGACCCGGAGCCCGACGCCCTTGCGCCGGCGTTGCGTGCACTCACCAGGCGAACGCAGGAGACGGCGGATGTTTACTGCGAGTTCTCCGCGATCGGTGACGTGCACGTGCCCGATTTCACGGTCGCGCAGCACCTCTACCGCATCGCGCAGGAGGCCTTGAGCAACGCGGTGCGCCACGCCCACGCGAGCCGGATCGCCGTGGAGTTGCGCGGCCACGCCAGCGACCTGGCCTTGCAGGTGGAAGACGATGGTGTCGGCCTGCCGCCCGACCGGCGGGCGGGCGGCATGGGCCTGCGGACGATGGGGTACCGGGCGCAGATTCTCGGCGGGCAATTGACGGTGACGCCGGCGCCGGGAGGCGGCACCCGCGTCGCCTGCTGCGTGCCGCGGCCGTCCGCGCTGTCCGCCGCACCCGGTCGTTCAAGAGACGAATCATGGATACCGGCGTGACGGCGCACGCACGCATCGACGTGCTGCTGGTGGACGATCACCCGGCCGTTCGCGAAGGCCTCGCCCTTCTCCTGGCGCCCGACGGCATCGACGTGGTCGCCGAGGCCAGCACTCGCGCCGAGGCGCTGGCGCGCGTGCAGGAACGACGTCCCGACCTGGCGATTGTGGACCTGTCGCTCGACACCGAAGACGGCGCGGCGCTCATTGCCGACCTCCGCGGGCACCGTGTGCCGGCCCTCGCGTATTCGATGCACAAGGACGCACGCCACGTGGAAGGCGCGTTCGCGGCGGGAGCGCTCGGGTACGTGACGAAGAAGGAACTGCACGACGTGCTCGTCCAGGCCGTCCGCCAGGTCGCCGCTGGCCGCCAGTTCGTCAGTCCCGTCGCCGCCGTGGCCCTCGCCGAGCGCGTCTCGCAACCGCACGCGGAACCCGGCGCGCGCGATCTCAGTCAGCAGGAGCGCCAGGTCTACCAGCTGCTGGGCAATGGCGAGGGGACGCACGAGATTGCCGACGCCATGAACATCAGCACCCGCACCGTCGAGTCCTACTACGCGCGCATCATCGTCAAGCTGGGCTTGAGCGGCATGTACGAACTGCGGCACCACGCGATCACCCGCGCGCGCGAACACCGGTAGTCGTTCTTCCAGGCTCCTGGCTCCTGATTCCGAACTTCCTCCTCGTACGTGGATTCCCGTACACGCCCGTAGGCAAAACCCCGTGCAGACACGGCTTCTCGGCCCTCATACCATCGGGGCGTATGGTCGTCGTGCATGAGCGGCCGCGCGAATGCGGACAGGACGCCGCGAGGGCGGTGGCAGCAGCGGAGGGAGGAATGGAGGCGGGAGAGGAGAGCACGCTATGAAGAAACAGATCGTACCGCTGGCACTCATCCTGGTCGTTGGCGCCGTTGTTGTGCTGGGTTGGAGAACCACGCGGACGACGTCGGCGGACGCCTCCCGGAAGGTCGTGGCCGATACCGTGTTCACGAACGGGAAGATCTACACCGTCGACGAGAAACGGCCTTTCGCCGAAGCTGTGGCCGTCGCGGACGGGCGGATCGTGGAGGTCGGCTCAGCCAAGGAGGCTGCGGCATTGATCGGCGAGGGGACCCGCGTCGTCGATCTCGGCGGGGCGTTTGCCATGCCGGGGTTCGTCGACGACCACATTCACCCGGCGCAACCCTATCTTCAGGACGAAGCCGGCGCCCTGCTCTTTCCCGAGAGTTTCGACGCACAGCAGATAGCCGACGCCGTTGCCGCCTATCTGAAGAGGAACCCGAACGCGCCGTACGTCATCGGCGAGAAGTGGTCGGTGGGGCTGTTCCCGAACGGTCACCCCGACAAGCAGTGGCTCGACTCGCTGGTCCGTGATCGCCCGGCAGTCCTCCGCGACGACACACGACACGGCGCCGTCGTCAATACGGCAATGTTGAAGCTCGCGGGCATCACCAGGGACACCCCGCAACCCAGAAACGGGTTCATTGAGAAGGATCCCCGAACGGGCGAGCCGACGGGGTATCTTGCCGAAACCGCTCAACAGGCCGTCTTCAGCAAGATACCGATGTACCCCGATGAGGTGTGGGAGCGCGCCCTGAAACGCTCCCTGCGACAACTCTCGGCCTGGGGTGTCACCGCTTACACCGATGCCTCCACGAACGCTCCACAGTTCAGGGTGTATCGGAAGATGGAGCGCGAGGGCAGTCTGAACTTCCGCGTATCCGGGTCAATCGCCATGAACGACTGGGCGAAGGACCGCGTGGTCGATCCTGAGCCTCTCGTGGCGATGGCAGACGAGTATCGTTCGCCCCTCTTCGACCCCGTCGGAAGGAAATGGTGGGGCGACGGAACGCCTTTGAGCGAGACGTCGCTTCTGGTTGCCACGTATGCCGACGGCGGACACGGTGCGATGAGTGTCGACACGGCCGATTTCGACCGGATGGTGAAGGAGGCCAGAGGAGGCGCCCTGGTGAGAGTCCACGCCGCCGGCGACGGGACTGGCCGCGCCGTCCTCGACGTGTTCGAGCGGGTACGCGCGCTCAGCCCGGAGAGCGTCTCACGGCCTCAGCACATCGCCCACAACTTCTTTCTGCGCGACGAGGACGTCGCCCGCTTCCGCAGGCTCAATGTCGTCGCGAACTTCTCACCCGTCATCTACTACCGCAGCCCGGCGATCAGCCTCCTCGAGCAGATTGTCGGCGCCGAGAACATGAAGCACTTCGCCAATATCAGGAAGGCGATCGCGGGCGGCGCGCACGTGTCCATCGGAAGCGATTGGCCCACGGGCGTCACCGACGCCAACCCGCTGCGGGAACTCCAGGTGTTGGTGACCCGGAAGAACCCCTACGAGAGGAACACCGACGCGCCCTTGGGGGAACCCATCGGCCTCAAAGACGCCATTCGCGTGATGACGCTGGGCGGAGCGTATTCGATGCGAAAGGAGCACGAATTCGGCAGCATCGAGAAGGGCAAGGCCGCCGACCTGGTCGTCCTGGATCGCAACCTCTTCGAAATCGACCCGGGTTCGATCGTGGACACGAAGGTCATGTACACGGTCTTCGCCGGCAGGATCGTCTACGACGCACACGCCGGGGCAGGAACACCGCGGCGGTGAATCATGAGACTTCCGAGAACCGTCGGCGTCACCGTGGGGTGTGTGTTGGCGCTCTGTGCGCCGGCCCGCGCCCAACTCGCCGGGAGCCACACGCTGGGCGACTACGGCGTGCAGGCCGGCTCGCAGCCTGGCCCCGGCTTCTACGACATTGTCTTCTACTACCGGTACTCGACTGACACGATCAAGGACGCAGCCGGGAACACCGTCCGCCCGCTGGGCTCCCCGCCCAGCACCGTCGCCACGGCGGTCGCGGATTACCTCTACTTCGTCAGCAAGTCTAGGATCGCGGGGGCGCAGTACGGCGCCCTGGTGGCTTTCCCGTGGGTGAACAGCGCCATTGAGGCGCCGGCGTTCGGGCTATCGGAGGACACGGGCACGCGCTTCGGCGACCTCATGGTCCGGCCGTTCGAGTTGGGCTGGCACACCGAGCGTGCTGACGTTACCACCGGGATCGACCTCTACCTGCCCACCGGTCGATACGAACCCGGGGGCAGCGACAACGTCGGCAGGGGCATGGTCACGCTCGAGCCCTATGTCGGGACGACGGTCTTTGTCGACGAGAAGCGATCCGCGAGTCTGGCGACGGCGGCGTTCTGGCAGATCAACGGGGAGAAGAGGCACACCGACACCAAGGTTGGCCAGATCCTCACGCTCGAGGGTGGCATCGGGAAGTCCTTCATGGGCGGCGGCTTCAGCGTCGGCATGGCGTACTACGTCGAGTGGAAGATCACGAGGGACCGACTCGGGGAGATTGTACCGCCGCGCGGAGTGCCGATTGACGTGGAGTTCCCCGACAAGCACAAGGTGTGGGCTGTAGGGCCGGACGTCACCTTGCCCGTCGCCAGCAAGTCGAGGCTTCTCGCCCTGGTGAACATCCGTTACCTCTGGGAGACGGGCGCGCGCGTGAGAACGCAGGGCAACACGCTGGCGGTCACCGCGACCCTGCCGATCCCGGGCATGAAGCTGAATCACGTCTCCGCGCCGTAGGAGATCTGCATGCGCCGGACGGCGCGGGCGGCGATCCACAGGACGAACGCGGTCACGAGCGTCAGCCCGAGAACCGCCCCGGGTCGCGAGGCCGGCGCGGCGGGCGCCATCAGCAGCCGTACCAGCGTGGGGATGTCATCGTCCATCGGCAGGGCCGGAACGGGACAGAGCGACTGCAGATAGTACAGGATGCTCATCTTCTGCAGCGCGTGCGGAAGGATGCCGTTGACTCCCTCCCACGCGAGCAGCACCGCAGCCGGGACGATCGGATTGCGGAGGTACAGCCCGAGCGCGAGAAAGACGCTCCCGTAGCCCACGCAGCCGAGCGTGGCAGCCGCGACGTACCAGAACGCGTGCCCCATCCCCCCGGCATTCCAGTAGGACTGCACCTGGACCGCGTCGTGCGGCCAGAGCATGGCCGCGAACGCGAGCACCGCGCCGCCGCCGAAGACGACGACCGCCGCGATCAGCCCGGCCGCATACTTGCCCGCGAGCAGCACCTCGCGACGCGCCGGCGCGAGGAACCAGAAGTGCAGCGTGCGGTTGCTCATCTCCCCGCGGAACAGGTACATGAAGAGGCCCAGGCAGCCGAAGAAGATCGCCAGCCGCAAGTAGAAGAACTGGAAGATCCCGGCGAAGATCCGGCGATCCTCTTCGAAGTTCAGCAGGGGGTCGATATTCCGGGACTCCAGCTTGCCGTCGACGAACAGGAGCCTGGCCTCCCGCCGCCCGTCGAAATAGGAGACCTGCCGATACTCGGTCCGTTCCTCGATGAACCCCGCGCCCGTGGATGTCTCGACCGTGCTGAAGGCCTTGCCCTCCGTGCTCACCTGGATGTTGAACTCGCGGGTGTCCGATTCCTCGTCTTCGCCCCCCGCGCTGGCGTGCTTCACCACGAAGCGCGCGACGGGGCGAGTCGTCCCCAGATCCACCTGCAGGAACAGCGGCCTGTCCGCGGCGCACCAGCTGTCGGTCTCTCCTCCCGCGACGCTCCCGTTCACGGCTTTTTCCGGACCCTGATCGGGGCCGCACGCGAGGCTTCCCGTGGCTGGACGGCCGAGCGCGAGATTCACGCGGCCGTCCGGGCCGTAGACCTCAAACTCGTAGATCCGGGCCACCGGCTCGCCGCTGTAGGTGGGACGGGTGACGTTCAGGCGCACGAAGCGGGCGTCGACCGCCGGTTCGATCACGTGCACCGTCGTCCCTGTCTTCTCGGTGGGTTGCCGGACGCGCTTGGTCCGCACCGACCAGGTTTCCCGGGCCGGCGTGCCGACGCGCTTCTTCACGTCCGCGACCGTCTCGCCTTCCCGGATGCTGTCGATGAGTGCGGGATTCGCGAGGCCGCGCCGGGCCAGCCGCTCGCTCCGCAGCTTCACGTCAATCCCGTGCCCGAAGAAGATCAGAGACGGGAGGAGCGCCAGCCCGTAGACCCACAGCGCGCGCTTCGCGAGGAAGGCGCGGCGAATCTCGATCTTCGCGATCGTCCACGCCTGCCGGGCGCGCCCGGAGAAGGAAAGGCCGCCGGCGGCAGACCCTCCGCCGGCCCGCGCGCCGTCTTGAGCCTGTCGAAAGGCCACGCTACTCGCCTCCAATCAGGTAGTCGTACAGGGCGTCCACGTTGTCGTCAGCCGGAAGCACCCCGTCGATGCGGTGGCCGTCGAGCGCGATTCGTCCGAGTGCGCGCGCAAACTGCTCCCGGTCCCGCGTCATCACCAGCATGCCCATCCGGTCGTCGTTCAGTTTGATCTCGGTGACGTGATCCTCGCCGAACAGCAGCGACGCCACCCGGGAGGCGTCGCGGCAGCGGACGACGTACTGGCTCGGGTGCTCCTCGATCTCGTCTCGGACGTCGCGAATCGTCCCCTCGGCCAGGATCATCCCGTTGGCGATCAGGACGACCTGGTCGCTGATCACGTCCACCTCCTGGAGGACGTGGCTCGAGAGGATGACGTGCTTCCCCGCGGCCGCCCACGCGCGGAACAGATCGATCGTCTCGGCGCGAACCAGCGGGTCGAGGCCGTTCAGCGGCTCGTCCAGCACCAGTAGGTCGGGGTCGTGCGCGATCGCCTGCGCCAGCCGCACACGCTGCCGCATCCCCTTGGAATACGCCGCCACCTTGCGGGTCGCCGCCTCGGTCAGCCCGAGGCGCTCGAGCGCCTTCCACGCCTTCTCCTCCGCCTCCGCGCGCGCGTACCCGAACAACAGCAGGCCGGTCGTGATGAAGGTGAATCCGGTGGCCCAGCGCGGCGCCGTGTCGTACTGCGTCGCGTACCCGGTCATCCGCATCAGCGCTTCGGGGTCGCGCGGGGAGATCCCGCGCATCAGGATGCGGCCGTGGTCGGGATGAATGAGGCCGGTCATGAGGTTCATGAGCGTGGTCTTGCCGGAGCCGTTGGGCCCGACCAGGCTCGTGATTCCCGGCGGGATGTTCAGCGTGACGCGGTTCACGCCGAGCACGTCGCCGTAGAACTTCGACACCTCTTCGAAGACGACCGCCGGGGCCGTCACGACACGACCTCCACCGGGCGCAGCTTGCGTTCGATCACCAGGACGAGCATCAGGATCATCACCGCCAGCGCCCACGCCGACGCGCCCGCGCCGGGGCCCGTGATGCGCTCCGGATCCAGCCCGAGCAGCGCCCACCATACCCGGTTCACCGCCCAGGCCGGGTCAAGGACGTAACCCCAGGTGACCCGAAAGACGCCGTTGATCATCTGGGAGATGCCGCTCAGGATGAAGAAGAAGGCCAGGCTGACCGCGGCTGCCACCACCCGCCACTTCACATACGCCGAACTGGCCATCGCCACCAGGCTCAGGACAAGCAGCCACAGGAGGAACCCGGCCACCATGCCCGCGCCCAGCGTCCAGTTCGCCCGGAACCACCAGCCGCCGGCCAGCCCCACCTGCAGCCCGAACAGGACGAGGCCTGGAATCCACGTGACGACGGACAGCATGCCGACGAGCACCGTCAGCCGGGAGAGCGCATAGCTCCAGCGCGTGAGCGGCCGGCTGAAGTAGAGGGGAAGCGCGTTGTTCGCGAGATCCGGCGCGATGAGGCCGGGCCCGGCCAGGGCCGCCAGGAAGACCGCGAAACCCGCCTGCACGTACATGAAGACCGCGAAGAACTGACCGTTGACCTGGATGAACTGCCGGAACTCCGGCTCGAGCCCCTGCAGCAGCTCCACGTGATTGGTGAGATAGACGAAGCCGGCGCAGAGAACCGGCCACACGAAGGCCAGCATCGTGAGCAGGAGGACCAGGCGCTGCCGGTAGAGCCTCCGCCAGGCATAGCGGGGCAGCACCATGAACCTGGTCCAACGCCCCGTGAGCGCGCCGCGGTATCGCCTGTATCCCCGTTTGTAGACCGCCATTCGCTTGGCCCCACGAAGTTGCTGTGCGAGTTATGGGTCATGAGTCATGACTCAGGACTCATGACTCAGAACTCATGTCTGCACCGAGTTCCCCCGGCGTATGCGCCAGGTGTCCCATGGCCTTCAGGAAGATCTCCTCGAGCGAGTCCCTGCGGTGGGTGAGCTTCCGGACCAGGAGGTCCTGCCGCGCCGCGAGTCCCCAGAGCGTCTCGACCTCGACACCCGCCGGCAGGACAATGCGCCAGCAGCCGCCGCCTTCCGAGACGCCCTCGGCGCCGATCTCCGGCAGCGCCGCGCGCAGGTTCCGGTCGTCGCCTGTCACCTCGAGCTCGACGAAGCTCTTGTTCGACCGCCGGTCGTCCTCGAGATTGCACTGGTGGACGATCGCGCCGTCCTTCATGATCACCGCCTCGTCGCACACCTGCTCGATGTCGCGCAGCAGGTGCGAGCAGACGAGTACGCTCATCCCCTGATCGGTCTTCATCTCGCCGATGAGCTTGAGCATGCGCCGGCGGGCGGCCGGATCGAGGCCGTTGGTCGGTTCGTCCAGCACGACCAGCTCCGGCCCGTGCACGATCGCCTGGGCGAGCTTCGCCATCTGTTTCATGCCGTACGAGTAGGTCCCGAGCTCGCGGTAGCGCGCCTCGCCGAGCCCGACGTGGAACAGGACCTCGTGGGCCTTCTCGAGCGCGGCCTCCGGCGGGAGGCCGGAGAGCTCGGCCATCTGGCGCAGGAAGGCGACCGCCGTCATGTCGCCGATGAACGAGTCGTTCTCGGGCATGTAGCCGATGCGCGACCGGGCCTCCCCCTGGCCGTGCCGGCAGTCGAGGCCGAGGATGCGGGCGCGCCCGGCGCTTGGCCGGAGAAACCCGAGCAGCGTCAGGATCAGCGTGGACTTGCCCGCCCCGTTTGGTCCAAGCAGCCCCACGGCCTTTCCCGTGCCGGACACGCCGAGGCGGCAGGAAATCCCGTGCAGGATCTCCCGCCGCCCCAGCCTGACCTTCAGGTTCTCGAGTTCGACGACCGGAATGGGGTCCGAGGATTCTCCCGGCATTACTCAGAACTCAAAACTCAAGACTCAGAACTTCCCCGTCTGCTTCCCGAGCTGCCCCCCAAGACTCTGGAGCAGCATCGCGTCCATGACCACACCCGACAGACGAGCGCGGCTGGCGGCGTGGATGTGTTCCGCCGCTCCGTCGAATACGACGAGCATCGGGTCGCGGCCGGCCAGCAGCTCAGTCAGCGCCGGGTTCGGGGAAAGCGCCGAGAACATCCCGAGCGCACCTTTCGGGTTCAGCCAGACGAACGCGGACGGATAGAGCCCGGCGGACGAAGGGATCTGGCCGAGGAACGACGGCGACCAGACGAGCGGCGAGCCGCCGTTCCGGGTCGCGATGGCGCGCTCTCCGGTCGCGCGATCGGAGGCGGCCACCATGTAGCCTCCATCGTAGGTCCAGGTTGCGCCGAATGGAAGCGCTCCGGACTTCATCGTGCTCCAGGTCCGCCCGCCCGCGCTCTCCCGCGCAAACGCGACCCGCTTGTTCTGATCCTCCGGCCCGAGCTCCGCGTTGAAGGTCTCCACCAGTTTCTGCATCGAGGCGTCGATCACCTGCGGGTTGTTCGCCAGACCGACCATCACCCACGTCGGGCCGTTGACGGAGAACCCGTTGAGCGCAAAGGCCGCCTCGGTCCCCATCGCCGCGGTCAGGTTCTCGAGGAAGCCTGCGCCGAGCTTCTCGTTGGCCCGGGCGAGGTCGCCCTCGAAGGACGACCGCAGTGTCGTCATCTGTGCGGTCAGCTCCTTGAACAGCTGCCAGGGTTCGCGCGTGGACGCGTATCCCGCAAGGAGCGCGTCCCCCGGCAGGTACTCCGCGGCGCCCCCGGCGCCCGAGTCAGCCAGCCACGACGCCATCCCCCTGCGCTCGCCCTCGAACACGAGCGTGACTTCGTTCTCTTCGGCGCCCGCCTCGGCACGCTGCTCGAGGAAGAGGTACTTCATCCCGATCATGCCGGCGAACTCGATCGGCGGGGCGTCGTCTCCCGACAGCGACCCGATCACCGGGGCCGCGTCCATGCCCATCAGCCAGCCCACCCCGCGCCGGTATCGTTCGCCGATGGCGGCCGCGAACGGGGTGCCGGCGCCCTGCCCCAGGCGGCCGAGGATCCACGCCAGGTGCGACGGCGAGTCGGAAACGACCACGAGGTCCTCGGAGACCGAATACGGCCGGGAGGTCTCGCCCGCCCGGGCGAACAGGCCGTCCAGGGCGCTCGAGAGCTCCGCCCGCCTGCCGGGCTGCACGCGCGCCATGACCGTCGGAATCTCCTCGCGGGGCCCGGGGAAGCTGGCGCAGAAGACGATCTCGTCGCCGAGCAGCGAACTCGCCGACTGCACGCGGTCGACCATCTGCCTCAACTCTCGTCCCGTCTCCGAGTTCCACCAGGCGCCGAACGTGGCGTTCTCGGACGACTGCTGCTCGGCCAGGACCAGGGCCCGGCCGATCGCGCCGCCGAGGTTGGGAATCGCGCCGTAGACCACGGCCCCTGCCGGAAGATACGAGAGCAGGGCCGGGTTGGTGCGAAGGCCTCCGGGGAGTTGTCCCGCGAGCTGACGTTCGATCTTCGCGAACGACCCGAGCAGTTCGATGTACTCCGCCGCCGACGGGCTCCAGGCGACGGCTTCCTGGACCGACGAGGCCAGCGCCGGGCTGGAGGCGGCCTGTTCGCCGGGGCTCAGCACCACTTCCCTGCCGGGCTGGTTCACCGCCACGGACCCTTCGACGACCGAGACCACCGACCCTCCCATGCCGGCGGACACCGCGAAGACGGTTCCCTTCA
Source organism: uncultured Acidobacteriota bacterium (assembly GCA_963783255.1). GTDB lineage: Bacteria > Acidobacteriota > Vicinamibacteria > Vicinamibacterales > Fen-181 > FEN-299. The sequence continues at coordinate 402,478 of CAWAMP010000011.1, read as the reverse complement.
CGGCCGCGACCGAATCGCGGGTGAGAACGCGCAGGCGACCCCGGCGCTGTTTGGCGGCCTTGACGATGACGTCGCCGCGCTGGAGGTGAATCGCCCGGCCGCTCCAGGCGGTGGTCACGAACAGTTCCGTCCGCTCGTTGACATCCACCGTCGATCCGTCGGCGAGGCGCAACACGGCGCGAGCCCCAGGGCCGGTGCGGATCAGCTCCCTTTCGCCGATCGCGGCGCCGGCTGCCAGAGGCCCCCCGGGCAGGCGGTACAAGCTGCCGGCGGCGGAAACGACCATCGCCCGCGGGCCGCCTGGAGCCATGATGGCATCGATGGAGTCGCGCCCGAGATAGAGGACCCCGAAGAGCAGCGCGGCTGCCGTGGCCAGGCTTCCCCACCGCACCCAGCGGCTGGAGGGCCGCCGCGGCATGGCGATCACCCGGCGCTCTCCCTTCATCGCGGCCATCGAGGCACGGCACGAGGGGCAGCGGCTGAGGTGGTCGTCCATCAGCACGCGCCGGTTGTTTCCGAGTTGTCCGCTCAGGTAGGCGCGGAAGTCGGGCCGGAACTCCGCGCAGCCGGTGCCGGCCGCGTTCGCCACTTCGTCCCAGACGCGCGCCCGCGCAGCCTCGAGCGTTCCGGCGTCGACGTGTTCCTGCCTCATCTCCTGCAGTGCCTTTTCCAGTCGGTCTTCTGACATCACCGACCTCCTCGCTCTACCGTGCCATTTCCGCCTGCAGCCGGTGCCGGATCCGGTGGAGCCGGACGGCTACGTTGTTCTTCTCCATCTCGAACATCAGGGCCAGCTCTTCGATCGACAACCCCTCGACGTGGCGCAGCAGGAACAGGGTGGCATCGTCGCTGTCGAGGGCGGCGATGGCACGCCGCAGCTGCTCTTTCAGCAGCGATGGCGGCTGAACGGCGGCGTGCGGCGCCCGATCGTCGTAGGCAGATTCGGCGCGAACCGCCCGGCGGCGCAGCAGGTCGACGGCCGCGTTGACGGCCGCGCGTCGGAAGTAGGCCGACGGCCGTGAGGCGTCCGCGCCGTCAACACCCCGCGCCAGGACGCGCAGGAAGACCGTCTGCAGGACGTCCTCGGCGTCGGCCGCGTTTCCGGTGACACGCAGGGCCGCGCGGAATACCGCGTCGTAGTGGCGCTCGTACAGCTCGGCGAGCTCGGCCGCCGCGGTGGTGGAAGCCATGGCGAGTGGCGGATTGTCGGCAATCTGCAGGCTGGCTGTGGTCACCTCGTTCGCCTCACCAGCCTAGACGCACCAGGAGACCGGCTATTACATGGCCCGCGGAGAATCTCGAGGCGCCGCCCGGGTGAGGCTGCGTCGCCGCCTTTTCCCTGACTCCGTCAACGTGGCATGGAACGCAGCGAAGCCGGCCCGCCGGCGATCGGGATGCGCACGCCGGTGTCGCTGAGCGCCCCGCCATTGACCGCGTAGACAGCGATCTGCTTCTCCACGTTGAATTGCACCAGTATCGTCCTGCTGTCGGCGCTGAAGACGATGCCCTGGCCGGCCTCACCGCCCGGCAGGTCCGCGGTCCTGACGGCTTCGCCGCGGCGGATCTCGAACAACTGGACACGGCCCCGCGGCTTGCGCGCGGGATTCTCGGCCGGCAGGTTGGAGCCATCCATGGCGTGCACCGCAATCCATCGGCCATCGGGCGAAATGGCGACGGCCTCGGGCACCGAGGGCACCGTGACGTGCTGGACCGCGCGGAACGGACGACGTGACACGTCGATCAGCGTGAAGGTGTCGGCGTCGGCATTGAGATGGCCGGGATTGACGAGCGCGCCCAGGCCCGCGTTGCCGACGACCGCCCATCTGCCGTCGCTGGAGACATCGATGGCATACGGTCCAATGCCGGTCGTGATGCGGTCGCGCGCCGTGCTCACCGTCCCGCCGTCCACGTCGAGGACGACCACGCCCTGCTCGTCGCGCAGGGCGACCAGGGCGGCCTTGCCGTCGTGCGTGAAGCTCACTCCGGAGAGGCGCTTGTCGGCGACCTTGAGCTGATCCCTGAGGCGCACCGTGTTGCCGTCGATGGCGAGCACGGCAACCGTGCCTCCGGCGGTGGCCGCGAGCAGCAGCGTGCCGTCGCGGTTGATGGCGAGGCCCTGGGGATGAGCGCCGACGTCGATCTTCTCGACGACACGCGGTGCGGTGGCCGTGAGGTCGATCACCTGCAGGAAGTTCTCGGTCACCACCTTCAGTTCACCGCGGTCGTAGCGGTTGGGTGCCGATACGATGGCGAGTCGGCCGTTCGGCGTGATCGCTACCCCCTGCGGGGGCCCGGCGAGCGTATGCTGCACCGGCACCGTCGCAATCACTCTCGGTGGATTGCTCGACGCATCGATCACGGTCAGCGTGTCTGGGCCGGTACCCGCGGGATAGGTGTCCCGCCCCACGACCCGAACGTACTTGGCATCGTTGGCGGAGACGATCAGATCCTGAGCAATGGCCCAAGTCGGCGCCTGTATCGCCCCAAATGCCATGAGCCCGAGCGTGAGTGGTGCCAGGAGGCTGGCTGGCGTTCGCTTCATCATGGATGACTCCCTCTCCTACCGCCGCAGTTTCACCACGACATAGGGCGTTTCCCGTTCGAGGTCCGGATAGATCCGGCCGACGCCCTTCGCGTTCATCACCTCCACGAAGTACATCAAGTCCCACTCGGGGGGGACATCCTCGGCGGGAATCGTCGCCTCGTATCGGCCGTTCCCGCCAGCGGGGACCATCGGCGTCGTCCGGTAGTCCCGTTGCTGGTTGAGGGAGCGGTACCGCAGGCGAACCCACGTGACGCCGGCGGGATCTCGAACGTCGGCCGCGATGGTCAACGGCGAGCCGGCAACGGCGCCGACGACCGGCCGCAGGACGACCGATGCCGCCCCGCCGGTGCCGCGAACGGCACCCGGCGAGTACCGCGGCGCCGGTGAGGTTGCTTTCGCCGCCGGGAGACCGCCGCGTTGCCGTTCGAGCGCCGCAAGTCCTCTCTCGAGCGCGGCGAGCTCGTCGCGCCAGTGGCCGGAAAGAGTCGCCCCGCGCACGCCCATCATGAGGTCCGCCGCGTAGAATTCGCCGGCGTCGCGCACGATCTGACGCCAGGCCCCCACGGACTCCCGCTCGGCGGCGATCGCTTCGTCCAGCGCCGCCGGGTCCTTGGTCCGCTCGAACAGCCGGTAGTTGACGGCCGCCGGCGTTCGCCTCGCGTGAAAGAGCGCGAGGCCTGCCAGGATCTTCAGGTCGGTCACCGTGGACTCGAACTCCGCGTTCCGGCGAGCGCCCGAGCGCCGCTCCGCCTCGGCGACCAGCCCGCGCACGCTCGCGGCCCGCTCGTCGAACCAGCGGGCGTTCTCCGCCGGACGCATCTTCGCCGTCTCGCCGCCTTCCATCATCAGCCGCGCCTCCTCGTCGAAGCTGGCGAACTGCGCGATGTCGCTGCCTTCGGCCCTGGCGTAGGCGGGGAGATCGCCCAGCCGCTGCTTCTCGGCCCAGCCGCGCGTCATGGGAAACGCGCTGTAGGGATAGCACGTCGCGACGATGCGCGGCAGGATCCAGCTGGCCTCGTGGAGCGCCCGCTCGACAATCGGCGCCACGTCCGTGCCGAAGCGGCGCTCGAACTCGTGCCGCCAGACGTCGGGCGGCGTCTGCGGGTCGTAGCCGAGGCGCCCGAACACCTGAAAGAAGTGCCAGTAGCGCTCGAACTCGTACTCGTAGTAGCGATGGGGCGGCGCCAGGAGGTCGAACGGCTTCGCATCGTGCGGTTGCGCGAGCATCTTCGTACAGAGCGGCTCGTTGACCTCGAACCCGTCGCCGTCGTAGAGGTGGGTGCTGGCGGCGAAGCGGCGGACGTAGTCCGGGTCGCCCCAGAGGAGCACGCGGGCGGTGCCCCCGTTCCAGAGCCGCCAGTGCATGCGGTACCGCTGGGGGTAGCGGAGCAGGTCGGCGTAGGAATGGCGCCGATCGAACTGGTTCTCGGTGTTGATGTGCGTGGGATGGAACGGCAGCCCCATCTGCTCCATCCAGTACTTCGTGGTGACGCGGAACGGCACACCCGCGTCGATGGCGCTCTGGATGACCGAGTCCGGGAGGCCCTTCGCCCGGAGGTCGAGCCGGAGCCTCGGGGCCTTCGCCTTCATCATCGCGAAGACATCCCGCCAGAACGCCTCCTGCTCGCCAACCTTGAGCCCGGATTCGTCGTGCATCCGGAACTGGACGGCGTCCAGCGCGGGAACAGCCTGGACGAACCGCGCCAGCGCCGCCTTCGTGTACGGCACGAGGTTGTCCGCGGTGACTCCCCAGACCAGGCCCGGAACCGGCTTGGTGGTTGCCACGTCCGCCCCGGGGATGCCGCCCCCCTGCACCCCGCCCCTGTAGATGTGGTCCCAGATGCCGACCGTGAACGCCAGGCCGCGTTCGTGCGCCATCTGGATCACGCGATTCAACGCCGCGACGTTTCGCTGCTGTTCGGCGGGCGTGATGCCGACCATCCGCACGTCGGGAAACTCCGGCAGGTCGAAGAAGTACGGATAGCAGGGTGCGAGAAACCCGCCGTTCTCGTACCCGAAGATGACCACGAGCGAGTTGAACCGGTTCTCGGCCAGAACATCGAGGTACTTCGCCCAGTAGCGCTCGTCGTAAAAGCGGCTCTCCCAGTAGGCGCGGTTGAAGGTGTAGATCGACAGCGCACGTTCGTGGACGTCCGGCTTCTCCGCCGTCTCACGCACTTCGACGAAGGGCGACGCGGGTGCCGTGCTCCAGCCCACTCGTGCGGCCACGTCGAGTTCGGCGTACATAAGGCCCCGCTCATCGGACCCGGCCAGCACCCAGACCGGCTTCTCGCGCCAGCGCAGCTGCCGGACGACCAGGGCCTCCGGCCCTTCGGGCAGCGGCTGCCGGCCGTCTCTGAGCAGCGTCGTCACCGTGCTCCGCGCGTTCGCTGTCCCCGCGACCACGATCACGCTGCCGCGCGCGCGTTCGAGGGCATCGGCCCGGTCCACGGTCACGCCGCGGTCTCGCAGCGCCTGTACGAGCTTGTTCAACCCGTGGCCGGCGGGCGATCCGGCGCGGACGTCCGCCACGATCGACACGGTGGGCGCCGTGCCGCTCTGGTCCGACGTGTCGGCCAGCCGTTCCTTTGCGACCGCCCGGGCCCCCTCCCCGGGCGGGGTCGGCGCGAACGCGACGAGGAGGACAGCGAAACCGAGGACGAATGCCGCGAACCAACGGCGCGCGCGGTGACGAGGGCGGGCGGGTGATGCAGTCGTCATGGCGTCGATGCTCCCGGTGTGCGCCGGAGTATAGCAGCACCGGGTTCGCGCTCGACGGCCGCCGTCGCGCGATGACGGCCTCGGGGCGTTCTGGCTGAGCGCGGAAACCGCGAACGTCTTGACCATCGCCGGCGGGTGGCGTAACGTCCTGCAAACGGCAACGCCTCTTGTCAGCGCAGGTCCCGAAGGTCGCCACCATGCCTTTTCACAGATTGATGCCGCGCCTCGTGGCCGTGACCGTCCTGGCCGGAACGGTCGCCGTCGTGTCGTCGACTCCGTCGGCCCGCCAGGAAAGCAGGGCGGCGCAGCCGGCGGTGCAGACACCTGCCCAGGCCCCCATCATCGGTCGCTGGGACCTCACGGGTACAGGGCCCGAAGGCTCCGTATCCGTCCTGGCTCGAGGTGACGCTTTCCGGAAACCGCACGCTCGTCGGCCGTTTCGTGGGCGGTGGCGGCAGTGCGCGCCCAATCTCACGGGTGGAGTTCAGCAACGGATCCCTGCATTTCGCGATCCCGCCGCAGTGGGAGAAGGAGACGTCCGACCTCGTCGTGGACGCCACGCTCACCGGTGGTGCGCTCGACGGCACGCTCGTCACGCCCGCCGGCGAGCGGCACCGCTTCACGGGCCGCCGCGCTCCGTCGCTGCGTCGAAGCGCCGCGCCCGTGTGGGGGAAGCCGGTTGCCCTCTTCAACGGGAAGGACCTGACGGGCTGGACGACGTTCGGCGGGACGAGCCAGTGGACGGTGGACGCCGGCGTCCTGAAGAACGCGAAGTCGGGCGCCAACATCGTGACGACCGGGACGTTCACCGACTTCACGCTGCACGTCGAGGTGAATTGCCCGAAGGGCAGCAACAGCGGCATCTACCTGCGCGGCCGCTACGAACTGCAGGTAGAGGACAGCACCGGGCCCGAGCCGCGGCCGGTGGACATGGGCGCCATCTACGGCTTCCTCGTTCCCAACGAAGACGCGAGCAAGGGCCCCGACACCTGGCAGACGGTCGATGTCACGCTCGTCGGCCGCCGCGTCACCGTGGTCTTCAACGGCAAGACGATCATCGGTGACCAGACGATTCCCGGCATCACCGGCGGCGCGCTCGACAGCGACGAGGGCGCGCCTGGTCCCATCTTCCTTCAAGGCGATCACGGGCCCGTGCAGGACCCGGAACCTCGTCATCACGCCGGCGGCGACCGGGGGGAAGTAGCCCGCGCACGGGCAGCTTCGGCGGCTGCCGTCTCGGGAGGTGTCATGAAGCGGGCGTTGACCGTCATCGTCGCCGCGACGTGCCTGGCCGCTGCGCCGGCGCCGCAGCGGTTCCAGGCGTCGTGGGACTCGCTCGACGCGCGGCCGACGCCCTCCTGGTTCCAGGATGCCAAGTTCGGCATCTTCATCCACTGGGGTGTCTACTCCGTCCCCGCCTACGCGCCGGTGATCCCCGGCAGGCTCGCCTATGCCGAGTGGTACTGGAACGCGATGACGCGCGGCAAGGGCGAGAAGCCTGACCCTGTCCAGGCCGGCACGTGGGCCTTCCACCGCCGGCAGTACGGCCCCGAGTTCGACTACAAGGACTTTGCGCCGCAGTTCCGCGCCGAGCTGTTCGACGCCGCGCACTGGGCGGCGGTCTTCGCGCGATCGGGCGCGAGGTACGTCGTGCCCACGTCGAAGCACCACGAGGGCTTCGCGCTCTGGCCGAGCCGGGAGGCATCGGCCACGTGGGGACGCCCGTGGAATGCCGCGGAGATCGGTCCCCGGCGGGATCTCCTGGGCGAGCTGGCGAAGTCGGTGCGGGCAGCCGGCCTGCGATTCGGATTCTACTACTCGCTCTACGAGTGGTACAACCCGCTCTGGGTTGCCGACAAGCCGCGTTACGTCCGCGAGCACATGATTCCTCAGTTCAAGGACGTGGTCACGCGCTACGAACCGTCCATCATCTTCTCGGACGGCGAGTGGGATTTGACCTCGTCGGAATGGCGGACTCCGGAGCTGCTCGCGTGGCTCTTCAACGAGTCGGCCGTGAAGGACGAGGTGGTCGTCAACGACCGGTGGGGGAAGGACACCCGACACAAGCACGGCGGGTACTGGACCACGGAGTACACACCGGGGATGGCCGAGGCGACCCACGCATGGGAAGAGAGCCGCGGGATGGGCTACTCGGTACGGCTACAACCGCGCCGAGCGCCTCGACCATTACCGGACCGGACGCGAGCTGGTGACGACGCTCGTCGACATCGTGAGCCGCGGCGGCAACCTGCTGCTCGATATCGGGCCCGCCGCCGACGGGACGATCCCGGTCATCATGGAGCAGCGGCTGGCCGAGATCGGGGCGTGGCTGGCGGTCAACGGCGAGGCGATCTATGGCACCCGGCCGTTCACGGTGTCCAAGCAGTGGAGCGAAGGCCGCGTCCCGTCGATCGACTTCAACAAGGAGTACGACGCGGCCTACGATTTGTCGAAGCTCGTCGGGGAGCCGTCCGGCGGGAACGCGGCCATCGAGGCGTTCTTCACCAGGAAGGGAGACGCGGTCTACGCCATCCTGCCGCGGTGGCCGGGCCGACGCTTTCTCTGGAAGGGCGCGGCGGGGCCGTCGCCCCGGACGATCTCCCTGCTCGGTGCCCCCGGTACTCTGCGCTTCACGAACCGGCCGGCCGGAAGCGGGTCTTCTCAGCCGGGCGGCGCAATCGAGGTCGAGCTCCCCGAGCTCACGGAGGCGCTGCGCGGCATGCCGATGTGGGTCTTGAAGCTGACGCGCTGAACAGCGGTCGCTGTCGTTGGGCGCCGATGCGGATGACTCCCGCCTAGGTGGTGGCGGTGCCCGCCGCGACGGCCCCACGGTTGACGACGTTCTGAGGCCTGCCATCGAGCGCGGCGACGAGGTTGTCCACCGCGAGCCGGCTCATGGCGAATCTCGTCTCGTGCGTGGCCGAGCCGATGTGGGGCAGCGCGACGACGTTCTTCATCGTGAGCAGGGGTGAGTCCGGCGGCAGAGGTTCGCGCTCGAATACATCCAGGCCTGCCGCGTGAATGACCCCGCTTCGCAGCGCCTCGATCAACGCCGCCTCGTCGACGATGCGGCCCCGCGCGCCGTTGACGAAGACGGCGCTGCGTTTCATCAGCGCGAACTCGCGCGCGCCGATCAGCCTCTCGGTCTCGGGGGTCAGCGGCAGCACAACGCAGACGAAATCGGACTGCGCAAGCAGCTCGTCGAGCGGCAGCCGGCGGGCGTCGAATGCCGCTTCTGCCGCAGGCACCCGACCGCGGTCGTAGTACAGGACCTTCATGCCGAATCCGAGCCGCGCGCGGCGCGTGACCGCCTGGCCGATGCGCCCCATGCCGAGGATGCCGAGTGTCTTCGAATGCACGTCCACGCCGTACTGGGCGCTGGTGAAACCGCGCTGCCACCCGCCGATCCTGACGAATTCCGCCAGCTCGACCACGCGTCGTGCGCTTGCCAGCATGAGCGCGAAGATGGTGTCGGCAGTCGTTTCGGTCAGTACATCCGGCGTGTGCGAGAGAACGATGCCGCGCTCGGTCAGGTACTCAACGTCGAAATTGTCGTACCCCACCGAAATGGTCGAGATCGCCTCCAGCAGACGTGCGGGCTCCAGCAGCGCCCGCGTGACCGTCACATTCGCGCCGAGCATGCCGTGGGCGCCATGCACGGCGGCGGTGAACGCCGCCTCGTCTCCGGCATCGATGCGCTTGAAGTAGGTGACTTCGAAGCGCTCCCGCAGACCGCTGAGGAGCGGATCCGGGATTTCGTTGTAGACGACGACCTTCTTCATGGGAGATGCCTCCGCTGGCTCCGTGCATTGCCACTACGTCGTGGCGAGCCGTCGGCCTTCGGGTGTCAGCGCGGGCGATTCGGGTCGCACGAGCAGGGTCATGATGACGGCAACCACCAGCGCGCCCGCCATCAGTACGTACGACGCACTGGGGCTGCCCGTGGCGGCATTCAGATAACCGGCCACGTAAGAGCCGACGAAGGAGCCGAGGGCACCCATGCTGTTGATCAGCGCCGTCGCGCCGCCGGCGACGTTCTTCGGCAGTATCTCATTGATCAGGGCAAAGAACGGTCCGTAGGGCGCGTACATGGCGCCGCCGGCAATGACCAGCAGCGCGAACGACGGCCAGAACTGCGAAGCACCGAGCAGGTACGAACCAGAGAAGGCCAGCGCGCCGACGAGCAGCGAAGGCCAGACGAATACCTTGCGGGTGAGCAGTCTGTCCGAAAACCACGACACGCCGAGCATCGACACGACCGCCAGCAGGTAAGGTGCTGCGGACAGCCAGCCGGCCTCGACGATGCCGATGTTCGACCCTTCCTTGAGGATCGACGGCAGCCAGAGCACGAAGCCGTACACACCGATGCTCCAGCAGAAGTACTGCACGCACAGCAGCAGCACCCTGGGCGATCTGAATGCTTCAGCGTAATTCCTGACCGGCTTCATGCCGGCCTGTTCCTGCGCCAGTGCGCCCTCGATGGCGTCCCGCTCCTGCGCCGACAGCCAGCGCGCCTGCCGCGGGTGGTCGCGCACCAGTCGCCACCAGAGTCCGGCCCAGATGACCGCCGGTATCCCCTCGATGATGAACATCCAGCGCCAGTTCAGCGCCTGAACCAGGTAGCCCGATATCACCGACATCCACAGGATGGTGACGGGGTTCCCGAGAATCAGGAAGGTGTTGGCGCGCGAGCGCTCGCCGCGCGTGAACCAGTTGGCCAGCAGGATCAGCATCGCCGGCAGCACCGCGGCTTCGACGACGCCGAGGATGAATCGGATGGCGAGCAGCCAGCTGGCGTCGCGGACGATTCCGGTCAGTGTGGCGCAGCTGCCCCACAGGATCAGGCTCCAGAACACCAGGGTGCGCACGCTCCTGTTCTGCGCGTAGATCGCGCCGGGAATCTGGAACGAGAAGTACCCGAGAAAGAACAGCGAGCCGATCAGCGCGTTCAGCTCCTTGCTGATGTGCAGGTCGGCGGCCATCCCGGCGGCGGCGGCAAAGCCGTAGTTGGCGCGCGCAAGATACGCGAGGCTGTACGTGATGAACACGACCGGCATCAGGTACCACCAGCGTCGGCGCGCGAGCTTCATGTATGCCTGCCCGTCTCGTTGTCAACACCGCCCGGCGGGCCAATCCGGGCCTGTCCCTTCACGGGAAGATCTTGCCCGGGTTGAGGATCCGGTTTGGATCAAACACGTCGCGGATCCCGCGCTGCAGCTGCATCTGAAACCGGTCCAGAGCCATCGGCAGGTAGGAGCGTCGCGTGGCACCGATGCCGTGCTCGCCGGTGAGCGTTCCGCCAAGCGCGAGCGCCAGCCGGTAGATCTCCATCTGCACGGGCGGGACGACCTCCGCCCATCGGAGATCGGGCAGGTCGTCCTTCAGGACGTTGACGTGCACGTTCCCGTCGCCCGCGTGTCCGAAGCTGACGATCCGCACGGCGTGCCGGCGGGCGATGTCCTTGATGCCGCCGAGCAGGGCGGGAATGGCGGCGCGGGGCACCACCACGTCCTCCATGTGACTGATTGGGCTCTCGCGCCTGAGGGATTCGATGATCTTGCGCCGTGCCTCCCAGAGGCGACCGCGCGTGGGCCGGTCCCGGGCCACCAGCGCGTCCTGCGCCCCGTGCTCCAGGCACAGCTCGCCCACAACCTGGCAATCCGCGTCGACGGCCTCCAGGGTGTTGCCGTCGAGCTGGATGAGCAGGTGGGCCTCGGCGTCGTGGAAGGGCACGTCCCTCCCCAGCAGGCGCTCCACCGCCAGGATGCTGTCCCGCTCCATGAACTCGATGGCCGTCGGCAGGATGCGGTGCGCGATGATGTCCGAAACGGTGTCGGCGGCGTCGAGGAACCTGTCGAACGGCACGAGCAGGTCGACCTGCACCTTCGGCAGGGGGATCAGGCGCAGGATGATCTTCGTCACGACGGCCAGCGTGCCCTCCGAGCCCACGATCAGCTGGATGAGGTTGTAGCCGGTCACGTTCTTCACGAGTTTCCCGCCCGCCTGGATGATCTCGCCCGACGGCAGGACGGCCTCGAGGCCGCAGACGTAATCCTTCGTCACGCCGTATTTCACGGCGCGCGGACCGCCCGCCCCTTCCGCCACGTTCCCTCCGATCGTGCAGGAGTCGAGGCTGGCCGGGTCCGGGGGATAGAAGAGCCCTTCCGCCTCCACGGCGCTGTGGATGGCGGCGGTGATGACTCCGGGCTCGACGGTCACCATCAGGTTGGCCTTGTCGATCTCGAGGATCCGGTTCATCTTCTCGAGCGACAGCACGATGCCGCCGAGGACGGGGACGGCCCCGCCGCTCAGCCCGTAGCCGGCGCCGCGTGGCGTCACCGGGATGCGTTCCCGCTGGGCCAGCTTGAAGACCGCGGACACCTCGTCCGCGCTGGCGACGCGGACCACGGCTTCCGGCCGGCCCTGGAGGCCCACCACCTCGTCGTGGGAGTACGCCTCCACCATGTCGCCGTCGACGAGCACTCTGGCGTCGCCGACGATGTTCCGAAGCTCGCCGACGATGGCCGCGTCCACTTCGCGGTAGAAGGGTGTATCCACGATGGGGCGATTATCTTTGGTCGTGGCGGCAGCGTCAACGCCCGGCGGACACTCTGCCCACCCCAGGTTTCGCGCTTGATGTCCGGCCGTGTCTGGAGGGGGGCGCCAAGCGAGCCGTGGACATTCAACAATCGGCAGGGTCCCGAGAACCGCCAGCCGGCCAACAATGGCGCGGTTGGGGATGTGGGCGACAGGCCCGGCGTGGGCCCCAACCGCAAGACCGACGAAGGGACGGTGAGCCGGCGTCCTTCGACACGCTCAGGACGCGGTGAGCACGGTCGAACCGTGCAGCGGTTCTTCGCCAGGGGAGGGATCGCCTGCGCCACCCTCCAGGCGCGGTCGCTACCGCCCGAGCGTCCTCGCGACCTCGGTCATCGCCTTGGTCGCCCTGCTCCAGCCGGCGTAGAAGCCCAAATGGGTCAAGGCCTCGGCGATCTGGGCGCGCGTGAGCCCGCACTCGATCCCCCGGCGCAGGTAGAACTCGAGCTGGTCGTCGTCACCCAAGGCCGCGAGTGCGACGATGGTGACCAGGCTCCGATCTCGCAGCGTGAGATCGGACCGCCGCCAGAGGTCGTCGAACACCACGTCGTTGGTGAGCTGCGCGAATTTCGGCGCGACCGCGCCCAGCTCATCGTTCACCGCCCTGGCCCGTGCGGCGTCCGAGGCGGGAACTGGAAGGCGCGGACCCAGGGCGCGCAGTGCCGCGGTGTCGACCTTCCGCGCGGTGTACACCTGGTCGTAGGCCTCGAGCGCCGAGACGGCGCTCGGCCAGCCGCAGTAGATTGCCAGGTGCGCCAGCAGGCCGGAGGCCTCACTTGGCTGCACACCGTTATCGAGCGCGCGGCCCAGGTGGCCGGCCACTTGGGCCGGCCTGCCCGTCGCGATCAAGATGGAGACGGTCACCAGGCTACGGTCGCGCGGCGACAACTCGGGCCGCCTCCATACGTCGCCGTACAGCACGTCGTCGGTGAGCGCCGCCAGACCTGGCGCGAGCCTCTGTTGAAGCGGTCCCGACGGGCGGGCGAGGCCCGGCTGCGGGCTCGATGACTGGGACGCCTGTTCGGATGGGCGCTGGGCGGACGCCATCGCGTCTGCGCGTCGTTCCCCGCCGGGTGCGCCGTTGTATTGCTCGTCGCTCACCGGTTCCATCCACTGCACTCGTGAGCCGTCGCGGTGCTCGGTGATCGCGAGATGTGTCATGGCCGACTGCGGCGACGCCCCGTGCCAGTGCTTCCGGCCGGCGGGGATCCTGACGACGTCCCCAGCTCGGATCTCCTGGAGGGGGCTACTCCACGACTGGACGCGACCCGTACCGGCCGTGACGATCAGGATCTGCCCTCTGGGATGCGAGTGCCACGCCGTCCGGGCACCGGGCTCGAACGTGACGGACCCACCGCTGGCGTCCGAGGGGTCGAGCGCCTCGAACAGCATCTCGACACGAGCACCACCCGTGAAATTCGCCGTCGGCGCTGGCTGGACGGGGCGCGAACCGTCTTGCGTGATGACTAACGTCTGAGCCTTCGCCGACGCGGGGGCAAGCAGCACCATCGTCGTGAGCATTCCGAGGAGGGCGCGCTTCTTCATGGATGCCTCTCGCGCGCGCACCAGGCGGTCACTTGTTTCCACCCCGTCGCTTGCTGACGCGCGCATCGATCCACTGCAGGATCAGGTCGGCAATCTGCAGGCTGTTCTTGTCCTGCATGATCATGTGGCTGTTGCCACGGATGCCGCGATCTGGCGGGGCGAGCATCTCGGCCTGACCGCCGGCTTTGGTGAGACGGCCGATCATGGCCTGGCACGCCTCGAAACGGCCCTGCCAGGTCGGCAGCGTCGGAATGCCCGTCGGGGTGTCGCGGTGATCGCCGAATACGATCAGGATGGGTACCGTCGCCAGCGTCTTGACCTGCTGCTCGGTGTACGTGTCCGGACAGCGGCCCGGTTCGACGAGCACGAGGCCCTTCGCCGCCGCGGGATTGAGCAGCGCCGCTTCGAGAGGAAACGACCCGGACTGCGAGTGCCCCATCAACACCGCGCCGCTGACCTGGCCGGCGAGGTCGGCCAACGCCTTGAGCGTCGGGTTGGGCGTGGGCACGCCGCCGCCAAAACTGACGTCCGGCACACCCTGCTTCGCGAGTTCGTCGACGGCGTTCACCGGAAACTGACTGTCTGGGAACGGGGCGCCGGGCTTCGACCCGAAGCGGAAGTTCGGCCAGACGCTCTCGTCGCTGAATCGCAGGAACACTGGGAGCGTGCCCGCTGGCGTCGTACCCGCGCGCGCGTTGTTGAAGACGGCCTGGTTGAATCCCGATCGCCCGCGCCCCACCTGGTCGGGGACGTACACCGGATGCCCCTTGCGCACGAAGTATTCGTCCCAGCCCATCCGGCCGTCCGGCGTGGTCTCCCACGACTTGCCGGTCAGAGTGGCGCCGTGGACCATCACCACCGGAACGTTGCCGTCGGCGCCCTGCGGCACCATGTAGCGCACGTACATCTGGTTGACGGCAATATGGCCCCCCGGACCGAGGCCGCCCAACTCCACCTGCGTCTGCTCGGCCTTCTCGCCGCCGACGAAGAAGCTGCCTTGCGCCTTCAGCACCAGGGGCGTGCCAGAGGTCTGGACGTCCTTGAGTGCCTGCGCCGTCACGTCGCCGGCCATGCCGAGCACGACCGCAAGGGCGGCACCGGCAAGAGTCGTGAAGTGGCACCGCGCCGAGGTTCGCTGACGCTCCACGTGTCGTCTCCTTTCGTGGACGGACGGCGGCACCGACAGACGTGCCTCCGCATTCCGGAGGCCGGGTGCCGGGTGCCGCCTCGGTGAAAGGCAGGACCTATCGGGCGCCCTGCGCGACCTGCAGGACCTTCAGCTGCTTCTGATCGCGGATCAGGAGCTTCCCGTCGACGAGCGCGACGGGCGCCCAGTTGTTGGCCGCCTCGAGCACCTCCGCACTGGCCAGCGGCTTGAAGGCCGCCGGGTCGGGTTCGATCAAATACAGCTTCGTGTTGCCATCGGTCACCAGCAGCAGCCCGTCGGCGAGCACCGCGCCTCCCTTGTTGAACGCCGGCTCCTCGCCCGTCTTCCACTTCACCTGGCCATCCATCGTCATGCAGACCATGCCGTCGCTGCGCTCGTTGGTTGTGTACTGCACGTAGAAGTGGTCCTTGTACAGGATCGGCGGCTGCGTATGCGAGCCGAAGTCGGGGTTCTTGAACAACTCCGCCACGTCGTACGTGCCGTCGGCCTTCTTCTGGATCCTGATCATGGCCGATCCGGCGCGATAGCCGCCGGTCACGAGCACGCGCCCCTCACCCGCATCGACGGCGTGGGCCACCGGGATGCTGCACTGGAAGTTGAGGTAGGTCCACAGCACCTTGCCGGTGAGCGGGTCGATCCCGTTGACGCTGCCGCCAGTGGCGTTACGGCCGAGGCCCCGTGCGGCTGCCACCATCACCAGGTGGTCCTCACCACCAACCTTCACGATGGACGGGCTGACGAAGCCGGTGCCGCCGAGCGAGGCCGTCTTCCACTTCAGGTCCCCCGTGAGCTTGTCGTAAGCGACCACGCCCGCCTCGGGCGCCTGCGGGCCCACGATCACCAGGCTGCGGTAGACGAGAGGGTTCTGGGTGATGCCCCACAGGGGAAACGTCGTGGAGCCTCCGGCGAAACCATCCGGGCCAAAAGGTGAAGCTGGCATGGCGCGCTGCCCGCCGGGTGCCCCCGGAGGCGCTCCGCCCTGGGCACCCGGGGGCGCGGTGGGAGGGCCGGCCTGTGCCGGCGGCGGAGCCGCCTGCCCCGCTGGCGGCGCACCCGCCTGTCCCGCCGGTGGCGCACCCGCCGGAGCCCCGCGCGGCGGCCCCTGCATGCCGCCCCCGCGCTGCCCGAACGCGATGAACGCGCCGCCGCCCCCGAAGTCCTTCCAGATGCTCTTCCGCCACAGCGGCTTGTGCGTGTTGATGTCGATCGCCTGCAGGTCGCCGAGCGGACCCGCGATGTAGACGATGTTGCCATCCACCGTGGGCGTCGAGCGCGAGCCTGGGAACTCGAAGGTGCCGGGCGCGTCGTAGGCGAAGCTCCACAGCTCCTTGCCGGTGGCGAAGTCGTAGACTCTCAGGACGTCCCCGACCTTGTCGTCCCTGTCGAGCAGGTACACTCTGCCGCGGCTGATGGCCGGCCCGGCGAAGCCCCGTCCCAAAGGAGCCGTCCACAGGACCTTCGGTCCCTCCTTGGGCCACGTCCGCAGGAGACCCTTCTCCGTCGATGTGCTGTCTCTTCGAGGCCCGTAGTACTGCGGCCAGTCGGCGGCGTAGGCCGTGGCGATCGAGACCGAGATGAGCAGTGCGACGATTCTGGCTTTCGCGTTCATTCGTATGACTCCTCAGTAATCGGATCGCTTCCCCGATTCGGTGTTCAGCTGCGTGACGTCGAGCCGCGCTTTGCGGGAATCCGGGCCGGCGCCAGCCGTGCCATCCGGCCGGAATTCGAAGATCTGATCCGTGCCGGGGTCGTGACGCGGCCAGGTCGGCAGGCCCGCGCCATTCGGGTTGCCGGTCCTGGCGAAGTTGACCCAGTAGCTTTGCGCCATCCGTGAAACCGCCTGGTCCTCGGGCGTCGGCGCGCCGCCCCGGCCGGCTGATAGTGTGCCGAACACGTAGGCGATCTCGCCGCCGTGCGGGGTACCCGTTCGCATCTGTTCCCGCATCGCGGTCTGGACGTAGGAGAACCGATAGCGATAGACGGGTGAGCCGTTGGCTGCGAGCGCGTTCGCGGCGAAGCGCGCCGGCTCGGCCTGGCCGAAGTCGTCGTTGGCCCTCGAGACCAGCGTGGCCAGGTCCGTCGATCCGTTGGGATCGTAGGCCGCCTTCGCCTCGGCACTCCACGTCCCGAATCGCGCGAACAGCTGCTCCTTGGTGGTCGCCCTGATGCGGTTGCCTGCGGTGTCGGCGCTGTTGCTGCCGACCAGGAGCGGAACACGCGGCTGGCGACGCGCCTTGTAGGCCGTCTCGGCCGTCTCGGTGACCAGTTTCCCGTCGAGGACCGGTGTCGTCTCGTAGGACGGAGCGCTGACCCCGGGTTGAGGCGGCGCGCCGCGAAGGACCTCTTCGGCGCCGAGGGCCCGCAGCCTGGTCAGGGCGGCCTGGTCCGTGCCGTCGATCCCCATCGACTTCGCGAAGGCGACCCCGATCGTCTCGGCCGACACCGGATAGTTCGGATCGACGCCGTCCTCGCGCATCGGCCGCGCGGTGAGCACGCTGTCGCGCGAACCGCCCGACTCGGCGATCGCCTTGTGGAACAGGCCGCGCGCCATCGGCGACGCCAGGAGGCTGTGCACCGAGACGCCGCCCGCGGAAAACCCGAAGATCGTCACGTTGTTCGGGTCGCCACCGAACGCGGCGATGTTGCGCTGCAGCCACTTCAAGGCCGCGATCTGGTCCATGTACGCGTAGTTCCCCTTCGTCTCGTCAGGCCGCTCGCGGGCCAAGGCGGGGAACGCGAAGAAGCCGAAGCGGCCGAGGCGGTAGTTGATGCTGACGAGCACGACACCCTGCTTCGCGAACTCGACGCCCGACGTGTTGGGCGAAGCGCCCGAGCCGCCCGTGAACCCGCCCCCGTGAATCCAGACCATAACCGGCAGCTTCGCCGCTGGCGGGGCGCTCGCGGGACGCCAGACGTTCAGGAACAGACAATCTTCCGACGGCACGCGCGCCGGAGGCGTGCCCGGGGCCGCAGCCCTGGGCGCACCCGCCGCCGCAGCCGGGGGCGGGCCGAACCGTCCCTGCATGCAGTCCGCCCCGAATTCCGCGGCCTGGCGCACGCCAGTCCAGCGCGGCGCCGGCTGGGGCGGCCGCCACCGCAGGTCGTCCATGGGGGGCGCCGCGAAGGGTATGCCCTTGAAGGAAGCGACTCCGTCGGCAACCACCCCCTGCAGCTCGCCGGTCTCCACTTTCACCTGCGGGGGCGTTTGCGACAGCGCGACGGTGTCGACACCCGTCGCCGCCGCCAGCGCCGCCAGCGAGCACACCAGAAGCCTGGTCACCCCAAAAGCCGCCCCGGCTCTGTGGCCACGTTCCTCGCACATACCTGACCCCCTGTTGATCGGGCAACCGGTCGGGCGGTCCGGCCGCGCCCCGGCCGTCCGATGTGTCAGCGGACGGCCCTACGGCCCGGGACGCCGCCACGAGAGAGTGTAGGTTGGCGCGACGGCGCTCTCTTGCCTGTACCTGGTCGAAACGTTGCCTGATCTTCCGAACCTGACGCGACGGTGCGTGTTCTGGCGCGCGCACGGCTGAGGCGGCCGGCGCCGCGAGCGTCGGAAGAACGGGCTAGCTTTTCGGAATATCGTGCAAATGGCGGCGCGACGACGCGGCTACACTAGACCTGCGAAGCGAGCCTCGGCGACTTGAGGCGGAGCCTCGCTGGTCGCAGGAGCGGGGGACATGAAGGAACAGCTCGCGCAGAGCCTGGAGCGGTTGGCTACGCAGCTCGCGGCGCACGCGCCGTACGACGGCCTCTTCCATCTCCGCGTACCTGGCCTCCACGTGGTCCGACGGTCCAGGACGACCCGCGCGCTGGAACGGGCGACCGTCCCCCCCACGCTGTGCATCGTGGCGCAGGGCGCGAAGACCGTGATGCTGGGCCGCGAGGTCTACTCCTACGACGCGTCGCGCCTGGTTGCGTACGCCGTCGACCTGCCGATTGCCGGCCAGGTCGTCCGGGCCAGCCAGCGCGAGCCATTTCTCGTCCTCGTGCTCGAGCTCGATCCCTACAAGATCGCGGAGCTGACGTTGAAGGTGTACCCGCACGGCGTCCCGAACCCGCAGAGCAGCCGGGGTGTGATCGTGGGCCAGTCGACCTCGACGATCGTCGACGCGGCCGCGCGCCTCGTCGAATCGATGGCCCGCCCCGCGGAGGCGGAGCTGCTTGCCCCCCTGGTGGTCGACGAGATCCTCATGCGCATCCTGCTTTGTCCGATCGGCCCGCGTATCGCGCAGATCGGCCAGCTGGAGTCGAGCGTCCAGCGGGTGGCCAAGGCGGTGTCGTGGGTGCGCGAGCATTTCGCGCAGCCGATCACGCTCGAAGGCCTGGCCGATCTCGTCCACATGAGCGTGTCGTCGTTCCACCAGCACTTCAAGGCGGTCACCACCATGACGCCTCTCCAGTACCAGAAGGTGCTGCGCCTCCAGGAAGCACGACGCCTGATGCTGTCGCGCATGCTGGACGCGGGCGGCGCGGCGCGCCAGGTGGGCTATCTCAGCGCGTCGCAGTTCAGCCGCGAGTACACCCGCCTGTTTGGCAACGCGCCGACGCGGGACATCGCGACACTCCGTCAGGATGGCGTCCCGTGGGACGCGGACGCCCCCTAGCAAAGGGATGCGGGGCCATGCAGAACCACACGCTCGGCGACGGGGCCTGACCGCCGGACGGGCAGGCGCCACCCGAGGAGGCCAGGATGAAGAAGGCAGTGTTGGTGCTTGTCGTCTTCTTGTCGGCCGCCGGCGCGCTGGTGCTGATCACCCACCACAGCGCGCAGCAGGATCTGCTGATCGGTGGGGCGCTGATTGCCGTCGCGATCCCGTTGATGCTCGTGTCCCGCATTCAGCTTGGCAGCGCCTTCTCTGTCCGGCCCAAGGCGACGACGCTCGTGACGCGCGGCATCTACTCGAAGATCCCCCACCCGCTGTTCTTCTTCCTCGACGTTGCGCTGCTCGGCCTGGTCATCGCGATCCGCCAAGACTGGCTGGTCGCTGCCTGGCTCGCGCTTGTCGCCGTTCACGCGTGGGCGGCAGCCCGTGAAGCAAAGGTGCTGGCCCGAGCGTTCGGGGACTCTTACCGGGAGTACCGGGCTCGCACCTGGTGGTGAGGCGGCGCCTGCCGGTCTTCCTTGTCCACGAGCACCACGGCGGTGTCCGGGATGGTGGCCGTCTCCTCGGTGCCTCTCAGGATCAGGCTCGGGAGTTCCAGGCCGGTCGGGTGAGCCTTCTCGAAGGCGGCTGCCGCCCGCGTCCAGTCCTCCACCGTGACACCCGCCTTCACGGGCCAGGCAATCACCAGGGTGTTGCCCGAGCCGGCGCATCTCACGAGGCGAAGCTCGGGGAAGACGACCGAGTACGTCTTCACCACGTCCCAGAAGCTGGACGCGGACTCCCAGAGGTTCGCGCACACGATTCCACCGTCGGCCAGGCGGCCCCTGACCGCCTGCAGGAACTCGCGCGTGGTCAGGTGATACGGGATCGACGCCGCCGAGAACGCGTCGATCACGATGAGGTCGTACTTCTGCGGCGACCGCTCGATGAACGCCCGCCCGTCGCCGATGTGGACGACCTGGCGCGCGTCCTCTCGGAAGTGGAAGTACTTCGCCGCCACGTCGCGGACGGCGGGGTCGAGCTCGGCGGTCTCGATGGTTGCCTCCGGGAGGAGCTTCCGCACGAACCGCTGGATCGACGCACCGCCGAGGCCGACCACCAGGATGCGCCGGGGCCGCGGCACGATCGGCAGCGCCACCATCACGTGCCGCACGTAGGACAGGGTGGGTACGTCCGGGTTGGCCAGGTCCATCTCGGATTGCACCGCGCCGAAGCCGCGGACTCCCCGGTCGAAGATCATCCGGCGACAGCCGCTCGGCATGTCCACCACGGTGATGGTCTGGTACTGGCTGCGAACCTCGTAGACGGCGTCGCTGCCCTGGGCCGCGGCAGGGAGCGGGAGGAGCAGCGCCGACACGACCGGCCACCACATCGCCCACCGTCGACGGGCGGCTACGACTGCCGGTCGGAAAGAATGCGCCATGGCGATCCGCCCGACAGTATACCCTTCGGGATAGACTGACGGCTGGCCGTTCCGGCGACCGCCTATGACATCCCGACGGGTCCTCGTCGTCGCCTGCGCCGTCCAACTGCTGCTCGCGCTGTCGTGTCTTCCGATCAGGACCGGCCGCGGCGCACCGCCCGATCGCCTCGACGACGCCGAGTTCTGGCGACTGCATGCCGGGCTGTCGGAGCCGGCGGGCACGTTCCGATCCGACAACCTCGTCTCCAACGAGCGCGGCCTTTCCGCGGTGCTGCCAGAGGTCGCCCGGCGTGCGTCGGCGGGCGCAGCCTACATCGGCGTCGGCCCCGAGCAGAACTTCTCCTACATCTCGGCGCTCGGGCCTCGCGTGGCGTTCATCGTGGACATCCGGCGCGACAACGCGATGCTCCACCTGCTCTACAAGGCGCTCTTCGAGCTTTCAACGACGCGGGCCGAGTTCCTGTCGCGACTGTTCTCGAGACCGCTCTCAAAGCACCTTCGCGCGGAGTCCAGCGCGAACGACCTGCTGGAGGCCGCGGGCGTCGGGAGGCCGAGCCGCGAAGTGTTCGAGGCGAACCTCGCGGCGGTGCGCGCGGAGTTGAGCGGACGGCACCGCTGGCCGGCGAACGACGCCGATGTCGCCGCGATCGCGCGAATCTACGAGGCGTTCTTCGTGGCCGGCCCCGGTATCAGCTACTCGTTCGGTTCGTCCCGCGGGGGCCGGCCATTCCCGACCTATGCGGAGTTGATGACGGACGGTGACGCGCTGGCCGGGAGCTACCTGGCCAGCGAAGAGGCCTACCGCAGGGTTCGCGAACTCCAGCTCCGGAACCTCATCGTGCCGGTCGTCGGCGACTTCTCGGGCAGCCGGGCGCTCGTTGGCGTTGGCGCGTTCCTGCGCGCGCACGGCTTGACGGTTGCGGTCTTCTACGCCTCGAACGTCGAGATGTACTTGTTCAGGGGTGAAGGCTGGCAGAAGTTCTACGACAACCTGTCGGCGCTGCCAACCGACACCCGGAGCATCCTGGTCCGGTCCGTCTTCTCGGGCTTCGGTCGCGGCTTCTTTGGCGGCGGCGGCGGCACGCGGGGCGGCGGGTCTTCCGGCGCGCTGTGGCCCGATCCGATCGAGCCGCTGCTCGCCGATGTCGCCCGCGGCGACGTGTCAACCTACGGGGAGCTGCTGGCGAGGATGCGGTAGGCGCCGGCCGGGATGGAGACGGCTAGCGCCTCCCGAAGAGGCGCCCGAGCAACGACCGCCCCTCGATGCCTACGGTGGGCGCGTCGGAATCGTCGTCGGGGACGCAGGCCAGGGCTTCCTGATCGGCAGTCAAGCGACGCCGGAGCGCCCGCAGCTCGTTCAGCAGCTGCTCCCGGCTAGGGATGCGACCGAGGACGACGCGCGTATAGGCGTCCCGCGCCTTCATCCAGTCAGTCAGTTCCTGACCGCTGTCTTCCATCCACCAGTACCGGATCGGTCACCGCCACGCCATGCAGCATCTCGGTCACTGGCCGCACCGGTGCCGGTTGCGGCGCGGGCTGCGCGAACGCCATGCGCGTGAACGGCCCGACCCACGTGAGAATCGAGGCGAAGACGGCAAGCCCCGCCTGTCTCGTTGTTCGCATGGCTCTCTCCAGCGAGAACCGCGGACCGGCAGCTTGGAGTTGGATGCCCGAGAGTCGCACCGCCGCACGCCGCACGCAAGCGCGCCGCCGGAGGTCGGCCGTGGCGGCAAGGCGGGATCGTCGAATGGCTGGGAGAAAGGGTTCTGAAACCCGACAACGTGGCCCAGAGAGTGTCCGGATTCAGGCCACTCTCGCGGTCCTGTAGTGTCTAGGAAACCTGGCCGCGCCCGCCCGCCCGTGTGCATTACCGTACAGACGCCCCCATCGTTCCGGGCCTAGTATTCCTTCAAGGCGCAACCGGTCAGTCGCGGGGGGCCGTCGAATCGCGCAACGTTCCTCGAAACCGGTTGTCGGAAGGATGTGGTTCATGCGTGCCCTCAAGATCGCCGCGCTCGCTGTCGCCGTCGCCGTATTGGGTGGCGCCGCGTGCAATGACGGAGGAGGCGGCAGCCCCACCGCGCCAACGCCGACGCCAACCCCGACGCCAACGCCCGTCGTCGCGCAGGCGGCGGGAGAGTGGAATGGCGTCGATCAGCGCACGTCCGTTGCCGGTGGAGAGTGCGTTGGCGCGACACTCGCCTCGATGGGCGGCGGCGACACGACGTTTGCCCTGGAAGTGACGCAGATCGGAAGCGCCCTCACCGCCGTTTCCACCGCTCCGGTCTCGGGGCTTCCGACGGACTACACCGGGACAGCAGGCTCGAACACCATCTCGCTCAACGCCAGTTCCCCTGCTGAAGGGGTGTACGGGTTCTCTTGCTCGGATGGGCGACAGCGGGACGTTGAATCCGTCTCGGACACGATCAACATGACTATCAGCCGCAACGTTGGCGCCGGGACGACTGCTCAGACTTACAGCGTCTTCGTCGCGGGAACGAAGAGCGGCGTCGGGACGATGACCATCACCAGCCGCTTCTCGGTGGTCCGCTGATCCTCCAGATGCGGTGCGGCGCCCGTGTCCTTGCGGGCACCGACGAACTCCGGAGCGGACCTGCCTGGCGATCTTCCCGGGGCCCGGCACACAAGCAGTAAAGCCCCGGGGCCACGACCCCGCCGATCCGAAGGGCCGTTCGGCTCACAACAGCTGCTCGCCGCGGCCAGCCTACTTCTGGTTGGCGACGAGCGATTTCAGCCTGCCCCAGGCGGCCTCGCGCGCCTTCTTGTCCGCCTCCGGCCCGTTCGGGTCCGCGCCGCTTCGCATGAAGCCGTGCGCGGCGCCCTCGTAGGTGACCGGCTCGAAGACCTTGCTCGCCGCCTTCATCTGCTCTTGGGTCGGGGGAACCGAGGCCCCGATGCGCGCGTCGTTGCCGCCGTAGAATCCGTAGACCGGCGCTTGAATCCTCGGGATGTCGGCCGCATCCGGACCGCTTCCGTAGAACACGAACGCCCCGGCCAGGTCCTTCCGGTTCGTCGCGAAGCGGAAACACTGGCTGCCGCCCCACGAGAACCCGACCACGGAGACCTTGCCGTTGCAGGAAGGAAGCCCCTTCACGTAGTCGACGCAGGCATTGAGGTCCGCTGTGACCTGGTCCGGCGGCAGCTTCCTGATCATGTCGCCCGCGCCGCTCATCGGCAGGTTCCGGGCGGGCTTGCCGTCCGGCGTCATGCCCGAGAGCAGGTCGGGCGCGATGGCCACCCAGCCGGCGGCCGCGAACTCGTCGGTGACGCTCTGCACCCAGTCGGTCATCCCGAAGATCTCGTGGATGACCACGATGCCGGGCGCCTTCGCGGCCGATTGCGGGTGGGCGACGAAGGAATCGACGGTCCTGGCGCCGTTCTTGACCGTCACCCACTCCTTCTTGCGCGGCGATTTGTCGAGCATCGCCTTGGCCCAATCCTGCGCCTCGACAGCCCGCGCCCCCAAGGCGATCGCAGCTGCTCCGGCCGCACTCTGTCCCAAGAAGTGCCTTCTCGAAAGCGTACTCATGGTCCTGCTCTCCCTTGTGTGATTCATCCCGGATGATGCCTTCGCTGCCGTTCTCGAGCGCATTCTAGCACCGGCCGAGGCGGGATGGTTCGTCGTCCCGGGACACGGATGGGCCGGGCGCCCACGAAGGCGGCCTCAGGCGGCGCCGCAGCACTTCTTGAATTTCCTGCCGCTGCCGCACGGACATGGATCGTTCCGCCCGGCCTCTGCGGAAACTCGCATCGCCGCCGCCGCCGGCTCGCGTCCCTTTGCCAGGAGCCTCGCCAGCGGCTCGCGGCCGTGCAGGAAGAACCGCTTCAACCCCGCGCACAGGTAGTTGAGCCCCGGCTCTCCGTCCGGAGTTCGAATGAAGCGGTACTTCGGGCAGTGGCCGTGGCACATGGCCAGCACGTCGCATTCCCGGCAGTAACGAGGCAACGCGTCGCGCTTGGCGTCGCCGAAGGCCCGCTGCGCCGCGCTGTCGAGCATCTCGGCCAGCGGCGTCTGGTGGATGTTGCCGACCCGGTGTTCGCGGTCGACGTAATGATCGCAGGAGAAGAGATCGCCGTTGTGCTCGACGGTGGGAATCTGGCCGCACGTTTCGCGAAAGATGCACAGCGAGTGGTCCAGCCCGGCCGCCGGCCGCGCGGCTTCTTCGAAGTACTGAACCCCGATCCGCTCCACGTCCCGCTCGATCCACTCGTCGAAGATCTTGCACAGGAACGTTCCGAATTCCTCCGCTGAAGGCGTGTGCTCGCTCACGCCGCGGTCGGTCCCCGGCGCCGGCTCCACGACTGGAAGGAAGCCCAGATAGCGGGCGCCGATCCGGCGGAAGAAGCGATAGACGGCCAGCGGGTGCTTGACGTTGAGGCTGTGCACGACGCAGAGAACGTCGAGCGAGACGCCGCTTCCGCGCAGAATCTCGTAGCCGCGCATGGTCTGCCGGTGCGTCGGCTGCCCCCCTTTGTTCACCCGGTAGGCGTCGTGCAACTCGGCGGGTCCGTCCAGGCTCAGGCCGACGTGAAAACGCTCGGCTGCCAGAAAGCGTCCCCATTCCTCGTCAATCAGGACGCCGTTGGTCTGCATGCCGTTCTGCACCACCCACCCGGCCGGCTTGTGCTTGCGCTCCAGGTCGACGGCCTTCCGGTAGAAGTCGACGCCGAGCAGCGTCGGCTCGCCGCCATGCCAGGAGAAGCTGACTTCAGGGCCGCTGGACGCGGCGATGTGCTGAACGATGTACTCCTCGAGCACCGCATCGGTCATGCGGGGAGCGCGGGCATCGGGATACAGTTCCGCCTTGTCCAGGTAGTAGCAGTACCTGCAGTCGAGATTGCAGATCGCACCCGCCGGCTTCGCGAAGATCTGAAAGTCCCTTGAGGCTTTGGCCACGGTTCCTCGTATCGTATCCCCGTTGGGGACCCCTTAGCGAAGATGTCAACGCAACCCCAGTGAACCGGTCCTGGGGGCGCCGGCCTTTCCGCGCTGGTATCATGTGCCGGACCTGCGATGCGGCAGACAGTCAAGGAACAACGCCCGGAGGTCTCTGTGCTTCGTCTGCGCGCCAGCGTCGCCGTTCTCGTGATGTTCGTGAGCGCATTCGCCGTTGGAGGTGCGACGCTCACACCCGCCTCCGGGGCCGCGACGCCCATTCAGGCGCAACTCGGACGGGCCAGGGCGGCGGAGGCCCCCGGCAGCGAGACCAGATGGATAGACGCCTGGGCCGTCAGCTACACGCCGACCACCGTCAACGGAACGCTTCAGTCGTCCCGGACCTTCGAGAACCAGACGCTGCGACTGAACGTCTTCGCCACGCTCGGTGGTACACAGGCGCGCGTCAAGTTCACCAACAAGTACACGAACGTGCCGCTGGCTGTCGGGGGCGCGCATGTTGCGCTGCGCAGCATGGGGGCCGCCATCGATCCCGCCACGGATCGCACGCTCACCTTCAGCGGGCAGACGACGGTTACGATCCAACCCGGCGCGGAGTTGTGGAGCGACCGGGTCCCGCTGGCGGTCAGGCAGCACACCGACGTGGCAATCAGCGTCTTCATCCCAGGGTCCTGCCGGCCGACGGGCTTCCACCGCACGGGCCTGAAGACCGGCTACCTCGGACCTGGCGACCAGACGGGCGTCGCGTCGATGTCGTCAGGCGCGCCGCCGGCGGCACGCGACGGCCGGGGAAGCGGCGACATCATCGACCAGGTGTATCTCGTGTCGGGTCTGCAGGTCCTGGCACCCGCGAACAGCCGCGTGATCGTCACGCTCGGCGACTCCATCACCGACGGGGCGGCGTCGGATACGGATGTCAACGGATCCTGGCCAGACGTTCTGTCAAGGCGCTTTGCGGCATCCTCAGACGGCGCGCCGGTCGCCGTGATCAACATGGGCATCGGTTCGAATCGCTTCGTCTCCGCAGCTCAGGCAGGGCCGACCGGCACCCAACGCTTCGAGGAAGACGTGCTCGAACGGCCCAACGTCACGCACGTGATCATCATGGAAGGCATCAACGACATCAGCTACGAGCACGTCGGGGCAACGGTGCTGATCGACGCCTACAAGGCCGCCATCGCCAGGGCCCGCACCAGGGGGATCAGGGTGCTCATCGCCACGCTGCTGCCGATCCAGAACTCCGTCAAGGACACGCCGGCGAACATCGCCACGCAACAAGCGGTGAACGCGTGGATCCGTGGCGGCGAGGGATTCGACGGCGTGATCGATTTCGAGAAGGTCGTGCAGGATCCGCAGAACCCTCTGCGCATCCGTGCCGACCTGACCGCGGATTTCGTGCACCCCAACACGCTGGGCTACCGGCTGATGGGGGAGTCGATCGACCTGAGGCTCCTCGAAAGGTCGCGCTGAGCCGACTCGCCCCAGAACGGCCGTCCCGGCGTCGCAGTCACTCCGCCGGCTGGTCAGCGTCTCACCGAGGCGCTCAGTGGTGTGCCGTCCGATGAACCCCCGACGAAGATGCGGTACTCGCCCGGGAGAAGCTCCCAGTCGTCCTTCGCCTCGTTGAAGACCGACAGGAACTTCGGCTCCAGCTTCACGGTGACCGTCCTGGACTCGCCGGGCGCCAGCTGGACCTTCTCCCACGCGACCAGGCGCTTGGGCGGCTCGTTGGCGGCCGCCGGAAGGCCCGCGTAGACCTGTGCGATCTCCGCTCCGGCGCGCTTCCCGGTATTGCGGACCGTGAACGACACCGAGTCGATCGCGGCCTTCAGACCCGAGTAGGCGAACGTGGTGTACGAGAGGCCGTGACCGAAGAAGAACAGCGGCTGCTTGTTCTCGGCCTGGAACCACTTGTAGCCGACCTTCAGACCCTCGGTGTAGTCGATGTCGAACGGCGTCATCTGGAACCGCGGCTGTGGCGCGCCCGCCGCGCCCGCCGGCGCGGCCGCGGGGGGTGTCGTCGGCCGCGGAGCGGATCCGAAGATCACCGGGTGCGGGAGGTCGGCGTCTGATTTCGCAAAGGTCGCCGGCAGCTTGGCCGACGGGTTGACGTCGCCGAACAGGATGTTGGCCAGGGCCTCGGCTCCCCTGATGCCGGGGTACCGAATCTCGATGGCGGCGGCGACGCTGTCGATCCAGGGCATGGCCGCCGGCCCGCCGGTCTCCAGCACGACAACCGTTCGCGGGTTCGCCGCGGCGACCGCGCTGACCAGGTCGTTCTGGTTCCCCGACAGGCTCAGCGTCGGCATGTCGCGCCCTTCGCTGGTCGGCTCGTTCACGAACACGATGGCGATCTCGGAGGCCTTCGCGAGGGCGGCCGCCGCCTTCACGTCCGCGCCGTCGTGGTACTCGACCTTCGCCCTCGGTGCCTTGGCCCGGACGGACTTCAGCGGCGAGCTGGGGAACCAGACAGCGGGGCCGCCGAACCGGCTCGGACCTCCTCCCGGAGGATCGACCTGCGCGGAGCCGCCGCCCGACAGGACGCTCGTGTCGGCCTTCGAGCCGATGATCGCGATCGACTTCACGCGGGCGGCATCCAGCGGCAGCAGTGCGTTCGCGTTCTTCAGCAGCACAGAGCTCTGCTCCGCGATTCGCTGCGCGCTGTCGGCGCCCTTGAACGGATCCACGACCCGGCCGAGCGGCGGGTCGTCGACGACTCCTGCCGCGAATGCCGTGCGGATGATTCGCCGCACCATGTCGTCGATGCGGCTCATCGGCACCTCGCCGGCTTCCACCGCCTTCTTCAGCGCGGCGCCGAACCGCGCCCGCTCGGGGGCAGCGCCCGGCTGCTCGCAGTCCAGCCCGGCCATGGCGGCCTTGGTGGTGCTGTGGGTGGCGTTCCAGTCTGATACGACGGCTCCTTTGAAGCCCCAGGTCTTCTTCAGGAGTTGATTGAGCAGGTAGTCGTTCTCGCAGGCCCAATCGCCGTTGACCTTGTTGTAGGCGCACATCACCATGCCGGGTTGGCCTTCCAGGATGGCGATTTCGAAGGCCAGCAGGTCGGTCTCGCGCATGACGCGCCTGCTCATCTTCACGTCGCCGATGTTCCGCCCGGTCTCCTGGTCGTTGAGGGCGTAGTGCTTGATGTCGCCGATGACCTTCTGGCTCTGCAGGCCTTTGACGAGCTGTGCGACCGTCTTCCCGGCGAGGACGGGGTCTTCGCCGGCGTACTCGAAGTTCCGCCCGTTGCGCGGCTCGCGCATGAGGTTCACCCCGGCGCCGAGCGACGCCTGGTACTGCTGGTCCCGAAGCTCGCGTCCGATCACCTCGCCGTACTCGTAGGCGAGATTCATGTCCCACGCGGCGGCCAGGGCGATCGTCGACGGCAGCAGCGTGGAGTAGCGGCCGCGCTCGGCCGCCGCACGCACGCCGACGGCCGAGTCGGCGAGCTGTATGGGCGGCAATCCGAGCCGCGGCACCCCCTGGACGACTCCCGCGCCCCCGTTCGAGATTGCGCCTTCGGCCTGGAATCCGCCGCGCCCGTGCAGGATCGAGATCTTCTCGTCCAGCGTCATCTGCTGGACAACCATGTCCGCCCGCTGATCGGGCGGCAGGGTCTTGTCCATCCACGGTCCCTTGGGCGCCGCCTGGCGCTGCGGCGGCTGCGCGAACACCCCCGCGACCAGCACGCCCACGAGCAGCGCGACGACGACATGCCAACGGTGGGCTCTCAGCACGGTCGATCTCGATGAAGTCATAGGGTCTCTCACGGTGATGAGTTCGAGTCCTCCAGGAGGGGCCACCATATTCTACACGCCATGCCGATGCGAGCGCCGGCGGCGGCGTAGCCGGGCGCGGCTGGCTGCCTCAGAAGCGGTACCTGTCCTTGAGCAGCAGCGTGTCACCCGAATCGTCGACGTCCCACATCTGCGGCTTGCGCGGCCCGTCGGTCACCCACCCCGGCATCTTCAGGCCGAATGTCGCTTCACCGATGCTGTTCATCTCCTTCGACCACGGCGCCTCGCTGGCCCGGAAGATGGTGGTGGGCTCCGCAGTCCGACGCGTGAGGTCCTTCGAGAGCGGCATGTAGGCCATGGTGCCGTCGATGATGTCCCAGTCGGCCGGGCCGAGGCAGAACTCGAACTCGGGCACCAGGGGCCTGTAGGGCCCTTCAGGCGTGTCGGCGACCAGCAGCTGCGTCTGGTTGGTAGGCACGTTGTAGCGGCGGGGGATGTTTTCGATCAGGTGGTTGTGGTCGTTCCACGTGCCCGCCAGGTAGTACTTACAGAGCCTCCGTAAGTAGTCCGACCATCTGCATTCTGCCTGTCTTCACCGAGCCCCCGCCGGCGTCCGTCTCCACGCGAAGTACTGGTCCAGCACCTTCAGCGCCTCGGCGCTTGGCACCGGCCCGGTGCGGGCCGTCGGGCCGAGATACATCACCGTGGGATTCGCGTCGCTGAATGCCGGCCACGCGGGCAGGCCCGCGCCGTTCGGGTCGCCCCGCTTCGCGAAGTTCGTCCAGTAGGCGGCCATGGTGTCGGAGATGTGCCGGTCGTCGGCGGTTGCCGTGCCCGGGAGGTTCTCGAAGACGTATGCCACGTCCGCGCCGTGCGCGGTGCCGTGGTCGGCCTCGGGAGTGCCCGGCGTACGCGGCGGATGCTGGTCGAAGTAGTAGAGATACGCCTTGCCCGTGCCGCGGGCCGACTGCAGCCGTGCCCACGACCAGGTGTGCCAGCCGAACGCGGAATCGCGCGCCAGGTCGCGCGCCGTCTTCGGGACGGTCTCACCGGCAACGGGATAGGCGGCGAGCAGGCGGTCGGCGAAGGGGCCGTAGCGCTCGCGCACGCCGGCCGCGTACTCCTCGGCCTTCCTGACCCGCGTGAAGCTGAGGCCCTCGTCGGAGTTGTAGCCCACGAGGATCGGCATGTCGTTGAAGCGGCCGGCTTCGTAGAGCGTGTACTGATCGCCCGGGACCACGTAGCCGTCCACGATCGGCCACGCCATCCCGCCGCCGCCGCGCCTGGCCCCGAGGATCTTCTCCGCGGGCAGCGCGCGCAACTCCCCGATCGAACTCGCGCCAAGTCCCTTGGCGAGCTCGACGCCCGACACCTGATCGTCCGCCAACAGGCGCATGTTCTCGCCCGGCTGCGGGTTCTTGCTGCTCGGGCCGAACGAGCCGCCGCTCTGCGAGATGGCGCCATGGATCAGGCCCTTGGCCAGAGGCGACGCGCACAGCATGCTCACCGCGATCCCGCCCGCGGATTCGCCGAAGATCGTGACGCGTCCCGGGTCGCCGCCGAACGCCGCGATGTTGCGCGAGATCCAGCGGAGGCCGGCGATCATGTCGAGCAGGCCGTAGTTGCCCGACGTGCGCGACGGCGCTTCCGCGTTCAGCTCCGGATGCGCGAAGAACCCGAGCACGCCCACCCGGTAGGCGATGCTGACGAGGACGACGCCGCGCTTCGCCAGCTTCGCGCCGTCGTGGATCGGTATCGACGTGGCGCCGCCGTTGAAGCCGCCGCCGTAGATCCAGACGAGAACGGGCAGCTTCTCGGACGGCGACTTCGCCGGCGTCCAGACGTTCAGGTAGAGGCAGTCCTCGCTGAGGCCGCCGGGCGGGGGACTGCCCGCCTGCATGCACGCCGGGGCGTACTTGTCCACGGTGCGCACGCCGGACCACGCGACGACCGGCTGCGGCGCCCTCCACCGAAGGTCCCCGACCGGGGGCGCCGCAAAGGGGATCCCCTTGTAAACGCCGAGTGCGCCCTCGGCGACGCCCTGGATCATGCCGCCCTCGACCTTGACGGCGAGGTCGGCTGCGGTCGAGAGGGCTGGGAACAGTGCGAACAACGCAACCGCGAGCATGGATCGCCGCATAGAGGTGCTCCACCACACGGATCGGCGGGCCTACGGACCCGCCCTACTTGAACAGCAGCGGCGCGAACTCGTGGAGGCTGCGTCGCCACGTCTGCCACTCGTGCGCCGTTCCCTCGGACACGTACATCGCCGTGTTGATCCCGGCGGCCTTCAGCTGGTCGTAGCTGGCCTTCACGCCCTCGGGCCGTTCCTTCGATCCGCAGCTCTGGAAGATCAGCTTCATCTTCTTGTTGAACTCCTTCGCGTTGGCCATCACCCCGTTGTGCGCCGTCGCCGGGTCGCCCACGGTGCCGCCGCTGAAGAGGCCGACCCACCCGAACACGTCGAGGTTCTCCATCGCGATGGCGTTGGTCTGCATGCCGCCCATCGACAGGCCGGCCATCGCGCGGTGCGCCTGGTCCGGGATCGTGCGGAACGAGGAATCGATCATCGGGATGATGTCCTGCAGCAGCGTGTTCTTGAAGCCGTCGGCCCAGCCCGCCGGCAGCGCCATGGCCCCGCGCTGACCGGGGGTGCCGGCCCCGCGTTGTCCGGGCGCGCCGGCGGCAGGTGGCGCAGCCGCCCGCTGCCCGGCCGCTGCCGGCGCGGCCCCGGCAGGCGGCGCGCCGGCGCGCGCCTGCCCGGGCATCCGCCACGTCCCGTTGTCCATCACGATGATGAACGGCTTCGCCTTCCCCTCGGCGATCAGGTTGTCCATGATCAGGTTCGTCTTGCCCTGCGACGGCCAGCCGGTCTCGTCCTCGCCGCCGCCGTGCTGCAGGTAGAGCACCGGGTACCGCGTCTTCGTGTCCTTGTCGTAGTCGGGGGGCGTGTAGATGAAGCAGCGCCGCGTGGTGTTGTTCACCTTGGAGTAGTAGATGACCTGGCGAACCTGCCCGTGCGGGACGTTCTTGAGCGCGTAGAAGTCCTGGTCCGCCGCCGGCACCTCGATGCCGCTGCCCCAGCGGCTGGCGCCGTAGTAGTACAGGCTCCCGGGATCCGGCACCTTCGCGTCGTCGATCCACAGCTGGTAGTAGTGGAAGCCCTCGTCCTGGGGTGCCGAGTCGCCGATCCACACCCCGTCTTCCCCCCTCGTCAAGGGGTACCGGACGGCGCCGATGTCGATCATCACGCTCTGCGCCTTCGGCGCGGAAATGCGAACGCGGACCCGGCGTTCCGAGTTGACCTGGGGGTACTCGCTGCCTGGCTGATTGGCCGACGAGGGTTTGAAGTCGTTGACCCCAGCCACCTGGGGAGCGGCCGGGGCGTTGGCCGGGGCCTGCGGCGGCTGCGCGAGGACCGGGGCCGCGGTCACGGCGACCGCGAGCGCCACGCTGCTCATGAGAACGTTCACACGACCCTTCATCTGATCTCCTGTTTCCTGCGTGAACACACGCGGCGCGAAGTCGCTGAACGAGCGGCGCCAGGTGAGCCACTCGTGGGCCGTTCCCGGTGATTCGAAGATGTGCCGCGGCGACAGCGTGAAGACTGTAAACGCTTTCAGCGCGTCGCGTCAACGCCGGGCGGCAGAGACGGCCGCGGATCGACCGGACCGGCGATTGAAGCGCTTACATCCCATGGTAGAATGCGGCCCGATTCCGCCGGTCGAAGCGACGCGCCCCGCGTCCGCGTCGTCTTCGCCTGTCGCGTGCCGGCGCCGGATCGGCCCCCGTGGAGGCCCCCCGCGTGTCCCGCGCGGCTCGTTGCGCCCGTGTCGTTCGAGATCTCGATGTCCGGAGCCGGCCGGTTCGGCGGCCCCGCAGGAGGGCGAGGATCATGAAGCGAACACTCTCGATGTTGCTCGGCATCGTCGCGGTGGCGGCCTGCGCGGCCTACGCCGCCGAACCATCGGGAAAGAACCTGCTCCCGGCCGACGGAGCCGCGGCGTTCAAGTTGAGCGACGGCGCCGGCGACTTCGCCAGGATGTCGACGACGCCGGTGACGGGGCAGGTGTTCAAGAGCGCCCTGCGCATCGAGGTCGCGAAGAAGCCGGAGCGATCGCAGCAGGTGACGATTTCCACGCCCGTCGATGCCGCCATCGCCAACGGCAGCGTGCTGATGATCTCGTTCTGGATGCGGTCCGGCGCTCCCGGCGAGGCGACGCTCGATGCCGTGTTCCGCGCTCCGATGCCCGCTGGCCTCAGGGGAGCCAGGGGAGGCGCGCCCGGAGCACCCGGAGCGGGCGGACCCCCGCCGGCCGGCGCCCAGCCGCGTGCGGCAGCCGGCGCGCCGCCGGCCGCCGGCGCGCCGCGGGGCGCGGGCGCAGCAGCGGGCGGCGGTTTCGTCGGCGGGTTCGGCTTCGGCGGACGTGGCGGGTTGAACGCTCCCGCGGTGGCCGGCGCCGGGTGGAAGAAGGTCACCTTCCCGTTCGCCGTGAACCGCGACTACGCCAAGGGAGAGGCCGAGGTCGCCTTCACCCTCGGCATCCGGGCGCAGACCGTCGAGATCGGCGGCATCGAGCTGCTGGACTACGGCACGACCCGGAAGGTGGCGGACCTGCCGTTCACCAGGCTCGGGTACCAGGGCAGCGAGCCGACCGCCGCGTGGCGCAAGGCGGCCGACGCGCGCATCGAGAAGGTCCGCAAGGGCGACCTCACGGTGCTCGTGAAGGACGCGGCGGGCAAGCCGGTTCCCGGTGCGCAGGTGGCGGTGCGCATGAAGAAGCACGCGTTCCTGTGGGGCTCGGCGGTCAACGCGTCCAGCTTTTCGAACGGACGCATGACGCCCGAGATCCTGGACCGCTACAAGCAGGAGATCCTGAAGAACTTCAACGCCGCGGTCATGGAGAACGAGAACAAGTGGCCGCAGTGGTCCGTCGTCGCCAACCGCCCGGCCACCATCAAGGTGATCGACTGGCTGCGCGAGAACGGCGTGGTCGTCCGCGGCCACAACCTGGTCTGGCCATCCTGGAACAACTCGAACGTCAAGGAAGCGGTGGACGCCAAGGGCGACCCGCCTCGGCTCGCCAAGGTGATCCTCGATCACATCGCGGAGACCACCAGGGAGTTGAGAGGGAAACTCATCGACTGGGACGTGATCAACGAGACCTTCACGAACCACGACTTCATGGACATCCTCGGCCGCCAGGTGATGGTGGACTGGTTCGAGGCGGCGCGCGCCGGCGACCCGGAGGCGAAACTCTACATCAACGACTTCAACATCATCGAGGGCAACGACCAGGCGCACCAGGACGACTACGCGGCCACCATCAAGTACCTGCTGGACGCCGGCGCACCGGTAGACGGGATCGGGCTCCAGAGCCACTTCCCGAGCCGGGTGACGGGGATGGACGACCTGATCAAGCGGGTGGAGCGCTTCGCCGCGTTCGGCAAGGAACTCGAGGTCACGGAGTTCGACATCAATACCTCGGACGAAGGCACGCAGGCAGACTACACGCGCGACTTCATGACCTACATGTTCAGCCACCCGTCGATGAAGGCCTTCATGCTGTGGGGATTCTGGGAAGGCGCGCACTGGATCCCGAGCGGCGCGATGATGCGGCGGGACTGGTCGCTCAAGCCCAACGGCCAGGTATACCAGGACCTGGTCTTCAAGAAGTGGTGGACGAACGCGGACGGCAAGACCGGCGCGAAGGGCACCTTCGCCACGCGCGGGTTCCTGGGCGACTACGAGATCGAGGTGAAGGCCGGCGGCCAGACCAGGACCGTGAAGGCGAGCCTCGGCAAGGACGGCAGGACGGTCGAGTGCGTACTGCAATGAAGAATGACGAATGGAGAATGAAGAATGGGTGACTCCACGCTGAGCCGTCGCCAAGTGCTGCGCCTGTCCACCGCCGCGGGCCTCGGCGTCGCGCTGCCCGACACGGCGCAGGCGCTCCAGGGCGCCAAGCCGGCCGCTCCCGCTGCCGCCGCACGCAGGCCGCCGGCGGGAAGCTGCAGCACGCCCCGGGCCGCCGTGGCGAACACGCGATACGGCAAGGTGCGCGGCTACGTGGAAGACGGGGTCTTCACGTTCAAGGGCGTGCCGTACGGCGCGGACACCGGCGGCGAGAACCGCTGGCTTCCGGCCAGGCCCCCCAAGCCGTGGGACGGCGAGCTCCCGACCCTCACCTACGGGGCCAACTGTCCCCAGCGCCTCCACAGCTGGTCGAGCGAGCAGACGTTCCTCCAGCAGTGGACCGACGGGTGGCAGAGCGAGGACATGCTGAAGGTGAACATCTGGACGCCGAGCCTGACCGGCAGGCGTCCCGTGATGTTCTACATCCACGGCGGCGGGTTCACGTTCGGCTCGGCCTACGAGCTCGCCTCGCAGGACGGGGCGCAGATGGCGAGGCACCACGACGTGGTGTCGGTGACCGTCAATCACCGCCTCAACATCCTGGGGTTCCTCGATCTCTCCGAGTTCGGCGGTTCGGCGTATGCCGACTCCGTGAACGTCGGGATGACCGACCTCGTCGCGGCGCTTCGGTGGGTGAGGGACAACATCGCGAACTTCGGGGGCGACCCGGACTGCGTGATGATCTACGGCCAGTCGGGCGGCGGCTCCAAGGTGACCACGCTGCTCGGGATGCCGTCGGCGCAGGGACTGATTCACCGCGCGTCGCCGCAGTCGGGCGGCGGCGGCAACCCGCCGAGCGGCGAGCAGTCCCGGGAACTGGCGAAGCGGGTGATCGCGGAACTGGGCGTGAAGGACATGGCCGCGCTGCAGAAGCTGCCGTGGGACAGGCTGAACGAGGTCGGCAACGCCGTCGTGGCGAAGATGAATCCGGCGACGGGCCCCGTGAGCCCGACGCCGGCACCCGGAACCGGCGCGCCGCGGGTGGGATGGGGGCCGACCGTCGACGGCCGGCTCGTCACCATGCGCGCGTTCTACGAGGATGCACCCGAGATCTCGAAGAACGTGCCGATGTTGATCGGCTCGGTGAGCGAAGAGGGAAACCGGATGTCGTCGCGGCCCACCGAGGCGGAGTGGATGGCGACGCTGACGAGGAGCTACGGCGAGGCGAAGGCCGCCGCGCTCGCCGCGGCGCTGAAGAAGGCGCATCCGAAGAAGAGCATCCGGACGCTCTCCTACATGTGCAGCGGCGGCGGGTTGAACGGTCTCACGATGCGCAACAACGTGACGCGCATGGCCACGATGAAGCACAAGCAGAAGGCCGCGCCCGTCTTCACGTGGTACTTCACGTGGCAGTCGCCGATGCTCGAGGACGCCGGCGCGTGGCACACGGCCGAGCTCGCCTTCTGCTTCGACAACACCCTGCGCTGCGCGCAGGGCACGGGACACACCCTCGAGGCCCAGGCGCTCGCGAAGAAGATGGCCACAGCCTGGGCGAACTTCGCGCGGACGGGCAACCCGAGCCAG
Source organism: uncultured Acidobacteriota bacterium (assembly GCA_963783255.1). Lineage (GTDB taxonomy): Bacteria > Acidobacteriota > Vicinamibacteria > Vicinamibacterales > Fen-181 > FEN-299. The sequence goes on along the minus strand of CAWAMP010000011.1, from coordinate 365,776 downwards.
CCGGGCATGGCGTGGGCGCCGTTCAACCCCGACCGGTGCCAGACCATGATCCTGGACAACGTCTGCCGGATGGTCGACGACCCAGACGGGGAGGCGCGGAAGATCCTGCTGGCGTAGCCTGTCGTCGTTCTACTGCTGTCTGAAGTTCCAGCGACCGTTGTCGCTCTTGGAGTCGAACTTCGCGAGCGTGGGCGTGCTGTGGGCCACCGCCGCCAGCACGAACGGCTCCTTCGAATCCGGGGACCGCCTTCGGCAAAATCCGGTAGGTGCCGTCGATCAGCTGGTCGATCCGCCAGAGTTGCTCGGCTGCACCGGTGAACTTCGGAACCGCCACGACTTCCGCGTCCGCGGTGGCCGCCAGCGCGCGCTCGGTGCCGGCTATCGTGATCTTGAAGTAGGGGGCGCCCGGGTAGCCGCCGGCGTTGGGCGCCGGCGAGATCGTCCACTTCTGGTGCGGCCGGAACATGAAATCGCCCAGGCGGACGCCGAGCGTGCCGGCCGGCCAGTCCTTCGACGCTTCGGCCAGGCCCTGGGCCGGGACCGGCGTCACGGGGCCGGCGGGCGCGCCGAATCCACCCCGTCTCATCGAGGCCATCCGCACGAAATCGACGGCGAGCTCCAGCGCGTAGCCGCTTCGCTCGGACTCGATCTCGTAGGTGCCCTCCCGGAAGTTGTCGCCGGCATACGGCCAACCGTCTTTCCAGAGCAGCGGCCGGATGTCGAGCACGCTGCGGCCGCTCCGATCCAGGTCGGCCTCGTAGTGGCAGGAGAACTTCTGCACGCCGTCGCCGAGGTCGAGCAGGCCAAAGTGGCCGGGGCCGACGAAGCGGCCGCTGGCGGCGACGACGAGCTTGCCGCCGCCCTTCAGAGCCTCGATGCCGACATTGTCGACGTAGGGTCCGGTGACCTTCCTCGATCGCGCCGCGCGGATGTTGTACGTCGAGTTCGCGCCGTCGCAGCACGTGCCGTGCGTGCCGAGCAGGTAGTACCAGCCGTCGCGATACACCAGCGCGGTCGCTTCCATGTCGATCGCGATGTTGACGGCCTTGTTGCCGACCACGCGCTTGCCCGTCCTGGGATCGAGTTCGACGAGGCGGATGTAGCCGAAGTAGGTCCCGTAGGTGAGCCACAGCCGGCCGGTCGTGGGGTCGAGCAGGAATGCCGGGTCGATCGCGTCGCAGTCCTCGACGCCGTCGGACGAGGCGACGACCGTCTCGTCGCGGTAGCCGAAATCGGGGGAGGTCGGGTCGAGCGTCTTCGTCCACATGACGTAGACGTTGCTCGCATGTCCGCCCGACAGGCCGCCGCCGCCTTTGGCGTAGGTCACGTAGTAGCGGTTGCCGATCTTGATGATGTCAGGCGCCACGCCACCACCGGGACGCACCGCGCCGCCCCGCCACGTCCACCCGTCGTCCGAGATCAGGCCACCGCCGCCGGTACCGAACGTGTAGTACTTCCCGTCGCTGAACGTGACGGTCGACGGGTCGTGGATGTAGGGCTCGCCATTGAGCGCGGGGGCAGGACGGGACTGAGCGTGGAGCGTCACGGCCGCGACCGCGGCCAGCGCCGCCACCGCGGCAACGAGAAGACAGCGTTTCATAGAGGCTCCGGGAATGGGGCGATGGAAACCACGCATGCGATGACTCACTGGTTCCCGGCCTGTTCGAGGTTCAGCGTGAGGTCGGTGATCGCCTTGCCGCGCTCGTCGATGAAGCGGACGCAGAAGTCACTGAGGCCCGGCCCGTTGATGACGGCGCCCCGGATGACGTTCCGCCCCTTGTTCAGCGTGAGTCTCGGGGAGACGACGTCGTCCATCACCATCCGGCGGTCGCCGGAGAGCAGCACGGCTTCCTTGCCGTTGAGCCACCACATCGACGCAGAATTCGAGCCGACGGCCATGCGGACGTCCTTCAGCTCCCGCGGGCTGTTGACGACGGTGACGGCCCAGAAGATGACCCCGTAGGTTGTCTTGTTCAAGCCGTAGGCGAAGCGGAAGAGCTTCACGTTGAAACCCGAGGAGTCGACGGCGTGCCACGCGAGCGTCTGGCCACCGACCGTCACCGTGTCGCCGTTCTTCGGCACGACGGTCATCTGGCCGGGGAAGTACTCGGCGGCGAACGCGGCGCGGACGTAGCTGTCGGTGAACACCGTGTTGGTGCGGTTCGGCTTGGCGATCGGCTCGAGCAGCAGCCAGCGCTGCAGGAACCCCTCGATGTCCGGCGCCCGGGGCACGCGCGCCGCCGGCGTGAAGTAGGGCGCGATCGTGCGAGGGGCATTGTCGGGCGTGCCTGCCCGACCTGCGCTCGTCGGTGCGGGAGCCTGGGCTGCGCCGCCGGGCGTGGCAGCCTGAGGCACGCCGGTGACCGCGGCGAACACGTCCGGGAACGCCGTGAGAGCCACGACGCAGAAGGCGAGGATGTGGACCTTGCGGCAGAGGTTCATGGTCGGCCCTTCGTGGTCGCTGCGGGAACCGGCCGCCCGCCGCGCCACCGCGAATGAAAGCGATTACATCCAGCGGCTCAGGCGCCGGCCGGCGCCGAGGTTGATCGTCCCTCAATCGTTGAACGCTCGCGAGCCGTAAGCGGTTGCACGCCGGAGTATACTACCAGCCGCGTTCGCGGGATCGGAAGTCACCATGAACAAGAGGCGCAGGTTGGCGGTCGCCGCGTTGGCCGGTGCGCTGGCGACCGGGGCGTCGATGATGAGCGCACGGCAGGGCCCGATGCCCCCGCGGCCGCACGGCCCGTGCGACATGTATGCGGCCGCCGGCACGCCCTGTGTCGCCGCCCACAGCACGACACGCGCGCTCTACGCCGCGTACAACGGCCCGCTGTACCAGGTGAAGCGACAGTCCGATGGCGGCCTCCTGGACGTCGGCGTCGTTCGGCCGTCGGCAACGCCGGTCCCGGACGCCGGCGGTTACGCCGACGCGGCCGCCCAGGACGCGTTCTGCGCGAGCGCGATCTGCGTCATCAACCGCATCTACGACCAGTCCGGCAAGGGCAACCACCTTCTCCAGGCGCCGCCCGGCCCCCTGTTCCCGGGGCCCGCGAAGGGCGGATTCGACACGCAGCCGATCGCCGACATGGCGCCCGTTACCATCGGCGGACACAAGGCCTACGGTGTCTACATCATGCCCGGCATGGGGTTCCGGAACAACGACGCCACCGACCTCCCGATCGACGACGAGCCGGAAGGCATCTACTACGTCGTCGACGGCACGCACTACGACAACGGCTGCTGCTTCGACTACGGCAACTCGTCCACCAACGGCCGCGCCGTCGGCACCGGCACCATGGAAACGACCTACTTCGGCACGTCCACGAACTGGGGGCGCGGCGACGGCCCGGGCCCGTGGATCATGGCCGACATGGAAGCGGGCCTGTTCTCCGGGTACGAGGCGAAGCTGAACGCCGCTGATCCCACGATCGACTCCTGGCGGTTCGTGACGGCCGTCGTGAACGGCGGGGGCGGCAACCGCTGGCAGCTCCGCGGCGGAAACGCCCAGCGCGGGCCCCTGACCACCTTCTACGAGGGGGTTCGGCCCGGCTCGAAGACCAACGCCGACTACTTCCCGATGCACAAGCAGGGGGCCGTCCTGCTCGGCACCGGCGGCGACAACGGGAATGGCTCGGCGGGGACCTTCTACGAGGGGGTCATGACGGCCGGCTACCCGACCGACGCCACCACGGACGCCGTGCAGGCGAACATCGTCTCGGCCCGCTACGAGGTTCGGCGGATCGGCCTGTCGCGGGTCGGGACGTTCAGGCCGCGATCGACGCAGGAGGTGACGGCGAGGTTCACCAACACGACGGGCGCGCCGGTGACGGACCTCAGGTTGAGTCTCTCGCTCCCGCCAGGGTGGACCGCGATGGGCACAGGCACCGACGCCGCGCCTTCCCCCTCCGGTGCCGCGGTCGCGCCGGGGGCCAGCGTCAGTGCCCGCTTCACCGTCAGCCCGCCGCCGGCGAACGCCGCCGGTTACATGATCGGCAGAGCCGCGTGGAAGGACCCGGCCACGGGGCGGCCTGGGTCCGAGACGACGACTCAGAGGGTGCGCAGCGCACTCCCCATCACGATCAATGAAGTCCGCTTCGGTACCCGTTCGAATCCGACCGACCAGTTCATCGAGCTCTTCAACGCGTCGGAGCGCGCAGTCGATCTGTCCGGATGGACGTTGATCCACACCCAGAGCCAGTGGGCGCCGGTCACGCTGGCGACGATCCCGCAGAAGACGACACTCGCGAGCGGCCGTTTCTATCTCCTCGGCCTCTCCGGCTCGGGGCTGGCTGCCCCGGCGCATTCGGGCGACGCCACGATCAACGTCCGGAGCGTCGTCGGGCTCGCCACCGGGCAGTCGGTGGACGTCGACGGCGAGACGCCGACGATCGTCAGCGTGGGGACGGCGGCCTCACCGTCGACCACCGTCTTCATCCCCGTCTCCACGGGACCGTGGCTCACGATTCCCGCCGGTTCGACCAACGTCCCGGTGACCAACGCCGCCGGCTTCGAGGTCGGTCAGAAGGTCGGCATCGACATCGGCGGCCACTACGAGGTGGCCGCGGTGACGGCGGTGGGCAAGGCGGCCACGCAGACGACGCTCGCCGCGCCGGCAGTATCGGGCGCGGACAACCTCAAGCTGGCCGCCACCTTCAACCTGGCCGCCGGCGACACGCTCACCATCGGCACCGGCGGACGCAAGGAACGGGTCACGGTGGCGAGCGTCGGCACGGCGGGCGCAGCCGGCACCGGAGTGGACCTCGTTGCACCGCTCCGGCTGAATCACAGGTCCGGCATAGACGTGTCCGGCGTGGGCACGGGGATCGGCTTGTCGCCGGCCACGAAGTTCGCGCACGTCAGCGGCGACGCGGTGCAGGCGCTGGGCAGCGGCATCACGCTCGACCGCCCGCTGACGAAGAGCCACGCGTACGGCGCGCCCGTGACCAACCAACAGGTGACGAGCGCCGGGTACCAGGGAACGCCGGCGCCGAACCAGTGGTTCGGGGGCAGCCTGTCGGCGAGGGCCGGTTCGATCGCGCTGCTCGACGCCAGCGGCGCGGTGATCGTCGACGCGATGGTGTACGGGTCGCAGCAAAGCAACTCGAGCGGCAACGGGACCATCGCCAGCCCGGAGGTCGCCGTGCTCGAGGGCGACCAGCGCCAGGGCGGCTGCATCGTCGTGGTGCCGGCGCCTGGCGCCGGCCCTGGCGTCAGCCGCGGCCGCTTTCCCGACGGTGCCGACGCGGACGCCAATTGCACCGACTTCCTGCTGCAGGCTGCGACGAGCCTGTCGGCCGCGGCGCCGGCCGGCACGAGCAACATCAAGGTGGCGAGCGTGGCCGACTTCGCGGCCGGCCAGTCGGTGATGGTCGACGCGGGGGCGCAGCTGGAGACCGCCGTGATCGCGGAGGTGGGTACGGCAGGCGCCACCGCGATCGACGCCGCCGCGGCACCGGGCGCGACCGTCCTCTCGGTGACCGACACGATGGGGTTCACGGCCGGCCAGGCGATCACGATCGATGATGGCACGGCTCGCGAGACGGCCGTGGTCGTCTCCACCACGCGCGGCGGCCGGCCCGGTCCAGGCGGCGGGCCCGCGCGGAGCGCCACGATCACGGTGACCGCGCCGCTCGCGAGGGCGCACGCGGCCGGCGCCCAAGTGTCTGGATCCGGCATCACCCTGCTCGCCCCGCTGGCCAACGCCCACGATCGCGGTGCGCCGGTGGTCGGAAGCGTCCCGACTCCGGGTGCGCCCAACCAGTATCAGAGGACGCGGCGATAGCCGCGAGCCGAGACGGAGGCCGGCAGAGTCCATAGGCGAGCGCCGGCGCCGCGCGCAGGAGGCTCACTTCCATGCGGCAACCTGCTGCTCAGCATTCCAGTGCGAGGCGACGGCACGATCGACGAGGTCGCCGGCCGCCTGATCCCGTACGTCGTTACGCTGCTCGAATCTCCACCACCGCGACCGTATGCGGGGCCAGGTCCACCGCGAGGTCCGTCGCGTAGGTGATCGACCGACTCACGGGCGTCAACCCGTCCGGATGCTCCAGGGACGCCGCGTCCTTCAACCCGGCGCCGATGGTGTGCAGCGTCGCGGTGGCCTTCTCGGGGACCTTGGTGCCCTGAAGGCGCACGAGCAGGGTGTTGCGGGTCGGCTCGTAGTTCACGGCCTTGATCACGAGACGGCGGGCGTCGGCGCTGGCGGTGGCGATGGCGTCGACCGTGCCTGGACGCCAGGATTCGGGCTTCATCGTCGCGATCTCGTCGAAGAAGGTGTTCCGGGTCGTGATGTCGCGAAACGTGCCGCTTGTCGAGGCGAGATAGCGTTCGGCGTAGTGCTCGCGGAAGAGTTTCTCTACGGGATAGCCACCGCCGGGGAACCAGGACACGTGGTCGTGGTAGATGAAGGACGTCCAGGTGGGGTCGTCCGTCGTGTTTCGCAGGAGCAGGGCGGGGCAGGTCATCGTCAGGCCGGGGCTGAGCTCCTCGTACATCATGAGGGAGCCGGCGGCGTGCAGCCCTGCGCGCCAGTCGTACGTGCGCGCCAGGTTCCACTCCAGAACGGCGAGGTCGATCCTGGGATTCGCCGAACCGCGGATGTAGTCCCGCAGCTTGACGAGGTACTCGCGAATGCGGCGCAGGCCGGTCTCGAAGCCGTCGGGTTCGTACTCGTAGTTGTGGCAGCCGAGTATGTCGAAGTTCCCTCCGGCGAGGTCGATCACCTTCTGGCTCCAGATCATGTCGTTGGAGCGCTTCTGGCCGCACGCGACGATCCGCGCCTGGGGAGCGACAGCCCGAAGCCGGCTGCCGTAAAGGTTGACGACCTCGGCGTACTTCTCCGGCGTGAAGCCGTTGTTCATCGGCTCGTTGTCGATCTGGAAGTAGCGGACGCCGTAGGGTTCGGCGCGGCCGTTCGCGGCGCGCAGGCGGCCCAGTTCGGTGGTGGGCGGGTCGTTGAGGTAATGGACCCAGTCCATCGCGTACTGCACGGCGTCGGGATCGGTGCTCGGCGCGGCCAGCACGATCAGGGGCTCGGAGTCGAGCTTGCGGCAGAGGGTGAGGAACTCCTCCGTGCCGAAGCCGTAGTAGTCCGAGTAGCCTCCCCACATCACGTTGGGGTGATAGCGACGCGATACATAGGGGCCGATGCCGTCCTTCCACTTGTACGTGGACGCGAAGGATCCGCCCGGCCAGCGGATGAAGGGCGGCGCGAGATCGCGAATCGCCTGCAGGAGGTCCGGGCGCAGCGCGCCGTCGCGGCGGACGTCCGCCCGCATCATCGAGACGAAATCGAGGAGCAGCGAGCCCGTGCCGGTCGCCGCGATCTCCACCGTGGCCTGCGTGTCCCGCACGGGGCTGGTGAAGCGATAGGGCACCTCCTGCCAGCCGGAACCCGAGACCGCGAGCGGAACAGAGGCGATGTGCGCGCCCTGTGAGGTCGCGACGCGAAGGGTCACCCGCAGGGCGCCAGCCTCGCGCTTGATCCAGATGGAGCCGTCGTACTCGCGGCCGGCGTCCACGAAGATGCGGCCCTGACGGATACCGGCGTGGCCGCCCTCGGCGCGGAGGCGCAGGCTCTTCTTGCCGTTCTTGAAGTCCACCTCCGCGAGTTCGACGCGGCCGCGGTCCGAAAACGGCTTCCAGTAGGTGACAAAGTCCTCGCCCTCGAATCCGCAGCCTTGGATCTGCTCGGCGAAAAGGCCGTCTTCCACAGAATGGTTGATGTGCTCGAGGAAGTGCCCGTAGATCCGCCTGTCAATGGGTGCGATGACCCGGTCGGTGTCGACGAGCAGGATGGCGACGCCCGGAGCGCCCGTCGGCGCCGCGACCCTTGGGGCCTCGCGGCCGGGCTCGACGCCGGACCGTTGGGGGGCGGCGGCGGCAGCGGCCGCCATGGGGGTGAGGAGGAAGGTGCGTCTGTTCATCGGAGGACGGAGATTAGCACATGTCGAGGCGCTGCGGGAGGAGCCGGTCTCGCCGTCGGCGCAGTTGCTGCTTCGGCCCGCTCGATCCTGGGAGCGTCCGCTTCTCCGCGCTGCTATCATGTGCCGGACCTGCAATGCACCCCGACAGAGAGATCGTCATTGGGCTCGACAGCAGCACCACGGCAACCAAGGCGATTGCCTGGAGGCCGGATGGATCCCTCGCCGGAGGAGGACGCAGCCCGGTCCCGCTCTCCAGTCCGGCGCCCGACCGCTACGAGCAGGATCCCGAAGACTGGTGGCGCTCCGCCTGCGAGGCTCTGCGCGAGCTGCTTCAGCAGGTCGACCCAGACGCCGTCGCGGCCATCGCCATCTCCAGCCAACGGGAGACCTTCGCACCCCTGACGGGGGACGGTCGGTCCGTTCGCCCGGCAATCGTCTGGCTGGATCGACGCTGCGGTGAGGAAGTGGCCTGGCTGACCGGCCGCATTGGCGGCGAGCGGTTCCACCAGCTCACCGGCAAGCCTCCCGACATCGCGCCCGTGGCCTTCCGAATCGCATGGATGCTGCGCCACGAACACGAGCTGTTTCGGCGCACCGCGATGTTCGCCGACGTCCACGCGTATCTCGCGTGGCGGTTGACCGGCGGCTTCCGCACGAGTTGGGCCAGCGCCGACCCGCTGGGTCTGTTCGACATGGAGCGGAAGGCGTGGTCGCCGGAGGTGCTCGGGGCCCTGGACCTGTCCGAGGAACGGCTGCCTGCGGCGGTGTCTCCAGGAACGGTGATTGGCGTGGTCAGCACGTCGGCAGCCGCCGCGACGTCACTGCGGCCCGATACCCCGGTCGTCGCCGGCGGAGGCGACGGGCAGGCGGCTGGTTTGGGCGTCAACGCCCTCGGCCGCGATCGCGGCTACTTGAATCTAGGGACGGCGGTGGTCGGAGGCATCTACTCGAACGACTACCGGATTGGGCGCGCCTGGCGCACGATGGGAAGCTGCAGCGGCGACGGTTACTACTTCGAAACGAGCCTGCGTGCCGGCGCGTTTCTGATCGACTGGTTCGCCCGCGAGGTGTGCGGGCAAGGTCCGCAGCGTGTTCCAGATCTCCTCCAGCTCGAGGCCGAAGCCGCAGCCGTGACCGCCGGCAGCGACGGCCTCCTCGCCCTCCCGTACTGGGGCGCTGTCATGACTCCCTACTGGGATCCGCTGGCGCGCGGATGCTGGGTGGGCTTGAGCGGGTTCCACCGGCGGGGCCACTTGTATCGGTCCCTGCTCGAGGGCATCGCACTCGAACAGGCGTTGGTGACGGACATGATCGAAGACGCGACCGGTGCGTCGGTGAGGGAGTTCGTCGCCATCGGGGGGGGCGCGGCCAGCGATCTCTGGTGCCAGATCATGGCCGACGCCACCGGCAGGTCGATCCGCCGTTCGACGACGCTGGAAGCCTCCAGTCTCGGGGCCGCAATCTGCGCCGCTGTCGGGGCCGGGCTTCACGAGACCGCCGTCGAGGCCGCGGCCGCAATGAGCGGCAAAGCGCTCCGCGAGAACAGCCCTTCCCCGAACAATCGTGCGATCTACGCCGAGTTGCTCGGCATCTACCGTGAACTCTACCCCAGTCTCCGCCAGACCTTCGCGAGACTGGCTGGTCGCGCGACGAACTGAGCGTCGACGGGTCACGCGGCCCGAGGGAGGGAGCACATGCACGGCGAACCCCAGGAGAGCGCCCGCGAGAGACCGGCCGACGACCGCGCGCGCGGCTCCGCCGTCGCCGCACAGCAGGGACCGCGGCCGCTGTCCCTGGTGGAGAAGGTGGGCTTCAGCCTGGGCGATGCCGCCTGCAACATCTTCTTCCAGACCTGGATCATCTTCAGCACGATCTTCTACACGGACGTGTTCGGGCTCGCCGCCGAATCGGTCGCGCTGATGTTCCTGATTACCAAGATCTGGGACGCCGCCGTGGACCCGGTGGTGGGCCTGATCGCCGATCGCACCGAAACGCGATGGGGGAAGTTCCGGCCCTATCTGCTGTGGTTCGCCCTGCCGTTTGGCGTCCTCGGCGTGCTGGCGTTCACGACGCCCGGCTTCGGGCCCACCGGCCGGCTGGTCTACGCCTACGCGACCTACACGCTGCTGATGATGGTCTATTCGATCGTCAACGTGCCGTACGCCGCCCTCATGGGAGTCATGACGCCCGACTCCCACGAACGGACGGTCCTGTCGTCGTTCCGGTTCTTCGCCGTGTTCTTCGCCACGCTGCTCGTTCAGTATTCCGTGCTCGGCATGGTCGCCCGGTTCGGGCAGGGCAACGCCGCCGTCGGGTGGCAGCGGGCCATGACGGTCCTCTCCGCGCTGGCGGTCGTGCTGCTGCTCGTCACGTTCGCCACCACCAAGGAGCGCGTGCGGCCCCCGAAGGGACAGCAGACCCCTCTGGCGCGCGATCTCGCCGACCTGTTCACCAACCTCCCGTGGGTGCTCATCGCCGCCGCGACGCTGTTCCAGCTGATCTACTACTGCATGCGCGGCGGCGCCATTGCGTACTACTTCACCTACTTCGTCCGAGATCAGGAGGTTCTCTCGTTCGGAACCGTTCACTACGCGACGCTGCTGTCGGCGTTCCTGGTCGCGGGGACCGCCGCCACCATCCTTGGCGTGCTGCTCGCCAGCCGCCTCAGCAGGCGGCTGGGCAGGTCGCTGCCGTACGCGTCCTTGATGGGCGTTGCCGGCGTCTCGACCGCCGCCCTGTACTTCCTCCAGCCCCAGCAGGTCGTCCTCATGTTCGTGCTGCAGGCCATCGCCTCGTTCGCCATGGGTCCGGTCTCCGTGCTGCAGTGGGCGATCTTCACGGACGCCGCGGACTACGGCGAATGGAGGACGGGGCGTCGCTCAACGGCTCTCGTAATGGCGGCGTCGCTGTTTGCACTGAAGGTCGGGGTGGCCGTCGGCGGCGCGGCGCTGGCGTGGATCCTGGGGGCGCACGGTTTTGCCGCGAACCAGGCACAAACGGCAAGAGGGCTCGCAGGCATTCGCCTGGCCACGAGCATCTATCCGGCCGCCTTCGCCATCCTGGCGATGGCGCTCATGTTCCTGTATCCGCTCGACAAGTCGAGGATGGCCCGAGTCGAGTCGGATCTGATCGGGAGGCGGCGGCAGCTCCACGTCGATTGAGGAAGGACGCTCGCGCCGCGCGGCTTCGGTCGGCAGAGTCCAGGCAGGATCGCCCTGCCAAGAGCACGGAACAGACGTCTTCTGGAGGTCACGACGATGAAACGAACTGTGTGTGTCGCGGTGTTCGCGGCGGTTCTGGCGGGCGGGACCTGTTGGGCGCAGATGGGCAAGACGGCGGTGCTGCCCCCCTCCGCGGCGGGTACCGTGCATCCTTCGGCCTACAACTTTCCCAATGCCCAGTATCCGCGGATTGAAGCCGACAACCGGGTCACCTTCCAGTTCAGGGCTCCCGGCGCGCAGAAGGTGCAGGTCTCGATCGCGAATACTCCGTTCGACATGGTCAAGGGCGAGAACGGCGTGTGGACCTACACGACGGCGGAGCCGCAGGACCTCGGCTACCACAACTACTGGATGATCGTCGACGGCGCCATCGTGCTGGATCCCGGCACCGATGCGTTCATCGGCTACAGCCACATGTGCAATGCCCTCGAAGTGCCCGACCCGGACGGCGGCTTCTACGAGCTGAAGGACGTGCCGCACGGCAACGTGCTGATCAAGAACTACTTCGCCAAGTCGATCAACGCCTGGCGTCACATCTACGTCTATACGCCCCCGGACTACGAGAAGAGCCCGACGAAGCGGTACCCGGTGCTGTACCTCCAGCACGGCGGCGGCGAGGACGAGCGGGTCTGGACCGAAATGGGCCGAACCAACGTGATCCTCGACAACCTGCTCGCGGAGGGCAGGATCACACCCTTCATCGTGGTCATGGAAACCAGCGCCGTGGGCGCTCCGGGCGCAGGCCCCGGGCGAGGTATGGCTCCCGGTGCCCCAGCTGCTCCCCCTGCTCCCGCGGCTCCCGCGGCTCCCGCCGACGCGGGGCGAGGCGGAGCGGCCGCCGCCGCAGGCTCACCCGGCGCCGGACGCGGCCCCATGTTCCCCGGGATGGGTGGTCCTGGCGGCGGCGCGTACGGGCAGCTCATGGTCAAGGACCTGATTCCCTGGGTTGACAGCCACTTCCGCACGCTGGTCGATCAGCCGCATCGCGCCATGGCGGGACTGTCGATGGGAGCCATGCAGACCAGGATGGTGACGCTGGCCAACATCGACAAGTTCTCCCACATCGGCCTCTTCAGCGGCGGCACGATCTCCATGGACGATGTCAACAACACGGCCGGCTTCAAGGAGAAGGTCAAGCTGGTGTTCGTCAGCTACGGAAGCCGCGAGATTGGCGGCAACCGCGGTGGCGGGAGGGGTCCCGGCGCTGCCTCGCCGGCGGCTGCGGCGCCCGCGGCTGCCGCGCCTGCCGCTGCTGCTCCTGCCGATGCAGGCCGCGGGGGAGCCGGAGCGACGGCCGGCGCGCCAGGTGCCGGCCAGGCCGGCCCGGCCCGCATGGGCGGCTTCGGCGGCAATCCCCAGGCCAGCGTCGATGCGTTGAAGGCAGCCGGCATCAACGCCGCGTTCTACGTGTCTCCGCTGACGGCTCACGAGTTCCAGAGCTGGCGACGAAGCCTGCGCGAGTTCTCCCTGCTGCTGTTCAAGGACAAGGGCGTGGCCTCCGCGCCCAAACCAAAGAAGTAGGCCAGGCCCCGGGCGGCGACGGCTCGCGTCGCCGCCCGCACACTGCTTCACGCGTCGGTCATGACTCGCCGAGCAGGCGTCTCAACATCACGTGGTGCTTGCGAACCGCCTGGAACGCGCCACCACGGTTCCGGTCCTCGCCCTCGTATTCGCTGAGAAGGTAGCCGTTCCAGCGATGGTCGACGAGCATCCTGACGATCTCGGGATAGGGAATCGACGTCTCTTCGCAGCTGTCGTTCATCTCGGTGAACTTGGCATGGCAGCAGTGAACATACGGGAGCAACGGGATCATCTCTTCGACCCTGGACGGCTCCGTCGCGCCGCGTGATCCCGATTGCCCGCCGGGTCCCTCCGCCCGCGCAGGTCCCGCCGCGCGCCGGTTCTGGAACACGCCGAAGTCGATGTTGAGGCCAAACCAGGGCGTGGTCTTCTCCTTCTCGATGAAGTCCACGTAGTCGTCGACCATTTTCGACCGGAGCCTCGTGGGCGGGTGGATCTCGGGCATCATGCGAACGTTGTACTTCTCGGCGACGGGCAGGGCCATCTTGATGAACTCGCGCCAGTTCTGTACGGGCGTCAGCTGTCCGTCGATCACGCCCAACTTGGTCCTGGCGCACGCGAAGCCCAGCTTGTTGGCCAGCTTGATGTCGCGGACCAGCATCTCGTAGGACTCCCGCGTGCTCAGCCACGGCGCCTTCTCGCTGCGCAGCTTCGAATCCACCCAATGACCGTACTCCACCGGCTTGACGCGGTACCTCCTGCACAGTTCGACCCACCTGTCGACCCAGGCGCCGGTCGGGTTCGGGTAGCCCTCGACGTGGGAGTTCGCGAGAATCTCGAGGCCGATGTCCTCGCCGTCCGCGGCCAGGTCGCCGACCGCGGCCAGGCAGTCCTCGAGCGTGGCGGTCTTGAAGAGATCGTCGGAATAGCTGTAGATCGACACGCCCCGCTTGGGGCCGGTCTTCCCGGCTGCAGCAGGAAGCCGTGCCGGAATCGCCGCGGCGGCCACGGCGCCGGAGGCAACCTTCAGGAACTCCTTGCGCGTCATCTCGTGTTGAGTCATCTCGGTCTCCGTTGCGCCACCGGCCTCAGACCACCAGCACGATCCTGCGCGTTTCGGTGAACGGCATCATCCCCCGCATCGCGGCGCCCACGGCGGGTGACTGCGCCCGCCGGGGCATCGCTCCCATTTCCATCGGCATGTACGAGGCTGCGTGGCCCCAGCCGACTTCGACCTCGTGCACGCCCGGCTTCAGGCCGCCCGGCCTGGTGACGGTCAGGATCGCGGCTTCCGAGATTGGCCACTGCACATCGGTGATCGTCTTCATCGCCTCCTGCGTGTAGGTCCTGCCGCCGATGGTCACCGTGACCTGGTCCCTCGGGAACTTCTCTCCGTCCACCGACACGTCGAAGCCGAGGGACATGGAGAGCCAGACGCTGCGGTAGTAGCAGGACCGGTAGCGGACCTGGAACCCCACGATCTCGCCGTTCTTGCGGACGTTCCGGAATCCCTGTTCCTGGATAATCTCCTTCTCGAGCACGATGCCCCTCTCCTTTCACGGCGCCAACTTGGACCAGATCCTCCGCGCGTCCGGCACGCCCGGAGTGAAGCCGTCAATGTGACAGCGCCGCGCGCGGACCTCGCGGGGACGCCGCCGCGGCACGATCGACGGACACAGCTTCGGCCGGACCCGAGCGTCGACCGTCGGGGACGCCTGCAACGGCCCGCCAATTCTGCCCGATCGGACAGTTCGAGTCCAGGTCCCGTATCGCGCCGCTTAAAGTGTTACCCACGGAGACATCGTCGCGCCAAAAGTCGGGTTACCCACCGATAGGAGGAAGAAATGGGGGGAGCCCGCGTGGGACCACGTGCGATTGGCGAGTATCTGAGGCGGATGCGTGAGCGGTATGACGGGGCGCGGAAGGAGGCGCGCGGGCAGCTGCTGGACGAGATGGAGGAGGTCACCGGCTACCACCGGAAGGCCTTGATTCGTCGCATGCATGCGGGCCAGCGAGGCCGGCCGCTGAAGCGGCGCGGCCGCCCTCGGCAGTATGGCCCGACGGTGGTGGGGGCGCTGCGCCTGATCTGGGCGGCCGCGGGCCATCCCTGGTCGGCGCGGCTGAAAGCCCTCGTGCCCACGTGGTTGCCGCACGCGCGGCGGCATCTGGTGCTCTCGATCGAGACCGAGCGGAAGCTGCGGGCGATGAGTCCGCGACAGATGGACCGGTGTTTAGCGAAGGATCGGCGCACGCTCCAGCGGCGGCTCTACGGCCGCACGAAGCCGGGCCGTCTCTTGAAGCATCACATCCCGCTGAAAACGGACCGCTGGGACGTGGCCGCGCCGGGCTTCACCGAGATTGATCTGGTCAGCCACAGCGGCGACTGCGCGGAGGGCGAGTTCGCACATTCGCTGAATGTCGTGGATATCCACAGTGCCTGGGTGGAGACGCGGGCCGTGCTCGGGAAGAGCCAGGTGCGGGTGCGGGAAGGGCTGGAGACGATTCGGGAGGCGCTGCCGTTCGCGCTCTGCGGCATCGACTCGGACAACGGCTCCGAATTTATCAATGCGCACTTGCACCAGTACTGCCGGACGACGGGCATTCAGTTCACGCGCGGCCGCCCCTACAAGAAGGACGACAATGCGCACATCGAGCAAAAGAACTGGACGCACGTCCGCAAGCTGGCGGGCTACGAGCGGTACGACACCGACGCGGCGGTCGAGGCGCTCAACGCGCTGTACGCCGAGGTGCGGCTCCTGC
This sequence comes from uncultured Acidobacteriota bacterium, assembly GCA_963783255.1. Classification (GTDB taxonomy): domain Bacteria; phylum Acidobacteriota; class Vicinamibacteria; order Vicinamibacterales; family Fen-181; genus FEN-299. Next base: position 350,349 of record CAWAMP010000011.1, on the reverse strand, counting down.
AGAATCTGTTTCTGCCGTCCGTGAAACTGGTCGCGCGGGAGCGGGTGGGGTCACGCGTGCGCCGCCGGTACGACGCGCCGCAGACGCCCTTGGATCGGCTCCTCGCCGGCGGGACGGGCGACCCCGCGAAAGTGCAGGCGCTCGTGCGGCAGCGGGCGCGCCTCGACCCGTTCGCCTTGGCGGCGCGGATCGACCGGCAGCTCGAGCGGGTCTATCGTCTGGCGAACCGGCGGGTCCGCCCGGCCACGGTCGTCCGCGCCACCGGGACCGCCCCGCCACTCGAGGCCTCCCCGTCGCGATCGCGGGGGGGCGTCTCGGCCTCTTCGAGGCCTCGGCGCCTCTCGGTTCAGAGGACCAGATCGCAGGTCCAGCACGTCGTTACTCGGTAACCCGATTAATGGCGCGACGATTCAGCGTTGGGTAACACTTACTTTTGGCGTGACAGGGGTCCCACGCGGTTCCCGGGAACCCACCGCTTCAGAGGCTATCTCGGCGTGCCCCCGCGACCGGCGCCACCTCACATGGCTCGAGGTTGGACCGACGACTGGCCACCCGGACGCGCCGGCCTCGCTCGTCCGACGTTCTCGAAGTTCCGAAGATGAGTTAGAGTAGCGGCGTGACGGCCGTCCTCTTCGAGCGTCGGTAGGCTGGCCATCGGGCAACGTGGACGCCCGGATGGGCAACCACCTCTGTCGGGCGCAGCAGCACTGGATGTTGACGGCCGTTCCGCGCGTTGGCGCCACGGAGCCGCGCGAGTTGATCGTGCTTCCCGCGTTCCGAGAGACGTGCGAGGCCGCAAGGCGTTACCATGAACGCGCTCCCCACGCTCTTGAGAGCGGCGCCAGCCGTGCTGGCGGGCGCCGCGATGCTGGCGGAAACCGCGGGCGCACAGGCCCCTCGCGGCAGGCCCCCGACGCTCACGCGCGCCGGCTCCACGGCCAAGATGCCAGATGCGAATGGCTACCTGCAGCGGTGGCTGCTGCTGGACCCCATCACCATCCCGATCCGCAGCAACCAGCAGTTGACGGACAGCTTCGTCCAGGCGGCGATTACGAAGGAGTATTTCCCCGATCAGTTCACCGCGGTGCCGAAGGATGGCGACACGGTGCTGGTTGATGGCAAGCCACTCGTGTGGCACGCCCTCGACACGAGCGACTACAACGTCAACCTCTACCACTTCGCCCGCGACCGGGGCAAGCCGGCGTTCAACGCGATCTACTGGGCAGTCACCGTTGTGAACTGTCCGAGGGAGATGCCCGGCGTCCGGCTCTCCGTCGGGTCCAACTCGGCCTCAATCTGGTGGGTGAACGGACAGCGGGCCATCGCCCTCTACGGTGACCGCCACATGCTGGTGGACGACGGCGTGTCCATGCGGCTCACGCTCAAGAAAGGGCCGAACGTGGTGCGCTGCGCTGTCGTGAATGCACCGGGACTGAGCAACATGTGCGCCCGGTTTCTGGACGCGGACGGGAAGCCACTGAAGCACCTCACGTTGACGTTAAGCGACGCTGGGAAATGAGCCTACCGCCCGGTGCAGAGGATGCGTCTCACCGCCATGAAGCACAGAGAAACGCAGTGGTGGGTCGTTGACGGCCTGATCATGTTGTCCGGCTGCGTTCACGCGTCCCGTCCAGTGGCCGAACGCACGAAGGCGCCGGACAGGAACGCCTACCGCGGCAACCCCTACGCATACCTCGTCGAGCTGGCGAAGCTGGCGCAGAAGGATGGCGTCATCAAGGGCATCCTGTTGCATCAGGGCGAATCGGACCCCGGTGACAAGCAGTGGCCCAACACGGTGAAGGCCATCTACGGCAACCTGCTCAAGGACCTGAACCTGAAGGCCATGGACGTGCCGCTGCTCGCGGGCGAGCTCGTGAACGCGGACCAGAACGGCGCGTGCGCGGCGATGAACACGATCATCGCCGATCTACCACGGACGGTTCCCGCGGCCCACGTGATCTCGTCGAAAGGATCGAGCGCCCGTCGCGACCGTCTGCACTTCGCTCCGGAAGGCGATCGAGAGCGTGGACGGCGCTACGCCGCGGAGATGCTTCGGTTGGGCGGGTACAAGGCGGCCGGATCGAAGGCGGCGGACCCCAGATAACGAGGATTTCACCCATGTCTCATCCGTACCAGGATTCCAGCCGACCCGTTGACGAGCGGGCGTCCGACCTGCTCGCCAGAATGACCTTCGACGAAAAGGCGGCGCAGATGCGCGCGCTCTGGCTGATCCTCTCCGTCGACGGACGACATCGTCCCCGACAGGACGACTTCACCGGCGGCACGGATCCGGAGACCGTGCAGAAGGCGCTTCACGAGGGACTCGGGCAGATTACGCGACCGCTCGGCAGCCACGGCGTCGACGCGCGCACGGGCGTCCGCGCCCTCAACCGGCTGCAGAAGTTCCTGCGCGAGGAGACGCGGCTCGGGATCCCGGCGCTGTCGCACGAGGAGTGCCTCGTCGGCCTGATGGCGCGCGGCGCGACGCTGTTTCCGTCTGCGCTCGCACATAGCGCGACGTGGAATCCCGACCTCGTCGAACGGGCGGCCGAAGCCATCGGGCGGGAGGCCCGTTCCGTGGGGTGCCACCAGGGGCTGGCCCCTGTGCTCGACGTCTCCCGCGACGTGCGCTGGGGTCGCACAGAGGAGACGCTGGGCGAAGACCCATATCTGGTCGGTGTCCTGGGCACCCGGTACGTCCGCGGCCTGCAGGGAACGCGGCGCGATCTGCTCGCGACGCTGAAGCACTTTGCGGGTCACTCGTGGAGCGAGGGCGCGCGCAACCACGGGCCGGTCCACCTCGGGTGGCGCGAGCTGAACGACGTGTTCCTGCTGCCCTTCGAGATGGCCGTGAAGCAGGCGCGCGCCGGATCGGTGATGCCGGCGTACCACGACATCGACAACGTGTCGTGCCACGCGGCGCGTCGCCTGCTCACCGGCGTGCTCCGCGACGAGTGGGGATTCGACGGCCTGATCGTCGCCGACTACGTCGGCATCAGCCTCCTCTACCAGCACCACAATGTCGCCCGCGACCGTGCCGAGGCGGCGGCCATCGCGTTCAACGCCGGCCTCGACATCGAGCTGCCCGCCGACGACTGCACCGCCCACCTGGGCGAGGCGGTCCGGCGCGGGCTCGTCTCGATCGAGACGATCGATGCCATCGTGCGACGCGTCGTCACCGAGAAGATCCGCCTCGGCCTGTTCGAGAAGCCGTATGCGGACGAAGGCGCCATCGATCTGCAGGCGCCGGCCACCGTCGCGCTGGCCCGCGAGGTCGCCCGGCAGGGCATCGTCGTGCTCAGGAACGACGGCATCCTGCCGCTGGATCCCGCGCGCGGGCAGCGCATCGCGCTCATCGGTCCTGCCGCGGACGATCCGATGGCCCTGCTCTGCGGCTACAGCTTCCCGGTGCATCTCATCCTGAGCGATGCGGGCGAAGCCGCATCGCAGGCGGTCACGCCGCGGTCCGCGTTCGAGCGGGTGTTCGGCGCCGGACGCGTCGCCTACGAGCGCGGCTGCTACATCATCGAGGAGCGGAAGTACGGCTCGCCCGTGTTTCCGGGCGACGTCGAGTCGAGCACGTCGCTCGAGCAGCCATCTCCGGTGTCGATGCGGACGGATCTCATCCCCGCCGCCGTGACGGCAGCGCAAGAGGCGGACGTCGCCGTCGTCTGCGTCGGCGACCTCGCCGGACTGTTCCAGACCGGCACCGTCGGCGAGGGCTCGGACACCGATTCCCTGGATCTGCCCGGGGTGCAGCAGCAGTTGCTCGCCGCGGTGGTGGCAACCGGGACGCCGGTGGTCGTCGTGCTCGTGAGCGGGCGCCCCTACAACCTGGGCGGCCTGGAGGACACGGTTGCGGCGACCGTGATGACCTTCGCGGGCGGTCAGGAAGGCGGACCCGCGCTGGTCGAGATCCTGACGGGCGCGGCGGAGCCGTCGGGTCGTTTGACGGTGTCGGTGCCGAGAAACGCGGGCGCCGTCCCGTACTACTACAACCACAAGATGAAGAGCGCCGGCACGCCGATCGCGCGCCATTTCGGCAGCCGCTATCCGTTCGGTCACGGCCTCGGCTACACGTCGTTCGAGTTCGAGGATCTGGTGCTCGACCACCCGGCCGCGGACGTCGCGACCGGCGAGATCCGCGCCCGGTTCACCGTGCGCAACCAGGGCACGCGCGCTGGCATCGCGGTGCCGCAGATCTACGTGCGCGACCTCGTCGCCTCCGTGGTGCGGCCAGTCAAAGAGCTCAAGGCCTTCTGTCGAGTCGAGCTCGCTGCCGGCGCGGCCGCGCGGGTCACCGTCCATCTGCCGGTCGACATGCTGTCGTTCACCGGCCTCGAGGGCCGGCGCGTCGTCGAGCCCGGGATGTTCGAGCTGCAGGTCGGCGCCTCGAGCGCCGATGTCCGCCTGCGCGCGCTCGTCGAGCTGAGCGGCGCGACCCGGACGCTCGGCCGGGAGTGGCAGATGGAGAGCCGGTGCGTGATCGAGCCGTTGGACCGGAGCAGTGGCGCGGCGTCAGCTGACCGGACTTGAGTGACGGTTCGCGCCGTCAGGCGGCGACTGCAGCCGCAGACTCCCGCGGGCGACCGATGCACGGGTCGCGAACGACATGGGGTCCGGTGGTCGGTGGCCGGAGCGTCCGGGTTTCTCTCGTGCGAATCCTCTGTTGTGTCGCGACACGGGCCGCGGAGGTATACTCCCGTGCGAAGCCCGACTTCATCGGTGGGCCCGAGGAACAGCGGCGGATCGACCAACTGGCCGGCTGAAGCTGGCACATCGAGCCCAAGTCGATTCCCGGTTCGAACAACCCGCTCGCGCGCTCGGCCGTCGGCAGCAGGCTTGCGACGCATGCCCGCTTCGGAGCCCGCACGCGGGAAACAGCGTTGGCCACTCAAGACGCCGTCACCATGCGACACCACATTCCCGCCCTCGTCTTCGTCGTCGCGTCCGCGTTGGTGGTCGCGGGCGGCGCCGCCACCGGCGCTGGTCAACTGACCGCTCCGACGCTGGTGCGTCCCGTGTCCCGCACCCTGGCGCCTGGCCCCGATGGCTTCATCAGGCGCTGGCTGGTCCTCGAGCCGATCGCAGCCAACGGTTTGACGGACAGCGTCGTCCAGGCGGCCGTGAAGAAGGAGTACTTTCCCAACCAGTTCAGTGTCCTTCCGCACGATGGCGACACGGTGACCGTCGGCGACGCCACGCTCGCCTGGCACGCCGTTGACACGAAGAACTACAACGTCAACCTCTACCACTTCGCCTACGCGCTGAAGAAGCCCACGTCGAACGTGCTCTTCTGGATCGTCACCGTGCTCGACTGCCCGCAGCCGTTGCGCGGCGTGCGCCTGGCGGTCGGCTCCAACGCGGCTTCGGTGTGGTGGGTCAACGGTCGCGAGGTGATCGGCATCTACGGCGATCGCCAGGCGGTGATCGACGATGGGGTCTCGAAGCGGCTGACGCTCGAGAAAGGCCCGAACATCGTGCGTGCGGCCATCGTGAATGCCGGCGGCGCCACCGACTTCTGCGCGCGCATCCTGGATGCCGACGACAGGCCGCTGACGCGGTTCACCGTGAGCCTGCCGGACGCGGCGAGGTAGGCAGATCTCGCGGGACCCAACCTGCCGCGCCCGAAACGGGCGCGGGGCGAGTGTTTGACACAGCGCAGCGGAGGTCTTGGATGAAGTACCTGGTTGTGGCGGCCCTCCTCGTCGTTGCGTCGGTCGCCGTCGCGCTCGACGGCCAAATCGTCATCCACGACCCGTCGACGGTCGTGCAGTGCGACGGCAAGTACTACACCTTCGGTACCGGCGGCACTGCGCTGGTCTCCGACAACGGCTGGACGTGGCGCGCCGGAACCAGGGCGTCGCGAGCCGGAATGGCGCCCGACCTCATCCACATCGGCGACCGCTACTACCAGTACATCGCCAGGAACGTCGGGGCTCAGCCCAAGGCCGAAATCAACATGATCTGGAGCAAGAGCCTCGATCCGGACTCCCCCGACTACAAGTGGGTCGAAGGCGGCGTGGTGGTTTCCACCGACGGCATCGAGGACTGCAACGGCATCGATCCCGGGACGTTCCTCGACCCGACGACGGGCAAGTTGTGGCTGACCTACGGTTCGTACTTCGGGTACATCCGCGTCGTGGAACTCAATCCCAAGACCGGCATGCGGCTGTATCCGAACCTGAAGCCGTTCGACGTGGCGATCAACTGCGAAGCCTCGACCATGATCTACCGCGACGGCTGGTACTACCTGCTGGCCACGCATGGCAGCTGCTGCCGTGGCGCGGATTCCGGCTACAACATCCGCGTGGGCCGCGGCAGGAAGCCGACCGGGCCGTTCGTCGACGACAACGGCATCGACATGATCCAGGGCGGAGGCACACTCGTCATCGGGTCCGGCGGCCGTCTCGTCGGCGCGGGCCATTTCGGCCTGATCGATGTCGGCGACGGGATCCAGAAGTTCTCCATGCACTGGGAAGCCGATTTCGACCGCGGCGGCGCGAGCGTGATCGACATCCGTCCGCTGCTGTGGAAGGACGGCTGGCCGATCGCCGGTGAGAACGCGAAGGAAGGCACCTACCAGATCGAGTCGGTGCGCACCGGCACGGTGCTCGAACTCGCCGTCGAGGGCATCCCGGTGGGCGGACGCCGCGCGGGCAGAGGCGGCGCGGGAATCGGTCCGGGCGCCGGCGCCGGGCCTGGTGGTGGCGGACAGGGCGCTGCTGGCGGAGTGCCGCAGGCCGGTGGACCGCCCCAGGGCGCGCCTGGCGCGGCGCCGCAAGCCGGCGCCCGCGGGGCAGGTGCTCCGCAGGCCGGCGCCGCCGGAGCCCGCGGCGGGATAGGCGGCGGCGGCGGGATGTTCGCCGGGTCGGGCTCCCCACTGCCCGACCAGGACGTGAACCAGGTCTCGGCGAACTGGCCGTCCGGCAATGTGGACGCCCGCATGGCCAACTACCTGTGCCAGGCGCAGCAGAAGTGGACGCTGAAGGCGGTGCCGAACGGCGGTGGCTATCCCGGCTCTCCCTACTTCAGGATCACGGTGGCAGGAACGGAACGCACTCTGGCCGCCACGGAAGAGGGGGACCTGGTTGTCCTGCCGGCGTTCGGCGGCGGTCCGGAGCAGCTGTGGCGGCTGGATCAACTGGCCGATGGTTCGTGGCGCATCATGCCGAAGGCGGTGCCCAACGCCAAGGCCCCGATGGCGCTCTCGGCGATTGGCGCGAGCAGCGCGACGCTGTCCAAGTACGATCCGGCGGGCAACAGGCACCGCTGGCTCCTCAAGACGCCGTAGATTCCCGGATGGGAGTCTGAAGTGAAGACCGGCCAGGAAGGTGCGGGGCCGTGTCCACCATCATGAAGCACAGAACAACGCACTGGCTCGTCGTGGCCGGACTGATCATGGTGTCCGGCTGTGTTCATGCGTCTCGTCCCGTGGCTGGAGGCACGAGGGCTCCGGACAAGAACTTCTACGTCTTCCTCTGCTTCGGGCAGTCGAATATGGAGGGCTTCCCTGGAGTCGAGCAGCAAGACAAAGGGCCCGTCGATGAGCGCTTCAGAGTCCTCGCTGCCGTTGACTTCCCCGCACAAGGAAGAGAGAAAGGCAACTGGTATCCAGCTGTTCCCCCCTTGTGTCGTCCCTCCGCGGGTCTTGGTCCTGCGGACCACTTCGGCAGGACGCTGGTCGCCAGTCTCCCGCCCAAAGTGAGAGTGGGTGTGGTCAACGTCGCCGTGGCCGGCAGCAAGATCGAGTTGTTCGACAAGAACAACTACCGTTCCTATGCGTCAACAGCCCCTCCATGGATGGTCAGCATCATCAATGCCTATGGCGGGAACCCCTACGCACACCTCGTCGAGATGGGGAAGCTGGCGCAGAAGGATGGCGTCATCAAAGGCATCCTGCTGCATCAGGGCGAATCGAACCCCGACGACAAGGAATGGCCGAACAAGGTGAAGGCCATCTACGACAACCTGATCGAGGATTTGAACCTGAAGGCAAAGCAAGTGCCTCTGCTTGTGGGCGAGCTCGTGAATGCGGACCAGAATGGCGCCTGCGCGAAGATGAATACGATCATCGACGAGTTGCCACGGACGGTTCCCACCGCCCACGTGATCTCGTCGAAAGGCTGTAGCGCCCGTCGGGACCGTCTGCATTTCACTCCGGAGGGCTATCGGGAGATTGGCAGGCGCTACGCCGCAGCGATGCTTCCGGTGCTCGGCTACAGGGCGGCCGGATCCAAGTAGCCCGTCGCGCGGCGCGTTCCTGAAATGCAGTGACTTGCAGGATTGGCTGGGAGGCGGGGATTTGAACCTCGATAACGTGGTCCAGAGCCGGAAGAAGTAGTTCGGGTGTTCTCGGGACTTGGCGGTCCTGTCGGACTTCTCGCCGAGCACCCCCCGGCGGCATCGGGCCGCCGGGGATCGTTTCGCATGCGGAGCTTCGAGTTTCTTTCAAGTAAGAGAGACGCCGTTGGTTCTCGCGATGCCGACGTGTCAAGCGCGGCGACAGGGAAGACCGACGGCTCTCGCCGACGCTGCTCTCGGAAGACGTCACAGCACCACTTCCTCCGGCCAGGCGACCTCTTTCGAGGTGCCCCAGAGCTTGCTGATGTAGTCGATCGAGGCGATGTCCTGAAGGGCGTGGAGCCAGAAGGCGTCCGGCGACAGGACCAGGTCCAGGGCCTGGCAGTTCTCAACGGCCTGCTCCGCGCGGGAGGCGCCGGGAATCACGGCGACGACGCCGGGGTGGAACTGGCACAGCCAGGCGAGGGCGACCTGCGCTGGTGTGGCGCCGTGTCCCCGGCCGATTCTCGCGAGCTCCTCGATGACAGGCCGGCTCTGCTCGAGGCGAAGACGGCTGGCCAGACGCCGCGGCCAGGGTCGCGTTCCGGCACGGCTCGGATGCTCGTGATACCTGCCGGTGAGCAGCCCCTGCTCGAGCGGCGAGTAGGCGATGATTGTCACGCCAAGTTCCTCGGCCGCGGCCAGGATTCCGTTCCGTTCGACCCGCCGATCGAGCAGGCTGTATTTCACCTGGTTCGAGGCCAGCGGGATGCCGTGACTGGCGAGCGCCGCGTGCGCGCGTCGCATGCGGATAGCGTTGAAGTTGCTGACGCCGACGGCGCGTATTTCGCCCGCCGCCATCAGATCGGCCATCGCGCGCATCTCGGATTCCACCGGCGAGAATCCAAATGGATTGTGCACCTGGTGGAGGTCGATGGCGAAGGGAGCGAGCGCGTCCAGACGACGCCGGATGGTAGAAGTGACCGAGTGCGCCGTGCGGAAGAACGGCGACCACTTCGTGGCCACGACGACGTCGCCGTTGGTCTTTCCCGCGCGCGTGAGCGATGCGGCCAACGCCCGCTCCGACGCGCCGTGGCCGTACATCTCGGCCGTGTCGAACCAGTTGATTCCACCCGCCAGCGACGCCGCCACAATCCGGTCCACCACAGCCTGCGGAATGGCCTCCCAGAACTTGCCCGCCAGTCCCTGGCCGCCGGAGAACTGCCAGCAGCCGAGGCCGACCGCGCCGACCTGGAGGCCTGTCTTACCCAGCCTGAGAAGAGCACGAGCCTTGGCGTTTTCCACGTCGGGCGTTCTCTCTTGACCTGTTGGCTCTCGGTTGAAGGAGCGCGAGAACGCCGAACGCCGCGCGCCGAATGGCGCCCGATCTCATCCACATCGGCGACCGCTACTACCAGTACATCGCCAGGATCTGCTGCCGCGGCGCCGGTTCCGGCTACAATACCCGCGTGGTCCGAAGCCCCCGGCGCAGGAGGCGAGACATGTCTGCCGAAACCGACCGAAGAAACACACTGTCCCGACGCCGGTTCCTGGAGAATGCGGTTTCGACCGCGGCCTTCACGATCGTTCCCAGCCACGTCCTGGGAAGGAACGGCCAGACTCCCCCGAGCGACACCGTGAATGTCGCATGCATTGGCGCCGGCGGCCAGGCAGCGGTGGACATCAAGCGGTGCGCGAGCGTGGGCGGAAGAATCGTGGCCTTGTGCGACGTCGACGACAGGCGCGCCGCCGAGATGTACAAGGTGTACGACAAGGTGAACAAGTACCGCGACTTCCGCAAGATGCTCGACAAGGAAGACAAGAACATCGACGCCGTCATCATCGCGATTCCCGACCATTGCCATGCCGTGGCCACCATGGCGGCCATGGAGCGCGGCAAGCACGTCTATACCGAGAAGCCGCTGGCGCACTCCGTCGCAGAAGGTCGCGCGCTGATGCAGGCGGCTCACAAGTACAACGTGGCGACGCAGCTCGGGAATCACGCCCACTCGAGCGAGTACATGCGCCTGATGTGCGAGTGGATCTGGGACGGAGCCATCGGGGATGTCCGGGTGGTGGATGCCTTCGTGAACCGCACGAACAGCTGCATTGGCGATTTGCCGAAGATGAAAGAAGTCCACGAGGTTCCTCCGGAGGTCGACTGGAAGCTGTGGCTGGGGCCGGCGAAGTTCCGTCCCTACAATCCCATGTACCTTCCCGGCCGCTGGCGCAACTGGTCGAGTTTCGGCACCGGTGCGGCGGGCGACTGGATGTGCCACGTGGTCGACCCGACCTTCCTGGCCCTCAAGCTGAAATACCCGGAGACCATCGAGGCGGTGTCCGTGGGCGTGTATGACCCGGTCGAGCACAAGGAGACGTTCCCGCCGTCAATGCATATTCGGTTCGAGTTCGCGGCCAGGGAGAAGATGCCGCCGTTGACGCTGAACTGGCTTACGGGTCGGGAAGCCGAACACCCGCCGGAAATGGGCGACCGGAAGTGGTCTTATGCCGGCGCGTTGATCCGCGGCGACAAGGGCATGATGGTCCACGACTCCCACGGGGCGTCGGCGTTGCGCATCATCCCGGAGGAGGCGATGCAGGCCTACAAGCGTCCGGCGCCGAGCCTGCCGAGATCCCCGGGCCACATGGTCGAGTGGTTGCAGGCCTGCAAGGGCGGCAAGCCGGCCGGATCCAACTTCGACTACGGCGGCCTGTTGTCCGAGCTGGGCATGCTGTCGAACATCGCCCTGATGTTCCCGGGCAGGAAGCTGAAGTGGGACCCGGTGAATGCGAAGTTCCCAAACTGCCCTGAAGCGGATTCCTACGTCCACTCGGTGTATGGCGATGGATTGAGCCTCTCGTGACCGCGACTCGTGCCAAGGAATGGCACGAGGACTGTCTGAGGGGGGCGCGTAGCGGAGGTTGGGCGTGTCCGGTCGTCACGCATGACGGCCGGCACCCGGCGGCCGCGCAGGAGCGTCGGCCGGCTCGGCCGTCGGACCGACCGGTCTTCCCGACGGCTTCTCGAGCGCCATGAGTCTGCCGCCGTGGCTCACGCCCACCGGGAGGTAGCCCGCCGCCACCGCGTCGGCGAACTCACGATCGAAGGCGTTCCGCTGCAGGTTGACGATGAACTGGCATTCGTAGACGTCATGGCTTCCAGGGACCTTCTCGAGCACCGCGAACAGCTGGCCTGAGTACCACAGGCCGGCGACGCGGTAGCCGGCGGCGGCACCCTGGTTGAGTTCCTTCTCCAGCGTCGACACGCGGAGCGGTCAGCCGGTCCTGCGTGCGGTGGACATCCATGCCGGCGGCTCCTGCCACATCATGTCGAACCGCGCGCTACTGCCTGGCGATCTTCTGCTTGAGGAAGTCGATGAACAACGCGCAGGCTTCGCCGCGCAGGTTCTCCTTGGCGGCCGGCCCGTTGTCGGTGAACTCCAGGTACCGCCGCGCCCTGACGTCGAACCGCGGCCACGCGGCAAGCCCGCCGCCGTTGGGGTCGCCCGTCTTGGCGTAGGTGGTCCAGTAGGTCTGGATGTCGTTTGAGATCTTCTTCTCAGAGTCGGCCACCTCGCCCGGCGGGAAGTTGCCGAACACGTAGCGCAGTTCTCCCGAGTGGGAGGCGCCGCGCTTGGCCTCAGGGAAGGCGTGGGAGAACTCGTAGGCCCAGACCACGTTGCCGGCATTGGCGTGGAACTCCTCGATGGCGATGGACGGGCAGCGGTTCGTGGTATCGGTCGCGAACTGCGCGCCGCCGTCGCCGTAGGGCGGGTAGGTGGAAGCCTTCGTCGTGTAGTACCCCATGGCCTTCGGGGCCAGGTCGCCGTAGAACTCGGTGACGGCCTTCATCACGGCTTCGGGGCCGCCCTCGAGCGAGCGCTCGCAGGCGGTGCTGCCGATCATGAGCGGGACATGCTTCTCCTCCCCGGCGGCGAACGTCCTGGCGGAGACGTCCGTGATCACATAGCCGTCGGCGTTCGGTCCGATGCCGCCGGTGCCGTAGGTCGGCTCGGCCTTGAGAACGGCCTCCACCGGGAGCTTCCGCATGTAGGCAAGGGCGCCGGTCGCGGGTGCGCCCATCTTCTGCGCGAACGCGATGCCGGCCTCTTCGGCCTGGGCCAGGCGCGGCGTCATGCGTCCGCTGCCCACCACGGTGCCGCTTTCCTCGATCGCGCGCGCGAAGAGGCCCGCGCTCAGCGGGGAAACCAGCAGCTGCCCGGTGTTGTTGCCGCCGGCGGACTGCCCGAAGACGGTGACGTTTGCCGGGTCGCCGCCGAATCTGGCGATGTTCTCCCGAATCCACTTCAAGGCCGCGATCTGGTCCTGCGTGGCGTAGTTGCCGGAGGCGTGATGCGGGGACCCCGCCGTCAGTTCGGGGTGGGCCAGAAAGCCGAGAATGCCGAGCCGGTACTGCACCGTCACGAACACGACGCCGTGCTTCGACAGGGCCTCGCCGTCGAACGACGGCTCGATACCGCCCAGGCCGAGGGCCGAGCCGCCCTGGTTGCCGCCGCCATGGATCCACATCATGACCGCGTGCTTCCCCTTGGGGGGCCACTCCGGCGCCCAGACGTTGAGGAAGAGGCAATCCTCCTTGCCCTTTGACGCGGCCAGTGTGTTCCAGTTGGCGTCGATCTGGGCGCACGTGGCGCCGTAGTCGCCGGCGTCGCGCACGCCCTGCCACGGCAGCACGGGCGCGGGCGGCTTCCAGCGCAGGTCCCCGACCGGCGGCGCCGCGAACGGGATGCCCTTGAACACGGCCCCGCTTGCGAGCGCTCGGCCGCGGATTCGTCCACCAGTGACGGCTACTGTTGGATCCGGCTGGGCAACGGTGACTGAAATGGAAGCGGCGGCCGCCAGCGCCAAGAGAAACCCGGGAAGAGTTCTGTGGATGGCCACCGCGATTCCGGCCCGGACAAGCGTCGATGTCATGGCAAGTCACCTTGTCCTTCAGAACGTGCACTGTCAGAAGCGACCCTTCTGGCTGAGCCACCTGTCGGCGTAGTCGTAGAGGGTCTTGATGGTATCGCCGAACTGGCCCGGCGTCGTTTCGCACTGCCTGCACGCGCCATAGCCGTGACTGGCGCCTTCCACGAACGCCAGGGACTTGTCCCTGGCGGCGGAGCGTTCGTAGATGGTCTCGGCCGCGAGATACTCGTAGCCGCCGGTCATCCCCATGAACAGCGAGGGGACGCGGATCTGCTCGACGTTGCCCGGCGTGCTGGCGTAGGAGGACGCCCACTCGACCCCGTACATCGAACTCTCGTCGTACCCGAAGCCGTCTGTCGCCCGGACGGCGTTGTCCACCAGGTAGCGTCGAGCGGTCGTGTTGAGCGCGCCGTTCTGCGGTGACGAGGGTCGTCCCGACGGCACGCGCACGGAGTGAACGATCCGAGTGGTCACCGAGCCGTCGGCGTGGATCAACGGCCACGGCTTGACGGTGTGGGCCATGAGCTTGACGTCCTGGGGGAACAACTTGTTGTTCGGCCCCATGCTGTTGGCGCCGTAGACGACAACCCGAGGATCGTCGGTCGACTCGGGACCGAGAGCCGCCACCTTCTCCATCATCGACTTGATGACCGCGTTGTTGCGCCGGCCGACGGCGCTCTGCCACTTCTTGATGAACTCCGGGCTGTAATTGGAGTTCCCGCCAGCGTTGTAACCGTTCTTCGGGCTGAACAGGTTCAGATCCTCATCCAGCTTTGCCGGGTCGTTTTCGTCGATCACCGCCGGGTCGATGCTGAGCAGCGTCATGACGGCATTGCCCCAGTTCGCGTCCGCCAGGATCATGCCGTCGGCCGCGGGCATGCCCGCGAGAGACGCCGGGCACTTCGAGGTCTTCTCCGGCCCCTGGCATGCTTTGACGCCGTTCTCCGCCATCAACTGGTACGCAGTCATGAGCGTCGCGCCGCCACTGTGTCCCCAGAGCACGACCTTCCTGACGCCGTCGACGCTGCGCAGGTACTCCACCGACGATCTCGCATCCGGGAGGATGTCGTTGAGGCCGCCTCCGGAGTTCTTCGTGCAGAGCACGGTGTAGCCGCGCCTGGACAGCTCGGAGCAGGCGGAGAAGTTCGAATAGTCCGAGCCGAAGTGCATGACGAAGACGCCGATACGCGACTTCTCGCCGGGGGCTGCCGGTTGGTAGAGGAAGCCCGTCGCCTTGCCGGCCCGCACCGGGGTTCGCTTGACGGACGGATCCAGCAGTGCCGCGCCTCCCGGGCCGCCCTGGCCGCGGGCGCCTGCCTGGCCCGGGCCGCCCGCGCCCTGCCCAGAGTGCCCGCTACCCGTCGGGTCGCTTCCGCCCGTGGAATCCTGCGTGAGCACTGGTCTCGAACACAACAGGCTCAGCGCGCCGACCACGACGATCGAGCGAGAGAGTCTCATGGGCTGCAACATCCGCATTGACCGGACTTCCGGTCGCCGGCATGATTGGGCAGCTGCAATTCGGCCGCGGCGGCTGCTGTAGTCGCGGGGGGACCGGCATCGCCGACGCTGTGGCTGTGAGCCGATCTCGGCAGGTCGACGAGAGGCAATCATATGAAGACTCCGATATTGCTGCGGTTCCTGACGGTGGCCCTGGTTGCCTGCGGTGTTGCCGTAGCCGCGCCCTGCGCGATCGCACAAGTGGCGAATCGCTTCAGTCCGGCGGCGCTCGTCAAGAACGGCGACGCGGTCGGCTACGGATCGTACCGGATCATACGGCTCGGTGACGGGATCTACCAGATCAAGGACCCCGGGGATCCCAAGGCCAAGGCCGGCGGCTTGATCGGCGTCGACATGTATCTGGTCCGAGGCGCGTCGAAGGCGCTGCTGATCGACCTCGGCAACAACTACATCGACGGCTATCCCGGGGATGTCATTCCGCCGCGGCCGCACGCCGCCGAGGAGCTGCGCGCCGTCGTGGACGGTCTTCGCGGCAGGTTGCCGTTCGAGGTGGCCATCACGCACGCGCATCCGGATCACGACGGAATGACCCGGGCGTTCACCGACGGGAAGATCACCATCTGGATGCCGAAGGGTGAAGACATCGAGGCGCCGAGGAAGCAGCACGGGAATATCGATCCGTCGCTGTACACCGTGTTCGACCACGCGACGAAGACGTTCGACCTGGGTGGCGGCCGCGTCGTGAAACCCCTGCTCGTGCGAGGTCATTCGAACGGGTGCACCGCCTATCTTCTCGCCAAAGACCTGATCCTCTTCACGGGCGACTCCATCGGCATCGGGGCCGGCCGGAGCCTGAGGTCGGCGGAGAGCCTCAAGCTCTTCGCCGAAGACACGCAGAAGCTGGTTGAGTACTTCAAAGCCAGCCTGGCACCGTACGAGCGATACGCGCTCAAGGTCTATACCGGACACAGCGTCGAGAACGCGATCGCGGGGTTCTACAGCGCGAATCACCCGATGCTCGACCTCGACTACCTGGATTGGCGCTTCGTCCAGGACCAGGCGTTGTGCGCGAACGCCGTTCTCAAGGGTATGTGGCTGGTCCCAGACAGCGGCCTTCGGCAGATGGAGGTCACGAACAAGCAGAACGGCCGTCGGGTGAACGTCATGCTGTATGGCATCGGCGCCGTCGAAATCCCGCTCGAGGCCGCGTACGAAGCGGCCGGTCTGAAGATGTCGAAGTGACCACGGCGAGTCAACCATCACGGATCGGCGCGAGCCGAGATTGCCGTCCCGTCCGGACGAAGGCCTGGAGGTAGAAGCACCATGGCGCGTACAATTCTCGCTGTTGTTCGCGGGTGTCGTATTGTTCGTGACAACGGCGTTCGCTCAGCCGTTGGTTGCGTTCGACGCGGCTAAACTGGTCAAGCTCGGCGACGAGGTCAAGTACGGCTCTTACCTGGTTCGCAAGATTGGAGACGGGGCTTACCAGATCAACGACCCGGGTGACAGGGCGACAAAAGGTGGCGGCTGGGGTGTCGACATGTACCTGGTGTGCGGCACCCGGAAGGCGATGCTGTTCGACCTCGGCAACAACTACATTGCCGGATACGAGAAGGACGCGCTGAAGCCGAGGCGAAATGCTGCCGAGGAGTTACGCGCCCTCGTCAGCGGCTTGATTGGCAGGCTGCCGCTCGAGATTGCCATCACCCACATGCATCCAGACCATGACGGGATGGCGGGCGCCTTCGCTGGCGGCAAGGTGCCGATGTGGGCGGGGGAAGGGGAAGATCTGAACGCCTTCAAGACCCAACACAACCTCGACCCGTCGATGTTTCGGACCTTCAAGCAGGGCTCGACGTCCTTCGACCTGGGTGGCGGACACGTCGTCGAAACCCTCCCCGTACGAGGTCACAGCGATGGCGGCACGGTGTACCTCCTGAAGAAGGACTCCCTCGTCTTCTCGGGTGACGCACTCGGGTCCGGGTTCGGTCAGGCCTTCGGGACTGTCGAGCGGCTCAAGCAGGTGGCAGAAGATTCCCAGAATCTCGTGAACTACATCAAGGGCAACTACGCGCCCTACGAGCGGTATCTGCTGCGGGTCTATACGGGCCATTGGTGGCAGAACGCATACGGTGGCTTCCTCCATCCGAACAAGGCGTTGATTGACGTGGGCTATCTGGACTGGCGCTTCATCCAGGATGTTTCGGCGTGCGCGAACGGAATACTCCAGGGGAAATGGCTCGTCGAGGGCAGCGGGGTCAAATACATGGGGAACATGCTCTATACCGACGCGTGGGGTTCCGCGGCGGGAAGAGCGATCATGGTATCCGGCATCGGCACGATCATCCTGCCGCTCGAACTGGCCTACCAGGCCGCAGGCCTCCCGGTGCCGCCGGAACTGCAGCGAAGATGAGGGGGACTGAGATGACGATCACTCGAGCCACCGTCGGCGCGGTTGTGCTTGCCGGAGCCGTCGCCGCGGCGGCCCAGGCGGCCGAGCCCGCGAATCTCCGCGCCGGCGCCAGCCGCGTCGAATACACGAAGCTGACGCCTCCCCCGGCCACGCCACCCTCCGGCAAGTACGAACACGAGCGGCTCTTCGTCCGGGTCATCGTCGTCGACAACGGATCGATGCGCGCGGCGCTGGTGAGCGTCGACGGCAGCGCGCCGGCGACCGCCCGCGGCAGGGTGGCCGAGTTGCTGAAGTGCCCGATCGAGAACGTCATCCTCTCGGGCACGCACTCGCACAGCGCGGGCATGAGCGGCGGGGCGGGAACGAGGCCCCTGAGCCAGCCGGGCGCCGCCCCGCGGCCCCAGTCACAGGGCCCCTCTCCGCTGGATGACGTGGTCGTGGACGCGGTCCGCCAGGCGGCCGCCAGGCTCCAGCCGGCGCGCCTGGGGTTCGGCACGGGGCTGTGTTATCTCAACGTCAACCGAGACGCCATCAATCCGAAGACAAGACTCTGGACGCAGGGCGCCAACCCGACCGCGCCCTCCGACAAGACCGTCGCGGTGCTCAAGTTCGAGAGCCCGGCGGGTGAGCCGATCGCCCTCTACGTCAACTACGCGATGCACCCGGTGAACCTGTACCTGGGTGGCATCACGAGCGCGGACTACCCTGGGGCGATGGCCCGGTACATCGAGCAGATCTACGACGATCGCGTCGTGGTCGCGTTCTCGCAGGGCGCGGAAGGCGACCAGAATCCCCTCTACCTGAGGCCGTCCACCGTCGCCATGCTGCGCCGAGGCGGACAGGAGTACAAGGGGCAGCCGCTCGTTCGCGAAGAGGTGGAGGCCGAGATCCGGGAGGAGCGGCGGCCGATGGTGCCGTTGACCCAGAAGGCGGCAGACGACATCGAGAGGTGGATCGAGGCCGAGGGGATGCTGCTCGCCGAGGAGGTGCTCCGCGTCTCGCAGTCGGTCACCGCCACCGACGGCAGTGCCCGCATTGCCGGCGCGCAGCGCACGATCTCCTGCCCCGGCCGGACCCGCACCAACGTCGGCCGCGAGGGGCAGGCCGGCACCTACACCGACGGTCCGGACGTCAACATCCTCCTCGGTGTGCTGGGCATCGGCGACGTGGGCCTCGCCTATACGCAGGGGGAGGTGTACAACGCGGTCGCCCAGCAGCTGAAGGCGAAGTCCCCGCTCGGGCGGACGGTGTTCGTCGGGCTCGCCAACGGCCAGGCGAACTCGGGGTACATCCCCACCGACGACGCGTTCGGCCGCTACACGTTCCAGGTCCTGGGATCGCGGCTCACGCCGGGGTGCGCCGAGACCTCCATCCAGGACGCGATGCTCGACATGCTGACCCGCTACGCCACCGGCCTGGCGGGGCGCAATTAGGGACGCGGCACCGCACCGGTCACCGCGGGACCTTCATGTGCTGCCGCACCCCCTCGCGGAAGATCCCACCGTGGGCCGGGCGGATGTTGGCGTTGGTCACCGGGCCACCGCGGAACCCACACGTTCAGGTACAGGCAGTCGTCGCTTCCCGATGGCCCCTGTCGTCCCATCTGCGCGCACGTCGGCCCGTACGCGGTGGCGTCCCTGACGCCCGGCCAGGGCTTGACCTTCATCGGTTCGCGCCAGCGCAGTTGCCCGACGGGTGGTTGCGCGAACGGGACGCCGAGGAACCTAGCGCCCCCGCCCTCGAGCAGTTGGCCCCGGACCTGCCCGCCCGTGACGGTGACCGTCGGCGCCGGTTGTGCCACCGCGTGGCGAGCACACGGACCTCCGATCGAAACGACGAGCACAAGGCCGACGCACACCGCCGCCCTCGTGATGCGAACACGCTCGTCTCCAGCGGTCTTCATGCGGGCCGTCTCCTCGTGTGCCGGGCCGCGGGACCTCGTACACGCGGCCGAGCTGCGCGTTCCGGAACGTCTCGACACCGGGCTACCCGCGCATGTACAGATCGCTCCCGATTGTTCTCAGGTGGTTCTGATAGTCGTCCGTACCGTACAGGGCGTCACGGAAGTTCACCAGCTCGATTCGGTGCTGCTTGATCCAGTTCTTCAGCCTCGAATCGCACATCGCTGCTACATCCTGGGTCCGGCCGACCACGAACTGCTGGGCGCGGGCGCGGTTGGCGCGCTCGCCGAGGCGGTAGGTGTAGTAGTCCACGTATCCCGGATGCCAAGCCTGCGCGAAAATCATGTCTTCGGGATAGTCGAGGATGCCTGCGCGGTCTTCGGTGTAGAAGAGGACTGGGTCGTATTCCTTTTCCACCTTGGCGATCGAGTCGGTCAACAGGTCGATATAGGCGAACGTCCCCGCCGGCATGATGATCTTCCGGCCGGCAAACCGCGGGTCGGCACCACCGCCCGGGGCGCCTTGACTGGCAGCCGCCCCTCTGCCCGAAGTGGGAGATCCGGGTTGCGCGGGCGCGCCGCCCGCGCCGGGAGCGCCGACCGTGTAGTACTTGGCCCATTCCTCGCCGGCCTGCTGCGCATCCCTGATGTGCCTCAGATACTTGTCGCGGAACGCCTCGAACTTCGTGTTGGGGGGCGCCGGCACGGTGAAGTTGGCGGCCAGGCCGAACTCGGCCGTGACCTGGCTCATGGCCCTGCCCCACGGGGCATTCCCCCTGCCGCCGCCGCCGGTGTCGGGAGCTTTGCCGAGGATCTTCACGCATCTGTCGAGTTGAGCGCGGACTTCGGCCAGCGCCTCTTCGAAGACCACGTCCTGTGCCTGCGCAAGATCGGTCCTGAATCTCCCGGCGAATTCGCCGGTCCTCTCGATGAGCGACGGCACGCGCCTGGGATCGGAGACAGGCGCGCCCCACATGTGCGTGTGCCAACCGATCGAGATCCACGGGAACTTCTTCAGGCGCTCCAACGCGTCTTCGGTCCCTGGCGAATCCAGCATCACGTCAGCCGCGGTGACCACCCCGTTCTCGATCGCCTCGAAGGCCCCGATGTTGCAGAACCTGGACATGCCGATGTCGTCGGCGCGTACCACCATCTTCCGGTTCGCCCTCGTCGACCCTGCCGTTTGCGCGGCCAGCGGAAAGGCACTGATCGCGGTGAAGCCCGCGGCTTCGACTGCGACGGCCTGAAGGAACTCTCTTCGGTCGTGTGTCATGGGGTGCCTTCTTTCTGGGACCGCTCACGTCAGGCGCAGAGCCAACCGTGCCCGGACGCGCCTGCGGCCCCGCGCGCCGCATCACCGCCGTCGAGCGGGCTGCTTCGGGTCTCCGGCCTTGGCAAGCACGCCGGCGAGCCAGGCATAGGCTTCCTGCACATCGTAGTTGCCCGAGTGAGGCCGAATCCATGCCAGCTTGAAGTTGGCGTCCTTGACGGACGGGTCCTTGAGCATGGCGTAGTAGAGCGCCACTTCGACCGCGAATGACGTGTCGCGGTCTACCATGCCGTGTCGGACATACAAGTACGGTGCGCTGTCGGCGCTCGAGTTCAGATAGGTCATCGGGCTGACCATCCGGATCTGGTCGTCGAGTGTTGTGGCTGGATCGGCGATATATGCGTCCCATTTCTTGCCCGTGTCGTCGGGGCCCGAACCGTCGCCCGGCACTTCATTGTTGTTCCAGGCGTATTCTTCGAAATTGGAGTACTCGACACGGGCCGGACCGAACAGGGAATTCTCCCCGGTCAGCGCCTTGTTGCCGGTGTTCGCCGTCGCGTCGAACGCCGGGACGGTCTTGAGGGCCGTGGCGCTCGTCACGAACCTGAGGTAGTTCTCGTAATCGATCTTCTTCACCTGGCCGCCATCCACCGTGAGCCAGTCGTTCCGGAGCCGAACGGCCCCGCCCCTGCCCGTCAGGACGAACTCCTCTCCGATGGCAGGGACCGCGGTGCCCTTTGCCATGACGGCTTCGGCCTCCTGCTTCACGAGGGCGACAATCGCGTCACGCATCGTGTCCGCTGTCAGCGGGGTTCCGTCTTTCAGCTTCAGCCTCAGGCTCGCCAGGTATGCGGGATAGGCGGCCGCCAGCGCCGCAGAAGCGCTCTGCATGCGTGGGGGATACTGTCCACCCGAGGTGTTCTTGTCGGTGCGCACCGCACTGTATTGCCACTCGTAGGCAATGTCGGCGTGGCCGAGATCGGTAATCGGGCAGTAAGCCACGGTGGCGAAGACATCGTCGCGAATCGTGCTCTTCCCGTTCGCGTCGATGCCCGCCGCTCCGATGTCTGCGAGGTACGGGTCATAGTCCCGGCTGTTCCCGCTCGCCGCGACGGCGACCGACAGGCCTCCGCCACCGCTCGTGCCGGTGATTACGATCCGTTCCGCGGACCCGGGCATGACGGCGTCGTTGAGCCTCAGGTAGCGGATCGCCGCCTTGGCATCGACGACCACGGCCGGGGCCTTCCCGACCCAGCGACCGTCGGCAGCTTTGATTCCTCGGCTGCGCGTGCCGGCGTTGATGACGATGTAGCCAGCCTTCAGCGCGGCGCCGGTGTTGTCGGTGTCGCTGGTGCTGACGAACGCGCCGCCATCGACCACCCGATCCGCTGCGGGGCTGGCCACCCAGCCGCTGTTGTTCACCTGGAGGATGATGGCGGCCTTGGTGTCGTTGTACGCGCGCTTGGGCACATAGACGTACATGCTCTGGTACCCGTACGGGTCGACGTTCGCGGGCCCCGCTCCTCCGCGGGCGCCTTCTCCGCCCCTGGGTCCCTCACCGCCGCGGGTCCCCTCGCCCCCTCTGGCTCCTTCCCCGCCTCTAGCCCCTGGGCCGCCCCCGCGTGTTGCCACGAAGGTGACCTCGATCGGCTTTGCGACATACACGACGTGGTAGCGATGAACCTCCGTCGGCGCGCCGTCGACGGTGATGTTCACGGTTGTATAACCCGCCGGATCAAACGCCAACGCGTCCTTCTGCGGGGGGGCGGCAAGGGCTGGATTCACACAGAACCAGGCCGACACCGCGATCAGCAGACCGAGTAGGACAATCCGTTTGCTCTTCATTGGCGACCCTTTCACCATGCCGCGTACGGCTGCGGCAGGAACGCCACGCCGCTGAGGAACTCTCTCAGGAGGATGCGCCAGACGTACCATTCATGACCACCGTTGACGAAGTCCGTCGCCACCGGGATTCCTGCGTTGGCGAACGTACTGACTTCCCGTGCCGGGCCGGTTGCGGCCGTGACAAGTCGAAGGCGCATGGCTTCTTCCTCGGAATCTCTGTGTCGAACCGAGAGGATACCTCACCCCAGCGACCGCCGTCGGCTTTCTCCGCGCGCTTGGCCGCTCACGCCTCTCGGCGGTGTCCACCGGACGGAGGGCTGGGCCGCGATCCGGCTCGGACGGCCGGAGACCAAATCGTAACCTCCGGCTCGTGGTGGCTGGCGCGGCCTCCTTCGTCTGTTCGATGTGACACGGTTCCGGGTAGCGTTTCCGAGGCTGCAGAGCCATTCGGGGTGACGTGTGTGCTCGACGTTCGCGGAGGGAATCCGAGATGAAGCTGATTCACGGCATCGGGGAACTGGCCCAACGGCCGCGGCGGCGACGAAGACGCGTGGCCGACCATGGGGATTGCCAACGTCATCATGGACAACCTGATCGCAGACGGGAAGTCCAAGCCGATGATCGTGGTGATGCCGAACGCGTATTGGAGTGAACTGGCGTCACTCGCTCGCCGACATGGCGCCGCTGCTCTTCAGACAGGGGCACGACGCGAGGCGGGGGCGGCGACGGACTCCCGCAGGTCGATACCTTGAGCGCCCTGATGGCGTGGACGGCAACGCAACCGGCCCCAGCCATGCGCGTGGCGGGTCGGTCCGCTACTTCGCGTCTTCGTCCCCGGCGTCTGGGCGGGGCCGCCACAGCCCGAGCACCTTGCCGACGCGCAGCACGTCGGCAGCGCCGGTGCGGGCGCAGATGGCCTCGCAGAGGCTCGCGCGCTCGGCGCGGTCCGCTATGCCGATCCGTACCTTGATGAGTTCGTGTGCCGCGAGTGCCCGGTCGATCTCGGCCACGACGTTGTCGGTGAGGCCGGCCTGCCCGACCTGCACAACCGGCTCCAGTGCGTGGGCGCGGGCTTTCAGGTGGCTCCGCTCGCGGTTTGTCAATGACGGCACCATGGCTTCCATTGTATCCGGGCCCTGCCGCCCTAATCTGAATCCATCAGCCATCCAACGTGTCTCTTCCGTGTCTCGGCGTCGGTTCGCAGCTTGGTCGCCGTGGTTCTGCGGCGAATCGACGGTCTGAGGCGGAGGACCGCCGCGGGGTTCCGTGCCCCGCGCGCGCTGCCGGCGGAACTTGAGCGTTGCTGCCGGAAAGCAGACAATGGGCGAACGCCATGACGACAGTGTTCCCAACAAGGAGAGACTCATGAGACCATGGCCGCCTTCCCTCCGACCGTGCCTGCACAAAACCCTGTGCCTCATGTGCACTGTGCTGGCCTGTCTGGCACTGGTGGCCGCTTCCGGGTGCAACCGAGCGCCTTCCCCGGGCGGCGCCAAGAGGAACACCATCAAGATCGGCGTCGCCTTCCAGGAAATGGACAACCCCTATTTCGTGACCATGAAGAAGGCCGTCGACGAGGCCATCACGAATCTCGACGCCGAGGTCTATTACACGGACGCCCGCCACGATGTCACGCGGCAGATAAGCGACATTGAGGACCTGATCCAGAAGAAGATCGACATCCTGCTCATCAATCCGACCGACTCGGTGGGCGTCGAAGGCGTCGTCAAGGAGGCGAAGAAGGCGGGCATCGTGGTGGTGGCCGTCGATGCCCAGGCGAACGGCCCGATCGACTGCTTCGTCGGCTCGAAGAACTACGAGGCCGGACGGCTCGCCGGGGAGTTCCTCGGCAAGCACCTCAATGGCAAGGGCAAGGTCGCCGTCCTCGACGGCATTCCAGTGGTGCCGATTCTGGAGCGTGTGCGGGGCTTCAAAGACGCGATCGCCGAGTTTCCCGGCATCAGCATCGTCGCCACGCACAACGGTAAGCAGGAACGGGATGTTGCGCTGTCGGTAACCGAGAACATGATCCAGGCCAATCCCGATCTGGCCGGCATCTTCAGCGTCAACGATGGCGGCGGGATGGGCGCTTTCTCCGCTATCGAAGCCTCCAGGAAGGACATCGCCCTGGTCAGCGTGGACGGCCTGGCCGAAGCGGTGGCCGCGATTGAAAGGGGTGGGCCTTTCAAAGCCACCTCGGCCCAGTATCCCCGCGATCAGGTTCGCATCGCGCTGGGCATTGCCCTGTCGAAGTACTGGGGCGCCAACGTTCCGGCGGCGATTCCCGTCGACGTGAAGCTGATCACGCGGGAAAACGCCAAAGGGTTTTCCTGGTGACGTAACCCTTCGTGATGCGGGCTTCCAGCCTGCGGCAGGCAGGATGCCTGCAGCACGACCGCACCGTCATGAGCCAGAACCTCCTGCAGTTGCGAGGCATTACCAAGCGGTTTGCGGGTGTGTCGGCCCTGTGTGGGATAGATCTGGACCTCGGGCCGGGAGAAATTCTTGCACTGCTCGGCGAGAATGGCGCGGGCAAATCGACCTTGATGAAAGTGCTCTCGGGAGTCCACCGGCCCGACGAGGGCCGGATTCTCCTGGAAGAACGCGAAGTCGAGTTTGCCTCCCCGCACGAGGCGCAGGCGGCGGGGATCAGCATCATCTACCAGGAATTCAGCCTGGTACCACATCTTCCGGCATACGAGAACATCTTCCTCGGACGGGAGAAACGCACACACTGGGGTACGCTGGACCGCCCGGCCATGAAGACCGCCGCCCGGCTTGTGCTCCAGCGCCTCGGCGTTGAATTCGACGTTGCTGTTCCGGTAATCCAACTCAGTGTCGCCCAGCAGCAGTTCGTGGAGATCGCCAAGGCCCTGGCGCGCTCGGCCCGCATCGTCATCCTGGATGAACCCACCGCGACTCTGGCCGCCAACGACGTGGACCAGCTGTTTCGCGTGATGCGGGAGCTGCGGCGATCCGGTGTGGCGATGGTCTTCATATCCCATCACTTGGACGAGATCTTCCAGATAGCCGACCGCGTGCAGTGCCTGCGCGATGGATGTTCCGTCGGCATGAAACCCATCGCCGACTGCACGCCCACGGAACTGGTCAGAATGATTGCCGGGCGCGATGTGGCTCAGGCCTTCCCTCCCCGCCCCGGTTCCGGATTCGGTCCGGTCATTCTGGAGGTGAGGCGCCTCCAACTTCAACGCCATCTCCCGACCGTGAGCTTCACGTTGCGGGAAGGCGAGATCCTGGGGTTTGCCGGACTCGTGGGCTCCGGCCGTACCGAAGTCATCCGGGCCCTGATCGGAGTGGACAAGACATATGCGCGGGACATCACCTACCGGGGCCGGCCCTTCGCCCCGGCGAGCCCGGCCGATTCCCGCGCCCTGGGCATCGGGCTCCTGCCGGAGGACCGGAAGCAGCAGGGCGTGATCCTGCCATTTTCGCTGTCCGACAACACCGTGCTTGCCAACCTGCCCGCGCTTTGCCGGCCCGGCGCCGGCTGGCTGCGCGGCGGCCGGATCGATGAGGTGGTCCAGGGGTTCATCGATCGCCTCTCCATCAGAGCGTCCTCCGCCCGGCAGACCGTGCGCACCCTCAGCGGCGGCAACCAGCAGAAGGTCGTCGTCGCCAAGTGGCTGCACGCCGATTGCCGAGTGCTGATCTTCGACGAGCCCACGCGCGGCATCGACGTGGGCGCACGCTTTGAGATCTACGACCTCATGCGCCGGCTGGCGGCCCGGGGCGTGGCCATTATCATGATTTCGTCGGACCTGCCCGAGGTCGTGGGCATGAGCGACCGCGTGATCGTCATGCGCCAGCATCGCGTGGAGAAGATGATGGAACGTGCGGAAGAGATTTCCGCGGAAAGCGTCATGTTCTATGCAACCGGTGGCCACCTCGCCTGAGCCGGCAAGACCCGCGCCTGGCAGACTGCAGCGGGCCAGGAGCTTCCTGCACCAGAACCCGGTGCTGTACTCGGTCATCGGGCTGGTTGCGTTGTGCGCCGCCATGGCGTGCCTGCCGGGCGAGTTTCTGGCGGGCGAGAACCTGACCAACGTTCTGCGCCAGGTCTCCCTCAACGCCAACATCGCCGTTGGCATGACCATCGTGATCCTCACCGGGGGCATCGATCTGTCTGTTGGCGCGGTCATGGCGCTGAGCATGACCACGGCCGCCGGGGCAATGTTGGCCGGACTTCCCGTCGCCCCGGCCATCGCCATGGCGTTGGTGGTGGGGCTGCTGTGCGGCTCAATCAACGGCCTGCTGATTGCCTATGTGCGCCTGCCCGCCATCATCGTCACTCTGGCCATGATGGAAATCCCGCGAGGGGCGGCCCTGCTGTACACCGGGGGCTATCCGCTCTCCGGGCTCCCCAAGTCCTTCGAGTTCTGGGGCCGGGGTGGGGTGCTGGGTGTCCATACACCGATTCTCATCATGCTCGCGGTGTTCGCGATGGCCTACGTCATGCTCAATCTCTACCCCGCGGGGCGCTACCTCTACGGCATCGGCGGTAATGAGGAGGCCGTGCGCTTGTCAGGCATCCGGGTACAGCGCTACAAGTTGCTGGCCTACACCCTGAGCGGTCTGACCGCGGCCATCAGCGGCGTGGTGCTGTCTTCGCGCCTGATGTCCGGGCAGCCCAATGCGGGCGAGGGCGCCGAGCTCGACGCCATCGCCGCCGTGGTGCTGGGGGGCACCAGCATCACCGGCGGCCGCGGCCACATACTCGGGACGCTCGTGGGTGCGCTGATGCTCGGAGTGCTGAACAACGGCCTGAACATGATGCAGGTCTCCCCCTACACCCAGAGGGTGCTCAAGGGCGTGATCATCGTCCTGGCGATCTACGCCAGCAGCGGCAAACGCTCGGAGCGGTGAATGCATGCCGCGGGGCACGGGCATGATGCGCAGAGGGGCTCGCCCTCCGGCGGCCGCGACGGCGAGACATCCTTCGCCTCTCCGAGTGTTCGCGTGAGGCTGGGGGGAGGGAACTGACGGTGACTTGCCTGCCTAGCCGTAGCTCACGCGAAGCGTGAGCGAAGGCTGGCTGGGAGGCAGCGATTTGAACCCCGATGACGTGGTCCAGAGCGCCGTGAATATGCTTCGGTTTGCTCTCGACCGCCTTGGTCCGGTCTTGTGGGAAATGTCTCATGCTGTCCCGGCGTCCGGAGGCCGTCTCCGTCCGCCGCGGCCAACCGCCACGCTCGCTTCCTCCGGCCAGGCCTTCATGGCAGCCTGCTGAGCCGCCGTCCACAGCTGCCTGTCGAACGCGCGCTGCGCCCGGCGCGCAACGCGCTCCGTCACGAGATCCACCCGAACCACCTTGGCAAGCGCCGCGGTTTGTCAATGACGGCACCATGGCTTCCATTCTATCCGGGCCCTGCGGCCCTGATCTGAGTCCATCAGCCATCCAACGTGTCTCATCCGTGTCTCGGCGTCGGTTCGCAGCTTGGTCGCCGCGTCCGCGCTGACGCTGCGTCGCCCTGCTACAATCTGGGGGGCGTAGTGGCTCTGCCCCCCCGAAGGTTCCAAGGACGCTCCCGCCCGGCACGCGTCTCGGACCTCTTCGGACCGTCGCGGGACGAGATACCAGAAAGGCGGGGCGCCATGGCCGTGAAGAAGGTCATCGCGTTGGTCGGCGCGGCCCGGAAGGGATACACGTACGAAGCCACGCGCGAGTTCCTCGATCAACTCGAAGCGTCCGGTGGGGTCGAGGCCGAGTTGGTCCGGCTGAGCGACTACCACCTCGAACCTTGCAGGGGCTGCAAGGCGTGCTTCACGAAGGGTGAGGAGTTCTGCCCGCTCAAGGACGATCGGGACGCGCTGCTCGCCAAGATGAAAGACGCCGACGGGGTCGTCTTCGCGTCGCCGAACTACTCCTTCCAGGTCTCGGCCCTCATGAAGCTCTTCCTCGACAGGCTCGGCTACCTCTGTCACCGCCCGCAGTTCCACGGCAAGGCGTTCACGAGCATCGTGGTCCAGGGCTTCTTCGGCGGCGACAAGATCCTCAAGTACTTCGACCTGATGGGGACCGCGCTGGGATTCGACGTGGTGAAGGGTACCTGCTCGACCGCCCTGGTGCCGATGACCGACAAGGAGCGGCAGGAGCGGAACGCGGCGCTCGCGAACCAGGGAAAGCGGTTCCGGACGCAGATGTCGAAGGGCGCGCCGCACGTCCCCGGCCTGCTTGAAGTCGTCCTGTTCAGGATGGGACGCAACAGCGTCCGGATCGAGCTCGCCGAAACGGACGCCGACTACAGCTACTACGCCGCACGCGGCTGGTTCGACTCTCCCTACTTCTATCCGACCCGCCTCGGCGTCGTGAAGACGTCGGTGGGCCGCCTCGCGGACGTGTACTTCGCGCGCTCGATCGCCTCGAAGGCTGCCCAGAGAGCGCGCAGAGTGGCCAGAGAGACGGACTGACGGCGACCGGAGCGGCGCTTTCCGGCTGCGCCAGCGCAATCGCAGGCCTGTCTCCTCCTACGTTCGCAGCAGCGTCTTGATCGCGCGGCGCTCGTCATCGGATGCGCCGCGAGCCGGCATCGACGGACGGAGCTCGTATCGCGCGGGCGTGAAGGGCGTGCGGAACCGGGGGCGGCCGATCGCCGCGCCGCACCAGTCGCACAGGTGTCGCGGCAACGCCCCTCATTCGATCCGCGCTGGCGGAGTACGCCCCGGTGTACTCGCCTGACGGGTCGCGGATCGGCTTCACCTCGAACCGCAACTTCACGTCGTGCGAAGTCTACGTCGCCGCCGGCGATGGCACCGACGTGCGCCCGCTGACGCGAGGCCCGGGACCGAACCAGGGGTCCCCGAGCTGGCCCGGATGGAATTCGAAGACATTCCGATCGGTGGCCTGTCGGTGTCTCCCGATCGCCAGAGCGTGACCTTCCCTGCGTCTGTCTCCTGGGGATACGACCTGAAGCTGATCGAGCACTTCCGCTGACTGCGCCCACGTCCGGTCGAGCTTCGACGTTCTGATACCATGCTGGAATACGGACTTGGGGAGGACGAAGATGGCGCATTTCACCCGACGGGAATTCCTGAAGACCGGGCTGGCCGCGGGAACGCTCGCCGTGTCGGGGGCTGTTCCGCTCAACGCCCAGCGCGGAAGTGCGACCGACGTCGTGACGCTGGGTCGTTCTGGCGTGACAGTCACCCGGCTCGCGTTCGGCACGGGCAGCTTCAGCGGCAAGCTGCAGCGCGAACTCGGGCAGGACGGCTTCACGCGGCTCGTGCGCCACGCGTACGACCGCGGCATCCGCTTCTTCGAGACGGCCGAGTCGTACGCCGAAATGCACAAGATGCTTGGCGCCGCCTTGAAGGGCGTTCCGCGCGAGAGTTACAGGCTGATGTCGAAGGTGACGACGCGCGACGGTGTCGATCCGCAGCAGAAGCTCGACGAGCTCCGCCGCCTGGCAGACACCGAATACTTCGACATCATGCTGCTCCACTGGCAGCACACGGCGACGTGGCCGGCCGACACGGCGCGCTGGCAGGACGCGGTCCTCGAGGCCCAGTCGCGGAAGGTCCTGCTCAGCCACGGGGCGTCGGTACACGGACTGCCCGCCCTGCGGCGGTTTCCCGGGAACAACTGGCTGCAGGTCGCGATGGTCCGCCTGAACCACCTGGGCAGGAGCATGGACGCGGAGGACTACGCCGCGCAGGGCCCGGGCAACGTCGCGGAAGTCGTGACCCACGTGAAGGCCGTTCGCAAGCAGGGCATGGGTGTGATCTCGATGAAGCTCGCGGGCGAAGGCACCTTCGGTCGCGAGGACCGCCGGAAGGCCATGAGGTTCGCGTTTCGCGACGCGGGTGTCGACTGCGTCACGGTGGGATACAAGAACACCGCCGAAATCGACGAAGCCATCGAGAACGTGAATCTCGCGCTCGGCTCGTAGCCGGTCGGCCAGCCAGACGCGAGCCCGAGACCGCCGAGACACAAGAGACCTCCCGCTCAGGCGGTGCCGTTTACATAGGCGTCGACGTCGTTTGGCTTGAGAGGCGTCAGCCACCCCAGGGTCGGCGGCAGTTCCTCCATCGGACCCATCCACCTCAACTGCAGCTCGACATCGGGATGCAGGCGGTACTCTTTCCGGACCTCTTCCAGTCTGTTGCCACGGATGTCGATCTTCGCCAGGTCCCACTGCCCGACGCCCGATTCGCCGCAGTACTTCAGCCAGCCGAGCCATTCGTGGTTGACACCCATGGCTTCCGAGGCCACCCGGTCGGCCGCCACGTAGTCGGTCGAAGCGATCGCGACCTTGGACTGCACGAAACCGCTGTTTTCCCGGCCCTCGTAGCCGTCGATTACCGTAGCGCCCCAGAACGGCCGCATGCGCGCCGCCGTAACATAGATGTTGTAGAGGCTCTGGCGGATCCCCGCGTGATAGCGCCGCTTGTCGAGCCACGTAGTGCCCGATTTCGCTTCAGCCCGCGTCTGGTGCAGTGGGGCGCCCAGCACCATGTTCTTGATCGACAACGTCACCACCGCGATATTGTGGACCTTGAAGCAGGCCGACCCGATGATATAGGCGTCGGGATCAAATAGGCGCGCCGCCAGCCGAGCCGGCACCACGTGCAGGTGGTAATCGAGTAGCGGCTGCACCACGTACGTGGCCTCTTCGTTGAGGTCGACCAGGCTGACCTTCAGTTTGCTGTGATTGTTGTACTCCTTGAGAAGCTCAGGGAAGCCGGCTTTTTCCATCCACTGCGTCGTGTCGCCGGTCGAGGACTCGGCGACAACGACCGGCCCCTTGAACCGCGGAGCCAGGTAGTCCAGGATTCCGCGCAGCGCGTCGACGTGGGTCGTCCCCAGCGCGTTCGGCTTGATGATCACGTATTTCTTGGTCTTGAGCACCGGCAGGATCTGCTCGTTGATCGCCACCAGAGACTCGGTGACGTTCTTCCGCCGGCTGTCGCCCTTGATCACCGAAACAGTTGACCGCTTGTTGTTGGGAGGAAAGCCTTCCGGATGCGGTTGCGCGGTCCGCGGCCGTTTCTGCGCTTCGCCGGCCAAGTTGACGTTTTGGGCCAGCGCTCCGCGGTTGGCCAGGATCGAGCCGGCGGCCGCCGTCGCCGCCTGAACAATGGTTCTCCTCGAGATTCTCACTGTGCACCCCCCTTAAGCATCCAACGGAGCAATCGGGACCGCGTGTTTCCAATTCAACCCTGGCGGCAGCTCCTCCTGTTCGGATATCCCCGGGCAGACTGAACGTCTTCCGAAACCTCTGCGGCAGAGTCGCCGGCAAGCACCTTGGCGAGACCGAAGTCGAGAACCTTCACCGCGCCGTCTTCGGTGAGCTTGATGTTCGCGGGCTTCAGATCGCGGTGCACGATGCCGCGATCGTGGGTGCATTCGAGCGCATCGGCGAGTTGGATGGCCAGCGGCGGCCCTTCGACGAGTTCCATGACGATCGCACGGACGTCACCCTCGTGGGCCAAGCCACACACGTGCGCGATGTGCGGGTGATTGAGGGCGGCGAGAGCCATCCGAACCCCCCGGGAATCAGGTGCGGACAAAGCACACGGATTCTACCACCTGAACGGACATCCAAACGACGTGCGAGCGGCGAATTCGCTTCGACGGTCGTGGGCGTTGCGGTGGTGGGGCTCAAATCCCGTGGCGGAGGTCCGCCTTCGCGGCTCGCCTTCGATGGCTCGCCCTCCGGCGGCCGCTTCGGCGAGACAGCCTTCGCCTGTCCGAGTGGTCGTGGGCGCTGGGCCGGGATGTCCGGACCGTTGTCGGGAGTCCGCCTTCCCCCTCCGGGCTACGGCGAGACATCTCGCCGTAGCGGCCGTGCAATCAAGGGGCCGCGGCTGTTAGCGGCGGCTGTAAATTCGACATTTGTGGCGGGTGAAAATCTGACAGTCGGCAGCAGCACGTCGAGGCTGCCGGCGAGGCCGTGGCATCAGTCGCACCTTGAGGGGCGACTTCTACTCCACGCCGAAGAGGCCAGTTCGATCTACACCAGCTGCCCTCTGTCGCCCGTTTCCTGTTCTGCGAGGAGGTTTCCACGGAACAGCCTCCGGCCCGCGAGTGCGTGGTGAAACCCATAGACGGCGAGGGCCAGGATCAGCGCCGCACCGAACAGGAAGTTGGGTCCGTACCACAGCGAAGGGTTCAACGCGGCAGATCCCGTCGACACGATAAAGGTGACCGCCGTCACCACCGCGGCGAGCATCCCGAAGCGGCTCGCCGTCCAGAAGTAGGCGATGAACGAGGTGCTCAGAAAGACCGCGGCAAGTACCGGGTAGCTCGGGCCGAGTGTCGGCGACCAGGCGGTGCCGCTGGATGCGGCCATGAAGAGCACGACAAGCCAGGTCCGGCGCAGCAATGCCTTGAAGACGAGCAGACCCACCAAGGCTGTGGCGCTGCCCCAGAGGGCCACGACCACGGCGTCAGCGTAGTGGCTGAGCAGCCGGCCGAGGGTGACGTCGATCGCGCCGGGGTCCCCTCCCGTCGGTCCGGGCTGCCCGCCGAGCGCGTGCGCAATGACGCGGTACGCGAGGATTCCCGCGCTGACGACGAGGCCAGTGAGCGTCCCGACGAGCACGTCCTGGCCAACGAGCGGATCGCGCAGCCGCCCGTTGACCATGCGTGTCCACGAGACGAGACTGGCCGGCCAGTAGCGGCGAGCGTACGGATCGACCCCGGCGTACACCATGAACGCGGCGGCGGCATTGAACAGCGACGTGCCAAGAGCCTGCGAGAGCCGTGTCATCGTGCCCGCCGTGGGCGTCAGGTGTGCACCTAACACCCAGGCGGCGAGAGTGAAGCAGAACGTGGCGCCGGCCACGGCAGAGGCGGCCCTCAGGTCCAGGCGCCCGAGCTGGTAGTTGTGCCTCACCAGCACGGCGCCGGCAACCAGGGAGAACCAGACGATGGCCATGAACCCCGGCAGCGCCGGCATCCCCAAGAGGCGGTCTTTGGTCATCGCGGTGCCGGCACGCGCGAACCACGGACACTGGACAACGAAGGACACAGCCCGGCCGCCCAGCGCCCCAGCCTCCACGCGAACCGGTACGTCGGGGGCTGCCGCGGCCGCACCGAGCCAGGCGCGGCAAACATCGAAGCTGCCAGCCGATCGGCGCACGGGCGCCGCCTCGGCGAAGCGCGCCATATCGAGGTCGGCCGCCTCGAACAACGGCCGCCAGTTCGGCTCGGTTCCAGGCGTTCCTACCAGGACCCCGTTTCCGGCCTCTCCATTGTCTGGAACGGCACGGAATGCGAGGAGTTGCCGGCTGCGCGCGTCAAGGACCACCTCGACGTCACCCGCGGCCGGCGGCGGATCCTCCTGGGTGACGGCTGGCGAGGAGCCGCGCGGCACGAGCCAGCCAGGAGACTCGCGGTACCACCACACGAAGATCCCTGGACGAAGGTCAGCGAGCCGGGCCCAATCGAACCGCCGGGCCTTCAGATAGTCCAGATGTCCCCCGTCCCGCGCGAAGCCGAACGCATGATCGCGCGGCCCGGCGCCGTAGCCCATGGATGTCGCGATGTCCCGGGCCCGGGCGACGAGGACCTCCGGGGGGAACTCGAGCGGTGCCATGCCAACGTCGGTGAGGCCGGGGGTCAGGCCGTGGGTCGCGGCAAGGAGCGCAATGACCGCGACGAAGCACGCTGTGATCGCCCGGACGCTCAGCCTAACGGTCGTCCGCGATGCCGCCACCATCTCGGGCGACGGTGTCTCCCCGGCGCGCATGGCCGCCGCGATCGGGTCGGCACCGGGCAGCGCTTGCGCGACGGCCGTGGCAGACGCCGGCCGGCGCTGGGGGTCCTCGTTCAGGCACGCGAGGACGAGGCGGTCGAGGGCCGGCGGGAGATCCTTGACGAGCAGCGAGGGCACCGCGACGGGGCCCCTCGCCGTGCCGCTGAACACCCGCGCGCCCGTGAAGATCTCGTAGAGCACGAGCCCCAGTGCGTAGAGGTCACTCCGCGCGGTCGGCGCGCGCGCCTGGAACTGCTCGGGAGCCATGTACGCCGGCGTCCCGGCCACCGCCTCCGGCCCTGGCAGCCCGGCGGCGATTCCGGCCAAGCCGAAGTCCATGATGATCGGCCGGCCGGCCCGGTTGATCATGATGTTCGCGGGCTTGAGGTCGCGGTGCAGCACACCACGGGTGTGCGCGGCGGTGAGCCCCGCGCAGAGCCCGTGCGCCACTTCCACGCCCTTGTCCTCGGGCAGCCGGCCGACGCGCCGGAGCAGCGAGGCGAGGTCCTCGCCGTCGACGAACTCCATGGTGATGAAGGGCACGCCGTCCGCTTCGCCGATGTCGTGGACACGGCAGACGTTGGGGTGCGTCACCTGGCGGGCGGTACGTACCTCGTTGTGGAACCGCGCAACGGCGGCGCCGTCGCGGCCGAGCGCTTCGGGGAGGAACTTCAGGGCGACCTGCTGATCGAGCTTGACGTCGTGGGCGCGGTAGACCTCGCCCATCCCGCCGCGGCCGAGCAGGCCGAGAATGCGGTAACGGCGCGCGACAGTGGCGCCGATCTGGAACCGGCCCTCGATGAGGCCCACGGGCGGTGCCATCGTCTCTGCGGCGTCCGGGGTCAGGGGGGCTCCGCAGGCCAGGCACGAGGCCGACCCATCGACGACATCCGCCAAGCACGTGGGGCACTTCAGCATCTGCGGGTGCATTGTAAGCCAAGGCGTGAGTCTTCCTCCACGCCTCCGGGCTTTCGGCGATCACCTTTCGCGGCACCGATTCGAGGAGGCTTCGGGACTACGAATACACGTCAGGTCATCGCCGGTGCCGTCAAGGAAGGATTCACGGCCGGGCTGTTCGCTGTATCGTTGCCGGCCGGTCATTGGATCCTGGGATCGGCTCTCCGGCGATTCACTGAAGGGACGGGGATTTGAGGTGTGGCTGGGAGGCAGGGATTTGAACCCCGATAACGTGGTCCAGAGGCAAAAAGGCCTGAAACGGCGGTGACGGGTCTTGGCGGTTTTCTTAGGGTTTTCTGGAATCACCTTCCGGCCGGCTCGGCTGGAAACAGGTGCTTTCGTGCGCAGTCTATCAAGTTTGTATCAAGATCGCCGCGGCGGAGTGACTGACTCGCTGAGCGCGTTTGCCTCTTGCCATTCCACGGGAGCGGCGATCCGCCGCCGGTCTGGCCCGACCCTGAAGGCGAGGTTCGAGGCTTTGGATTCGAACCTCTCTGCAAGTCCGTGCCGACGGCCACGAAGAAGTACCGTGTCCTCTATGAGCTTCTGGGGCTTGTGGTCTTCCCTCTATTGCCTGACTCGCGATTGGCCGTGCCCCCCTGGAAGCCCCGCGCAACAGCGCAACACATCTGTTGCATAAAACAACGCTTTCGTTGTATGCTCGCCGCGATGACGAGTGCCGAGTTCAAACGTTGGCTGCGCGGACAAGGCTGCAGGTTCGCACCCGGCAAGGGTGGGCATCTCATCGTCCGGCGCGGCGACAAGATGTCGGTGCTGCCGATGCACGGCAAGCAGAAGGAGCTTGGGACAGGACTCGTCAATGCGATCAAGCGAGACCTGGGACTCATGTAGCCAGGTCGGGCGAAGGAGATGTCGATGTGGGCCTACCCCGTAACGATCGAACCGGACGATAACGGCGCGCTGCTCGTGTCGTTTGTGGATATTCCAGAAGCGCACACGTTTGCCGATGACGAGGACGAGATCGCCACGCGCGCCATAGACTGCGCCTTGACCGCGCTTGAAGGGTACATGAAGGACCGGCGCCCGATTCCCACACCGTCGCGCGAACTCACAGGGCGGGCGGTGGAACTGCCGCCGCTGGCGGTCGCAAAGATCGAGCTGTACGAAGCGATGCGGAACGCCGGCGTGCGCAAGGCGGAACTCGCGCGACGTTTGCGATGGCACATGCCCCAGGTCGATCGCTTGCTGAGTCTCCGCCACGGTTCTCGCCTCGAGCGTCTCGAGGCGGCGTTGACGGTCCTGGACCACCACCTCGAGTTGCGCGTTGTGCGGGGAGTCGATCGTAGCAACAAGGCATTGGAGCCGGCGCCGCGACGCTTCGCGCGTCACCGCCGGCAAGCAGGCACAGCCAGCATGAGGAAGTCAGCGGGGACAAGATAGCCCGACGCCGAAGGGTCCCGGGCTCACCAAGCCGCGAAGCGGCCTCGTGGTTGGACCTGTTTGGGCCCCCGCCGGATGCGGGACAGCAGATTCGACCGGAGTCTGACCCTGGCGCCCGAAGCGTCAGCGATCCCTCCCGGCGACTGGAGGGTACCCCATCTCTCGGACGGCGCGCCTGAAGGCGGCTTCGGATTCTGATGGAACCACGATAAGGGAGCCATCGCCGTTCACGGTGCACAGGCGTTTCGTCCGTTTGTCGCGCCCCAACTCGCGACCGACCTCCGGGGCCGAGCACTCGATCAGCAGGGCATGGCCCGTGATCGACAGCACCGTCGCGCGGTGCTCCATGTCGTCGAAGAACGCGCGCGCGCCCGGGGTGAGCCCTCCCTCGCACGCCTGTTCGAGGAAGCCTGCAAGGTCAGCGATGCGATGGCCTTTCTCGACGGCTGCCGCGACCGCCGTGCGATCGAGCGCGGAGCCTTCGGCACCGCGCCTGCAGAACGTGGAGAGGAACGTCTCGTCTCGAGGCTCGAACTCGCCACCGTCCGGAACGACGTGAAGAGTCGGTAGAATCGCCAGACGGCCGGCCGAAGCTGCCGGAGGCGCCGCGATCCCGTCCACCCGGCCGAGCACGAACGCTCCAAGCCGCGTGAGGCGAATGCAGGAAAGCCCGTCGTAGCGGCTCAGGAACGGGAGGTCATCGGTGCCCCACATCGACCGATAGCCCGGTCGCGCATCCTCCGGAGTCGTGTACGCGACGTCCACGACGCCCAGCGTGGCCGCGTACTCGAGCAGGAACGCCATGATGTAGCGTTCCTGCAGCACATCCCAGCCACCGCTCCCGTCGTATCCCAGACTGCCCTAGTTCTCGCGTCGTCGTCGGTTTGAACGTGGTGCCAGTGCGGGTCCAAGGCCGGCTCTTTGGGGGTGCCGTAAGTGCCTGTGTTCAAGGGGACTGTTTTGGCTGGCTGTCAGGGACGAGTTTCGCAACTGGATCGTCAGGGCGGCGTGACGGGCTCGACCCATGCTGCCGGCATGGAGGGTGTGCTCGTCCCGGAGCACGTCTGTCGCTACGTCAATGCCATCAGCCCTTGCCACCCGAGCAATGTGACCAAACAACCTGCCATTGGCCGTGCCGCTTCTCATACAGGTCGGTGTGTCGAACGACACTGCTCGCGCCGCTCCACGCAGGCACGCCATCGTAGAGCACTTCAAAACCCACGTCGTCGTACCGGATGACCGCCGCGTCTCCGTAGAGCCTGACACTAATCTGCGCGGGATCCCACGTCTTGTAGTCCAGGACGCCAGACTCGACCTCGCTCATGTACCGTTCCTTGGAGAAGACCCCGCCCGACGGTGAGATGAGCTGGAAGTCGTCCGCGTGGAGCCGCCGAGCCGTCACCATATCTGCTTCCACGAGCGCACGAAGTCTCTGCCGCTCGATGCGTCGAATCAAGTCCTTCACGGACTCGTCACCAGGCGGCCTCGAGCATGTCGTGGAGAACGCAGCCAGCAGTACGAAAACGAGGACCGAGCCGCGTCGCAGCATGGACGTCCTCCTGGTAACCGATGAGCAAGTCGGACTCGGCGCTACGAACCGCGTCCCTCTGTCGAGGCTCATCACTTCTGTCCATCCGGCTGCAGCGCCGGCCAGTTCACGACCACGGAGATCTTCGTGCGCTCCACGGGACGCGCGCGCTTAACGACGAGCAGGTGCTGCCCGTCGGGAAAGACGTCGTATGACATCCCGGGTGTGTCGACGAAATCCGTGCGGAACACGGTGCGCGGAGGCGTCTTCCAATCGGGCCGCGGACTCGTGCTGACGCGGGCCATGAGCCACTCGCTGCCCTTGCGGTAGTAGAGATTGCCGTTCGGCATCCAGAGCGGTTCCAGTCCGCCGTCCGCGGAGAACTGCCGCCCGAGATCGACGCCCCCGGGGTACGAGCGAATGCGGACCTCGTTCGTGCCTGTTGTCGTTGAACAGTAGGAGAGCCATCGCCCGTCTGGCGAGAAGCTGGCGAACCATCCCTCCCCGCTCTGGGCCTGTGCCGCAGTCCGAAGACCGACGTACGCGACCCGCAGGGGAGTACCTGAGCCCGACGGCAAGCACGTCGTTCGACGGGGCCCAGCCCAGCGGGACGGCGAATGGATTGTCGACCGGCCATGGGGTCGCGGGGCCCGTGCCGCCGGCCTCGCGGACCACGATCCCGCGGCCCGGACGGCTGGTCGCGAGGATGGTGCCGTCGCGGCTCCACTCCGGCCACCCCTCGTCTTCCGACCCTTGCACCTTTTGGCCCTGGCGACGCTCGATGTCCCAGACCCAGACGTAATCCCTCACGTCCGCGACCTGGACGGCCAGTCTCCTGCCGTCCGGTGGGGCGAGGCTGACTTCGCCGTATACCTTCTCGGGGACATCCAGGTACTCGACACCGCCACCCTGGGCGACCGCGGCCACCTTGGCGATCCGGCCGATCGACATGTCCCCGCCGGGCACGTAGGCCGCCAGGCCCGTCTGTGAGCTGTCGGCGTGCACCTGGCCGAACAGCGACTCCATGGCCGTGCCGGCGGCGACGGGGAACTCCCTCCCAACAACCTCCTCCTTCTCGAGGTCGAATCGCACCGCCATGAGGGTTCCCGCGCGTCCGAACAGCAGATAGCCGGGCGGGATGTAGTTCGGCGCGTATCCGTTCCTGAGCACCGTCTTCACGGACCGCGTCGCAAGGTCGACGACGACCAGGTCGTGGTGGTCGGCGCCGATGCTCGCGCCTCTGTCCGCCAGTACGCTCCGCGCCCCCGGCAGTACGCGGCTGATGAGAAAGGTCGTCGCGTCCTGGGTCAGGCGCAACACCTCCGCTGCCGCGCCGCCGTCGGCCGATACGCGCGAGAGCGTCGTCGTTTCGTCCTCCGTGAAGTAGATCGCGCCGGCCTCGGGCCACGACGCCAACACCGGCGTGCGGGCCGCGCACAGCGGGACCACGGCGCCGCCGTGGGCCGGGACCTTCTTGACGTGGCCCACGGTCAGAAAGCCAACCCACTGTCCGTCGGGGCTGAAGAAAGGGTGGATGGCGCCCTCCGTCCCGGCGAGCGGCGTCGGCGGAGTGTCACGTGCGACATTGATGACATAAAGCAGGTGCGCGGTTGCCGTCTTCGCCACGTACACGATGCGCGAGCCGTCCGGCGAGACAGCCACGACCGGGCTGTTGTAGCCGATGGTCGGAATGTCGACGCCGATGGCGAGCGGCGCGTCGGCCGGGAGGTCGATTGTCGCTCGGACGGGCGCGAGGGGCCTGGACGGCGTGGGGCGCGCGCGCTGATGCCACCACCCCAGCGCGGCGCCGCCCAGCAGGAGGCCCGCCACGAGTCCGGCGAAGCCGACGCGCCACGCGACACCGCGGCCCGGACGGCTCGGCGAATTGCCCGCCGCGCTGTCTCCCAATCCGCCAGCGATCGACTCGTCGATTTCGACCCGGGCGTCGCCGATGTCGCGCAGGCGCTGCCTCGCGTCCTTGCGCAGGCACCGTGCGAGCACGTCGCGCAGGCGCGCGGGCAGGTCGGCCGGCAACGCCGACCAGTCGGGCTCCTTCGACATGACGGAGACGATGAGGTCCGTCACGTCGTCGCCGGCGAACGGGCGCCGGCCAGTGAGCAGTTCGTAGAACACGCAGCCGAACGCCCAGATGTCCGCGCGCTTGTCCACGCGGCGGCCCTTCGCCTGCTCTGGGCTCATGTAGGCCGCCGTGCCGAGAATCGTGCCCATCCGCGTCATCGCGGGCGAGGTCATCGTGGCCGCATCGGCCACATCGGCGGCTGGCTCGATCTCGAACGCCTTGGCCAGCCCGAAGTCGAGCACCTTTACGGTGCCGTCGGGGGTGACCTTGATGTTGGCCGGCTTGAGGTCGCGGTGGATGATCCCGCGCTCGTGTGCGTACTCGAGCGCGTCAGCAATCTGGCGGGCGAGCGGCAGCGCTTCCGCGACGGGGATCGCGCCGCGCGCAACGCGCTGCGCCAGGTCCTCGCCCTCGACGAGTTCCATGGCGATGCCGCGGGCGTCGCCCTCGTGAGCGAAACCGTAGATCTGCGCGATGTGGGGGTGGTTGAGCGCGGCAAGCGCCTGCGCTTCGCGATCGAAGCGCGCGAGGCGCTCGGCATCGAGCGCGACGTCGGACGGCAGGATCTTCAGGGCGACATCGCGCTTCAACTGCGTATCACGGGCGCGGTAGACCTCGCCCATGCCGCCGGCGCCGATGAGGGAGTGAACCTCGTAGGGACCGAGACGCGTGCCGGCGGCGAGAGCCATCGGAACCCCCCGGGAATCAGGCGCGTGCAAGGCACGCGAATTCTACCACCTGAACGGACATCCAAACGACGTGCGAGCGGCGGATTCGCTTCGACGGTCGTGGGCGCTGCGGTGGTGGGGTTCAAATCCCGTGGCGGGGGTCCGCCTTCGCGGCGGTCCGGCGGGATCTTCTCCTCCCGCCGCTACGGCGAGACAGCCTTCGCATCAATCGGAAGGGCGCTGTGGCCCTTCGACTCGCTTCGCTCGCTCAGGGCATTCTCCCCGGGCTGGCCTGCCATGAGCGAGCCTGGCGGGGTGTTGGGCGGCAAAGCCAGGCGAGTCGAATGGCTGGGAGGCAGGGATTTGAACCCCGATAACGTGGTCCAGAGGCGAAAAGGCCGGAGACGACGGTGACGGGTCTTGGCGGTCTTCTTAGGGTTTTCTGGAATCACCTTCCGGCCGGCTTGGGTGGAGAAGGGCCCTTTCGTGCGCAGTCTATCAAGATTGTATCAAGTTCACCGCCGAGGCGGAGCATGGAGCCGACACGGTGGAAGCCCCAACGGCCTCGAGAACGGATGGGTGGCCGCGCCACCGAGTCGACCGATGCCACCGTCGGCTCACACAGGGACCGTCATGGTGCCCGCGCTAGCGAAGGGAGCGAAGCAACTCATCCGCCAGCACCGCGCAGGAGTCCCCAATCGTCACGGGATCCTCGAGGCCCGCTGTCGCACGAACGGCCATCCGGCTGCCAGGGCTGGCGGATGCGCCAAAGAGCCGCTCGAGGAACGTGATCGCCTCCCGCGTGACGGCAGCGGACATGGCCTCGGCGCGTAGGCGGTCCAGTCCGTCGGTGAAGACATCGAGCGGGATGGCACGCAGCAGGCGCAGCACGTCGAGGGCGTCCTTGTCCTTCAATCGCTCGCCTCTGGGCTCGGCCGCACGCTCCGCGAGCTTGTGGAGCTTGGCCACCAGCAAGGCGCTCGGCCCCGCAACCCGAATGTCGAACCGCCTCGTGTCCGCCTCCTCGAGAGCTCCGACGGTGGACAGCCGATTGTCGCTGAGCGTGGCTTCCAGGCCCCGTGCCTTTCGCGCGACGTCCTTGCCGTGTTGCCCGAGGCGCGCACCTCGCCGCCCGGAACCGCCGACCGCCTCGGGCACGAGCAGGTCCACCGGCACAGTCACTTCTGTCGGCCCGGCCTGGCGGCGGCACAGCCAGCTGCCCACCTGGGTTCCGCGTTCGAAGCCCGCCGCGTGCATGAGATCGCCGATCTTCGGTGCATCACCCAACGCTCCGGTCTCCACAACGAGATCAGCGTCCGTCGTGTAGACGGCAACCGCCAGGTCCGCCTGACCGGTATGAAGGTAGATGGCTTGTGCACCAACCAGGATCAGGGCCGGCCGATGCGCTCCCAGAGCCTCCAAGGCGTCGAGTAGCGCGCGCCTGGCGACGATGTATAAGACGTCAGCTTCCGGCATGACTCGCTGGCGAGATGGACTGCAGTACCGCCTCGGCCTCGCTTGGGCCCCGGCCCGGGCTTCCGAGGAGATCCGCCGCGACTTGGCTCGGCGCAGCCAGCGTCAGGCCCTGGACCTGAGAGGTTCGCTCGAAGACGATCTCGTCGAATGGCAGAAGCAGCATGACATTGATGCCGGCATCCGCGGGACGCAGCTTGAGGGCCTCGACAACCGGCTCCACAGCCGCGACGTAGACCATGGCGAGCCGAGGCGGGGCCACAGGGGCAAGGAGGCTGGCCGCCAGAGAACCCGTGACGGCATACCTCACGCCCAGTTGCGGAAGTCGCTGCGTGAGGTTCGAGATGCCGCGCGCATCCAGAAACGAGGCGACGACGTTGGAGCTGAGGACCTGGTAGTCATCGGCCCATCGCCGGATGAGTCCGACGATGTCAACCGCGTCGATTGGTCCCCGAGGGCGTCGGGTGAGGAGGTCCTCGCACGCGAGCCACGTCACCAGTCGTGAGGCGTAACCACCGTC
The DNA here is from genome assembly GCA_963783255.1 of uncultured Acidobacteriota bacterium. Taxonomy (GTDB): domain Bacteria; phylum Acidobacteriota; class Vicinamibacteria; order Vicinamibacterales; family Fen-181; genus FEN-299. The sequence continues at coordinate 307,904 of CAWAMP010000011.1, read as the reverse complement.
GATTCCGGCGCGGGTCGCGAGTTCCGACAGCGTGAAAGGCGGAGGGAACTCGCACAGGGTGCGAACGAGTCGCCCGGCTTTCGGTCCCTTCAGCGAGCGTCGAGTGCCCGGGGCGGGAGCAGGGTCCTTCGTGGCGCCCGCCGTTTCGATGAAGAGCCCAGGTCGACCCACGGCAAGACGGACATTGCCGGTCAGGTCGAGGTAGTTCAGGCCCAGTTCGCGAAGCCGACGCTGTGTCGCCACGCTGAGGAACGGCGCCACCAGCACTGTAGCGGTGCGACCTTTCTCCTTCAGGTCGATGACCTCGCGAGGGAACACCTGGGAGCGACAACGAAGGTCCAGCCGAGCGACCTTCTTGTCGGGACTTCGCAATTCAAGCGGGCATTCACCGGGCCCGCCCGGGCCCTGACCCGGCAGCACAGCACTCCAGCCTGGCGGCAGGCGAGTCTCCAGCAGCCGCCGGGACGATTCCGCCAAGCGTGTGCCTGAATATCGTGATTTGCCAGTCACAGACAAATTGTCCGATCAAGACAAGTAGATGTCAACAGCCATTTGTCCAAAATGCCTTGTTTGTCTATCTCATACAAATGAGCCTTGCAGGCAAATAAAAGACCATCGAAGTCGATGCGACCGAAATGGCCGGCGGGAACGGGTTTCTGGCGGGGTTCAAATCCAGGGCGGTCGTCCGCCTTCGCCTGTCAGTGAGTTCGGCAAAGCTGAGTGGGAATGTCCGCCTTGTTGTCGGGAGTCCGGAGACGACGGTGACGGGTCTTGGCGGTTTTCTTAGGGTCTTCTGGAATCACCTTCCGGCCGGTTGGGGTGGAGAAGGGCCCTTTCGTGCGCAGTCTATCAAGTTTGTATCAAGATCCCTCGAGCGCTGGGTTTGCGGAACGAGATCGCGTCGCCGACGAACTCCGCCGATCACTCGTCCCGCAAGGCGACCACTGGGTCCACTTCCGCCGCCCGCCGAGCAGGCACATAGCACGCGAGCAACGCGACGATCACCAGGAACACCGCCGCGCCGACGAAGGTCGCGGGTTCCAACGGTGCCACCTGGTAGAGCATGCTCGTCATGCTCCGCCCGAACGCCACTGCCACGGCAATGCCAGCGAGCAGTCCGACGCCGACCAGCGACATGCCCTGTCGGAGAACCAGGGCCAGGATTCCGCGCCGTGTCGCGCCAAGCGCCACCCGGACACCCATTTCGTGCGTTCGGCGCGCGGCGTCGTAAGCGAGCAACCCGTAGATCCCGATGACGGCGAGTAGCAGCGCCACTGCCGCTAGCGCGGTGAGCAGCATTGACGCAAAACGCAGGCGCGCGCTCGCTTCGGAGACGATCTCCTCGCCGCTCCGAACGTCACTCACCATCATGTAGCCAGGGAAAATCTGCAGCACCGCAGGACGCAGCATTCTTGCGAGCGATCGAGGATCGCCGGAGGCGCGCACGATCAACGACAGGTGACTGATTGGCACCTGCAACTGAGACAGGTAGAGAGCCGGCCGGGCGGCGTCGCCCTTCCCCAGCCGGTCCGGTTCCTTCACGATACCGACAATCTGGTAGTAGACCCACTTGTCGGTGTAACGGAGCGACCCAATCTGCTGTCCGACAGGATCCGCATCGGGCCAGTAACGGCGCGCCATCGCTTCGTTGATGACGGCAACCGGCCGCGCGCCGGCGCCGTCGGAATCAGTGAACAAGCGGCCGCGCATGACGCTCGACGCCATCGTCTGGAAGAAGTTCGGGGTGACCACATGCAGTTCTGCTTCGGGCAGCGCGCTGGCAACGCGTCCCGTTTCGCCATCGAGCCTGAACGACTCGGTATTGGCCGAGAGCGGGAAGGATTCGGCGGCAGCGATCACACGCACGCCCCGCATCGGCGCGATGCGCTGCTCGAGCTCTGTGAGCAGGCCGACCTTCGCGTTCTGGAAATCCGACAGCGTCCGGACGGCGGCGTTGGAGAAACTGAGGTCAAGCGTCAGGAGGCGTTCAGGCTGGAACCGCGCGTTGGCTTCGAGCAGCGCGCGAAAGCTGCGGGTCAACATCACCGTTGCGGTGAGCAGAACCAGCGTGAGGCACACTTCCGACACCAGCAGGATGCTCCCAGGCCGTCGGAATACCGAGCGGCTACGTCGTTCGGCGCGCGCTTCGGACTTCAGGAGAGGATTCAGGTCCGGTCTCACCACGCGAAGAGCAGGAAGGAGACCGAAACCCGCGGTTGCCCCGATAGAGACGGCGGCGGACACCGCCAGAAGACGCCAATCCAGCGCGACGACGTCGAACCGGGGAATGTAGAGCGAAGATGGCAGCAACGCCACAAATGCGCAGCGACAATTAGATCTGCCGGCAAAAGTAGTTGACGCCGCGCAGCTCACGCCCGTGCACACGCCCGTCCACGCGAGTTGGCTGAACCAAGTCGAGATCTACTTCTCGGCCGTCCAGCGCAAGGTCCTCACGCCGAACGACTTCGTCACGCTCGCGGCCTTGGAGCACTACCTCCTCGCGTTTCAGCACCGCTACGAGGCCCTGGCCCGACCCTTCCGATGGACGTTCACTTGCGCGGATCTCCATCGGCTCCTCGCGGACCTCACAGCGGTGCGGCCGGCCGCCTGACGCTGAATAGGTCACCGTAATTGAGAGACAGAGTACTAAGTATCGAAAGGAGGGAGGCGTGGCGGTTGACGCCGCCACCCTCTACGCGATGGCCGGGGACAATGCGCGCGCCCTCGATTGCCTCGAGAAGGCCTTCGCCGACCGGGACCCCAACATCCCCTACGTCGGGTGCGTGCCCATCTTCGATCCGCTGCGCTTGAGCCGCGCTTCCAGGCACTGCTCAAGCGCATGGGCCTGCCGCAATAGGCGGCCTCGACCCACGGCATGTCGCTGGCTGCCGCCGAGCGCGCCGATGCGCGTAGTTCGTCGCGTGTCCGGCACAAGCGGCTATCTGCCCGGCCCATCAGAATGACGCCTTGAGAATGCCGTGCAGGACCGCGACTTCAAGCACTTCTCGAAGCGGACCGCTCGCTTCGGGGATGACAGGGGCGGGCCAGCCGAAGCTCGCCCGAAGGGTCAGCGAAGGCTGCCCGGGGGGGCGGGGGCTTGAACCCCGATGACGTGGTCCAGAGACGGAACCGGCGGTGGCGGCGGTGACGGAAGGCGTTCTCGTGACCGGTCTGTCAGGTTTTTGTCAACCGCAGGCTGTCACCTGTCACTTGACAACTTGTCGCGTGTGGGGCGACACTAGTCCTGGTGATCCGAAGCTTCAGGCACGCGGGACTACGCGAGCTTTTCGAGAGAGGCCGGAGCGGGCGTGTCCGGCCTGATCTCCTGCGCCGTGCGCTCACGAGACTGAAGGTCCTCGACGAAGCCGTCCTGCTCTCGGATCTGACCGTACCGGGTTTCAACTTCCACAGACTCCAGGGCAAGCCGGTCCGCTACAGCCTGCATGTGAACGGCCCTTGGTGCGTGACGTTCGAATGGGAGGACGGGGAAGCGGTTCGCGTCAACCTCGAGCAGTATCACTAGGTGACTTCGATGGCCAAGGAATACCCCGTGAGGCGCCCTGTTCGGTCGGCACCCGTCCACCCTGGCGAGATCCTACGGGACGATGTCCTGCCGACGCTGCGCCTGTCGGTCAGCGAGGCGGCGCGGCAGCTGGGGGTCGCCCGCCAGACGCTCCATCGGATTCTCGCGGGTCGTGCCGCGGTCACGCCGGAGATGGCGGTGCGCCTTGGGAAGTTCTGCGGCAATGGTCCTGGTCTCTGGCTGCGGCTCCAGCAGACGTACGACCTCTGGCGCGCCGAGCGCTGTCTGGCAGAGACGCTCGACCGGATACCCACCCACCGCACGGCGGCCTGACCGGCCAGCCATCAGGAAGGTCCTTCGAACCGGCGTGGTAACTGCCAACAGGCGTGGTAACTGCCATGGCCTGAACTGTTGAGGCGGCGGTAGAATGCGCCTCGTATCATGCCTCTGGCCGCTGGAGACCGCCTCGGCCCGTACGAAGTCCAATCCGCTCTCGGCGCCGGCGGAATGGGCGAAGTCTGGCGCGCCCGCGACACGCGGCTCGACCGAGACGTCGCGCTCAAGGTGCTGCCGGCGGAGACCCTCGGTGACGAGACGGCGCGTGCGCGCTTGGTTCGCGAAGCGCGGCTCGCCTCCAAGCTCAATCATCCGCACATCTGCACGATTTACGACGTCGGCGAGGCCGAGCCTTCGAGGCTCTCGACAGGCTCAGCGAAGGCGCTCGCCTACATCGGGATGGAGCTGGTCGAGGGGCCGACGCTTGCCGAGCGGTTGCACGGCGGCGCACTGTCCAGCGACGACGTCCTCCGTTACGGGCAGCAGATGGCTGGCGCGCTGGCGCACGCCCACGCGCGGGGCGTGGTGCACCGCGACTTCAAGAGCGCGAACGTCGTCGTCACGCCGGATGGCCAGGTGAAGGTGCTGGACTTCGGGCTGGCGAAGCGGCTCACGACGGGCGAATGCGCGGACACCACCACGCTCGCACCGACGTCGCTGACGGAAGCCGGCGTCGTGGCGGGGACGCTGGCCTACATGGCGCCGGAGCAGCTGCTGGGCCGGGCGGCCGACGCGCGGAGCGACATCTGGGCGCTGGGTGTGGTGCTGTACGAGATGGTGGCGGGCCAGCGGCCGTTCCAGGGGAAGACGGGGTTCGAGCTGAGCTCGGCGATTCTGAACCAGCCGACGCCGCCCGTACCGGCATCGGTGCTCGCGCCGCTGGCGGGAGTGATCGATCGGTGCCTGGCAAAGCAGCCCGGCGAGCGGTACCAACACGCAAGCGAGGTGCAGGCCGGGCTCGCTGCGGTGGCGGCCGGGACGGCGGTGGCCGTCACGCCCCGGCGGCCCGTGCGCCCCCACCGGTGGCTGTTGGCCAGCGGCGCAGCCACGCTGCTCGTCGTCGCCGCACTGCTGCTCGCGGCATTCGACGTCGGCGGCCTGTCGCGCCTGGTGGGCGGCGGCCCAGTGACGGCCCGCGTCGTCAAGGTGGCCGTTCTGCCGTTTGCCAACGTCAGCGGCGATGCGGCGCAGGAATACCTGAGCGACGGGCTGACGACGGAGATGATCGCCCTGCTCGGCCGGCTCCATCCCGAGACGCTTCGCGTCTTCGCACGGATGTCCGTGATGCAGTACAAGAAGACGGACAAGCCGCTCAAGCAGATTGCGAGCGAGCTCGGCGGCGTGGACTACATCCTCGGGGGGAGCGCCCAGCGCGAGGCGAACCGGGTCCACATCACGGCCGAGCTCATCAAGGTGGCGGACCAGACGCAAGTCTGGGCCGATCGCTACGAGCGCGAGCTGGCGGGGATCCTCGCCCTGCAGAACGACGTGGCGCAGCAGGTCGCGAACGCGCTTGCGCTGAAGCTCCTGCCGGCCGAGCAGGCCCGCTTGTCGAACGCGAAGCCGGTGAATCCCGAGGCACGCGACGCGTATCTCAAGGGCCTCCAGTATTGGTACCACATGACGCCTGGCGATCTCGATGCCGCGTTGAAGTACTTCGAGATGGCGCTCGACATGGACCCGAGTTACGCACCAGCCCAAGCGGGCATTGCCTTGGTGTGGGCTGGTCGCAGCACGATGGGGATCACGCCACCCGGTGAAGCGGGCCCGAAGGCGAAAGCGGCCGCGCAGAAGGCGATCCAGCTGGACGACACCAACATGGAGGCGCATTACGCGTTAGCGTGCATCAAGGCGTGGACCGACTGGGACTGGGCTGGTGCCGAGGCGGAATTCAAGCGGGTTATCGCTCTCAACCCGAACTTCCCGGATGCCCGCGCGTACTATTCGGATTACCTGAACAAAATGGGTCGCCCGACGGAGGCGATGCCCGAGATCGAACGCGCCGCGGCGTTGGACCCCTACAATCCATTGTTCCAGGCGGTGTACGCGGCGAACCTCCTGTACGCGCGCCGATACGACGAGGCGCTCGAACAGAGCCGCCGCGCACTCAGCACCGAGCCGGATCTCAATCCCGCCCTCAATCTGACGTGGTGGGCGCTTTCCCTCAAAGGGATGCCCAAGGAGGCCCTCGCCGCAGCGAAGGCGTACATGAAGGTCGTCTACGGTGACCGAGAGACAGAGAACGGCTTTGATGAGGGCTATGTGCACGGGGGGTACGCCGAGGCGATGAGGCGCGCGGCTCAGGCGCTGGCCGCGCGTGCGCGCCAGTCGTACGTGGATCCTTTCGACATTGCACAGACCTACGTGGAGGCCGGGGAAAACGCCCAGGCCCTGGAGTGGTTGGAGAAAGCCTTGGCCGTGCGCGACCCGAACCTGATAGTCCTGGGAATGCCACCCTTCGACAGGCTTCGCTCGGAGCCGCGCTTCCAGGCCATCGTGCGCCGCGTGGGCCTGCCGCAGTAGTTGCCGTTGCCCCCAGCGCGGCTAGGACAGCAAGACGCTCGGGACATCTTGCGCGCGCCTGCCGCTCGATCGCCTCGTGCAGATCGCAGTTCTGTGCGGGTCAGCCCTTGACCGACGTGTCTCATTCGTGTCTCATCGACGCCGCAAGAGTCGGCCCGCTCGTCGCCAAGACGTTGAGTGCTAATCCCTTGAAGGAATCGAGGCCGCGCCCGAGAACGTGGTTCCAGAACAAGCCGACGGCCCGCGACGGCGAGGTGCGCTAAGTGCGTGCTCTGAAAGGGATTGAGTTGGCCCTTCGACAGGCTCAGAGCCATTCTCCATGCGGCTGGCTCGCCATGAGCGAGCGCTCGATGTGGGCGAGTCGAATGGCTGGGAGGCAGGGATTCGAACCCCGATGACGTGGTCCAGAGAGCGGATCATGGACTTCAGTGTGCTTCGGTCCGCGTCGTCTCCTGCGAGTGTTGTCGGCGTCCCGTTCGTCCTGTTCCCTCCATTTCGCTGCGCTCTCGTGCAACGTGTCTCATTGAGTCTCACCTGTTGGAGACTCAACACGGTCGTGCCTCGGGCTATAATGGCGGCCACCCCGGCGTGGTCTGCCACGGAAGCGTCACGGTGCCCCGAGCCGCACACTCCATGATCGGCGAGACGCTGTCGCACTACCGGATCGTCGAGAAGATCGGCCAAGGCGGCATGGGCGAAGTGTTCCTGGCCGATGACACGTCGCTGCACCGCAAGGTTGCCCTCAAGTTCCTGCCGCCCGCGCTCCAGCAGGATGCCGCCGCCCGCAAGCGGTTCCTGCGCGAAGCCCACTCCGCCGCCGCGCTCGATCATCCCTTCATCTGCCACATCAACGAAGTTGCCGAGTCCGACCCGTCGGCAAGCTCAGGGCCGGTCTGCTTCATCGTCATGGAGTACGTGGAGGGCCAGTCGCTCAAGGACCGGATCGAGGCGGGATCGCTGACGCCCAGCGAGGCGCTGCCGATCGCCATGGAGGTGGCCGAGGCGCTCGAGGCCGCGCATGGCAAGGGGATCGTCCACCGGGACATCAAGCCCGGAAACGTCATGCTGACGCCGACCGGCCACGCGAAGGTGATGGACTTCGGGCTGGCCAAGCAGGTGGCACCCGCGGGCGTGACGGAGACCGGCGCGGAGACCGTGACGGCGCTGACCGAGGCCGGCAGCACGCTGGGGACCCTGGCCTATATGTCGCCCGAGCAACTGCGCGGCGAGGCGATGGACGGCCGCGGCGACATCTGGGCACTGGGCGTCACGCTGTACGAGATGGTGTCGGGCGCGCGGCCGTTCCAGCGCCAGAGCGGCTTCGACCTCCCGGTGGCGATCCTGAACGAGGCCCCGCGACCGCTGCCGGCCGAGGTGCCGGTCGATTTGGCCGCCGTGATCGCGCGGTGCCTGGAGAAGGATCCCGCGAAGCGGTACCAGCGGGCGGGCCAGGTACCAGAGGCGCTGAGTGCGGTGCAGGCGGGCACCGCATCTCCGTGGGTCGCCTGGCGGTACCAGTTGACTCGCGGACGCTGGCCGCTGATCGCCGCGGCGGCGCTCCTCGTGGCCATCGTCGCGGCACTCGTCATCACCCTCGACGTCGGCGGCGCGCGCTCACGCATCACGGGCGGCGCGGCCGTCTCCGCGCGCGTCGTGCGACTCGTCGTCCTGCCGTTCGCCAACATGAGCGGCGACGCGGCGCAGGAGTACCTGAGCGACGGGCTGACGACGGAAATGATCGCGCTGCTGGGGCGGCTGCACCCGGAGACATTGCAGGTCATCGCGCGCACGACGGCGATGCGCTACAAGAAGACCGACAAGGCCATCGACCAGATCGGCCGGGAGCTGGGGGCGGACTACGTCCTGGAGGGGAGCGCGCAGCGCGAGGCTGGACGCATCCGGATCACGGCGGAGTTGGTGAAGGTGGCGGACCAGACGCAGCTCTGGGCCGAGCGCTACGAGCGCGAGCTGGCCGGGATCCTCGCGTTGCAGAACGACGTGGCGCAGCAAGTGGCGAAGGCGCTGGCCCTCAAGCTGCTGCCTGCCGAGCAGGCGCGGTTGGCCGGCGCCAGGACCGTCAACCCCGAGGCGTACGAGGCGTACCTCAAGGGCTCGCAGTCGTGGATCAAGATGACGCCCGGCGACGCCGACACGGCGGAGCGGTACTTCGAGGCGGCCTTGCAGAAAGATCCCGACTACGCCGCCGCCTACACGGGGCTCGCCTGGGTCTGGGCGGTCCGCAGCCAGATGGGGTTCGTGCCGCCGGCCATCGCCGTGCCGCAGGCGAAGGCGACCGCCGCCAAGGCTCTTGCGCTCGACGATGGGCTGGCGGAGGCGCATTACGCGCTGGCGGGCCTGCTAACGTGGAGCGAGTGGAACGTCGCGGCGGCCGGGCGGGAATGGGAGCGCGCCATTCAGCTGAACCCGAACTGGGCCGAGGGCGTGGCGATGTACTCGCACTACCTCCTCACCGTGCACCGACCGGCGGAAGCGATCACCCAGGTCGAACGCGCCGTGAAGCTGGATCCGTTCAACGTGACCGTCCACGCGTTCTACACGGTGACCCTCAAATTGGCCCGCCGGTTCGACGACGCGATCGCTGAGGCTCGGACGACGCTAAAGATGCAAGCGGACAACCCGGTCGCGGTCACCGGCCTGGTTCATGCGCTGTACGCCACCAAGCGGTTCGACGAGGCGGCGGTGGCCGCCCAGGGCGCGTACCGCAATTGGCACCCCGACCTCGCCGACGCGCTGAAGGAGGGCCTGGCCAAGTCGGGCTACAAGGGGGCATTCCGTCGTGTCGCGGACATGGAGGTGGCGAAGTACGCAGCCGAGCCCGGCATCGCCAACGACGCCGGCTATAATTACCTGCTGGCGGGAGATTACGATCGAGCGATCACCTGGTTCGAGAAGGCGTTCGAGGGCCGGGATCCGAACCTGCCGTACCTCGCCTGCGACCCGCTGGCCGACCCGCTGCGCTCGGACCCGCGTTTCCAGGCGCTGCTGACGCGGATAGGCCTGCCCCAATAGTCCGAGAGCCACAGCCTGCCGGTTTCAATCGTCCGGCGTCGACGAGTCTCATCCGGGTCTCACGGAGCGAAAACCACCATCCGGGTCAACCGCTTGAGGTGGGTCGAGACGGAGGCCGATAACGTGGCTCGCGTGTCTCAGGCGCGCGTTCGGTCTATTCCGTTGCGCGATCCGAGGTTGTAAGTGACTGATTCAACGAAAGATGAGTGTTGGCTGGGAGGCAGGGATTTGAACCCCGATAACGTGGTCCAGAGGCGAAAAGGTCTGAAACGACGGTGACCGGTCTTGGCGGTTTGCTTAGGGTTTTCTGGAACGACCTTCCGGCCGGCTGGGGTGGAGCAGGGCCCTTTCGTGCGCAGTCTATCAAGTTTGTATCAAGATCCTCCGGCGGGTCTGACACTCCACCCGGCGTCGGGTGGCGGCGTGCGAGGCGGCGTGCCGAGGTTGCAGACACGCATATTATCGTCTAAACTCTAGACGCTAATAGGAGGCAGGGGTCGTGCAAGACTTGAAACTCAAGCAGGCAAGCGCGGTCCTCGACGTGACGCCGAAGGACCTGCAGAACTTCGTACAGGCGGGCGTGCTTCGACCGCGGCGACGGGGCACCCTCCGCTACTTCGATCGCAAGCAACTGTTGAGCGCCAAGGTCGCCTTCTTCCTGAAGGACTCCCTCGGCGCATCGACCCGTTACCTCTCGCGGTTCACCCGCGCCGTTGCCGCGGTGTCGGGATTCGAGTCGGGAGCAGCACAAACGGTTCGCCTTGAATCGGGCGCGCGCGGTGCTCGACGCGTGTCGGTGCTGATTCCTCTTCGGGTCCTTGCGTCTGAACTCGACGAGCGCCTGCCTCTCGCGGAACGCGTGAAGGACCTCCCTCGGGGCAGGAAGCGCGCGACATGGAAGGCGGAGCTGCGCGAAGCGCTACTCGAAGGTTCGAAGAGCGTCGAACGCGTGTCCGCCAGGGATATCGTCCGAACCGTCGCAGATGTTCGGCGCCGCCGAAGAAAGGGAGAGCCGACCGTTGTCGCCGAAGCCGTGGAAGCGACCGCCTAAGGGGGTGGTGGACACCTCGGTCCTGGTTGCCGGGGTCGCCGGCTTTCGGCGGGACCCACCGCGCACCCCAAGCGCCGTCCTCCTGCGGGATTGGTGCGAGGCTCCGACCTTCGTGTGGCTGGTCACCGACGAGATCCTCGAGGAGTACCTCGAAGTATTGACTCGCTTGAACGTCCGCGGTGCCGGCAAGGTTGTGCGCCTCATCGGCGAAGAAGCGGAACACGTTCAGGCGACCACGCAAATCAGAGGGCTTCCTCACGAGGAGGACGCCCACTTTGCCGAATGCGCCGAGTCCGGGCGTGCGGACTTCCTGGTCACTCTCAACAAGAAACACTCTCCGCAGGACAGATTGAGCGCACGGGTCATCGCGCCGGCCGATGCGTTGCCACGGCGACGGACGGTTCGGACGCGAAGAGCGACGCGCCTGGTGGCGCCGCGGAAAGGGTGACGTCGCCGGCCGCGGGCCGCTTACGATCCACCAAGGACACGGCCCGGCCGAACATCCCCACAGACGAGTTGCCGGATCCGTGCGGCCTTCTTTGCGCCAATCCCGCTGACGCCGCTCAGCGCGAACGCGTCGGCGGTAAGAACCCCTTCAATGGAACCAAAGCGATCGAGCAGTCGGCGCGCGAGGGCTGGCCCGACGCCCGGCAGGCCCTGCAGCAGGAAGAGCCGTCTTGACGCGAGGCGTTTCGGTTTCCGGTCGAATCGCCGCAGTACCGATTCTCGCGACCCACGCACCTGCTCGGCGAGAAATCGCAGCATCCGCACAGACTGTTCCGAATCCGACGCGTGCAGCACCGGAAGACGCCACATCGCAGCGATCGAGACGAGCGCGCCTTCGATCGAGTGCGGGTTCACGTCTGGCATCGACGCGGGTGGCGGACCTTCGATCAGCAGAAGCGTTCGATAGCCGCTGTGAGCGAGACGCGCCACCTGTGGAAACAAGCGCCCGTCGATCAGGGACGCTGCCAAATCGCCAACCGACTTGCGTTCGACAAGCGCCTCGTTGTCGATGAGATAGTCGCCAGTCGGAAGGTGGTCCAACTGCACGGCGAACGCGCCGCTCCGACGTATGCCATCCAGCAACGTCGACCGACTCTCGGAATGGTCAACAACGATCCGATGAAGCGCATTCGGCATGGTCGTTCGCCAGTACGCGCCGACATCGAGCGGGCGCGCCCACGGCGGCCAAGCGGTCGCCGAGGTCGCGTTTGTGATCCCGGCTCTCGACGTCCTCAGTCTCCAGCGACGACGATGCCATCGTCGGCCGAATCCGACAAGGGGGATGATGCCGACCGACGCCCGGTCGCATCGCATCTCTCGCGTGTCGCAGGCGTGTGGCCGCCGCTCGGACTATGGGAGAATCTCCGGCAACAGGGTGGACGCTGGGCGTGCGTGCGCGCGCGCTTCGGTTGTCGGCATTGAGGGGGTTCAGATGCGGATGAAACGACCGTGTGTGGCGACGCCGGATCACGTTCGCATTCGGTGGGAGGGCGAGTACGCCATTATCGAGTACCTCGAGCCAGGCGTCAGCACGACCCACCTCAAGATCGGTCCGCACGTCAGACACATGACTCTGGGCGAGATCCTTGCGCTTCACAACTCCGTCCTGCGGTCGCAGCAGGAGGCCACCCAGTCGTATCATCACGTCGCGGTCGAGGTTCCGGAGGGCCGGCCGCAGATCCGGTATCACGCGGGCGCGACGCGGTGGGTGCCCCGGGGCGATGTCCTGCGGTGTCTGATTTCCGACGATGCTGACGGGGAGATCGCGGTTCACATCGATGACCGCGAACTGTCGGCCCAGGACTTCTGCAGGATGCTCAAGACGTTTGCAGGGTGGGGCATGCGGGTCGTCTTCGTGCCCGAGGACGAAACCGGTAGCGAGCCGACGATTGAAGTGCGCGAACCAGACGATCGCGCGGATGCCGAGCCGGTGCACTGATCGGTTGGACGCTGGACGCTTCGTCGCCACAACGGACCCGCCCCTCCGGAGGCCGGTCCCGCGACCTTTCTATCAACTTCCTATCAAGATCACCAACCGGTCCCGGACAAACTGGCGTGCGCGTGGGGTTCAAATCCTCTGTCGGGTGGTCCGCCTTCGCGGCGGTCCGGCGGGATCTTCTCCTCCCGCCGCTACGGCGAGACAGCCTTCGCATCAATCGGAAGGGCGCTGTGGCCCTTCGACTCGCTTCGCTCGCTCAGGGCATTCTCCCTGGGCTGGCCTGCCATGAGCGAGCCTGGCGGGGTGTTGGGCGGCAAAGCCAGGCGAGTCGAATGGCTGGGAGGCAGGGATTTGAACCCCGATAACGTGGTCCAGAGGCGAAAAGGCCGGAGACGACGGTGACCGGTCTTGGCGGTTTGCTTAGGGTTTTCTGGAACCACCTTCCGGCCGGCTTGGGTGGAGAAGGGCCCTTTCGTGCGCAGTCTATCAAGTTTGTATCAAGACCCCGGCGCCCTGGACCAACCCGCCGCCCGGTGCGAACGTCGGTTCCGCGAGGAACGCCAGCGAAGCGACTATACTGTTGGCGTGCGCAGCCACCAGTGGATAGAACAACGCAGCTTGGCCCTGCACGAGGCCGTCGCGGCCAAGCTCGAGGCGCACCCTCAGCTCTTGGACGTGGCCCGGCGGAACCTGGAGCGCTGGCTCCAGCAGGACCCGGCGACCGCTCTCCGTGAGTGGCGCGCGATACTCGACTCGACGCCGCTGCCGGAGGTGGTCGCGCTGCTCCGCTCCTCGAGCGATGAGGCCGCGCGCTTGCGGCAGTCCAGTCCCTTCGCCGGACTGCTGACTACGGAAGAGCGACGCGCAATCTTGGGCGTGTATGAATCGCGCCGCGCTTGAGCACATCCTCCGTGCAGCCGCCGCGATCGCCGACGAGCGCGACTTCGTCGTGATCGGCAGCCAGGCCGTCCTCGGGCAATTCCCTCACGCCCCCGATGCGCTGCTCGCGTCGATTGAGGCCGACATCTACCCTCGCCAGACTCCGGCCAAATCCGATCTCATCGACGGCGCCATCGGGGAGCTGTCGATGTTTCACCAGACGTTTGGCTACTACGCCCATGGCGTGGACGAGACGACCGCGACCCTTCCTGCCGGATGGGTGGACAGGCTCGTGCCGTTCGCCAACGACAATACCGGCGGCGCGACGGGGTGGTGCCTCGAAGTGCACGACCTCGCCGTCTCGAAGCTCGTCGCCGGCCGGGAGAAGGACCTGGAATTCGTGCGCGTGCTCGTGCGGGAGCGCATGGTGGATCCGGCGGTCCTGCAGGAGCGCATCACGATGCTGTCCGACGGTGGAGGCGTGCGAGACCTCGCCGGCTTGCGCCTCTCGCAAGTTCTGAGAAGCACCTTCTAGCCGCGCTTGGCCTCAGGGTCGATGTGCGGCGCCAGCGCAGCCTTCAACGTCGTCGTCGTGTTCATCTTCAGGTCCGATAAGACAATAGGCGGCATAGCGCCGCGTATCGTCGATCTGCCGAGAACGCTGGGTCTTCCCGCTCTCCGGCCAGCGGGAATGACACCGCGCGAGCCTCCCGTTTTCGTGCACCTCCCGCGATCGGATCGAGGATCCTCGGGCTATAATGTGCCCGTCCCGCGTGCTGGTTGTCGGGCCTCGTTTTCCTTCGCGGAGGCTGAGCATGCGCGGTCGCGTCCACCTTCGCCTCGAAGAGGCTACCCCGAAACCACGCCGGAGCTCGGCCAGGGCCGGAGCCGAGCGGCGGCGGGCCGTAGCCAGGGAGAGGGTTCGATGAAGCCGGGCCACATGCTCGGTCGGTATCGAGTCCTCGACGTGCTTGGCGTAGGCGGCATGGGCGAGGTCTACCGCGCCCGCGATGAGCGGCTCGACCGCGACGTGGCGGTGAAGGTCCTGCCCGAGGCGGTCTCCGCCGATGCCGACCGGCTCGCCCGCTTCGAACGCGAGGCCAAGGCGCTCGCCCGCATCGAGCACCCCAACATCCTCACCATCCACGATTTCGGCCAGGAGGCGCCGGCCACGGGCGCGAGTCGCGCCACCTGCTTCGCCGTCACGGAACTCCTCACCGGCGAGACGCTCCGCAGCCGGCTGGCCCGTGAACGCCAGGCGTGGCGACGGGCGGTCGAGATCGGCGCGGCCGTGGCCGACGGCTTGGCCGCGGCGCACGGCCAGGGCATCGTCCACCGCGACCTCAAACCCGACAACATCTTTCTCACCACCGACGGCCGCGTGAAGATCCTCGACTTCGGTCTCGCGACAAGCGGCTTGGTGGCGGACACCGCGGCGCCGACCGCTCCCGCTGTCGGCACCGCGCCTGGAGTCGTACTCGGCACGGTCGGCTACATGGCCCCCGAGCAGGTGCAGGGGGCTGTCGTGGATGGGCGCGCGGATCTGTTCGCGCTCGGCTGCGTGCTCTACGAGATGGTGACTGGCCGGCGCGCCTTCGCGCGCCCGACGCCGACTGAAGCGCTGGCCGCAATTCTCTCGGCGCCGGTGCCGGAAGTCTCGGCCAGCGGCACCGATGCCCCGCCCGAGTTGGGGCGGGTGGTGGCGCGGTGCCTCGAGAAGCAGCCCGGGCAGCGGTTCCAGTCGGCCGGGGATCTGGCGTTTGCGCTGCGGGCCCTGCTGACGGCCCCGGTGGGGATGTCAGTCAGCGTCCCGGCGAGTCACGCGACCGCAACAGCCGCTTCGCTCGGGCCGGCCGCACTGCCTGGCGTGCCCATCGCCCGGCGCCCGCGCCGCCACGCCTGGGTCATCGGCGGCCTGGCGGCGATCGCCGTCGTCGCCGCCGGCATCACAGCAGTCGTCGGGCCCTGGCCCAGGGCCTCTTCCCCGGAGCTCGCGGGCGGCGGCCTCGACCCCGAGAAGTACGTCGTTGCCGTCTTCGACAACCGCACCGGCGACCCCGCCCTCGACAGCCTGGGGATCATGATCAGCGACTTCGTCACGCAGGGGCTGCAGCGCCTCGAAGGGATCAAGCTCGCGGAGAATCCCATGGCTGTCTCGGGAGGCCCGGCCCTCCCCCGCTCGGCGGTTCCGCCGGGGGCAGACGCGGTGCGGTGGCTCGCCGAACGCACGGGAGCCGGCCTCGTCGTCACCGGGGCCTACTACGCCGACGGCACGAGTATCCGCGCGCAGAGCCGGCTCGTGGATGCGGCGACCGGCAGGCAAGCCACCGACATCGAGCCCGTCGCCGGGCCGCGTGATACGCCCAGCGCAGTCGTTGACCTGCTGATGCAGCGGGTATCGGGAGCGGTCGCCCAACGCCTGAACCGGTTCTCGTCAGGTTTCGCCGGAGTGATACGCGCGCCAAGGTACGACGCCTACCTCCAGACCATCGCCGGCGCAAAGACGTTTGGCGCCGACTACTCGGCGTCGATTCCCCACTTCCGGTCTGCGATTGCCCTGGACCCCTCCTTCATCTCACCGCGGACGTACTTGTTCTTCTCCTATGGCAATCAAGGCATGGACGCGGAGGCGGAGGAGGTGCTCCGGCCCATGGAAGAGCCGGCGTTCTTCAGCAAGGCCACACCCGCGGAACAGGCGATGATCAGCTACTGTCGTGGCGACCTCGACGGCAACCACGCGGCGAGGCTCGCCGCGGGCCGCGAGGTCGTGCGCCTCATGGCAAGCTCCGGCTCGGACGAGTCCCACATTGGCGCGATTTGGTGGTTCAACACCGGCCTCGCCGAGGAGCAGTTGCACCATCCTCGTGCGGCCGCCGAAACCTACGCCCAGGTTCAGCGGAACACGAAGCGGGCAGAAGTCCTCCCAGCCTACTCCTGGAGCATCTGGCGGCGAGCTGGTGTTCATCATGAACTGGGGGAGTACGAGAAGCAGCTGGAGCTCGCGCGGCTGGGGTACAGCCTGTATCCGAATGACGGGGAGTTCTTCGACCACGAGGCCGGCGCGCTGATTGCCTTTGGGCGTCTCGGCGAGATTGACGATGTGATCGCCCGGTGCGAGAGGGCGACGCTCAGGTCCGGGAGCGCTGGAGCCGTCATGTATCACGCCACGCGCGAGCTCGTCGCGCACGGTCATCAGGATGCGGGAACGGCTATGGCCCGACGCGCCGCCGCCTGGTACCGGCAGCGGCTCGATAGCAACAAGCCGACGCCAGCCCTCCGCTCGTCGTATGCCGAGATGCTCCTGTTTGGCGGCGACTGTACCTCAAGCGATCCAGATTCGCCGCGACCTGGCCCGCGAGGCGCCGGAGAGCCTGGGCTTGCAGGGGAGCTACGGGGTGGTACTGGCGCTCTGCGGGGGGTCCCGCGCGGACGCGCAGAGAATCGCGGACCAGTTGGCGAAGACCGAACGCCCGTTCCTCAGGGGCGCACAACTCTACGAGCGGGCACGAATCCTGGCCGCGTTGGGCGAGCGCGAAGGCAGCATGTGCGCACTCGGAACCGCCTTGTCGCAGGGCCTGGCGTGGGACGGGACCGACATGCACCTCAACATCGCGTTCCGCTCGCTGCGTGACTACCCGCCCTTCATCGAGCTGATGAAGCCGAAGGGATAGAGGCCGGCGGCTGCGGCTATTTCCCCGGCTCGAGCATCGCCGTCCAGAGGTTCGAGGTCACCGTCCAGTCGGGCAGGATCAGCTTGTCGCGGGCCGCGGCGAGGAACATCGCCTTGCCGAACACGGCCGGCGAGGTCGCCGGCCGATGCAGGTGGTAGACGGCGTATGGGGCGCCAACCGGCTCCTTCGTCCCCGGCTCCAAACGCTGCGCCCAGACGCACATGTGGCCGTCTCGATCGCTGAAGTAGTAGAGCTCGTTGCCGTCATCCGACCAGGCGGGGCTGGCGGGACGGAGGACGAGCGGGCGGATTCCGTTTCCCAGCCAGAAGAGGGAGCCGACGAAGGACCGGCCCGTCACGATCCGGCGCCAACTGGACCGTGCCGAGGGCTGAGGGCCGACCGGTGCGACAAAGACGTCAACCGGACGGTCCGGCGCGGCGACGA
Source organism: uncultured Acidobacteriota bacterium (assembly GCA_963783255.1). GTDB lineage: Bacteria > Acidobacteriota > Vicinamibacteria > Vicinamibacterales > Fen-181 > FEN-299. The sequence goes on along the minus strand of CAWAMP010000011.1, from coordinate 290,502 downwards.
CGAACGCCACCCAGCGGTCGTCCGGCGACAAGCGGGCATCGAGGATCATGCCCGGAGCGACCGACAGGATCTCGGTCTGGGCTCCGGTCGAGAGATGCTGTCGGACCAGTCGATCCTGGCCGTAGCAGATGACCGCGGACTGGGAATCCGAGAAGAAGCCGGTGACCTGGCAGTCCTCGCAGACCTGCTGCCCCGGCAGGTTCGTGGGTACGCCGACGAAGCCAACGTGCTTTCCGGATCGTTCCTCCATGTAGCCGACCCGCGACCCGTCGGGGCTGATCTGCGGATTGGCCGTATTCGGCAGGGCTCCCGACCGGTACACGCTCTCTCGCCCGGTGGCGAGATCGCGAATGCGGATCTCGATGCGCCCAGTTTCGAAGCTCACGAAGGCAACATACGCAGCCGTGCGCCCGTCCCTCGAGATGGAGAGGCCGCCCTTGATGGTGGCGTCCGAGGTGACCTTTGCCGCTGGTACGGTGGCGCCGTCCCGCGTGGGAGGAAGCGGGAGGCTGATGAAGTCGTGGGCCGCGCTCACAACGGACACTAATGCCCGTCCGCTGGGTGCCGCCGCCAGGTTGACGTGGAGACCGCCTCCCGACGTCAACTGCTCGGCCGGCCCCGTCACCGTCCAGGCCCCAGCCGCCAGCGGCACCCTGAAGAGATTGATGCCTTCCACGAGCGATCCGCGGCACAAGTAGACGTAGCGCCCGACCAGCCCGACGAGGTCCAGGACCGGTATGCCTTGGCGCCGGTTGCGAGGTCACTGCACCGGTGGCGATCGGAGGCCCGCCGTCGAGCGGCGCGATCCAGAGATCCTCTACCGGCGGGCTTCCCGCTCTGACCCCGGTAAACGCCAGGTGCTGGCCGTCCCCCGACCAACTCAGGGTTGCCCGGGCTGCGTTGGCACCGACTCCGAATGCCGGATGGAACGGCCTGGGCGATCCTCCTCCCGCGGACACGAGTAGGATCCTGTGCGCCGGCGGGACACCTGTGGCCTCGCCGGCCAAGTAGGCGATCGTGCTGCCGTCGGGCGAGAAGCTGGGAGCCCGGCCTCCAGGGACCAGCAGCCGCTCGGTTCCGCCGAGCGTCTCGGTGATGTACAACCCACCGCCGGTGCGTTCGGACCGGAACACGATCTGCGCCCCGTCCGGCGAGATCGTGGGGTCGTAGTCATCCGCGTCGTGGCGGGTCAGCCGGGTCGGCTGCCCGACGCTGACGTGCTGGACGTAGATGTCGAGGTGGCCCTCGCCGCTCCGGTCCGATGCGTACGCGACGAGGTTCCCGTCCGGCGAAACCGCGGGCCAATCGGTGATGCCGGTATCAGCGGTGAAGCGCTCCGGCCGCAGCTCGAATGCCGGAGGCGGGCGCCTGGTGGCCAGCCACGCGATCCCCGCGGCAATGGCCGCGACCCCAACGACGGCGGCGACCAGCCACACCCACCGCCGCGCGCGAGCCTGTTCGCGCTTCGGGACAGCGAGCTTCCCCGAATCCGATTCCTCCTTGACGTCCTCCAGCGCGATCCGCAGGTCGGCCATCGTCTGCCAGCGGCGCTGCGGGTCCTTCCGCAGGCAGCGGGTCACGACGCGGTCCACCTCGGCCGGGACCCTGGCGGAGATCTCGCTGGCGGGCGTCGGGTCCTCGCGCAGGATCGCGGCCAGCGTCGAGACCTTGCTGTTGCCCTGAAAGGCGCGCCGTCCGGTCAGCATCTCGTAGAGGACCGACCCGAACGAGAAGATGTCCGACCGGGCGTCCACCGGCCGGCCTTCGGCCTGCTCGGGCGACATGTAGGCGACGGTCCCGACAATCGTGCCCGCCTCGGTGTCGGCACGCTCGGTGAGCGTCCGCGTCGCCTCCTCGCCGGATTCGGGTCGCTCGGCCAGCTTAGCGAGACCGAAGTCGAGGACCTTCACGAGGCCCTCCTCGGTCACCATGATGTTGGACGGCTTCAGGTCTCGGTGGACGATGCCCGCCGCGTGCGCCTTCGCGACTGCGTCGGCGATCTGGATTGCGCACCGCAGCGCCTCGGGAAGCTCGAGCCCCTTGCGGCCGATCAGCTGATCCAGCGTACGCCCGGCCACGTATTCCATCGCGATGAACGGCCGGCCGTCGGCGTCGCCGATATCGTAGACGATGCAAATGTTGGGATGGTTGAGCGCGGAGGCTGCTTCGGCCTCGCGGCGGAACCGCGCCAGGATCTTGCGGTCCCGGGCGAGATCCTCGGGGATGAACTTGAGGGCGACCGGCCGCTTGAGCCTGACGTCCTCGGCCTTGTAGACGACGCCCATCCCGCCGCTGCCCAGCTTCTCGAGGATGCGGTAGTGCGAGACCGTCTGGCCAATCATGCCGTCCCCCTCGGGAGCCCGCCTCACGCGGTGGCCGAACGCGATCGGCCGTCGGGCGGAGTGTGCCGATTATAGGCCCGTTTGGGTCCGTCCCGGGGGATACCTCGTATCAGCGAGGAACAGCTGGATCACGCAGGCCAAGGCCGTCGAGATCGTGACGGCACGCGAGGGGGGCCCCCTATCGCGCATAGTATGCTGGCCGGGTCTGCACCCTGCCGCGCCCGCCTTTCACCCGAACTTCCACCGTGTGTCAGCCGTCGTCCTGGCGGACGCCGGTCGGTTCGTAGCTGAGTAGATAGCGGGATCGAAATTCGTCGAACACCCTGGTGAACCGCTGCGTGAGCTGGCCGTAGCTCTCGGTCTCGACAACCGAACCGCCCGTCTGCAACAAGATCTTCCGGAGCCGTCGCCTCGCGTCGGTGAGGTCCCCGGACGGAACGGTCCGATCCGGGGGGCACACGACGTACACGACGCTCGCAGAACGTTTCACCGACTGGGCCAGGTCGTCCTCGCGCAGCCAACTGGCGTTCTCGAGACCGTCGGTGAACAGCAACACCAGGGATCGTTCCCCGGCGGGGCTGAAGGCCAGCGCGAGGCAGCCGAACAGGGCGTCCCACAAGGCCGTCATTCCGCCGGCCTTCGCGGATGTCAACACCCCGCGAATCGTCGTGCGGTCTCGTGACAGTCACGCGGGCATCGTCACCCGGTCGGTGAAGGTCAGCAGCTCCGCCGGCGATCGCGAGCGCGAGCAGTACACCCGCCGGGAGCGCGAGGCGCGCGCGGCTACCTCTCATCGCCGCACCCACGCCTCGAGGTCCGCGAGACGGCGGCTGGCCTGCTCGTACCTGTCCCTGTCGATGAGCGCGATCAGGCGCATCGCGTGCCCGCACCGGGGACAGGCCAGCACGTCGGACCCAGAGGTGTCAGCGCGCGCGTCGCTCTGTCCAGCCACGCCCTCGATCCAGCACGGCGCGTGCCGGGCGAGTTTGTGGAGATCCTCCGCGTCGCTTCCCACGGACAATTCCAGGTCTGAACGCCGCTCGGGCTCGCGCGGCGCTACGTCGGCCCGTGTGCGGCGACCTGCAGCTACTCGCACTTGATCGCCGGACAAAGTATCAAGTTCTTATCAAGATCGGGAGCCGGACGTGCAGGGATTCGCGTCGGCAGTCACCGCCAACGTGCTGCTGGTCTGGTACTTGGCCGGCGCAGAGGGGGACGCTGGCCATCACCCCGATAACGTGGTCAAGACCACGAATTCAGGAAGCCCGACCACTTGGTCGCAAACTATTGAATGTGAAAGGGTTATTTGGCTGGGAGGCAGGGATTTGAACCCCGATAACGTGGTCCAGAGCCACGTGTCCTACCGTTGAACGACCTCCCAGCAGAGGCGAACCGCGCAGGAACTTGCCATTTTATCGAATGCCCGCGGGGGGCGCAAGCGCCCGCGCGGGCCTGCACCCCCCAGGGCAAACGCCGCCCGGCTCGCGGGTCGGGCGGGTATCTTCTCAGATCCCCGCCTGGTTGACCGTCTGCGTCCTTCCCGCAACCGCGATCGTGCCAACCCTCGAGCCCCCGCTGTTCGCGTCCACCTCGTACGAGAAGCGGTCGTCACCGGCACGCGGCATGCTGGACGTGATGCGGATCCAAGCCACGTTGGATGTGGCGGTCCACGGACACCCGATGGCGCACGAAGCGCTCAGGGCCTGGGTGACGACCGTGACCATGCGCGTGCCTCCGAGCGCCGGAAACGACGCTGCGGTCTCGTCGAACCCGTAACGACAACCTTCCTGCGTCACCCACACGTTCTGTCCGGCGGTCGCTGTCGACCACCGGACCTGCATCGCCGCGCGCCGCGTGGCGTCCTCGGTGAGCATCCCGTAAGACACCGCGACCGACGCCGGCCCCTCACCCGCCGCGCGGTCGAGCCCGATCCACGGCTCCGACGGGGACGCGGTCCAGCTGCATCCGGCTGAAGTGGTGATCGCGAGCGTGAAGCCGGTGCCGTGCCAATGCTCGGTCCGCTCGAGCGGTGACACCGAGTACCTCGCAGTTCCGTGGCGGCGGCGTTGGAGTCGGGGCTATCGAGTCGTCGCAGCCGGCCAGGCTGGCCGAAACCGCGACCAGGAACAACGCGGCGTGAACGGCGGCCCCGCGTGACATTTCGCGCCTCCAATGGAACGTGCCGAAGGCGACGCACGCAAGAGTACCTCTACACCGTTCGCGCGGGCGGGTCAGGCGCTCGTCGGACCCAGGAACTGCTGCAGCTTCGCAAGCCGGCGGGCAGCCGCCTCGCGGCCCACGAGCGCGACGACGTCGAACAGGCTGGGACCCACACCCTGGCCCGTCAGCGCGACGCGCGTGGCGTGAATCAGTGTTGCCGCCTTGATGCCCTGCGCCTCCGCGCACCCGCGCAGGGCGGCTTCGATGCCCGCCGGCGAGAACGGCTCCACCGCGGCGAGCAGGTCGGCCCACACCCGCACGTGTCCGGCCAGCCCGGGAGCGCTCAGGTGCTTGGCGACCGCCCCTTCATCGTAGTCGGATGGGTCCGCGAAGAAGTAGCCGCCGTGCTCGACGATGTCGCCAAGCTTCTTGGCGCGAGGCTTGAGGACCTCGATCACCTGGTGGAACCACTCGCGCCGCGCACCGACCAGCGAATCACTCCACACGCCAGCCTCGCGAAGCGCCGGTTCGAGGCGCCGCGTGATTTCGTCGCCGTCCAGCCGCGCGATGTGCTGGATGTTGAACCACTCGAGCTTCTCGGGGTTGAACACGGCATTGCTCGAACTGATGCCGTCGAGCGAGAACGCCGCCACGAGTTCCTCGCGCGTGAACAGCTCGCGGTCGCCCGCGCCGGGCGACCAGCCGAGCAGCGCGAGGAAGTTGAACATCGCCTCGGGCAGGAATCCCTGTCGCTCGTATTCCATCACCGAGGTGGCGCCGTGGCGCTTGCTCAGGCGGCGCTTGTCGGGGCCGAGGATCAACGGCACGTGCGCGAAGCGCGGCACGGGAGCCCCGAGCGCCTCGTAGAGCAGCACCTGCTTCGGCGTGTTCGAGATGTGGTCGTCGCCGCGGACCACGTCGGTGATCCCCATGTCGATGTCGTCGACGACGACCGACAGGTGGTAGGTCGGGCACCGATCGGACCGCAGCACCACGAAGTCCTCGATCACCGCGTTCTCGAACTCGATCCTCCCGTGCACCACATCGTCATACGCGGTGGTGCCGTCGGGCATGCGGAACCTGACCGCCCGCGGCGCGCCAGCCGATTCCCGATCGGCGATGTCGTCGGACCCGAGCGCGGCGCACGTGCGGTCGTACGACCAGGTCTCCCCCCGCTGTTCCGCCGCCTCGCGCTTCGCCTTGATCTCGTCGGGGCTGCAGTAGCAATAGTAGGCGTGGCCCGACGCGACGAGCCGGACGGCCGCCTCCCGGTAGCGGTCCAGGCGCTCGGACTGGAAGTAGGGGCCGTGCGGGCCGCCCACCTCCGGGCCTTCGTCCCAGTCGAGGCCGAGCCACCGCATGCCGTCGAGGATGCCGGCCACCATCTCCCACGACGACCGCTCCGTGTCGGTGTCTTCGATCCTGAGGACGAACGTCCCGCCGGTGTGCCGCGCGTAGAGCCAGTTGAAGAGCGCGGTGCGCGCGCCGCCGACGTGCAGGTAGCCGGTCGGGGATGGAGCGAATCGGACTCTGGGAGAGGACATGACAGGGGTCAGAATCTTGGAGTCAGGCGTAAGGAATGGTCCTCTCTATTCTACCGGAGTCCTGGAGACATCTCAGCGACGGGTCACGGTGATCGTGTAGGTCCGGACCGGTCCTGTTTCCGGCGTGACGACGATCGCGAACGACGTGTCGCCGCCGCCGAGTTCTCCGACGAACGTTGCGCCGGAGCCGACGGCCTTCCCGTTGATTGCGATGCCCCGATGTTTCGGGTCGTACGCCGTCGGGACGATTTCGACCGACGCCACGTCGGGTGAAACGGTGGCCGTGTAGCTCGTCTGAAGAGACGAGAACACCGGCCTGGGAATGACGGGCCTGCCGGCTGGCGTTCGAACCTCGAGGAAACCGAGGGCGGCAGGGTCCGTCACGAGATTCCTCGGGTTGTACCAGAGCCCCGCGAGCCCGACGGTCAACTGGGCCAACTCCGTGAACCTCCCGTCGCGGCCCGTCCGGGCCGGCGTGCCCGCCAGTTCGCCGCGCAGCACCTTCTCGGCCGCCGTTCTCATGTCGGTGATGAGTTGCCTGCCGGCGCGGCCCTCGAGCGGCGTCCGTTCCTGGTAGTGGTGGCCGACCAGCAACGTGAGCCCGTCCAGCGTGCTCACCCGCGCCTCCAGTTTCTTCAGGCCGGCCAGGTACTCGTCGAGGGCCGCGCAGGTCGGCGAGAACATGTAGACCATGCTGCCCGAACTGATGGCGTCACCCGTAATCGCGAGCTTGTTCGCCATGTCGATGTAGAGCACCGAACCCAGGGAGTGGCCGGGCACTTCGGCGACAACGAATCGTCGGCCGGCACCGAGGTCGATGATGTCGCCATCCTTGACCCACTTGTACTTCGCCGTCACGAGGGCCGGCGGGAGCCGCGTGATGTCCTTCGCGGACATGTAGACCGTGCTGTCGGGGAACCGATCGACCTGCAGAAAGTGGTCGCGGTTCCCGTGCGTGAGGGCGACATCGACGGGCAGCCTGGTCAGCGACCGGACGAAGCCGGCCAGGTCGCCCCTGCCCATGCCGGTATCGAACAGGATCGCCCGCTCGCCCCCCTCAATCAGGTACATGTCTTCGTTGGCGACGAAGCCTCCGAAGTCCCGAATCCGCCACATGCCCCTGCCGAGGGGCTCGGATCGGTACTCTCCCGACATGTCCTTCTGCGTCACGGTCAGCCGGTAGGTTCGTGACGGGCCGCCCGTTCCCGCCGCAATCACGATGTCTATCGTGTTGACGCCGGCGGACAGCGCAACCTTGTGAGGCTCGCCCGAACCGACCGGCGTCCCGTTGATGGCCAGGCTGTCGCGTCTGCCGGGCGCCGTCCTTGCCGTGACGAACACGCTGGCCGTGTAGCTCGCGTCGACGGTTGCGGTATAGGCGAGGGCGGACGCCGAGAACGCCTCATCGAGCGGGATCCGGAATCGTTCGATGTCCGTCTTGTCCGCCGCCAGCTCCAACCCGCTCAGCGCAGGAAGGCCGGCCGGCTGCCCGAGGCACGGCACCGCGCAGAAGAGTGCCGCCACCAGCCAAGCGATGCTCGTCTTGTTCATCTTGTCGTCACCGTGCGGCTCCACACCGGAGCCAGCCGACATTACCACGGTTCAGTCTCGAAGGGCGGCCGCGTTGGCGGCGCAGAAGGACCGGACGTCATCCGACAGACGCCCATCGTCGCTGGCGCGCCCCCAGAACCGGCCCGCGGCCATGCGCGCGTCATCCCAGACGTCCAGAGTGTCAGAAGTCGCCGGCGGCAAGGCGAACGTCCCGGGCGGCACCCGGCCATCGCCCAACGGCGCGTAGCACATCGACACCTGATCGAACGCCGGCGCAAGGCGGAGGCCTGGACCGGCAGTGAAGAAGAGGATGTTGTACTGGTGTCGGTCCGTGTTGCCGATGAGCGCGCCGAACGCGTCAAGCCATCGAAGGCGGCGGGCGTCTTCGTGCGTCAGACGCCCGGCGTCCATCAGTAACGCGGCAGCCCGAGCCCACGAGTCCGCGGGATCGTTGTGAACAGCCGCGAGGCTCAAGACACCAATGCGCCCGCGCACGCCGGCGCGATCGAATCGTCCGCTCTCGAGGAACCAGTGCGAGGGCGTCTCGATGATGCGCGTGACCGGCGTGGAGATGCCGCATGAAGACACTTCGTCGAGCGCCAACGCTTCGAGCACGAGCAGATCGCACCAGCGCCTCGCGACGGCGTCCCCGGCACCTCCACGCGCTGCGAACTTGACGAGCCTGTGCCGTCCATCGACACACACCCCGAACTTCGGACGCTCGCCACCCACGGATGAGCCTGGGGGACGCCCGGTGATCGTCGCGTCGGCCAGTTCAGGGTAGTCGTCATGCGTCTTGATCCCGGTCTCGAGTGCCTGCCAGCGGGCAAACGACTCGTCACCAACGATCAGATTGCCGGGCAGGTCTTCACCGCGTCGCGACATCGCCAGCAGAACGTGGTGATCGGACCAGTCAGCCAGGCGCGCCGGCAGCCGGAGGTCGGCGTGCATCGCGGAAAAGTGTCGTCCCAGGAACCCGGCCGGCCGCGCATCTGCAATCTCCGTCGGCAGCCCTTCGGCTACCGTGCCGGCAGGCATCCAGACCGTCTGGCGCGCCGCCAGCGTGACGAGTTCACCAGCCGATTGGGCGCTGCCCGTTTCGGTGATTCGAAACACCGGGAGGCGCGAAGCATCAAGTCCTGTCCATGACTGACGCCACCCGTATCGGGTGGCGCGGGCTCGACCAATCCGCACGATGTCTGGCCCGGCTTCCCGCACTGCGCGCATCAGGGTCGCCGGCGAGATCCCGAGCCGTTGCCGAAGCTCAGCCGCACGAAGGACCCCGCGACCGAGTTCGGTGGACACAGCATTCATGATGAAATGATTATATCACAGCGCCATAGCTCAATATATATATCTCATTGGGCCATTGTTGGTTCGAAATGAAACGAAAGATGAAATGAATATAGAACTGGAATACAGGTCAGTGCGACAGTCAGACTCTCGCCTGCCCGCCGGATGACGTATCGAGGTTAGAATGGCGCCCATGAAGAAGGCTTCGATCGCTCTCATCGTGTCGCTGGCGGCTGGTGTCGCACTGTCGGCGCAACCGGCGCCGCAGGCTCAACAGGCGCAGCCGGCACCGCAGACCCAACAGGCGCAGCCGGCACAGAACTACCGCGTCGATGTCCTCGGCCAGGGCCTGTGGCGGATCCAGGCGGTGGCGGGCACGCCGTCTACCGCGTACCTCGTCGCGGGCGCGAACGACGCCGTGCTCATCGACACCTGCACCGGCCAAGCGGGCCTCAAGGAAGCCGTCGTCGGCCTGATCGGCAACAGGCGGCTGCTCGTCGCGCTCACGCACGGCCACGGCGACCACAGCGGCGGCATCAAGTACTTTCCGGAGGTGCTCGTGCACCCGGCGGACACCGGGATGCTCCCAAAGGACGCGACCACCGCGCGCCGGGACCTGAAGGACGGCGAGGTGCTCGACCTCGGGGGCAGGAAGCTCGAGGTGGTCGCCATCCCGGGCCACACACCTGGTTCGGTGGTCTTCCTCGACCGCGCCGGGCGCTATGCGATGACCGGCGACGGGATCGGGTCCACGATGGTGTGGATGCAGATCTCCGCGCTGCCGCTCACCACCTACCTGCAGTCGGTGAAGAGGCTCGAGGCGCTCAAGGACGGCATCGACGAGCTGTACGTCGGGCACTACGAACAGGAGAAGGTGAAGCTGACGCGGCAGTACATCACCGACATGCGGACCGTGACCGAGAAGGTCCTCGACGGCACGGCCGAGACGAGCCCGTACGAAATGGGCACCCGCAGCGGCCGCCAGGCGACCTACGGCTCGGCGAGGCTGGTGTTCCACCCGGACAGGCTGCGGTGACCCTGGAGTCCACGTGCGTTGACGACGCGGAGTGCGCGTCGGCCGCGGCTCGGCCTCCCGCTCCGCAAAGCCGGGAAAGGCTTTGCTTCGGGGAGGACCCTTCACCGCGTCCTCTGAGTCGGTGTCGACGCAGGTGGAGATCCGTTGCAGGGCGCCGCGAGGCGAGACGGCGAGTCGCTCCTTGCGGAGCAACTCGCCGGTCGTGCGCGGGAGCGCGGCACGCGCGCTACTTGGCGGTCTGGAAGAGCAGCGGCGCGAAGTCGGCCAGATTCTGGCGCCAGAAGGGCCAGACGTGGCCGATGTCGGGGACTTCGATGTAGGTGTTCTTCACGCCTTTCGCGTCCAACCAGTCCCTGAAGCTCCGGTTGACGCCGACCAGGCTATCGGCCGTTCCGCACGTGATCCAGAGAAGCTTGATTCTGGTGTTGGCTTTCGCATCGAGCGTCGGGAACGCCGCGGCGATCGTCTCGCCGCTGATCTGACGCATCCCTCCGCGGCCAGCACCCGCAGCGGCACCTGGCGCGCCAGCCCCACGCGCACCGGCGCCAGGCGCGGCGGTCGGTGCAGCGGCAGGCGCAGCGCCCGGAGCGCCCGCGGGCGGCATGGCCCCCGGCCACATCACGTAGGCGCCGCTGAACGAGCCGACATAGGCGAACGTCTCGAGGTGGTTCAGGCCGGTGAGTGTCGCTTCGGCTCCGCCCATCGAGAGGCCGGCGATCGCCCGCATGTTCGGCGTCCTCGCGACGTTATAGGTCTTCTCCACGATCGGCAGCACTTCCTGCAGGACGATTTTGCTGAAGTTGTCGAGCATCCCCTCGCGCATGGCGCCGGCCGGGCCGTTCGGGTACCCGTAGCCGAGCGTGTTGACCATGATCATCGGCTTCGCCTTGCCCTGGGCGATCAGGTTGTCGAGGATCACGTTGGCGGCGCCGTTCTCCATCCAGGAATTCGCCTCGTCGCCGAGGCCGTGCAGCAGGAAGAGGACCGGATACGCCTCCTTGCGCCTGGCGTCGTATCCGGCCGGGGTGTAGACCCAGAAGTCGCGATCGTCACCCGCGAGCGCGGAGTGGAAGAAGTGGCGCGTCACGGCTCCGCGGGCAATCCCGGGTGCGGGCGACCACAATCCCCCCGGCACGACCAGGCGGCTTGAGTTCGCGCTGTTGAACCCGGTCTGGAATTTGTTGTTGCCCGGGTCGGCGATCCGCAGGCCGTCCACGCTGAACGTGTACTGATAGATGCCGGGCTTCATCGGCTCCGGCGTCGTCGCCGTCCAGACGCCCTGCTCGTTCTTCTGCATGTCGAGGCGCGCGCCTCCGCCCGGCCCGCCGGGCGCGGCGGGTGCGGTGGGTGCGCCGGCAGGGGGTGCGGCCGGCCGGCCGATGCCGGAGACGAAGACCTCCTTGGCATTGGGCGCGCGCAGACGGAACGTGACGTTCCCGTCGGGAGCCACCTCCGGAGACACGATGGCGGCCATGCGGCCGGGCGCGGCTGGTGGTGCGGCCGCGGGCGGTGCGGCGGGCGGCTGGGCCAGCGCGCACGGCGCTGCGGCAAGAAAGACGAAGAGGGCGGTTCTCAGTTTCACAAGCGTCTCCTGGTTAACGTACGGCTGGCCATTGTACCTCCTCCTCAACCCAATTCTCGATCGGGTTGGTGTGCGTCAGCCGCCTTGCCTGCGCCGCTGTTACCTGAAGTGCTCCACCAGCATGAGGTCCGTGGTGTCCCGATCCTGTTGCGCCCAGATCACGTAGCGACCGTCGGGCGACACGCAGGCCGCCGTCTATAGCCGACACGCCTGACACGATGACGTCACGACGCGACGAAGGAAGACCCCGCAGCCGCCCTCTTGCGCCAGGGCATGGCCGACCTGGGTCTTCACCGCGGCTACGTCGTCCATGCCGGACGCGAGCGATACTCGCTCGGTCACGGGGTCACGGCAGTGCCGGCCGAAGCCGTGTTGGCGAGGGCGGCCGAGATTCGGCGTCTGTGATGAACCGCGACTGAACCATCGCTTCCTTTTATCATGATAAAATGAACCGTATGTTCCCGAGAGCTCTACGCCTTCCTCGCGCCGGGCGCGAGACGTTCTTCCTCTGGGGACCCAGGCAAACCGGGAAGACAACGTTGCTCCGCCAGAGCTACCCGGACGCCACATGGATCGACTTGCTCAAGGCCGATGAGTACCGCCGGTATCTTGAACGGCCGGAGTTGCTGCGGCAGGAACTGGCCTCCGGCCCGCGGCCGGCGCAAGTCGTCATCGACGAAGTGCAGAAGGCGCCTGCCCTGCTCGATGAGGTGCACTGGCTTCACGAACACCGCCAGATCCGGTTCGCCCTCTGCGGATCGAGCGCGCGGAAGGTGCGGCGGGGCGCTGCCAATCTGCTCGGCGGCAGGGCCGTGCGCTACGAACTGCGGGGACTCACCGCGGGAGAAATTGGCAAGGACGTCGACCTGGTCCGCCTGCTGAATCACGGCTATCTGCCGACCCACTACGAGTCGGACCGACCCGAACGCCTGCTCGCCTCCTACGTCGGCGACTACCTGAGGGAGGAGGTCGCGGCCGAGGGACTGGTTCGGAACCTGCCGGTGTTCTCGGCGTTCCTCAACGCCGCGGCGCTGTCGGACGGCGACCTGATCAACTTCGCGAACGTCGGCCGCGACTGCGGGGTTTCGGGGCACACGGTGAAAGGCCATTTCGGCATCCTCGAGGACACCCTGCTCGGACGCTGGCTGCCCGCCTATACGCGACGCCCCAAGCGTCGGGTCGTCGCAGCGCCGAAGTTCTACTTCTCCGACGTGGGCGTCGTGAACCACCTCGCTCGGCGCGGGCGAATGCAGCCAGGAGGAGAGCTGTTCGGGAAGGCCTTCGAGAATTGGGTCCTCCACGAATTGCTCGCATTCAACGGCTACCACGAGCGGCTCGCCGACATCTGGTACTGGCGCCTGGCCAGCGGTATCGAGGTGGACTTCATCATCGGCGACATGCGCGTGGCGATCGAGGCCAAGTCGAGCGCGCGGATCACGTCCGACCATCTCAAGGGACTTCGTCACTTGCACGACGACCACCCGAAGGCGCGGCGGGTGGTCGTCTGCCTCGAGCCCAAGCGCCGCATGACCGACGATGGCGTCGAGATTCTGCCGGCGTCCGTCTTCACGGCGGAGCTGGGTCGCCTGTTCAACGGGTAACGGGCCGAAGCGCCTGTCAGGGGACCTTCGCCTTCAGCCACGCGAACCAGTGGTGGGCCCGGTTGATGCGCGTCAGCCGGGTGGCTTGCGCGTCGTCAGCGGAAGTTCTCGACCAGCATGAGGTCCGTGGTGCTCCGATCCCGTTGCGCCCAGACCACGTAGCGACCGTCGGGCGACACGCACAGGCCGCCCGTGGCGTTGTTCACAACAGTGAGAGTGCTGACCTTGCCGGTTGCTCCGTCCAGAAACTGGAGCCTGCCGTCCAATTCGAAGTAGACGCCCGTCGCGGCAACGCCGAAACTCGCCCAGCTGGACACCCGTGCCAGTACCTGCTCCTCGTCGCCCCCCTCGACCGGCATCCTGAACACGCCCGGCTGGGCGGGTCCCTTGACGTAGTAGAGGTGTGTGCCGCCGGGAATGGTCAAAGCGGCCATGCCGCCGGCCCTGGTGACCTGAACCATTTGCCCCCCGCCTGCTGGGACCTTCCAGACCTCCTGGCGGCCAGAGCGACCTGAGGCGAAATAGATCCAACCTCCGTCAGCCGACCAACTCGGGTGAGTGTTGCCGTACCCGGCCCCGTTCGTAACCCGGCGCGGCGTGCCCCCGTCTGCCGCGATCACATAAATCTCGGACTGTCCCTCCACCCGGGAATCCAGAGCCAGCCACCGGCCATCCGGCGACCAGCGCGGCGTCCCGCACTGCGGCCCCCCGAAGGACGTGAGTTGCAGACAGTTCGACCCGTCCGCATCACAGGTCCACACCTCGACGTTCCCGCTGCGGTTGGATTGAGAAGCGATCTTGCGGCCATCGGGCGAGTACTGCGGGATGCGGCTCTCGTACGTCGAACCGATGAGCATCCGGCGCTCGCCCGTCCGGGTGTCCAGACGCCAGAGGTTCACGTTGTTCAGGTGCCAGGTGTACGCAAGCCGGGATGTTCTGGCGGCAATCGCAGGGAGGGTGGCATCTGGGGTCGCATAGGGCAGGCGTGTGGGCGCCTGCCCTCCGGACACGGACACACGCCAAAGGCTCCTCGACCTGGGGCCGCCAGCTCCGTAGACGATCTCGCGCCCGTTGGCGGTCCACGCGACGCCGGTGATCATGGGGTAGCGCTGATCCGTCACCCTGACCGGCTCTCCGGCCGGCCGCAGATCCGGAGTGAGCGGCAGCGCGTACAGCGCTAAAACGTAGGCCTCCTGGCGCCTGGCGAACGCCACGGTCCGGCCATCGGGCGAGACAGACGGGGTAGCGTCACCCGGAACTTCGGCTCCGATGGCACCCCCCGCCCTCTTCAGCGTCGAGGTGAGCTGCCGCCGCTCGCCGGTTTCGACGTGGATGGCCCAGAGGCTCAGTCCCACCGCCGCCGACTCCTGGGCGCTGAACACCAGCCACTTTCCATCCGGCGTCCAGCAGGGTCCCTCGACCGACATCATTTCGATCAGTGTGCGCTCCGAGCCGCCGAGCGGCGGGATCAACACGATCGCGACGGTGCCCCGGTCCGGCTGCCCGCGGGTGAAGGCGATCCAGCGGTCATCGGGCGACCAGGCGGGATAGGCCTCGGCCGCCGCGCTCGTGGTCAAGCGCATCGGTGCTCCCGCCGAGCCGATCTGCTTGACGTAGATGTCCCGGTTGTCTTCCTTCTCGCCGTTCCACGCGAACGCCACCTTGTTCCCGTCCGGCGAAAACGAGGGTTGCGTCTCGATGCCCGAGGTGGTGGTCAGCGGGACGGCCGCGAGATCGCCGCGCGGCGGCTCTGCAGGCCTGCGCCAGAGCCAGGCCACCAGCGCGGCCAGCAGAACCGTGCAGGCGACGGCGACGGGAAGCCACCATCGCCCGCGCCGTGTCTGCGTCGGCGCCGCCGCCGCCGCGAGTGCCCCGGAGTCGGACTCTGCCTTCAGTTCCTCCAGCGCCACCTTCAGGTCGTCCATGTGCTGAACGCGGTGCGCGGGGTCCTTCTGCAGGCAGCGGCGAATGAGACGCTCCACGTCCCTGGGCAGGCCCACCGCGATCTGGCTGGGAGGTTTCGGCTCGTCCTTCAGCACGGCCGCCAGCGTCGAGGCCCGGGTATCCCCCTGGAACGCCCGGGACCCTGTGACCACTTCGTACAGCACCGCGCCGAAGCTGAAGATGTCCGAGCGGACATCGACCTTCTTCCCCTGGGCCTGCTCGGGCGACATGTAGGCCACGGTCCCGAGAATCGTGCCCTCGTCGGTCGTCGGCTTCGCCGTGCGCGTCGGCTCATCGTCACCGAGGAGCGCCGCCTCCGTCAGCTTCGCCAGACCGAAATCCAGGACCTTGACCTGCCCTTCGCCGGTCACCATCACATTGCCAGGCTTGAGGTCGCGATGAATGATCCCGGCGGCGTGGGCCTTGGCCAGCGCATCCGCCATCTGCACCGCGCACTTCAGTGCCTCGTTCAGCCGCATCCCGTGGCGCGGGATCACCTCGTCGAGGGTCTTCCCCTCGACATACTCCATGGCGATGAAGTCCACGCCGTCGGCCTGGTCGATGTCGTGGATCGTGACGATGTTCGGGTGGTTCAGGGCCGAAGCGGCCTTCGCTTCCTGCGTGAAGCGCTGCTTCCGGGCGGGATCGGCGAACTTGTCGGGCGGGAGGATCTTCAGTGCGACGAGCCGGTCGAGGTGGAGGTCCTGGGCCTTGTAGACGACGCCCATTCCGCCTTCGCCCAGTTTCTCGACGATGCGATAGTGGCCGAGCGTCCTGCCGATCATGAGGCCTCCCTCTTGGCCGCCGGGTCCCCGCCGCCTATTTCAAGCCGCGATTCTCGTACCACTTCAGCCGGGTCCCGTCGATGCACGCGATATCCACGCGCCCATCATTGTTCAGGTCCGCAGCCGCGCAGGACGCGGACGCCATCCCCTCTTCCAGCGTCGTGCGCGTCCACTGTTCGCCGCTGCCGCCCGCCGTGTAGATGTAGGTGTTGCCTCGCGTGCGGTACCCCGCGACGATCTCGTCGCGCCCGTCGCCGTTGAGGTCCGCGGTCGTCAACGCGTGGCCCATGGCGAAGGACTCATCGATCACCTGCCGCGCCCATTTGCCTTCAACCTGGCGGTACACGGCCACCTGGTTGCCGTGCCACGGTTCGATCGCCGCCAGGAAGCGCGTCTTCCCCAGGCGGCCCAGCGCCAGATCGCTGGACCCCGATTTCGGCCAGGCGGCCGGATCGCCGGCAGCGACCGGCACTCGCTTCCACTTGCCCGCGTCGGGGCTGTACACGTGGATCCCGGCGAAACTCGCGGTCAGGATGTCGTCCAGCCCGTCAGCGTCCCAATCGGTGACGAGGATGCCGTGCTCCACCCCCACCACCTCTTCGGAAATCACCACGCGCTTCCACTCGCCGGGCCGGTAATAGACAAGCGGCGTTGGCTCGCGGTAGTCGGGCGCCTGGGCCTTGGCGCTTGTCAGGGGCGCATTCACGACCACGGGCCGGCCGCGGTCGATCCGCGCCAGCCGCAGCCGGTGCGCCGTTGACAGGCGGTCAATCTCCGTCGCGGTCCACGGCTGCCGCACATCCGTCCCCGCGCGCAGCACCGAGACGATGCCCTCGCTCCTGCTCGCCTGGCTGTTGAAACCGCTCGCGATGATGATCTCCCGCCCGGGCTCGACCACCTCGCAGTTGATCATGTCCCTGAGCCCCGTCGCCAGCACGTGGCGCTTCCAGCCGGGGTTCTCGAACCAGAACAGCTGGTCCATGTACTGGGCCAGCGCGATCAGGTCGGTCTTGCCGTCGCCATTGATGTCGGCTGCGGTGACCTGGTATCCGCCCTTCAGGTCGTCGGCCAGGACGTGCGCCTGGAAGGCCGTGGGCTGTGGGGACAGTGCGAGAGGCAACGTCAGGAGAAGCGCGTTACGCCACATGGCCCGAAGTATAGGGCATCGCAGGCCTGTCGTGGCACCAGCGTCGCGTGACACCTCACAGCATCGCGAGCGGCTGGGGGCCGGTCGGCGGCTCGAACAGGCGGTCGAGGGCGCCGACGACGTCCGGCCCGAGTTCGACGTTCCGGGTCGCCAGGACCTCGTCGAGATGTGGCCGCGTCGCTGCCTTGGGGATCGTGATGACCTGGTCGCGGCGGATCGTCCAGGCGAGGGCCAGCTGCGTGGCGGTCAATCCGATCGAGGACGCCAGTTCCACCAGCCGGCGGTGCTTCAGCAGCCGACCCTGGTCCAGAGGCGAGTAGGCCATGATTGGAATGCCGAGCCGGCGGCAGAGCGGCTCCAGGTCCCACTCGATGCCTCGCGTCGACAGGTTGTAGAGCACCTGATTCACGGAGCACCGGTCTCCCCCGGACGCGCCGAGCAACTCCTGCACGTCGGAGGCGTCGAGGTTGCTGACGCCCCAGTGACGGATCTTGCCCGCCGCCTGCAGGCGCTCGAACGCCCCCACCGTGTCGGCCAGGGGAATGCTGCCCCGCCAGTGGAGCAGGTAGAGGTCGATGGTGTCCGTGCCCAGGCGCCGAAGGCTCCGTTCGCAGGCTGCGACCGCGCTCGTGCGACCGGCATTGTGCGGGTAGACCTTGCTGACCAGGAAGACCTTCTCGCGCCGTCCCCTGATGGCCTCGCCCACCAGTTGCTCGGCGCCGCCGTCGGCATACATCTCGGCGGTGTCGATGAGGCTCGCCCCCTGATCGATACCATGCTGAAGGGCCTCGATCTCCCCGCCGCGGGCGACAGCCCGCTCCGCCATGTGCCAGGTTCCCAGCCCCAGCGCCGGCACCCGCTCGCCTGACGGCAGCCCGACGGTCTTCATTGACGTGCAGCTCCTGTTGCGGCGCGAGATCCACAAACCCAACCGGGGCGCCCGACCGGATGGTCGCGCGCCCCGAGCGCGGGCGACACGCTCACGCGAGGTACTTCTCGTACCACGCGAAGATGCTCTTCCATCCCTCCTGCGCAACCGCCGGGCGGTAGTCCGGACGGTCGATGGCGAAGATGGAGTGGCCGGCGTTGTCATACGAATGGAACTCGTGCGTCTTGCCGAGCCTCTTGAGTTCGGCCTCCATCTTGGCCACGTGTTCCTGGGAGGGGCGCTTGTCCTCCTTGCCGAAGATCCCGAGCAGCGGGCAGCTCAGGTCCTTCGTGAGGTCGAACGGGTCCACCGGTTGACGCGGCGACAGCCCTGCGCTGCCCGCCGCGACGCCGCCGGGGTAACAGGTGACCGCGGCGTCGATCCCCTTGACCGTGCAGGCGGCCAGGTAGACTTGCCGGCCTCCGGAGCAGTAGCCGATGATCCCCACCTTGCCGTTCAGATAGCGCAGGGCGCGGAGGTGCCGCATGGCGCCTTCGATATCGCCCATCGAGCGGTCGTCCGGCATCCCGCCGGCCGCGCGCACGCTGGCGGCATTGGCCTCGGGCGTCGCTTTGCCTTCGCGGAAATGCAGGTTCGGGCAGATGGCCGCGTAGCCATGGTGGGCGAACTTGCGCGCGATCTCGATGGTCGGCTCGTCCCAGCCGGGCATGTGATGGACGACCACCACGCCGGGGAACCTGCCGGCGCCTTCCGGGCGCGCCAGATACGCATCGATCGTGTCCCCCTGATGCCCGCGCATCTGCACGGTCTCGCCCGAGATGGCGCGATAGAAGACCCTGCCCGCCGGCGCCGCGGGCTGCGCACCGGCCGCGGCCTGCTGCGCGCGCGCAGTCGCCCCCGCTCCCAGTGTCACGGCACCAACCACGCCCGCCGTGGTCCCTGCGATGAAGTCCCTTCGGTTGACCGCGTTGCCCGTTGCCTCGTCTGAATGCACGATGGTTCCTCCCTTCGAATCACCGATGGATTAGACCGTGCCTGGTCGCAGGCAGCACTTCTTGAACTTGCGGCCGCTTCCACAGGGGCAGGGGTCGTTGCGCCCTGCATCAGGAAGCGCCTTGACGTCCTCGGCCCGGAGCTGCTCCATGAGCCGTTCGGGCGGCTGCCCGTCCCACAGCAGCGCCGCCATGCGCAGTGTATAGGGACGGCAGTGCGTGAAGAAGCGCCGATAGCCGGCGCAGAGGTAGTTCAGGCCCGGCTCGCCGTCCGGCGCCTGGACGATGCGGTCCTTCGGGCAGCCGCCGTTGCACATCGTGCGGACGTCGCACGCCTGGCAGTAGCGAGGCAGCGTCTCCTGCTTGGCCTGCCCGAAGGCCCCTTGTGCCGGGCTCTCGAGAAGCTCCGCAAGCGGGGTCTCGCGGATGTTGCCCAGCCGGTGCTCGGGAGTGACGAAGTGATCGCACTGGTAGAAGTCGCCGTTGTGCTCGACGACCGGCACGTCCCCGCAGGTGGGACGGAAGATACACAGCGAGTGCTTCAGCCCGTAGGCTGGCCTCGCGGCTTCCTCGAAGCTCTGGACGATGATCCGGCCCATGTCGTGTCGAACCCACTCGTCGAAGATCGCGCACAGGAAGTCGCCGAACGCTTTCGCCGGCACGGTGCGCTCGCTCACGCCGCCCGGAGGCGCCGGCCGGGGCTCGACCAGGGGGATGAAGCTCAAGTACTGGGCCCCGATCTCCTTGAAGAAGTGGTAGACGTCGAGCGGGTGCCGGACGTTCTGCGCATGGACCACGCAGAGGAGATCGACTGGGATCCCGTGCTGGCGCAGCAGGCGATAGCCGCGCATCACGTCCCGGTGCGTGGCGCCCAGGTCCCTGGTCACGCGATAGGCGTCGTGGAGCGTCTTCGGACCGTCGAGGCTGAGGCCGACGCCGAACTTCCCGGCAGCAAGAAACCGGCACCACTCGTCCGTCAGGAGCACGCCGTTGGTCTGGATGCCGTTGGCGACGTGCTTGCCCGGGGGGCAGTGCGTGCGTTGGAGTTCCACGATCCGGCGAAAGTAGTCCAGCCCGAGGACCGTCGGCTCGCCGCCGTGCCAGGAGAAGAGGATCTCCGGTCCCGGGACGGCGGCAATCTGCTGAACGATGTACTCCTCCAGCAGATCGTCGGACATCCGGAACGACCGGCTCTCGGGATACAGGCGTTCCTTTTCCAGGTAGTAACAGTAGTCGCAAGCCAGGTTGCAGCGAGCCCCGGCCGGCTTGGCAAAGATCTGGAACTCGCGGGAGAGATCGGCCATGCCTGGTGATTATTGCCCGGAACGACTACATGTTCATTCCGAGCGCGACGTGCTTGGTCTCCAGGAACGCGTCGAGACCCTCGATGCCCAGTTCGCGTCCCCACCCGCTCTGCTTGACGCCGCCGAACGGGCACTGGCTGGTCGTCGGCAGACCGTCGTTGATGCCGATCGTCCCGGCCTCCAGGCCTTCCATCAGCCGGAACGCCCGGTCGAGACTCCGCGTGAACGCATACGCGCTCAGGCCGTAGGCCGACGCGTTGGCCTGCGCGAGCGCGTCGTCCTCGGTGTCGAACGCCGAGACCGGCGCGATCGGCGCAAATGTCTCCTCGAGCATGCAGGCGCTCAGCGGCGGCACATCGCCGAGGACCGTCGGCTCGAAGAAGAAGCCCTTCCGATCGGGCACCCTCCGCCCGCCGCATATCACCCGTGCGCCGTTCGCGACGGCGTCCTGCACGTGTTCGGTGGCCTTGTCGATGCCCGCCTGGTCGATCAGCGGCCCGATGTCCACGCCGGGCTCGAGGCCGTCGCCGACCTTCAGGCTGCGCGCCTTCGCGGCGAACGCCTCGAGGAACCTCTCGTAAACCGGCCGTTCCACCAGCACGCGGTTGGCGGCGATGCACGACTGGCCCGCGTTCCGGAACTTCGCGATCGCGGCGCCTTCGACCGCCGCGTCGAGGTCCGCGTCCGCGAACACCAGCACCGGCGCATGCCCGCCGAGCTCCAGCGACAGCGGTTTCACCGTGGCCGCGGCACCCTTGATCAACACGCGCCCGACTTCCGTCGACCCGGTGAACGAGATCTTCCGGCACAGCGGATTGGACAGCAGCTCGTCCCCGAACGCGGACGAGGGACCGACGACCATCTGGAAGACGCCCTTCGGCAGCCCGG
This sequence comes from uncultured Acidobacteriota bacterium, assembly GCA_963783255.1. Taxonomy (GTDB): domain Bacteria; phylum Acidobacteriota; class Vicinamibacteria; order Vicinamibacterales; family Fen-181; genus FEN-299. The sequence goes on along the minus strand of CAWAMP010000011.1, from coordinate 269,444 downwards.
CCGCGTGGACGCATTCAGCAAACAGGGCCGCGCAGATCGGCGTCTGCGTCGCGGGCTTGAGTACCGACCGTGCAGCCGGCCGCCAGCGCCGGCGCGATCTTCCGGACGGCAAGGGCGAGGGGGAAGTTCCACGGGCTGATGGCCCCGACGACGCCCATCGGTGTTTTCACCACGAGGTGGCGCTTGTTGTCCACCTGGTTCGGCACCAGGCGGCCGTAGACCCGACGCGCCTCCTCGGCAAACCACTGGAGGTGGTCGATCGTCATCGCCACCTCGCCCCGGCTCTGAGAGAGCGGCTTGCCGTTCTCGAGGGTGATCGCCCTGGCGATCTCGTCCTGGCGCGATTTCACCAGGTCCGCGATGGTCCGCAAGTGCGCGCCGCGGGCCTTCCCCGGGACCCGCCGCCACAGCCGGAACGCGGCGTGCGCGTCGTCGAGCGCCGTGGCCAGTCGCTCGCGCGTGGTCGTCGAGATCATCGCGAAGGGCTCGGCCGTCGAAGGGTTGACGACCGGCCTGGCCTGGCCCGATCTGACGAACTCGCCGTTGAGGTACAGGGGATAGGTCGTCACTTCGGCACCTTCGCCCAGTCGTTCAGGAACATCTCCACCGCGAGGTCGGTCAACGGGTGGTCGTAGAGCTGGTTGAGCACCTCGGGCGCCGCGGTGCAGATGTCGGCGCCGCAGAGCGCCGCCTCGAGGATGTGCGTCGGGTGGCGGACGGCGGCCACGATGATCTCGGTCTTGAAGCCGTAGTTGTCGTAGATCGTGCGGATCTGCCGCACCACTTCCATGCCGAAGTGGCCGGCGGCGTCGAGGCGCCCGACGAACGGGCTGATGTAGGTGGCCCCGCACTTGGCCGCGATCATCGCCTGCAGCGGCGAGAACGTCACGGTGACGTTGGTCTTGATGCCCTCGGCGCTCAGCGCCTTCACCGCTTTCAGCCCTTCCTTGATCAGCGGCACCTTGACGACGACGTTGGGGCCAAGCCTCGCGAGGTCGCGGGCTTCCGCGACGATCTCGGGCGCGGTCAGGGCGATCGTCTCGAGGCTCACGGGTCCCTTGGCGATCGCGAGGATCTCGCGGTAGACGTCGAGCGCAGGCCGGCCGACCTTCGACACGTGCGTCGGGTTCGTGGTGACGCCGTCGATGATGCCCCAGCTCCACGCGTCGCGGATCTGGTCCGGGTTCGCGGTATCGATGAACAGCTTCATGAGTGCCCTCCCTTATCGTCTGTCGTTCATGACGAGGTGCGCAGGTCCACCTGCTCAAAACGCCCCGCGAGCGCGGCCAGGACCAGCAGGCCGGCGGCGGGCATCAGCGAGGCCATGGCAAACACCGGGGTGTACCAGATGTGGTCCACCAGCCAGCCCGTCAGCAGCGGGAAGAGCATGCCGCTGATGCCCCCGGCGATGCCGGTCAGGCCCGTCACCCTGGCCACCGCGGAACTGGGGAACAGGTCCGAGATTGCTGCGAACATGTTGGCCGACAGCGCGGTGTGCCCGAACAGCACGAAACAGAATCGCGATGAGCGCCACCGGGACGGTCTTGACGAGGACGACGGCCAGGCTCAGGAAGCAGAGCGCGGCGCCGAATCCCATCGTCATGACGCGGGCCTGGCGTACGGAAAACCCGCGGCGGATCAGGAATCCAGACACCCAGCCGCCGCCGATGCTCCCGAAGTCGCCGAACAGGAACGGGATCCACGCGAAGAACACGATGTCGGTGAGCGTGAACCCGCGCTGGCGATAGAGGTACTCGGGCATCCAGTAGATGTAGAACTGCACGACCGGGCCAACGAGGAACCGGCAGAGCATCAGGCCCCAGGCCTCCTTGTGCCGCAGCAACTGCCTGTTCGTCGGCCGAGGGCCGGAGGGCCCCGGCGCCTGGTCTTGACGGATGTACGCCGCTTCGGCGGGCGACACATGCTTGTGGTCCTCGGGCGCGCGGTAGGAGGCCCACCAGACGCCCGCCCACACCATGCCCAGCAGGCTCGGCACGAGGAAGGCCGCCTGCCAGCCGTACCGGTTCAGCACCGGCACGATCAGGGCCGGCGCCACAATCGTGCCGATCATCGAGGCGCTGTTGAAGATGCCGACGGCGAACGCGCGCTCCTTGACCGGGAACCACTGCGCGACCACCTTGTTCCCGCCCGAGTAGTTGCCGCACTCGCCCGTCCCCAGCCAGAACCGGAACAGGCTGAAGTGCGTGAGCGACCGCGCCAGGGCATGCATCGCGTTCGCCACCGACCACCAGAGCACCGCGAAGGTCAGGCCGAAGCGCGCCCCCCGCCAGTCCATCAGCCAGCCCATCGGAAATTCGCCGGCCACCATGCCGAACTGGAAGGCCGAGACGATGACGCCGTACTGGGTGTTGGAGAGCTGGAAGATCTCGCGCAGCTTCGGCGCCGTGACCGACAGCGTCTGCCGGTCGATGAAGTTGATCATGGTGACGCAGAAGAGCATCCCCAGGATCCACCATCGCATCTGCCGGTGCACGGGTGGCATCGCGAGCCCGGACGCATCCGGGCCCCGGGTGGCGCCGGCGCCGGCCGGTGCGGTCGCGGCGCGGCCGTCAGGTCGTGATGGAGTCACCTTTGCCCGCCATGAAGTCCCTGTTCTTGTCGCCGACCCAGTACCGCTCGCCGGCGATGCACCAGATGAACTCGAGCGGATCGCTCTGCGAGAACACCGGGTGGTAGTTGAGGAACGGGATGGTCACCAGGTCGCCCTCCTGCACACTGTGCACGAAGGTCATCGCCTCCGGGGTCTCGTAGACCTCCATCGACCCGTGGCCCTTGATGAAGATGTAGGTCTCCTCCTGGTCCGTGTGGTTGTGCGGCGGCCAGGCGCGCGTCCGCGCTTCGTAGAACGTGTACCCGGCCACCAGCTTGTCGGCGGCTTCGGAGACGTCGAACATCAGGAAGACGTCCTTGCCCTTGAGATGCCGGATGCGGTCCTCGCGCGTCGAGTACTCGGCGAACCGGGAGTGGAAGACGGGGTGCACGTTGGTCGCCGGCGCGCTGCACTGGATGACGACGGCCGGCTCGGCGGCCGGGTTCCGCAGGCGGAACCCGGCGGCCCGCGGCACGTACAGCGTGTCGTAGCTGGCCAGGTCGTAGACGGCGCCGCCGAGATCGACCGCGGCCGTCCCCTTCCACATGAACAGCAGGCTCTCTTCGTCGGGCCGGCAGAAGGTGACGGAGTGGCTTCCCGGCTGCAGGCGGTACTCCCCGCAGCTCAGGAACTGGAGGTTCGCGTTCTCCGGGACGAAGCGCTGCGCGAAGACGACATCTGATTGCGCGGCTGGAAAGAGGACGCCCGGACGCACGCCGGCGGAGCTGGTGTTGGTATCAGCCATGATTCCGCGATTCTCCTATCAGCGGCGGCACGGGGCTTACTTATAGCACAGGCGGGCCGCGCCGGCCTGCCGCTCGGTTTCCTGCTATGCTCGGGCCAGGAACGACCGGCATGTCCATCCACCGCCTGCCGTATGGAACCGGCTCCCTCGCGATCGACCTGGCGCGGGCCGAGGCCCGCGGGCTGATTGTGGAGACGCTGGCGCCTCGCGCCGCCGAGCCCGCCGCCGACCCGGTGGCCGAGGTGGAGGCCGCGCTGGCCGCTGCGCCGCTGCCGCCCTATCATGGCGGCGGCTGCGCGGTCGCGGTCAACGACTGGACGAGGCCGGTCCCTCACGCCGTCCTTCTCCCGCCGCTCGTCCGCGCCCTGGAACGGCGCGGCGTCGCGCCGCGCGACATCCTGTTCGTCATCGCCACCGGCACCCACCAGCCGATGCCGCCGGCACGGTTCGGCGAGGTCGTCCCGGCGGAAATCCTCGACCGGCACCCGGTGGTCTGCCACGACGCGCACCGCGAAGACGGCCTGTCGCCGCTGGGCGACACGACCCGCGGCACGCCGGTGTGGATCAACCGCGACTACCTGCAGCGTGAACTGCGCGTGGTCGTGGGCGTCATCGAACCGCACCAGTTCGTCGGCTTCTCGGGCGGCGCGAAGAGCGCGGCCATCGGCCTCGGCGGGTATCCGACCGTCACCCGCAACCACTCCATGATGGTGGAGCCACTCGCGCGGATCGGCCGCTTCGACGACAACCCCTGCCGGCAGGACATCGAGGAGATTGGCCGGCGCGTCGGCATCCACTTCGCCCTCAACGTCGTGCTCGGCCCGCAGAGGCGCATCGTGTGCGCGTTCGCCGGCTCGCCGGAGGACGTGATGCGGCAGGGTATCCCCCGCGTGCGCGACCTCAACCAGGTGCTCGTCGGGCGGCCGTTCGACCTGATGATCGTCTCGCCCGGCGGGCATCCGAAGGACATGAACGTCTACCAGGCGCAGAAGGCGCCGGCCCACGCGGCGCTCGTCACGCGCCCGGGCGGCACCATCATCGTCGTGGCGGCCTGCCCGGACGGCGCAGGGAGCCGCGCGTACGAGGAGTGGATGCGCGAGCCCGGCATGGTGTCGCACGAGGCCGTCCTCGCGCGCTTCGCCCGCGAGGGCTACCGGATCGGCCCGCACAAGGCGTTCATGATCTCCCGCGACGCCAGCGCCTGCCGCGTGCTCTTCCACTCGCTGATGCCCGACGACCTGGCGGCCCTGCTCCTGCTGGCACCCGTCCCCGAGCTGCAAAGGGCGGTGGACGACGCGGTGGCCGCGCTGCCGCCGGGCTCCCGGGTCGGCATCATGCCCGAGGCGAACGCCACGATTCCGGTTCTTGCGAACCCGGCCGGCGGCTAGCGGCTGGCGGCCGTTGGGTTATCATCTCCCTCGGACTTTGCAGGAACTGACGAGGAGCACACATGACACACGGGATTCTGATGCACGAGCCGGACGACGACGTCGGCGTCGCCGTGGTCGACCTGAAGGCCGGCGCAGAAATCGGCGCGATCACCCTCGAAGGCGCACCGGTCGGCACCGTGAAGCTCGTTGAGGACGTACCGCTCGGGCACAAGGTCGCCATGCGCGACATCGCCGGCGGGCAGGACGTGATCGAGTACGGACGGGTGATCGCGGCGGCCGTCGCGGCGGCGCCGCGCGGCTCGCACGTCCACACCCACAACATCAGGACCAAGAGGTGGTGACAGCATGGTTGACCCGAAGGATCTGAAGCTGACGGGGTACCGCCGCCCCGACGGGCGTTTCGGCGTGCGCAACCATGTGCTGGTCATCCCGGTCGACGACCTGTCGAACGCCGCGGCCGAAGCCGTCGCCCACAACATCAAGGGCACGATGGCGCTGCCGCATCCCTACGGCCGCCTGCAGTTCGGAGCCGACCTCGATCTGACGTTCCGCACGCTCGCCGGACAGGGCCGCAACCCGAACTGCGCCGCCGCGATTGTCATCGGCATCGAGCCTGTGTGGACTGACCGCATCGTCCAGGACATCGCCAGGACCGGCAAGCCCGTCGCCGGGTTCAGCATCGAGCGGGCGGGCGACCTGAAGACGATCGAAGCCGCGTCGCGAACGGCCAAGGAGTTCGTGCACGACGCGACCGAGATCCCGCGCGAGCCGTTCGCGGTCGGCCAGCTGTGCATGAGCACGAAGTGCGGCGAGTCCGACACGACGTCGGGCCTCGCGTCGAATCCTACGGTGGGCCGCACATTCGAGCGACTGGCCGCCGCGGGCGCCACGCTGATCTTCGGCGAGACCACCGAGGTGACGGGCGGCGAAGACCTGGTCATGGAGCTGTGCGCGACGCCGGAGATCGCGGGCAAGTTCAAGGCCGCCTTCGACGACTACCAGGCGCTGGTGAAGTCGCAGGGTGTGAGCCTGGTGGGCTCGCAGCCGACCGAGGGGAACATCCGCGGCGGGCTCTCCACGATTGAAGAGAAGGCGCTCGGCAACATCCAGAAGGCCGGGAAGTGTACGATCGTGGACTACCTGGACCCGGCCGAGGAGCCGCGCAAGCCTGGCCTGAGCTTCATGGACTCGTCGTCGGCCGCCGCCGAGATGGTGACGCTGTGCGCGGCCGCCGGATCGGTGGTGCACTTCTTCACGACCGGGCAGGGAAACATCATCGGCAACCCGGTCATCCCGGTCATCAAGCTGTCCGCCAACCCGCTCACCGTCGCGACGATGCCCGAGCACATCGACGTGGACCTGAGCGCGATGCTGCGGATCGAGATGAACCTGGACCAGGCGGCGGACGCCGCCCTGAAGATGCTCGAGCGCACCATCAACGGCCGCATGACGTGCGCCGAGGTGCTGCGCCACAACGAGTTCGTGCTCACGAAGCTGTACCGCAGCGCGTAGACAGCGGGCAGGCGGCAGCGGACCACCACGGCCCTCTCGACCGGCGCCCGCTCAGCGACAACGGCGTGGGAAAGACGATGGGGTTGGTCTTCGCGGCTCTGGTCTTCGCGCTGCTCGGCCCCTCACTGGTGCAGACCGCGGACCCGGCACGCGTGAGAGCCCTGACCGAACTGCGGGCGCGAGTTTCGGAGCCCGAGCGACTCGAGCACGCCTTTGCGGTCGAGGCGATCATGATGGCGCTGGCGCGCCGGGCAGGCGGCGATCGCCAGGAGTGGGCGCTGGCGGGTCTGCTGCACGACATCGACCTGGCCGAGACCCGCGCGCATCCCTCCCAGCACGGCGTCGTCGGCGCGCGCCTGCTCGCCCGGCTGGGGTTCCCGGACGGCGTCGTGCGCGCTGTCGAGGCCCATGACGATGTGGCGGGCTTGCCGAGAACCTCGCCGATCGCGCACGCGCTCTACTGCGCGGACCGGGGGTACTGGGCGGTGCGCGCCAGTGGCCTGCGCTTCCCGTCGCCCGAGGCGACGGCGGCGACGCCGGCCTCCATCGTCTCGGCGCTCAAGGAGAAGGGGGCCACCGACCGGATCGACGCCAGGCTAAGAGCGGAGTGCGGCCGGCTCGGCCTGACCCTCGAAGATCTGCTGCGCCTGTGCCTGGGCGTCCTGCGCTCCCCTCCGGCGCTCGAGCCGTAGACGAACGTGCGGGATCGGGGTGGGGCGTCCGCGTCGCGACTCAGGGAGACACGGGCAGTCGCACGACCCGACGGGCCGTAAGATTGCGTACCGTCACGCCCCACCGTTTGTTTCTGGCGATCGTGTCGGCCGTGGCCAGCGCCGATGTCGAGTCCCTCGGGGCAGCGCGCCGTCGCGCGCGCGCGCGGATGCTCGCTCTCCTGGGCCCGTTCACGGCGCGATCACTTGATCGTGACGTTCTGGGTGCTCACGGGCTGCCACTGCCCGTCGCGCTTCACGAAGATGTCGGTGCTGCGCTGCAGCGGGGCGACGGCCTTGCCCAGGTAGCTGGCCTTGACGTCGACCGTGCTCGTGGCGATGGCCACGTAGCCAAACACGTGGACGTCGAGGTCCCGCAGCTTCATCGACTCGAACTTGAACGCGCCGCTCTTGAACGCCGCCAGCAACTGCGCCTTGGAGATCGCCTCCCCGTCAGCGGCATCCATGTACTCCCTGGCGAGGGTGCGGTCCAGGAACGCCAGGTCCGGCTTCGCGAGGGCCGCGATCCAGTCCTGTTCGATCTTGACGATTGCCTGCTCCTCGGCGCCGTCGGCCGTTGTCCCCGGCATGGGCTGGTCGCTGTTCACGATGAAGGTGTCCCACTTCCACGAGCGATCGGGTTGCCGGGTCAACGTGATCATCCAGCTCCCGCTCGGACGGCTGGTTGTCAGGTGCCCGGCCGCGGGCACGTCGACCTCCGTATATGTCCCGCGCATGACGGCAAGGTCACCCGCAACGCGCACGTCGGCGACCGTCGTGGCCAGATCGAAGCTCGTGTACTGAGTGAAGATGCGTCCGAGGAGCTTGGCCACCGCATCCTTGCCCACCATCGCCGGCAGGTGCGACTCCAGCCACGTTGTCTTCTCGGTGAGTGAGGCCACCGCCGCCGCCGTGTCTTTCGCGTTGATGGCCTTCGTGAAGGCCTCCATCGTGGCTTTCACGGCCGCCACATCGGCGGGATCGTCGACCTTGGGCGCGCAGCCGGCCGCGAGGACCAGCGCGAGCAGGAGCGAGCACATCGTCTTCATCGGATCACCTTCTCCTGGGGGCAGATGGAACGCGTGGCGAGCTCGCCATGACCGGGTTTCCTGGCGCCGGGCACAGAGCCATGAGCCGGAACGTGGCGCGACCGTCCGGCAGCAGTTCCGGGGACCTCACGACGGGGGCACCATGGCCGAAGCGGACCGGCGAGCCGACACCGGGTCGGATCATTTCGGACCGCGACCGAGTTGCGTCGGCGCGGGGACGAAGCTCGCCTCGTGGTCGGCCGCGAGCGTCTGCAGTCGGGCAACGATGTCGGGCAGCTTGGTCGCGAGGTCGAATTTCTCCGACGGGTCCTCTTCGAGGTTGTAGAGTTCCGCCGGGCCTGTGCCTGCCGCCGGCCGCTGGCGTCCGGGCAGGAACAGCTTGTAGGGACCCTGGCGCACGGCCACGAGCCTGGAATCGTAGTAGAAGACCTCCCTCCGGGGGCTTGGCCCTCCCTGCCTGAGCGTCTGCGACAGGTCCACCCCGTCGATCGGCCGGTCGGCCGGCACGGCGCCGCCCGCGAGCTTCGCGACGGTCGGCAACACGTCCAGCTCCGAGCCCATATCCGTGACGACGCCCTGTCGCACGGTTCCCGGCCACCAGAAGACGGCCGGCACTCGCACGCCTCCCTCCCAGTTGCTGCTCTTCGCGCCGCGCAGCAACCCGGCCGACCCCCCTTGTTCCAGATACGGCGCCCAGGGCCCGTTGTCGCTCAGGTACACGATCAGCGTCCGGCGGTCCAGCTTCAGTTCACGCAGCGTGGCGACGATTCGCCCCACGTTCGTATCAATCTCCTCGATGACGTCGCCATACTTGCCGCGCGGGCTGCGTCCCTCGAATTCCGGGGACCGAAACAACGGCATGTGGGGCATGTTGTGGGCCAGGTACACGAAGAACGGACGCGAGCGGTTGTCGCGGATGAAGGTGATGGCTTCATCGGTGTACCGGCGGGTGATCGTCGTCTGGTCCGCAGGCCGCTCGATCTCCTTCTCGTCCCTGAGGAGCGGCACCCTGAAGAACTCGAGTTTCGGCTGCATGTACTGACGGAACGCCTCGTCCGCGCTGGCCTTCGAGTCCCAATCCATGTCGTTCGAGTACGGCACGCCGAAGTAGCTGTCGAACCCCTGGTTCGTGGGCAGGTACTTCGCCGGCCGCCCGAGATGCCATTTGCCGATGGCGATCGTCGCGTAGCCGCGCGGCTTCAGGACTTCGGGAATCGTCACTTCCTCCTGCTGAAGCCCGCCGGGCGAGTCGGGGAAGAGCACGCCGCCCACGAGTCCCGTCCGCGCGGCAAGGCGCCCGGTGAGGAGCTGCGCCCGGCTCGGCGTGCAGACCGGCGCAGCATAGAAACTGGTCCACCGTTGCCCCTCGGCAGCCAGTTGGTCGATGTGGGGCGTCCGGATTGTGGGATGGCCATAGCTTCCGAGATCTCCGTATCCCTGATCGTCGGTCAGGATCACGATGATGTTGGGAGGCTGTGGCGAGGCGGCCGTCTTCGCCTGGTCCGCGCCAATCCCGACGCGGAGTCCCGCGAGGAGAACCAGACCGGCGCACGTGAGAACCGCCAGCGTGCGTTGGACAGTCATATCTCTCCTGCCTGGAATCGGGTTGCCGTCCGCGCTCGTAGTGTGGCGGGTTTCGAGGGCCTCGATCGTGGGGCCCCGAACGCCTGCTCGTACGCCCGCTCGTCGGCGTCGGAGAAGACGCTGAAGACCACGAGATCGAAGGCGTCCGGATGCCCGCGCAGCCAGTCCGAGACCGTTCGGACGGCCACCCCGGCGGCGCGGTCCTTCGGATAGCCGAAGACGCCCGTGGAGATGGCGCAGAACGCCACGGTCCGGAGCGACGGCGTCTGATGGGCGAGATCCAGGCACGAGAGATACGAAGAGGCGAGCGCCCGCTCGTCCCGCTCCTGCACGCGGCCACCAACGACGATTGGCCCCACCGTGTGCAGGACGAACCGTGCCGGCAGGTGGTAGGCGCGCGTGATCTTGGCGTCCCCGGTCTCCTCCGGGTGGCCCTGGATCTCGATGATGCGCGCGCAATCGTCCCGGAGGCGCGGGCCGGCGGCGCTGTGGATCGCGTTGTCGATGCACGCGTGACCGGGCCGGAAGCACCCGAGCAGTTCGGCGTTGGCGGCGTTGACGATGGCATCGACCGACAGGCGGGTGATGTCGCCGCGCCAGACCTTCGCGGTCGTGCCGTCGATGGTGGCCGAAGGACCGGGTCCGGCCGTCACCTCGCCAGGCGCCACGACGCCGCGGGCACACGCGCGCGCCGCCAGGATCCGGTCCAGGCAGGCCTGCACGGCCTCGGAGATTCCCCCTGGACGACGGACCGTCAGGAGGTTGCGGATCAGCACGTCGGCGTCGACATCGGGAGGCGCCGAGTCGATCGTCCTGCCGCGCTCGCCGAGCAACCACTCGAGCGCCTCCCGGCGAGCGTGCCCCTCGGTGACTCCGGGTGGCGTGCGAAGCGGAACGAACGGCTCGTGGAGGCAGATCGCCGCGCCGTAGCGGTCGGCGGCGATCATGCCGTCGTGTCCCGCGACAGGTCGATTGCGTCGAGCAGGCGCTGGGCGAAGTCGATCGACGAGGCGCGCGGCTGGCTCGAGCGATGGACCTCGAGCGCCCATCGCGCCTCGTCCACCTGGCGGACCAGCGCGCGGGCTTGCTGGAAGGAGGTGGCCTGCCGGGCAAACTGAACGGGACGCGCCTCGTGGGCATCATCGGCCAGCGCCGCGGCCGGTACCCGACGGTGACATTGGCATGGCGCGGAGTCCGAGACCAGGCCGCAGTGGGACTTCGTGAAGGCGAGAACCGCCTCGCGGGCTTTCTGGAGGCGCTTCCGGAGGAGCGCCGGTGAGATCGCCAGGACTTCCGCTGCCTCCGGGCCGGAAAGCTCCAGGATCTCGCCGAGCACGTAGGCGGCCCGGTGCGGCCGGTCCAGACACTGGAGCAGCGCCAGGGAACAGCCGACCTTCACCTCTTCGATGAGCAACGATTCCTCGGTGTCGCCGGCGCTCGCGGGCTGCAGACCGCTGTCGAGGTCGTGGGCAAACCGATCGAAGCTGAGGTGCAGCCGCTCGATGGCGCTCTTCTTGATGTCCAGAACGTAGTTCACCGCGATCCTGTACGCCCACGTCTTCAGGCGGCTCCTGAAGCCGAAGCTCGACAACCGCGTCACGATGCGGACCAGGATCTCCTGCGTCGCGTCTTCGGCGTCCTCCCGGTTCCACAGCATCCGCAGCGCCAGGCCGTAGACGTCCCCCTGAAGGGCCCGCACCACGGCATCGAGCGCCTCGCGGTCGCCGCCGAGTGCCCGCCGCGCGATGTCTTCGAGCGTGACTGGAGTCGTCATCAGCAGTTGTGCCTTCCGGACGAGAAACCGCGATTCTGAGTTGCGGCCTCCCATCCGGGGGTGAGCGGCGAGGACGTCACGACAGGTCGACCGCCACCACCTCGTGGTCCAGAACCGACGGCACCCTCACGACGACCACCGAGCCGTCCAGTTCTAGCTTCATCGCTCGCCCGGCGGCCAGGAGGCGCACCGCGCGCGCCTGGCGCGGGCCGGGCACGCGAAGTCGAACGACCTGCTCGCCGACCGGGATCAGCTCGCGGACCGGGCCCTTCATCATCATCGGGTTGGTGAGGTTCACGAGGTGGACGGTGATTGAATCCTGCTGCTGCCACACCGTGACGTCCAGGACGCCGGGGCCGGTCACCGTGACCGGCGGCTCCTCGTCGGTCGCCCATCGGACGGCATTGCCGAGCAGCGCGAGATGGTCTCCGCTCAGCACCTCCCAGAACGTCCGGTCGATGTCCCAGGGGAAATACACCACGCGACCCGTCGACCCGACCTGGCGGAGGAAGACCTGTGCGACGTCGGTCCTCGGCACGCGGGGATACACCATCTCCATCGGCAGGTCCGGGTAGCTGGGGATCAACGTCAGCGGCATCGGCGGGATCGTTCCGCGCGGCGCGACCTCGACGCGCGACACGCCGTGGATGATGCGCGGAGCGCTCTCGAGCCCGCCGAGCAGCGGGTGCCTCGGCACGGCGTCGTGCTCCAGCCGCAGGTAGGCGTTCTGCATCCGCGCCACCACCGTGCCGCCGAAGTCCACGCCGAACAGCGCCGCCAGGCCGAAGTTCTCCCGGCGCGCCCCGGACTCGTCGCACAGGCTGGTTTCGTGCGTCGCGACGATGCTTCCGCCGCGGCCGACGAACTCCTCGATCTGGCGGCACTGCTCACGCGAGAGCGCGACGACGTTGGGCAGGATCAGCGTCTTGAACCGCGCCAGGTGCGCGGCGTCCAACAGCCGGTCGTGCACCAGCTCGAACGGGATGCGGGATTCGACGAGCGCCTGGTACCAGCCGTTGATGTGGTCCTCGATCCGGCTGTCGACGAACCAGGCGGTCTGCTGCGAGTAGACGAGGCCCACGCGCGCCAGCGGACGGTCGTTCCGCAGGTAGCGCTCCCAGCCGGCCAGCCGGCGGTAGATCTCCTCGACGGGTTTCAGCCACCGCTCGTCATGGAGCACTCCGCTGAACTTCGTGAACCACGGACGCATCCCGTTGGCCACGAGGTCCGCGACCCAGAGCCGGATCTCCGCCGCGTTCTGCACCGAGTCCTTCCACCGATAGGGCTCCTCCAGCCCGACGCTGAAGAGGCCCACCACCGGCTTCGCGCCGAGCGCCGCACGGTATTCCTTCGCGTTCATCCCGATCGCCCACGGCGCCATGAGACCGCGGCGCGCCTGCCGGTCGGCGACCAGCATGGGCGCGAGGTCTCCCACCTGCTTCATGTCCAGCCCGCTGGTCGCGCCGCCGCCGGTGTTGGGAATCACGCACGAGTCCGGGTTGATCTCGCGAACCGCCCGGTCCCAGAGCTGCCACAGCTCGAAGAGCCGCCGCTGCCGCCAGAGCACGTAGGCGCGGCGCCCCGGGTCGCGCCGGCCGTCGGTGCGCGGCAGGTCCATGCCGGTCGCGCCGGCGAAGGCCGCGCGGCAGTGCTCGCAGTAGCACATGCCCGAGCCTTCCCAGCGGTTGATGAAGATCGCGTCCACCGCGTAGCGCGACATGATCTCGCGGTGGACGGCGGTCATGAACTCGAAGTTGTACGGGCCGAGGCCGCACGTCACCCACATCTCGGGCGAGGCCCAGTGGCGGCGCTTCTTGCCGCCGGCGTCGACCGCCACCCAGTCGGGATGCGCCTCGGCCGCGTCGTCGTAGGTGGCATGCGGGTCGGTGCGCACGATGACCGTCATGCCGAGCTTCCGGCAGCCGGCGACGAGCTCGCCGAGCACGTCACGGCTGCCGAGCCACCGGCTCCGATGGTGAAACGGGATGTCCGTCGGGTAGTAGGCGACGCATCCGCCGGCGCTCAGGCAGGCGGCGTCCGACTTCGTCCGCCGGAAGTAGTCGAGCCAGAATCCGAGGTCGAACTTCGCGGGGTCGTCCTCGACCAGCGTCAGCTGCGCCCAGCGCATCGGCTTGTCCACCCAGGACGGCTGGCCGGGCGCGGCCGGACCTTCGGACGCTGCCGGTCGTCCCGGCGCGAAGTCGCGCAGCGTGACGGCGGCGCCCGCGGCAGATGTCGTCTTCAGGAATGTGCGGCGGGTGAAGACTGGAGCACTCATGATGTGTATCGGTCACAAGGCCGCAGCACCTCCCAGTGTCAGCCCTGATTGGAAGCCGGCTGGAAGAGGCGCGGAAGGAGGTCCATAAGGGCCACCCGCCAGAAGGGCCAGACGTGGGCGTAGCCGGGCGTTTCCACGTTCACGTAGCGAATGTCCCTGGACTTGAGCCAGTCGAGGAAGTCGCGACCGGATTCGAGGACGAAGTCGTCGAGGCCGGCCGCAACGTAGAACAGGCGGAACGCGGCCGACGTGCCGTTCACCTTCGGGAACAGCTTGTCCACCGCTTCCATGTTCAGGCGTTCGTTCCTGCCAGGTCCGGATCTGGTCGGGGCAACCGCCCCCATCTCTACGGTCTTCCGCGCGCCTGGCCACACCGGGTAGGCGCCGCTGAAACAGCCCACCCAGGCGAACGTGTCCGGGTGGTTCAGCGCAACCGAGGCGCTGTGCATGCCGCCCATCGACAGGCCCGCGACGGCACGGTTCTGACGGCCGGCCAGGGTTCGATACGTCCTGTCGATGTACGGCACGACGTCGGCCACCAGGCTCTCCGGAAAGGCCAACACCGCCGCGGCGCTCGGGCTGCTGCCCGTGCCGGCGGGACGCGGAGCGGGCGGCACCAGGTTCTGCGCCGCCGTCTGATCGGCGTTGCCGTTGGTCATGACGACGATCATCGGCTTCGCCTTGCCTTGGGCGATGAGATAGTCGAGGATCTGCGGCGTGCGGCCCATGCTCGTCCAGGCCTCTTCATCGCCGCCGCCGCCGTGCAGCAGATAGAGGACCGGATAGCGTTCGGCGCCCGAGCGGTAGCCGGGCGGCGTATAGACGAACACGCGGCGCGTCAGCTTCAGCGACGGTGATGGGTACCAGTCGATGTTGAGCGACCCGTGCGGAATGTCGTTGACCTGGTACGGGGTCGCACCCGGGCCGTTGATGAAGAACGTGCTCAGGTAGTTGGCGCCGTCGCGCGCTGTATTCACGTTGCGCGGATCGATGGCGCGGGTCCCGTCGATCGTGTAGCTGTACATCCACAGCTCCGGCTTGAGCGGGCCGGCCGTGACAGACCAGACGCCGCTGTCGTCCTTGGCCATGGCCACGTTTCTGCCGTCCGGCCATTCGCCGTTCAGGCGAACGTCCGTCGCCTTCGGAGCCAGCAGCCGGAACGTGACGCGCCCGTCGGACAGGATTTCCGGGGACCTCACGACGGGGGCGCCGGCGGGCGGAGCCTGCGCGAGCACGACGACGCCGGATGCCGCGATCGCAAGAAGATGCGGCGCGAGCCTGCGGAAGATCGTCATTGCGTGTGCCTCCAGCAGAAGGAGCGGACTCCGCCCTCCCCTTCAACGAATCTTGTAGCTGATCGACATGCCGTCGTTCTTCTGCATCGACGCGCGGATAATCTGTGTGTCGTACAGCGGACTCGACTGGACGTACTCGAGGTAGTCCGGCATCTGCTTGGCGTAGTCGATCACGTTGTCGGCAACGATGACGGCGCCCGGCTTCATCTTCGGTTCCAGGGCCTTGAGGTACTTCAGGTAGTCCGGCTTCCTGGCGTCGATGAACACGAAGTCGTACGTGCCCGGGAGCGTCGGCAGGACCTTCAACGCATCGCCTTCGACCACCGTGACGACCTTGTCCAATCCGACCTTGGCCAGGTGGCTTCTGGCTGCCGCAGCCGTGCGGGGATCGATCTCAATCGAGGTGAGACGGCCGCCGGTCCGCTCGAAGCCGATCCCCATGTTGATGGCGCCGTAGCCGGTGTTGGTCCCCACCTCCACGCCATTCTTCGCGCCTCTCGACTCGACGAGAATGCGCAGCGTCATCGCGTCTCCCGCGGTCGTGTTGGCCAGCGTCCAGGGGAACTTCTCCAGGTACTCCTTGCGGAACGACTCGCTGGTGTTCTCCAGCTGCCGGGCTGCGAGGGTTCCCAGGAAGGGGAAGAGCATTGCCGTCACCAGGGCCCACGTGCGAAGCGACATTACGGCCTCCTTGTCTGAGCTATCCGACGTGATCCGGGAGTATGCCACACCCGGACTCCCCGCGGAGGCCAATGGAAACTCTAGCGCCCGACCAGCTTCTGGAGGTGCTCGGGATAGCGTGCGCCGTGGACCTCGATCCGTGATGCCGCGCGGTCAATCTCGCCGAGGTCGTCGGCGCTCAGCTGAATCGCGGCCGCCCCGAGATTCTCCTCGAGACGATGGCGCTTGGTCGTCCCGGGAATCGGCACGATCCACGGCTTCTGCGCCAGCAGCCACGCGAGGGCGATCTGCGCCGGTGTTGCCATCTTCAGCGCCGCGAACTTCGTGAGCCAGCCGACGAACGCCAGATTCGCCTTGCGATTCTCGACCGTGAAGCGCGGGACGACGTTCCGGAAGTCGGTGCTGGCGAAGGTGGTCGTATCGTCGATCGTCCCGGTGAGGAACCCCTTGCCGAGCGGGCTGAACGGCACGAAGCCGATGCCCAATTCCTCGAGCGTCGGCAACACCTCCTGTTCGGGCTCTCGCCACCACAGCGAGTACCTCGCTCTGCAGCGCGGTCACGGGCTGGACGGCGTGCGCGCGACGGATCGTCTTCACGCCCGCCTCGGACAGGCCGAAGTGCCTGACCTTGCCTTCGCGAATGAGGTCCTTCACGGCGCCCGCGACGTCTTCGATCGGGACGTTCGGATCAACCCGGTGCTGATAGAGCAAGTCGATTCGATCGGTCTTGAGCCGTGCCAGCGCCGCTTCCGCAACTTCTCGGACGTGTTCGGGGCGGCTGTCGAGCCCCGCCGGCTTGCCGCCCTCGAACGTGAAGCCGAACTTGGTGGCAATCACCACCTGATCGCGCATCGGGCCGAGCGCCTCGCCGACGACCTCCTCGTTCGTGAACGGCCCGTACGCTTCGGCGGTATCGAAGAACGTGACGCCGTCGTCAACGGCCGCGCGGATGAGCGCGATGCCTTCTTCCCGGCTCGTGGGACGCCCGTAGCCGAAACTGATACCCATGCAGCCGAGGCCGAGCGCCGAAACTTCCAGGCCGCCCTTGCCCAATGTGCGCTTCTGCATTGCCCTCTCCTCCTCCAATGGTCGGCGTCGATTGAAGCCCTCCGAACCCAGCCGCCCTGAGGGCCGCGGCGTTGTGGCCGCATCTGAAGGAACGGCAGGCACAGGCGCGGCATCGGGCGTCTCCGGCCGGGCGACGCGCAACGCGTCAATGTCGCCCGGCGCCCAATCCGCCGGGCGCGTACACGCGCACGTAGTCCACCAGCATCCGCTGCGGCAGGACAGTGGTGCCGTCCGGATTCCCCGGCCAGTTGCCGCCGACGGCGACGTTCAACAGGATGAACTGCGGCTGGTCGAACACCCACGCCGTGCCCGCAGGCAGCCTCGCCGGCGTGACGCTGAAGTACTGCCGATCGTCGACGAACCACCTGATCTCGTTCGGGGTCCACTCGACGGCGTACACGTGGAAGTCGTCCGCGAACGCGCCGGCCCCGGGAAGCGAGACCGGGCCGCCGATTCCGGCGCCGCCCGAGTAGCCCGGACCGTGCAGCGTGCCGTGGACGACGCCCGGTTCCCGGCCGATGTTCTCCATGATGTCGATCTCGCCGCAGTTCGGCCACCTGGCCGACGTGATGTTCGCGCCGAGCATCCAGAACGCCGGCCAGATGCCCTGCGTGCGCGGAATCCGGATCCTCGCCTCGATGCGACCGTAGGTCCATGCCCACTTCCCGTGCGTCTTCACGCGGCCGGACGTGTAGTCGCTGCCAAGATAGGCTTCGCGCTTCGCCTCGATCACCAGTTGGCCCTTTTCGACGCGGACGTTGTCGGTGCGCGACGTGTAGTACTGCAGCTCGCGGTTGCCCCACCCGGTGGCGCCGAGGTCGAAGACCCACTTGGTGGGATCGGGAGAGCTGCCGTCGGCTTGCGCGAACTCGTCGGCCCAGACGAGCGACCAGCCGACCCTGGCCTGGGCAGCCGCATCGGCGGCGACGATCGCGCAAGCCAGGACGAGACCCGTGCAGGTGGCGATGATTCTGGACATCGGCGACATGATAATCAATGGTGCGCGCTGCCGCCCGGTGAGCCCGCGACGATCTCGACCACGCCGACCGAGTAGGGCTTCATCTGACCGGCCCGGTCATTTGACCTTCTCGTCGGTGGTGACCTCGAAATGGCGATAGTTGGAGTAGGTGGCCACGGCCTCGAGGACGGTCTTGTCACCGCCAATCCGTCCGAGGGTGTTGACGCCCTCGTACCACTCCCACATTCGCGCCGGCACCAGCACCGACGCCCGCGGCTCGCGCGAGAAGTCCACCTGGATGAACGACCGCCGCCCTCCCATGGGTTCGAACCGCAGTTCGGTTCTCAGCACATCCCCGTTGGCGGCGTCGATCCAGATCCGGCCGTAGATGGGGATGTCGGATCCGTTCGGCGTGCCGACCAGTGTCGGCCTCGTGTTCTCCGAGTAGCTCATCACCCGGCACGGCCGGCCGTTCACCGTCTCGTCCTTCAGGCGCTTGAACTTGAACCGGTGGTGTTCGGCCCTGCGCATGAACGCCAGGACCACCGTCGGCACGTTCAGCGTGCGCTTGAAGTCGCCGATGTTGTAGCGCGAACTCTCCTCGTTGAGCGTCCGCAGCTGGCCGACCCGGTCGGGCGAGCTCGAAAGGAACAGGGCCCGCACGCGGTCCACCCGGTCGCGGACCTCCTGGCCATCCACCGCCGCCACGTCGCGGAAGGCCATCGGCTGGCCCTTCACCGGCACGAGCAGGATGTCGGACAGGATCTGGCGCCTCGTCACGATGCCCGAGGCATGCTGCGACGGCACGCCCTCCTGCCAGGTCAGCGACTTCTCGTTTTCCGGGCCTGCCGGGTTTCCCCGCCAGGGGTGGACCACCTGCACGTAGCGCTCCTCGGCGACGAAGCCGGCGAACTGCAGGTCGAAGCGGTCCACGTACTCGGCAAGCCGGCCAGTCATCGCGTCGAGGTCGGCCGCGACCGGTTCCCCGGCGTCAGGCGCCGGGGCCTTCTCCGCGCCCGACGGCGCGACCGCCGCCGGCTCCCTGGACCCCGGCGCCGTCGCAAATGGCGAGTCCGGGTCGATCCGGAACGTTCTGCGGGCGCGCACCAGGCCGCCCGCGCCCGGCGATTTCACGCGAACGTCGATGTTGTGCGTCTTGCCGTCGCGGTCCGAAGGCTCCGCCTCGATGCCGAGCAGGTAGCTGGCCGACAACTCCTTCGACAATCGCTCGAAGGCCACCTCCGGCGCCGCCGGAGTTATCCAGAGCCCCCCGGTGGAGGTGGCTAACGCCGTCGCGGCGGTCGTGATCTGATCGGGGGTCTCCTCGGGACTCTCTCTCATCCTCTCGGTGCTGGCGCCAGAGCCCGGCTGGCGGACCTGGATGGCATGGACGGTCACGCGGGACGATCCGGCCGCCGCGCCGGTCGACGCGACCTGCGAGAGTTCCGTGTTCGAAAACACCGGGCCGCCGGTCAGCAGCACGACGTGCTTGGGGCCCTCCGCCACACCGAGCGCGCGAATCAGGTCCTCGAGGCTCGACAAGGTCACCTGCGCCCGGTGGTGCCAGTCGAAGGCAGCCGTTCGAACCTCGGCCTCCACGTTCTTCCGGCACTGTGCGAACAACTCGGCCGGCGTGGTCTCGCCTGCCGCGGAGCACTCGCGAACCTGGATGGCGTCGAGCAGGTTCCTGTTGCCGTCCTCGACCTTGATGGCTTCGTCGCGCCCGATGCGGTAGCGGCCGAGCGGCGGGCGGTAGAGCCCCGGAGCATTGCGAAGCGCCTGCTTGGCGGCCGCACGGTCGGTCGAAAACTGGAATCGGGGAGAGATTGGCGGGATCATCCAGACCGCCAGGCGGTCGTCCGGCTGCAGCGTGTCGACGAACCGGGCGGCCGCGTCGAGGGTTGCCAGACCCTCACCTGAGGGGATGTGCTGGCGGTCGACTGCGATGACAAACAGGCGCCCTGTCGCCGGGGCGGGCGTCGGCGCCGGGGGCTTCGTCTCGCGCTGGGATCCGCCGGCCGTCCTGACGTCGGCGGTTCCCGCCTGGATCAGGCGCAGCGACACGACGCGCCGGGGTTTTCCGTCCACCGTCACGACGAAATCGTCGGCGCCGAGGCCGGTCCTCGGCGACCCGCTCCGGTCGAGCACGGTGGCGTCGATTGCGATGATTTCGACCCCCGACGAGAAGCGCGCCGGGGGCTGCTGGCGGGTTCCCAGGCCGGCGGCAACCGGGAAGACGGACAACGCGACGACGAGGGCCGCGCGGGTGCACGACGAGGGCATGGTCAGCTCCCGTCCAGGCGTGACGCCACCGGCTAGGCGAGCATCTCCTGTGCGCGCGTCAGAGTGTCACGGACCGCCACGCCATGGGCGCATCTGAAGGAACATGAGGCGCAGTCGCGGCAGCGAGCGTCCCTGGCCGGCTGCGGCATGTCCAGGAACCGCTCCCGGGCGAGGGCGAACTGGCCGTACCCCTCCGCATAGGTCAGGAACCGGAGCACGTCGGGGACCGGAACGCCTCGCTCGCACGCGCCTCCGCAGGACCCGCACATCCGGCAGTAGGAGGAGCTGATGCTGGTCAGCTGGTTCGAGAGCAGCTGCTCGTCCTTCTGAGTGTACGGCTCTGCCATCGCCCGGAGGTTCTCGTCCAGCTGGTCGAAGTCGGTCATGCACACGATGGCGGTGTCGACCGAATCGTTCCTGAGCGCCCATTTGATTGCGGCCACCGGAACCCCGGGCTGGCTGAGCCGCCCGCCGAGCTCCCGCGGGTTGGCCCCGTAGAGCCGGTCTCCTCGACCGACGCGGCTGACGCCGCCCGCCATGGTCTTCATCACCACGATCCCCAGGCCGGCCTTTCGCGCCGACCGGATCGCCGCCGACATGTCGGTCTTCGGCGCGTCGGGATTCGCGTTCATCGCCGCGTCCACCGATCGCATGGCGAAGTTGTAGGTGGTCAGCACGACGTCGGTCTGGCCCAGTTTCGCCAGGTGGTCGAGCATCCGGTCCATGTTGAAGTGCGTGCTGACGCCGGCAAACCGGATCTTCCCGCTCTGCTTGGCCACCCGCTGCGCCTCGAGCAGGTCCGCGCTCACCTGCTCCGGCTCGTTCTTCATGTGGAGGTACCAGATGTCGAGGTAGTCGGTGCCCAGTTCCCGCAGGCTCGTGTCGAGATCGGCCAGGACCTGCGCCTTGGTCTGGGCCCCGCTCTTGCTCGAGATGATCACCTTCTTGCGCACGTCCTTGAGGGCGGCGCCGACCATGCGCTCGTTGTTGCCGTTCTGATAGGCGCGAGCGGTGTCGAAGTGATTGATGCCGATGTCCGCCGCGCGCGCGATCACGGCCGGCTCCGGTGTCGTCATGCAGCCGAACGCGAGCGAGGTGACCTTCAGCCCCGTCTTGCCGAGCGTGCGGAAGGTCAGCCTGACGGGTTCCGGCTTTGCCTGGCCGCTCGTGGCCGTGAGCGCCCGGTCGTCGAAGGCATGCACGCCGACTGCGGGAAGCGCCAGGCCTGCCGCTAGAAAGTCACGACGCGAGACGTCCGGTTTCATGCGAAGCCTCCTGGGCTTGGTTTCGGCACGCGATTATACACGACGGGCGACCGGCGGGGGCTGTCCGATCAGCGCTCGCGACGGAAGGCGATCGTGGCGTAGTTCATGTTTCCGCCGGTCAGGGTGCGGACGGTCAGGACGCTTCGACCGGCCGGCAGTTCGAAGCTCGCCGCGTTCTTCAGCAGGTTCCAGTGGTGCCACTGCCGCCATGCGACGGGATCCCGGGCGTCGTAGGTGGAGGGCACCTCGACGGCATTGGTCAGCGCACGCCCGTTGCGATCGAGCGCGATCGATCCGCCGCGATTCGACGTGTAGAGCAGGTCGATCGTGTACCGGCCCGCCTCCTTGGCGTCGACGGTCACGTTGAACCACTCCCCGGGCTCCGTCCACCCCACGTAGAGCAGGTTCGGTTCCGGCTGAACCTTGTTGTACGGGCTCGTGTCGGTATCGTTCCGGGTCTTCGTGTAGCTGATGTCGACGCCCTCGTCCTTGCGGAACTCGTTGAGGTAACTCCCGTCGGCGGGATTCAGCGCGCCGCTGCCGTTGTTCTTGGCGTCACTGTCGTGGTACGCGACGCCCTCGCCGCCGCGGTCGTAGTAGGCGCAGGAGACGACGCCCGGCACCTGCTGCGGCCCGGCGGGCCTGGCGCGGTCGGTAAAGGGGGTGCCCTTGTAGCTCCATGCTGGCGCCCCATCCTGGGTTTGCGCTCTCGCGGGTGCGGTCCCCTGTGCCTCCATGCTACGTGTCGGCGCTGTCACCAGAACCGCCGCCAGAACCACGGTCGGAATCATGCGTTGCACGGGCTCCACCTCTTCGAGAGCGGGGGCAGCGAGTCCATCATGCCGGGCCCCGCGGAGAGAGTAATATCATCAACGCCATGAATCCAGCTACCGTCGCGCTCCGCAGCGCGACTCTGGCAGCCGTTGCCGGCGCCTTCCTGCTCTGTTCCGCGCAGGCCCACGCGCAGGCCCAGGCCCCGCCGACCCTTCCCGCCGAACCGCCCTCGAGCGCGCCCCGCGCGGAGATCTCGGGCGGCGGCGTCACGGCCACCATCCTGATGCCCGATGAGAAGACCGGCTACTACAGAGGCGGCCGCTTCGACTGGGCTGGCATCATCTACAGCCTGAAGTACGCCGGCCACGAGTTCTACGGCCCCTGGTTCACCGACCGCCGCGACGGCGTCAGCGACTTCATCTTCGAAGGTGACAGGATGGTCGCCGGTCCCGCCTCCGCCTCCATGGGGCCCGCTGAAGAGTATGGCGTCATCGGCTATGAAGACGCCAAGCCTGGCGACACCTTCATCAAGATCGGCGTCGGCCTGCAGCGCAGGCCCGCCGACGAAGCCCGCTACAACCACTACACGCCCTACGAGCTCGTCGACCGCGGCACGTGGGATATCAGGAGGGCCAAGGACTCGATCGCTTTCACCCAGACGCTCACCGGCCCCGACGGCTATGCCTACGTCTACGCGAAGACCCTGCGCCTCGCGGGCGACACTCCCCGGCTCACCATCGCGCACTCGCTGAAGAACACGGGCGCCCGAGCCATCGCCACCAACGTCTACAACCACAACTTCCTGACCATCGACCGCAGGCCCGCCGGCCCCGGCTACACCGTCACGGCGGCTTATGAGATCAAGCCCGCTGCCGGTCGTGGCGGCAATGCCCCCGGCGGTCGCGGCCCGGGCCCCGCTTCAGACATCGTCACGGTGTCCGGCAAGACCATCGCCTTCAAGAAGACGATGAGCGGTGAGGACCGCGCCAGCGTCGGCCTCGACGGCTTTTCTGCCAGTGCCGCGGACTCCGACTTCCGCGTCGAAAACGCCGCAGCCGGCGCCGGCGTCCGCATGCGCGCCGATCGACCGCTGCTCCGCGCGGTCCTGTGGTCGGTCCGCACGGTGGTCGCCGTCGAACCCTACATCGACATCAAGGTCGAGCCGGGTCAGGCGTTCGAGTGGAAATGGACCTACGACTACTACACCACGAAGAAGTAGCCGGACCGCGGCGCCGGGCGCGGCGCGCGAGTACGACCCGGGTCAATCGCCGTACGGCGGGAGGATGAACTCGGTGATCCATTTCCTGGCGAGTCCAGGGCCGCCATGCCGGCGAGAGCACTCCTGGGTATACTGTGCGCGTCCTGGATGCCGGACCGAAGTCACGGGTCGAAGGGTCGCCACAATCATCAAGGAAGGACATCATGAGCCAGTCAAGTCGCAGAAGCTTCGTGACGAGCGCAGTAGCTGCCGGCGCGGCGGCGTTCGGCGCGGGTCCCGGCAACCTCCTGGCCGATTCGAGCGCTGCCGGTCAAGGCAAAGACAACTCGATCAAGTTTGTCGCAGAAGTGGGCAACATCGGTACCTGCGCGGTGGAAGAGACCATCGAGTACGCCAGGGATCTGAGGATGGAGGGCATCTCGGTGCCCTGGGTGCGCGTTCCAGGGTTTCAGCAGAACGGGTTCATCGAAGCAGAACCCGTGAAGGCCATCCGGGCGAAGATCGAGGACGCCGGCCTGGTGTTTCACTCGATGATGGCCTCACTCCCGAGGACGCTCGCTGGAACCGGCCCTGACTCCGAGAAGGACTTCTCCAATCTCCGGAAGAGCCTGCAGGCCATGACCGCGGCGAAGGCGGATCTTCTGTCAGCCTTCGTGCCGGTACCGAGAACCGGGCCGTGGGAAGACGTGGTCAATCTCTACGGCAAGCTCATGAAGGAATTCGAGCCCGCCGGAGTTCGGATTGCCAGCCACAGCGGCGGCCGCCTGAACACCTGGGCGGCGCTCGGTCAACTCATGAAGGACGTGCCGAGCAAGTGCAACGGCATCTGCTACTGCACCGGGAATGTGTGGCACGGCGAACACGAGAAGATTCTATGACATCCCGGCACCTGTGGCCGAGAGGATCTACTACATCCACATCCGGAACGTGAAGACCGGACAGGGCGAGAAGGAGGACTGGTTCCACGAGGGCGACATCGATTTCCGGAAGCTGGTGGCGTCGATCCGGAAGATCGGCTACAACGGCTACCTGCGGTCCGAGCACCTGCCCACCGACCGCTACAATCTGCCCGTCAGGCAGTCGGACGTCGGCACGGCGTGGGCGCAGGGCTATATGAGGGCCATCCTCTGATTCCCGGTTGGCGTCCTGATAGCACGGACGGGACGATCACTTTGCCGTCGCCTGGAACAGCCTGGGCGCCAGGTCCTGAAGGCTGATGCGCCAGAAGGCCCACTCGTGGCCGTAGCCGGGCCGCTCGACGATCGTGGCCTTGACACCCTTGTCCGTCAACAGCTCCTTGAACGCGTTGTGCGCGGTGATCAGGCCGTCTGCGGCTCCGATGCCGACGTAGAAGAGCCGCAGTCTCGCATTGGCGTCCGCGTTGAGCTGGGGCAGCAGCGCGGCAAGCTTCTGTTTGTCGATCGTATTGGTGATGTCAGGGCCTCTCAAGGTCGCGGCGTTGGGCGGCGGAGCGATCGGCACTGCGACGCCAGGCATCGGTGGAAGGCCGGCGCTGAACGTCCCGACCCAGGCGAACGTGTCGAGGTTGTTGAACGCCGCGAGCAGCGTCATTCCGCCGCCCATCGACAGGCCGGCGATCGCCCGATTCTCCCTGTCGGAGAGTGTCCGGTACGCCTTGTCGACGAACGGAATCAGGTCCGTGATGATGCTCTTCGGGAAATCGAGCATCGCCGTCCCCTGCATGGGGTTGCCGCCCCCGCGCGGTGGCGGCGCCGCGACGAAATCCGGCGCGGCAATCTGGTTCGTGTTCTCGTTCGTCATCACGACGATCATCGGCCTGGCCTTGCCCTGCGCGATGAGGTTGTCCATGATCTCAGGCGCCCGGCCCAGGGTCGTCCAGGCATCTTCATCGCCGCCGCCGCCGTGCAGAAGGTAGAAGACCGGGTAGCGAGCGGTGCCGGTCTCGTATCCCGGCGGTGTGTAGACGTACAGTCGCCGCGTCAGCTTCAGCGCGGGCGACGGGTACCACACCAGGTGCACCGTTCCGTGCGGAACATCATTCACCGCGTAGCCACTGGTGAACTCGCCGGCTATACGAAGCGCATTGCCGTACCGCTGGCCGTCCCGAACGTGGAAGATGTTCTGCGGGTCCAGCGCCTGAACGCCGTCAACGATGAAGACGTACACGTAGTATTCGGGCTTGAGCGGGCCGATGGTCGCGGACCAGACTCCGTTGTCACCCTTGGTCATCGTGACTTCGTTGCCGCCCGGCCAATCGGTGAAGCCGCCGCTCGTATTACGGACCAGCACCGACGTTGCGTTCGGAGCGGACAGGCGGAAGGTGACCGTTCCCTCCGGCGCGACCTCCGGAGAACGCAGCTGCGCTGCGCCCCTGCCTGCTGCCGGCTGTGCGGCTGGAGCCGCCGCGGGCTGCGCGAACCCCGAATACGCGCACAGAATCGCGGACGCCAATGCTGCGACGACCCGGTTACCTGGCTTCATGATGATCCCCTTTCCATCCGGCGCCCATAGTATCCCTCATCGAGTCCCGCATCGGCAGCCTGTTGTCGGGAGCGATTCGCACCGGCCACGTCTTGGCCGCGCGTCGAGTGCCGGAACTCCTACTACCATCGGACCATGGTTGAGAAGGTCGCGGTCATCGCGCACGGCGGTGCGGTCGGCTCCCTTCCTCGCGCCGCTTTGGCGGGACTTCATCGGGTCAGGCAGCCATCTCGCCGTCGCTCGCGCGCGATCGTGCGCGAGCCGAAGGCGGATGGCGGTGACCTGTCGGGACCAGCTGCCGACGACCCGGGATGATATGTTGTACGACGCGCCGGAGGCCGGGTACGAGGTGATGCGGCTGCACAAGAGGAAGCCCCTCGGCCGGCAGGGGGTTCTGGCGAGGCGTGGACGCCAGGGCGGCGACGTACTCTCCTGAGGAGAACCGTGTGCTGAACAAGATACTGTTTCCCGGCAAGTACATTCAGGGCGTCGGCGCGCTCGACCAGCTGCCGTCGCTGATCGAGGCGTTTGGCGCGCAGGGCCTCCTCCTGGCGTCGCCGACCGCGCACAGGAGCGTGATTCCCGAGAGCGGCCTGGATGTGCGGGCGCACTCCCTGCCTGTCGAACGCTTCTCCGGGGAGTGCTGCGAGAAGGAACTGTCCAGGCTGGCGGCGATCATCCGCGAGACGCACGCGGACGTGCTCGTGGGCATGGGCGGCGGAAAGACGAT
The DNA here is from genome assembly GCA_963783255.1 of uncultured Acidobacteriota bacterium. Taxonomy (GTDB): domain Bacteria; phylum Acidobacteriota; class Vicinamibacteria; order Vicinamibacterales; family Fen-181; genus FEN-299. The sequence goes on along the minus strand of CAWAMP010000011.1, from coordinate 243,054 downwards.
CGACACGGCGAAGATCGCGGCCGATCGTGCGAACATCCCCGCCATTGTCGTTCCCACCATTGCCTCGACCGACGCCCCGTGCAGCGGATGCGCCGTGCTCTATTCCGAGCAGGGCGTGTTTGAATCGGTCTCTTATCAGAAGTCGAATCCGGCGGCCGTTGTCGTCGATACGCGAATCATCGCCAAGGCCCCCGTCCGGTTCCTGGTGGCGGGCATGGGCGATGCGCTCGCGACCTGGTTTGAGGCAAAGTCCTGCAGCGACACGCGGTCGAGGAATGAATGCGGAGGGCTCAGCACGCTGACCGGGCTCAGCCTCGCCAGGCTGTGCTACGACACGTTGCTCCAGTACGGCGCGACCGCCCGGATCGCCGCCGAACGGCACATCGTGACACCCGCCCTGGAGCACATCGTCGAAGCCAATACGCTGCTCAGTGGAGTGGGCTTCGAAAGCGGAGGCCTGGCAAGCGCTCATTCCATTCACAACGGACTGACGGCGCTGGAGGAGACGCACGCCTACTACCACGGCGAGAAGGTGACGTTTGGCGCCCTGGCCGGACTTCAGCTCACCGGCGCCCCGCCGGCGGAAGTGGACGTCGTGTTCGCGTTCTGCGAAGAGGTCGGTCTGCCCACAACCCTCGCGGACATCGGCCTTCGAGATGTCGACCGCGGCAGGCTGATGTCCGTTGCGGAGAAGGCCTGCGCCCCGAACGAGTCCATCCATCACGAGGCCGGCACGGTCACGCCGGAAAAGGTCTTTCACGCGATGCTGGCGGCCGACGCGATTGGAGAACGCCGAAAGCGCAACCGGGATTCGTAGTGCCGCGCGCACCCTCGGCCGGGCCGGCCATCCAGTGGCCGGCGAAGACCATCGTGCGGACGATCTCGACGCTGCCCCAGGACGCCCGAGACGTACTCGTCGCGATGCCTCCCCGCACTTCTGGACCTTCCTGAGCATCCCTGTTCCTGGCACGAGATCGACGGGGTGAGTCGAATGGCGGTGAGGCAGGGATTCGAACCCTGGGTACAGGTCTTAGCCCGTACAACGGTTTAGCAAACCGCCCAAACGCCAGAATCTGGCCGAATTCTGCGCAGAACACGCCGAGTTCCTGCGGTTTCCTTCCTCGTGCGTTGGGTCCCGTTGGATGGAGATCGGGTCCCGGTAGACCCTCGCGGTCACAATCTTGGGCACAGGTCGAACGCTCTACTGCATCCAACTACGAGACACCGACAGCCTGTTCTGACGGGCCGCGGCTGGGCCGGTCGAGTCAGGTACCGCTGCCGACAAGTTCTTTCCCTGTTTCGCCTTCCCCAGGAATCAGACGGTAGTAGAACCTGGCGGTTCGTGGTCGATCTGCCGGCCCGTCATCCTGGGCCGGGAAGCCGAAGACGGAAGGCCGGATAGCCCATCAACGCGGGGCTTGCGGCACATAGTCGCCACTATCAAGCACCGCGGGCGCCGTTCGGAAGAGCCTCCCGCCCATGCACAGCGCGTTCGCCGGACAGTTCGTGGGCGCGTTCTGTCGCGCGGCGTGTCGCTCGCACTACGGCCTTGAGCATCGCCACGCGCACGCCGCCCTCCTCCAGCTCGAGGATGCCGTCGATGGTGGTGCCGCTCGGCGTGGTGACGGCGTCCTTCAAGAGCGCCGGGTGCTCGCCCGTGACGCGCACCATGGCGCCGGCGCCCAGCACGGTCTGCGCCGCGAGCGTGAGCGCCACGTCGCGCGGCAGGCCCACCTTCACGCCGCCGTCGGCGAGCGACTCGATCACAATGTAGACGAACGCGGGTCCGCTCGCCGAGAGACCGGTGACGGCGTCCATGTGGCGCTCGTCGAGCACCACGGTGTGGCCGACGGCGCCGAACAGCTGCTGCGCGCGGGCCAGGTGCCGCTCGCCGGCGCGCGAGCCAGCGGAGAGCGCGGTCATGCCCTGGCGCACGAGCGCTGGCGTGTTGGGCATGGCACGCACCACGGGAACGCCGGGTTTCAGGTGTCGCTCGATCATCGCGATGCTCACCGAGGCGGCGGCCGAGATGAGCAGCTGCGACCTCGTGAGCAGCGGGCCCACCTCGCGCAGCACCGGCAGCGCCTGCTGCGGCTTCAGCGTGAGCAGCACCACGTGCGCGCCGCGCACAGCGTCGGCGTTGGAGGCCGCGGCGCGCACGCCGAGCCGGCGCGAGAGGTCGCGTGCGCGCGTTCGGTGCGCGGTCGTCACCGTGACGGAGCCGGGCGTGGCGAGTCCGGCCTGGAGCAGGCTGCGGACGAGCGTCTCGCCGAGTTGCCCGGCGCCGAGAACGGCGAGGCGCAGCCGGGCGCGGGAGCGGGGACGTGCGTTCGGTCGCTTCGCGGCCATGCGGGACTCCGTGCGGAAGGGGGAAGCCGAAGGGGCCGGTGCGCGTCGCGCTCCGGCCCCCGAGATGTCGCGCGCGTCACAGTCTCACGCCGGCGGGTTCTCGCTCCAGCCATGGAAGCCCTTGCCCGTCTTCCGGCCGTGCAGCCCGGCGAACACCCTGCGCTTCAGGAGCGGGGCGAAGCGAAGCGCGGCTCCTTGAACTCCTCGAACGTGATCTCGGTGGTGTGGCAAGCGGCGTCGAGGCCGACCGAATCGGTGAGGAGCGGCGGTTCCATCGGGTAGCCGCAGCCGAGCTTCATGGTGTTGTCGATGTCGTCACAGCTGGCGAGGCCCTGCTCGTAGACGCGGATCGCGTCCGGCATATAGAGCACCAACAGGCGGTTCACGACGAAGCCGGTGGAGTCGCCGCAGTTTACCACCGTCTTGCCGATCGCCTCGAGCGCGCCGAACAGCTCCTTCCTAAGACCGAGGTTCTCGGCCGCGGCCTCGACGACGAGGTCGCGGTCGGCGAGGTCCTCGACCTTCACGATGCCGGTCAGGTTCTTCTTCACCTTGTAGAGCGCGTTCTGCGACACCTCGCCCACGACCGTCGTGAGACGATAGGCCGAACTAGAGGGGGTCCACTGACCTAGGGTAACAGACTCGCCCGCTATCAGACACCGCGGGTGCCGTTTGTCCCTACCGCTGCCGTCGCCGTGCAGCAACGAGGCCGGCCAGCCCAGTGCCGAGCAGAAGCAGCGTCGAGCCGGGGGCCGTCTGGAAGTGATAGCGATGACTGAGGTTAGGAACCGGGCATCGGTTGAGGAACCCGTGGCAGACCTCCTGGCCCGTCGGGGCACGACCTGAGCACGACCACAGCCGGACATGGACCTTGGAGAGGCGAACGGCTGGGATTCTGCACTAACCTTAACCTATCTGCCGTATCACAAACGCAGGCCAGCGGTGTCGCTGCAGACCTGCCACGTCAGGCGAAACTGCGAGGCCACCGGGTCTGTCGGCTCGCACTCCTATGCTCGGGTAAGTGAGACTGTCAAGCCGTCCTCGCCTCGGCCAGAGGGTCGCGGGCACAATTCCGGGCACAATTCCGGCGTGACGTGGGTTCCCGGCCGGTTAGAGTCCCAGGACGTGGTGGAAATTCGGTAGGCCGCTGACGCTGGACAGGGCAAGCGGCCATCGCGCATCGTTCCGTGAGTTCTCTCTGGCGGGAGACGAGCACACGGAGGTGATGCGACGATGGCCAAGCCAAGGATGGATTTGTCGACGTTCGTTGGCAAGCTGCTCGAAGAGCAGGACGGGGATGTGCTACGGGAGGGCGTTCGGGTGTTGGCCCAAGCGCTGATGGACACCGAGGTGACAGCCTTGGTCGGCGCGGAGCGCCACGAGCGCAGCGACGAGCGCACGGCCTACCGCAATGGGACCCGGGGACGCACCTGGGATACCCGCGTGGGCACGGTCGATCTGGCGATTCCCAAGGTGCGGCCGGGGACGTACTTTCCGTCGCTCCTGCAGCCGCGGCGCCGGGCGGAGCAGGCGCTGCTGACGGTGGTCCAGGAAGCCTACGTCCACGGCGTCTCGACGCGGAAGGTCGATGACCTGGTGAAAGCGCTCGGGCTCGACGGGATCTCGAAGTCGGAGGTCTCGCGCATCTGCGCGGATCTCGATCCGGTCGTCGACGCCTTTCGGACGCGTCGGCTGGGTGGGGAGCATCCGTACCTGTGGCTGGACGCGACGTATCACAAGGTGCGCATCGACGGCCGGGTGGTGAGCCAAGCGACGGTCGTGGCCATCGGCGTGACGACCGAGGGGGAGCGCCAGATTCTTGGCGTCGATGTCGGGGCGTCGGAAGATCGCGGCTTCTGGACGGCGTTTCTGCGGAGTCTGGTGAAGCGGGGGCTCACCGGCGTCCGCTTGGTGATCTCGGATGCGCATGAGGGCCTGAAGCACGCGATCAGCACGGTGTTGAGCGGTGCCGCCTGGCAACGGTGTCGCGTGCATTTCATGCGCAATCTGCTGGCGACCGTGCCACACGCGGCGCGGGAGCCCATCGCGGCGGTCGTGCGGACGATCTTCGCGCAGCCCGATCATGCGAGCGCCCTCGTGCAACTGCACAAGGTGGCCGACGGCCTGCGGACCCGCTTGCCGCGAACCGCGGCCTTGCTCGAGGAGGCCGCCGAGGACATCCTCGCCCACAAGCACTTTCCGGAGGAGCATCGTCGGCAGTTGCACAGCACGAATCCCTTGGAGCGACTGAACAAGGAGATCAAGCGGCGGTCGAACGTCGTGGGGATCTTCCCGAACGTGCGAGCCACGATCCGCCTGGTCGGCGCCATCCTGATCGAGCAGGACGACGAGTGGGCGGTTGCCGAGCGACGCTACTTCAGCGTCGAGTCGATGAAACGGCTGCTCGCACCGCTGGGGATCTCGACGGACCAGGAGCTCTTGATGGCGATTGCGTAAGACGATCATCAACCGGGGTGGGCGCTGTGGAAAACCGGCTCTCCGGTTTTCCAAGAGACGGCGGACGGTGCGTTTCCCGTCCGCGGGCGCGTCAGCGTCCACGCCGACGGGGGTCAGGAACTCAGGAACGGACGCGATTCAATTTCCACCACTTGACGGGACACGACCCCCGGCCGTTCCGACGCAAGGGGGGTTCTAGGGGGGAATGCGTGAAATGCTGAGTGTTGCCCTTCGACTCGTTCGCGACGCTCACTCGCTCAGGGCATTCTCCCTGACGCGGCGCGCGGGAGCCCGCCATGAGCGAACCCGCAGGGCCCGTTGGAGAGCCGCGGGTGAGTCGAATGGCGGTGAGGCAGGGATTCGAACCCTGGGTACAGGTTTTAGCCCGTACAACGGTTTAGCAAACCGCCGCCTTCAGCCTCTCGGCCACCTCACCGCATCTGACAACTGGTCTGTTGTCAACGCTTTACGTCCGTTCTTGGTTCGGCGTCGCTCGCCGCAGTTGCATGCTGGTTGCGTGCGGCCGATTCGAGCACCTCCATCGCTGCCGGACGCTGCGGGTCGACACCGTCGTTCTTGATGTAGGAGGTGCGAGTAACAGACATATTACTATGACGCAAAACCGCATGGATCACAATGTCGTGGATGCCGCGCGGGGAATGCTCGCCGCAACGCGGCGCCCGCGCCTGCTCGCGGAGGCCGTGGACGAGATGACGGGACTTGCCCGAGACCTGTGGGCGCGAAGTCGCGCCGCCTGCGGCAACTCGGGCGATGAGGCACTGACGCGTGTGATGGCGCGGCTGGAACAGTAGCGCGGAACGGCGGATGCGAAGCCTTGCTCTGGGCAGCGAGCCTGCCAAGGGACAGAACACCGGAAAAAACCGGGCCCGCGTCCGCTCGTTGCGGACGGGACCCAAAGCGGATGAAGAAGATCTCGCGTGCCCAGGAGTCTAGCTCGCGAACACGGTGCCGACCATCCTGTCTGGACATGATTTTGCGGAAGCGCCGGCAGACCAGTTGTCCGGACTGCCGGCCGACCGGCGCCCCGCAGCAGTGCCCGTGGATGCGCGCCAGGCCGCGCGCCGGACCTCCGACGGACCTCTACCTAACGAAGGGCTGGCTAGCCGATTGAGCGGTCCCCGGCGCCTCGGACCGATCGCCAGACGTCAGCAGGATCTCCCGACGCCTCGGCCGGTACAATTCACGGTCGCCGGCCTCCCCAATCTTCTCCAGCTCCAGCGCATCGATTGCAAAGTCGGCCAGCCTCGGGCCGGCGCGCGAGCGGTCCAGGACAACGTAGCCCAGGTTCGCTGCCTGGACGAAAGTTCTGCCGCGGCGCTTCGCAACCTCCAGGTCAGCAGCGGGCACGTCGCGCCCCTCGCTGAGCGCCATCAGCGCCGCCAGAACGGGCCGGCGACGAGTCGATTCCAGGTGCTCGCGCGACACGCGAGAGAGGTAACCCCCGATCAGGCGCTTCTGGTGATGCGTCTGGTAGTACTGTGACGACGAGCTGAAATTGCCGAACGACGACAACCCGTCCCGTACACCGAACGGCAGTTCCAGGACTCGCACGTCTCGCGAATCGGCCGAGATGGCCGCATAGATTGCCGGGATGCTGGCGTCGAAGAGCACGCGTGGTGCCGGACACAACTCGAGAACCAGCAGGGCGCCTGCGGCGCCGAGGATCGGCCAACGCAGGGATTGGTGGCGATCCAAGAGGGACTTCAGCGCGAGCCCGAAGATGACGGCGGCCGCCAGCATCACCAGCACGGCAAACCGGGCCGGGGCGCGGGCTCCCCCGATGAGCGGCGCGTAACGGAGAATGGTCCATGGCGTCGGAACGTACATTGTCGCTCCAGCGACGCGGACGAACGGACCGAGCACGAGGCTGCCGGCCAGCAGCGCCAGGCTCGCCCAGAGGCCAGGCACGCGGAAGCGAGCGAACCGCCGCGCCAGGAAGATGACGGCGATGGACAGGATCGGGATCGACGCCACGTTCTCCGCAAAGCCGCCAGGTCCACTCGTGACCCAATCGCGCCACGCCGTTCCCAGCCAGACGCTGTTCGGGTTTGGGATCAGCAGCGCCGCGAGATCGACTCCAGGCATGCTGGTGCGCCAGAGCACCGGCGATGCGACATACCGGCCGTCGGACAGGCGCGCCGCGAGCGTGTAGAGAAGCGGCGACAGGAGAATGCCTCCAGCCGCCACCCCGTATGGCACGAGCCGGATCAGCCCCAGCCACTCCGAGGGGCTCATAACGGCGACGCGCAGGCGAACGGCCGAAGCGACGCGAACGGCCAGGGCAAGCGTCAGAATCAAGACCGGCGTGTAGAGCGTCGTCACGCCCACCGCGCGAGTGCCGAGATTGAACCTGAATCCTCCCGTCAGGACGATGGTCGCCACCAAGAGCAGGAGGCCGGCGATGACGCCGTCCAGCGCGCGGTGACCGAGCCCGTGCGCTCTCCACCGCACCGGGCCCCACTCGATCCGGAGTGCCTTCGCCGCCAGGTACCACATGGCCAGGACGAGGCAGTAGATGGCGTAGTACGGGTCACAGACGGCCGCCCAGGCCAGCGTCACGCCCGCCGCCGCGGCCCACCGTGGAGACCGCGTGGCATCGAGGCGAAGCAAGGCCAGGAGGAACAGCGGAAGCGGAGCCGCAGCCGACAGGCTGGCGTGGACCGTCGAGCGAGCCACGAGCGTCGGCGAAAAGCCGAAGAGGAGGCCGGCCAGCCAGGCGGTGGCTGCCTGTCTCGTCACATGCCAGGCGAGAAGAAACATCGTGAACGCACCAAGGGCCAGATTCGCCAGGCACAGCACGTTATAACTGGTCACGACGCCGAGGGCCGGCAGGAGCGGCGCTGCCAGCACGTTGGCGAACAAGGTGTAGTTGTGGAGGCTGAGGTCGGTCGGCGCGCCGAGCGAGAAGATCGCGGAAGTGAAGAGCGGGAAATGACCGGCGGCGACCTCGTGCCTGAACACCCACAAGTTCCAGACGTAGACGCCGAGGTCACTGTCGACCGGGCCCAGTGCCCTGTCCCCGAGGTGCAGCGGCAATGGCCAGCTGAACGCCAGCGACACCAGAGCATAGGCGAGCAGCGCGGTGGCGAGGACGCCGGGGGACGGCCATTCTCGGCGATCGTTCAGCATGGCTCAAGGGCTCGTTGCCGGACCGAAACAGGCTGGGCACGGATGGATTTCGAGGAGTCTACGGGACGCAGGCGAGGCAGACCATCGGGTACAGACAGTATTTCGAGCACTGAGAGACCATCGTGGCCGAGAGGATCAGACGAGACCGAGCAGCACCACCGCGGCCAAGCCGGCGCGCAGCCACTCGGGCACCTCTGCCACATGTCGCCTGCTCTGGTACCATCCCCATGCGAGCCCCGACATCGCTCCCATGAGCAGCACCGCCGAGGCGGCCACCGGCCACGGCGCCAGCCGGGGGCCCACCGCTTGCGCGACCGCGATGCCGAAGATCGGGCGATAGAGCAGCGCGAGGTGAGCCACATAGACGAGGAGCGATTCCCGTGACAGTGCCGTCAGGACGCCTGGCAGCCGGGTCCGCGCGCGCGTGACCCGGATCACCGCCGCCAGACCGATCAGCGCGGCGCCCGTCTTCACGAGGAACAGGTTCGGGCTCACCGTCCAGAAGTCGATGGCGCCATACGGTGTCCAGGTCACCGCGTGCATCAGTACGCCGGCGGTGATCAGGACGGTCCCGGCAATCAGAACGGCCCGGCCGCCTTGCACGGCGCGGCGGACGGCGCCGGAATCCGCGTACCACAGACCGAGGCTCGCTCCCAGAAAGACATAGGCCGCCCACGGAAACACGGGAAACAGCGAACCGGTCGTACCGGTGAAATAGGACGCCGCCATGACGGGCAGTGCCGATGTCCAGGCGGTCGTCCAGGCGATGGGGGTGGCCAGCACCACACTCGCGGCCACGACGAGCATCGCGACAGCCAGCCGGCCGCGCGAGCGAGTTACACACACGCCGATCTGCAGGACCGCCAGGGTCACCGCCACCAACTGGAGGACGTCGACGGCCGCGAACGACTGCCATTGTTCCGGCGTGGCCCGGGGCAAATCGACCACCGACCGCACCGGGAGGTGCAGCCCGTAGCCGAGCATCCAGAAGGCCAGGTAGCGGGCGAACCGTCGCGCCAGCCGCCGGCCCGGCACGCGGTAGTCGTCCCAGTGACGGACCGTGGCGACGCTGAAGGAGAACCCGGCCAGCAGAAAGAACACGCAAGACGTCAGCCCGCGCAGGAAAAGCCAGCCGTACGCGACCGGATTGGCCTGGTACTGGGGGGCAAGCAGAACCTGGAGCGCGTGGCCCTGGACCATGAAGAGCACGGCGGCGGCCCGCGCAGCGTCGACGAACAGAAGCCGGCCGGCGGGCGCAGGCGCTTCAGGGTGAGGCGTGTGTGCGGATGGCCGCTTCATGGTTCGTCGCCGCGTTCCGCGGCCGGGCGGAAGCCCGCTGCCGTCGCGCGGATCGGTGAACGGATCGCGTCACGGTACGCGATCCTCGGCGAACCGACCATCGGGTGAGGGCCTGATTTGTACGGCAGGCAGCGGGAAGCCGCAGCGCGCCGGCGCCGAATCGTGCCGGGGCCGCCGGCGAATACCCACCGCACCGGATGGGTGCCGTCGGTCGACGCGCCTAGAATGCCGGGTGAGGACTCACCGGAACGGAGCGTCCACACGGAGGAGCAGCCATGAGCGACTTCCACCAGCAGGGCCCCGTTACCGCGCTGCCAAGGCTCCGGGACCGGCCCGTCGCGGAAATCGAGGGGGAGATCCTCCGACTGACGCCCAAGTTCCCGGTCTCCCTCGTCATCCCGACGCTTCCGTCCGAGCTCGACCGCCCGGCACTCGGGAACATCCTCGACGAACTCTGCCAGGTCAACTACCTGGATTCGCTGGTGGTCTCCCTGAACAGGGCGACGCTCGACGACTACCAGCGAACCCAGCGGTACTTCGAGCGCTATCCCCGGAGGCTCGTGATCGTCTGGAACGAGTCCCCCTCAATCCAACGGTTCTTCGACGGGCTGGTGGAGGCCGGGCTGTCGGTGGGATCGCCGGGCAAGGGCCGCGCGTGCTGGCTGGCCATGGGCTACCTTCTGGCCGGAGAGAAGGTGGACTACATGGTCTTCTTCGACGCGGACATCGTGAACTTCCACCGGGAGATGCTCGCCCGACTCGTGTTGCCGGCCCTCGATCCGATTGTGGATTTCGACTTCGTGAAGGCCTACTACGCGCGGTACTCCGACCGCCTCCACGGTCGGGTGACCAGGCTCTTCGTCTCTCCCCTGCTCGCGGCATTCGCCAGACTCATGGGCGAAGAACCCTACATCCGGTATCTCGCGTCGTTCCGCTACGCCCTCTCGGGCGAGTTCGCCGTACAGCGGGACCTGGCATCGCGGATGCGACTCCCATCCGACTGGGGTCTCGAGATCGTGTCGCTCTTCGAGGCGCTGCGGCACCGGGCGCCCGTCCGGATCTGCCAGGTGGAGATCGCCGATCGATACGAGCACAAGCACCAGGAACTCTCCGGCAACGACCCGACGCGTGGACTGAATCGAATGGCTCGAGACGTCGGCACCCACTTGCTCCGCACGCTGGCGGCGGCTGGCGTCGTGCTGTCGGAGGGCCTGTTGCTGAGTCTCCTCGCAGCCTACCAGCGCGAGGCCGAGGATGCGGTGGCCGACAGCTATGCGGTGGCGGCCCTCAACGGTCTCGTGTACGACCGGCACCAGGAGGAACTCAGTGTCCAGACCTTCACCAGCGCCCTGCGTGCCGCGATCGACGAGTTCCACAGGGATCCGCTTGGGCCGCCTTTGGTGCCGAACTGGGCGAGGGTGTGGGCCGGCATGCCTGACGCCGGCCCACGGCTGATGGCGGCCGTCGCCGAAGGGCCGGGCGCCGGCGGAGTAGCCGCGGCTGTCGTGACTCCTCACATGTGACTGATCGGATCGTCCTCCGTCACCCTCGCCTGCGCGTTGATCTGCTCATCCAGCCATCGCCGCACGATATCCTGGCTGCCGAGTCCGACGGCGAGCGCCGCCGCCAGCGTCACGCCCCCGAACAAGATCGCAAAGGCCGTCAGCACGGTGGCCCGGCCGATCCCGATGTGCTCGAAGGCCACCGCGACCGCCACGAGCATGACCGCCGAGCGCGTCGCGCCCGCGAGCAGCCGGGCCGCCCGCATCCTGGCGTTCACAGCGGCGATGAGGACGCCGCGCGAGAGGAACCGGCTCAGGACGAAGCCGACCCACAGCAGCACGATGGCCACGACGATCTGAGGCAGGTACAAGAGCCACCGGCCGACCAGGTCGGACGCCACTCGAGCATCAAGGGAGTAGAGCGCCGGGACGAGCGCGACGCCGATGATCGTCCACTTCACGACGCGGCCCATGAGCGTCGCCAGGCTCGAGACGCCCGCCCGGGAGAGCGGGCCCATGATGCCGAGGCGGGCCGCGCCGCGATCGATCTTCGCGCGGGCCAGGACCCAGCCGGTGAGGCGCCCGGCCACCACGCCCACGAGTCCTCCCACGACGAAGAGCACCGCGGCGGCGAACACGTTCGGGAGCTTCTCCGATAGCTGCGTCCCGAGCTGTTGCCACGATGCGCTGAGCACGGCTTCGAGCGTCTGCCACATGGCTCCCTACCTTTCAGTTGGCGGACGGCGCAGCGGCTGCCGGCTCCCGGCCGCCACCGGGCGAGCGCCACCGGTCGAGCAGATACGGCTTGGCGGCCTCGAATCGTTCGCACAACCGTTCGAGCCGCTCCTCGACGGCCGGCGCGTCGAGGTCGGCAACCTCTCTCACGAACGACGCGACGCGTCCCAGGTACAGCGGCAGGCTGGAGCGGATCAGGTGCTGACGGTCCATCAGCCGATGGTGATACGCCGCCGCCAGGTCGTAGACGATGCGGACCCAGAGATCGTCCGGCACCTCGAAGGCGTCAGCGCGCTGCAGCGCCAGTTCGCCCAGCGCCCGCAGGTCGCCCGGGCTGAAGAGAGGAACGACTGTCCCACCCGAAACCGGTCGCAGATGGCGGTCGTCGTCATCCAGATGTCGATGCCGAACCGCGCGACATCGGAGTCCCAGACAGGCTTCGTGAGGAAGTGAGACGCGAGCCGCCCTGACACGCCGAAATCGCCGCCGATGGGCTGGCGCACCCGCTGGCCGTACAGGGCGCGCGTCACCGGGTAGACGATGTTGTTGGTGATCGTGCCGTCGTACTTGTGTCTCAAGTAGAAAGGCGCCACGTAGTCGAACCCATGCTCCAGGATGGGCGCGACGAGCAGCTAAACCCACTCGGGGCTGATGCTCCTGAGGTCGGAATCGACCACCGCGCACGCCGCGGCACCCAGCCGCTCCGCCACCCCGAACACGCACCGGAACGCGCTCCCCTTTCCCGGAATCCCGTGATAGGGAATCGTCATCCGGTTCACGGGAAACACCGGATGCGGAGATCAGCAGCATCTCGTCGGTGGGCATGCGGAGTCCGGTCACGATCCCCTGGGTACCGTCGGTCGACCCGCCGTCGGAGTTGACGATGAGCGTCCGCATCCGTGGGAAGTACTTCGCGAGGCCGGCGTGGGTGGCCTCGACCACGTGGCCGATGGTCCGTGCGTTGTTGAAGCTCGGGATGCCCACCACAATGTCCACCTGGCCGAGCGCGTTGAGCGCCTGTACGGCGTCCGGCGGCAGGGTATCCCGCGGTCTCATCACCCTCTTCTCCAGCGCGGCGCGCCGAGTCATCATCGGCCCCGCGGCACACCGGGCGCGTGGTTCTGTCAGCCCTGAGTGTCCAGGAGGGTGGTGACGGCCTCGCACCACCCGGCCGGGCCCTCGTTCCTGGTGACCGTGGCGCCGCGCACCTCCCGCAGGAGGAGTTCCGAATTGCCGCTCGCATCATTCCGAACGATGATCCGGATGTCGACCGCGGTCAGGAGCTCGAGGTCGTTCAGGCTGTCCCCGAAGCCGACCAGGACGGCCTCCCCGAACAGCTGCGAGTACAACCTCCGGAGACCGGCCACCGGCGCACCTTTGTGCGCTCCGAGGGTGACGTGGTCGTATCGCCCTCCGGTCGAACACCTGAGCCCGGCGCCCCGGAGCGCGCGGCAGAGCCTGGTTCGTGCGGCCGGGTCACTCACAGCCAGGCGGAACGGTTCGTCGTACTCCCTGAGCTTGGCAAGTCGGGCCTGCGCGAGAGACAGACCGCAGTCTTCGGCCACCGCCTGGACCGACATCCCGCTGAACGTGGTGATCTCGATGCCGAGACGTGCCGCCGTCTTGATGAGGATGGCCAGGACGTTCTCGTGGCGGTGCCCGAATTCGAGGACTTCGTAGCCGGCCACTTCCTTTGCCCCAGGCACGGGGAACGGAAACACCCCGGCCGGCACGTACAGCGCCGCCCCGTTCTCCGCAACGAACGGCGCCGTCAGCCCCAGCTCCTGTTGGAGTCGCTCCAGTTCCGCGCGGGTCTTGCTCGAACACAGGATGACGGGAATCCCGGTCGCCTTCAGCCGTGCGAGGGCGGGATCCGAGGCGGCATGGGAATACGTCGCGTGGTCGACCAGGCACCCATCCACGTCGGTGACCACAACGAGTCTGCGCTGCGATTTCACGCGATCATCCTCCGCCGAGGACGCCGAGGCGGACGCCGCCGTGTCCGGCCCGGCTCTGGATTCTCTCCTCGTTCAGTGTAGGGAGTGGGCGGGTCCGTCACCATCCAGTGCGGACAGTATTCTCGCGCCGCGAACCCGAGCGCGTAGGTCGGCGGGTATTGGCGTCGGGCCCCTGCTGCGCAGGAATACAGTGCAGAGACGATGGACGGCGCAACGGCTCGTGGCTATAGTCGGGTCACGGCTTGTCGCCAGTCGACGACAGGCGGTGTCGCCGAAGGAGGGCGAGCGCGATGACCCACACTTCAAGAACTGCCGCCGCACTGTGCGCGCTGCTCGCGGCAGGCGCCTTGGCGTCTGGCTGCCGGCACCACGCACCGGCCGCCCAGCCTGTTCCACCTGCGCCCGCCGTGGCGCCGGTCCAACCTCCCCCGCCGCCACCCCCACCGCCGCCGCCTCAGGCTCGACCTCCCGCACCGCCGACTCCGCTGACTGAGGATCAGATCTTCGAGCGCAAATCGGTTGCGGACCTGAACGCCGAGGCGCCGCTGGCCGACGCTCTGTTCGACTACGACCAGTCCACGATTCGCCCGGCTGCGGCCGAGGTGTTGAGCCGGGATGCCAAGTGGCTGACGCGCTGGCCGATGACGAAGCTCACTGTGGAAGGACATTGCGACGAGCGGGGCACTGCCGAGTACAACCTGTCGCTCGGCGAGCGGCGTGCGACGGCGGTCAAGTCGTACCTCGTGTCTCTGGGTATCGCGGCCGAACGCCTGACGGTCGTGAGCTATGGCAAGGAGCAGCCGGTGTGCACCGAGAACTCCGAGCCGTGCTGGCAACGGAACCGGCGGGGGCATCTCGTGATCACCGCCAAGTAGCCCGCGCGGTCCGGCGCCGCACCGCTGGCCGCTCCCTGGGGCCAGTGGCTGTCGGGCCGCGCTAGAATGCGTCTGTGACAGACACAGAGCGACTCGGCGGGAGTCGGGGGAGCGCGGCGGAGTGGTGGTGGCCGCCCGGCTGGACGATTCGTGGGACCCTCTACGTCGGCTTCACCCTGGTCTTCGCCCTGTGGCTGGCGTCAGGCCTCGATCTGGCGCGCCGGGTGGCGCTCGCGGAAGAACGCACGAGCGCACTCAGTGCCCGGTCGGCGGCCGCGGACCAGCACCTGTCGACGGTCCGTGTCCGCGTGCTGGTTGCCTCCATCTATCTCAGGGACGCTCTCCTCGACGTGCGGCCGAATGCGGGCGGCTACTACCGCGATCAACTCGAACAGGCACGTGCCGCCATCGACCAGGCGCTCACGGCGTACGTCCCGGTCGCGCCGCTTCCGGCCGAGCGCGAGAGCATCGAGCAGCTTCGTTCGGAGGTGCACGCCTTCTGGAACATGGTCCTGCCCGTCTTTCAGTCGGACGTGACGGCGCGCGCCAGCGAAGTGCGGAACCTCCTGAGGGACCAGGTCATCCCGAAGCGGCAGATCATCTTCCAGATCTCGGATCGAATCCAGGACCTCGATCGGCGGGCGTTCGCGCGGGAGCAGGAAGAGGTTCACCGGGTGTACGCGGGGATGCGCCGGCAGGTCCTGGCCACGAGCGGCATGGCACTGGTCGCCGGCCTGGTCGTGGCGTGGGTCGTGACCCGGTCAGCGGGACGCCTCGAACGTCGCATTCAAGAACAGCTGTTGAAGGACGCCGCGAACACGCGCGACCTCCAGCGCCTCTCTGCGAAGCTCGTGAGCGCGCAGGAGGACGAGCGCCGCACGATCGCCCGGGAGTTGCACGACGAAGTCGGCCAGGCGCTGACCGCGATCAAGGTCGAACTCTCGATCGCCGGAAGGCATGCGGCACTGACCGAGAGAGAAGGCGCGGCGTTCCAGGAAGCGCGGAAGCTCACAGACCGCGGCCTGCAGGTCGTCCGCGACCTCTCGCAGCTGCTCCACCCTGCGATGCTCGACGACCTCGGCCTGCCCGAGACGATTGCCTGGTATCTCAACGGGTTCTCCGCTCGAACCGGGATTCGGACAGACCTGGTCCAGGACCGAATGGACGAACGGCTCGCGGTCGAGATCGAGACGTGCCTCTACCGCATCGTCCAGGAGGCGCTGACCAATGTCGCGCGACACGCCGCAGCGCAGCACTGCAGGGTGTACGTCCAGCGACTGGCGCACACCGTGCTGTTGACCGTGGAGGACGACGGGAAGGGATTCCCGGCGGACCCGCCGGCGGCCGGAGCCAGGCGCGGCCTGGGACTGCTCGGCATCGAAGAGCGCGTCTCGGGATTCCGCGGGTCGCTGGGGATCGAGACAGCCCCGGGCGAGGGCACCCGCCTGACGGTCGAACTGCCGGCTCTCCCGCGCCAGACCAGGGCGGGCCCTGCGGGCCCGGAGTCCGAGGCCGGCGCGCAACGGTCGGATGAGGAGGACTAGATGCCGCGGCTTCGCATTCTCATCGCCGACGACCACACGATCGTGCGCCAGGGGATCAGAAAGATCCTCGAAGACCATCCCGACTGGGAGGTGGTGGCCGAAGCCGGGGACGGCCGGGATGCGGTGCGCCAGGCACTCGAGCTGAAACCGGACATCGCCCTGCTCGACATCGGCATGCCGCTGCTGAACGGAATCGAGGCGACGAGCCAGATCACCCGCCGCGCCCCGCAGGTGAAAGTGGTCATCCTCAGCATGCATCCGAACGAGGCGTACATCACTCGGGCGCTTCAGGCCGGCGCGAAGGGCTACCTCCTCAAGGATTCCGCGGGCGACGACCTCATTCGCGCGATGACCCTGGTCAGTCAGGGCAAGTCGTTCTTCAGTCCGGCGGTCGCCAAGGTCATGCTGGATGACTACGTCCGCCACCTCGCAGAACGCGGCATCGTCGACCGATACGATTCACTCTCGGAACGGGAGCGGGAGATCTTCCAACTGGTGGCCGAGGGCCGGAGCAACAAGGAAATCGCCGACCTCCTGTTTGTCAGCCCGAACACGATCGAGACCCACCGCGCGCACATCATGGAGAAACTGGACGTCCACAGCGCGGTCGAACTGGTCCTCTACGCCGTGAGGAAGGGGCTCATCAGCTGACGAGGCCAAAGGACTCCCGAGCGCATTCATGTCAATCGATTCCCTCGTCGCCGCGTTGTCGACTGCCACAACAGTGCACGCGGATCCGGTTGCCCAACTGGCACTCGCGCTGGCGCTGATCCTCGTCACGGCCAAAGTCGGCGGCGAGATCGCCACCCGCCTCGGACAGCCCGCTGTGCTCGGCGAGTTGGTCGTCGGCGTGATCATCGGCAACCTGGTGCTGGTGGGCTATGCCGGCCTCGACTATCTCAAGACCGACCGGCTCGTCGATATCTTCGCTCGACTGGGCGTCATTGTCCTCCTGTTCGAAGTGGGACTCGGATCCACCATCCGGGAGATGTTGAGCGTCGGCCGGGCGGCGTTCCTCGTGGCCTGCGTGGGCGTTGTGGCACCGTTTGCCCTCGGGTGGGCGGTGGGCGCGTGGCTTCTGCCGACGGCCGGGGGGTACGCTCACGCGTTCCTCGGTGCCACGCTGTCGGCCACCAGTGTCGGCATCACCGCACGCGTGCTCAAGGACCTCGGGATGGACCGAAGCACGGAGGCTCGCATCATCCTGGGCGCCGCGGTCATCGACGATGTCCTCGGCCTGGTGATCCTCGCGGCGATTACGGCCCTCATCGCTGCGGCCAACAGTGGCGCCCCGCTGTCCTATGGCGGGCTTGCGCTGACGATTGGGAAGGCCGTTCTGTTCCTTGTCGGCGCGCTGCTGATCGGCGCGCGGGTGTCACCGCAGCTGTTCTCGGTGGCATCGAGACTGCGGACCCGCGGCGTGCTGCTGGCCGGTGCGCTCGCCTTCTGCTTCTTCCTGTCATGGCTGGCGGACGCCATGGGCCTGGCGACGATTGTCGGGGCGTTCGCCGCCGGCGTCATCCTCGAGGACGCACATTTCCGAGGGTTCGCCGTGCGCGGCGAGCGGTCGATCCACGAACTGATTGCGCCTATCGCGTCGTTCGTCACACCAATCTTCTTCGTGGTGATCGGCATGCGCGCCGACATCAGGACGCTCGGGCGGCCGGACATCTTCGCCCTCGCGCTCGCGCTGACAGTCGCTGCGGTCGTCGGCAAGCAGGCCTGCTCCCTGGGCCTGGTCGGCGCACGCGCGAACCGGCTCATCGTCGGCATCGGGATGATCCCGCGGGGGGAGGTCGGCCTGATCTTCGCCGGAATCGGGTTGGGGCTGACCGTGGATGGCCATCCGGTGATCGATCAGGCCATCTTCTCGGCCGTCGTCGTGATGGTGATGGTGACGACGGTTCTCACCCCGCCGGCGCTGGCCTGGGCATTCGCGCGCGCAGCGCGACCGGCGAGGCCTTCCGCGCCCGAGCGGGCCGGTCGGTAGCGCGCGGCAGCGGGTGTCGTCAGCCGACCACCCGAGTCCGTCAGGCGTCCGACGACGGCCTGGTGCCGAGGACAATCTCGACCGGAATCCACATCCGCTTCATGAGCGACTTCGTAATGTCGAACCGGGCTGTGGCCGGCGCCGAAGCCGACCTCGAGCGCCTTCTCACCGGCACGCACCTTCAGCAGGTCGAGCCCTGCCCCTCGGCTGGGTGCTTCGCTCCGATCCGCCAGCAGGTCATAGACACCGCTCCACTTCATCGTCGAGCAGCGGGAACCGGTGGAGCACTACCCAATCAATGTCGGCTGCGTTGTTGGCCCGCTGTGCGGCTCCGGTGACGGGTTCTCGGTCGAGCGCGACGAATCTGGGATGCCGTCTATCAAGTGGCAGCGGAACCTCTGGGCTTCGTAGCGCGATTCCTTCTACCTGTTCGCGAAGCCTGCGGGACAACAACGGGACAATGCGGAATTGGGCCGGGTGGAACCGAGTTGCCCCACGTCGTCGCGATGATGAGCAGAACACGAAATTGTGGTTCCAGGGTGCCTCGGGTCGAAGCCTCGAGGCTTTTTCATAACCCAGCGTCGCAGGTTCAAATCCTGCCCCGCAACCACGAGCGCCGGGGTCCATTCCGGGGGCATAGGGAAGGTCCGTCCGGAGCCAGTTGATTCCTATCGCCAGTGGCGCCACCATGAGGCCATGCCCTTCCTCGTCGGTTCTGACGAGGTCGTCGTTAGTCTCCGAAAACACGGCCGCGTCATCGCGGTCCTCCCAGGCATCCGCTACCGTGTCGCAATCGGCGGCCTGACGATGGTCTGCCAGGAAGGCCAACTGGAGCCCGTCTCTCACTCAAATAAGAAGCAGCGGCGAGCGCGCGACGCGCCTGCACAAAACGCCGGCTCAGCCACGCCGGCGTCATCTGCTTCCGCGGCAGACCGCTGCCGAGTCCAGTCGATCGATCTTCAAGGGATGACCGTTCCCGAAGCCCTGGCCTCGCTCCCGGTCTTTCTCGATCGCGCAATCCGCGCCGATCGTCCGCGCGTCGAGATCATCCACGGCAGCAGTGGGGGACGCCTGCGTGCGGCTGTTCGCCGCTATCTCGCCGACGCGCCGGCCGCAGCCACTCGGCCACCTCACCGCGCAGGTTGCCGGCCAGCGCCTCGCGCGCGCGGCTGTCAGCCACGACGAGCCTCAGGAATAGCATAGCGGTCCGGGGGGCTGGGGAGCCGCCTCAGGCAGGGGGGCTCGTCGGGCGGAAGATCAGGCGGTCGCCGAGGTAGAAGTTCAAGAGGCCCGTGAAGCAGATCGCGAGGCCGTTGGCCACGAGGTAGTGCAGGCCGAGCGCTCCGACGAACAGCGGCATCAGCACCATCGCCCCGAGGAGGGACACCAGACCGTTGCCCGCGTGGAACGCCACGCAGCGGAAGAAGAGGCGATCGGTCGCGCCCCACGTCCAGCGCAGGTGCCAGAAGAAGTTGTGGAGGACCGACGCTTCAATCGCGAGCGCCGTGCCGACCAGATAGTGCAACCCCAGCCCGCCGACCAGAACCCAGGCGGCGAGCAACCGCACGGCGATTCCGAGCACGGCCACCACGTTGTAGCGGAGGAAACGACGGCCCATGACACCCACCCGGCTGCGTCCTCAGGGAACCCTGACGAGCGGCTCCTCCTCGTAGAGCGCCCGCGTGTTTCCGGCCGCCGAGACCACGAAGAACAGTACCATTCCTGCCGCGGCAATGACGCCGCCCACGTCGAACAGGAGGAACGCGCGCCCGGCGATACTCACCTTCGCATGGTTGAAGAGCGCCAGCGTTCCGATGCCGAGCAGGATCCGAAGCTCCGTCGGGCCGAACCCGAAGAACCCCATGCGGAACGTGCGAAGAACCGACGCGGCCAGGTAGATCTCGATCGAGAGCATGTAGTAGGCCGCCAGCACGACGGCCGCGACGAGCGGCGTCATGTGGCCGGACAGGCCGAGGCCCATCAGGACGAACAGGACGCCGAGCGTGTCGAGGATGTGGTCCACGTAGAACCCGTAGCGCGGCCGCTGGCAGTTGCGCACCCTGGCCACGGTGCCGTCGAGGCTGTCGCCAAACCAGTTGATCCCCAGGAACAAGACGACGAGCCAGAGCGCTGGCGGATGGGTCCCCGAGAGCCAGTAGCTGGCGCCGGCCCCGACCATGGCGAGGCCGCCCAGCACGGTCAGGTGGTCCGAATTGACCCAACCCGGCAGTTGCTGGGCGATACGGATGAGCAGCCGCTTCTCGGCGGCGGCGAGCACGCTGGTTTGAAGCCGAACCACGTCGCGATAGGCCGATGGTGGCACGGAGCCCTCCCTCTACCAGACAACTGCGAAATCGGACGATAAACGGGGTCAGTCGCCCCTCGACGATGCTCGGGGCGACCCCGAGCGAAGTCGAGGGGTCGGGGCTGACGATGTCAGTCGGTTCTGGCGATGAAGGGTCGGTTCTTACGATGAAGAGTCGGAGTTTCGGAACGCGGCGGCGACGGTCGCCGGCTCGACGATGAGCGAGACGACGGCCCAGCCGACGGCAAATGCGGCGAGGGTTGCCGAAAGGGCGATGGAGGTCCGCACGACGGCCGCCGACGACAGCAGGAGCAACAGCGCGAACAGCAGGTCGGTGCCCCGCACGATCGGCGCCGAACGGCCGAGTTCCTCGCGCATGCTGGCCGCGTTGAACGCACGCGTGAACAGCAGGTGGACGCGCAGCGTGCCGTTAATCGCCGTGGTCGTGATGCAGGCCAGGAGGATCGCCAGAGTCCAGTCCACCCGCAGGGCCGCGTGCGCCCGCCACACGAGGTAGACGAGACCGGCCTCGACCAGCACGGCGCACACTTGGTGGAGCCGCCACCACCAGAGCGGGTTCGACGGCCCCGCGAGGCCTCCGGCCGGTGATGGCGCGCGCAGGCGGCCCTCGCGCAAGTCCTGCAGGTCGCGGGCGACGTCGAGCACCGCGCTGTACCGCTCGCCGCGATGCCGGCGCAGGCATTTCCGCACGACGGTGTCGAGCCCGGGCGGCAGCCGCGCGTTGAGCGAGGTGAGCGGCGGCGGGTCCGCCGCGTAGACGTTCGCCGCCGTTGCGGCCGGCGTCGGGCCCGCGAATGGATGCGCGCCGGTCGCCAGCTCGAACAGCAGGACGCCGAGCGCGAAGACGTCCGTGCGGGGATCGACCTCCGCGCCGTCGAGCTGCTCGGGCGACATGTAGCCCGGCGTGCCGATGGCCATCCCGACGCCGGTCAGCCGCGGGGACGCCGGGTCGCGAGGCGCGTCGACGTGCGCGATCCCGAAGTCGAGGATCTTCACCTCGCCCTGGACGCTCCGGATGATGTTGTCCGGCTTGAGGTCGCGGTGGACCACTCCGGCCGCGTGCGCCGCCGCCAGGCCGCGTGCCACCTGGACGGCCGTGTCGACGAGCAGGTCGAGCGAGAACGGCCCGTGCTCGAGTTCCGCCCGAAGCGTATCGCCTCGCACGTACTCGGTGACGAGACACAGCCGGCCGTCCAGTTCCTCGATGCTGAAGACCGTCGCGATGGCCGGGTGCGAGAGGGCCGCGGCCGCGCGCGCCTCCCGGCGGAGCCGCTCCTTCCGCGCGTCGTCGGTCGAGAACTCCCGCGGCAGAATCTTGACCGCCACCTTCCGCCCAAGCCTGGTGTCCTCGGCCAGGTAGACGACGCCCATGCCGCCGCGGCCGAGCTGGCGCTCCATGCGATAGGGGCCCAGCATCCGGCCCACGAGCGCCTCGTCCGCCTCCGGCGGCGGCACGAGGCCGCTTGCGAGCGCCGCCGGGGTTTCGAGGAACGCACCGGCCTGCTGATGTGACGCCAGCAGCGACTCCACTTCCGCGCGGAGGTCGCCATCGCCGCGGCATTCGGCGTCGAGGAAACCGGGGCGCTGGGGCGGCTCGCGCTCGAGCGCGCCGTTCAGCAGCTCGGTGATCCGCTCCCAGCGATGGTCCATGCCGTTTCCCGCCCAGGCCCTCTGAGGGACGCAGGGGCTACCGCGTCAACTCGCGAAACAGCCACGCGCGCGCGACAGCCCACGCACGCTTCACCGTCGCGGGCGAGATGCCCAGCGCCGCGGCCGTCTCCTCGTTGGTCAACCCGCCGAAGAACCGAAGCTCGACGATCCGGGCGTGCTCGCCGTTCTGCCCGGCCAGCCGCTCGAGCGCTTCGTCGAGCGCCAGCAGGTCGACGTCGACGGCCCCGCCCGACGCCACCCCCTCGTCCAGCGTGATGCGGCGGCGTTCGCCGCCCCTCTTCTCGGCATCACGCGCGCGCGCGTGCTCCACGAGGATCTGCCGCATCGACCGCGCGGCAATGCCGAGGAAGTGTGCGCGGCTCTCGAACGACAGATCTTCGTCCTTGAGCAGCCGGATGTACGCCTCGTGCACGAGCGCGGTGGCCTGCAGCGAGTGCCCCGCACGCTCACGCCGCACGTAGCGCCCCGCGATCCGGCGGAGCTCCGCGTAGACGAGCGGCACGAGCTCCTCGATGGCCGCTGCGTGTCCCGCCTGCGCGCGAGCCAGCAGCCGGGTGACGGCGCCAGGGTTCTCGGCAGTCACGGCTCCCTCCTGTGGCGACGACGGCATTGTAGCGAACTCGGCGGCAAACCGATCCCGCGCGGCACGTCCGTGCCGGCTAGGATGCTACACCCGAGCGCGTCCCGCGCTCGACAAAGGCCTTCAGCCTGACCTTGAGGAGGTCGTCGAGCGCCCGCTTCCCGGCCTCCGAGTCACACGCGGCTTCGTCCGCCCCAGCGAGCGCCGCGCGCAGCAGCGTGCCTCCTTCGCGCTGCGCGAGCCGAATCGCCAGAACGCCCCGCACCTGCCCCACCGTCACACCGGCCAGCTCGAGATGCTCGTCCTGCCTGATCGCGGTCACCGTCGCCCGAAGCGTCCCCTGGCGATGGCCCCACTCCTCGACGAAACGACCGCCGGGCTGCGGCTCGAGCACGAGGTTGGTGGCGTCGGCCGAGCGGAGGTGCGGCGCCCCCCACCATGCCGCCACGTTCTGCGTCAACGCGTCGAAGACCCGCCAGGGGGCGGCGTCGATGAACGCCTCGGTCGAGACCTGAACTGCTTCCGGCTGTCCGCTCGCCGAGTCGGGCGAAGTCGCCGTACCTGCCGCCGGTTGCCATGCCGCCGGAGCCGGAGCGGGCGCCGGCCCCGGCAGGAGCCCCGGCCATCGCCCTTCGAGGCCGCGAAGCGGTTCGGGGTTGAGCGTGTTCCATCGCTCCCGGCCCGACCGGCGAACCGTGACGAGCCCGGCCCTTTCCAATACCGCCAGGTGCTTCATCGTCGCGAAACGGGTGGTCCGAAAGGCCCCGCACAGCTCGCCGGTGGTCCGGGGACCGTCTCGCAGCAGCTCGATGAGCCGGCGGCGAGCGGGGTGGGCGACCGCCGCCCACGGGGATCCTGGATTCATGTGACCAGATGGTCACATATTTGTCACATAAAAGCCAGCACAGGGGTGCGCCGGCGGCGAGCCGACGAGACGTCAGTCGTCCTGGCCGCTGTGACGGTGCCGGCCGGCGGGCGTTGGGGGATGCCCGGTCGAGCGAACGTGCGAGCAGTGCCGTCGGTCGAAACCGCAGCCCGGCACCGCAGGTTGAGACTTGCCCGGAGGCTCTTCGGTCGATGCCGACTGGCTCAGGTGAAACCTGCCGAACGAGGATGCCGGGCTCGGCACTGTCGAGCGTGAGCGAGAGCGGGCGCCCCCGGCGACCGGCGGCCGAGCGGCCGGCGGACCCCGCGGGGCTTAAGCCCCGCGCCACACCGCCGGCCGGATTAGTGCAATCCCCTTCGCGTGTGCTACAACTCGAAGTTCAGGAGAAACCTGCCCATGAGTCGTCGGCACCTGCGTCTGTCGCTCGTTCTCGCCCTCATCGGGCTCGTTCCGGTCGGTGCGGTGTCCGAGCGGAGCGGGGGCCAGGCGGCCGGCGCCAGGCCGGTCGCCCTTCTCGACATCCTGCAGGCGGAACTCGCGCGGAACGTCGAGGTGCTCGGGAAGGAGCCGGTGCCGCCGTATTTCATGGCGTACACGGTCTACGACGTTCAGACGACCGAACTGGGCGCGTCCTTCGGGGCCATGATTGCGGACAACGACGGCCGCTCGCGCACGTTCGGCGTCGACGTGCGCACCGGCGACTACTCGCTCGACAACACCCACGAGGTCCGCGGCGAGCCTGCGCCGCCGACCGGCCTCGGGCGATCCGCCATTCCTCTGGCCGACTCGGCGCCTGGCGTTGGCGTGGCTGCCTGGCTGGCGACGGACCGCGCCTACCGGCAGTCGGTGGAACGGCTGGCGCGCGTCAAGACGAACCTGGCCGCGAAGGTGAAGGAAGAGGACCCGGCGCCGGACTTCTCGCGCGAGGAGCCGCAGGTGTTCGCGGGCACGCCGGCGTCCGTTCAGGTGGACAAGGCCTTGTGGAAGGCCAGGCTTCGGCGGCTGTCGGCGCTGTTTGCCGGCGACCCGCTCATCCTTCGGGGCGATGTCGAGCTCAGCGTCGAGGCCGCCACCCGCTATCTGGTCAACACCGAGGGCAGTCGTCTCCTGACGGGCGACACGTCCTGCCGCCTGTTCGTCCAGGCGCTGACGAAGGCAGCCGACGGCATGGAGCTTCCGGTCTACGCCACCTACTACGCCCGGTCGCTGTCCGGCCTGCCGACGGAAGCGAGGCTGGCTGAAGACGTGCGTGCGCTTGCGGCCACGCTCGCGAGGCTGCGCGACGCGCCCGTCGTCGACCCGTATTCCGGACCCGCGATCCTCTCGGGTCGCGCGGCCGGCGTGTTCTTCCACGAGATCTTCGGCCACCGGATCGAGGGCTCCCGGCAAAAGACCGCCGACGACGCGCAGACGTTCGCGAAGAAGGTGGGCGAGCCCGTCCTGCCGCCGTTCCTGAACGTCGTCTCGGACCCGACGCTCGCGAAGATCGGCGACACCGAGCTCGGCGGCTTCTACCAGTACGACGACGAAGGGGTGCGCGCCGGCCGCGTGGCCGTCGTGAAGGGCGGCGTCCTCAGCGAGTTTCTGCTCAACCGGTCGCCGCTCTCGCGCTTCCCGAAATCGAATGGGCACGGGCGAGGCCAGCCGGGGATGCGTCCCGTCTCCCGCCAGTCGAACCTCATCGTGCAGTCGTCGGCCGGTCTCCCGTTTCTGCAGCTGGTGGAGCGGCTGAAGGAAGAGGCCCGCAAGGCGGGGAAGTCGTTCGGCCTGCTCTTCGACCAGGTCGAGGGCGGTTTCACCTTCACCGGGCGCTACGTTCCGAACGCGTTCAACGTCACGCCCGTCGTCGTGTACCGCGTCTACACCGATGGCCGGCCGATGGAACTCGTGCGCGGCGTCGATCTGATTGGCACGCCGCTCTCCGCGTTCGGCAAGATCGTCGCCTCGGACGACAGGACCCAGACCTTCAACGGCATCTGCGGCGCCGAGAGCGGTCCCGTGCCGGTGTCGGCTTCGTCGCCGGCGCTGCTCGTGTCGGAGGTGGAGGTTCAGAAGAAGCCGAAGTCGCAGGACACGCTCCCGGTTCTGCCGGCCCCGGCGAAGAGGGAATCGCCCGCCGGCGATCCGCCGGTGCTCGGCGCCCTGAAGGGAGAGCTGGCGCGCTCGCTCTCCGGCCTCCGGATGACGGGTGAGCCCGGACCGTACTACCTGTCGTACACCGTGACCGACGCCACCGAAACGGCGTACCGCGCCACGCTCGGCGCGCTCGTCGAGAACCGGTCGGCGCGGGCGCGCGTGCTTCGCGCCGACGTCCGCGTGGGCGACTACGCGTTCGACAGCTCGCGGTTCATCGCCGGCGGCCTCGGCGGCGCGATGGGATCGCTGGCGCTCGTGCCGACCGACGACGACGAACTCGCCATGCGTCGGCACGTGTGGTTGACGACCGACTCGACCTACAAGAACGCCGTGCAGGTCTTCTCCCGAAAGAAGGCGGCGTTCGCGAATCGCAACGACCCGGACCCCATCCCCGACTTCTCCAGGCAGCCGCCGGTCGAACGCGTCGAGCCCGTGCGCGCACCAACCGCGGCGCCGGCCGAGTGGGCCGACGCGGTGCAGGAGATCTCCCGGCTCTTCGCGGTTCCGGAGGCCGTCGGTTCAGATGCGACGCTGGGGCTCACCGACCTCACCCGCTACTTCGCGAACAGCGAAGGCACCCACACCGTTGCCTCATCGAGGGCGGCGACATTCCGGGCGAGCGTCACCATGCTGGCCGACGACGGCATGGTCGTCCGCGACGCGGTGTCTCTCGCCGAGCGCCCAGAGGACCTGCCCGCGCGGACGGAGCTGCTGGCGAGGACGAAGCGGATGGTGGACGACCTGCTCCGGACGCGAACGGCGAAGGTCGGCGACGACTACAGCGGCCCGGTGCTCGTCGAGAACGAGGCGGCGGCCGCGCTCGTGTCGCAGGCGTTCGTGCCGCTGTTCCTCGCAAGGCGGGCGCCCGATTCCGACGATGCTCGGGGCGAGGGGCCTCCGCAAGCCAGCGCGACGCCTTTCCTGACGCGCATCGGCAACCGGGTCCTGCCCGAGACATTCACGGTGAAGGATACGCCGTCGATGACCCGGTTCGGCGCGCTGCCCGTCGGCGGCGCCTACGCGGTGGACGACGAGGGCGTGGCGGCCAGGGACGTGACGCTCGTCGAGGGCGGCCGGTTGCGCACGCTGCTGACGTCGAGGACTCCGCAGAGGAACCTGCCGGAGTCGAACGGGCACGCGAGAGGGAACGGCCCGCAGGCCGGCGTGTTCCAGGTCGAGAGCGCCGATGCGATTTCCTCCGCCGAGCTGAAGGCGCGGTACCTTGCCACGCTCAAGACGCAGGGCCGGCCCTTTGGCTACATCCTGCGGAGGCTCGGCGCGCAGACGGCGCGCGGCGGCACGCCGGTCGCGTCGGCGGTGAAGGTGACGCCCGACGGCAAGGAGGAGCCGGTTCGGGGGCTGATGCTCGGCGGCGTCACGCACACGACGTTTCGCGACATCCTCGCCGCGTCTGCCGAGCGGACGCTCCTGACGAGCGGGGTTCCAAACGGCATGTCGGGCGGCACGACGCTCGTCTCGGTGATTGCGCCGAGCCTGATCTTCGAGGAACTGGACATCCAGAAGAACAAGGACCCGCTGCAGAAGCGGCCGCTGGTGGCGTCGCCGATTGGCAGGTAGCGACACGGTGCGATCTTGCGATCGTGCGATGTGGCGATCTTGCGAACTGCGGAGGGAGCGACATCCTGCGATCTTGCGATCGTGCGATGTGGCGATCTTGCGAACTCCGGAGGGACCGACATCCTGCGATCTTGCGATCGTGCGATGTGGCGATCTTGCGAACTGCGGAGGGAGCGCGATCGTGCGCCGTGGCGATCGTTCGCGAGATCGCAAGATCGCAAGACCGCAAGATTCTCAACTGTGTAGAAATTACACGGCCCCGGCCCGCCAACTCCCCCCCTGCTTACCGGAACGTGTAGCCGATGATGAACTTCACCGCCGGGCTGTCGATCAAACCCGCCTTCACCTCGGCGAACAGACCGCCTCGATGCGCGAGACCGATCAGTAGGTTGAAGCCCGGCTCCGTGTCGGTGTGGCCGGCGTTGTCAGACCCGTCGCTGTGATGGTAGACGACGAGCGCGGGCCCGCCGCCCACGTAGACGCTCCACGGTTTCGGCTTGAGCGGTAACCAGTAGGCAAACTCGAAGTTTACCGACAGGGTGGTCCGGTCGTCCCCGACGCCGACCTCGGCGTTCGGCCGGAAGCTGAGGCGCTCGATGAGCGGCCCGGTGTCGTAGTGTCCGCCGAAGACGAACTGGTCGGGGTCGGCGCTCACTCCGGCCCTGAGGCCGGGGCCCTGTTGGGCATGCGCGGCCTCCGGGGCGGCCAGCATCCAGCCGGCAATGAGGACGGCGACGAGGCAAAGCGGCAGCGGCAGCCGGGCAGTTCGGTGCATGATTGGGGTACGAGTGCAAGTCTCGGGCCAGTTTGTGGGTGGGTGGAGGCGTGAGCGCCGCCCACGCGGGAGGGACCCCGGGGCCGGCTCTTGGCGTCACGACTTCGTCGTCGTCGCCGCCGCCAGGTCGATCGTGTAAGCCGTCTGGTCGCCGGTCAGCACGAAGAGCCGCTTGCCGTCCGGGCTGAAGCGGGCGAAGACGACCTCCGACGGGAACACGAACTCGCCGGCTCTTTCGAGCGCCGGAAGGGAATGGACGGTAATCTCGCCCGGCGCGTTCTGCACGCACACCAGCGGCGCTCCGGTCGCGACGTCGAGCGGCGAGCCGAAGGCATGGCCGCGGGTCGTTCCCGTCGCCAGCGAGTAGACCAGCGTCCGGTTCGCGTTGTCCCCGATCACGACATGATCGCCGGCCGCGACGATGGTCACCGGGCGGAAGCTGTCGCGCCCGAAATCAACGAGGACGTCTGCGCGCACGGCGCCCGTGCGAAGGTCGAGTACCTCGAGCAGGACCAGTTCGTTCTTCCTGGCCTTCAACGACTCGAACTGCCGCGTCAGGGCCGGTGTCGCGGCGACGATCTTCGCTGCCTCGATGCCGTAGTTCCACATCAGTGTCAGGCTGTCGTGGCGGGCGTGCGCCATGTAGACGCCGCGCGAGTCGGCCAGCGGCTTCTTCCAGAGCTCCCTGCCGGAGACCGCCTCGAACACCACCAGGTCGCGTCCGTCGGCCCTCCCGGCGGCCTCCTGGAATCCAACGAGGAAGGGGCCGTGCTGCTGCACGCCCGACGCGGTGACAGTGGCCGACGCCTTCACCGGGCCGGGCGCGCGGGCCGCCGCTCCGGCCGCGGCGGCGGGCGCTTTCGGCGCCTCGACGACGACGAGCGTCTCGCCCTTCTGGGCGTTGGGGTCGATGCGGAGCACGGCCCGCGGGACCTTCTCTTCGGGCGGGAAGTCGAGGTACGCCTGCTGGCCGTCGACGTTCGCGCCGCGGAAGCCGCGCACCAGCACGCGCTTGCCAGACTCCATGTCCCAGACGAGGCCCCGGGACGTCTGCGAGACGGCGAGCACGCGGAGGTCCGCGGAAATGTCCGACGCGCGCAGTCTGGCGAACGGCCCCGTTGGAACCTTGGCGACGGCCTCCGTCGTGTTCGTGCCCGCCTTCTGAATCGCGATCTCGCCCGTCCTCAGCTCCGTCAGGTAGGCATCGTCGTACACGTCGAAGCCCGGCGTCCGGCTGCCGCCTGTCAGCTTGTTGTCCTTGACGCTGAAGACGGCAACGGCCAGCGGCGGCGACGGGTCGCGGACGAGGACGAAGGCGTCGCTGCGCGTGGCGGCGGCGACCGCGTGCCGCCCGAGGTCGAGCCTGGCCACCACCTCGCCCTTGGGAAACGTCACGATCCCCGAGTCCTCGCGGTTCGCGAGGTGGACGCCGACGATCCGGTCGTTGCCGAAGAACGCGAAGGAGCCGCCGATGCGGTCGCGCACCGCGCCCGGAAGCGGGATCTCGCGGCGCGCGGTCAGGTCGACGGCGACCGACGACCACGCGCGGGCGACGACCAGAGAACGCGCGTCCGGTGAGAAGCGCATCTGGAAATACTGCGGATTGGACTCCGCCGAGGTGGCCATGACCAGCACGAAGTAGTCGTCGGGGTGGATCATGAAGAACCCGCGCTTCTCGAACGCCACGGCTCCCGTCGCCACGTCGTAGACGCGCAGGCTCAGGTCGGCGCTCGGGCCGGCGGTCGCACACGCCATCCGCAGGCCGTCGGGCGACAGCGCCGATTGGAGGCACCCGCCGCTCATCACCAGGTCTCGCACCCACTCGCGCTGCCTCGTGGCGAGCGACCAGCGCTCGACGCGGTAGTCCTCGCCGTAACAGACGATGGCCGACGAGTCGGGTGTGAACTGCGCGCCGTAGGTGCCGAGGCTGGCGAACTGGAACGAGTACGCCAGGCCCTCCCGGGCGAACACGTAGACGTTGCCGTCGTCCTGCGCCAGGACCCAGCGGCCGTCCGGGCTGAATCGCAGCCTGCCCAACGTGGATCGCAGCGGCGGGTCGATCTTCTTCTCGCTCACCAGACCCGGGATCGACACCGGGCGCGTGAGCCTGGCGGCTGAAATCACGGACCGCTGCCACTCCGCGAACTGCTCTTCGGTGGTGGTGCGCGTGCCGCGGCACGCGGACGGCAGCGAGCCAAGGGCCTTGACGGTGACGCGCAGCCGCTTGGCGTCCGGCGTCGTGCTGCCGAAGAGATCGGTCAGCCAGTTCCCGGTTTTCGACTGAAGTTCAGTGTAGCGGTCGAAGAAGTCGGGGTACGCCTGCGGCCGGTAGCCCGCGCGGGCAGTCAGCCACACGGCGAACTGGTCGGCGGCCTGCTGCTGCTGCTCGGACTTCCTGGGACTTTCATCGAGCGGCTTCCTGGCGCTGTTGTCCACCAGCAACTTGTACTTCTCCTCGACGTCGCGCGCATCGCCGAGACTGGTGACGTTCAGGGCCCGGCGGAGCCACGTCGAGTAGATCCGCTCGGCGTCGCGGGTGGCCACATGGCCCAGCTCGTGGGCGAGGACGCCCGCCAGCTCGTCCTCGTTCCTCGCGAAAGACACGAGCTTGCGGGAAACCAGGATCCGGCCTCCCGGGAGGACGAACGCGTTCAACTCACGAAGGTCGAGCAGTTCGACGCGCACCTCGCCCGTGCCGCCGAGTTCGGCCATCCGGTCGGCGATTCGCTGCACGTAGGCGTTGAGCGAGGGATCGCGAACGAGCTTCAGCTCGCCAGCCAGCTGCCGGGTCAGCAACTCGCCGAGCACCGACGCCTGCTCCGCGGTCAGGATGTTCGCGTCCTTCCCGGCGGGCTTCAGCGGCGGCGCGGAGCACGCGGGGGGCGCCTGCCCGCGCGCGAGCGTGGCAACCGACAGCAGCAGAACGAACGCGGCGGCGGCGGCGAGTCGTGCGGTCGCCTTCGTTCCTGGGCCTGCAGCAGTCTGCGGAAGCAGCTCGGGCATCGGTCGGTCCCCCGGGGCCGGCCCATTCTAGCTGGTATCGCACCTGAGGGTCTTTGACCGCGCTGGATCGCGTCTACAGGGGACAGCTTCCCATGCCGGGCTCGTGAGTGGGAAGCGCGGGCACACGCCGTTCGGCGAGCTCGACGATCAGTCTTCGTCGACGCCAGGAATCCCGGCGCCGCTTCCGGAGACCATGCTCCTTTTCCCCGACGCGTCCCACTCGAAAGTGTGTCCCTCGAAGTTGTCCACGCAGTACCTGGGGCACCAGATCGCTCCGGTACTGGGTGGCGTCGGCAGCCACGACGCTGCACCCGGCCAGCCGCGCCAGGCGTTGGCAGAACCCCTTACCGTGTCCTGTGTTGGCCACCTTGCAGGCCACCAACCAGATCGTGCCGAGATCCGAGCCCCGGAGTTGGGAGAAGATGTTGATGTTGTCGTTATTGAGGCTCGGCTGTCCGTCCCCGCCCGCGAACAGGCGGCCGTCGAGCCCGTGGCAGTTGATGACCACGTTGCGCAGCAACAGCTCCGGGGTCCGGTCCCGCGCATAGAGGATCCAATAGAGAATGTCCATTGGCCTCGCCCCCTTGGTCATCTTCCAGGAGGCCCACATCCGGTATTCGTACCCGGGGACATCGCAGGAATGGAGCGCGAGCGACGGCTGCTTCAGGGTGATCATGGCCGGTCCTCCTGGTGGCCGGGATTGCGTCGTGGGTGCCCACCCGTGTCCCGGGCGCAACGGCAGTTGCCAATCGCTCGTGGGCGAATCCCTCCGCTGGATGCTGAGTGGCCCCAGTATGCGCCTGCCTTCTTCCGTCTGACAAGCGGTTGGGTGAGAAGGCTGACCGGCGAGGCCGCACGTGACACCTCGGCACCCGTGGCCAGCCACGCCACCTGGCAGCCGCCGACCCACTTCGACGTAACCCGCGACGGCGATCGAGGCCGGCGGGGCGACTTACGGCGACTTCAAGCGGTTCGACGCGTCGGCCACGCTCGTGACGAACAAGGGCAGGCGCCAAGGAGCTTCCGCCATGGCGGCGGACGGCACGGGCGGCGTAACCCGGAACACGTCGTCGATCGCGGTGATGCCTTCGAAATCGCCGACGGGCGCGAGTCCGTAGTCGTACATCCGCGCACCCTTCGACGTCGAGATGACAAAGCGGCGCTCAGCCCAGAAGTAGAAGACGCCTTCGCGGCGGTCATCCAGAGCCTTCCGCGAGATGGCGAGATCGGGACCGAGTTCCTTGGCGATGTCGAGCGAGCCCATTCGAAACGCCGTCGTCCCGGAGGCGCTGCGGACGAGCAGTACGCCCGTTTCGTCGAGCCACTCGTCCCACACGACGAGGCTGTCGGGAAAATCTCTCTGCGCCAGGCGGCGGCCCTCCTCGGTGTCGAACGTGATCACGGTCTTCCCCTTGAAGGCGATCATCTGGTTCCGCCGCGGCAGCTGCCACAGCCCTCCGTAGACCGGCTCCGTGCCGACGCCGACCTTCGCGTCGACCGTGTAGGCGGCCGTGTCCACGATCGTGAGGTCCATCGCCCCCGCGTGGTAGGCGAACAGGTGCGAGCCCGAGGGCGAGAACGCCATCGTGTACACCGGCCGCGCCAGTTCCAACGCCACGCCGCGCACCGCGGGCCCTGTGCGGTAGGTGTACCCGCCTGGGCCGGTGCTCGCCGCCCACTTCTGGAGGCCTCTGCCAACGCCGACGTCCGCAAGCTGCCTGTTCTGCGCCACGTCGATGACCGCGACCGACCCGCCCTTGAACACGCACAGGTTCCGTTCGGCAGGGTCCAGCATGGCGTCGATGTACTGGCCCGGCAGCTTGAGCGTTCCCTTCACTTCCAGTGTGTCTCTGTCGAGGACGACGCCCTTGTCGCCTCCCATGACGACGATGCGGCCCGTCTTGCCGGCGAAGACGCATCGCTCCGCACGCTCGAGCGGCACTTCCTTGACCACCTTCCCGTCCTCGAGTGCCAGGAGCTTCGCCTCCTTGCCGGTGCGACCGGCGAGCAGAAAGCGCCGGCTTTCGGGCACGGGCGTGAAGAACGCCTTGTCCTTGCCCGCCCTGATCGGCGCGCCCAGCAGTTCGCCTCGGGCGTTGATGACGGCCAGGCCGTCTTCCAGCTCGACGTATCGAACGCCTGGAAGACCGCCTTGGTACGTCGCCACGATGTCGGATTCGAACGGTGTGCGCCGAACGGTGCCGGTTGCCGGATCGAACGTGATGAGCGCCGCAGAACGCCTGTCGAACTTCTCACAGAGGACGTGCAGGAGCCTGGTCTCCTCCTCGTACCAACTCGAGAGCGGCGTGCTCGCGAGATCGAGTTGCTTCCGGATGTCGCCAGCCGGGACATTCAACACGGTGATGGCAGGCGGAATCTGCTTCTCTGCGTTCGTGCTCACCTGGCCCGCGCTGACGATGAGGAGCGTCGTGTTGTCGGCAAACACGGTCAGACGCGGGCGGAATCTCACGACCTGGCGCGCCACCACCTCGAGCGTGTCCGCACGGAGGATGGCAACGGCACTCGAGGCGCCGGGCTCCGGCCAATACTCTCTCCGTCCCGACCACGCGCCGCCCTTCGCCGTTAAGGCGCCGTCGCTCACGACGGCGAGGTGCCGACGGTCGGGCGAGTACTCGGGCTCGCGCGCGTTCACGCCGACGTCCACGTCGGCCTGTTTCTTGAGCTGGTCGTCGAAGATGAGGGCTCTGGATCCGTTGATGACCCACCATTGCCCCTGCTGCTGGGCGGAGAGCAGCGGGACGCCGGCGATGAGTCCGCTGAACAGGAGGACCAACCCGCGTTTCATGATGTTTCTCCTCTTGGGTTCGCCGGGTTCCTTGGACGCCTGGGCGGAGCACGCCGAGCGCGGTGCCGGGGGCTGGAGCAGGGGACGGAACACCGAGAGTCCTAGCCTGTCGAGCGGAAGGCTCAGTCAAAGATAGGCAGGGTGCGCAGGTTGTCAAGCGCGATGCGGCCACTTCTTCGAGTCGTACCGCCACGCGGCACGCGCCGGGTTTGCACCTGCCGGGAGGGTGGATCGGGGGGCGGAACCAGTGGCGCGTCGGTGGCGGACAGCCTTCGTCTGCATTCACCAGCGAAGGCTGGCCTGCGGTGAGCGAGCCTGGCGACGAGTGGAACGGGGAAGCCAGGCGAGTCGAATGGCGGAGAGGGAGGGATTCGAACCCCCGGTAGGGTTTCCCCTACACCGGTTTTCAAGACCGGGGCCATCAACCACTCGGCCACCTCTCCGGGAACTGACGAAGAACAGAATACAGAAGCCAGAAGTCAGAAGCCAGAAGCAGAATCTTGCGATCTGGCGATGTGGCGATCTTGCGAACGGCTGCGACCGGCGCCGTGCGGCCTTTGACGTCGAGCCCGCCTACGTCGCAAGATCCTGAGATCGCTAGGTCGCACGATTCCCGGCGATTCTGTCCTTGCCCCCCATGAACGGCCGCAGCGCCTCCGGGATGGTCACCGACCCGTCCTTCTCCTGGTAGTTCTCGAGAATCGCGACGAGCGTGCGGCCGACGGCCAGGCCCGACCCGTTCAGCGTGTGCACGTGCTCGGCCTTGCCCTTGCCGTCCGGACGGAACCTGATGTTCGCGCGCCGCGCCTGGAACGCCTCGGTGTTGCTGCAGGAGGAAATCTCGCGATACGTCTTCTGGCTCGGGAGCCAGACCTCGATGTCGTAGGTCGTCGCCGACGCGAACCCCATGTCGCCCGTGCACAGCATCACCCTGCGGAACGGGAGGCCGAGACGGACGAGCACCTGCTCGGCGTCCCACGTCAGCGATTCGAGCTCCTCGTGCGACCGGTCCGGCGCGGCGAACTTCACGAGCTCCACCTTGTCGAACTGGTGCTGGCGGATGAGGCCGCGGACGTCCGCGCCGTACGATCCGGCCTCGCTGCGGAAGCACGGCGTATAGGCGCAGTACTTCAGCGGCAGCTGACGGCCGTCGAGGATCTCGTCGCGGTGGAGGTTGGTCAGCGGCACCTCGGCCGTCGGCACGAGGTAGAGGTCCCAGTCTCCCGCAATCTTGAAGAGGTCCGCCTCGAACTTCGGCAGGTTCCCGGTGCCGGTGAGCGCGGCCGCGTTGACGAGGAAGGGCGGCGCCACCTCGGTGTAGCCGTGCTCGCCCGTGTGGAGCGCGAGCATGAAGTTGATGAGCGCGCGCGACAGCCTGGCGCCCTCGCCCATCAGGAACGAGAAGCGCGCGCCGGACACCCGCGCCGCCCGCTCGAAGTCGAGAATGCCGAGCGCCGGCCCCAGATCCCAGTGCGCCTGCGGCTCGAAGTCGAAGACGCGCGGCTCGCCGACCCGGCGGACCTCGAGGTTGTCGGCGGCGCTCGATCCCACCGGCACACGGGCCGCCGGCAGGTTCGGAACCGTCAGCAGGAGCGCGCGGCGCTCCTCCTCGAGGGCTTCGAGTTCGGCCTCGAGCTGCTTGATCGTCTGGCCGCGCTCGCGGTTGGCGGCGAAGACGGCGCTCGGATCGCGCCCCTCCTTCTTCGCGCGCGCGACCTCCTCGCCCGACTTGTTCTGCTCGCGCTTCAGCGTCTCGACTTCGACAATCATCGCGCGCCGGCGCGTGTCGAGCGCGGCGAGCGCCTCGAGGTCGGCGTCCGGGTCCAGGCCGCGGTTCCGAAGGCCCGACCGCACGAGTTCGACGTGATCGCGGACGAACGCTGGATTGATCATGGCAGGACGATCCTATACCATGGTGGCTGCGATCGGCCGATACAAGGAGCGATGCCTGTGAACCGCGTCCGCAAAGCCGTCTTCCCCGCCGCCGGCCTCGGCACCCGCTTCCTGCCCGCCACCAAAGCGCAGCCGAAGGAGATGCTGGTCCTGGTCGACAAGCCGATCATCCAGTACGGCGTCGAAGAGGCGGTCGCCTCCGGCATCGACAACATCATCCTCGTCACGGGCCGCGGCAAGAACGCCATCGAGGATCACTTCGACGTGTCGGTCGAACTCGAGACGTTCCTCGAGGCGCGCGGGAAGACCGAGCTGCTCGCCGAGATCCGCAAGGTCTCCAACCTGATCAACTTCGCATACGTCCGCCAGGGCGAGCCGCTGGGCCTCGGGCACGCGGTGCTGGTGACGAGCGCCCTCGTCGGCCACGAGCCGTTCGCCGTCATCCTCGGGGACGACGTGATCGACGCCGACCCGCCGGCCGTGCGCCAGTTGACGAACGTGTTCGAGCGCGTGCAGGGGCCGGTGCTCGCCGTGGAGCGCGTCCCGGAATCGCAGGTGTCGTCGTACGGCATCGTCGAGGTGGCCGAGTCGATGGGCGAGGGCGTCTACCGCGTCAAGGATCTGGTGGAGAAGCCGAAGCGCGAGGAGGCCCCGTCGAACCTCGCCATCATCGGGCGCTATATCCTCACGCCCGATATCTTTCCGGCGCTCGAAGCCACCCGGGCCGATCGCACCGGCGAGATCCAGCTCACCAACGGGCTCCGCCAGTTGCTGCAGGACCGGCCGATCTACGCCTGCGAAGTGAATGGCGTCCGCCACG
Organism: uncultured Acidobacteriota bacterium; assembly: GCA_963783255.1. Taxonomy (GTDB): domain Bacteria; phylum Acidobacteriota; class Vicinamibacteria; order Vicinamibacterales; family Fen-181; genus FEN-299. Next base: position 206,721 of record CAWAMP010000011.1, on the reverse strand, counting down.
ACACGGGCAACAAGCTCGGCTTCCTGAAGGCGGTTGTCTACTTCGCCCTCCGGCGGCCGGACCTGGCCGGGCCGTTCACCGACTATCTCCGCTCCGTCCTGCCCAAGTAGCCCGGCCCAGCCGCAGGAGCCTCCCAAGAAGAACCACTTGACAAGCACGCGACTACTGTGTATATTAAGCATACTAAGTAGTCCAGGAGGCGACGTGTTCATCGCGCTCTCACCGGGTCACCCGGACCCGATGTACAAACAAGTCACCGACCAGATCAAGGACGCCATCGCCTCGGGCGACCTTGCGCCGAACGAGCGCCTCCCCTCCGTGCGCGAGCTGTCCGAAGCGCTCAAGGTCAGCGCCATCACGATCAAACGGGCCTACTTCGACCTCGAGACGGAGGGCTACATCATGACCCGGGCAGGGCTGGGGTCGTTCGTGGCCCCGATGGAACGAGACACCATGCGCCGCAGGAAGCTCGACGAGCTGCGCGGCGAAGTCGCGCGCATCGTCAGGACCGCCGCCAAGTTCGGCATCACGGCAAACGACATCGCCGAACTCGCGCGCCAAGCGGAGGGGGAATGACATGGACGCCGTCATCGAAGCCAGGGGCCTCGCCAAGCGGTACGAGGATTTCAGCATCGCCGACGTGTCGCTGACCGTGCAACGCGGGACGATTGCCGGGATCTTCGGCCCGAACGGGGCGGGCAAGTCGACGCTGGTCAAAATGCTGGCCTACCAGGCGCCGATCGGGTCGGGGACGCTCCGGGTCCTCGGCACGTCGCTCGACGAATCCGAGCAGGATCTGCGCAACCGAATCGGCTACGTTCCGCAGGAATCCGTCTTCTACCCCGAAAGAACGGGCATCTGGCTCGCGCGGTTTTCTGCGCCGTATTTCGCGCGCTGGGACGGCGCCCGCTTCTACAAGTTGCTCGACGAATTCAAGGTCAACCCCTACAAGAAGGTGAAGCACCTGTCGGGGGGCCAGAAGAAGCTGCTGGCGCTGGCCTTCGCCTGGTCGCACGATGCCGAACTCCTCGTCCTCGACGAACCCGCCGCGGGACTCGACGTGGTGCACCGGCGGGCGCTCCTCGACCGTTTGCGCGCGTTCGTCGCGGATGGCGACCGGTCGGTCGTCGTGGCCTCTCACGTCACCGACGGCCTGGACGAGATTGCCGACGATGTCTGCTTCCTCGACGAGGGCCGGATCGTGATGCAGGGGGCGAGGGACGACCTGCAGTCGCAGTGGAAGGTCGTTCATTTCAAGGATGGCGCGCTGCCGCGCGCCGTCGAAGATCGCCTGCTGCGCGTCCGTCGGCACCCGTTCGGCGCGAGCGCTATTACCGGTGACTACCCCGATCTGCGCGACGCACTGGCCGGCCCGGTGGCGCGGGGGGACGCGCGGGTCGAGGGCGCCAGCCTCGAAGACATCCTCCTGTCGTTCATCAAGGGGGCGTGAGATGAGCCCGATCTTCCGTCGGTCGTCGTTCTACTACTGGACCTCGCTGGTGACCTACCTCGCGCTGATGGGGCGCTACGTCGTCACGCGGGACTGGTCCGCCTTCGAGGTCATCCCGCTGTTCATGCCGATCTGGCTGGCGGGCGCGATGATGGCCAGCGAGCACGATGAGTCGTACGCGTTCCTGCGGACGCTGGGGGTGACCGACCGGGCCATCGTCCGCTCCAAGTTCGGCGCGATTCTGATGTCGGCCACCGTTCAGTGGTCCGCCATGGTCGGTGTGTCGATTCTCAGGCGCCACGATGCAGTGGCCGCCCCCTCCACGGTGGTCTACCTGACGCTGGTCGGCGCGATCGCGCTGGTCGTGGCCGGCTGGCTCCAGATCGGAATCTGGCGCCACGGGTTCTCGGCGATGAAGGTCGTGCTCGTCGTCTTCATGGCCGGAGGCATCGTCGTGATTCTCCTCCACATGTTCGGGCTGAAGCAGTTCGACGCGTGGCCGGCGCTGAGCCGCGTGTGGCTGGTGCGCTGGCTCGGTGGGGCGCCGTGGATCTCGAGTGCCGCGCTGGCAGCGGCGGCGCTCGTCGCCTTTCACCGAACGTTGATGGTCGGGGTTCGCGTCAAGGCCTCGAGCGAGGCCCATCTATGAGTTGTCTCGCCGCTCGCCGCCGGAGCCCGAACGCTCACGCGCGTCGAACACGAGACGGATGTCCGCACGGTCTCTTATGTAGGTCGGCGTGATGGAGCCCTACGTCTTGCTGCTGTTCGGCGCCGTTGAGGAGGCCGCCGTCGGGGTGCTGGCGGTTGAGTTCTTCGATTCCGAGGAGGCTCCCGCGGTGGTCGAGGCCGAGTCGCTTGTCGAGGGCGACGGCTTGCCCGCTTCCGCGCCCGCCGTGCCCGCCTTCTCCTTGTCCGACCCGCCCGCACCCTTTCGCGCGTAGTCGGTGATATACCAGCCGGTGCCCTTGAACTGGATGGCCGGCGCCGACAGCAGCCGTCGCACCTTCCCGCCGCACGCCCGGCACGTGTCCACGGAATGGTCGGAGAACTTCTGGATGACCTCGAAGGTGGCCCCGCAACTCTCGCACTCGTATTCGTAAAGTGGCATGTTCCCAGTCCGTGCAAGCTGGCAGCCGGTAGCTGGCAGCCGACAGCGGATCGGGAGTGATCCGCTACCAGCCGTCAGCTGATAGCTGCCCGCTACTCGATCACTTCCCCCCGGTCCCCCGGCAGCATGAGCCTGCGCTGCGCCCAGATCGGGAGGGTGCCGTTGCCGAGATACGTGTCGTGGAAGCCGCGCAGGGTGAACCTGGCCCCCTGCTGCGCTTTGCAGTCGGCTCTCAGCTTCAGCAGCATCAACTTCCCGGCCGTGTAGACCATGTAGGTCGGGTCGAACGTGCCCCGCTCGGCCTCGCGGCGTGCGCCGGCCTCCTCCATGAACGCCTCGTCGCGGAAGAAGCGCATCCCCGCTTCGACTGACATGTCCTCGGCGTGCAGGCGGATGCCGACGATGAAGCGGGCGAGGCGGACGAGGGCCTCGGCGAGCTGGCCGAGGCGGACTTCAGGGTTGCCTTTGTGGAACCCCGCTTCGATCATCATCTGCTCGCAGTAGTGCGCCCAGCCCTCGACGGCCGACGCGGGCGAGAAGAGGAGCGACTTCCTGAGCCTGGCTTCTACCCGCCGGAGGTGCAGCGCGTGGACGAAGTGGCCCGGATACGATTCGTGCATCGAGATCGACCAGAGCGAGGGCGTTGCGAAATCTCGGAGGTACTCGGCCTGGCGTTCGGCGGTCCACGTTCGGTCGGCTTCGGTGACGTAGTAGTAGGAGCGGGTCGGCTTGGCTTCGAACGGCCCCGGCGTCCACAGGCTGGCAAACGTCCAGCGGTAGAAGTCAGGTGTCTCCGCAACGATCAGCGGCTCGGCTGCCGGAATGGTCACCAGATCGTGGCGCGCGATGAAGGTCATCAATTCGGCCACCTGGTCCTGCGCCGCCTGAACCAGGCGTCCGGGTTCGGGGTGGTCGTTCTTGGCCCGGCGCCACGTCTCGACGGGATCCGCCGAGGAGTCGATGCGCGAGGCGACGCGGCGGAATTCCTCCTGGGTGGCCCACAGCTCGCGGCTGGCGATCGCCAGCAGCTTGTCGACACCCATCGACAACCCTTCCTCGAGCTTGAGCTTCTTCTCGAACTTCTCGCGCCCCACGCGAAACGTCGCCCGGGCGCGCGGTGCCAGCTCTGTCTCGACGTAGCCGCAATAGCGGCGGAGGGCATCTGCGGCTTCGACGGAGGCGTCGGCCAGATCGCCGAGCAGTCGCAGGTCGTCCACGCCGGAGAATGCGCGCGGCAGGTCGTGCTCGATGAACTTGAGGACCCCGCGCAGCGTCTCGAGCCCGACTTTGGCGAAGATGCCCGGGGGCTCCTTCACGTTGTCGCGAGCCGCCTGGATGAGGCGCGGGGCCTGGCGCAGCTTGGAGAGTACGCGGCGGGCCCGTTCGTCCTCAGGAGCGTAGGGGAAGATCGCCTGTGTTGCCAGGCTGGTCGCCAGGACGTCGGCGTAGTACTGCGGGTTCCGCTCCCAGGTCCGGACCTCCTCGATTTCGAAGACCCTGGCCCGAATATTCGCGGCGACGACCGGGTGCTCGATGCGCTCGACGTCATTGAGGCCCTCGAGCGGGATTTCGTCGAGTCGGCGGGCGAAGCCGGAGAGGGTTCGTGCCTGCAATTCGAGCGCGCCCCGGCTCAGGTCCTCCAGCAGGTCGTCGTGCGTGTGCACCCCGTCGAGCGTGGCGCCGGTCGGTTGGGTTTCGTAGAGATACCGGAGGTAGTCATCTACGAAATGGTGGAGAGGTTCGGATGAATGCACGCTCGCGCCTCGGACAAGGGGCAATGGTACAATATTCGAGCGGCCACGGCCATCACTCGGGTCCCGGTATGAGCACTTCCTGTCTCTTCCTCGTCGCCACTCCAATCGGCAACCTGGAGGACGTCACGCTGCGGGCCCTGCGCGTGCTCGGGGAGGTGGACCTCATCGCCGCCGAGGACACGCGGCGCACGGCGAAACTGCTCGCCCACTACGACATCCACACGAAGACCACGAGCTTCTACGAACAGGTGGAGCGCGAGAAGACCCCGCGGCTTCTCCAGCACCTGGCCTCCGGGCGAACGCTGGCGCTCGTGTCCGACGCGGGGACGCCCGGCATCTCCGACCCCGGCTATCGGCTGGCGAAGGCCGCCCTCGAGGCGGGCTGCCGCATCGAAGCGGTCCCTGGCGCCTCTGCGGTCCTGGCGGCGCTCGTCCCTTCCGGGCTCCCCACCGACGCGTTCTCGTTCGTCGGGTTCCCGCCGCCTCGGGCTCAGGCCCGTGAACGATGGCTCAGGGACCTGGCGACCCGGCGCGAAACCCTCGTGTTCTTCGAGGCGCCGCACCGGATTCGGGGAACGCTCGAAGCCGTGCTTCGGGTGCTGGGGGACAGACCCGTGGCCGTCGGGCGCGAACTGACGAAAGTGCACGAAGAAACCGTTCGGGGCGCCGTCTCAGAGGTGTTGGCCAGGCTGGCGCAGCCTCGCGGGGAGTTCACGGTCGTGCTGGGAGGGGGCCAGGAGCCTGCCCAAAGATCTGGCGCCGCGCCCACTCCACAGAGCCTTCTTGAAGAATTCTATCAGTTGACCAAAGATCTTGGCTTGTCTCGGAGAGAGTCGATTTCTGCGCTCTCCGAACGCTTCGGAATGCGGTCGCGAGAGCTCTACGCCCTGATCGAGCGGGCAAAAAGCGGCGGCGCTTGACCCAATCCCCACCCATTTGCTAATTTAGCGCCTCAATCGCTCGTTCGGCAACCAGGCGCAGCCTTCCGCAGGAAGAGACCATGCCCACACAGCGCCGCAGCCAGCCGTCCCGCCAGCCGACGAAGAAGACGCGCACGAGCGTTCAGCCGAAGCGTGCGAATGCCGCGAAGCCAGCCACGTCGGCCAGACCGGCCAAATCAGCAGGGTCGACCAAGCCGGCCAAGTCGACCAAGTCGGCCAAGTCGGCCAAGTCGGCCAAGTCGACGGCGCGACCTGGACCGCGCAAGCCGTCGAAGCCGACCGCCGCCCAGAAGAACGCTCCCGCCAGGCCGCCGCGCCGCGGCCTGTCCAAGCCGCCGGCAGGGCGCCCGGCCGCTGGCCGCGCGCGCGTGCGTGCGGCGACGGGTTCAGCCGCGCCATCCACCGGCCCGTCATCTCACGATCAGGCGGTCGAGATGTTCGAGCGCGGGTTCCAGGCGCTCCAGCAGCGCCAGTTCGCGAAGGCCGCAACCCTTCTGACCGCGGTCCTCAACAACTTCAGCGACGAAAAGGAACTTCAGGAACGCGCCAGAGTCTACCTGGCCATCTGCGAGCGGCAGGCGACACGCGAGACCAAGCCGCGGTCATTCGAGGAGCGCCTCAACGCGGTCACGATCGCCCTGAATCGGGGCGCGTTTGACGAGAGCCTGGCCCTGCTGCGCAGACTCGAGAGCGAGGACTCCCGCAACGACTACGTTCAGTACCTCCAGGCGGTGACCCACGCCGCGCTCGGCAGCATCGCGCAGGCCATGGCGCATCTCCGAAGCGCCATCGAGCTCTCGCCGGAGAACCGGTTCCGCGCCGCGCAGGACCCGGACCTCGAGCCGCTGCGCCAGGACGCCGCCTTCGCCGAGATGACCGATGCGTTGCCGCGCCGCCGCAAAGCGGTGCCTGCGAAGAAGCGCTAGGGGGCCTCCGAGGCCGAGGCCAACGATTTCAGATCCGTGTAAGAATTACCATCCGTGCCAGCGGCCGGGGCGTGCGTCTTCGAAGCAGCAGTGTTCGGTCGCGGCGATGCCCGCATAACAAGTTCACAAGCAACAGCTTACAGCGACTGTCCCATTCTGAAACTCGGCGAGATCTTGGCGTGGCGCTTGCACCGCTGTGGTACCGGAACCCTGTGGCGCGCACCCCGTTGGCGCGCAGGAGCTCCTGGGAGGACATCTACATGCGAACCCGCTTCATGTCTCGTCACCTGCTCGCCGCCGTGCCCGTTGCCGTCGTCACTCTGGTTCTCGCCTGCGGCGGGGGCTCGGAGGCTCCGAAGTCCCCGGCGGCGCCTTCGCCGGCTCCGGCGGCGCAGCCCGCCCCGCCCGCTCCGACCGCTCCGGCCGGACCGGCCGGTAGCGGCACCCTCGCGGTGAAGATCACCGACAGCCCCTTCAGCGACGCCAAGGCTCTCCTCGTCACGTTCTCCGCGGTGACGGCCCACACCACCGACGACAACTGGGTGACGCTGCCCTTTAAGGATCTGGGAAGCTCGCGAACGTGCGACCTGAAGCGGCTCGAGGGCGGCGTCGAGGACGTGCTCGGAATCACGACGCTGGCCGCGGGTCACTACACCCAGCTGCGCCTGACGGTCTCGTCCGCGAAGATCTACTTCAGAAGCAAGACCTCCGACGCGACGGCGTGCGCTCCGTCCATGACCCTGGTCCCCGAGCCGCCAACTGCCCCGGGAACTGCCCCGGAGGCGGGCGCGTCCGTGGACATACCGTCGGGGATCGTGAAGCTCGTCCACCAGTTCGAGGTGAAGGCCGCGACGACGACGACCATCCTGCTCGACTTCGACGGCGACAAGTCGGTGAATCAGACGGGGAATGGCGCGTACAAAATGATGCCGGTCATCAAGATCCTGAGCGTGCAGTAGATCCGGCTCCCGTCGCATCGCCAGTTCGCCAGTTCGCAAGATCGCCAGATCGCCAGATCGCCAGATCGCAAGATCGCAAGATCGATCTGTGCTTCAATAAGCGGATGCCTGCGACGCACGTCCTGATCCTTGCCGCCGGCAAGGGCACCCGCATGAAGTCGGCCCGGCCGAAGGTGCTGCACCAGGTCGCCGGGTCCCCGATGATTGACTACGTGCTGGACACCGCGGCCGCGCTTGGCGCCGCCTCCCGCACGGTCGTCGTCGGGCACGAGGCGGAACAGCTGCAGGCGGCGCTCGCCTCCCACGCCGGCCTGCGGTTCGTGCGGCAGGAGCCGCAGCTTGGTACGGCCCACGCGGTCCGGCAGGCGGAGGCCCTGTTTGCCGGCGTCACGGGGACGCTGGTGCTGCTTTCGGGCGACGCGCCCCTGCTCACGGTCGACACGCTGCGCGCGCTGCTGGCCCATCACGCGGCGACCGGCTCCGCCGCCACCATTCTTACCGCCGTTGTCGGCGACCCCTCGGGCTACGGCCGCATCCTCAGGGACGGCGACGCGGTCCTCGGCATCGTCGAGCACCGCGACGCGAGCGCGGCCGAGCGCGGGATTCGCGAGGTCAACTCCGGCATCTACGCGTTCGACCTCGAGCCGCTCTTCCCGGCCCTGGCGCAGATCGCCGCGAACAACGCGCAGAAGGAGTACTACCTGACCGACCTCGTGGCCGTCTACCGCCGCGCGGGCCGCACGGTGTCGGCGCTCGTCGTCGATCGCGAGGAGGAGATCCTCGGCATCAACAGCCGCGCGGAGCTGGCGGCGATGAGCCGGCGCGTGTGGCAGGCGCGGTGCGCGGCGCTCATGTCGGCCGGCGTGACGCTCGACGATCCGGCGACCACCTACGTGGACCGCGGCGTGACGGTGGGGCCCGACACCGTGATCCGCCCGAACGTTTCGCTTCTCGGCAGGACGACGATCGGCGCGCGCGCGGTCATCCACAGCGGCGTGCGGATCGTGGACTCGGTGCTGGCGGACGACGTGACGGTGCTCGACCACTGCGTGGTGCTCTCCTCGCGCATTGCCGACGGCGCGAGCGTCGGGCCGTTCGCGCACATCCGGCCCGAGTCCGATCTCGGCGCGGGGTCCCGCATCGGCAATTTCGTGGAGGTGAAGAAGACGACGCTCGGCCGCGGATCGAAGGCGAGCCACCTGGCGTACCTGGGGGACGCGACGATCGGCGAGAAGGTGAACATCGGCGCCGGCACGATCACGTGCAACTACGACGGGGTCCGGAAGAACCGGACGGTCATCGGGGACGGGGTGTTCATCGGCAGCGATTCGCAGCTCGTCGCGCCGGTGACCGTCGGCGAGGGCGCGTACGTGGCGGCGGGCTCGTCGATTACGAACGACGTCCCGGCTGGAGCGCTGGCGATCGCGCGCAGCAGACAGGTCAACAAGGAGGGCTGGGTCCGATTGAAGAAAGCGCTCCGCGGAGCCGAGAAGCAGACGTAGGCAGCTGGCAGCTCCCAGCTGGCGGCTGGCAGCGGATCCCGGGCGGTTGTCCGCCGACGGCTGCCGGCTGACCGCTGGTGCCGAGCGGTCTGTCTTGCGGCGAGGCACATTATGTGCGGAATCATCGGCTACATCGGGCCCAAACCCGTCGTCCCGGTTCTCATCGACGGGTTGCGGCGGCTCGAATACCGCGGTTACGACTCGGCCGGCGTGGCCGTTGTGCGCCAGGGCGTCATCAGCCTGCGCCGAAGCGCCGGGAAGCTCTCGCGCCTCGAGGAGGCCATCCAGGCCGATCCGCTCGACGGCGAATACGGCGTCGGCCACACGCGGTGGGCCACCCACGGCCGCCCCACGGAAGAGAACGCCCATCCCCACCGCGATTGCACCGGCCGGATTGTCGTCGTTCACAACGGCATCATCGAGAACTACCTGGAGCTGAAACGGGCGCTCGTCGGCCTGGGCCACACGTTCGTCACCGAAACCGACACCGAGATCGTCGCCCACCTGGTGGAGCAGGAGCTGAAGACCGGCGGCCCGGCAGGCGGGGGCCTCGAGGGTGCGACGCGCCGCGCGCTCGCGCAGATGCGCGGGATGTTCGCCCTGGTGCTGCTGTCCTCCGACGAGCCGCAGAAGATCGTGACCGTCCGCAACGGCCCGCCGCTCGTGATCGGCATCGGCGACGGCGAGTACTTCGTCGCGTCCGACATCCCCGCCATCCTCGCGCACACGCGCGACGTGGTCTTCCTGGCCGACGAGGAGATGGCGGTGCTCACGAAGGACGGCGTGACGTTCACCACCTTCGCCGGAACCCCCCTCGACCGCCGCCCGCAGCGGGTGCTCTGGGATCCCATCCAGGCCGAGAAGGCCGGCTTCAAGCACTTCATGCTGAAGGAGATCTTCGAGCAGCCGCAGTCGGTGCGCGACACGATTCTCGGCCGCGTGTCGCTCGACACCGGGCGCGTGTTCCTCGAGGAGGTGACCGTCCCGGAATCGGAGCTGGCCGCCATCGAGAGCGTCACGATCGTGGCGTGCGGCACGTCGTGGCACGCGGGGCTCATCGGGAAGTACCTCATCGAGGGGCTGGCGAAGCTGCCCGTCGAAGTCGACTACGGCTCGGAGTACCGCTACCGGAACCCCATCGTCGGCAGGAAGACGCTCGCCGTCGTCATCACGCAGTCGGGCGAAACCGCCGACACGCTCGCCGCGCTGCGCGAGGCGAAGGCCCAGGGGGCGCGGAGCATCGCGATCTGCAACGTGGTCGGCAGCATGGCCACCCGCGAGAGCGACGGCACGGTCTACACGCACGCGGGGCCGGAGATCGGCGTGGCGTCGACCAAGGCGTTCACCTCGCAGCTCGTCGCGCTGCACCTGCTGGCGCTGCACCTGGCCCAGGTGCGCGGCGTCCTCACGCCGGATCAGTCGCGCGACGAGATCGACGGCCTGCTGCAGCTGCCGACGCTCGTCGAGCAGACGCTGCGGGTGTCGGCGCTCGTGGACGAGATCGCTCGGCGCTTCTACAACCGCCAGGATTTCCTCTTCCTCGGCCGCGGCATCAACTACCCGATCGCGCTCGAGGGCGCGCTCAAGCTGAAGGAGATCTCCTACATCCACGCCGAGGGCTACCCGGCCGGCGAGATGAAGCACGGCCCGATCGCGCTCATCGACGAGCGGATGCCGGTGGTCGCGCTGGCCCCGCGCGATCACGTGTTCGAGAAGATGCTGAGCAACATCCAGGAGGTCAAGGCGCGCGGCGGCTCGATCATCGCCCTCACGACGGGCCGCGACGAGCTGGTGGAGAGCCTGCTCGACACCGAGCACGACTCGATCATCAGCCTCCCCGAGGCGCGGCCGCGCCTCTCGCCGGTCGTCATGGTGCTGCCGCTGCAGTTGCTCGCGTACCACATCGCGGTGCGCCGCGGCTGCGACGTCGACCAGCCCCGCAATCTGGCGAAGAGTGTCACGGTAGAATAGGGAGTGGACTTCCTCGAAGAGTTGAACCCCGAACAGCGCGAGGCCGTGCTGCAGGTCGACGGCCCCCTGCTCATTCTCGCCGGGGCGGGTTCGGGGAAGACGCGCGTCATCGCCTACCGCGTGGCCCACCTGATCGGCGCCGGCCACGCCGACGCCCGCGAAGTCGTCGCGGTCACGTTCACCAACAAGGCGGCCGAGGAGATGCAGCAGCGGGTGGCGTCGCTGCTCGGCGACGCCGCGGCGGGCGCGTGGGTCTCGACGTTCCACGCGATGTGCGCCCGCCTGCTCAGGCGCGAGGCGCCCGCCATCGGCCTCTCGCGCGACTTCGTCATCTACGATTCGTCCGACCAGCTGTCGGCGATGAAGCAGGTGATGCGCGATCTCGCCATCGACGACAGCCTGTTCCAGCCGAAGGCCGCGCTCGGGCGCATCAGCCACGCCAAGAACCTGATGCAGGGGCCCGACGCCTTCTCGGGAGGCTATAACCCGCACGACAAGCAGATCGGCCAGATCTTCGAGCGCTACCAGCGCGCGCTCGCCGATGCCAACGCGCTCGACTTCGACGACCTGTTGCTCCGGACCGTGGATCTCTTCGATCAGCCGAGCGTCCGCGCCCGCTACGCCGACCGCTTCCGCTTCCTGCTGGTGGACGAATACCAGGACACGAACCGGCCGCAGTACCTGCTGATGCGCCGGCTGGCCGAAGCCCACCGCAACATCTGCGTCGTCGGCGATCCCGACCAGTCGATCTACAAGTGGCGCGGCGCCGACCTCAGGAACATCATGGACTTCGAGGCCGACTACCCGGAGGCTCGGGTGGTCCGGCTCGAGCGCAACTACCGGTCCACCGCGGTCATTCTCGCCGCCGCCTCGGCGGTCATCGGCCAGAATCGGGATCGCAAGGAGAAGCGGCTCTGGACCGACAGAGCCGGCGGCGACAAGGTCCGCTACCACCAGGCGAACGACGAACTCGAGGAGGCCGACGTCATCGCACGCCTCGCGCGCTCGGCCGTGCGCACGCCGGGCGACACGCCGATGGCCATCCTCTACCGAACCAACGCGCAGTCGCGGGTCATCGAAGACGCGCTCCGCCGGGAGGGTGTCGCCTACCGCATCGTCGGCAACGTGCGGTTCTACGAGCGGAAGGAAATCAAGGACACGCTGGCGTACCTGAAGCTGCTCGTCAACCCGGATGACGACGTGAGCCTGCGCCGGGTGATCAACGTGCCGGCGCGCGGCATCGGCAAGGGCGTGATGGACGCGCTCGCCGCCGCTCCGGCGGACCTCGGGCTCTCGGGCGATCGCGGGCTGTCGGCGCATTCCCTGTGGGCGCGGCTCGTCGGCGGGCTGGATCGCGGCGTCTTCACGGGCCGGGCCGCCGCGTCGCTGCGCGTGTTCCGCGACCTGATGGTCGGCCTGGCGGAGATGGCGCGGCACGAATCGGTCTCCACGGCGATCGGCAAGGTGCTCGACAGGTCTGGCTACCTGGCCGCGCTTCGCGAGGACCGCACCGAGGACTCGCAGAGCCGCATCGAAAACCTCGCGGGGCTCGTGTCGGCGGCGAGGGAATTCGAGAGCCGCGAGCCGGATGCGACGCTCGGCGGCTTCGTCGATCGGCTGTCGCTCCTGTCGGACACCGACGAAGAGGAGGGTGCATCCGACGCGCGCGTGATGATGATGACGCTGCACAGCGCGAAGGGGCTGGAGTTCCCGGTCGTCTTCATCGCCGGCCTCGAGGAGGGGCTGTTCCCGCATTCACGGTCGAGCGACGACCAGGCCGAGCTCGAAGAGGAGCGCCGCCTCTGCTACGTCGGCATGACGCGGGCGCAGCGGAAGCTCTACCTCGGCAGCGCGAACCAGCGGCGCTGGTACGGCGACTACCGCGCGGCGGCGCCGTCGCGGTTCATCGATGAGGTGCCGGAGGATCTGCTCGAGCGCGAGGGGCGGGGCGGTTCCGATCTTCGCCAGACGAGCCTCTGGGCCGGCGCAGCCTGGGGATCTCGCGGCGCTCCCGCCTCCGCCCGTTCGGGCTACGGCACGGCTTCGAAAGACCCGCGCTACGGGGACCGCGGCGTGCAGGGGTTCAGGCGCGAGCCTGCCCGCCGAAGCGGCGGAGCCGCGAAGGCGGGGCCCTCACGCGTCCGCGAGGAGTCGCCGTCCTACGACTACCACGACGAAGACCAGTCCCGCTCGGGCCGGATCGAGGTCGGCATGCGCGTCCGGCACGCCACCTTCGGCGTCGGGACCGTGCTCAGCATCGAACCAGCCGACAACGACATCAAGCTCGTCGTCCGGTTCGCCAGCGTCGGTTCCAAGCGACTCCTCGCCAGATACGCGAATCTCCAGCCGGTGTAGCGCGGAGCTGTGCCGGTGTGGCGCGGGGCTGTGCCGGTGTGGCGCGGGGCTTTCCGCCTCCGCCCGGCTACGGCGGACCCGCCGAAGCCCGGCGGGGCGAAGGCGGGCAGCCCCGCGATTCCCCCACGCTCTCCAGCAACTCCCTCACCGAGTACCGTTCCGACCCCAGGTACGGCCACTCGAGAGGATGCCGGACGAGCCCGGCACGAACGGGATTCTCGAGGAGGTAGCGCGCCACCGCGCGAGCGCATTCATCGGCCCGAAGGATGTGGTCGTGGAACCCGTCCTGCCACAGCGGCTCCCCCGCGAGGCGCTTGAACGCACACCCGGTGCGCTGCTTGAACGCGCTGATGAACGGGAGGAGCGATGCGTCCTCGGCAAGGCCTTCAACGAGGAGGTGCATGTGGTCCGGCATGACGCAGTACGCCAAAACAGAGAACCCATGAGCCGCAGCCGATTGCAGGAGTTGCTTCCTGATCAGGTCAAAGCACGGCGGCGAGACGAGCAGCGCAAGACGCCGGAATGTGCATGCCGTGACAAGATACCGGTTGAATCCGGTGTATAGCCCTCGATCCAGGCGGGGCGGGCGGCGCGTAACCATGCCCTTCAGTCTGCAAAAGCAAAGCCAGGGGCGGTTGGCGGGGCTGAAGCCCCGCCCCACACCGACACGACCCCGCGCCACACCGGCACGGCCCCGCGCCACGCCGACACGGCTTGTCCCGTCGGAGCTGCAATGCAGCGAAGCCGGGCTACTTCAGCGAGAACGGGATGCGGGGGGATTCTGCAAGATGACGGCCGTCGGGGGTGACGATCACCACCGACCAGACGAACGTCGCGTGGTGCTCGACCATCATGGCCCTCAGCTCCCCCGGCATCGGGAGCGAGGATCCGTTGCGGATGTCCTGCTGGTACATGGGCCGCTCGGCCGCATCTGTCACGATCAGCCGGTAGATCCAGTCGCCGGGGACCTGTTTCCAGGTGAACGAAACGGGCAGCGCCACGGCGCCGCGTGGCGCGACCGGCTCGGGCGCCGACGGCGGCCGCTCAGCCGGCGGCTGCTCGCCGCCGCCGTCTCCGCACGCGGCCACGCCCGTCAGAATCAGAAGCGGGATCAGCAGGACGAGGCGCGGCCCCAACGGTCGACGTCGGCGGGGGCGGAAGGCGCGGGCCATCGGAGTCGCTGAAAACACGTAGGGGCGCCCCGGGGCGCCCCTACCAGGCAGATGCATCGCGTTCGCTGAACCCGGGCGACGCCTATTGTGCGGCGGCGCCTTCCTTGAGGCCGGTGATCATCCACTTGCCTTCGACGACCTTGCCGGCCGCATCCTTCAGGGTGACGCGCTGGAGCGTCAGCACCAGCGTCTTCTTCGTCGTCTGGTTGTCCGGCGTGCGAACGTTCGCGGTGTAGGTCAGCTCGCTCGTCGCCTCGGTCGCCTCCGGGTAGGTTCCGGCATCGACGTCGGGCAGGCTCAGGTCGGCCACCCGCCGCTCGGCCTGCAGCGCCTTGCGGGCTTCGGACACGGCCTTCTGCTTGACCGCAGACTCCTCGCGCCACTTCGTCCAAGCGGCCTGGATCGCGACGTCACCGCCGCCCGTCTTGCCCCTGCCGGACTGCTCGATCTTCACGATCCGGTTGATCGCGTCGAGGTTCTTGTCCTGGTATTCCTTCATCCGCTTGCTGAACTCGGCCTCGGCCGCCTGGGCCTCCTTGTAGGTCTTGTCCAGCTCCCCGATCTTCAGCGCACGCGTCTGCTCGGGCGTCTCGCTGGCGAACGACACGTTCTGCGCCCGGCCGTCCTTGTTCGGGTCGAAGGAAACCGTGCCGATGTTCCCCAGCGTCGCCACGTCGCCCGCTCCGGAGGCGGCGAAGAACTTCCGAACCAGCATGTCGTGTTCGGATCCGCCGCACCCCGCCGCCGTCATGGCGAGCAAGACGAGGACGGGCGTGAGAAGTAACCACCAAGAATTACGCGGGCGATGCATGCCTGCCTCCTTCTCTACTCGTTGAGATCCGCTTCGCGCTCGGCAAGGCGCGCGATGGACACGACGCGGTCGTCCTCGTCCACGCCGATGAGCCGCACGCCCTGGGTCGCACGACCGATGGTGCGGACGTCCCGCGTCACCATGCGCAGGATCTTGCCCTGCTGGGTGATGAGCATCAGCTCGTCCTCGTCGCGGACGTACGCAATGCCGACTACTCGGCCGTTCCGGTCGGTCGTGTGGATGTTGATGATACCCAAACCGCCCCTCGACTGCACGCGATATTCGTCGAGGTCGGTTCTCTTGCCGTAGCCGTTCTCGGACACGGTCAGGAGCGTCCCCCCTGGGGTGACGACCTCCATGGCTACCACGGCGTCGTCTTCCCGCAGCGTAATGCCCCGGACCCCGTAGGCGCCCCTGCCGGTCGGCCGCACGTCCCCCTCGGGAAAACGGATGGCCATCCCGTCGCGGGTCCCGATGAACACTTCGCCCGTGCCGTCGCTCAGCTGCACGGCCATCACCGCGTCGTCGTCTTCGATCCCCATCGCGATGATGCCCGCCGCCCTGGGGTTCCTGAATGCCGTCAGGTCGGTCTTCTTGACCACGCCGCGCCGGGTCCCCATCACGACGAACTTCCCCTCCTCGAACTCCTTTACCGCAAGAAGCGCGGCGATCTTCTCGTCGGGCAGCATCGACACGAGGTTCGCAATCGCCTTGCCCTTTCCGTCGGGCCCGACGTCCGGGATTTCGTACACCTTGAGCCAGTAGACCCGCCCCTTGTCGCTGAAGATGAGGATGTAGGCGTGCGTCGACGCCACGAACAGGTGCGAGACAACGTCCTCCTCGCGGATGCTCATCCCCTTGCGGCCCTGCCCGCCGCGCCGCTGCGTCCGGTAGTTGGAGACGGCCGTCCGTTTGATATATCCGGTGTTGCTCACCGTGATCGCCATGTCCTCGTCGGCGATCAGGTCCTCGATGCGGAACTCGCCCTCCTCCTCGACGATCTCGGTCCGCCGCGCGTCACCGAACCGATCGCGCACCTGCCGCAGCTCGTCGACCACGATCTGCATCACGAGCGCGTCGCTCGCCAGGATCGCGCGGAGCCGCTCGATGAGCGCCAGCACCTCGGTCAGCTCGTCGACGATCTTCTGCCGCTCCAGGCCGGTCAGCCGCTGGAGCTGCATGTCGAGAATCGCCTGCGCCTGCACCGGGCTCAGCCCGAACGTTGCCATCAGGCCGTCGCGCGCCTCGGCCACGGCCTTCGACGCGCGGATGAGGGCAATCACCGCGTCGAGATGGTCGAGCGCGATCTTCAGCCCCTCGAGGATGTGCGCGCGCGCCTCGGCCTTCCGCAGGTCGAACTCGATCCGCCGCCGCACCACCTCGCGCCGGAACTCGACGAAGTGCTCCAGCACCTCGACGAGCGACAGCGTCCGCGGCCGCCCGCCCACGATCGCGAGCATGATGACGCCGAAGCTCACCTGCAGCGACGTGTGCTTGTACAGGTTGTTCAGGACGACATCCGCAACTTCGCCGCGCTTCAGCTCGATGACGATGCGCAGCCCTTCGCGGTCCGACTCGTCGCGCAGATCGGAGATCCCCTCGAGCGTCTTGTCGCGCACCAGCTCGGCGATCTTCTCGATGAGCTTCGCCTTGTTGACCTGGTACGGGATCTCCGTCACGACGATGGCGCTCCGGTCGCCCTTGGCCGTCTCCTCCACCGTCGCCCTGGCTCGGATGATGATGCCGCCGCGGCCCGCCCGGTAGGCCTGGACGATCCCGGCGCGCCCGACGATGAGGCCGCCGGTGGGGAAGTCCGGCCCCGGGACGATCTTCATGAGGCCCCTGAACTTGGCCTCGGGCGAGTCGGCTGCGTGCTCGATGAGCCAGATGACGCCGTCCACCACCTCGCCGAGGTTGTGCGGGGGGATGTTGGTCGCCATGCCGACGGCGATGCCGACCGATCCGTTGACGAGCAGGTTCGGGATGGGGGCCGGCAGGACGGTCGGCTCCTCGGTGGTCTCGTCGTAGTTCGGGACGAAGTCCACCGTCTCCTTCTCGAGGTCGGCCATCATCTCCTCGGCCAGCGCTTTCAGCCTGGCCTCGGTGTAGCGCATGGCCGCCGGCGGGTCGCCGTCCATCGACCCGAAGTTCCCCTGGCCGTCCACCAGGGGCGACCGCATGTTGAAGTCCTGGGCGAGCCGGACGAGCGTGTCGTAGATGGCGGCGTCGCCGTGGGGATGGAAGTTCCCCATCACCTCGCCGACGATCTTGGCGCACTTGCGGTAGGCCCGGTTGCTGGCGAGCCCCATCGTCCGCATGCCGTAGAGGACGCGGCGGTGCGCCGGCTTCAGGCCGTCCCGCACGTCGGGAAGCGCGCGCCCGATGATCACGCTCATGGCGTAATCCATGTACGAGCGCTTCATCTCGTCTTCGATGTTGACGGGGAGCTTCGATGCGGCAAACGTCATGGCGAACTAGATATCCAGGTTCTTCACGTCGAGCGCGTTGTCCTCGATGAACTTGCGCCGCGGCTCGACCTGGTCGCCCATCAGCGTGGTGAACATCAGGTCGGCCTCGGTGTGGTCCTCCGCGCGCACCTGCAGCAGCGTCCGCACCTCGGGCTTCATGGTGGTCGACCAGAGCTGCTCGGGGTTCATCTCGCCAAGACCCTTGTAGCGGTTGATCGCCACGCCGCGCTTGCCGGCCGTGATGAAGAACTCCACCAGGTCGTCCAGCGTGTCGAGCGTCACGTCAGCGTCCCGGCTCCGGGCGGCCGGCGTTTCGGGCGCCTCCGCGACGTCCTTTTCGTCGGGCTCGGCGGCGGCTCCGGCGCCGCGCGTCACCACCACGACCGGCAACCTGACGCCGCGAATGTCCCGGTAGCTCGAGAGGAGCGTCCGGTATTCGCCGCCCGACACGAAGTCCAGGTCCAGGGTGTAGTGCCGCGGGTAGCCGTTCGACCGGTCTTCCACGCGCAGCGCCGAGATGTTGTGCTCCTCGTCGGGCTGGACCGTGACGACGCGCGCGGGCGTGCCCAGTTCGCCGGCCAGGCGCTGCAGCGCCTCGGCGTCGCCGAAGAACACCTTGTCCTTCGCGTCCCGGTCCATCAGCCCCTTCACGACGTCGAACTGGTAGCCGCGCCGCTCGATCACGTGGAGGTACTTCTTGAAGGCGATCAGCCGGTGCAGGATCCGCTCGAGCGCCGGGCCCGACAGCTCGACCCCGTCCTGCTGCCGCACCGCGCGGCTCTCGACCGCCCGGTGGATCAGCCAGTTCTCCAGCTCGCGCTCGTCCTTGATGTAGTGCTCGACCTTTCCGCGCTTGGCGCGGAACAGCGGGGGCTGCGCGATGTAGACGTAGCCGCGCTCGATGAGCTCGGGGAGCTGGCGGTAGAAGAAGGTCAGCAGCAGGGTGCGGATGTGCGACCCGTCCACGTCCGCGTCGGTCATGATGATGATCCGGTGGTAGCGCAGCTTCTGGATGTCGAAGTCGTCCGCGCCGACGCCGCACCCGAGCGCCGCGATCATCGTCTTGATTTCCTCGCTGCCGAGCATCTTGTCGAAGCGCGCCCGCTCGACGTTGAGGATCTTCCCCTTGAGGGGCAGAATCGCCTGGAACTTCCGGTCGCGGCCCTGCTTGGCCGACCCGCCGGCCGACTCCCCCTCGACGATGTACAGCTCGCAGAGCGCCGGGTCACGCTCCTGGCAATCGGACAGCTTGCCGGGCAGGGCGCTGTTCTCGAGCGCGCCCTTGCGCCGCACGAGGTCGCGGGCCCTGCGGGCCGCGTCGCGCGCGCGCGCGGCTTCCACCGACTTCAGCACCAGGCGCCTGGCGACCGCCGGGTTCTCCTCGAGGAAGGCGCCGAGCTTGTCGTTGACGATCGTCTCGACAATCCCCTTCACCTCGGTGTTGCCGAGCTTCGTCTTGGTCTGCCCCTCGAACTGCGGCCGCGGGATCTTCACGCTGACGACCGCCGTCAGCCCCTCGCGGATGTCGTCGCCGCTGATGCTCTCCTTGAGGTCCTTGGTGAGGTTGTTCTTCGTCGCGTAGAAGTTGACCGTGCGCGTCAGCGCCGCGCGGAAGCCGGAGAGGTGCGTGCCGCCCTCGTGCGTGTTGATGTTGTTCGCGAAGCTGTAGATCGTCTCGGTGTACGCGTCGTTCCACTGGAGCGCAATCTCGGCCTCGATGCCGTCGCGCGCCCCCTGCATGTAGATCGGCTTCTCGGTGACGCCCGTCTTGTTCCGGTTCAGGTGCGTCACGAACTCGCGGATGCCGCCCTCGGTACTGGAACCGGTGGCTGCGCCCGTCGCCCCGCTCGTCGTCGAGCGTGATGGCGACGCCCGGGTTGAGGAAGGCCAGCTCGCGGAGCCGCTGTGCGAGCGTGTCGAAGCTGAACTCGAGCGTCTCGAAGATCTGGCTGTCTGGCAGGAACGTGATCTTCGTCCCGCGCTTCTTCGTCTTGCCCGAGATCTCGAGGTCGGCGGCCGGCTTGCCCCGGTCGTACGTCTGCCGGTAGACGAGGCCGCTGCGCCAGATCTCGAGGTCGAGCGTTTCGGAGAGGGCGTTGACCACCGAGACGCCGACGCCGTGCAGCCCCCCCGACACCTTGTAGCTGTCGTTGTCGAACTTGCCGCCCGCGTGCAGCACGGTCATGACCACTTCGGCCGCGGACCGCCCGCTCTCGTGCATGTCGGTCGGAATGCCGCGCCCGTTGTCGACGACCGTGACCGAGTGGTCGATGTGGATGGTGACGTTGATCGCGTCGCAGAAACCCGCGAGCGCCTCGTCGATGGAGTTGTCCACCACCTCGTAGACCAGGTGGTGGAGCCCGAGCACGCCGGTCGAGCCGATGTACATCGCGGGCCGCTGGCGCACCGCCTCGAGGCCCTCGAGGATCTTGATCTTGTCGGCGCCGTACTCGTCTGGATTCGGACTGACGTTGACGTCTGACATCTTGCTGCTAGAAACGCATCGGCATGAGCACGTAGGTGTAGTCGAAGCCGTCCTGGCCGACCGGCTTCATCACGGCCTGGCTGACTTCGTCCTTCAGTTCGAGCGCCACCTTGTCGGTCCCGACGACGTCGAGGAACTGAAGGACGTACTGCCCATTGAAGCCAATCTGGATCGGGGCGCCGGAGTACTCCTCGACGAGAATCGTCTCCTTCGCCTCGCCGAGCTCGGGGCTGCTCGAGGACACCTCGACTTTGCCGGGTTCGATCGAGAACTTGACCGCGCGCGATCGCTCGGGCGAGAGCAGGCCGACGCGCTTGAGCGCGTTGGCCAGGCGCTCGCGCTCGAACTCCACCACCTTGTCGGTCCCCTTCGGCACCACGCGCTCGTAGGCGGGGAACTGCGCGTCGATCATCCGCGAGATCAGCACCCGGCCGCCCACCGTGAAGAACAGGTGGTTCTCCTGGCGCTCGTACTGGATGTCCCCGTCGACTTCCGGCAGCAGCCGCCCGAGTTCGGTCACGGTCTTCTTCGGCAGGATGACCCGCACCTCTTCAGCGGGGCCGTCCCCGGCGCGCACGGCCTGCGTCAGCGCCAGCCTGTGGCCGTCGGTCGCCACGAGCGAGAAGTGCCCCGCGTCCGCCACCAGCAGCACGCCGTTCAGGAAGTACCGGGTGTCGTCACTCGTCGTCGCAAACTGCGTGCGGGCGAGCATCTGCGCGAGCAGGGCGGCCGGAAGCGAGAGGCCTCCCTCGCCCGTCGCGCGCGGCAGCGTCGGGAAATCGTCGGGCGGCATCGTCTGGATGCGAGAGTCGAACCGGTCGGCCGCAACCTTGACGCCCGACTTGTCCTGCTCGACCCGGATCTCCGTCTCGGGGAGCACGCGGATGATCTCGAACAGCTTCTTGGCCGGCAGCGTCAGTCGCCCGCCCTTCGACACCGAGGCCTGGCACTTGCTGCGCAGCGCCACCTGGAGGTCGGTGGCAAGCATCCGCAGTTCGTCGCCCTCGGCTTCCATGAGCACGTTGGCCAGAATCGGGATCGTGTTGTTCCGTTCCACGATTCCCTGGAAGAGTTGCAGTTCGCGCAACAGGTCGCTCTTGCGGACGACAAGTTCCATGGCTCTTCTACCCTCTTGAGGTATTGAAAAAACTAGAACCTAGAGCAACTAATTATATAGAAGAACATACACTGTTGAAAAGCCGATTTAGTGCGGTTAGTCCTTTTTTTTGAAGCATTTGCGCTGTTGAAGCGGAAGCGCGTCACCCGTGCGGACTCCCGCCCCGGGTCGCTGTTGCGGTGACCTCCGGCGATTCATCCACAGCCTGCCACCCGCCGCCCCTCCGCAGGCTGTGGAAAACCCCGCGCGTCCGCGGGGAATCTACCGCAGCGACTCCACGAAGCTGTTGACAAGGTTGTTGAAATCCGCGTCCGCCGCCTTCAGCTTCTCGACCATCCGAATCGAGTGGATGACCGTCGAGTGGTGCTTGCCGCCGAAGCTCCGGCCGATCTCGGGCAGCGACGCGTTCGTGAGCGTTTTGCAGAGATACATCGCCACCTGGCGGGGCCGAGCGACCGACTTCGAGTTGTTCCTGGCCTTCAGGTCGAGCGGGCGGAGGTGGTAGTAGTCGGCCACGTACTTCTGGATGACCTCCACTGTCACGGCCTTCTCGTCGTGCTCCAGCACGTGCTTGAGCACGTCCTGGGCGAGCGGGAGCGTGATCTCCTGGCCCTTGAGCGACGCATACGCGATCAAGCGGATGAGCGACCCCTCCAGTTCGCGAATGTTCGACTTGATCTTGCCGGCGATGTAGAGCGCCACGTTGTCGGGGAGCGGGATCGCCTCCGCCTCCGCCTTCTTCTTCAGAATCGCCACCTTCGTCTCGAGGTCCGGCGGCTGGATGTCGGCGATGAGGCCCCATTCAAACCGCGACCGCAGGCGCTCCTCGAGCGTCGGGATCTCGCGCGGCGTCCGATCGCTGCTGATGACGATCTGCTTCTGCGCGTCGAACAGCGAGTTGAACGTGTGGAAGAACTCGGTCTGCGTGCCTTCCATCCCCGCCAGAAACTGGATGTCGTCCACCAGCAGCACGTCGACTGTGCGGTAGCGCTCGCGGAACTCGTAGACGCGGTTGTTCTTGACCGCGTTCATCATCTCGTTCTTGAAGCGCTCGGTCGAGATGTAGGTGAGCCGCATACGCGGGTGATGGACCAGCACGTAGTGGCCGACCGCGTGCATGAGGTGCGTCTTGCCGAGGCCCACGCCGCCATAGATGAACAGCGGGTTGTAGGAGCGGGACGGCGCCTCGGCGACCGCGCGGCACGCGGCCTCCGCAAACTGGTTCGACGAGCCGACGACGAACGTCTCGAACGAGTACCGGGGGTTCAGGCCGCCAAGCGACGTGACCGGGGCAAGCGGCGTATCGGGCCCGGCCGCCTCATCTTCGGGCGGGGCGTCGGCATGCGGGTCGTCCGCCGCGTCCTCGCCAGGCTCGGGGACGAAGGCCACCTGGCACCCGGCCCGCCCGACCTCGGCCAGCGCCTCGTCCAGAACGGCCGAGTAGTTGCGCACTAACCAGTTCTCGATCAAGGGGTTAGCTACGCGGACGACGATCGTCCGGCCCTCGTCGCGCGCGAGAGCGGTGCCCTTGAACCACGAGTGGAATGTGTGCTGATTGAGCTTGGTTTCGACGCGGCCGAGGATCCGTTCCCAGATGTTCCTGTCGTCCATGATGCCCGCCCGTCGGTCGTCAGAGAAGCCTCAGATTCCGGCCAGATCACCGAACTTTCGCCTGCGTGGCGGCCAAAGCGCGGCCGTTTACAGCATGTCAACCCGGCGGAACCCTTGGCCGCGAAGGGGTCCCGACACTTTCGCCCGGCGGCAAACGCGCGATTTCGGCCCTTCCAGAGAGGCGGGTCCCGGCGGGAGCCCGTTTTTCCACATAGTTTTCCACAGATGTGGAAAACTCCGGTGGGAGACCTGCCATGACAACGCTCCATCGGGCGCCGGGGGAGAGCGGGGAAGGCGAAATAATGTACCACAGAAACAGGGCCTCCTGCGGGTCTTTTCAGGCCTCGGATTTGACAGCGGGCGAAGGCGTCCGGTAACATTGACAATTCGGCATATAGTCGAGAGGAAGTCCCGGGACTCGCGGACAGGACCTGACCATGAAGCGTACGTTTCAGCCGAATAACCGTCACCGGAAGAAGACTCACGGATTCCTCGTTCGGATGGCCAGCAAGGGCGGTCGCCTCGTCCTCAAGCGGCGCCGCGCGAAGGGCCGGAAGCGCCTCAGCGTTTCGTCCGGGAAGGGCACGTAGGAGATGGCTTCGGGAAGCCACGCGCTTCCCGCCACGCGGCGGATTCGCCGCCGCCCGGAGTTTCTGCAGGTCTACGAGCACGGCGTGCGGATTCGGGCGCGGTTGATGACGATTGTCGCGCGTCCCAACACGCGGGGCGAGAGCCGCCTCGGGATCGCCGCCACGCGGAAGCTGGGCGGCGCCGTTGTCCGGAACCGGGCCAAGCGCCTGGTCCGTGCGCTGTTCAGGAACGCGGAGGTTCCCCCGGCGCTGGATATCGTCGTCATCCCCCGGTCGGACATGCTCGATGCCGACTTCCGCACGCTTGAATCAGAGTTTCGCTACGCGCTGCGGCGAGCCGGGCGTCAGCCGGACGCGAAGCGCTGACATGACCGGCCACGCCCCGCGGACCCGTGCCGGTGGCCGCCTGGCCGGCGTGCTTGCGGGCGCGGTGCTGGCCGCGGTGCGCGGCTACCAGGTGCTGCTTTCGCCGATTGTCGGCGGAGCCTGCCGCTTCGAGCCCTCCTGCTCGCGCTACATGGCCGAGGCCGTGGCACGGCACGGCGCGGGCCGCGGCGTGTGGCTTGGCGTCCGGCGCCTGTCGCGCTGCCACCCCTTCGGTTCGGGCGGGTTCGACCCGGTGCCCGAAGACCAACACGCCGATTAGTTTTCATGGAAAAACGTCTTCTCGTCGCCATCTTCCTGTCATTCCTGGTGCTCTACGCCTATCAGGTCTTCGTGCAGAAGCCCGCAATGGAGAAGGCGAGGCGCGAGGCGCCGGCGGCAGCCGGCGCACGCGCGGCTTCGCCAGGCGGGACCGCGGGCGCAACCCAGGCCGCCACCATCTCGACGCCCGCTCCGGCCGTCGTGCAGGCTGCGCCGCTCGTGGCCGAGCCAGGGGAGCGGGACATCGTGGTCGAGACGCGCACGGTCAGAGCCGTCTTCACCAATCGCGGGGCGCGGCTCAAGAGCTGGCAGCTGAAGACCTACCGCGACCTCCAGAAGAAGCCGCAGGAGATGGTGGCTACCTACATGCCGGACTACCGCGCCCGGCCGTTCGATCTGAAGGTCGACGACGAAGCGGCGAATGCGGCGTTGAAATCCGCGCTGTTCAAAGCGTCGGCGGGCGACGGGGGGCGCGTTGACGCGACAGGCGGGACCGAGACGCTGACGTTCGAATACAGGGACGCCGCGGGCCTGTCGGCCCGCAAGGCGTTCACCTTCGAGCCCGGCGGCTTCTTCGTCAGAGTGGCCGTCGACGTGGAGGCAAACGGGAGGACGCTCAACCCGACCGTGCTGTGGGGCCTCGGCCTCGGGGACCAGGTTCCAGGCGCGGCTGCCAGCAGCTACATTCAAAGCGCCGAGGGCATCATCGTTCGGGGGGACAAGGTCCAGCGGCTGGCCCCGACGGAGCTCGATAACCAGCCCGTCCAGGAAGGCGACGTCACGGCCGCGGGCGTGGACACGCAGTACTTCATCGTGCTGGCCATGCCGTCGCGGACGCTGCGAACGGAGTACTGGCGCGCCACGATGCCGGCGCCCGCCGGCGTCGACCCGAAGAACGCGGCCCAGCTGGTCGGCTTTGGCGTTCGCCAGGCGCAGTCGATGTCGAACGTGAGGTTCTACGTCGGCCCGAAGGACTTCGACGTTCTCAAGGCGGCCGATCCCAGGCTCGTCCGGGTGATCAACTTCGGCATGTTCGACATCCTGGTCGTGCCGCTGCTGGGCGCGCTGAAGTGGATCCACGGCTACGTCGGGAACTACGGCTGGGCCATCATCATCCTCACCCTCCTCATCAACATCGTGATGTTCCCGCTGCGGCACAAGAGCATGGTGTCGATGCGGAAGATGCAGGAGATCCAGCCGCAGGTGAAGGCGATCCAGGATCGCTACAAGGGCCTCAAGGCGACCGACCCCGCCAAGCAGAAGATGAACGCCGAGATGATGTCCCTCTACAAGGAGAAGGGCGTCAACCCCGTGGGGGGCTGCATCCCGATGGCGCTGACCATGCCGGTGCTGTTCGCGTTCTACTCGCTGCTGTCGCAGGCCATCGAGATCCGCGGCGAGCCGTTCATCTGGTGGATCACCGACCTCTCGGCGCACGACGCCTACTACGTGACGCCGATCCTGATGGGCGCCAGCCAGTTCTGGCAGCAGAAGATGACGCCCCCGGCCGGAGGCGACCCGGTCCAGCAGAAGATGATGATGATGATGCCGCTCGTCTTCACCTTCATGTTCCTCTGGATGCCGAGCGGCCTGACGGTGTATTGGTTCTTCAGCAACCTGCTGGCGATCGGCCAGCAGTACCTGACCAACCACCTGGTCGGTCCGCCGAACATTCCGCGGCCGCCGGCAGAGCGGAAGCTGAAGACGACGTAGCGCTGGCGCGGTCGGTGTGGCGCGGGGCTTTCCGCCTTCGCCCGAGGGCTTCGGCGGGACAAGCAGCCCCGCGATCGCGAAGAGGGAGAATCGACGTGGACGATCTCGACTTCAACGTGCGCGTGCTCGATTTCGTGAAGAGCGTCACCAGTGCCATGGGCCTGACGCTCGAAGCCACCGTGGAAGACACGCCGGACGGCCCTCGCGTGAATCTCACCGGCGAGGAAGGCGAGGTGCTCCTGCGGCACAAGGCCGAAGGCCTGCATGCACTGCAGCACATCACGTCGGCGATCTTCCGCGACGAACTACCCGACCACCAGCGCATCGTCGTCGACTGCATGAGCTTCCGCCGCGACAAGGACGCGGAACTGCGGCAGATGGCTCTCTTCCTGGGCGAGAAGGCCAAACGCACGGGCCTCGAGCAGAAACTCGGCCCGCTGAACGCCTACGAGCGTCGCATCGTGCACATGGCCGTCGCCGAGCAGGGGCTGGCCGAGACCGAGAGCATCGGCGACGCGGCCGTGAAGGTCGTGCTGATCACCGCCAAGCGCGAGCGGAAGTAATCCCATCTGACATGTTCTCTCTCGACGACACCATCGTGGCGCTGGCGACTCCGCCGGGCCGCGGCGGGCTGGCCGTCGTCCGCCTGAGCGGCGCCGACGCCGTCCGGGTTGCTGGCAAGCTGATTGACGGCGCGCCGGCTCTCGAGCCGCGCCGGGCGACGCTCGTCCGGGTGGTCGCCAGCGCCGGGCCAACGCCCGGAACTGGCGGGCGTCGGGACGTCGTGGACGAGGCCATCGTCACGTTCTTCGGGGCCCCGGCCTCCTACTCGGGTGAAGACGTCGTTGAATTCAGCCTACACGGCAGCCCTGTCGTGGTCGGCGAGCTGGTGAGCGCCGCCGTTGCCGCGGGCGCGAGGCTCGCGCGGGGCGGGGAATTCACGCTGCGCGCGTTCCTGAACGGCCGCCTCGACCTCACGCGCGCCGAGGCGGTCCGCGATCTGATCGGGGCGACGACTCCCGCGCAGGCGAGGATGGCGATGGACCAACTGCAGGGGACGCTCGCTGAGCGGATCGGCGAAATCGAAGCCGCCCTGTTCGACCTTGCCGCGAAGCTCGAGGCGTCGGGCGATTTCCCGGAAGAGGGCTATCGCTTCGTCTCGCCCGAAGAGACGCTGGCCGCGATTCGAGGGGCGCGGCGACGGATGGACGCGCTCATGGCCGAGTCGCGGCGGGGCCGGTTGCTACGCGAGGGCGTCACGGTGGCGATTGCGGGCCGGCCGAACGTCGGCAAGTCCACGCTGTTCAACCGGCTCATGGGCGTCGAGCGGGCCATCGTCACGCCGGTTCCTGGAACGACGCGGGATCTCCTGACGGAAGCCGTGATGCTGTCGGGCGTGCGCGTGACGCTGGTCGACACGGCGGGCGTCCAAGAGACGGCCGACCCGATCGAGCGCGAGGGCGTGCTTCGCGCCGAGAAGGCGACAGCCGCCGCGGACGTCGTCGTGGTGGTGCTCGACGCCGCGTCACCCCTGACCACGGCAGACTTCGACCTGCTCGACGCCACGGCCGGCCGCTCGCGGATCGTCGTTCTGAACAAGAGCGATCTCGCACCGGCGTGGGAGCCGAGCCGACTTCAGAGCGAGCCCCTTGCGGTGTCCGCCAAGACAGGGACGGGCGTCAACGAGCTTGTTGGGGCAATTGCCAAAACCGCGGGTGTTTCAGAAGCCGAAGAGCTTCCGCACATCAGCAACGCTCGCCAGATCGAGTTGTTAGGTCGTTCGACAGATGTTCTTTCACGTCTTGAGGATACACTCTCGTTGTACGGTTCGAGCGTGCCCGAAGAGCTGGTGCTGGCCGACCTGCGCCAGGCAACCGAGTTCTTGCAGGAAGTAACCGGCAAGCGGACGACCAACGACTTGCTCGACGCCATCTTCTCCACGTTCTGCATTGGCAAGTGACGCGCGGCGTGTCGAGTCCATTCTTCGACGTCATCGTTGTAGGCGCCGGACATGCCGGCTGCGAGGCCGCGTGGGCGGCGTCCCGCCTCGGCCTGACGGTGGGGCTCTGCACGCTTTCGCGTGACACCGTGGCGCACATGCCGTGCAATCCCGCAATCGGCGGAACGGCCAAAGGCCACCTGGTCCGCGAGATCGACGCGCTCGGCGGGCTGATGGGCCAGGCGATCGACGCGACCGGGATTCAGTTCAAGGTCCTGAATCGAAGCCGCGGGCCCGCGGTGTGGTCCCCGCGGGCGCAGGCCGACAAGAAGGCGTACCACGGCGCCGTCTGTGGGGCGCTCGAGGCGCAGCCGGGAATCTCGTGGGTCTTCGGCCGTGCGGAAGCCGTCGTCGTTCGCGACTCGCGCGTCGAGGGCCTCCGCCTCGAGGGCGGGCGCGAGCTCGGTTGTCGGGCGGCGATCGTCACCGCGGGCACGTTCCTGAACGGGCTGATTCACATTGGCCCCGACAGGCGCGCGGCCGGACGGTTCGGCGAACCTGCAACCCTTTTGCTAGGCGAATCGTTGAAGGCGCTCGGGCTCAGATGGGGACGGCTGAAGACCGGGACGCCGCCGCGGCTGTCCGCACGAAGCATCGACTTCGAGCAAGGCGTCCGGGCGGGCCACTTTCACGTCGAACGAGGCGACGACCCGGTCGTGCCGTTCTCGTTCATGACAGGTCGCGTCGAGCGCGAGCAGGTGGTCTGCCACCAATTGCACACCACCGAGCGCGTTCACCAGCTTGTGCGCGAGAACCTGGACAGATCGCCGCTCTACAACGGCCAGATCACCGGCACGGGCCCCAGGTATTGCCCGTCGATTGAAGACAAAGTCGTTCGGTTCCCTGACAAGGCGCGCCACCATCTCTTTCTCGAGCCCGAAGGTCTGGACGTGGACGAGATCTACGTCAACGGGCTTTCGATGAGCCTGCCGGTCGACGTCCAGCTGGAGATGGTGCACAGCCTTCCGGGCCTGGAGCGGGCCGAGATGCTGCGCCCGGCCTATGCCGTGGAGTACGACTTCATCCAGCCCACGGAGCTGAGGGCCTCGCTTGAAACAAAGCGAATCCTGGGCCTGTTCCTCGCAGGGCAGATCAACGGAACGAGCGGATATGAAGAGGCCGCGGGTCAGGGACTCCTGGCGGGCATCAATGCGGCGCTCGCGGTGAAGGGCGAGCCCGCGCTCGTGCTTGGCCGTGACGAGGCGTATATTGGCGTGATGGTCGACGACCTGATCACGCACGGCTGTCTGGAGCCGTATCGGATGTTCACCTCGCGGGCCGAGCGGCGGTTGCTGCTCCGGATCGACAATGCCGACCTGCGGCTCACACCCCTCGGGCGGAGGGTGGGGCTCGTGTCCGACGACCGGTGGGAGCGGTTCACCGGACGACGGGCGAGATTCGAACGGAACAGGGCGCGGGTGGCGACAACCCTGGTGAGGCCGCCCGGCGAGAGCGCCAGGATTCCGGCCGAGCAGTTCCTGCGCCAGCCCGACGCGCGGCTGCGCGCGCTGATTGATTCGGGCCAGGTCGACTTCGACACGACCCCGGGCTCAGAGGAAATGGACGCGGCGGCGGTTGAAACCGACGTCAAGTACGAGGGGTATCTCAGGCGCGAGCACGCGGCGGTCGCCCGAGCGCAACGCGAAGAGACGCGCAGGATACCAGACGATTTCACGTACCACGGGCTGCCGGGGCTGACGCGCGAGGCGATCGAGCGATTGTCGGACGTGCGGCCGGAGACGCTTGGGCAGGCCGGCCGGGTCCCCGGTGTGACGCCAGCGGCCGTCGCGGTGCTCGGTTTCCACGTCGAGAAGCGGCGCCGATCCGAAGCGAAGCTCTGAGGGCAAAGTGGCGGCGGCGTTCCGCCGATAGAACGCAAGGTCGCAAGGTCGCAAGGTCGCAAGATCGCAAGGTCGCAAGGTCGCAAGGTCGCAAGATCGCAAGGTCGCAAGATCGCAAGATCGCACGATCGCACGATCTCAAGATTCCCCAGGGTCCACCCGATGACGAGCCGGGAGTTCTCCGACCGGGTCAGGCGCCGCGCGCGGCGGGCCGACGTGCACGTGTCGGGCGAGCTGCTCGAGCAGTGCGAGGCCTACTTCCGACTGCTCGACACCTGGAACGCGAAGATCAACCTGACAGCGCTGGACCTCCAGCGCGATCCCGACAACGCCGTCGACAGGCTGCTCATCGAGCCGCTCGTGGCGGTTCGCCACCTCGATCCGAACGCGGCGCGCGTCATCGACATCGGTTCCGGCGGCGGGTCGCCGGCGATTCCGATGAAACTGGCGCGTCCGGCGGCCGCGTTCACGCTCGTCGAAGCCAAGATCAGGAAGTGTGCGTTCCTGCGCGAGGCCGGGCGCCAGTTGAAGATAGATCTCAGCGTCGAAACCGCCCGCTACGAGATGCTCCTGAGCCGCCCGGAGTTCCACGAGGCGTTCGATGCGCTCACGATGAGGGCGGTGAGGGTCGAGCCGCGCGTGCTGGTGAGCCTGCAGGCGCTTCTGAAGCCTGGCGGCGAGTTCCTCCTCTTTCGCGGACCTTCGGGTGGCGCGACCGCATCCGCGGTGACGCCACTGCTTGTGCCGCGGGGCGAATTCGTCCTGATCGAATCGATGCAGAGCCGGCTGCTCGTGCTCAAGAAGCGCGAGATCGGCCCACCGCAGATCCCGGCGCCCACGAACTGACGTTCCACGTGGAACGTTGGCACCTCCCGATTCGCAGCCCACGACTCATTGCTCCCGAGTCACAACTCACGACCCAGGGCTCGTGACTCACAACTCGTGACTCCCAACTCACGACTCCCAACTCACGACCCCCAACTCCCAACTCACGACTCAAAACTCATAACTTCCCCCCACGACCGTTCCACGTGGAACATCGCGGGGCGCGCGACGCGATCACCGAAAACCCCTGGCATCTTTCTCGAATGCCTGAAATAATTGCTGGCTTCGGCGACGTATCGGCATGAACCCTGTCCGCCGACGCTCAACGATCGCCTGCGGGCACACATGGCCGAAACAGACGAAGACGACGCAAGCTCATCCTTGTAAGTTGTTGAAAATGGGCAGGATAATAGCTGTCGCCAACCAGAAGGGCGGCGTCGGGAAAACCACCACCGCCATCAACCTCGGAGCCTCGCTGGCGCTCGCCGACCGTCGCGTCCTCCTGGTCGACGTCGACCCGCAGGCCAACCTCACGAGCGGCGTCGGCATGCGCGACCAGGTCGCCGCCACGCACTCGATCTACACGGCGCTCACCGCGGTCGACCTCGACTCCGATATCAACGCCCTCATTCGCCCCACCGCCGTGGACCGGCTCGCGATCGCCCCCGCCGACCGCAACCTCGCCGGTGCCGAGATCGAAATGGTCCCGCTCCTCGCGCGTGAGCAGCGACTGCGGCGCCTGCTCCGGCCGCTCGCCGACCGGTTCGACTACATCTTCATCGACACGCCCCCCTCGCTCGGGCTGCTGACGCTCAACGCGCTCGTCGCCGCCGACTCCGTGCTCATCCCGCTCCACTGCGAGTACTTCGCGCTCGAAGGGCTCGCCGACCTGGTCGCCACGCTTCGACGCGTCCGCGCAGTCCTCAATCCGGCGCTCGACATCGAGGGCGTGCTGCTGACGATGTACGACGAGCGCACGAATCTGGGCCAGCAGGTGGCGCACGAGGTCCGCCAGTTCTTCAAGGAGAAGACGTTCGACACGGTCATTCCCCGGAACGTCCGCCTCGGGGAGGCGCCGAGCCACGGGATGCCCGTCGTCCTCTACGACGCGCGGTCGCGGGGCGCGGAAGCATACCTCGCCCTCGCCCGCGAGTTGCTGGCTCGCGACGCGCGCAAGGCGCCGCATGTCGCAGCCGCCAGGGACGCGGACGCGAGCGCCGCAAAGCACGACGGGTGACGCGGGAACGCGAACGGAAGGCAGGGGGCGTCAAATGGCAGAGAAACGACCGGCTCTCGGGAAGGGGCTCAGCGCGCTGATTCCCGACGCGCCCGAGCCGCGCAGCGCAACCCTCGAGATCGACGTGGACCTGATCTCGCCCAACCGCTTTCAGCCGCGCACGCACGTGGACCCGGCGGGCATCGAGGACCTGGCGCGCTCGATCCGCGCCAACGGCATCATCCAGCCGATCGTCGTCCGGCGAGAGGGCGCCGGCTACCAGATCATCGCCGGCGAACGGCGCTGGCGCGCCGCGCAGCACGCGGGGCTGCTCCGGGTCCCGGTCGTCGTCAAGGACGTGGCTGCCGGGCAGGAGGGGAAGCTGCTGGAGATGGCGCTGACCGAGAACCTGCAGCGCGAGGACCTCAACCCGATCGAGCAGGCGCTCGCCTACCGCCGCCTCGGCGACGAATTCGAACTGACGCAGGAACAGATTGCCGACGCGCTCGGGAAGGACCGATCGTCGGTCGCCAACATCACGCGCCTGCTGCGGCTGCCCGATGCGGTGCGCGACCAGGTGGCGTCGGGCGTGCTTTCGATGGGCCACGCGCGCGCGCTGCTCGGCCTCGAGCACGAGGCCGCGATTCTGAAGGCCGCCGCGGAGATCGTCGCCCGCCGACTCTCCGTGCGAGAGACCGAAGCGCTCGTCAAGCGCCAGACGGCACCGCCGGCGCCGAGACGGGCGGCGAAGACGGATGTCCACACGCGCGCGGCGGAGCAGGAGCTGCGGCTCGCGCTCGGCGCGCCGGTGCGGATCGTGCGCCGCCGCAAGGGCGGCCGGATCGAGATCGACTTCAAGTCGGAAGACGAACTGCAGCGGCTGTACGAACTGTTGACGGAGGAGTAGTCGGAACTGACGACCGTCAGTCGGTTCTTGCGGTTGTCAGTCGGTGCTTACGAGCGTCAGTCCCGATTGGCAGCGTCAGGTCCCACAGACAGCGTCAGGTCCGACTGACCAGGGTTATGAAGAAACGCTTGACCGAAATGGTGAGCTGCTCGGGTTGAGCGGGCAAACTCGCCGCTGGCGAGCTCGCCCAGGTCCTGGGCCACATCCCCACATCGGCCGACGACCGTGTCCTGATCGACTTCAGGACCGCGGACGATGCCGGTGTGTACAAGTGGGACGAAACGAGCGCCCTGGTCCAGACCGTCGACTTCTTCACCCCTGTCGTCGACGACCCGGCCACCTTCGGCGCAATCGCGGCAGCCAACGCGCTGAGCGACGTCTACGCCATGGGCGGCCGGCCGCTTACAGCGCTCGCCATCGCCTGCATCCCGAAGGATGACGTGGACGAGGCGACCGTCCGCGAGATCTTCCTCGGCGGCCTCCACAAGCTGCGCGAGGCGGGCGTGGCGCTCCTTGGCGGGCACACGGTGCAGGACAAGGAGATCAAGTTCGGCTACGCGGTGACGGGCGTCGTTGCGCCGGATGCGGTGTGGACGAATGCTGGCGCCCGCCCCGGCGACGTCCTCTTCCTGACCAAGCCGCTCGGCACGGGCGTCATCGCGACCGCCATCAAGTTCGACCGCGCGGCCCGCGACACGATGGACGCGGCCGTCGAGGTGATGGTCCGGTTGAATCGCGCGGCGGCCGAGGCGCTGATGACGCTGGCCGTCGGCAGCGTGCACGCCTGCACGGACATCACGGGCTTCGGCTTTCTCGGCCACGCCAGCGAGATGGCGCAGGCGAGCGGCGTCACGCTCGACGTGGAGACCGGTGCCGTGCCGCTGATTCCGGGAGCGCTCGAACTCGCGTCGAACCGGTCCGGCGGCATGAAGTCCAACGAGCGGCACTTCGGCGGCGGCGTGAGCGGCATCGCGGATGTCGACCCGGCCGTGGTCGCGCTGCTGTTCGACCCGCAAACCTCGGGCGGACTGCTGGCGGCCGTCGACCCGGCGGCAGCGGACCTCGCGGCGGGGGCGTTTTCTGCGGCGGGTGTCGCGGCGGTGAGAGTTGGAACGGCGGTGGCGAAAGGGGCCGGGACCATCCGGCTTCAGCCTTCCTTCCGCCCGCCCCCCGTGGTATAAACTGATGTTCTTGTACTGTTTGCCGGTTGTCGGCCGCGCGCCGGTCGGAGGTGCTCCCAGGTGCTCCCGAGTCTCGCCGTCTTCTGGGTCGTCCTCATCGTCCTGCTGCTGGCCGTGGTGCTCGGCCGCGGGTTCTTCGGCCCGCTGAACCGCGTGATGCGCGAGCGCGAGGCGGCTATCCGGTCCGCCCAGGAACTGGCCAAGGGCGCGGCCGACCGTGCACGTGAGGCGGCCGACGAGTTCGAGCAGCGCACGAAGGCCGCGCAGGCCGAACTTCACCGCGAAATGGACGAGAACCGTCGGCGGGCCAACGAGCAGCGCGCCGCAATCATGGCCGAGACGCGCCGGGACGTGGACGCCCAGCTGGCCGAGGCGAGCGGGCGCCTGAAGGCCCAGGCCGCCGAGGCGCGGGTTCAACTCGAGCAGGAGGCCGACGCGCTCGGAGAGGCCATCGTGGAGCGCGTGCTCGGCCGGAAAGCGTCGTGAGAAGTCTGGCCCGCATCCTTGACACCTTCACGCTGAACATGCCGCCTGCAGGTGCCGCACGCCGCTTCGCCCACGTTCTGGTCGCCATGGCCGTCCTCGCCTGGCTGGCAGGGGCGGTGTCGGCGGCAAGCCAGGCCGCCGGGCAGCCGACGGCTGCCGCCGAGTCTCGGCCGTCCGCCGGCGCACAACCACAGGGAGCGCATCAGCCCGCCGCAGCGGCCGAGTCGCACGGGAAAGAAGCAGCCGCGGAACAAGCGCCCGAGGGCGAAGGGGGACACGAGTCGCCCTGGGCCCTGCCGGCGAGGTTGTTCAATTTCGCGCTCCTTGCCGGGGGCCTCTTCTACCTGCTGCGGTCGCCGCTCATGGGCTACCTGGCGCAGCGCGGCGCGCAGGTGCGGAGCGAGTTGACCAGCGCGGCCAGCCTGCGCAAGGACGCGGGCGCGCAGCTCGCCGCGGTCGAAGCGAAGGTCCGCGCGCTGCCGGGCGAGATCGAGGCGCTCAAGCGCCGCGGCTCAGAGGAGATCGCCGCCGAAGAAACCCGCATCGCGGGCGTGGCCGAAGCCGAGCGCCGGCGCCTGCTCGACCAGGCGACGCGCGAGATCGAGATGCAGCTCCGCGTGACGGAGAGGGACCTGAAGAAGCGCGCGAGCGAACTCGCCGTGGAGGTCGCGACAGCGCGCGTCGAGCGCACGATCACCGCGACCGACCACGAGCGGCTCGTGGATCAGTACGTGTCGCAGGTGAGACAGTAGCGGGCAGCTGCCAGCTGCGAGCTGCCAGCCATCGGTGAGGGTTCACTTGACGAACAGAAGTTCCGCGGCGCGCTACGCGAAGGCGCTGCTCGACGTCGGCCGGAAGGAAGGCGACCCGCAGGCCGTCGAGCGCGAGCTTGCGGAGTTCGTCTCCCTGGTGGACGGCCATCCGCAACTTGCGCGGGCGCTCGTCAATCCGGCGATCCCGGTCCAGCGCAAGACGGCGCTCGTTGGCGAACTGCTCGCCCGCGCCCCGGTCGGTCCCATCCTCGCCAAGCTGCTGCTGCTGCTCGCGGGACGCGACCGGCTCGTGCTGCTGCCGGATCTGCTCGAGGACTACCGCCGGCGCCTGATGGACTTCCAGAACATCGTCCGGGCCGAGGTGACGAGCGCCGTGGCGCTGGCGCCCGGCGCGGCGCAGGCAATCGAGCGCGCGATTGCCGCCCGCACGGGCCGGACCGTCGCCATGAAGACCCGTGTGGACCCCGGCATCCTCGGCGGCGTGGTGACGCGGATAGGGAGCGTGGTGTACGACGGCAGCGTGAAGCGCCAGCTCGAGAAGATCAAGGACACGTTGACCAGCGCGACGTAGAGACCTATGGAAATCAAAGCCGAAGAAATCTCCAAGATCATCCGCGAGCAGATCGGGAGCTACGCCGTCGACGTCGACGTGGCCGAGGTGGGGTCGGTGGTGACCATCGGCGACGGGATCGCGCGCGTCCACGGCATCGAGCGGACGATGGCGGGCGAGATGATCGAGTTCCCGCACGGCGTGTTCGGGATCGCGCTGAACCTCGAGGAGGACAGCGTCGGCACCGTGCTGCTCGGCGACTACCTCGAGATCAAGGAGGGCGACCCGGTGAAGCGGACGGGCCGCATCATCTCGGTGCCGGTCGGCGAGGAGATGCTCGGGCGGGTGGTCAACTCCCTCGGGCAGCCGCTGGACGGCAAGGGACCCATCGCCACGAAGCAGTTCTCGCCGATCGAGCGGATCGCGCCGGGGGTGGTCGATCGGCAGCCGGTGCGCGAGCCGGTGCAGACGGGCCTCAAGGCCATCGACTCGATGATCCCGATCGGCCGCGGCCAGCGCGAGCTGATCATCGGCGACCGGCAGACGGGCAAGACGGCGATCGCCATCGACACGATCATCAATCAGAAGGGCCAGGACGTCGTCTGCATCTACAACGCGATCGGGCAGAAGACGTCCACGGTCGCGCACGTCGTCAAGACGCTCGAAAACGCCGGGGCGATGGACTACTGCATCGTCGTCGCGGCGACGGCAGCCGATTCCGCCCCGATGCTCTACATCGCGCCGTACGCCGCGTGCGCGATGGGCGAGTTCTTCCGCGACAGCGGGCGCCACGCGCTGTGCGTCTACGACGACCTGTCGAAGCACGCGCAGGCCTACCGCGAGATCTCCCTGCTCCTGCGGCGGCCGCCCGGCCGCGAGGCGTACCCGGGCGACGTCTTCTACCTGCACTCGCGCCTTCTCGAGCGCGCCGCCAAGATGAACAACGAGCTCGGCGGCGGGTCGCTGACGGCGCTGCCGATCATCGAGACGCAGGCGGGCGACCTCTCGGCCTACATCCCGACCAACGTCATCTCGATCACCGACGGCCAGATCTTCCTCGAGGGGGACCTGTTCAACCAGGGCCAGCGGCCCGCCGTCAACGTCGGGCTGTCGGTGTCGCGCGTCGGCGGGTCGGCGCAGGTGAAGGCGATGCGGCAGGTGGCGGGGCGGCTCCGCCTCGACCTGGCGCAGTACCGCGACCTGGCCGCGTTCGCGCAGTTTGCGAGCGACCTCGACAAGGCGACGCAGGACCAGTTGAACCGCGGCCGCCGGCTGATGGAGATCCTCAAGCAGGCGCAGTACGAGCCGCTGTCGGTCGAGCAGCAGGTGCTGATCATCTACGCGGGCACCAACGGCCACCTCGACAGGTTCGACGTGTCGGAGGTGCTCGCCTACGAGGCGGAGCTGTTCCGGTTCGTCGAGGCCAGGCGCGCGGGCATTCTCACCACCCTTCGCGAGAAGAAGGTGATGAGCGACGAGCTGAAGGCCGAGATCGAGAGCGCGCTGAAGGAGTTCGGCGAGCAGTTCTCCGCGGCGCGAAAGGCCGCGTAGGCCGGCCGCCGACTGGATGTGGCTGAACCGTCATGCCGTCACTGATTGACATCCGCCGCCGGATCCGCGCCGTCAAGTCGACGCAGCAGATCACCAAGGCCATGAAGATGGTGGCCGCCGCGAACCTCCGCCGGTCGCAGGAGCGGATTCTCAACGCGCGCCCGATGGCGCGGCAGATCGCCCGCGTGCTGGGCGACCTGGCCGCGCGCGTCGATTCCTCGGCGCACCCGCTGCTTCGCCAGCCGGCCGAGGGCGACGACCGCAGCACGCTGATGATCGTGATGACCGCCGACAAGGGGATGTGCGGCAGCTTCAACGCCAACATCATCCGGGCGGCATCGAACCACATCGTGGAACACGCCGACGAGGCGATCACGCTCGGCGTGATCGGGCGGCGCGGGCGCGACTACTTCGTCCGGCGCAACTACCCGATCCGGTTCGAGCTGGTCAACTTCACGCGCCGGCCCGAGTACGACCACGCGCGGGCCGTCGCCAGGGAGGCGATCGCAGCCTTCACGGGCCGCGAGTGCAACCAGGTGCTGCTCGCCTACAACGAGTTCAAGTCGGTGCTGCAGCAGCGGATCGTCATCAGCCAGCTGCTGCCGATCCCGAAAACGAGGTTCGACCCGGGCGACCGGACGGCGACGGTGGACTACCTCTACGAGCCGTCCCCGCAGGAGATCTTCGACAGCCTGCTGGAGCGCTTCGTGGGGTTCGAGATCTTCACGGCGCTCGTCGAGTCGGCCGCCGCGCAGAACGCCGCGCAGATGGTGGCCATGGACAACGCCACCAAGAACTCCGGGGAAGTGATCGACACGCTGACGCTGACGATGAACAAGGTGCGCCAGGCGGCGATCACGCGGGAAATCATCGAAGTCGTGTCGGGCGCCGGAGCGCTGTAGCGGAGCGCTGTGGCGCGGGTCTTCAGACCCGCGGGCGAGGCGATCGAGGCTTATGGAACAGACATCTACGCAGCACGCCGGCAAGGTCGTCTCGGTCATCGGCCCTGTCGTCGACATCGAGTTCGAGGACGGCCACCTGCCGGCGATCTACAACGCGGTCCGGGTGGCATCCGAGGGCGGCGAGGGCTCGACGCCGATCGACGTCATCCTCGAGGTCCAGCAGCACCTGGGCGAGAACCGCGTGCGGGCGGTGGCGATGGAGCCGACCGACGGCATGCAGCGCGGGATGACGGCCGTCGACCAGGGCGAGGGCATCACCGTGCCGGTCGGCCCGGAGACGCTCGGCCGCGTGCTGAACGTGCTCGGCCGCCCGGTCGACTTCCCGGACAAGCCGGTGAACGCGAAGGAGCGCTGGCCGATCCACCGGGCGGCGCCCCCGCTGTCGGAGCAGTCCACCGAGCTGCAGATGTTCGAGACGGGCATCAAGGTCGTCGACCTGATCGAGCCGTACCTCAAGGGCGGGAAGATCGGGCTGTTCGGCGGCGCCGGCGTCGGCAAGACGGTCATCATCCAGGAGCTGATTCACAACATCGCGCTCAAGCACGGCGGCGTGTCGGTATTCGGCGGCGTCGGCGAACGCACGCGCGAGGGGAACGACCTCTGGCGCGAGTTCCAGGAGAGCGGCGTCATCGTCGCGGGCGACCCGAGCAAGTCGCGCTGCACACTGGTCTACGGGCAGATGACCGAGCCGCCTGGCGCGCGCCTGCGCGTCGGCCTGAGCGCGCTCACCACGGCCGAGTACTTCCGCGACGCGGAGCACAAGGACGTGCTGCTGTTCATCGACAACATCTTCCGCTTCACCCAGGCGGGCTCCGAGGTGTCGGCGCTGCTCGGCCGCATGCCGTCGGCCGTCGGCTACCAGCCGACGCTGCTGACCGAGATGGGCGAGCTGCAGGAGCGGATCACGTCGACCAGGAACGGGTCGATCACGTCGGTGCAGGCCATCTACGTGCCGGCCGACGACTATACCGACCCGGCGCCGGCCACCACCTTCGCGCACCTCGACGCGACGACCAACCTGTCGCGCGCGATCGTGGACCGCGGCATCTACCCGGCCGTCGATCCGCTGGCGTCCTCCTCGCGCATCCTCGACCCGCACGTCGTCGGCGAGGAGCACTACAACGTGGCGCGCTCGGTGAAGCAGGTGCTGCAGCGCTACAAGGACCTGCAGGACATCATCGCGATTCTCGGGATCGACGAGCTGTCGGAGGACGACAAGGTGGCGGTCGCGCGCGCCCGCAAGATCGAGCGCTTCCTGTCGCAGCCCTTCTTCGTCGCCGAGCAGTTCACCGGCACGCCCGGGAAGTACGTGCCGATTGCCGACACGATCCGCGGGTTCAAGGAGATCATCGAAGGGAAGCACGACGGGCTGCCCGAGCAGGCGTTCTACATGGTGGGCACGATCGAGGAAGCGGTCGAGCGTGCGGCCCAGATGAAGGCGTAGGGACACCATGGCACAGCCGCCGCCCCTCGCCCTCGAGATTGTGACGCCCGACCGGGCGATCGTCCACGAGCAGGTGGACGAAGTCCAGGCGCCGGGTGCGGCGGGGTACTTCGGCGTGCTGCCCGGGCACACGCCGATGCTCGCCCTGCTGCAGGTCGGCGTCCTGTGGTACCGCAAGGGCGCCGAGAAGTTCTACCTCTCGGTGGCGGGCGGCGTGGCGGAAGTGACGGCCGACCGCGTCATCGTCCTCGCGCAGATTGCGGAGCGCGCCGAGGAGATCGACGTGGACCGGGCCCAGGCGGCGAAGCAGCGCGCGGAGCAGCGGCTGGCTTCACACCAGCGTGACATGGATCTCGAGCGAGCGCGTGTCGCCCTGATGAAGGCGATGACGCGACTGAACGTCGCCAACAGGGCGCGAACCCGTGGATAGCTCCGCATTCCGTGGGGCGGGCCTGTAGGCCCGCCGATCGCCCCGATGCCTGTCATATTCTCAGCCGCCACCCACGCCGGCGTTCGCCGGGAGAACAACGAAGACAGCTTCTGCGCGCACCCGGACCTCGGCCTGTTCGTCGTTGCCGACGGCGTGGGCGGCTACGAGGCGGGGGAGGTGGCGTCCCGGGCCGCCGTGGAGGCCATCGCGCAGTCGATCGCCGAAACGCGAACCTGGTCGGAGGAGACCACCTGGCCGTTCGAGTACCAGCCGGCGCTCGGCGTCGACGGTAACAGGCTGAACTGGGCGCTGCACATCGCGAACGTCCGCATCCGAGCCGAAGTGGAGGCCGCCCGCGGCCGGCAGGGGATGGCGACCACCATCGCCGCGGTGCTGTTCGAGGCCGACACGAACGGCGTGAAGCACCCGATCCGCGGCGCGACCGTCGGGCACGTCGGCGACAGCCGCGTGTATCGCTGGCGCGCCGGGAAGCTCGACCGCCTGACCCAGGATCACTCGTGGGTCGAGGACCAGGTGCGGGCGGGCATCATCACGGAGCAGGACGCACGGCGCCACCCGCGGCGGAACCTCCTCACCCGGGCCCTGACCGGCCTCAGCGAGCCGCAGGCGGATTTCGGTTGGGCGCCGCTCGCCGAGGGCGACGCCCTGCTGCTTTGCACCGACGGGCTCTTCGGCGTGCTGTCCGACGAACAGCTGGCCGAGATCCTCGCGCAGGACGAGGCCGCGCACACGGGCGGCGGGCCGGGCAGAACGGTCTGCGACGCGCTCGTGCATGCCGCCAACCTCGGGGGCGGTCCGGACAACATCACGGTGATTCTGGTCCGGCTGTGACCCCGTGATGTTCCACAACCTCGCGCAGCTCGTTCGCTACCGCGGCCTGATTCAGAGCCTCGTCGCCCGGGAGCTCAAGGCGCGCTACCGCGGCTCGGCGCTCGGCTTCTTCTGGTCCTTCATCAACCCGCTGCTGCTGCTCCTGGTCTACTCGTTCGTGTTCGAGTTCGTCATGCCCGGCCGGTCGGCCGAGAAGCCGGTACTCGCTGTTCCTGTTCTGCGGCCTCCTGCCGTGGACGTGGTTCTCCTCGTCGGTGCTCGAGTCGTCTGGCGTCCTGATCTCCAGCGGGAATCTGATCAAGAAGGTCCTCTTCCCGGCCGAAGTGCTGCCGATCGTCACCGTGCTGTCGAACATGGTGCACTTCCTGCTCGGGCTGCCGATCCTCATCGGCTTCCTGATCTACTACCGGCGGCCGCTCGAGTTCCCCGAGGTGTTCTGGTTTCCCGTCGTCATCCTCACGCAGCTCATCCTCACGACGGCAATCGCGCTCGTCGTGTCGGCGCTGACCGTGCACTTCCGCGACATCAAGGACATCCTCGGCAACCTGATGACCTTCTGGTTCTTCGCGACGCCGATCATCTACCCGTTCACCGGTATCGCGAAGGCCTCGCTGGCGCGCACGCTCCTGAACCTGAATCCGTTCACGCACCTGGCGGTGTCGTACCAGGAGCTGATGTTCTACCCCGGCGACCCGCCGGGCCCGTTCGGCCACGCGCGCTGGCTGCTGGCGCTGCTCGGCGCGTCGGTCGTCCTGTTCCTGGCCGGCTATTTCCTGTTCGACCGGCTGCGCGACTCGTTCGCGGACGAAGTCTGATGGTTGCGATCGAAGCATCGGGCGTCACGAAGATCTACCGGCGGTTCAGCGGCCGCCGGCAGTTCGCCACCCTGAAGAGCGCGCTGCTCCGCGGGACGGTGCTGCGCGACCTCCATCCGGCCGGCACATTCGCCGCTGTCCGGAACGTTTCGTTCAAGGTCCCGAAGGGCACGACCTGCGGCCTCATCGGGCGCAACGGGTCCGGCAAGAGCACGATGCTCAAGCTCGTGGCCGGCATCACGAAGCCGACCGAGGGCACCGTGACCGTGGCGGGCCGCATCTCGGCGCTCATTGAGCTGGGCGCGGGGTTCCACCCCGAGATTTCTGGCCGCGAGAACGTCTTCATCAACGGGATCATGCTCGGCCTCTCGAAGCGCGAGATCGCCCGCCGATTCGACGAGATCGTCGAGTTCGCCGAACTCGAGGACTTCATCGATGCGCCCGTGAAGACCTACTCCTCCGGGATGTACGTCCGCCTCGGCTTCGCCGTCGCGATCAACGTCGACCCCGACGTGCTCCTGGTCGACGAGGTGCTGGCGGTCGGCGACGAGTCGTTCACCCACAAGTGCCTCGACAAGTTCGCCGAGTTCAGGCGTCGGGGGAAGACGATCCTCCTGGTGACGCACTCGCTCAACCTGGTCGAGAAGTTCTGCGACGACGTGCTCTGGCTGGACGGCGGAGCCGTGCGCGGTGCGGGCGACCCGAGGCGCGTGGTGTCGGAGTACATCACCGACGTCGCGAAGGCCGAGGAGAAGACCCTGTCCGCCGCTCACGCTCGCGAGCAGGAGCGCACGGCGCGGCCGACGGGGGGCGGGGGAGGTGTGGCGCGGGGCTCTCCTGTCCGCCGAAGCCCAGAGGGCGAAGGCGGAAGCCCGGCGGTGGACGCGACGGCCGCAGGCGAGGAGCCGCCTGCCGACGGGTTCAAGGCCGAGGAGGGCCGCTGGGGGTCGCGCGAGGTCGAGATCGCCGCGGTCCGAATCGTCGGCGAGGACAACGCGCCGCGCCACGTCTTCCAGTCGGGCGAGCCGGCGGCCGTCGAGATGATTGTCCGCGCGCACAAGAAGGTCGGTGCGGTCGTGTTCGGCGTCAGCATCTTCAACGCCGACGGCGTCTGCTGCTACGGCACCAACACGAACATCGAGGAGTTGGCGGTGCCGGAGTTCGAGGGCGAGCAGGCGGTCGCGTTCCGCATCCGGAGCCTCGATCTGGTGGAGGGCAGCTACAAACTGGACGTCGCCGCGCACCGCGAGGACGGCTACGCGTACGATTACCACCGGCTGCTCTACAGCTTCCGCGTGAACTCGCGCACCAAGGACGTCGGCATCTTCCGCCCCGCGCACACGTGGCACTTCTCGAAATTGAAAATTGAGAATTGAAAATTGAGAATGTAGAAGTGCCCGATGAGCCCGATTCTCAATTCTCAATTCGTAATTCTCAATTCCCAGCCCCGCGAGTCGGCCTTTGAGGCGGCAGTCGTGGCCCGGGTCGTCGCGCCGGGCTCCCGCCGCCGCCTCATGGCCGGCAGGTTGATATGCCTGTCTTGACCCGCGATCAAGTTGTCGCCTGGGCCGAACGCCTCCGCGCCGAAGGCAAGACCCTCGTGTTCACAAACGGCGTGTTCGACCTGCTGCACCCGGGGCACGTCCGCTACCTGGCCGACGCCCGCGCGCAGGGCGACCGACTGGTCGTGGCGGTGAACTCCGACCGCTCGGTCCGGGCCATCAAGGGGCCGACTCGCCCGGTCAACGCCGAGCAGGAGCGTGCCGAGGTCCTGTCCGCCCTGGCCTCCGTCGACGCGGTCGTCATCTTCGACGAGGACGATCCGCTCGCCATCATCTCGGCCATCCAGCCGGACGTCCTGGTGAAGGGTGCCGACTGGGCCGCCGACCGCATCATCGGCCGCGACGTGGTCGAAGCCCGCGGCGGCCGAGTCGTCCGCATCCAGTTCGCACCGGGATTCTCGACCACGGCTATGATTGAGAAGATCAAGGGCAGCTGACAGCTGGCAGCTGTCAGCTGTCGGCGGATTGGCGGTCCGCCGCCGGCCAATCCGCTGCCGGCTGCCGGCTACCAGCTACCAGCTATTCGAACGTGTCAACGTCCCTCACCCTCCAGGCCCTGCTGAAGAGCGTCATCGCGCGCGGGGGGCTTGGTGTGTCCACCGCGGCGCGCGTGACCGGCCTCTCGCCCGCCGCCCGAGCCCTCTTCCTCGCGGCAACCGCGCACGGCCAGGCTCCTTCTTCAAGGCCGGGCGCCGCCGGGACGACGGTGGTCGCCGTGGTGCCCACCGACGCCGACATCGAACAGACAGTGGGCGACATCCGGTTCTTCCTCGGCGCGCTCGAGGGGCTGTCCGAGTCGGCCGCCGACGAGGCGGTCCTCCCGTTCCCGTCGCACGAAGTCGATCCGTATCGGGGCCTTGCTCCGCACCTCGGCGTTCTGTCAGCGCGCGCAAGGGCGCTTCATGCAGCGGCCTCCGGACGCGCGCGCGTGATCGTGGCGTCGGCGACGGCCCTGCTCCCGCGGGTGTCGGCGCCGGGCCGCCTGCTGGCCGCGTCGGTCGAGATCAAAGCCGGAGCGGACGTCGATCCGTACGGGCTCGCCGCGCTGCTCGCCGACGCCGGCTTCACGCGCCAGGACCCGGTGGACGCGCACGGCGAGTTCTGCGTCCGCGGGGGCGTGATCGACATCTTCCCGGCGGGCAGCACGCAGCCGGTCCGGCTCGACTTCGTCGGCGACACCGTCGAGTCGATCCGCTGCTTTGACCCGGCCACGCAGCGCTCGACCGGCGAGGTGACCAGCGTCACCATCGTCCCGTTGCGAGAGGTATTTCCGCCTTCGCCGCTTCGCGGCTTCGGCGAGACAGGCTCGGACGACGGGTCGGAGGTGGAGACCGGCGTGGAGGGGGGCAGCGGGCGGGAAGGCCCGCCCTACACCGACGACGACGACGCAGCCGACGGTGACGACATCGACACGGATGTGGATGACGACTGGAACTGGGAGACCTACGACCAGGACCCAGGACCGGAACAGGGCCGGGAGAAGAAGGGCGAAAGCCGAGGGACGGATTTCACGGGCGACCGCACCTCGTCCCTTCTCGACTTCGTCGCCGACCCGCTCGTATTCGTGTGCG
Organism: uncultured Acidobacteriota bacterium; assembly: GCA_963783255.1. Lineage (GTDB taxonomy): Bacteria > Acidobacteriota > Vicinamibacteria > Vicinamibacterales > Fen-181 > FEN-299. Next base: position 162,178 of record CAWAMP010000011.1, on the reverse strand, counting down.
AGCCGGACGAAGTCCGGGCTCGCGTCGTGAAATCGCTGGAGCAGTTTGCCGGGAGCTGGCGCGACGCCACCGCCCGCTCCTCGACGTCGCTCGGGGCGACCCTGAGCCTGCCGTCGCTCGACGTTGATCGGGACGACCCTGAGCTTGCCGAAGGGCCGAAGGGCCGAGGCTCGAGCGCGCCGGCGCCGGAGAAGCTCTTCGTGCCGCTCGGCGACATCGAGGCGCTGCTTGCGCTGGGCACGGAGATCGAGGAGCTGGGGATAGACAATACCGACGCCGCCACGCCGCCGGCCGCCGGCCGCCAGCCATCAGCCGGCTTCCGATGCCAGCCGGCCGTCGAGTTCCGCGGGCGCATCGGCGACTGGGTGGGGGAGATCCGCCGCGCGCGGCAGGCGGGCGAGACCGTGCTCTTCGTCGCCGCCACACCGGGCCGCGCCGAGCGCATCGTCGAGCTCCTGCGCGACTACGAACTGGTCGCGGTCCCCGTGTTCGTCGACCCGCGGCAGCGCGACGACACCCAGGCTCGCGGTGAAATGGCGCACGCTGCCGCCGTCCTCGTCGCCGTCGGCAACCTGTCGCGGGGCTTTCGGCTGCCGGACGCCGTGTTCCACGTGTTCGCCGAGACCGACGTGTTCGAGGAGGAGCGCCGCCCCTCCGACCGCCGGCAGTCGGCCGCGCGCGCTTTCCTCTCGGACTTCCGCGACCTGAAGGTCGGCGACCACGTCGTCCACGTCGACCACGGCATCGGCCGCTTCGTCGGCCTGCGCCGGATCGCGACCGATCCGTACAGCACGACCACACAGGAATTTCTCGAGCTGCGCTATGCCGGCGAGGACAAGCTGTACGTCCCGGTCGAGCGGCTCGACCTGCTGCAGAAGTACAACGGCGCGAGCCGCCCGCCGCTCGACCGCCTGGGCGGCACGACCTGGGAGCGCGCGAAGACCCGCGTCAAGAAGGCCATGCGCGACATGGCCGAGGAACTGCTGAAACTCTACGCGGCGCGCAAGGCGGTTCCCGGCCACGCGTTCTCGCCCGACACGCACTGGCAGGAGGAGTTCGAAGGTTCCTTTCCGTACGAGCTCACGCCCGACCAGCAGGCGGCCATCGCCGACATCAAGGCCGACCTCGAATCGTCAACGCCGATGGACCGGCTCCTGTGCGGCGACGTCGGCTACGGCAAGACCGAGGTGGCGATGCGCGCGGCCTTCAAGGTGGTGATGGACGGCAAGCAGGTGGCGTTCCTCGCGCCGACCACCGTGCTGGCCTTCCAGCACCTCAAGACGCTTCGCGAACGGTTCGCCGGCTTCCCGGTGCGCATCGACATGGTCAGCCGGTTCCGCTCGCGCGGCGAGATCGCGCAGACGCTGGCCGACCTGGCGGCGGGCAAGGTGGAGGTCATCGTCGGCACCCACCGCCTGCTGTCGAAGGACGTCGTGTTCAGGGACCTCGGCCTGCTGGTCGTGGACGAGGAGCAGCGCTTCGGCGTCGCCCACAAGGAGCGCATCAAGCAGATGCGCCGCAAGGTGGACGTGCTGACGATGACCGCGACGCCGATTCCGAGGACGCTCAACATGTCGCTGGTCGGCATCCGCGACATGTCGATCATCGAGACGCCGCCCAAGGACCGGCTCGCCATCCAGACCAACGTGGTGCGCTTCGACCAGACGCTCATCGCCCGCGTCATCCGCACCGAGCTTGCGCGCGGCGGGCAGATCTACTTCGTGCACAACCGGGTCGAGTCCATCTACTCAATCGGCAGCCTGCTCACACGGCTCGTGCCCGAAGCGCGGGTCGTCGTCGGCCACGGCCAGATGAGCGACGATGCGCTGGAGCGCGCGATGGTCGACTTCGTCGCGCGCAAGTTCGACGTCCTCCTCGCCACGACCATCGTCGAAAACGGCCTCGACATCCCGAACGTCAACACGATCGTCATCAATCGCGCGGATCGATACGGCCTGTCCCAGCTGTATCAGCTTCGCGGGCGCGTCGGGCGATCGGACCGTCCGGCCTACGCCTACCTCCTGATTCCGCCGGGCGACAACCTGTCGCCGGTGGCCAGGAAGCGCCTGGCCGCCATCCGGGAGTTCTCGGACCTCGGCAGCGGGTTCCGCGTGGCGGCGCTCGACCTGGAGATTCGCGGCGCAGGGAACCTGCTCGGCGGCGAGCAGAGCGGGCACATCGAGGCGATCGGCTTCGAGATGTACATGAAGCTGCTCGAGCAGGCCGTCCGCGAGCTGAAGGGCGAGGAGATCGAGGACGAGACGCGCGCCACCGTGAACCTGAATGTCGATCTGCGCATCGACGAGCAGTACGTGCCCGAGCAGGCGCAGCGTCTCGCGCTCTACAGGCGCGTGGCCGGCGCGCGAAGCGACGCCGAACTCGACGCCGTGGTCGCGGAGATCGAGGACCGCTACGGCCCGATGCCGGCCGAGGTGCTCAACCTGGTGGACTACGGGCGCATCCGCGTGGCCGCCGACCGCATCGGCGTCGAATCGATCGACCGCCAGGGGTCCCTCGTCGTCTTTACATTCAAGGGGCAGGGCGGGCCCGACCCGCACCGCGTCCTACGGCTGATCGGCGACCGCCCGGACGTGACGCTCGCGCCGCCATCGAGCCTCAAGCTGGACCTGGCCTGGACGGCGGCGAAGGCGCGGCCCCGTGGCCAGGGCGCCGAAGCCCGCCAGGGATATCCGTCGCGTGCCGATGTTCGCAAGGGTCAGGCTCTGAGCGCCGCCGCGCGAACCGGCCAGGCCTCTGGCGCGGAAGCCCGAACGGGACGGCCCTGGCCCGCCGAAGGCCGCAACGGGCAGGCCTCGGGCGCCGAAGCCCGCAAGGGCGTAGGCGGCTCCTGGTGGACGGCGCGAGCCACGGCGGGCGAGGTCACGGCCGGTTTCAGCAAGGAGGCAATCCTGCGGCCGGAAAAGGAAGACCCGCGGGGGCCATCCGGCGTCCTGACCCGTGTGCACGGCGTGCTCAGCGCCCTCGTTTGATCGATTCGACGCAGGCCAGCCTCATCGGCGGGCCAAGGGTCATCCCGAGCACAATCGAAGGCTGAGGGCGCAAACACGTTGCGGTATTCGTGCATCGAAGGACTAAGTCGCAGTAAAATAAGGGGTTCGAGAGGTTCAATGACATACCGTTCTTCGGCCGGCCGTTTCGTCGTTGTCCTGGCCCTGGCGGCGCTCGGCGTCGCCACGGTGCACGCGGGCCGGGAGGCCGTCGGGCAGGCTCCGGCAAAGGACATCATCGAGCAGGTGCTGGTGAAGGTGAACAGCGACATCATCACCAAGACCGACCTCGAAACACGTCAGAGCGCCGCCCTCCGGTCCCAGAAGATCAACCCGGCGACGATCACCGACGCGGAGCTGTCGAAGCTGCTCACCCAGGTCACGCCGCAGATCATCGTGTTCGCCGTGGACGAACTCCTGCTGCTGCAGCGCGGGCGCGAGCTCGGGTTCCGGACCTCAGACGACGAGTTCAGGAAGTTCCTCGAGAGAATCAAGAAAGAGAACAACATCGAAACCGAGGAGCAGTTCACGGCCGCGCTCAAGAGCGAGAATCTGACGATTGCCGACCTGCGACTCAGCTACGAGAAGAACGGCATCATCCAGCAGGTGCAGGAGCAGGAGGTGATGCGCCGGATTCTCGATCAGCGAGAACGAGGCCAAGGCGTACTACGACGCGCACAGGGCCGAACTCACCACGCCGGCGACGATGATGCTGCGCGAGATCCTGATTCCGGTGCAGGCGAACAAGCTGGGATTCAGCGTCGGAGCGGACGAAGCCGCCAAGGCCAAGGCCGACGCGTTGTACGCCAGGCTCAAGGCCGGCGAGAGCTTCGAAAAGGCCGTGGCCGACGTGTCGGAGGCGCCGTCGAAGGCCAACGGGGGGCTCATCGGGCCCATCAGCCTGCCCGACGTCGTGCCCGCGCTGCGGCAGATCCTGGCGCCGCTCAAGGCCGGGGACATGACGGAGGTCATCCGCACGCAGAACGGCTACCAGATCTACAAGGTGGACTCGCTCACCCCGGCGACCCTCCTGCCGTGGGAGCAGGCGCGCGAGGAGATTGGGAACCGCGTGGCCAACACGAAGCAGGCGGCCGAGTTCAGCAAGTACCTGGTGAAGCTCCGCTCGCAGGCGGTCATCGAGTGGAAGAACGCCGAGCTGAAGAAGCTGTACGATCAGCGCGTCGCGCTCGAAGCGGCCGAAAACGTGAAGTAGGGGTCGGAGCCGCACCACGGCCCGGCCCGTTCTCCCAGATGGAACAAGAGCCCTCGTCGCTGTCGTGGTTTGCCGTCTGGACGCGTTCGCGCGCCGAGAAGGCCGTTCACGACCAGATCGCCGTGAAGGGCATCGACGTCTTCCTGCCGACCGTCACCCGCTGGAGCCGCTGGAAGGATCGCCGGAAGAAGATCGACTGGCCGCTGTTTCCGGGATACTGTTTCGCCCGCTTCGACCCGCGAGACTCGATGCGGGTGGTCACGTGCAACGGCGTCGCGTCGATCGTGTCGTTCGACGGCAAGCTGGCGACGGTGCCCGACGCGGACGTGGAGGGCATCCGCCGCCTGGTGACGAGCGGCCTGCAGTACGACCCGTGCCCGTTCCTGAAGGAAGGGTCGCGCGTCGAGGTGGTGCACGGCCCGCTGAAGGGCGTCATCGGCCTTCTGGTGAAGAAGGGCCCGAACGCGCGGCTGGTGCTGTCGGTCGATCTCATCAGTTCGGCGGTGGCGGTGACGGTCGACGCGGCTGATGTGAAGCCGTACCTGACGGTACGTCAGTCGGCGGCTTCGCTGTCAGTCGGAGGATCGCGTCAGTCGACGAATCACGCCAGTCGACGCTGGCTGTCAGTCGGGACCACCCTGGTCCGGGAGCTGGCCCGGGATGTGCAAGAGTGGCGTGCATGCATGCCACGTGCGTCGAGGATTTGCAGGTCTTTCAACGGGCGAAGGCGTTTGCCGTTGCAGTTTTTGCCGTCACGAGCAGCCTCCGATCCGATTACTGGCTCGGCGACCAGCTGAATGCGAGCGCCGAGTCGATCATGTCGAATATCTCCGAGGGTTTCAGGCAGGCGACTGACCGCGCGTTTGCGCGCTACCTGTCGATTGCCGCAGGGTCGGCGGAGGAGACGCGCAGCCATCTGACAGCAGCCGAACTCACGGGCCACCTGTCACGGGCGCGCAGCGCGGAGTTGAGGCAGGAGGCGCTCGAGATCACCACCATGCTCGGCGCCCTGATTCGCTACCTTCGCCGCAGCGACCGAAAGTACCGGAACGTGTAACTCTGGCTGGCGGCGTAAGTTCTGACTGGCGGCGTAAGTTCCGACTGACAGCGTAGATTCGACTGACACCGTCAGCCCCGACTGGTCTGAATGCTCCGACTGTCCTCCCCCTTCATCCTCTCCCCGATGGCCGGCCTGACCGACTCGGCCTTCCGCCGCCTGGTGAAGCGACAGGGCGGGTGCGGCATGGTCGTGACCGAGATGGTGAGCAGCGAGGGGTTGGTGCGGGGCCTCGACCGCACGCTCGAGTACGCCGAGTTTACCGAGGATGAGCGGCCGGTGGCCGTGCAGATCTTCGGCGGCAACCCGGAGCACATGGCCCGCGCGGCGCGGCAGGTCGAGGGGATCGGCGCGGACGTCGTGGACGTGAACATGGGCTGTCCGGTGCCGAAGGTGGCGAAGGGCAGCGCCGGGTGCAGCCTGATGCGAGACCCGGCCAGGGCGGAGGCGATCGTCGAGGCGATGGCCCGCAGCGTGTCGATCCCGGTCACTGTCAAGATCCGATCCGGCTGGAGCGACCGCGAGGTGAACGCGCCCGACCTGGCGTGCCGGCTCGAATCCGCCGGCGCGGCCGCCATTGCCGTGCACGGGCGGACCGCGGCGCAGTCCTATTCCGGACGTGCCGACTGGGACCTGATTGCGCGCGTGGCGCGGGCGGTCTCCATCCCGGTATACGGCAACGGCGACTGCATCGAGCCTGGCGACATGGTCCGGCGGATGAACGAGAGCGGCGTGGCTGGCGTACTGGTCGGGCGCGGCGCGCTCCGCAACCCGTGGATCTTCGCGCAAGCCGATGCGCTGCGCGCCGGCCGCGCGCCCGTCGAGGTCTCGCTCGCCGACCGCGGCCGCTTCCTGCTCGAATACATCGACATGCTGCTCGACGAGGGGCCGGGCGATCGTTCTGAAGCCGGGCACCCTCGCTGGGTCGTCAACAAGCTCCGCGCGCTCTGCGCGTGGTACACCCGCGGCCTGTCGGGCGGCGCGCACCTTCGCGAGGCCGTCAACCACGCGCCTTCAATCCAAGCCCTGCGCGAAACCGTCTCGCAGTTCTTCCTCGAACCCCAACCGCCAGCGTACGGCCGGACTGACAACGTCAGCCCCGACTGACCGCGTAAGTTCCGACTGACAACCGTAAGTCCCGACTAGAATACCCGTGTGCCTCCCTACTTCTCCGTCCTGCTACTGCTCCTGATCGCCTGGGGCGCACTGGCGTTCGGAGCCGTCTACGACTGGGCCTACACGCCGCTCTTCTGGGCCGGTGCGGCGATCGGCATCCTCGGGATCTTCGCGCCCGGCGCGCGCATCCGCCGCCCGCCCGCGTGGCCCCTCGTCGTCATCGCGGCGCTCGTCGCGGCCGTCGTCCTCGTTCAGCTCATTCCGCTCGCGCCGGCGACCATCGCGGCGTTGAGCCCGGCCACCGACGACTTCCTTCGCCAGTACGACGTTGCCTACAGTCTCGCGACGGCCACCGGCGCCGCGGCCTATCGCCATCCCCTGTCGATTGACCCGCGAGGCACGAGGCTCGGCCTCGCGGCGTTCGGAGCGCTGGCGGCGCTGCTCGTCGGGACGGCGCGCGGCCTCGGGCAGCGCTCACTCCGGACCCTTGCGTCCGGCCTCGTCTTCGTCGGCTTCGTCGTGGCGATCGCGGGCATCGTCCAGTCCGGCCTCTACATGCGCGACCCCGAACCGGTCCGCAGGATCTACGGCTTCTGGCAGGCGATCAACAGGAACACCTACCCGTTCGGCCCGTTCGTGAACCGGAACCACTTCGCCGGGTGGATGGTTCTGGCGCTGCCGATCGCCATCGGCTACTTCGTCGCGCTCGTCGCCCGCGGGATGCGCGGCGCCGGGCCGAGCGTCCGCGAGCGCCTGCTGTGGTTCTCGTCGCCCGACGCGAGCCGGGTTGTGCTGGTCGGGCTCGCCGTCCTGGTGATGGGGCTCTCGCTCGTGCTCACGCTGTCGCGCTCCGGCACGACGTGCTTTCTGATCGCGCTCGCCGTCTCGGGCTGGTTTGTCATCCGCCGCCAGGCCGCCGGATTCGAAGCGTCGCGTTGCGTTCGCGTACATCGCCGCCGTCGGTGTCGGCAGCATCGGGTGGGCCGGACTGGACGCCGTGCTCGAACGGTTCGCGAAGGCCCCGACGGACTTCTGGGGCCGCCTGGAGATCTGGAACGACGCCTGGCGGATCTTCCTGGCATTTCCTTGGCTCGGCACGGGCCTCAACACGTTCGGCACCGCGACGACGCTCTACCAGTCGTCGCAATTCGAGTCGCACCACGTGGAGGCGCACAACGATTACGTGCAGCTTCTGTCGGAGGGCGGGCTCGCGCTCGCGCTCCTCGCCGCCGCGGCCATCTTCATCCTCGGTCGGGAGATCCGGCGCCGGTTCCGGGAGAACGCCGACGACACGGTGGGCTACTGGACTCGGGTCGGCGCCACCACCGGCCTCGTCGCCATCGCGCTTCAGGACATCGTGGAGTTCAGCCTGCAGATCCCCGGCATTGCGGCGCTATTCGCCGTCGCGGCCGCCATCGCCATCCGGCCCGCAGGCGACCACCCGACCGACCCGCCTTCGTCGCTCCGCGATCCTTCGACCGCGCTCAGGATCGCCCCGAGCAGCGTCGAGGGGCGACTTCGGCGAGACAGGCAGCTCCGACTGACGTGTATCAAATCCTTCTCTCCGAGTATTTCCCTTGACACACCCCTCCAAACATGGAGAATACTGCCCAATCGTCTAGTTTCCGTCCCGCCGAGCGCCCTCCCTGCGGCGCTCACCTGAGCGCTCTCGCCGCGGTTCTTCCCAGAGGACCGCCCCTGTAAGTCACGGGGCGAAGCTGTCCATACAACTCATGAGGTTCGCCGCTCTGGCACTGGCCGCCATCCTTGCGTCCGGCGCGTTCGGCACGGGCTGCGCGCGCGGCGTGGTTGAGCCGGTCCGCTCCAAGGGCCGGCCGAAGCCGGTCTACGACAAGCAGACCGGGAAGCTGACGATGGTGACCCTGGATTCGAAGGGGGACGGGAAGACCGACACCTGGAGCTACATGGACGGCGCGCGCATCGTCCGAATCGAGGTCGACCGCGACGGTGACGGCCGCGTGGACCGCTGGGAGTACTACGGCGCCGACCAGCGGGTCGAGAAGATTGGGATGTCGCGCGCCAACGACGGGACGGCGGATGCCTGGGCCTACCCGGCGCCGGACGGCACTATCGCCCGAATGGACCTTTCGACGAAGCGCGACGGCCGGGTGACCCGCAGCGAGTTCTACGACGCCGGCGTCCTCGTCCGGGCCGAGGAAGATATGCAGGGCGCGGGGCGCATCGACAAGTGGGAAACGTATCGGGATGGCGGCCTGACGATGGTCGCCTTCGACGAGAAGCACCGGGGCGTCCCGACGCGCCGCCTCGTCTACCTGCCCGGCGGCCAGGTCCTGGTCGAGGTGGACCCCCAGGGCGCCGGCAACTTCGTTCCGGCGCCTGCCAGGTAGCCCCGCAGCGCCCAAGACTCAAGACTCAAGACTCAGAACTCAGAACTCAGAACTCAAGACTGTCTTGAGCCCCGAAGCCGTGAACACTCCCAGCCCCATGATTGTCGCCAACTCGCCGGCGATGAGAGCCGCCCTGGACGCCGTCCGGTCGGCGGCAGCCCGCCACGACGGCGTGCTCGTGTGCGGCGAGCCAGGGAGCGGGCGCCGCACGGTCGCGCGCGAGCTGCATCGCCTGGCGTTCGGAGGGGATGCGCCGTTCGTCGAAGTGGACTGCCTTGGCGAGGGCGACCTCGAGATGGCGGTGTTCGGCGTGGCCCCGGCGTCCTCGTCCGGCAACGGGCGCGAGCGATTGGGGCTCGACCGAGTCAGCAAATCCGGCCAGCTCTGCAATGCCGCGACTGGCACCCTGTGCCTGGCGAACGTCGCCGAGATGCCGGCGCGGCTGCAGGCACGCCTGGTGCGAGTACTGCGGGACGGGGAAGTCGCCGTTGCGGAGGCCGGCCGCACGGTGCCGGTGAAGCCGCGGCTGACCGTCGTGTCGGATTGCGGGTGGGACGCGGCGATTGGCGACGGCCGCATCCGTCCGGACCTCGGGAAGCGGTGCGCGGCTCTGCGCGTCGAGGTTCCGCCGCTGCGCCAGCGGCGCGAGGATATCCCGGCGCTCGCGCAGGCGCTGCTGAACGAGGCGTCGGCCGCGCAGGGCCTGGGCCCCATCAGTATTCCCCTGCCGGCGCAGGCGCTGCTGGCGGCGCTGCCGTGGCAGGGAAACGCGCGGGAGTTGCGGTCGCTGCTCGAGAACCTGGCGCCGCGGGTTTCGAGCGGCCAGCTCCGGGTGGAAGACATCCTGTCGGCCGTGCAGATCGACGGAACGGCCCGGACGGTGCTGGCGAATGGGACGCTGCGGGAGGCGCGGGAGCGCTTCGAGCGGGACTACATCGTCGCGGCGCTCGAGCGGCACCGCGGCCGGATCAGCGAAGCGGCCAGCGCGCTCGGCATCCAGCGGCCGAACCTCTACCGGAAGATGCGCGCGCTGAAGGTGCCGCCGCCGAGGGCGGCGAACGGCTGAGCAGTGCGCGGGCTCCGCGCCGGGTGTGTCCAGAATGATACGTTCAAGAATCAAGACGATACGGCTCGTATCACTCTCGACACAAACCGTTTCTTGAGAGACACACAGTTTTGGCCCGGATCTTGACGGGATGGGCTGGCGCATCGATAGTATCCAGAGTGAGGTTCAGGCAGCCATGAGACGTTCCTTCGCCTCGGCGCTCATCGTCGCCCTCATTGCCCTGGGCCTGCCTGCCGCGCCGTTCGCGGCCGCGCCCCAGATCGCCGGCACGATCTCCGGCTTCGCGAGGGAAGCGGGCGGCCAGCCGGCTGCCAACGTCGTCGTCCGGCTGCGGAACGTGGACAACGGCCAGGTTCTGGGCGTGATGCGCACCGAGCCCACCGGCGCGTTCATCTTCTCGAATGTTCCGGCCGGCAACTACATCGTCGAGATCGTGGACAGCGCCAATCGCGTTCTGGCCGCGGGCGCCCCGATCGCCCTCGCGCAGAAGATGACCATGGGCGGCATCGTCGTCACGCTTCCGGCGTCGGCGAAGGCCGTGGCCGCGGCAGGCGCGGCGGGCGGCAGCTTCTGGTCGTCGGGCGCCGGCATCGCCCTGATCGCGTCTCTCGGCGCCGAGACCGTCGCCGGCGTCCTGATTCTCGAAGGCCGACACCAGTCCGAAAAAGTAGCGCGGGTCTTTAGACCCGCGATTAGTCGCATCACCGTGGCGCGGGTCTCGCCGTAGCCCGCCGAAGCCGTATCCGGCGAAGGCGGGCCGCGATCCTCCTGCATCATCCAGTGACATCCCGTCTCCTCGCCCCGGCACTCCTGCTGCTCGCCCTTGCTGCGCCTGCGTTCTCGCAGGATGCGCCGGCCGACCCGTTCGCGACGGCGCGATTCCGGTTCGGCGCGCTCGCGATGACGCCGACCGTCGGGGTCACGAATCTCGGCTGGGACAGCAACGTCTTCAACGAGTGGGAGGACCCAAAGGGGGACTTCACGGCCACCATCACGCCGGCGGCCGACATGTGGGTGCGGATGGGGCCTCTGCAGCTGGTCGGGCGCGGGTCGGTCGGCTACGTCTACTTCGCCAACTACCCGAACGAGCGCGCGTGGAACACCGACGACAGCGTGCGTCTCGAGACGCGCGGCACGCACCTCAGGCCGTACTTCGGCTACGGGTACCTGAACGTCCGCGAGCGGCCGGGCTACGAGATCGACCAGCGCGTGCGGCGCATCGAGAACAAGACGTTCGCCGGGATCGACCTCCCGATCACGCGCAAGACGACCCTTGGCGCGGCGTTCAAGCGGACGAAGACCGACTACCCGGAGACCGAGACGTTCAACGAGGTGTACCTGAGGTTCACGTTCAACCGCTGGACGGACGTCTACACCGTGTCGGGACGGTACGCGCTCACGCCGCTGACCGCCATCTTCCTCGACACCGAGTACGTGCGCGAGAAGTTCGAGTACGACTTCGTCAGGAACTCCTCGGGCCTCAGGCTCCTGCCTGGCGTCGAGTTCAAGCCGCTGGCGCTCATCAACGGGACGGCGCGCGTCGGCTACCGTCGGCTCGAGTTCGACAGCCCGACCGTTCCCGACTACTCGGGCGTCGTGGCGTCGGTGAACCTCGGCTACACGCTGATGGGGGTCACGCGGTTCGGCGTCCAGGTCGACCGCGACGTGCAGTTCTCGTACGAGCAGCGTGAGCCCTACTACATCCAGACGGGCCTGACCGGGACCATCACCCAGCGCTTGAGCAACACCTGGGACCTGCAGGCCCGCGCCGGCAACCAACAATTGGCGTACAAGACGGCGCTCGTCATCGGGCTTGCCGCGCCGGAGCTGCCGGCGGAGCCGGCAGCGAAGGCGGGGCGGGTGGACAACGTCGTCTTCTACGGCGGGGGCGCCGGCTACCGCCTCGGCCCGGGCCTCCGCCTCGGCGTCAACGTGGACTATTACACCCGCCGTTCCGATATCGAGATCAACCAGTACGAGGGCCTGCGCATCGGCTCTTCAGTGACGTATGGCTTCTAGATTCTCTGCAGCGCGGGGCCGTGTCGGTGTGGGGCGGGGCCTGATCGGTGTGGCGCGGGGCTTTAGCCCCGCGATCGCCGCGATCCTGCTCGCCCTGTTGTTCGCCTCCCCGTCCTTCTCCCAACCGCCAAAGGCCCCCCCCCCCGGCCAGCCCACCGACTACATCGTCGGCCCGCAGGATGTGCTGGCCATCACCGTCTGGGACCAGACCGAGCTATCCGGCAAGTACACCGTGGAGGCCGACGGATCCATCACGTTCCCGCTCATTGGCCGGGTACGAGCCGGCGGCCTGACGCTGCAGGGCATCGATACCGAGCTGAAGCGGCGCCTGGCCGACGGCTACTTCAAGAACCCGCAGCTCTCCGTCTCCGTGGACACCTACCGCAGCCGCCGCGTCTTTATTGTCGGCGAGGTGCGCACGCCGGGCACGTACACGCTCACCGGCGACATGTCGCTGATCGAAGCGCTCTCGCGCGCGGGCTCGACGACGCCGAATGCGAGCGCGGAGGCGGTCATCGTGCGGGCCGCAGAGGGCAAGGCGGCGAGCGGCCCGGTGATGCCGGGGGACAGCGCCGGCGCGGTGACGCTGCGGGTGGACCTGAAGGAACTGCAGAGCGGCACGGGGAACAACGTCTCGCTGCGCGACGGCGACACCATCTTCGTCCCGCGCGCCGAGACCGTCTACGTCACCGGCCAGGTGAAGAACCCCGGCGCCTACGCACTGCAGGCGAAGGAGACCACCGTGATGCAGGCGCTGTCGCTTGCGGGCGGCGCGACCGATCGCGGCTCGACCAGCCGCATCAAGGTGGTTCGCCTCGTGAACGGCGTGAAGAAGGAAATCAAGGTGAAGCTCTCCGATCTGGTGCAGCCAGGCGACACGCTCATCGTGCCAGAGAGGTACTTCTGATGGAGTCGCCCAATCTCTCCGCCTTCGAACGCGTGCGCCCGGCGTCAGGCAGCTCGAACCGGCTGATGATTGACGCGCAGGCCGACACGGGCCGATCGAACCGCGCGTCATGGCCGCCTACGCCGGACTCCAACGACCCCGCGTCGTCCGGCTACAGCGGCTACCAGGGCGCCGCGCTGCACGGCGACCAGCCGCACATCCTCGACTATGTGAGGATCGTCTACAAGCGGCGCTACATGGCGACCACCGCCTTCCTTGTCATCTTCGTCGCGGTGGTCGTGTACACCTACACGCGGACGCCGATCTACCAGGCGCGCGCGCAAGTCCAGATCGACTACGAGAACCAGAAGGTCGTGCCGTTCCAGGAAGTGACCCAGCGCGAGATCGGCTGGGACACGTCGGAGTACTACCAGACCCAGTACAAGATCCTGCAGAGCCGCAGCCTCGCCAGGCGCACGCTCGACTCGGCGAACCTCTGGAGTCATCCGCTCCTGGCCGGCGTGGGGCGGGGCTTCAGCCCCGCCAAGGGCTCCAGCCCCGCGAACACCCCTCCGCTGCCCGAAACCCCCTCCCAATCCGCCGCCATCGATACCCTCCTCGACGGCCTGACCATCTCCCCCATCCGCAACTCCCGCCTCGTGGACGTGGTGTTCGAATCGCCCGACCCGCACCTGGCGGCCGTCGTGGCCAACGCCCTGGCGAACGCCTACAGCCAACAGGATCTGGAACTGCGCCTCCAATCCTCCAGGCAGGCGTCCGACTTCCTCGGGCAGCAGCTCGACCAGCAGCGCAAGGTGGTCGAAACCAGCGAGCAGGCGCTCCAGCGGTACCGCGAACGGACCGACTCGGTGTCGCTCGAGGACAAGCAGAACATCACCGTGCAGAAGCTGGCCGATCTGAACGGCGCCGTCACTCGGGCGAAGACCGAGCGGCTGCAGAAGGAGGCGGTCTACAACCAGGTCAAGGCCATCGAGAACGACCGTGCCGCGCTCGACACGTTCCCGGCGATTCTCGCCAGCGCGTTCATCCAGCAACTGAAGGGGCAGGCGGCCGATCTTCAGCGACAGCGGGCGTCCCTCAGCGAGAAGTACGGCGACAAGCACCCCGAAATGATCCGGCTCGGACGGCAGATCGAGCAGACCGACGCGAAGATCCAGCTCGAGATCGGGAAGGTCGTGCAATCGGTCCGGAACGAGTACGAGGCCGCTCTCGCGCAGGAGCGAAGCCTGGTCGAGGCGCTCGACCAGCAGAAGACCGAGGCGCTGGCGCTCGGCCGGAAGGGGATCGACTACGGATCGCTCCAGCGGGACGCGACGACGAACCGACAGATGTACGACAGTCTCCTGCAGCGGGCCAAAGAGACACAGGTCGGCGCGGAGCTCAAGTCCAGCAACATCCGAATCGTGGACGCAGCCATAGTGCCGGATAGCCCCGGCAGCCCGAACAAGCCCAGGAATCTACTGTTCGCGGTCTTCGGCGGCGGGATCTTCGCGGTCGGGCTCGCGTTCTTCTTCGAGTACCTCGACAACCGGGTGAAGTCGCCCGACGAGATCAAGCACTATCTCGGGCTGCCGTTTCTCGGCCTCGTCCCTGCCCTCACGCAGAAGGGATTCGAGGCCGAGGACGCGCTCCTGCACAACACCGTCCCGAGCGGCTTCGCGGAGGCGTTCCGCACGATCCGGACCAACATCCTCTTCTCGTCAACCGAGGAAGGAGGCCGGTCGATCGTCGTCACGAGCACTGCGCCTGGCGAAGGCAAGACCCTGGTCGCCACGAACCTGTCCGTCGCTCTTGCACAGGCCGGCCAGCGAGTGCTCCTGGTGGACGCAGACATGCGGAAGCCGCGCGTCCACTCGGTCCTTGGCCAGGAGCAAGTCCCTGGACTCTCGAACGTGCTCGTCGGCAACGCGAAAGCCAGTGACGCCGTGCGAAAGGGGCCGATCCAGAATCTCTACGTCCTGCCGGCAGGCGTGACACCGCCGAATCCCTCGGAGCTTCTCGGCTCGGCACGCTTCAAGGACTTCCTCTCGACGCTCGTCGAGAACTTCGAATTCGTCATCATCGACTCGCCGCCCGTGATGGCGGTGACGGACGCCTCAATCATCGGCCACCTCGCGGACGGCGTTGTCTACGTGGTCGGCTGCGAGCAGACGAGCAAGTACATCGCCTCCGCGGCGCTCGACCAACTCGAGGGAGCGAAAGCGAAGTTCATCGGCGGCATTCTCAATCGCGTGGATGTTCAGCGAAACCCCTTCTACTACTCGCACTACTACCGGAAGGCGTACAGTTCGTACTACAAATCCGAGGCAGGCTCCTAGAACGAAGACCGGTCACGGTCGCGACTCCCCATCATGGGCGGCATAACCCACATCTTCGCCTATCACCAGGCCGCTGGTTCCGGCCCAGGTGAGGGCCCTGGTCGCCAGCTCGCTGGTGCAGTGCGGGGCGTGGCCGCATGGTGGCTGAGCTGCTAGCGCCGGAGAGCAACTGAGTGGCTTGACTGTGACGAGCGACGGCAAGCCGACGGGAAGGTAGCGGCTGCTCGCGCTCGTCACTCGTCGAAGACAACAGAGACATCGGATTGCGGGTTGTTCACTTTCAGCGGCGTCCCGGCGTCGGGCACCACAGCGTGGAGAGGCTGTTCGCGGACGTTCGCGCCGCGATGCCGCCACACGTTCGGTGCACGGTGTCGAGCAGTCGCTTTCCAAGCCAGGGGATCGCGGCGAGGATCTACAACGCCCTCGAGGCGATCGCACGACAGGGCGACGTGAACCACGTCACGGGTGACGTCCACTATCTCACCTATTTCATTCAGCGCAGGCGCACCCTCTTGACGGTGCTGGACTGTGTCAGCCTGCATCGGCTGCGCGGCCTGCGGCGGGCTCTCTTCCGGTTGCTGTGGTACCACGTGCCCCTTCGTCGCGCCGCGATGGTTACCGCGATCTCCGAGTTCACCCGACGGGAACTCGTCGAACTGCTGGGGCGCGACCCGGCGCGCATTCGTGTCGTGCCGTGCTGCGTCTCCCCGGCCTTCCGGCCGGCGCCAGCGACGGGGCGGCGGAAGAGGCCGTTGATCCTCCAGGTGGGGACCGCCGCCAACAAGAACATCGTCCGCCTAGCCGAGGCGCTTGCCGGCATGGAGTGCGACCTCCGCATCATCGGGCAACTGAGCGACGACCAACACCGTGCCCTAGCCGCGAGTAGGTTGAGCTTCAACTCCGCATCGGCCGCGAACCTTCAGCAGATGGTGGAAGCGTATGAAGAGGCGGACCTAGTCGTGCTCGCATCCACCTATGAAGGATTCGGGCTGCCGATTGTAGAGGCCAATGCGGTTGGACGAGCGGTTGTAACCAGCGACCGATGCTCGATGCCCGAAGTGGCCAACGGTGCGGCGTGTCTCGTCGACCCCTTCGACGCCGCGTCGATCCGATCCGGAATCCGGCGGGTGCTGGACGACGACAGGTATCGCGCGGAACTCATCGAGGCCGGTTACGAGAACGCCAGACGCTTCGAGCCGAGCCGTATTGCGGCCATGTACGCCGGTCTGTACGACGAACTGGCCGCCTCGCGGGGGGTGTCTTGACATCGCTGATCGCGCTCGCTCGCGAACGCTTCTCTCAATGTGCAATCGGATGATGCGTGCACAGGACCGCGTCTCGCAACCCTGGACCTCTCGAAGACTCCAGTCGGAGCTGAGTGTTGGCCAGTCCTCACGAGAGGACCCGGCCCTAGTCCTCGCCTCGGATCAAACGTCGCTGCGAGGGTGAAGTGCGGATCGCCATCGCCACGAGCGGCCGTTTCCACGTGTTGGACTTGGCGCGAGAGCTTACGGCTCTTGGGCACGAGGTGGCGTTCTACTCGTTTGTTCCGAGGCGGCGCGCTCTGCGCTTCGGCCTGCCGGCGAAGTGCCACCGCGGGCTGCTACCGGCCATTGCTCCCTGGCTGGTCCTGCAGCGCCTCGCGCCACCGCGCCAACGGGAGTCTTGGGACAGGCGCGTGTTCGAACGATTGGATGGCCTGATCGAGAGGAGACTTGAGCACTGCGACGTGTTCATCGGCATGTCGGGCCTCTGCGTCGAATCGGCGAGGGTAGCTCGGGAGAAATACGGAGCCAGGATCTTCATCGAGCGTGGCAGCCGGCACGTCATGTCACAGAAGCAGATTCTCGAGGACTTAGCGGCCTTGGCGCCGGCGACCGGTAGGGTTCCGGCCTACGCCGTGGCGCGAGAGCTGGCCTCTTACGCCCTTGCCGACAGTGTGGTGGTTCCCGCCCAGCACGTCGTAGAGAGTTTCCTGGAACGAGGCTTTCCGCGAGAGCGTCTCTTCAGGAACCCCTACGGCGTGGACCTGAGCATGTTTCGACCCACGCCGCCGCCCCCGATGGACCGACCCGTGGTTCTGCACGTCGGCGCTTGGTCCATGCGAAAGGGGTGCGACTACCTTCTCACAGCGGTGAAACGCTGCGGCAGAAATGCCACGCTCCGGCATGTCGGCGCCATCGGGGATGCAGCCATGCCGGAGGACTCATCGTTTGACCATCACGATCCCGTACCGCAATGGAGGTTACAGGAGTTCTACGCGAAGGCCCACATCTTGGTGCTCGCCTCAAGAGAGGAGGGCTTGAGTCTCGTGCAGGCTCAGGCGCTGGCCTGTGGGTTGCCCGTGGTCTGCACGGACCGCACGGGCGGACGCGACCTGAAGGCATGGTTGGGGGAACCAAAGGCCATCACAGTGGTAAAGGCAGAAGATGTCGAGGGGTTGAGTAAGGCTCTCGCTGAAACCATCGACTGGCAGCGAGCCTGTCTCCGTCCTGGCGTCCTGCGAGACCTGCTCAGATCCGGCCGGGAACAGTTCTCCTGGCGCACCTATGGGGAGAGGTATCACAGCATGCTCCGTGCCTGATGAGGCGTAGTGTGTCGTTCGATTGGTGTCCGGGCTCCCTGGCTTTCCGTCGCTTGTCGCGGCGGGGCTGTCTCGGAACATGATCACGCTGGTACGCGTGCGGCCGCCTGGATGACGCGGTCGAATCCCTCAGGTCCGGCTGAAGGACGTCACAGTCACTGTTGTCGGAGGGCTGGCACCATCACGCGCGCGACGGTCGCTTGGATGGATCGAAGCCGTGCGACAGGCTCGGTTTCCCGAGGAAGCTCAAGAAACCGCCGATAAGATCTGTGGAACGTCTACTGCCTTCTTGCCGCACTAGTGCGTCGTACGAGGCAGTGCTTGCCTGAGCCGCGGACGAGAGAGAGAAGAGAGCTAATCAGTGACTGGGTATCGCCAGCGTATCTACGCCAGTTACGGCAAGACGATTCAGAGCGTGGTGGGGACATTTGACGAAGAATCTGCCCGGCGCTGGGGCGCTGCGCGCGATTGGTACTTACGGGGCTGGCTGCCTCAAGACAAGGATGCACAAATCGCAGACCTGGCCTGTGGGGGCGGGAAACTGCTCTTCTTCTTCGACAGCAAGGGCTACAAGAACATTCGAGGGGTCGACATCAGTCCGTATCAGATTGATCTTTCCCTCCAAGTTACTCCTCATGTTGTTCAAGCGGAGGCGACAGCGTTCCTGGAAGAGAACCCGGGCGAATTTGATCTGATCACGGGGTTCGACATCATCGAGCACCTATACAAAGATGAAGCGCTACGCTTTCTCGATGCGGCATATCGTGCGCTGAGAATTGGTGGGCGTCTCATCCTGCAAACCCCCAACGCAGACAGTCCGTGGGCTGCGCAACTTCGCTATGGCGATTTCACACACGAAGTCGCATTCAGTCCGAATGCGCTCGAACGCCTCTTGCGGTTGGTTGGGCTGACCGATATCGAGCGCAGGGAGTGCGATCCTCCGCCGTTCGGGTACTCAATCGCCTCAACCTTGCGTTCTGCCCTGTGGCAGGTCATCCGACTGGGGTTGTCAGCGTGCACCCTAATCGAGACCGGCGCGACGGGCGACGGTGTATGGACTCGGGTTTTTCTGGCCTCCGGAGTCCGGCGGGGGTGACCTGAATCGTGTGGCTAGGTCACCGCGCCTCGGGAGTCTCCGCGCTGAGATATGGGAGATCGACCCGGCGAACGCCGCGCGACCAGGGTGCATGTCCGTACCAGCGGGCCGACCTTGCCCGCGGTTTCCGACCAAGAGCCACGATTCAGAGAAGATATCGTTGAAGTGTGTAATGCCGTCAGTCGTTTCGAGGATCCATGGGTTGCGACGACCGAGGCAGACGATGACCGGCGGACGCTGGACTGCGTGAAAGGCGACAGGATTGGCTGCCTCAGTTGAAGGAGAGTCTTGGTGGACAAATCCCTTCTTACGAGACTATTCGGCTTTCCTGCGTCCTTGATTCACGGCGACACACTGGTGCTCGATCGATGGCGCTGGCTCAAAGCGCGTCTTCCCGTAACAAGGAACGGCGAGCGGTTGCTGGACATCGGATGTGGAACTGGCGCCTTCTCCATTGGGGCTTCTCGTCGCGGATATACCGTCTTGGGCCTCAGTTGGGACCAACGCAACCAGATGGTGGCTAGTCAGAGGGCAGGAATCTGCGGCGCATCGTCGGCCTCGTTTGAGGCGTGTGATGTTCGTAACCTGGATGCGAGAGATGACTTACGCGAGGCGTACGACATCGCCATCTGTCTTGAGAACATCGAGCACATCATCGATGATGGGAAGCTACTCCGAGACATCTCGGCATGTCTGAAGCCCGGTGGTCGTCTGGTTCTGACGACGCCTTACTATCTCTACAGACCTATTACGTCCGAAGACAGCGGGCCCTTCTCAATCGTGGAGGATGGCGGACATGTTCGGCGAGGCTATTCAAGGGGAATGCTTGAGGAGCTGTGCAACCAGGCAGGCTTGGTGCCCGAACGCTTCTCGTATTGCAGTGGGAATGTGAGCCAGAAGGTAACTGCGATGCTGAGGGTCCTTTCGAGAGTCCATCCCTTGCTTGGTTGGATAATCATCCTCCCATTTCGGTTCTTACCCTTACTGCTGGACAAGCCCGTGACTGCTCTGATTCGGTGGCCCTACTACAGTATCTGCCTGGAAGCTGTCAAACCGCGATACTCGGCCTGGCGATGTCAATGCAGAGACCCGCTGTCCGCGGTGTTCCAGTAGACGCGCGCGACATCTGTTCCGCCGAGCACCTGGTTTGCCAGAAAGAAGGGAACTACTTTGACCGGAGTGATGGCAAAGAGGCTCAACGCCATACGCGAGGAGGCGCTTCGACTACTGGTCCCTCAACCCGACAAGGTGCCTGAGCCCTACTGGCCCGTGATTACTGCGTTCGCCTCCTCCTTCAGCATAGGACGAAGCCTGCTCGATACTGTGGCGGCACTTCGCCTGTCGCCTACGTCCGCACGAATCCTGATTATTGGCCCGTGGGGAGGCCGGGACTATTTCTGGCTGCTGGGCCACGGCTACAACGCAGAGACTCTCGATATTGTGCGTCATCCCTGGGGAGAGCCCACCT
This sequence comes from uncultured Acidobacteriota bacterium, assembly GCA_963783255.1. Lineage (GTDB taxonomy): Bacteria > Acidobacteriota > Vicinamibacteria > Vicinamibacterales > Fen-181 > FEN-299. The sequence continues at coordinate 141,957 of CAWAMP010000011.1, read as the reverse complement.
ACCTCGGAGATGTGGCTGATGCAGGCACGTGGGAGAAGGCAAGAGGTCCGTACGATCTAATCATCATGCGTGACGTTCTCGAACACTTGGAGAACGACTTCCGAGCATTAGGTCACATTGCCACTGCGCTTAGTGATACAGGACAGCTGTGGCTTTCCGTGCCATACCGGCACGAGGACGAGCCCACCCACCTACGCGCCTATTCTCCAATCACAATCAGACGCCTGCTATCGAGTGCAGGGTTTGCAGTCGTGAAATCACATCCTAGGCCGGGTTGTCTGGAAGCCTTCCCGAGAGCAGTCAACTGGCTCAATTACGCCTTGGCTCTCTGCATGCCCTCGGTCCGCTTAGGGGGGAAGTGTATGGCGGGCACTCTCCAAACTGAACACCGGCTGAACCAGCACCTAGGGTGGCTAGGCTGGATTCTGGGCGGGAATCAGAGGGGGCTTACGTGCCTATGCGTCCGCACGCAGGGAATGGATGCGCTGGATGCCAACCGGCTTCGGTTCGGGCTGGTGGCTGAAGCGAGCGGGCCGGGTAGCAGCGTCTCTTCGATTGCTGTGTTGGCGCAATCGCCGCGCCATGGACGAGATGATTGAAAGGCGGCACATCCCGAGGGCCCAATACTGAGCGGTGTAGAACGAGCCTCGGGCGGCGCTGAATGGTGGGTGGAACCGCCAACGAAGTGCAGTCGGCGGTTGGTGCTTTGTCGGCTAGGGGGAGAACGTTGACAAGCAGGCGCGCGGGCAGTAGATACTCACGCTTTCTGCACAGGATACAGCCTCTCGCGTCACCGGGAGCGTTTTCGGGCCAGGCGGCATCAACGCTTGTCACCAATGTTGTCCTAGCAGCGCTTGGGACGTTGAGCGGTGTCCTTTCGGCACGGCTGCTGGGTGTCCAGGGGCGCGGCGAACTCGCAGCGATCCAGTCCTGGGCCATGTTCATCTCATCCTTCGCGACGCTAGGCGTGTTCGACGCAGTGATCTACTTGGGGGCAAGGGACAAGGAGCGCGATGGCAGTATCGCGCTGTCGGCAACTGTCCTCTCCGTCGTCGCTGGGACAGCCTTGTTTGCCTGCGGATGGATCGCCATGCCGCTCCTACTCAAGGCCCAATCGGCGCCGGTCCTTCAGATGGGTCGGTGGTACCTACTCTTCATCTTCGCCAACGCGCTCTCCGGCCTCCCTGTCTTCCTGCTAAGAACTCGACAGGACACCTTGCGATGGAACCTGCTCAGGCTTTCTGCGCCCTTGTTGTGGCTGGCGGTGCTGGGTTTCTGCTATGCGCGCGACATTCGCATACCGGCGATGGTCGCCGGCGTCCAGCTGGTTGCATCGTTTGGGCTGGCACTGCTGATGGGGCTTTATGGGCTGGGAATGACCGGTGTCTCTGGTCATCTGTCGGTAAAACACTGGCCAGGCCTCCTGCGGTTTGGCTTGCCAGTCTTGTTGGGCACGCTCCCGCAGTACCTGACTTTGCGGGTGGACCAACTACTCATGGCGGCGTGGTTGCCAGCGGGCATCCTTGGTGTCTACGTGGTCGCCGTGGCGTGGGCTGGGGCGATGGATCTGGTGAGTTCGGCGATCGGCGCCGTGCTCTTCCCTGCCGTTGCAGCGTTGGGGCATTCGAACGAGCAGCACCGCCTGATAGTCAAGTCTCTGCGAGTGGGATTGGCCGGGGCGCTGACAGGGGCACTGGTGATGGGACTGCTCGCCGTGCCCCTTGTGCCTGTTCTATTTGGAAAGGGCTTCTCTGGCGCCGTGCCTGTTGCGTGGGTCCTGCTTCTGGCGGGCGTATTCGCGAGCTACAACAATCTCAGCGAACAAGGCTTGAAAGGTCTGGGGCGTACAAGGGCGGTGTTGTGGGCCGAACTCTTGGGCCTGGTCGTGACGATCGCAGCGCTCTCGCTGCTGCTGGTACCACTAAGAGCCATGGGTGCGGCGTCCGCATCGCTGCTTGCCTATGCGAGCGTAAGTATATGCCTGACAGTGCTCCACTCTAGGGCAATGGGAATGGGCCCTCGCCAGTTCATCACCGAACTCGTTCGTATGGGCCCGCATCGTGTTTGAGCAATCAACATGTGCACCGGCGATGCCCATGGCTAGCGATCCATAGGGCCGAGACCGTGGCAACATCCCGAAGCAGCGCGTGCGAGCGACCTACCGCGCAGGACTTCACGAGCCACAGCTGCCGAAGTCAGGTTTGAGGCCATGGGCAGCGCAACCTCGCAGATCACGCGGAAGTTCATAACGACGACCTGCTACAGAGTGGTCCAGCCAACGCGGCCGACTACGAGGATGCCGCCCACGGGCTCCTCTAGGGGCTGGGGGCGTCACGCGCCCCTGGCGTGTCACCCGCGCGAGTGGGCTTTCACGCACAACAACTTCCGCCAACAGGTGCCGCTCTCCGGCTTCTCTGGAGAGATGGAGTTCCGCGAGTGCGACCCCTGGGCCTCCTGGCTGTCTCAGCGGAACACGGCGGCTCCTAGGGCGGTGTATACCGCCCGCCATTCGCGACTGTTTCGTGCTCGAAGTGGCCAACGCTAAGGGCGGCACTTACACAACAGACCTGATGGTTAGGCTCAGAAGCGCATGAATCGTATGCGAAGCAGAAAGCCCTTTCGGTTGGCGGCCGTCGCAACTCATCCCATTCAATATCAGGTCCCCTTGTGGCGGCGTTTCGCTGCCGGCCAGGACATCGAGGTGAAGGTGTTCTACGCCTGTTCCCATGGCCTGGAGCCCACGCTCGATCCAGGTTTCGGCAGGACCTTTGCCTGGGACGTCCCGTTGACCGAAGGCTACGAACACGAGTTTCTGCCGTCAATCCGGTGCCCGTTGTTTCACGGACCGGCCGGCGATCGATTCCCTACCGGTTTGGCCAGCAGGCTCGCAGCGGGCCGCTTTCAGGCCGTCTTGGTAAACGGTTACGCGACCGCCGCAGCTTGGGCGGGAATGCTGGCGGCGAGGAAGCTCGATGTCCCGATTCTGATGCGAGGGGAAACCCACGAACGTGGCCGCAAGGAACCCGTGAAATGGGCCATCAAGCGCCTGATGCTTCCCATTGTCTTCTCTCGCGTCTCGGGCTTTGCCGCCATCGGAACGTGGAACACGGAATACTGGCTCCGCTACGGCGCGCCTTCGGAGCGAGTGTCTCAGAGCCTATACTCCGTGGACAACGAGTTCTTCCGGATAGAAAGCGAACGACAAGCAGAGCAAGCCCTGACGCTACGAAGGAGATGGGCGGCCCCGGAGGGCGAGACTGTCTTCCTCTTCTGCGCTAAGCTCATTCCCGCCAAAGCACCGGAACTGTTGCTCAAGGCGTTCGCCTTGCTCGACTACCCGAAAGCGCACTTGGTCTTCGTCGGGTCGGGGGGGTTGGAGCCCATGCTGAGGAATCTCCAGTCCGAGCTGGGATTGGCCCGAGTCCACTGGGAGGGATTCGTGAACCAGTCTGCGCTTCCAGCCTACTACCGCGCCGCCAACATCCTTGTTCTGCCATCGAGGCACGAACCATGGGGCCTTGTCGTAAACGAAGCCATGGCGTGCGGCACACCCTGCATCGTCAGCGATGTCGTGGGCGCCGGTCCGGACCTGGTTCAGCCAGGGCCCTCGGGACTCATCTTCCGGCATGACGATCCTGAGGACCTTGCCCTCGTTCTCCGGATGGCTCTCGATCCGGAAGCAAGGAGAGACTGGCAGGCCAGGATTGGAGGTGCCTTGAAGAGGGCTTGTTTCGACGAGAATGAGAAGTCGGTTGTTCGTCTGCTGGAGAGCCTTCGAGACCCGCACGGCGACGCTCTGTCTGCTCACCGGTGCGGTTCATGAGGGTTCTGATCGCAACCCCCGCCTACGAAGATTCGTTTGCCGACAACGTGGGCGTCACCCTGGTATCCATGGGCCATGAAGTCGCGTACGTGTCGGAAGTGGACCACGAGGCCCACCACTCCCTTGCTAGGCAAGTCATCAGGGCGCTGGAGGAGAGGCTCACGGGGGACAGGCCCGCGCGAGAGGATCAGGCTGTTCTCAAGCGCGCGAGGCAGATCAAGCCACAGCTAGTACCTGTCGCTAACGCGGGGTCTGCATCCGCAGATCCTGCAGGAACTCGGGAGCATCTGCCCTGGCGGCCGGGTCCTCTGGTGGGGGGATCCCCCCGCCAACAGCCGGCGCTGGGGAATGGTCGATCCAGGGTGGGACCTTGTCTTCGTAAAGGATGCCGCGGCCGCCGCCAAACTGCGGCTCGTTGGCCTTGGGGCGCACGTCCTCCATGAGGCCATGAATCCCCTGTGGCACAGGCCTGTCGCAGGCCAGTGCAACAACAGCATTGCAGTTGCGGGCAACTCATACGCCTACAGACAAGCCGTCTGCTTACAGCTCATGAAGCGTGGGGTGGATGTCGGCCTCTACGGCGCGAAACCGCCTAGATGGTCCGACCCGGTCTACCGGAAGGCCCACACCGGCAGGTACATCGTGCGCGAGGAAAAGAGCCGCGTCTTCGGAGAAGCCCTCGCGTGTCTCAACACGTTCCAACTCGCCGAAGGCAATTCGTTGAACTGCCGTGCCTTTGAAATCGCCGGGGCGGGCGGATTGCAGCTAGTGGAGGACCGCCCAGCCGTCGTTCAGTGCTTCGAGCCGGGGAGAGAACTACTCACGTTCGGCACGTTCGAAGAGCTGGTCGCGCACATCGACCGGGCGCGGAAAGAGCCCGCGAGAATGCGCGCGATTCGAGAAGCTGGAGCGAGACGTGCGTTGGCGGAGCACACCTACCGGCATCGGTTGGCGACGATCCTGGGCATGGTTCGGGAACTGTGAATTTCGACACTGAGATGGCGGAACGGAGGAGGCCTTCCCTGCGGTGCGCCACGGTGCCTAAGCGCGTCGGGGAGGCCTGGGGCTCTTCGGCGCTAGAGTTGGGGCTGGGGTTGGAGCTGCCCCTGCCCCCTCTGTTCGCCAGGTTCCTGATGACCGCCGCGATGGTCACCGGCGTGGGCGGTGTGGCCGCTTATGTTACCTACCCTGCGGAGACGTGGGAAAGGTTGGCGGGCGCGGTTTCCGCAGATCTTGGCGGTACGCTCTGGCTCCTACTGCGGTTCGGTAGGACCCAGCACAAAGCGCTGGTCGTCAATCCGCTGACGGGGCTTCTGGGCCTCTACGCCCTAAGGCGCCTCGTGGGACTTGTCTACGTGACGGGCCAGGCCGCCGACCTCGCCTCCCCTTTTTGGACGGTCCCATCTCGCGACTACATCGCGGCCTCGGCGAAGGCCGAATGGGTGACGCTCCTGGGCACCGCCGCGTTCTGCGTCGGCTGGGCCCTTTCGGGCAAGTCCCGGCGTCCATTGCCGCAAACTCCAGCGTCGATGGCACGGTTGGACCACCAGTTATGGGTTGCCTATGCGATCGGCCTCTCTGGTTACCTCGCCGACTGGTTCTTCCCCACGACGATGGCCAGACTTGGCAACGTGGTGTCGACCACCAGCGGCCTGGCCTACGGGGCAGTCTTTGCCCTTCTCGCATTCAGCAGAGACTACGGCACATCCGGGAGGCTGCGTTGGGCAGCGTATGCGGCCCTCCTGCCACTTATGGGCAATGCCCTCACCTCCGGCATGAAGAGTGACTTCTTCTTTGTGCTTCTTCCCGTTGGCGCCGCGTATTTGCTGAGGAAGCCGGGCCGAGGCCTAGCGCTCGCCTCTGTGGGCGTGGTGCTGCTACTGGTGTTCGTGTATCCCTACGTCCAGGGATACAGGAACGCCAATTGGGGGACCCGTGCGAAGGGCGCCTCGGTTAGCGAAGTGGCAAGCGACGTGCGGCGGAATGTGGAGCAGGCGGGGACGGCTCAGACTATACAGGATTCATGGGACCGCTTCGAGCTGCGCTTCGGTAGTGTCAACGAGGCGGGGGCAGTGATCTATCTGGCGGATGAGGAGGGGGGCCTCGGGGCGTTCTTCCTCAGGAACCTGATGTATGGATTCATCCCGAGGCTGTTCTGGCCTGACAAGCCTTCATGGGATCCTTCCGGGTGGTTTACGAGTGTGCTGACAGGCGGCTCCGGCGCGTACGGGGGGTGGACTAGCTCGACCGCGATTCACATCGGCCCAGAACTCTACTGGATGTACGGCTGGCCGGGCACAGCGCTTGGACTGTTGCTGCTGGGTCTGCTCTATAGAAGAGTCAGCGACTGGCTCCTCGAGGCCGGCTCCACCACGCCGGTCTACTGGGCGGCATGGTACAGCTTCCTTCAATTCGCGACGTTCCTCGAAGAGTGGCGCTTCAACATGGCGGTGCTATCGCCATTCATTCTGCTGGCCAACGCCATCGCCATTTCCTGGGTGGTTAGGGTTGTTCTGCCCCTGCAGGCAGGCGCGAGGGTTCGCCATGCACTACCGCAGTCGCGCGGAGCGCGACGTCAGCCAGCCAGTTAGCGGAGGCTAGCAGATGCCGAGTGATTCGCACCCCGCCAGACCTCGCGGCAGAGTGTCTGAACTCCGGACGGCATTCGGCAGATGCTCTTCGTCGGGGACGGGAGCGCACGACGCGAAGCCGCGCATCTTGGTGCTAGTGCCCACATACCGCCCGGGGTACAAGGGTGGTGGGCCCGTAGCCAGCGTGGAGTCCTTGGTCGAGAGATTGCGGGATGCCGCAGCCCTTACCATCGCTACAGCCGACAGGGACGTAGGAGAACAAAGTCGATACCCAGACCTTCCAGTCGACGGCCACATCGTTCGACAGGCCGTACACCTATTCTACCTTCCACCAGGTTTCGCGGGATGGGTGCAGGTCACGCGTTTGTTGCGGGGCCAGCCCTGCGATCTGGTCTACCTGAACGACATGTTCTCTCGGAAGTGGGGGCTTTGGGCGGTCCTATTGCACAGGCTGAACTGCCTGGGGGGCCGACCGCTATTGGTGGCGCCGCGCAACCAGTTGTCGTCGGGAGCGCTGAGCGTCAAGAGATGGAGGAAGGCGGCTTTCCTCTTGGCCGCGCAGGCGATCCGCCTGTGGAAGGGTGTGAAATGGCACGCGACCAATGAGGATGAACGAGCGGAAATCCTACGCTGGGCCGGGGCGCAAGCAGTTACGTGGACGGTGCCTGAGTTCTCCAACCAAAACGTCGCTTCTCGAGTGGTGGTGAAGGCGCCGCCCGACGGCGGCCCCTTGCTGGTTTCCTTCCTCTCACGCATCTCTCCGAAGAAGAATCTCGATGTCGCGCTGTCAGTTCTCGCCGGCGTTGCTTTCCCGGTTCAGTTCGACATCGCGGGGCCCGTGGATGACGCGGCGTACTGGAAACGCTTACGGAGGCTGATCGCGAGTATGCCGGACCACGTCACCGTCAACTACCTTGGCCCGGTGAAGCCGAACGAGGTTCGGGAACTCCTCGCTTCCTACCACGGGATGCTCTTCCCCACCCGCGGCGAGAACTTCGGCCACGTCATCCTTGAGGCGCTGGCAGCGGGCTGCCCACCCATCATCAGCGACCGGACTCCTTGGAAAGACTTACGTGAAAAGGGCTGTGGGTGGGTGGTGCCGCTGGATGATGAGGACGGTTACCGGAAGGTCCTGGCGGAGTTGAATGGCATGACGCCGGCGGCTCGGGAACAGATGCGCACCGCCGCACGCGCGTACGCCACGTCCTACGCTGAGAATGCGACCAGTCCGGCAATGAGTCTCAAGATGTTCCGGGAGGCGGCGGACATCTGCTGAAACGGGTCCCGCCGGAGAGTCGCCCTTCGGGTTGTGAGCTTGACCAGCAAGCTGGCCGAGCATGAAGACACTGACTGGTAGAGCCGGCTGGATAAACACCCCGGAGTGGCTACCGGGCCAAGGGGAAGAGCTTGTCTGCCTCGACGCTTGCCTGACTCTAGGGCCGTCGGACGAGAGCGGCTTCGTTCGGCAACCACGTGACTTGCGCCGGGTTCTGCGCTACGCGAAGGTAGATGGGTTAGGCGAGACCATCCGGAAGATACGCTCACGGAGGATCGAAGAGATAGTGCGTGGCTCGCGCGGGATTGTGATCGGGGCTGGGAAGCGGCTGGCAGACGCTACGGCCGTCCTCGTGATTGGGACCCGGCACCCGCAATGGACGCCACGTGCGCCCTTTGCCCGCGAACTCGTGTTTCCTGTCCCCGGATATCGGAACGGCACGCGGGCGTTGGCCGCGTTCTTCCTACTCGCGGGGGCTGAGCCAGGAAACATTGAGCGCATGAGGACATGGCTCTCTCCGCTGGTCGGCTACGACCCGGCTTCAGGCATCAAGCCGTGCCTGCCGAGTGGATTCGATGGGGAACGCCTGTGCGAGGCGCTCGCGCAAGCCGAAGCTGAAGGCGTGGCCAGCCCGCCTGGATGCCTGTCGTCAGTAGGAGGCGACGATCTCCCGACGCTGGAGGAGAAGACGATTGCCAACGGCGAAAAGGGCTCCTTCGCGGTCATCGGCGCAGGCAACTATGCACGGACCCAAACCGCCTATCACCTGCTGCACGGAGGCCTGGCATGCGGATGGGTTGTCGACCGCGACCCCGTTTGCGCGGCACTCGTCAAGAAGGCCCTCAGCGCCGCCCGAGCGTCTACCGCTCCGATGGGAGCGGTGGAAGACCCCGGGACCGGTCTATTGGTAGTGACAACCTTCCATGAGACGCACGCGCCCTTGAGCGTGATCGGGCTCCGGGCCGGGAAGAGGGTGTTCGTCGAGAAGCCGCCGGCGACTACCAGAGACCAATTGGCCGAACTCCACGCCGTGTGCGCGCAATCTCCTCAGCGCTGGCGTGTGGGCTACAACCGGCGGTACGCGCCGCTCACGCTAGCCGCCCTTGCTGCGTTGGACCGGGACGACGGCCCAACCACAGTGGTGTGTACCGTGCGTGAGGCCAGCATCCCCAGGGGACATTGGTACTATTGGCCGAACCAGGGAACACGAATCACCGGCAATCTGTGCCATTGGATCGACCTGGCCTTCCTGTTGTGCCGCAAGCGCGACCCCGTGACACTCTGCGTCACGGCGCCGGTCGTCGACGGGCGCCGTGACGAAGAGACCTGCATTGTGATCGAATTCGAGGACGGTTCGCAGGCCACGATCATAGGCACCGGGCGGGGCGACGGCACTCTGGGCGTTCAAGAGCGTGTTGAAGCGCGGCGCGGCGGTAGCACCTTCGTCATCGAGGACTATCGGTCGGCATACTGGCGGCGGGGGGGGGCGGTGGTGAAGCGTTGGTGGGGCCTGCGGGACCGGGGGCACCGAGCCATGTTCCGCTCTTGTGCACGATGGGCGCAAGGAAACACCAGCCAGGAGCCGGTGGACTATACCCTGCAGGATCTTTGGATTCCGACACTCATGACCATCATGGCCTCTGAAATGGCTGTTTCTGGAGAGACCAGCCGAAGAATCTCGGCGGGAGAGTTGGCCCAGCTGCGAGGACCGAGAACGGGGTAACGATGCGGCAAGTAGTTCAGAGTCTGAAGAACGGCCAGCGCAGCCTGACGGCGGTCCCGCAGCCGCTGGCGCGGCCGGGAACGGTGCTCATCGCCAATGCCTTCTCGCTGATCTCCGCGGGGACCGAGAAGACAGCGATGGAGCTGGCGCAGAAGTCGCTGCTGGGCAAGGCGCGCGAGCGGCCGGACCACGTGCGGCGGGTGCTGGAAAAGGTCAGGAACGAGGGCTTGCTCAATACGGTTGCGCAGGTTCGGGCAAGGCTGGACGAACCCATGACGATGGGGTATTCATCGTCCGGGACCGTGCTGGCCGTTGGGGCTGGCGTCGAGGAACTCAAGCCGGGGGACCGGGTCGCCTCGAACGGCCCCCACGCGGAGGTCGTCTGCGTTCCAAGACGCCTTTGCGCCAGCGTGCCCGAAGGGGTGGCGCTGGACCACGCTGCCTTCGCCGGTACTGGGGGCCATCGCGCTTCAGGGCGTCCGACTCGCGAAACTGGAAATCGGTTCTACGGCGCTGGTCGTAGGCCTGGGACTCATTGGTCAGATCACCATCGCGCTTCTCAAGAGTTCCGGCGTCCGGGTCATTGGCACGGACCCGGACGCGATCAAGTGTGACCTGGCTCGGCGCATGGGAGCGGCGGAGGCGAGCCCCGGGCTTTCGGCCCACGCGGTCGAGGAGGTCACGCGCGGATTGGGCGCCGACGCGGTGATTCTGACCGCTTCCACCAGCTCGAACGGCCCCGTGGAGCTGGCGGCCGGCGCCGTCCGCAAGAAAGGGCGGATCGTGCTGGTGGGCGTCGTGGGCCTCGAGTTGGACCGGCGGCCCTTCTACTTCAAGGAGTGCGAGTTCGTCGTGTCCTGCTCGTACGGGCCGGGCCGCTATGACACGGACTACGAAGAGCGGGGCCACGACTACCCGCCGGCCTACGTGCGTTGGACCGAGCAGCGCAACATGCAGGCCATTCTCGACCTGATGGGAAACGGGCGTCTCGACCTCTCTCCACTTGTTAGCCACCGCTTTCCGATGGATCGGGCTCTCGAAGCGTACGAACTGATCGAAGAGGGCAAGTCCTCCTATCTGGGCGTGCTGCTGGAGTACCCCGGCACCCTTACCGACGAACCGGTCAGCATTCAACCGGCACCACCCAGGAAGCGAGACCCGGAGGGTCGAATCGGAATCGGAGTGCTGGGTGCCGGCAACTTCGCAAGGATGGTATTGCTGCCGGCGATCACCAACTCCGGGGAGTACTCGCCCCGCCTGCTGTGTTCCTCGGGGGGACTGTCGGCAGCGTCGGCCGCTTCGAAGTTCGGTTTCTCCAGGGCCGCCTCGGACGAAGCCGCGGTCATCGGTGACGAACAGGTCGAAGCGGTCTTTGTTCTGACGCGTCATGCCGAGCACCCGCATCAGGTCGCACGCGCGCTGAAGGCAGCCCGACACGTGTTCGTCGAGAAGCCGCTTGCCGTGACCGAGGATCAACTGATCGAACTTGAGGGTGTGCTGCGAGAGCTCTCCCCGAACCTGCCGGTCCTCACCGTCGGGTTCAATCGGCGGTTCTCGCCGGCCGCCGTCGCCGTCAGGAAGTTCCTGAGCGCGATCACGGCGCCGGTGACGGTGTCGGTCAGGTTCAACGCAGGCGCCATTCCCGCCAGCCACTGGACGCAGGACGATGACATGGGCGGCGGGCGCATTATCGGCGAAGCGTGCCACGCTATTGACCTGGCGACCTTCCTGACAGGCTCCCGACCTGTCCGCGTCTTCGCCGAGTCGATCGGCGGTGTCAATGCGCCATCCATCACCGACGACCAGTGCTTCATCACGCTCCGCCACGCCAACGGCTCCATCTCGAACGTTGCCTACCTTTCAGGCGGTGACAAGGCCTTTCCTAAGGAGCGCGTCGAGGTCATTGGCGGAGGCGCAGTAGCGGTTATCGAGGACTTCCGCGAGGTGACCACGTGCTCCAACGGCAAGACCCGCCGGGTTCGACTCGGCGCACAAGACAAGGGCCATAAGGCGGAGGTCGGCGCCTTTGCAGAGGCAGTAAAGTCCGGGAGATGGCCAATTCCGTGGGAGCATCTCTACGCCGTCACGCTGGCATCGATTCTCGCCGTTCGCAGCCTCCGCGAAGGCGTGCCGTTCGACATCCCACCCTCAGCTTTGGTGATCGAACAGCGTGACGCTTCTCGTTGACCTCGGCGCCGGCGCTAGGCCCAATGTCACTAAGCTTGCGCCGGTCGCGCGCGCTTCGCGTGTCGACTGGTTGGGAATGACCCCGCTCGCAATCGCAAGGCGTTCAACGACGCGCTTTCCGGGAACTGGCCGCGACCGCCCGGCATCCCTGTCTGGGACGGCGACGCTGCGGGCCGTGTCGCCGATGCGCTCGAGGAGTGGTCTGAGTCCCGGCCGCGCTTGAATCGACAGTGAACGTTCCCCGACTCTATAACACGGTTCGGCACCTGCGGCCGGTGCAGGCCACAAACAGGGCAAAGCGCAGCCTGTTGCCGCTTCGATCGATCCCGGCAGTTCCGGACGACGTTCAGTTCCCAGGTCGTCGAGCCGTGAGACCCGCAAGGGAACACGCGTGCGGGTTCGACGGCAACAGTTTCCGATTCCTCAATTCACGCCGCCAGAGATCCGCGAACGACCGCTGGGCTCCCGACGGCGCACCGCGACTTTGGACCTACAACCTCCATTACTTCGAGTACCTTTGGGGGCTCGCGGGGGCGGACGCGTGGCGACTGCTCGACGACTGGATCGCCTGCAACACGGACGTTCGGTCTCCCGGCTGGGAGCCGTACCCTCTTTCGCTTCGCATTCGCGAGTGGATCGAGTGGATCCATGCCAACCCCGGTCTTCCGTCACACCACCGCGACCGGCTGGTTCGCAGTATCGCCTCACAGGCGGAGGCGCTTTCGCGACAGATCGAACTGCATCTTCTCGGGAACCACGTGGCGGAGAACGCCATAACGCTGTGCTGGGCCGGCCTCAGCTTCGCCGGGCCGCGCGCCGACGCTTGGCTGAGGCTGGGCTCCAGCCTGATGCGGGAGGAAGTGGTTGGGCAGGTTCTGAGTGACGACGTACACGACGAGCGCAGCCCGATGTACCAGGCACTCCTCGTACACGGACTTCTCCGTCTCGCAGAAGTCGGAGGCCAGTGCCAGCACCGAGAAGCTGGGTTGGTGACCGCCCTGTCGCACGCAACTGGAGGCCGGCTGTTGCGGGGCCTTGGCCGGCTGGTTCATCCGGATGGTCAGTACGCGCTCGTCAACGACGCCGCTCTCGGGGTCGCCCCGACACTCGCCGAGTTGCAGGCTCGATTCGGAACAGCTGAAGACGCTCGGATAGACTTCGCTGCGAGGGGGGAAGGCTCTGGCTACTGTTCCTGGCATGACGGTTCATCGTACCTGTTGTTTGACGGCGGCCCGCTCGGTCCCGACCATCAGCCAGGCCACGGGCACGCGGACAACCTGTCTTTCGAGTTGAGTGTCCACGGCCGGCAATTGATCACGGATACAGGCGTGTTTTCTTACGCGGAGGGGGCCCACCGCACCCACGACCGCTCCACCGCGGCCCACAACACGGTGGAGGTTGACGGGCGAGACCAGTCCGAGGTGTGGGCGGCGTTCAGGTGCGGGCGACGTCCGCTATGTCGACCGCCGCAGGTGGAGGACACGCCAGGGAACGGATGGCGCACAGCCGCTGGATACTCGGGCGCCCACGGGCTTGGAGCAGACAGCGCTCACGACCGTTCAGCCGGCGTTCTTGGAGGGGCTCTACGAGTGGTCGATTCCGTACTTGCCCGGGGCGAACACACGGCGCGCGTGCGACTTCATTTCGCACCCGGGATCGAACTCGCCGGCGCCGGGCGGGCGTGGCGGGCGATCGAAGGCGGACGCGTGATCGCGCAGGTGCGGTCGGAAGCTCTTGAATGGGTGCGCTCCGGCGCTCCCTATCATCCGGAATTCGGCCTCGAACTCGAGCGCCAGTGTCTGACGGCAACCGTCCGCTTCCGCGACTCGATTCGGACGGACTTCTCCATCTCGTTCACGTAGCAACGCTCCTTGCGCATCCTGTTCCTCTCGCACTACTTCCCCCCGGAGGTGAACGCTCCCGCCAACCGGACCTTCGAGCACTGCCGAGAATGGGCACTGCAGGGGCACGAGGTGCATGTCGTGACTTGTGTGCCGAGCCACCCCAGAGGCGTCCCGTTCAGCGGCTACAACGCCGGCTGGTACATGCGGGAGACGCTCGAGGGCGTGACGATTCATCGGGTGTGGACGTTTCTGGCGGCAAACGCCGGCGTCGTGCGACGAACGCTGAACTACCTGTCCTTCGTACCATCCGCCACCTGGCGCGCGTTCCGCCTCGGCCGCTTCGACATCATCGTCGCCACGTCCCCCCAGTTCTTCTGTGCGTTCGCCGGCTACTTGACCAGCGCGATCAAGGGAATCCCGTGGGTCTTCGAGTTGCGCGACCTGTGGCCCGACTCGGTCGCCGCCGTCGGTGCGGTTCCGCGGGGCGTGTTGTTGCGCGTCCTCGAGCGACTGGAACTGCGGATGTACCGCCACGCGCGATTGGTGGTATGCGTGACCCGGGCGTTCATGCTCAATCTCGAACGGCGGGGCATCAACCGAGAGAAGCTTGCCTTCGTTCCGAACGGAATCGACGTCGGCATGTGGCAATCGGGAGATCGCGAAACGACCAGGCGCCGCCTCGGAGTCGCGGCCGACGACGTCCTTGTAAGCTACGTCGGCACGGTGGGAATGGCGCATGGCCTGGGGACCGTTCTCGACGCCGCGCAGTCGTTGTCGCAGACGTCGCCGGGTGCGAAGTTCCTGGTTGTCGGCGATGGAGCGGAACTCGACACAATTCGGAGGCGGGCGAGGGATCTCGCTTTGGACAATGTAGAGTTCACCGGTCTTGTGCCCCGCACCCTTGCGAAGGATACCTCGACGCGTCGGACATCTGTCTCGTCACACTCAAACGCTCGCCTGTCTTCCGGACAGTGCTCCCGTCGAAACTGTTCGAGGCCATGGCCGCCGGCAAGCCGGTGATTCTCGGGGTCGAGGGCGAGGCGCGCGAGGTGCTGGAGGCGTCCGGCGGCGGACTCGCAATCGAGCCCGAGAACCAGGCGCAGCTCTGCGATGCGATCGTCCGCCTGGCTGCCGCCCCTGAGCTCAGACTGCGCTTGGGAACGGCCGGCCGCAAATTTGTAGCTCGAGAGTTCAATCGCACGACGTGGGCCCGGACGTACCTGTCGTTTCTGGCGGCGGCCTGCGGCCGACACGCCTAGAGTGAACTCGTTCCGCCCTTCGGACCAATTATGCCGATGCTGTTTCTCGTCCTGCCAGGTATCGGCGCAGCAGTCCTTAGTTGGCTGCTGACGCCCCTCGCCCGTCGGCTGGCGCTGCGGCTCGGGGCTGTCGATCGCCCCACGGCGCGGAAGATCCACGCCACACCGACCCCGCGTCTCGGGGGCCTGGCCGTCATGGTTGCTGCGATTCTTGGTCTTCGCGTTCGTGTCGGCCACCACCTCCGTGTTCAAGGCAGACTCCCTCTGGTTCGGGCTGGCCCTCGGGCTCATCCCCATCGTCGTCGTCTCGTTCGTCGACGACGTCAGGCGCCTGCCAGCGGGTCCCAAGTTTGCGGGCCACGTCGCCGGTGCAATCGTCGCCGTGGCGCTCGGCGTGAGCCTGAACCCCGACGTGCACGTCTTGGGCTACACGGTGCATATCGGCATGTGGGCCGCGCCGATCTCGGTCATGTGGTTGATCGGCGTCACCAACGCCTTCAACCTGGTGGACGGACTGGACGGCCTTTCCGCCGGCCTGGCATTCATCTCTGCCGGCAGCCTCGTCGCGGTATTCTTGCTCGTCCACCAGCCGGGAATCGCCGTCGCCGCGATGATTCTCGCCGGCGCGCTGGCCGGCTTCCTCCCCTACAACTTCCATCCAGCGTCGAGCTTCCTGGGAGACACGGGCGCGACGGCCATTGGCTTCACCCTGGCCTGCCTTGCGCTGCGCGGCGGCTCGACCGTGTCCGCGGGTTTCGCCACACTCCTTCCCATCATCGTGTTCGGCGTGCCGGTCGCCGACACACTGCTGTCGATCGTGCGGCGGGCGATCGGCGCCGCCGGTTGGCATGGGAGGGGCCGCATCTTCACTGCAGACCGGGAGCACGTGCATCATCGCCTGCTTGACCTCGGACTCGACCAGCGACGGGCCGTTCTGGTACTCTACGCCGCCGGCCTCTGTCTCGCGGCCGCTGGCCTCGTCTCGGTGTTCCTTACGGCCGAACGCGCCGGCCTCCTGTTGGCCGGCCTTTTACTGGCCGCCTTCGTGGGCGTCGGCCGACTCGGCTATGAGGAGTTTGCGGTCATTCGTTCCGGCGTGGTCCTGCGGCTGTACGACACGCCCGTCCTCAGGCGTTCGATCTTCGTCGTCTTCATCGACATCCTGTTTGTCGGCATCGCGGTGTTCGCGGCGATCGGGCTGAAACACGACGACTGGACGCTGAGGTCGTACCGCGCACTGCAAACCGCCATGACGGCCACGCTGATTCCGACGACGGTCCTGATCCTCTGGCTGCTGCGCGTCTACCGCGGATCCTGGCGCCTCGCCAGCGTCTACGACAGCGTGCGCATTTGCGCCGCAATCGTCGCCGCGTCGTTCCTTGCGTTTGTTGGCGTGAATGTGGTTCTGCAGCAGCCGGCCGCGATGTCGCTCTTCCTGATCTACGCGCTGGTGGCAATGGGGCTCGCGCTCGGGTCCCGGATGTCCTATCGCATTCTGGATGCGAGCCGCGAGCGCGCGGTGAAGGGCGGCGTACCCGCACTCATCTATGGGGCCGGCCAGGGAGGCGCCAGCACGCTGCGGGAGATGCTGTCGAACCGGCACGTGGATCTGCACGCGGTCGGGTTCATCGACGATGACCCACTGCGGGTCGGGAAGACCGTGAACGGCGTGCCCATAGTCGGGAACGTCAACAACCTCGAGGCCTGCGTCCGCTCGAACCGGGTCGGCGCGGTGGTCATTTCGACACGCAAGATCCCCGAATCTGCGGTTGCGCTGGCGCGGGAGGCTTGTACGCGGGCGGGTGCGAGGCTGGTCAGAATGGAAATCCGGTTCGAAGAGGTCAGGGACCCTCTCGGGGCCCTTCGCCCGGACGGTGATCTGGCGGCGGAGCCGGTCCTCGTGCAGCGGCCGGCCGAAGCACGGTCGGCATAGGACTGGTCGTCCGCTTGTGGACATCCTGATCCAGGCGGCTCGCGTCGGCGCGGATGCCGCGGCGTTGCGCCGGGCGGCCGAGGCGGTGACGGACTGGGAAGCGGTCAAGGGCCAGGCCGCCCGACACGGCCTGCTGCCGCTGCTCTACTCGCGCCTGAGGCAGCACCCCCCGGACGCGATCCCGGCAGAGGTCGCTGAAGATCTCCGCAAGGCATTCCTCGCGAATGCCGCCCGCAACATGATGATGACCGCCGAATTGAAAGCGGTCATGGGCTGGCTGGAGGCCGAGAACGTTCCCGCCATCGCCTACAAGGGGCCGACACTCGCGGCGTGGGCCTACGGCGACCTCGCACTCCGAGAGTTCTGCGACCTGGACATCCTGGTTCGGCCGGGCGACAGAACCCGAGCGATCTCGGTTCTGATTGCGAACGGGTGTGTCCAGAAGGGTGCCCCAGGTGCTGCAGACCTGAGCGGCAATTGCGAAATCGGTCTGGCGACACCGGCCGGTTGTGACGTGGACCTCCACTGGGCCGTCTCACCACACTACCTGCCATCGGTCGACACGGATGCGGCGCTGACGCGTGTCCACCGGCTAGACATGGCCGGCGGCGCGCTGCCGACGTTTGGCGCTGACGATCTGTTTGCCTGTCTCGCCCTGCACGGGGCGCGGCACTGCTGGACGTCGCTAGGGTGGATCTGCGACGTCGCCAACCTCGTGCGGGTGGCCCCGATTGGCTGGCACGCGCTGCTCGCCGACCGTCGAACCCGGCGGATGTTCCACGTTGCGCTGCTTCTTGCCGGCGATCTGCTTTCGGCGCCGGTGCCGCCCGATGTGATCGCGGAGGCCAGGCGCGACACGATTGCAGTGAGCGTCGCTCGGCAGATCGAACGCAGCCTCTTCACCGAGGACGGTGACGTCGCAGGCCGGCCGGCTGGCGCCATGATGCAGCTGCGGATGGCGGGCACGCTCCGCGACAAGGCCCGATATGTGTGGCGGCGGGCGCTTGAGGCGAACCAGACGGACAACGATTTCCTGCCACTGCCGCCGCGCCTGAAGCCGCTGCTGCATGTCATACGGCCGTTCAGGGTGTTGGGGAAGATCATCACGCGGGGCTGAAGCCCCGCGCCACAGCGAGGCCCCGCGCCACGGCGACGACCGCCACACACACCAATGAACATACCGTTCACAGCGCGCGTGTCCGTGCCCGACGGCGTTTTGGTCCGTAGCCTCGAGGGCGAGTCGGTCGTCCTCAACCTCAAGACCGAGAAGTACTTCGGCCTCGACGAGGTCGGGACGAGGATGTGGACGCTCCTCACGGACGCCCGCAATATACAGGCCGCCTACGACAGCCTGGCCGCCGAGTACGACGTCGAGCCGGCGCAACTGCGCACCGACATGGAGAAGCTGATCGGCGAGCTGGTGGAGCACGGGCTGCTCACGGTCTCTCAGTGACGACTATGCCGCGTGGTTCGACGAGCTCACCACGCCCTGAGCGGGCCGAAGGGCGCCGCAGGGATCTGCCCGAAGCAAAGCTCTTGATTTCCTAGATGAGCGGGATCGCAGGCATCTGGAACTTCGACGGCAGGGAGATCGACCGGGACGTCTTCGACCGGGTCATGCTCCTCATGCGCCCGTGGGGCCCGGATGGCACCGCGGCATGGATGGGCGGGAATGTGGCCCTGGGCTACGGCGCGTTCCATACGACGCCAGAAGCTGCCGCCGAGAACCAGCCGCTGTCGGACTCGACCGGTCGCTTCCGCCTGGTCTTCGACGGCCGCATCGACAACCGCGA
Source organism: uncultured Acidobacteriota bacterium (assembly GCA_963783255.1). Taxonomy (GTDB): domain Bacteria; phylum Acidobacteriota; class Vicinamibacteria; order Vicinamibacterales; family Fen-181; genus FEN-299. Next base: position 123,528 of record CAWAMP010000011.1, on the reverse strand, counting down.
GGAACTGCGGCGCGACCTCAGCGCGAAAGGCGTCCAGCCCCGCGACGACACCGACGCCGAACTGGTCCTGTGCGCGTACTTCCTCTGGAAGAACGACTGCGCCGCCCGCCTGCTGGGCGACTTCGCCTTCGCCATCTGGGACCCGAAGGACAGACAGCTCTACTGCGCCCGTGACGTTCTGGGCTGCAGACCCTTCTACTACCACCACGACCCCTCGCAGTTCGTCTTCGGTTCCGAGGTCGCTCAAATCCTGGAGGCTCCGTCGATCGACACGACGCCGAATGAGGGCTTGGCCGCCGAGTTCCTCGCGGTCGAAGTGACGAGCCGCGACGAAACTCTATACCAGGGCGTCCGCCGCCTTCCGCCCGCCCACTTCCTCATCGTCACCGCCGACGGGCTTCGCTGCCAGCGCTACTGGGACATCGACCTCGACAGGCAGATCCGGTTCGGGAACCCTCAGGAATACGCGGAGCGCTTCTTCGAGCTGTTTCGCGATGCGGTCCGCTGCCGCATGCGCAGCAACGGCCCGATTGGCGCGGAGCTCAGCGGCGGCCTCGACTCGTCGTCCGTCGTCGGCATGGCGCAGCACCTCTTCCGCGAAGGGCACGCGGCGGCGTGGGGGTTCGAGACCTTCTCCTCGGTCTTCCCTGGGATGAAGTGCGACGAGAGCGCCTACATCGATGACGTCGTCCGGATGTGGAACCTCCGGAACAACGCGTCGGTCCCGCAACTAGAGGTCGAAGAGTTCGCCCGCGAAGTTCGCGAGTCCCGGTACCTGACGGCCAATCCCGTCAGCCTCGCCGTGGCCCAGCGGGAGGGCCTGCAGCACGAGCGCGGATTCCGGGTGATCCTGACGGGCTCGGGGGGAGACGACTGGTTCTCCGGCGCGGACAACCCCTATCCGGACATGCTCGGAAGGTTCCGTCTCGGCGTCGCCTTGTCGGAATTCATGCACGACGTGGGCGACCTCGGCCGAAACGCGGCATTCCGGCTCCTCCTTCGAGGGGCGGCGCAGGCCTTCTGGCCCTTCTCGCGGCTTCTCGGAGCCAGAGACCGACGCCGGAACCGGTGGCCGTGGCTGACAAGGGAGTTTCGCGCCCGCACGACCCTGGACGACCGCTGCGACGCGATATACGCGGGTCGCACGTTCCCGTCGAACGCCCAGCGCAACAGATTCTACGCGCTCGAGAACGGCTGGCTCCCGCTCAGCTGGGAGATGTGCAGCCGGGCTTCTGCCCGGCAGAGTGTGGACCAGCGCCACCCGCTGTTCGACCGCCGCGTCATCGAGTTCGCGTTCGCTGTCCCGGAGGAGTGCCACAGGCGCGGCGGCGAGCGGAAGTTCCTGCTGCGCCACGCCATGAAGGGGCTGCTCCCCGACTCGGTCCTGGGACGGCGGACGAAGGCGGAGTTCTCGCACCTGATCTGGGAGCCGCTGCGTGCTCTTGGTGGGCCCAGGCTGTTCGAACGGATGCGCATCGCGGACCGGGGATGGGTGAACGCAGGCCGCCTGGCCGAGATGTGCAGGAACGGCCTCTCGGGCTACCGTTCGGGCGGCAACCCGGGAGGGGCTTGGGCTGTGTGGTCAGCGTACGCGGTCGAAACATGGCTGCTTGCGCAATAAAGGCCTCGACCAGACTGGACGAGATCCTCCATTGTGGGTAGCATGCGGCAACCGCCGGCGCCACAAGGACGTCCGGCCGCGGATGGTATAATGACAGCAGGAGATTAGCTGCGTGAACGCGACCCCCACGATATCCGCCCCGAAGAAGCCCTACGCCGCGCCCCGGCTGGTTGCCTACGGCTCAGTCACCAAGCTGACTCAGGGCGGCTCCGGCAGCGGGGCCGATGGCGGCCAGCCCGGCATGAGCAAGCACTGCCTGTAGACTCAGAACTTCCGACAGTCCACTCGTCCCTCCCCTGAAAACAGCGTTCAGTGTCCCTGGTTGTTGACGAGCACCGCCAGTACCTGGCGGACATCCCGCGCCTCGAGTCGTTCGAGCGCGCCATCGGCGAAGTCGTCAGGCCTGGCGACCTCGTCCTCGACCTTGGCTGCGGCACCGGCATTCTCGGTATGCTCGCCTGCCGCGCGGGCGCGAAGCGCGTCTACTCGGTGGAGGAGACGGCGTTTGTCGGCCTCGCGCGGGAGATCAGCGCGGCCAACGGGCTTCAGGACAGGGTGGTCTTCGTCAAGGGACTGTCCACCCGGCTGGATCTCCCCGAGAAGGTGGACGTCGTCGTCGCCGACCAGATCGGCCGGTTCGGGTTCGACGCGGGCGTCCTCGAGTACTTCGCCGACGCCCGGCGTCGCCTGATGAAGCCGGACGGCCGGATGATCCCGGGGAGGATCGACTTCCACCTCGCGCCGATCGAGTCCGACGAGATGCGGCCTCAGATCGACTTCTGGTTACAGCCGCGCGCGGGGTTCGACTTCCGCCCGGCGTTCGACATCGCCTCGAACACCGGCTACGGCGCGAAGCTGCGCGCCGAGGATCTGCTGGGCGAGTCGGCGACGGCTGGCTCGGTGGACATCCGCGAATACACGGGCGCGCACATCCAACTCGAGGCCTGGACGACTGTCTCGAGGCCGGGCCGCCTCGACGGGATCGGCGGGTGGTTCTCGGCGCAGATGTCCGAGAGCGTGACGATGACCAACTCCCCGCTCTCGGATCGGCGGATCAACCGCGCGAACGTCTTCCTGCCGATCCGGCATTCGGTGGGCGTGGGGCCCGGCGACCGCGTCTTCGTGCACATGACGCTCTTCTCGCGCGACACCATGATCTCCTGGGACGTCAGGGTCTTCCCCGCAGGCGCGACGGTTCCAGCCCACCAGTTCGCGCACTCCACGTTCAAGGGCATGCTGCTGTGCCGCGAGGACATGGTCAGGACGAGGCCGGACCACGTGCCGACGCTCAACCCGTGGGGCGCGGCACGGCGCACGGTCGTGAACCTGTGCGACGGCCGGAAGACGGTCGCGGAGATCGAAGAGGAACTCGGCCGCGCCCATGCCGATCTGTTTCCCACCCGGGCAGCAGCAGCCGAATTCGTGGCGGAAGTGGTAACCAGGTACTCGCGATAGGATGCGGAACGGAAGCTTCTGCTACCGCATCCTCGGATGCACGGTGGCGACGAACCTGGAGTTCCCAGGTCTTGCTCCCGTGGCAGCCGAATCCCCGGACTTCACGTTCGACGTCTGCCACACGCGGCCGGCCGTTCTGCAGTACGAGCTGGACAAGTCGGTCTGCTGGGTGCAGAACTCGGAGCTGACGGAGTTCGAGATCATCCCGGCCACCAGGGCGATCGTCTGCTACCCGGGCTCTGCGGCGACGCCGGACTACACACGCTACTCCTTCCTCAACGAAACGTTTCCGCTCTGCCTGAGCCTGTCGCAGGTCGTCCTGCACGCGAGCGCGGTGCTCGTCGCGTCCTCGCTGGCGGTGGGCTTCATTGGCACGAGCGGCGCCGGAAAATCCACGCTCGCGGCCAGCTTCGGCCGACGCGGCTACACGCTTCTCGCCGACGACTGCCTCCCGCTGGTGAACCACGAGGGGCGTGTTCGCTGCCACCCCGGCCTGCCGGACCTGAGGCTGCGGGAGAGGGCCCTCGCGCGACTCGGCATTCCTGCGGAGTCGGGAAGATCGATCCCGCGGGATGAAGAGAAGCGGCAAATGTCGTTCGGCGCGCCGCCGCCGAACGAAGACGTTCCGCTTGCCAGAATCTACCGCCTCCTGCCGCAGGACCCCGGCTCGTCGATCGAGATTGTCGCGCCTGACTGGAACGACGGATTTCGCGACCTGATGGACTGCACCTACCGGATTGGCGAGCCGGATCGTGAACAACTCGCCGCCGACTTCACGCGGCTGACCGCTCTCGCCGCCACCGGGCTGATGCGGCGCCTGTCCTACCCGCACGACTTTGAGCAGATCGACCGCGTGCGGGAAGCGGTCCTCGCAGACGTCGGCGTCAGCGGTCGTCCATGAGCGAAGCCGACGCGCGCCGGCAGTCGGCCTGGCGCAAGTGGCGGGACCTGCCCGCGCCGGACCGGCGCCTCGTTCTCCATCTCGTTGCGCTCCTGCCCTCGGTAGCGGCTGCCATCCGCATCTTCGGACTGCGGCGCGTCTGCCGGTTCTTCTCCCGCCACCCCGTCATCGGCGAAGGCACGGGAGTGCCCGACGCACAGCGCGCGCGCGAGGCTGGCCGGCTGGTGAACGCCGCCGCCTTCCGCATTCCCGGCCGGCCGAACTGCCTCACGCGGTCCGTCGCCCTCTGGTGGATCCTGCGGCGCCGCGGCATCGAGAGCGCGCTGCGCATCGGCGTCCGCACGGCGGCCGGCCACCTGGAGGCGCACGCCTGGGTGGAACTCGGCGGCCTCGTCCTGAACGACGACCCGGACGTCGGCGAACGCTTCTCGCCCTTCGAGGGAGACGACCTCCCGGAATCGTGGGCCGCGCATTGAATCCGCCGCGAACCCCAATCATCTCTTCTTGCCGATCCCCAGTCTCGCCCTCGATGCCCGGCCGTGTCTGGAGGGTGGCGCCAAGCGAGCCGTGGACATTCGCCATCGGCAGAGTCCCGAGAACCGCCAGCCGGCCAACAATGGCGCGGTTGGGGATGGGGGCGACAGGCCCGGCGTGTGCCCCAACCGCAAGACGAAGAGACGGTGAGGCGGTGCAGCGGTTCTTCACAAGGGGAGGGGTCGCCTGCGCCACCCTCCAGGCGCGGTCGTTGCCGCCAGCTCTCGAGACTGGGGGTGGGCAAGATCATGTCCTGCGTTGACGTGCTCGGCCTGCGCGTCCGCATCGATCGCGACCAACCGTGCGGTGAGCCGCGTTCGGAGAGCGTCGATCTCGAAGTGTCGCTGCTCGGCGGGTCCGCGTGGCCTGCGGAGCTGCTCGTGGCGCCGGAGCGCGTGTGCTACACGGACGCGGAGACGGACGAGGCGGGCCAACCGACCCTGGTCGTGTCGCAGTGCGGCCAGGAGTTCTACCGCGTGCGCTACTGGGACGCGTCGGAGTTCCTGGTCGACCGGGCGGGCTTGCGGGTCTGGGCCCGCTGGCCCGCGAACCTGCCGATTGGCGAGATCCTGACCTGCCTGTTCGGGCCCATCATCGGCTTCGTGCTGCACCTGCGCGGCACGCCCTGCCTCCACGCCAGCGCCGTCGTCATCGACGGCCGTGCCGTGGCGTTCCTCGGGCACTCCGGCGCGGGGAAGTCCACGACTGCGGCGGCGTTCGTCCGGCGCGGATTCGCCGCGCTGACGGACGATGTGCTGGCGCTGGATTTCAAGTCGGATGGCGAGTACCACGTGCTTCCAGGGCACAACGTCGTGCGACTGGCGCCCGACGCGGTGCGCGCGCTCTACGGCACGGAGGACGCGCTGCCGCACGGCGGCGACACCACCGACAAGCGCCACCTCGAACTGACGGCCGACGGGACTCGCTTCCCGGCCGGGCCGGTACCCCTCGGCGCGATCTATGTGCTGCACGAACGCAGACCCGATCTCGACCGGCCCGCCGCGATCGATGACCTGAAGGGGCACGAGGCCCTGATGGCGCTCGTCTCCCGCACCTACATGAACTACGTCCTCGACGCCGAGCTCCGGACGCGCGCGCTCGACGTCTTCGCCCGCCTCGCCGCGCGCGTCCCGGTCCGCCAACTGACCGTCCGCGATGACGCCACCGATCTCGGCGCGGTGACGGAAGCAATACTGGCGGACGTCAGGCGGGGCCTCCCGCGGGGCTGAAGCCCCGCGCGACACCGACACGCGCCACACCGACACGCCCGCGCCACACCGACACGCCCGCGCCACATCGACACGCCGTAACTACCTCTACTGACACGCCGAAAGGCCAGCCCTACTCGCTGGCATGTGGTTTGCGCTATTGGAGATCTGCCGTCTGGCCGATACCGGGATCAGGACGCCCGAGCACGGGCCGGTGAAATCGACCGGCCTCTTCATGGACGCGACGAGCCGGAGGGGAGGGCAGGATGGAATCCAGCGGCCGGCCAACGCCCCGGAAGGTGTATCGCGCCCCGAAGCTCGTCGTCTACGGAAGCGTCACCGACCTGACCCAGGGCTATCGCAGCGGGAAGCCGGACAACCCGATCGCCGCAGCCCGGAGGGGAAAGAAGTCGAAATAAGTGCCAGGCAAGACTAAGGCCTCGCCCTACCGATAACTCTCAGCCTGCAATCTGAACAGCGTGGCGTAGGTCCCGCCGCGCGCGTCGAGTTCCTCGTGGCTCCCCTGCTCCACGATCTTCCCGTGGGCCAGCACGTAGATGCAGTCCGCCAGACGCGCCGTTGACATGCGGTGGCTGATGAACACGGCGGTCCGATCGCTCGCCAGCTCGCGGAGCCGGGCGAACACCTCGTGCTCCACTTTCGCGTCGAGCGCGCTCGTCGGCTCGTCCAGGACGACGATCTCCGCGTCGCGCAGGAACGCTCGCGCGAGGGCCACGCGCTGCCAGTCGCCGGTGCTCAGCTCCACCCCCCCTTCGAACCACCTGCCGAGGGTCGTGTCGTAGCGCCTCGGAAGCGCCTCGATTGCCGAGTCGGCACCCGCCCGCCCCGCCGCCGCCGCCACGCGCCCGTCGTCGGCCATCGCCTCCACGTCCCCGAACCCGATGTTCTCGCGCGCGGTGAGCTGGTATCGTGCGTAGTCCTGGAACATCACGGTGACGCGCCGTCGCAGCGCTGACGGGTCGCACTCCCGAAGATCCACTCCGTCGATCGTGATCCGCCCCTCGGTCGGGTCGTAGAGCCGGCACAGGAGCTTGACGATGGTCGTCTTGCCGGAGCCGTTCTCGCCGACAAGGGCCGCGTGCTGTCCCGGCGGGATGACGAAGCTCACGTCGTCCAGCGCCTTGCGCGTGCTCCCGGGATACGTGTAGCTGACGTGGTCGAAGACGATGCCTTCGCGCGGCGCGCCTGCGGCCGGCGCCTGGCGCGGCGCAAGCGATGCGCCGCCTGCCGTCTTCGGCTGCAAATCGAGGAAGTCGAACAGGTCGCCGAGGAACAGGCTGTCCTCGTAAAGGTCCGCGACGTTATTGAGGACGTCGCGCAGCCAGCCTTGTCCCCGTTGGAACGCCTGGTAGTACATGACGAAGCCGCCGACCGTGATAGCCCCGCGCACGGTGCCGACGGCGAGGACGCCGTAGGTGGCGAACGTGGCGAGCGTCGCGCCGCCCTGGGCGATCGAGTCGGCCGTCACGCGCCCGCGCGCGATGCCGAGCCGCTCGCCGCGAAGCCGCGCGCGCAGCTCGCGGAAGCGGCGCGCCAGCATTGGCGCGAGGTCGAGCATCCGCACTTCCTTGGCGTACTGGCCGTCTGTGAGCAGCGAGTGGTGGTACCACGACAGGCGCTCGTCCGCGGTACGGGTCCGATGCCAGGCGTAGAGGCGGCCTGCGAAGCGGAGCCGCACCAGGGCGCTCGGGATCGACGCCAGGAACAGGACCAGGGCGACCGCCCAGTTGAACGAGAGCAGCAGGCCGGCGAGGCCGACAAGCGAGAGCGCCGCCTGCGCCGCCTGCAGCATGCTGCCGACCAGGTAGGTCGGCCGCCAGCCCGCCTCTTCCTGCGCGCGGTGCAGCATGTCGTAGTAGTGCGGGTCCTCGAAGTAGCTCAGGTCGAGCGCGGCGGACCGGGCGTGGACGATGTCGGCAAGATGGTCGATGACGGTCTGGGTCTGGGCCTCAGCGACGTAGGAGGCGAGCGTGCGAGACAGGACTTCGAGGACCGCCACGCCCGCGGCGAACGACAGGACGATCAGCACCGGCGTCGCGGCGCCGGACACGGCTCCTGCCGATGCGGCCGGCGATGCGCCGAACGCTGCCGTCAGCGCGTCCACCAGCAGCTTCAGCAGATAAAGCGACGCCAGCGGCAGCAGTCCCTGCGCGGCGACCAGCGCCATGCTCGCGCCGGTCCAGCCGGGCGCGCTCTCCCAGACCAGCAGGAACGCGCGCGCCAGAAGGCGCCCGCGCACCCTCGCCTGGCGTGCAAGGTCGCGGATTGGCATGCGGGATTCTAGCACCTGGGGCGGCCCGTACGCGCGAAGGGCCACCGCGGTGGTGGCCCTTTCGCGTCACGAACGGATCGTCGCCCCAGCGCTCGTCGTCAGCCTAGCGGAGGCGGATCGCGGCCATTCGCATCCACCCGTCATCCGCAGCGCCGTATCCGCCCGCGGCGACGCCCGCGTCGTTCACCTTCACCGCCCAGCTCCAGTCCGCAGCGGGAAACCCAAGTTCCTCGAGCGACTGGACGAACCGCGCATCCTTGCTGGACCAGCGAGCCGCAGGGCCCACGTAGTTGGCATCCCAGGCGTAGCCGACAATGTCGCCGCGGCCGTTGATGCCCATGGCCTCGCAGAACACGTGCGCCGCGCTCAGGGACGGCAGCAGGCCGAGGGACCAGGTCTTCGTCCGGCCCGGCGTGGGCTGCCACAACGCCGCGCGGAACGTGTCCCACGTCACGGACGCGACGCCCCCGACGATCTGGCCCTCTTCGTTGATGTCGTTCGGCCACGCCTGGAGATACGCATTCGAGAGAGGCAGCGCAGCGATCTTCCACCCCTTGCCGTCCGGGCCGGGGTTCCAGATCACGGGGACGTAGACACCGTTCCTCAGGCCGAAGCCGACAATCTGCCCTCGGTTGTTGACCGCGGTCGCGGACCAGTTGGTCAGGCCCCGGAAGCCGGTGGTGTCGAGTTCGCTGATCGTCCATGTCCGGACTGCGCCAACCCCGCCATCGCCATCGTGCTCCCGCTCCGACGCCGCCGTGGACGAGGTCCACACGACAGGCCGGCTGTTCTCGGGCCACCACCCGCTGCCGCTCCACCCGACGATCAGGGTCCCTGCCTTGTTCGCGCTGTACGCGTAGCTGTCGGTGTCCGTGGGCTTCAATGTGCCGAGGTCTGCCATGCCCGACCTGGTGGTCCACGCGAATGCGTGGACGGCCGTGTTCCCAGGCAGGAACGAGAGGCCCACGATCATCCCCGTGTCGGCCACTCCCATGCATATCGTCCCCGGGAACCCATCGTCTCCGCCCAGCGTGCCGACATCGAACCAGTCTCCCGCTCCGCCGCGCAGAGAGGTTCCGACTCCGCGGTCGAAGCCGCTCGCGATGTCCCCGTAGCCAACGACGACGCCGGCGTTGTTGATGCCCCTTGCGTCGGCCCAGGTCCCGCCGGGGTACGTGCCGAGGTCCCAGACGCCGTCCTTCTGCGCCCACGACGCCCGCGTGCCGCTCAGCACCAGCAGCCCAGCCCCGACGAGAATCAACAGCCGCTTCCTCATAGCTCCTCCGATTAGAGTCCCGAAATCCGGACCATCCGCTCGGGCCCGGCCGGGAGGCCCTCGGACTCCCCCAGAGCAAGCGTGATACCAGGGCTTTGCCCAAAAACAGGCGATATTCTGAGCTTCTTGTCTTAAAAGACTTCCCCGACGGAGCCTTTTGTCTCCAACTTCATTCAGATCAACGCAAGCGCGCGACCCTGAGCAGACATGCAGCGGGCGGCTCGAACTGGCTGTATGATCGCGGCGAGGCCTGCGCCGACAGCGGACCCCATATGCCACCACTCATCGACCTCGTCGCCGGCGCCCGCCCGAACTTCATGAAACTGGCGCCGGTCGAACGCGCCATCCGTGCTGCCGGCCGCCTCGAGCCTCGAATCATCCATACGGGTCAGCACTACGACCCGGCCATGAACGAGGTCTTCTTCCAGGACCTTGGGATCCCCAAGCCCAGCGCGCATCTGGAGGTCGGTTCCGGGTCGCACGCCAGCCAGACCGCCCGCATCCTCGAGCGATACGAGGCGCACCTGCTCGAGACGCGTCCGGATGCGGTCGTCGTGTTCGGGGATGTGAATTCCACGATCGCGTGCGCCCTTGCTGCCGTGAAGCTGGGCATTCCGGTGTGCCACGTGGAGGCGGGCCTGCGCAGCTTCGACCGGACGATGCCGGAGGAAATCAACCGGATTCTCACTGACGCTGTCGCCGGCTTGCTGCTGGTGTCCGAGCCGAGCGGCGTCCGGAATCTCGAACGCGAAGGTGTTGCGCCGCGCAAGGTGCGGCTGGTCGGAAACGTGATGGTGGACACTCTGTTCGCCGAGTTGCAGAAGGCCGGCGAACTGGACACCGCTGCCGCGATGTCGCTCAGGCACCGGGAGTTCGGCCTGATTACCCTCCATCGGCCATCGAACGTCGACGACCCGCAGACGCTCGGAACACTGCTGGCGTTGTTCAGGGAATTGGCCGAGCGGTTGCCCCTCGTCTTCCCAATGCATCCTCGCACCAGAGCGGCAGCCGACCGGGCGGGCATTCGGTGGACGTCGAACACCGACGCCCGCCTGCGCATTGTCGACCCTCTTCCCTACTGCGAGAACCTGTCACTGATGAGCGCGGCCCGCGTCGTCCTCACCGACTCCGGCGGCATGCAGGAGGAAACAAGCGTGTTGCGCGTCCCTTGCGTGACCCTTCGCACGACGACGGAGCGGCCCATCACCCTCGAACTCGGCACGAGCCGCCTGGTTGGCAACGACGCCGGCCTGATCCGGCGGGCGTTCGACGACGCGGTGTCGGGGCGGTGGCCGGGCGGCCAGGACATTCCCATGTGGGACGGGAGAGCAGCCGAGCGCGTCGAGCAGGCGCTTGCCGAGTGGCACGACTCTGGCTGGGCGGGGATCTCGACCTCGCTCACAACCTCATCCGCGCCGTCCGGCTGACCCGCGCCCACCCGGCCGGAAGCACCGTCCCCATACGGAAGATTCTCTCTTGCGTCCCACCTCCGACGACGCTATCGTCGTCGTCCTGCGGAGCAGGCACGCCCGCCAGGTGGCCGAAGCTTGGAGCGCGCAGAAACTCCACATCGGGCGCAACGAAGCCTGCGCGGTAATTGCGACGATAGCGCCGGCCGCGGAAGGCTGGCTTGCGAGAATTCGGCCAAAATAGACCGAAATCGACGTCTGGCGTGACGTGTGCAGCAGAGACTGCTGGAGGTAACGCGGGATGACCCCTCAGGAGAGCCAGGAACTGAAGGCCTACCTCGACCAGCGGTTCGACGGCGTGGACCGGCGGCTCGGTGGCATTGACAAGCGACTCGACGGCATGGACCAGCGGCTCGACGGCATCGACAAGCATCTCGACCGCCAGGACATCGACTTCAACAACACCACGATGAACCTGCTGCGGACGATTGACGATGCCACGAAGGAATCCCGCCGGTACGCCGCCAGACTCTTCGGCATCCTGGATCGACCGCCGCTCGACGCCGAAGACACGTCGAAAGCCGCGGAGCCTCGCAGACCGAAACGGCAACGGAGAACGGCCGCAAGATAAACGGCGTCCGGGCACCCGTTGTCTGACCCGTCTCGCTCTCGACTACAATCAACGCTTCACCGCCTGTGGCCGGCGGGGCTGCCTTCGACTCCGCTCAGGCCAGGGAAGCCCCGCGCCACAGCGGTCGGACCGATTCCCCCTCGAGGAGCGACACGAATGGCCAACTACTCCGTCAGCCCCGCCGGCGAGAAGTTTCAACTGCCCGGACCCGAAGACGACGCGCGCGAGTTCGCGCGCGTGAAGGCGCTCGCCGACACGGCGCGAGCCGAAGGCAAGGAAGTCGTGGTCGTCATGGGCGTCGGCTTCGTCGGCGCCGTCATGGCCGCCATCGTCGCCGACTCGGTCGGCCCGGACGGGAAGCCGGGCAAGTTCGTCATCGGCTGCCAGCGTCCGAGCGCCCGCAGCTACTGGAAGATCCCCCTGCTCGCCCGCGGCGAGTCGCCGGTGAAGGCCGAGGACCCCGAGGTCGACCCCATGATTCACCGCACGGTCGTCGAGAAGAAGACGCTCGTCGCCACGCACAACAGCGACTGCCTCTCGCTCGCCGACTGCGTCGTCGTCGACGTCCAGTGCGACTACTCGAAGCACGACCTCGGCAAGATGAAGACCGGCAGCGCCGAGATGAGCGCGCTCGAAGCGACGATGAGGACCATCGGCGAGAAGATCCAGGCGCCGTGCCTGGTGCTCATCGAAACCACCGTCGCGCCCGGGACGACGGAGTTCGTGGCGTGGCCGATCATGAAGCGCGCGTTCGCGGCGCGAGGCATCGGGTCGGAGCCGCTCCTGGCGCACAGCTTCGAGCGCGTCATGCCGGGCCGGGAGTACGTCCGCAGCATCCGTGACTTCTGGCGCGTCTGCTCGGGGTGCACGCCGGAAGCCAAGGCGCGCACGGTGAAGTTCCTCGGCGAGATCCTCAACACGCGCGACTTCCCGCTGACGGTGATGGACCGGCCGATCGAGTCCGAGACGACGAAGATCGTCGAGAACTCCTACCGCGCGACGATTCTCGCGTTCCTCAACGAGTGGAGCCTGTTCTCCGAGCGCAACGGCGTGGACCTGGTCAAGGTGATCCAGGCGATCAAGGTGCGGCCGACGCACAGCAACATGATCTTTCCAGGGCCCGGCATCGGCGGCTACTGCCTGCCGAAGGACGGCGGTCTCGGCTACTGGGCTTACAAGCACATCCTCGGCTTCGAGGACCAGGAGCAGCTGTTCAAGATCACGCCGACGGCCATCGACATCAACGATACGCGCGGCCTGCACGTCGCCGAACTCGTGCGCGACGCGCTGCGCAACATGGGCCGCTACATCGCCGGCGCGAACGTCCTGCTGTGCGGCGCGAGCTACCGCGAGGACGTGGGCGACACGCGCTACAGCGGGTCCGAACTGGTGGTCCGGAAGCTCACCGAGATGGGCGCCGAGATGCACGTCCACGATCCGTACGTGGACCACTGGTACGAGCTGGAAAACCAGGCCGACTACCCGGCGCCGGGCCACTCGTGGTCGCGCTTCTTCAGAAACCAGGCTGCGCTCACCGACATCCGGGTGCAAAAGGACCTGGCGAAGGCGCTCGTCGGCGCGGAAGCGCTGGTGTTGGCCGTCCGCCACAAGCCGTACCTGGAGCTCGAGCCCGACGAGGTCGTCAAGTGGGCGGGCGCGCCGCTGGCCGTCGTGGATTGCTTCGGCATCCTCACCGACGACCGCATCCGCCGCTACTTCGAGCTGGGCTGCGAGGTGAAGGCACTCGGCCGCGGCCACATCCAGCGAATCAAGGAAGAGGTCAGGGGGAAGAGAAGTCGGAGCTGACGCAATGCGACCACGCTGTTTCGGCAGCATCATCGGTCTCCGGCCCGAGTGGGTCGAGCGATACAGGGTCCTGCACGAGCACGTCTTCCCGGGAGTGCTGGAGCGGCTCGCGCGGTCGCACATCCGCAACTACTCCATCTTCCTGGGCCTGGCGCGCGACGATGCGGGCGCAGGCCCGGCAGGCCCGGCGCTGACGCTCTTCAGCCACCTGGAATACACCGGCGCCGACCATGCCGCCGACATGGCCGCGATCGCGGGCGACGAAACGACGAAGCAGTGGTGGACGCTCACCGACCCGATGCAGGTGCCGCTGCCCGAGCGGGCCGAGGGCGACCGGTGGGCCGCGCTTTCAGAGTGGCACGCGGTCGAAGCAGCCGAGTCGAATGACGGCACCAGCGTGGCCACCTCGCGTCGGATGGCGTTCGCGTTCGCGCGGCCTCCCGATCTGACGAACGACCCGCGCGCACGATTCGCCGCCGCAGTGGGCGACAGCCCGTCAGGGATCCGCACGCTTCGGGCCTTCGCCGCCCGCCACCACGTCTACGTCTACCTGGAGGTGGCGCCGGCGTTCGCAACCGAGACCTTCACCCGGGCGGTCGATCGCGCGCTGGGCGGCGCGTCGAGCCCGACGCCGCTCGTCGAGGTGTTTTACCTGAACGGCGCGCCGTCGCAGCGGAAGAAAGTCTTCGTCTCGGGCTGCTTCGACATGCTCCACAGCGGCCACATCGCGTTCCTCGAGGAGGCGGCCGGCTACGGCGATCTGCACGTGGGCATCGGGTCGGACCAGACGGTCTTCGAGATCAAGGGGCGCTACACGGTCAACTCCGAGGCCGAGCGGCGCTACATGATCGAGGCGCTCGCGTGTGTGAAGGCGTGCACCGTCAACTCGGGCCGCGGCATCCTCGACTTCGAGGACGACCTCCAGAAGCTCAGGCCCGACGTGCTCGTGACGAACGAGGACGGTCACACACCGGCAAAGGAAGCGCTCTGCCGGTCGCTTGGCATCGACTACCGCGTGCTGAAGCGGATTCCCCACCGCGGTCTTCCAGCCCGAACGACGACCGCGCTGCGCGGCGAGAGCACGATACCGTACCGCATCGACCTGGCCGGCGGCTGGCTGGATCAGCCGTTCGTGTCGAAGTTCCACCCGGGACCGGTCCTCACGGTGTCCATCGAGCCCCTCGTCGAGTTCAACGACCGGTCCGGAATGGCGTCGAGCACGCGCCGCCGCGCCGTGCAGCTCTGGGGCGCGATGATTCCGCACGGCGAGCCCGAGATGCTGGCGCGCGTGCTCTTCGGCTTCGAGAATCCGCCAGGTACGGTCACCGTGGCGGGCTCTCAGGACGCCCTGGGCATCGTCCTGCCCGGCCTGAACAGGCTCGACTACGCGAGCGACTACTGGCCGCAGAAGATCGAATCGGTTCAGGACGAGTTCGTGCTTCGCTGGCTCGAGGACCATCTGCACCTGGTGACCATCGGCCCACGCACGACCGACTTCTCGGTCCTCGACGAGACGCGCATCGACGCCGCCCGGGCGCGCGCGCTGGCCGAGGCGGCGTCCGACTGCTGGCAGGCCCTCCTCGAGTGCGACCTCCGCGGGTTCGGCGAGGCGATTCGGCGCTCGTTCCACGCCCAGGTGGCGATGTTCCCACGCATGATGAACGACCACATCCGCAGGGCCATCGACCGTTACCGCGACGTGGCGCTCGGCTGGAAGCTGTCTGGCGCGGGCGGGGGCGGGTACCTGACGCTCGTGTCCGACACGCCCATCGAGAACGCGATGCGAATCAAGATCCGGCGGAAGAGCGGCGACTGACGCCCGTCGTGAAGGTGGTAGAATCGCGCCTGGCCTGCCGATGTCCCTGAGAATCGCCTTCGACTGCGACGGCGTCGTGGCCGATCTGGATGCGGCGCTCGCCGAAACCGTGACGCGCCTGTTCGGCGAGGCGCCTCCGGCGGCGGCCGGACCGGAAGGCTCCGGTGACCCCGCGGGCGCCGAAGCGGCCGCGACGTCCGAGAGCGCCGACGGCCCGACCGAGGAAGAAGTCCAGGCCGCGCCCGCCCGCTTCCGAGCGCTCACCCGCCGCCAGCAGCACGACTTGTGGGAAGCGGTCCGCAACACCGAGAACTTCTGGGAATCGCTGAAGGAAACCGAGCCGGGGATCGTCGCCCGCCTTGCCCGGCTCGCGCGCGAGCGGCGCTGGGAGGTCATCTTCATCACGCAGCGGCCCTCGAGCGCCGGCGACACCACGCAACTCCAGACGCAACGCTGGCTCGCCGGGCTCGGCTTCGACCTCCCCAGCGTCTACGTCATCAAGGGCACGCGGGGGAAGGTCGCCGAGGCGCTCTCGCTCGACGTCGTCGTGGACGACCGGCCCGAGAACTGCCTCGACGTGAAGCTCGAGTCGCGAGCGCGCGCGATTCTCGTGTGGAACGACGACCTCGCCAGCCTTCCGCCGAATACGCGAAACCTCGGTATCGACCCGGTCACGAGCCTTGGCGCCTGCCTCGACCTGCTGGCCGAGGCCCCCGCAGAGAAGCCGGGCCTCTTCACGCGCATCAGGCAACTGATCGGCGCCTCGCGGATAGACCCCGCCTGACCTGCTCGTCCGCGCGGCAGCCCCTGAGACGGCGGTCGCCAGTTGGAAGCCGTCAGCCGGACGCCGTCGTTGGGTAGAATGATGGGAGTATGCCGATCTACGAATTCGAGTGCCTCGACTGTCACCGCAAAACGACCGCGCTGGTGATGCTGCGCGAGCGCATCGGCGAGGTGCGCTGCAAGAAGTGCGGGAGCGCGAACCTCGAGAAGCTCTATTCGCGGTTCGCGTCGCCCAAGTCCGAGGACGCGCGACTGGAGTCGCTTGCCGACCCGTCCGCCATGGGCGACATCGACGAGAACGACCCGAAGAGCGTCGCCCGGTTCATGAAGAAGATGGGCCAGGAGATGGGCGAGGACTTCGGCGAGGACATCGACCAGGCGATGGAAGAGGAGTTGGCCGGCGGCGGCGAGGCCGGCGGCCTCGGCGGCGGTGGAGACGAGGGCGGGCTGGGCGGCGGCCCGTCGGACCTCGAGTAGGGGCGCGCCATGCCTCGCCCCTCCTCCGGGGGTGATTTCGGTGCTATCATCCGGCGACCTCGCCCCCGAGGGTAGTCGACGTGCTGAATTGCCCCAAGTGCGGATCGCCGCGCGTCCACCGCTCGCGGACCCGGACGACCTGGGAACGCCTGCGGAAGAACTTCACCCACGACCGGCTGCACCGCTGCCACGGCTGCGACTGGCGCGGCTGGGGCCCGGTCACCTCCGAGCCGGTTCGACCCAAGGACGGCGCCGACCAGGTCCACCCGGCCCCGAATCTCCAGGCGATCGACATCGTCGTCTCGCGGAAGGACGACCCGGACGCGAAGTAGCGACGCTTGCGGACCCTCGCACTCGCCAGGAACCCTCTGCGGTGCTGCCAGCTCTCCCTTTGGGATCGTGGCTTCTGACTGCCGGCTTCTCGCTTCCGAGCTACACGGTCTCCGCGAGGCTCCGCAGCTCTTTGCCGTCGTGCATCTGATAGTCGAAGATGGCCGACGTCTCGAGTGAGGCCATGAAGCGCGCGCCGAGCGCCTGGTGCGCAGGATGCTCGAGGTACTCCTGGAGCCCGGCCAGATCGTCGAACTCGATCAGAGCGGCGTAGTCGAGCGAGACGGGCATCAGCGCCTCGTAGGCGGCGCCGTGGGTCACCCGCCGGCCGATGTGGAACTTCCTGATCGAAGGAATCCGCGCGAGCGCCGCTTCGAACGCCTCGATGAGGCTGGCGCGGTCGGCGGCGGCGAGATCGGGGCGCGGGCGGAAGAGCACGACGTGGAAGAACATGGGCGTTACCGGGGTTTCCGAAGCCTGGGCTGACTGGTCTTGTGCGATGGCGCCGGAGGACCAGGCGGGACGGGGGGCGCCGCATCTCTCGCGGGGCTTAAGCCCCGCGCCACAGCGACAGGACCACGTGCCTCGCCTTTGGCGGGGCTCCCGCCTTCGCCCGCCCTCGCCGGATACGGCTTGGGCGAGGCTACGGCGCGGCTTCGAAAGCCCGGCCCCACACCGCCAGGACCCCGCCCCACACCACCAGGCCCGCGGCCTGCGCCGCCAAGGTTCGCCGCCTTCTTGTCACGGCGCTTGCGTGCCTGAAACGTCTCGCGCTGGAACTTCTCGCGCGGGTCCTTGTGCTCACCGCCGGGACGCCACCCGCGGCCGCGGCGTTCCGCCGCCGCGTCGCGCGCCGCCTCCCGCGCCTTCGCCTTCAGCTGCCACAACTCCTCGGGCGACTCCCACACTCGCCCGTGCGCGAACCACTTCAGCACGGCGCCGGGGTTCTTCGTCTGCAGCTGCTTCAGCGTCGGCAGCAACTGCTCGCGCTCGGCCGCGCGAAACGCGGTCGGCTGCCCGTCGAGGATGATGGTCCAGTAGGTGAATCGTGGGGGCATAGGGTAGAACTCAGAACTCAGGACTCAGAACTCAAGACTCAAGACTCAAGACTGACTGAGCCGCTTCAACTTCTCCACGAGCGTCGTGCGCTTCATGTTCAACAGCTGCGCCGCGCGGCCCTTGTTGCCGCCGGTCCGCTCGAGCGACTGGCGAATCAGCTCGCGCTCGATCGAGCCCACGTACTCCGCACAATCCATCCCGCCTTCCGGCAGCACCAGCGGCCCCGATGCCTGCACGTCGCCCGGCTCCTGCACGTCGGGCGGCAGGTCCGCCAGCTCGATCTGCGTCCGCCCCGCTCCGAGCGCGACGCCACGCTCCAGCGCGTTCTCGAGCTGGCGCACGTTGCCCGGCCAGGCGTACGCCATCAGCTGGCGCATCGCCTGCTGCGACACGGTCATCGCGGGCCGCGGCGGCTTCATCTCGCGGCAGAACCGGTCGAGGAAGTGCTGCACGAGAAGCGGGATGTCCTCCCGGCGGTCGCGCAGCGGCGGGAGATGCACCGGAATGACGTTCAGCCGGTAGTAGAGATCCTCGCGGAACTTCCCCTCCGAGACGAGCTTCGCCAGGTCGCTGTTGGTCGCCGCGATCACGCGCACGTCCACCTTGATGGGCCGCGAATCGCCCACGCGCTCCACTTCCCGTTCCTGCAGCGTGCGCAGGAGCTTCATCTGCAGCGGCGCGCCCATCGTCCCCACCTCGTCGAGGAAGAGCGTGCCCTTGTGCGCCTGCTCGAACCGGCCGACGCGATTGCCGACCGCGCCCGTGAACGCACCGCGGACGTGGCCGAACAGCTCCGCCTCGAGCAGGGTCTCTGGAATCGCGCTGCAGTTGATGGCGACGAACTGATTGGTCCGCCGCGGGCTGTTGTGGTGAATGGCGCGCGCCACGAGCTCCTTGCCCGTGCCCGTCTCGCCGGTGACGAGAATCGTGCTGCCGGTGGCCGACACGGTCTCGAGCAGGTGGAAGAGGCCGCGCATCGGCAGCGAGCGCCCGACGATGCCCTGGAAGCTGTAGCGACGCTCGAGCTCGGAGCGCAGGTATGCGTTCTCCGATTTCAGGCGGCGCTGCTCGAGCGCGGAGTCGAGCACGTGCAGCAACTCGTCGAACTGGAACGGCTTGGTGACGAAATCGGCGGCGCCGCGCTTGATGGCCTCGACCGCGTCCTTCACGGTGCCGTAACCGGTCACCACAATGCCGATGATCTCGGGATACCGGGCGAGGGCCGCCTCCAGCACCTTCCCGCCGTCGATGCCCGGCAGCCGCAGATCCGTAACGATGATGTCAAAAGCGAACTCGGCCAGCCGATCGACCGCTTCTTCGCCATTGGCCGCCTGCACAACCTCGTACCCTTCGTCGGTCAGGCGCTCGGCCACGACCTCGCGAAGCGAGGCCTCGTCTTCAACGATCAGCAGATGTTTCGTCGTGTCAGTCATTTAGTCGGCCGCCAACATTTTGACACGGCACCGTCGACGCGCCAAGCTCTTTGTTGCGCCGTCTCCTACAGTCCCGCCGATACGGGGCCGATACACATTTTGAAGACGGTGTGCGCTTCGCCGAAAGGGAGCCGTGTCCGAAGACGTTAACCAGAACAGCTACAGGGACTTGAGCGAGTTGTTCCACCGGCTGAACAACGAACTCGGGATCATTCTCTCGCACGCCGAGCTGCTCGAGGCCAAGTGCGACCAGGACCAGAACCGGTCGCGCGCGTCACAGGTCGTCGCCGCGACGCTTCAGGCGCTAGGCACCGCACGCCAGATCCGCGCCCAGGTCAACGACGTAACCGTCACCAAGTAGCCTTCCACCGGAACGCCGCCGTCAATAATATGGCGGCCACTACGTCCCGCATCGTCATTTTCCTGACGGCACTACCACTCAGACACCTCTTGTCTGCCTGCCTCTGGCGCAGCCGAGCTCAGTCATAAACAGCTGAGCCACAGACGTTTATCACCATTCTGCAAACTTCTGTCTGCCTCGGGGGCGAACGTGTCCCATTCTGGCACCGGCGTTGCGAATGGAGGGGAGCGAAGGCAGTGGTCAGCGGCCGGCCGTCAGTGGCCAGCCAGTCACGCAGAGTAGTTCATCCGAAGACACCGTCGAGGAGAGCACATGCAGGCCCAAGCGAATCCCACTCCCGCGAACGACCGCGTCGTAGCCGGCCTCCCGTTCGTCCAGGCGCTGGCACGTCGTCTCGCGGCGTCGATGCCGCACTCGATCGACATCGGCGACCTGGTTCAGGACGGTGTGCTGGGCCTGATTGACGCCGCGCAGCGTTTCGACGACGCCCGCGGCATCAAGTTCGAGACGTTCGCCGAGCGCCGCGTGCGCGGGGCGATGATTGACGCGCTTCGGCGCGAGGCGTGGCCGCGCGGCGTTCGCCGTCAGCGGCGCGAGCTCGAAGCCGCGCGCGAGACGCTGCGCCGCGAACTCGGTCAGGAGCCGTCGCTCGCCGATCTGGCGGCGAAGGTCGGTTCGGACGAGAAGCGTCTCGGCCGCACCATCCTCCGCATCAACACGATCGAATCCACGTCCCCGCTTTCAGCCGGCGACCACCTCGACGAGCGGTCGCTGCCGGCAGCGCTCGTGCCGTCCGAGCCCGAGGCGCCCGACTCGGCCTACGAGCGCACCGAAGTGAAGGAACGGATTCGCAGCGCGATGGCGACGCTGCCCGAGCGCGAGCAGCGGCTGGTGAACCTCTACTACTTCGGCGAAGTGACGATGAAGGAGATTGGCGAGAAGCTCGGCGTGAACGAATCGCGCGTCTCGCAGCTGCACGCCCGCGCCATGCAGCGCCTGCGCGCCGCCCTCGAGCCCGCCCGCGCGGCCCGTCCGCTCGGCCAGCCCGAGCGTTCGATGCCCGTGATCACGGCGCTCACGCCGCGCGCGCCGAGGTCCGCGCGCCCGGTGCTGCCGTTCGAGCGCCCGGTGATGGCGAAAGCGGAGCTCGCGCCAGCCGCCACCCACGCGGGCGCGACGGTGCTGCCCTACACGAGGATTTCGCGAGCCGACCGGAGCAGGTCGGCCAGCCTGAACGGCTTTGCGAGCCAGCGGCAGCCGGTCTCCTCGAGGAACCGCTCGGCCTCGGTGCCGACGACGTCGCCGGTGACGAAGATGACGCGGCGCGCGAGCGCCGGCTTCGCGACCGCGATGGCGCGGTAGAACGCCATGCCGTCGACGCGCGGCATCTTCAGGTCGCAGATGATCAGATCGTAGGTCCCGGCCCCCACGCGAGCGAGAGCCTCCTCCCCGTCGCCGGCGCGGTCTACCAGAAAGCCCGCGTCGGCGAGCCCGTCCCCGACGGCCTGGGCCAGCGCCGGCTCGTCCTCCACCAGCAGCACGGTGGCCCCGCGCGGAAGGTCCTGCGCGATGACTTCCGGCGGCGGCTGCGGCGCGCGCACCGCGCTGGCGTCGCCGGTCGGCAGCTCCACGAAGAACGACGCGCCGCCCGACCCGCTCTCCGGCGACCCGATCCAGATCCGCCCGCCGTGCTCCTCCACGATCGCGTAGGCCACGGTCAGACCGAGGCCCGTCCCCTTGCCGACCTCCTTGGTCGTGAAGAACGGGTCGAAGATCCTGCCCCGCGCCTCCTCAGGGATCCCGGGCCCGTCGTCGTTCACCTCGAGGACGACGGTGTCGTTCGCTCCGTTGTGCCAGGTGCGGACGACGAGGGTGCCGCGGCCGTTGGCCGAGAGCATCGCCTGCTCGGCGTTGATCACGAGGTTCAGCAGCACCTGCTGGAGCTGGTGCGGATCCGCGAACACCTGCGGCAGGCCGGCGGCCAGGGCCGAGATGACGGTGATGTTGGTCACGCGCTGTTCGTACGACCGGAGCGCCAGCGTTTCGCCCACGATGTGGTTGATGTCCACCATCGCGCGCGTCGTGTGCCGCTTGCGCGCAAAGGTCAGGAGGTTCCGGACGATGCGCGCCGACCGCTCGGCTTCCGAGAGGATGACGTCGAGGCCGCGGCGCGTCTGGTCGTCCACCTGCCGGTGCGACAGCCGCTCGGCCCAGGTGAGGACGGTGGCGAGCGGGTTGTTCAGCTCGTGCGCGATCCCCGAGATCGTCTGGCCGAGCGACGCCAGCTTCTCGGCTTGGAGGAGCTGATGGTAGAGGTCGCGCGTCTGGTCGTCGAGCTTCTTGCGATCGCTGACGTCGCGGACGAGGGCGTCGAACCGGACGCTCCCGTCAGGCAGGGACTCGGCGTGGCCGGTGATCTCGATCCGAGATCGGGGTGAGGTCGACGCGCCGCACGCGGACGAGGAAGTCGGTGACCGACCCGTCGTGGCGGAGGCGGCCGAGCAGGCTGACGTGCGCCTGCGGGTCGACGAAGCGTTCGGCGGCGAACGGCTCGAGGTCGTTCGCGCCAGGCTCGGCCGCATAGCCAAAGATCAGCCGGAGCTGCGGATTGGCGGCCAGCGTGCGCCCGCCGGCCTCGGAGAGGATCCCGACGAAGGCGCCCACCTGGATCCGATCGAACAGCCCGGCGAATACCTGGTCGCGTGGATCGGGGGCACTCTGCACGGGGAGATTATAGAGCAGGGGGGGCCGTCAGCTGGCAGCTGTTAGCTGGCAGCCGACAGCGGACCCCGGACCACCTGCCTGCCCGATCGACTGCGTACCGCCGACTGTCTAATGCCTACTACCGTGTCGCGGTCCCCGCCTTCCGAAGAAGAACAGCAGAACCGCGGCGATGAGGGCCGCGCCGGCGACGGTGACGAGGATCTGTGCGGAGTCCATGGCACGGTCACATCCGGCGCAGGCGCAGGCTGTTGGCGAGCACCGACACCGATGAAAACGACATGGCGGCCGCCGCGATCATCGGGTTCAGCAGCCAGCCGGTGAACGGGTACAGCGCGCCCGCGGCAATGGGAATGCCGAGGACGTTGTAGACGAACGCCCAGAACAGGTTCTGTTTGATCACGCGCAGCGTCTGCCGCGAGAGCCGGATGGCATCGGCCACGCCGGTCAGGTCGCTGCGCATGAGCGTAATGTCGGCCGCCTCGATCGCCACGTCGGTGCCCGATCCGATCGCGATGCCGACGTCGGCCTGCGCCAGCGCCGGCGCATCATTGATGCCGTCGCCGACCATCGCCACGACACGGCCGCCCTCCTGCAGCGCCCTGACCTCGGCCGCCTTGCGGTCCGGCAGAACACCCGCGACGATGCGGTCGATCTCGCCGGACGGCGCCACCAGGCGCGCCACCGCCTCGGCCGTCTCCGGGTTGTCGCCGGTGATCATCACGATCTCGAGGCCCATCGCCTTCATCCGCGAGATGGCCCCGGCCGACTCCGCGCGCGGCGTATCCGCGAGGCCGAGAAGCCCGACTGCCTCGAAGGTCGGCGCTGACGCTGAAGGGTCGGAACTGACGCCGCCGGCTGCAACTATCATCACGGTCCGGGCCGATCGGGCGAGCCGGGCCATCTCCCCGTCGGCCCAGTCGACATCGACGCCGCGCTCCCGCATCAATTCGACGCTCCCGATCATCACGCGCCGGCCGTCCACGCGTCCGACGATGCCACGCCCCGGAAGCGCGTCGATGTCGGTGGCGGCTCGCACAGCCACGCCGCGTGACTCGGCGGCGCGGACGACCGCCTGCGCGAGCGGGTGTTCCGACGCGCGCTCCACAGACGCCGCCATCGCCAGGAGTCCGCGCTCGTCGGTTCCCCGCGCAGCCACCACGTCGGTGACCTCGGGCCGGCCGGTCGTAATGGTGCCCGTCTTGTCGAGCACCACCGTGGTGATCCGTCCGGCGCGCTCGAGGATCTCGCCGCCGCGGATCAGGATGCCCCGCTCGGCCCCCCGTCCGGTCCCGACCAGGATCGCCGTGGGCGTGGCCAGGCCCATCGCGCAGGGGCAGGCGATGATCATCACGGCGACGAAGGCCACCAGCGCCGGCGCGAAGCGCTCGCCCTGCGGCAGCAGGTCGAACCAGACGACGAACGTCGCGATGGCGAGGCTGATCACGATCGGCGTGAAGTACCCGGAGATCACGTCGGCCAGCCGGGCAATCGGCGCGCGGCTGGCCTGCGCCTCCTGCACCATCCGGATGATCTGCTGGAGCGTCGTGTCGCGGCCGACCCTGGTCGCACGGAACGTGAACGAACCGGTGGCGTTGACGCTGCCGCCGACGACCGTGGACCCGGGCGCCTTGTCGACCGGCAGCGACTCGCCGGTCAGCATCGACTCGTCCACGGCCGACACGCCTTCCAGGACCTCGCCGTCCACCGGGATGCGCTCGCCGGGTCTGATGACGACCACGTGCCCGACGACGACGTCGGCCACCGGAATGTCGAGGTCGGCGCCGCCGACCCGGACGCGGGCCGTGCGAGGCTGGAGGCCGATGAGCCGCCGGATCGCGTCGGACGTCCGGCCCCTGGCCCGGGCCTCGAGCAGGCGGCCGAGCAGGACGAGCGCGACGATCGCGGCCGAGACCTCGAAGTAGACGGCCGGCGCCGCGGCGTCGCCGAGCAGGCGCGGCGCGACGACGACGACCGTCGAGTAGAGGAAGGCGACGCCGGTGCCGACCGCGATGAGCGTGTTCATGTCGGCGGCGCGATGGCGAAGGCTCTTCCAGGCGCCGCGGTAGGACCGCGACCCGGAGTAGGCGATGACGGGAATGGCCAGCAGAAGCTGCAGGAGGTTGACGCCCTCGAAGTGGAGGTGCGCCATGCTGACGACCACGATCGGCACCGTCAGCGCGATCGCCACGACGAATTTGCGCCGGAGCGCGACGAAGGCGGCCTCGTGCGCGCGCTGCTCCAGGTCCTCGAGGCGCGCACCGGCGTCGGACGGGCCGGCCCCGTCCGGAGCCTCGCCCGCGCGCGTATCGATGACGTCGTAGCCGGCGTCGCGAACCGCCCGCACGAGGCCGTCGACGTCCACCGCCGCCGGGTCGAACGTCACGGCCGCGCGGCCGGTCGCGAAGTTGACGGCCGCGGCTGCGACTCCGGGCGTCTCCTGCAGGGTGACTTCGATGGCCCGGGCGCAGGCGGCGCAACTCATCCCGGTCACTGGAAGCGACACGCTCGACGCCGTCGGCTTTGCTTCGGCTGTGCGCACGAGACCTCTCGTCCATCTTACCGCGCGGGCTCCGCGCGGGCTCCGTTCCTTGACGCCCGACGGCCTTGGGGCTACTGTAGAGCGCAGAAACGATTACACTCTCGTGGAGGACATCCCATGCGTAGACTGAGCGTTGCGCCGTGGCTGCTCGCGGCTCTGGCGGTTCTGGCGTTCGCGGCCCCGGCGGCGGCGCAGGGCGGCCGTCCGGCCGTCGCCCTGCTCGACTTCGATTACGCGTCGCTCAACAGCTGGTGGGGGAACCAGGACATCGGCAAGGGGATCGCCGACCTGGTCGTCGACGGCCTGGTCGAGGACGGATCTTATCGCGTCATCGAGCGCAAGCGGCTCGACGCCATTCTGGCCGAGCAGAACTTCTCGAACAGCGACCGCGCCGACCCGAGTGCGGCCAAGACGGCCCAGATTGGCAAGGCGCTCGGGGTGAAATACCTCATCGTCGGTTCCATCACCAAGTTCGGGATGGAAACCAAGAACACCAGCGTCAGCGGCGGCGGCTGGGGCTACGGCGGCTTCGGCGTCGGCGACGTCGGGACGAAGAAGGGCAAGGCGACCGTCGCCGTCACCGCACGCATGGTTGACACCACGACGGGCGAGATCATGGCCAGCGCGAAGGGCGAGGGCACGTCGAGCCGCAGCGGGCTGATGCTGGGCGGCGCCGTCCCCCACGCCGGTGCCAGCATTTCGTTCGGGTCGTCGGAGTTCCGCGACACGGTGCTGGGCGAGGCCACGGAGGCCGCTGTCAAGCAGGTCATCACGAAGCTCATCGCGGCCAAGACACGGCTTCAGTAGCTCACAGCTCACAGCTATCAGCTGACAGCTTTCAGCTCACAGGGCACAGCCCAAAGCTGTCAGCTGTCGGCTGTCAGCTGCCAGCTGTCCCCCCCGCCTTTCTGCACACAATCTACTGCCCCTCACTGTTGAGTCCGATACACAGACTGAGGGTTGTGGGCCGCCGGCCATATGCGAATCGGGCGCACCGAACTCCTACTCGTCTTCGGGCTGGGCATCGCTGTCGCGGTGGGCCTCACCGGGCAGATGACCGTCCTGCCGGCCCCCGTTCCGGCCTCGGATGGCGCAACCGTCCCCGGCCTCCTGTCCGGGCTGGCCGTCATGGCGGCCAGCCTGCTGCTCTATGTCCAGAGCAAGCGGCGCGAGGTGGAGGTGCGGGCGGCGGCGGTGGCCGAGCAGGTCCTCCAGCTGCAGGACCGCGCGCGTGAACTCGAGCGCCTCGTTGCGTTCTGGAAGGCGCTGACGCAGTCGCTCGACAGCGAGGCGATTGCCGACACGGCGGCACGACACCTGCCTGACATCGCGCGCAGTCCCGACGCCTGGGTCGTGACGGGCGAGGGCGGCACCTGGACGCGCATGCTCGGCCCGGCGGCGGTGCGGACCACGCGTGGCGAAATCGACATCACCGACCTCGCAACGGGTGCGCTCGAACAGGCGGGGGCTGAGGCGGCACTCGACGGAATCGAATACGAACGCCAGATTCTGCTTCCCGCTGGTCGCCGCAGGCGCGACGCTCGGCGCGCTCGGCGTGCCGGCCAGCGAGTCGTCGATGGCCGCCGCGCGGCGCCAGGTGCTGAGTGCGGCCGCGGCGCTCGTCGGCGTGTCGGTGCGCAGCGCGAACCTGCTGCGGGAGGTCCGCGAGAACAGCCTGCGCGACTCGCTGACCGGATGTGTCGTGCGTGCGCACGGCCTGGAGGTCGTGGCGACGGAGCTGAAACGCGCCCGCCGCTCGCGCCGCCCGGTCTCGCTGCTCATGATCGACATCGATCACTTCAAGCCGATCAACGACGACCACGGCCACCTGTGCGGCGACGCCGTGCTGGCCGCGGTCGGGGCACGGATGGTGGCGACCTTCAGGACGAGCGACCTGAAGTGCCGGTTCGGCGGCGACGAATTCCTGGTCCTCCTGCCAGAGACCGCGCTCGACGGCGCGCGACACGCCGCGGAAACGGTGCGCAAGGCGATCTCCGAGGTCGAAGTCCTCTGGCACGGCCAGGCGATTCGAGTCACCGCCAGCATTGGCATCGCGGCTGCCGTCCCGGGCGAACTCGACCCCACGCCGCTCATCGCCGGCGCCGACGAGGCGCTCTACCGCGCCAAGCACGAAGGGCGCAACTGCGTTCGCGTGGCGGACAACCTGTCCTTTCCCGCAGCCGGCCCGCGATAGACGGCTCTCGAGCCAACCGGCGCTACAATCCCACTGTGTCCATTCGTCGACAGTCCGACGGTAAGCCGCCGGCGCTCGCCTACGCCGCCTGGATCGCGATCTGCGTCATCTGGGGCACGACCTACCTCGGCATCCGGATCTGTCTGGAGACGATGCCGCCGGGGCTGATGGCGGGCCTCCGCTGGCTGGCCGCCGGCTGCGTGCTGGCGCTCGTCGAGCTGGCACGGGGACACCGGCTGCCAGGCCGCCGCTCGTGGCCCGGCCTCGCCCTGATCGGCGCCCTCTTCATCGTCGGCGGCAACGGCCTGGTCGTGTGGGCCGAACAGTGGGTGCCAAGCGGGCTGACGGCGGTGCTGCTCGCCAGTTCGCCGTTCTGGATGGTCGGCATCGAGGCGGCGATTCCCGGCGGCGAACGCCCGCCGAGCCTGACGTGGCTCGGCCTCGCAATCGGCTTCACGGGCATCGTCGTGCTGGTGTGGCCCGACCTGGTGGGCGGCGGCAGGCTCTCTCCGGCCTTTCTCGCCGGAGTCCTGGGGCTGCAGCTGGCGTGCGCGACCTGGTCGGCAGGGTCCGCCTACGAACGGCGGCGCCGGAACGAAGACGAGCACACGCTGGGTGGAGCCGGCCTCGAGATGATCTTCGGCGGCGCGATGCTGACGATTGTCGGAACCGCCGCGGGCGAGTGGCCGCACGTCGGCTTCAGCGCGCGCAGCGCGACCGCGTTCGCCTACCTCGTGCTGATTGGTTCGGTGGTCGGCTACTCCGCGTACATCTACACGCTCAAGCACCTGAAGGTCTCGACGATTCTCGCTGTCCTCCTACATCAACCCGATCATCGCCGTCGCGCTCGGCGTCGTCGCCGCCGGCGAACGGTTCGGCCCCCGAAGTCTCGTCGCGTCGGCCGTGGTCCTCGTCGGCGTGGCCGTCGTGCGGGCGACCGCGCCGAACGAGCCGCCGGCCGTCAGCGTGCTGGACGTGACGGGGGACGAACCGGGTCGGACGCAGCCGGGAATTGAGAATCAGGAATTGAGAATTGAGAATTGAGGATTCTCCATTCTTCATTTCCAATTCCCCCGGATTCAGTGTCAGCCTTGCCGTATGCTGTTCCAGATGCTCCCAGCCATTCGTCAACTCACCGCGGACTCGGCAGGCGTCGGGTTCTTCCTGTGCACGCAGAAGGAGGCGCGCCCCGGCCGCAACGGCGAGTTCCTGTCGCTGACGCTCCAGGACGCCACAGGCCGCATCGCGGCGCGCGTGTTCGACGACGTCGAGAGGCTGAAGGGGGCATTCGAGGCGGGCGACTTCGTGAAGGTGAAGGCGCGGGCGAACCTCTACAACGATCGCCTGCAGCTCATCGTGGAGAACGTCCGGCGCGTCCACCCCGACCAGGACCGCCAGGAAGGGTTCCGCGAGGAGGACTGCGTGATGTCGTCGGCGCGCCCGGTCGACGAGATGTGGGCCGAGCTGCAGGCGCGAATCAGTGGCATCGGCAACCCGTTCATCAGGCGGCTGCTCGAGGCGGTCGTCGCGGCCAACGAGGCGAAGCTGCGGGTGTGGCCCGCCGCGCAGACCCTCCACCACGCCTACCGCGCCGGATTTCTCGAGCACATCCTGCAGATGGCGGCCGTCGGCGAGACGCTGGCCAGGGCGTACAACGCCAACGCCGACCTCGTCCAGGCGGGCGCGCTCGTTCACGACATCGGGAAACTGCAGGAGCTCGACTACGAGCTGGCCACGAGCTACTCGCGCGAGGGTCGGCTGCTCGGCCACATCATGCTGGGGTCGGCGCTCGTCGGCAAGGCCGCCGCGGCCATCGAGCAGTTCCCGCCGGAGCTCCTCACCGAGATCCAGCACCTGATCCTCTCGCACCACGGACGCCTGGAGTTCGGATCACCCGTGGCGCCGATGACGGTCGAGGCGTTCATCCTGTCGTTCATCGACGACCTGGACGCGAAGATCAACATGGTGCGGCAGGCCGTCCGGGACGACACCGGCGAGGGGGAGTTCACCGCCTACCATTCGAAGCTGGAACGGGTGCTGTGGAAAGGAACGGGCGGGCGAGGCTAAGCGCCGTCCCGCGGCTTGGCCTCGCCGAGCGAGAACGTCATCGTTCCCGCGAGGATGACCCGGCCGTTCACCCGCGCGATGCCGCGCAGCATGCCCATGCGGCTCCGCAGACGGCGCACCGTCGCCTCGATTTCGACGACGTCGCCGGGATGCACCGGCCGCTTGTAGCGGACGTGGTCGATCCCCATGAAGAAGATGAGCCGCTCGCGGTTCTCCGGTTTCGCGAGAATCAGGATGGCGCCAACCTGGGCCACCGCCTCGGTGAGGATCGTGGGCGGCAGCACCGGCGCCTCGCCCGGCGAGTGACTGAGATAGCGCTCGTTGGCCGACACGTTCTTGATGCCGACGATGCGCTTGTCGGGCTCGAATTCGGTGATGCGATCGACGAGCAGGAACGGGTAGCGGTGCGGGAGGATCCGTTCGATCGCCGCGTAATCCAGGGGCAGCTGCACGTCCATCATAGTCATTGAGCAGTATAATCCGGTTGGTTCGCCCGAGTCTCGTCGTTCGCCAACGCCATGCACGCATCTCCCCCGGAACTTCCCGATCCTGGTCCTCCGGCCGCCGCTGCGCCGCCCCGCCCGACCGACGCGCAACTGCTGACGACGCTGTTCGACCTCGGCCGGCAGGTGACCTCGGTCCTCAACCTGGACGAGCTGCTGCAGCGCATCCCGCAGATGATCAGCCGCCTGACCGAGTTCACGGCCTTTGCGGCGTACCTCATCGACGAACGTCGAGGCGAGCTCTACATCGCCTACGCCACCGGCTACCCTGAGGACCGGGTCAGCAACGTCCGCCTGAAGGTCGGCCAGGGGATTCTCGGCGCGGCCGTCGCCAGCGCCCGCCCCATCCTGGTGAACGACGTCCTGGACGACCCGAGGTACGTCGAGATCGTGCCCGGCACGCGGTCGGAGCTGGTCGTGCCGCTGCTTCGCAAGGGCAGGGTCATCGGCGCCATCAACCTGCTCAGCACGACGGTGGCGCGGTTCACGGAGCTGGACGAGACCATTCTCCGTCAGTTCGCGGCGGCAGTGGCGGTGGCGATCGAGAACGCGCAGCTGTTCGAGCGTGAGCGGAAGTACGCCGACATGCTCGAGACGCTGGCCGAGATCGGGCGCGAGGTGTCGTCGATTCTCGACCTCGACGCCGTGCTGACGCGGATTGCGCAGCTGGCCAAACGGCTGATCGACTACAGGACGTTCGGCATCCTGCTCGTGAACGAGGCAACCAACGAGCTGGAGATGAAGCTGGCGCTGAAGTACGACGAGCACACGACGGTGGCGCCGGTGAAGATGGGCCACGGCCTGGTGGGCTACGCGGCCGCGCACCGGCAGATCGTCCTCGTGCCCGACGTGAAGGCCGACCCGCGCTACCTCAACCTGGTGGACGATGTGCGGTCGGAGCTCGTGATCCCGCTGCTCGTGAAGGACCGCTGCATCGGGGTGATCGACCTCGAGAGCCCCGAGCTCGACGCGTTCACGAAGAGCCACGAGGAAGTGATGACGCTGCTCGCCAGCCAGGCGGCGGTGGCCATCGACAACGCAAGGCTCTACGAGACGATTCGCGCCAACGAGGAGCGGCTCGAGAGCGAGCTGCGGTTCGCGCAGCGCGTGCAGGCCGCGCTGCTCCCGTCCGAATTGCCGAAGCGGATGAAGGGCGTGGACGTCGGTGCACGCTTCGCGCCGGCCCGCGAGCTGGGCGGCGACCTCTACGACTACCTCTCACCCGAGGCCAACACGCTGGTCGTCGCCGTCGGAGACGTGTCGGGCAAGGGCGTTCCCGCCGCCCTCTACGGCGCGTTCGCCGGCGAGCTGATCCGGTCGCGGACGTTCCGCCGCCGGTTCGCGCCGAGCGGCTTCGGCCCGGCGACCGTCCTCTCGTCGGCCAACACCATCCTCCACGAGCGCCAACTCGAGGAGTACTACTGCACGCTGTGCTACGCCGTCTTCGACCTCAAGCGCCGCTCGGTGGTCCTCTCGAATTCGGGCCTGCCGTACCCGATCCGGTGCGCGGGCGACCAGTGCGCGCCGGTCGAAATCGCGGGCGTGCCGCTCGGCTCGTTCGCCGGATCGACCTACGACGAGATCACGTTCGAGCTCGGCGCCGGCGACTGCTTCATCTTCTGCACGGACGGGGTGTTCGAGGCGATGAACGGCGCAGGCGAGGAATTCGGGTCGGCGCGCCTCCTCGAGGTGATCGCGGGCGCGCGCGGGCTGGCGTCGCGGGAGATCGTCGACCGGATCTTCGCCGCCGTGGAGACGTTCCGGGACGGTCAGCCGCCGAACGACGACATGACGGCGGTCGCGGTCAGAATCACGGGATGACAACCGGCTCGCGGGCGGCGGCTTGCGGCCGGCGATTCTGTCACGCGTACACACGACATCGCGCGGAACCGGATGCCCTGCCAGACAATCAGGGTGCCACGAAGCCAGCGCCTGCCAGTTGTGTTGTGCACCCTGCCGGTTCCACGCGACTACCGCGGACACCATCAAGAGGCGTGCCGGGTCTCAACCTGCGAAAACAGGCCTGATTCACGCGCTCTCGGCACGGCCTGCGTCCCGCCGTCCTGGCGCGGTGACGCGCCGCTGACCTCACACAGTGACGGGCGATATCCACGATTCAACCACGAAGGCCACAAAGGTCACGGAGGCTCTCCCGCTGGGGGCTTCGACCGGGGCCGGCCCGACGGGCCCGGCGGGCCGAGCGTTGCGGCGCGGGAATGAGCCCGCCGAATCCCAGTCGGATTCATTCCCGCGGCGCAACGTTCGGCCGCACGGCGCCACCGCGAAACGGCGGCGCCACCCGGTCGAAGCCCGGTCAGCACTCACGCCGAGGTTGGTGAACCGGGCTCTTCTTTGTGTTCTTTGTGAGCTTCGTGGTTCAGAGCGGAGGGTTCTACGTCGTCGCGGTGTCAGCGACGAGCGAGGCGAGTTGCGCCGCGATGATGGCGGCGACGGCCTGGACCGACGGGCTCGACTCGGCGCCGTGGCGGATCTCCACGGCCATCGCACCGGCGCAGCCGCCGGCGGTCACGACGGGGACCACGACCGCGCCGTTTCGCTCCCTGGTGCTGCCGACGACCTCCATCCGGCTCTCGCGGAACGCCACGGCCACGGCGTTGTCCGACCGCCCGGAGAGCGCCTTCATCCGCGAAAGCGTGTGGTCGCTGTAGCCGACGCTCGCCGCCGGCCGGAGCACCGTGCCCTCGCGTCCCGCCAGCCAGAGCACGATGCCGGACGCGTCGAGCAGCTCCGCCGCCCGTGCCAGCAGAGCGGGCAATTGACTCCCTTCCTTCACCCGCGCGAGGTCGCCGCAGAGCCGCGCGGCTGCGGCGAGGTCCACTTGTGCCGCGGTGTTCAAGGGAAGCGCCGTCTCGCGCTGCAAGTCGTCGACGATGGCCTGTTCCGACTCGCGTGCCGGCTCGGGCGGAAGCTCGACAGGCGGAGGAGCCGCGCCGCCGCGGATGTCGAGGTCGAACCCGGAGCGACCCAGTGCGCCGAGGTCGGCCGCTGCCGGGACGACCAGCGGCATGGCGAGGCCGGCGGCGGGCGCTTCGGGCTCGGCCGGCGTCGTCATCGGGCCCGTTCGCGGCAGCAGGAGCAGCAGGACTGCGAGCGTGAGCGCCGACGCGCCGGCGAGCACAAGCCCCTCCCGCGGACGGGCGCGGGCCGCCTCGCCGTCGAGGGAGCGCGACTGGGACGGCACCACGCTGGCGAGTGCACCGGCCGAGGTCGACAATTGCCGGGCCGCGTCGCCGAACGCGAGCGCCGAAGCGGTGAGCGGCTGGTCTGTGGCCAGCAGGTCGCGCACGCGGTCGGAGGTCTGCGCGAACTCCGCCAGCGCGGCGGCGGCGGCGGCCAGGTCCTGGGCCGCTTCGGCGGCGAGCCGGCCGCGGTCGATCGCCTCGAGCGCGGCGTTCGCGTCCCTCGTCAACGCGGCAACCTTCGGCACCCAGTACCGAGGGGTCCTGACCGTTCGCCACGAGGCCTGTCTGAGCGCCGCGAAGGTCGCCGAGCGCGGCCTGAGCGCGGGCGACCGCGCGCGCCAGCGAGGAGAGCGAGTCGCGCGCGCCGGCCTGCTGCTGCTCGGCGTGGAAGACGAAGAACCCCGCCGCGGCCTGTGCGGCCAGCGCGAGAAGCACCAGGGCGATCCTCACGACGCGGTTCTTCATGGCGCGATCGTTACGGAATGGAGGCCTCCGCCCGATCCTTGAAGTGCGTGTTCCACTTGAGACGTTCCGACGGATTCGATGCCTGCAGGGGAGCCCGCACGACGACCGGGCGCCCGAACGTCATGCCGGCGACGCCGGCGTAACCGGCCTTGCCCTGCACGGCGGCAGCAATGTCCGCGCGCACCGCCGCCGAGCTGTCGTAGGTCACGGGCACGCCCAGCGTCACTCCCACGTTGACGAGGATCTGCCAGTCCTCCATGGCGTCCCCGGGCGGCGCCACCGCCCGGCTCGCGGCCTGCACGAACCCCTTGTCGTTCGTATAGCAGGCGTCTTTCTCCAGGTACGCCGCCCCTGGCAGGATGAAGTCGGCCGCGCGTGCGAGGTCGGTCATCTGGAGGCCCTGGACCGCGAGCAGCCCGACCTTCCCGTCGCGCCGCGCCTCGACGAGCCACGACACGTCGCCGATCGATCCGGGCGGGCCGGGGTCGAGCACGTACACCGCCTGGACGGCGCCGCTCTCAACAGCCTGCCGCAGGCCCGAGAGGTCGGCCGCGCCGCCTGCTCCCTCGCGCGTCTGGAATCCCAGGTCCCTTGCGCCGGCAAGATTCGGCGCGTCGGCCGCCGGCACGACGAACTTCGTCGCCGCCGGCTGCTTCTTCTCGCTCGTCTGCCACGCGATGGCGACCTGCCGCTCGCCGCCTTCCCCGTGGAGACCCGTCGCCACCCGGCGGAGGACGGTGAGCTCTTCGAGCGACGCGTGCGCCGAGGCCAGGAAACGCAGGCCGCCGCGCGACGCCCCGCCGCGCGCGCCGAGCGCCTCGCGAAGCTTCACCATCAGAATCGTGCCAGCCGGCCGGCTGGAGCGTGCCGGCGGCATCACGCACCATCGGCGCCCGCAGCCGGTCGTCCGCCTCGACGAAGTGGTAGCCGAAGCGGCCGATGTCGCACATCCAGTATTCGTTGACATCGGGGTTGAAGCGCGGCGTCACCCGGACGATGCGCGGCCCTTTCGCCCACTGGGGCTTCGCGCGCAGCCACGCCGCGGTGCTGCACCCCTTCGAGCACAGGGTGCAGAGCGTGTCCACCGCCACCAGGTTGTCCCACGGCCGCGACTTGAACCGGTAGTCCTTTGTCGTAATCGCGCCCACCGGGCACACGTCCATCAGGTTGCCGCTGATGAGCGAGTGGACGCCCTCCTCCTGGAAGGTCTGGATCTGACTGCCGTTGCCCCGGTCCTGAATGGAAATCTGGGCATCGCCGTCCACGCGCTGCATGAAGCGCACGCACCGCGTGCAGAGGATGCACCGGTTGCGGTTCAGCAGCAGCGTCGGCCCGAAATCGACGTCGCCCTTGACCCCCTCGCCGTCGAAGACGCGCCGCGGAAAGTCCATCCGGCTGGCGGCCGGGCCGTACTCGTATGAAAAGTCCTGCAGCGGGCATTCGCCGCCCTTGTCGCAGACCGGGCAGTCGAGGGGGTGGTTGATCAGCAAGAACTCGAACACCGCCGCGCGCGCCTGGACGACTTCGGTCGTCCGCGTATCCACGACCATCCCCTCGGCGCAGAGCGTCGAGCAGGCGGTCTGGAGCTTCGGCATCTTCTCGATGCGGACGATGCAGACGCGGCACGAGCCTTCGATCCCGAGCGCGGGGTGGTAGCAGTAGTACGGAACGTCGATGCCAGCGTCGAGGGCGGCCTGCAGGACGGTCTTGCCCTTCTCGACCGTCAGCGTCCGCCCGTCTATCGTCAGGGTTACGGTCTCCATGATGGAGGGATGATATCACCGGAATGCGCCGAGCGTCGCCAGGTCGCGGTTGACATCGATGCGCCGCGGTTTGCCCTTCACCGGCACCCGCGTCTCGACTACACGCTCGGTCACCTTGACCACGACGCTCGTGCTCGTGTTGTCCGGGTAGTCGAAGGTCACCGTCACCGCGAAGTCGAACACCTCGCCGGACTGCTCGAACCGAAGCACCGCCTGGCTGCCCTCGTCGCGCGCCTCGATGCGGGAGGTGAAGGCGACCTGCGGCAGGGTTTCGCCGTAGATCCATCGTTCGAAGAACCGGTCGAGGTCGACGCCCGACTCGGCCTCCACGGCGCGGCGGAAATCGTCGGTGCCCGCCTTCCCGAACCGCCACGTGTTGTAGTAGCGACGCAGTCCCGCGAAGAACGCCTGGTCGCCGACCAGCCGGCGCAGCATGTGGAGCACCATGGCGCCCTTGTCGTAGATCACCGCGCGGAACAGCCGGCTGTCGCTCTTCACGTGCCCGACGCGGTAGCCGAGCGAGACCGGGCCCTGGCCCGACTTCTCGGTGGCCCACTGCTGCATGCTGCGGATGATGTTGTCGAACGCGTTGCGGCCGAGCGAATGCTCGGCATAGAGCGCCGAGAAGTACTGGGAGAAACCTTCGCTCAGCCAGTGTTCGTGGTAGTTCTTCCACCCGACCGCCTGGCCCCACCATTGGTGCGCCAGTTCGTGGGCGGCGAAGAACTCCGGGAAGTCGGGGAGCGCAGCCGGGTCGTCCGACCACTTCAGGTTCGACCCGGGGCCGGCCGCGGCGACGATCGACAGGTAGGCCGGACTGTGCCCGCCCGGCAGGCGCCGCTCGACGGCGACGACGGTGAGCGCCGGGTACGGGAAGTCGCCGATGAGCGACGTGTAGAAGCGCAGGATGTTCGCCGAGGTTCTCGCCGAATCCTTCGCCCGGCCGCGCTGCCTGGCGTTGGTCTGCACGCGCAAGTCGATCGCGTCGTAGTACGTGCCGGGCGGCCTGGCCGCGCGAAGCGACTCTTCGACCTGCTTCAGCGAAAGTCTCTCGCTGCGCGCCTCGGCGAGCCGGCCGACGAGGAACGAGAGGTAGCGGACGGGCTGGTTGACCGAGAAAGAGAACCGGCGGAGGCGCGCGTCCGGCACCGCCGAACCGGGCGGCGGCGCCACCGACTCCAGTTCGCCGCTCGCCACCGCGCTCCACGGCCGGGGGACGGTCACGCCGATCTTGGCCAGCGAATACCCGAGCGTCGGCGCCTGCGGGTACCAGTAGCTGCGGACGCTGTAGAGGAAGCTCTCGTCGATCGGAATCTCCGGCTCGTCGACGGTCCGCTCCTGCTGCTGTCCCACCGACACCGACTCGCGGTCGATCTCCTGCGGCTCGAGCGCGCCCGCGTAGGTGACGGTCAGGTTGAGCC
This sequence comes from uncultured Acidobacteriota bacterium, assembly GCA_963783255.1. Lineage (GTDB taxonomy): Bacteria > Acidobacteriota > Vicinamibacteria > Vicinamibacterales > Fen-181 > FEN-299. Next base: position 87,256 of record CAWAMP010000011.1, on the reverse strand, counting down.
GGTATCCCTTGACCACCGTGGTCGGCAGATTGACGACGAAGGTGTTCTGCCGGCGGATCCGCACCGACAGGAGGCGGCCGAATTCCGGCGAGACGACCGACTGCACGGCCAGCGAATCGGCCAGGCGGATGGTGAGCACGTTCAGCGACGGCGCGACGGTCTCAATCGCCAGCTGGGCTCGCCCCTGGAAGGAGCGCCTCGCCGGGTTGTAGCCGACGTCCACGTCGTACGACTTGACGATGTAATCGGCCTTCTCGTCCTCGGTGTAGGTCCGGCCGAAGCGCGCCATGTGATCCTTCGACGCGTAGACCGAGAGGTTGCGCCGGGCCCTGCGGTCGAACAGCGAGATGTCCTCGACCTCGTTGCCCGATCGGGCGTAGGTCAGGGTGTCGAACCGGCGCGTGCGAATTTCCGCCAGCACGTCGCCGGAGAGCGGCAGCAGCGACCACGAGTCGGTGCTGAGGTCGCCGAGTTCGAGGCCGAATGACTTGACGGCCTCCTGGCGGAACACCTCCTCGGCGCGTCTCAGGTCGCGCGGATCCACCGGCCGCTCGGTCATCTCCCTCGCGCTCAGCCAGACGTCGTCATCGGCCGGATTGATCCGGACGAATGCCACCTCGAACGGCGTTTGCAGCGCCTCGCTGCCCGCGATGAGGCGCAGTTGCGAGCGCTCGGTGCCGGGCGCCGGCGAGAAGGTCATCTCGCCGCGCCCGAGGATGACGTACCCGGTCGGGCCGGTATCGGTTTCGGCCACGAACACTGCGGCCTCGGGCACGGCCAGCTTCAGGTCCTCGGCCGACACCACGAGATCGCGCGCTGCGAACTGCCGGCGCGGGTTGAGCGACAGCCGATAGAGGCCCTGGAGCGTGGTGAGGACTTCCTGCGACACGACGCCCCAGTCCGAGGCGTCGCGGCCGCGTCGCCGCACGTCCAGACGCCAGGTGGCCAGGGTCGCCCGCTGGCCCGATTCGCAGAGCGCCTCGACCAGCAGGCGGTAGCCCTCGCCGGGCAGCGTGCCGGCCAGGTCCATGCGGTCGCGCTCGCGAATGACGACGCGCGTGAGGCCGGGGCCGGCGACGGCCCTCACGAAGGAGGCCGCAGCCTTCCGGTCGGCAAGCGTCGACAGCAGGTCCAGATAGCGGTCAGGAGGACCCTCGAGCAGCGCCGCCTCGACCCGGCCGAGCAGGGCGGCGACCGGGTTGTCGGTCTGGACCACCTGCCCGGCGGGCTCTCCGGCGAGACACACGAGCGCCGCGACGACGAGGGTCAGCTGGCGCATGGCGGGCCGGGAGGAGTGGCCGGCTGGAGCGGGGCCGCGCCCTCGGAACCGACCTTCCGGGCGACGACGAGCACGGTCAGATTGTCGGCCAGGAAGGTCTCCCGCGCGTGCGCTTCGACGACACCCAGGATGGTGCGAGACAGTTCCGTGGGGTTCGCGAGCGAATGAGCGGCCACGACCGCCTCGAGGCCCGATTCTTCGAACGGCTGCCCGTGGTGGTCCTCGGCTTCCGTGACGCCGTCGCTGTAGAGCACGAGCGTGTCTCCCGGATCCATCCGGGCCTCGTGCGCCTCGTACCTCGAATGGTCAAACATGCCCAGCGCGACGCCGCCGCCCGTCAGGTGCTCGAACGTGCCGTCGCGCCGACGGAGGAGCGCCGGCATGTGGCCGGCGTTGACGTAGACGAGGCGGCCGGTCACCGGGTCGCAGGCGGCGAAGAACAACGTGATGAAACGCGACGCCGGCGAGTGGCGGCACACCTGGACGTTGAGGCGCTCGGCGAGCGCGGCGGCCTCGAGCCCTTCGTCCACGAGCGTCCGGAACATGGCGAGGAGCAGCGCCATCAACAGCGCGGCAGGGCTGCCCTTCCCCGCCACGTCGCCGATCGTGACGACCACGCGGCCGTCGGGCAGCGGGTGGACGTCGTAGAAGTCGCCGCCGACGGTGTTGGCCGGCCGTGTCAGCCCGAAGGCCTCGAACGTGGGCGAGTCGTATTTCGCCTGCGGGAGCATCGCGTACTGGATCTCGCGCGCGATCTCCAGGTCGTTCTTGAGCGAGAGCCGGTCGGCCACCTCGAGCAGCACCAGGAGGTTGATCAAGAGGAAGCCGGCGAACAGACTCCCGGCGCCAGGCGCAAAGCTCGGGCGCAGCGCGTTCGCAGGGTCGAGGCCACGGAAGAGCTGGAGGAAGCCGAACAGGCACAGCAGGAACGCTACGCCGTAGAGAACCCGACGGGCGGGCGAGAGCCGCAGCGTGAACGCCCAGAAGAACAGCCGCGCCCGGGCGAGCCACCTCCGGTGCCACGGCAGCCGGCCGAGCGCCACCTCGTCGATGTTGCGGGCAAAGAACCGGTAGGCTTCGCGCGTGTCGCGCGTGAAGAGGCGCGGCAGATCGTCGGGCTTCAGCCCGTGCGTGTAGGCCTCGAGGAACGCGCGCGACCGATCGACGAGGCGGGGGGGCTTGGCTCGCATGACAGGTGTGGCCCGATCACCCGTAAGGACGAGAACGAGACCCGGCCGGTTCCTGAAGCGGCCCGCCGGCCATATGAGCAGTGTATGCTACGATCCGTGATCCTTGGCATCGGTTTCGACCTGGTCGACGTGGCCCGGTTCTCGCGGGTGGCCGCACGGCACGACCCGGGGTTCATTGACAGCCTGTTTCCCGCCGCAGAGGCCGCGTGGTGCGCCCGGAGGCGGCGCCGCGACGAACTCCTCGCCGCGCGCTTCGCCGCCCGCGAGGCGCTGCTGAAGGCGCTTGGAACAGGCCTGGTCGGGCTCATGTCGTGGCGGGACATCGTGATCGTGCCCGGCGAGGCCGCGGGCACGGCCAGCCTGTCGCTCGGCGGCGCGGTGGCGACCGAAGCCGAACGTCGGGGGGTCCGTCGTATCCACCTGGCGATGGCGACGACACGCGGGGTCGCCGCTGCCAGCGTCGTTTTGGAGGGATAGAGGTCGGCGTGGGGCGGGGCTTCAGCCCCGCCGGGTAGCGGGAGGACTCATATATGGCGTATCCGTCCGCTGTGCAGGAGGCCTACCAGGCCGAATTGAACACGATCCGCGAGAAGGGCATCTTCAAACAGGAGCGGTTCATCCACTCCCCGCAGGCCGCCGGCATCTCGGTGGAGTTCCCGAGCGGGCAGGCGCCCCGGCGCGTGGTGAACCTCTGCTCGAACAACTACCTCGGCCTGTCGTCGCACCCGGAGGTGGTGGCGGCGGCGCACCGCGGCCTCGACGAGCGCGGCTACGGGATGTCGAGCGTCCGCTTCATCTGCGGCACGCAGGACCTTCACAAGCAACTCGAGGAGAAACTGACCGAGTTCCTCGGCACCGAAGACACGATCCTCTTCCCGAGCTGCATGGACGCCAACGGCGGCGTGTTCGAGGCGATCCTGAGCGACCAGGACGTGATGATTGCGGACCGCCTGGTGCACGCGAGCATCGTGGACGGCATGCGCCTGTGCAAGGCGATGCAGGACACCTACAAGCACGCTGACATGAAGCACCTGGAGCAGAAGCTCGCGGAGCACCAGGACAAGCGCGTCAGGCTGATCATCACCGACGGCGTGTTCAGCATGGACGGCGACCTCGCCCCGCTCGACGAGATTGTGGCGCTCGCCGAGAAGTACCGGGCGATGATCTTCCTCGACGACAGCCACGCGAGCGGCTTCATGGGGAGGACCGGGCGTGGCGTGCACGAGCACTTCAACGTGGTGGGCAAGATCGACATCATCACGACGACGCTCGGCAAGGGGCTCGGCGGCGCGAGCGGCGGCTGCGTGTCCGGGCGCAGGGAGATTGTCGAGCTGTGCCGGCAGAAGGCCCGCCCCTACCTGTTCAGCAACGCCGTGCCGCCGCCCATCGCGGCCGGGGCGCTGAAGGTGCTCGAGATTCTCGGCAGGAGCACCGAGCGGCGGGACCGCCTGGAGGAGAACCAGAAGTTCTGGCGTCAGGCCGTACCCGAGGCGGGCTTCGTCATCAAGGACGGCGACAGCCCGATCGTCCCCATCATGCTGTTCAACGCGAAGCTGAGCCAGGACATCGCGCGCGACCTGTTCTACGAGGGGGTCTACGTCATCGGGTTCTTCTTCCCCGTCGTCGCCGCCGGCCAGGCCCGGATTCGGACGCAGATGTCCGCGGACCACGACATCCCGATGCTCCGGGACGCGCTCGAGGCATTCAAGAAGGTCGGCGACAAGTACGGGATTCTCGGGCTGGACAAGAAGGGGATCATCGAGAAGTACGGCATGTAATCTTGCGATCGTGCGAAGTAGCGATCGTGCGAAGTAGCGATCGTGCGAAGTAGCGATCGTGCGAAGTCGGGGCGCGGCATGCCGCGCCCCCACCGCAGCACGATCCACCGTTCCCACGTTCGCAAGATACCAAGTTCGCAAGATACCAAGTTCGCAAGATACCAAGTTCGCAAGTTCGCAAGCTCGCAAGATCGCAAGTTCGCAAGTTCGCAAGATCGCAAGTTCGCAAGATCGCAAGATACGAAGGTCACACTGAGGGGGCAGCAATGGGCAGTTCAGTGACGCGGAAGATTGTCGAGCAGCACGTGGTCGAGGGCGAGTGGGTGGCAGGGAAGGAAATCGCGATCCGGATCGATCAGACGCTCACACAGGACGCGACGGGGACGATGGCGTACCTGCAGTTCGAGGCCATCGGGATTCCGCGGGTCAGGGCCGAACTGTCGGTCAGCTACGTCGATCACAATACGCTCCAGAGCGACTTCAGGAACGCCGACGACCACAGCTACCTCCGCACGGTCGCCGCCAAGTACGGCGTCGTCTTCTCGCGGCCCGGTAACGGCATCTGCCACCAGCTGCACCTGGAGCGATTCGCGCGCCCCGGCCGGACGCTGATCGGCAGCGACAGCCACACGCCCACTGCGGGCGGAATCGGGTCGCTGGCGATGGGGGCGGGCGGCCTCGACGTCGCCTGCGCCATGGCGGGGGAGCCGTTTCGCATCAAGGTCCCGCGAGTCGTCGGCGTGAAGCTCACCGGCGCGCTTCCGCCGTGGGTGTCGGCGAAGGACGTCATCCTCGAGCTGCTGCGCCGCGTGGACGTGACGGGCGGCGTCGGCAAAGTGTTCGAGTACTTCGGGCCCGGCGTGAAGGGGCTGTCGGTTCCCGACCGCGCCACCATCACGAACATGGGCACCGAGACCGGCGCCACCACGTCGGTGTTTCCGAGCGACCGGGTCACCAGGGCGTTCCTCGCCGCCCAGGGGCGCGAGGAGCACTGGGTCGCCCTCGAGGCCGACCGGCGCGCCGGCTTCGACGAGGTCATCGAGATCGACCTCGGCGCGCTCGAGCCGATGGCCGCGACGCCCCACAGCCCGGGCGCGGTGAAGGCGGTACGCGAGATCGGCCGCATTCCCGTGCAGCAGGTGTGCATCGGGTCGTGCACCAACTCGTCGCTGATGGACATGAAGGTGGCGGCGGCGGTCCTCGGGGGGAAGACCATCGCGGAGAACCTGCACCTCACGATCAACCCCGGCAGCCGGCAGGTGGTCGAGCACCTGGCCGACAGCGGCGACCTCAGAGACCTGGTGGCCGCCGGCGCGCGCATCCTCGAGAACGCCTGCGGCCCGTGCATCGGCATGGGCGCCGCCCCGCCATCCGGCGCGGTCTCGGTGCGCACCTTCAACCGGAACTTCGAGGGCCGGAGCGGCACCAAGGACGCGTCGGTCTACCTGGTGTCACCCGAAGTGGCGGCCGCGACGGCGGTCGCCGGCGTGCTGACCGATCCTCGCACCCTCGGCCCCGCGCCGTCGATCAAGGTGCCCAAGCGCTTCTTCGTCAACGACAACCTGTTTGTCGCGCCGCTCGACGCGCCGGTCGCGGCCACGGCGGCCATCCTGCGCGGGCCCAACATCGCGCCGCTCCCGGCCTTCCCGCCGCTGCCCGACGTGCTCGAAGGCCCGGTGCTGCTGAAGGTGGCCGACAACATCACGACCGACCACATCATGCCGGCCGGCGCGAAGGTGCTGCCGCTGCGCAGCAACATCCCGGAAATCTCGAAGTACGTGTTCGAGGCCGTCGATCCGACCTTCCCCCAGCGCGCAAAGGCGGCGCGCGGCGGCTTCATCATCGGCGGCGACAACTACGGCCAGGGCTCCAGCCGCGAGCACGCGGCGCTGGCCCCGAAGTACCTCGGCGTCAAGGCGGTCATCGTCCGGTCGTTTGCGCGCATCCACCTGGCGAACCTGATCAACTTCGGCATCGTGCCGCTGACGTTCAAGAACCCCGCCGACTACGACGCGACCGAGCCGGGCGATCAGCTCGAGGTGCAGATCGGCGGGCTGGAGGGCCGCATCCTGATGAGAAACGTCACCGACGGCACCGAGGCCGAACTGGTGCACACGCTGTCGCCGCTCGACGCCCGGATTCTCAAGGCGGGCGGCAAGCTGCCGTGGATCAAGGCGCAGATTGAAGGACGGGCATAACAGGCTCAGGGCTCAAGGCTCAGGGCAAAGGACCGCTATGACGAAGATCGCAATGAAGACCCCGATCGTGGAGATGGACGGCGACGAGATGACGCGCGTCCTCTGGGTGTGGGTGAAGGACAAGCTGATCCTGCCCTACGTCGACCTGAAGGTGGAGTACTACGACCTCGGGCTCAAGCACCGGGACGACACCGACGATGCGGTGACGACGCAGGCGGCCGAGGCGAACAAGCGCCTGGGAGTCGCCGTCAAGTGCGCGACGATCACGCCGAACGAGGAGCGGGTGAAGGAGTACTCGCTCAAGCAGCAGTGGAAGAGCCCGAACGGCACCATCCGCGCGGCGCTGGACGGGACGGTGTTCCGCAAGCCGATCCTCGCCTCCAACATCACGCCGAGCGTCGTCAGCTGGAAGAAGCCGATCATCGTCGGCCGCCACGCGTACGGCGACGTCTACAAGAACGCCGAGATCGCGGTGCCCGGCGCGGGCAGGGGCGAACTGGTGTTCACCGGCGCCGACGGCAAGGAGCAGCGGGTCCTGATTCAGGAATTCAAGGGGCCGGGGATCCTGCAGGGGATCCACAACACCGAGCGGTCGATCCGCAGCTTCGCGAAGTCGTGTTTCACGTACGCGCTGGCCGAGAAGGTGGACATGTGGTTCGCCACCAAGGACACGATCTCGAAGATCTACGACCAGACGTTCAAGCTGCTGTTCGAGGACGAGTTCAAGGCGTACGCCGGCCAGTTCAAGGCCGCCGGCATCGAGTACTTCTACACGCTCATCGACGATGTCGTCGCGCGGATCGTGAAGGGCGAGGGCGGCATGCTGTGGGCGTGCAAGAACTACGACGGCGACGTGATGTCGGACATGGTCGCCTCGGCGTTCGGCAGCCTGGCCATGATGACATCGGTGCTGGTGTCACCCGACGGCGTCTTCGAATACGAGGCGGCGCACGGGACCGTGCAGAAGCACTACTACAAGCACCTGAAGGGCGAGAAGACGTCGAGCAACTCGATGGCGCTGATCTTCGCCTGGACGGGCGCGCTCAGGAAGCGCGGCGAGCTCGACGGCCTGCCGGACCTGATGGCATTTGCCGACCGCCTGGAAGCCGCGTCGCTTCGGACGATCACCGACGGCGTCATGACCGGCGACCTCGCGCGGCTCGCATCCCCGCCCGCCAAACAGGTCGTCGGCAGCGAGGAGTTCCTGGACGCGATCGCCGCCCGCCTGAAGGGTTAGCGGGCGGCACGGAGCTGTCAGCTGGCAGCGGACCGCGGTTGGAGGACTGGCACCGGAGTGGCCGCCAGCGGACATCCGCTGTCGGCGACTCAACGCTCCGGCCTCCGATCGTGATCCGCTGCCCGCCGCCTACTTCTTCGCCGCGTGCCTGGTCACCAGCGCGATGATGCTGGTCACGGTGTTGAAGGCCTCGGGCGAGGCTTCCTCGTCCGGGATCGCGATCCCGTACTTCTTCTCCAGGAACCGCTTCAGGCTCACCATGCTGAAGCTGTCGACGATACCGCTGGAGATGAGCGGCGTGTTCTCGTCGAGGGCGATCTCGTCGACCTCGTCCTCGTCGATGTACTCGTTCTTGATGTACTCCAGGATCATGTCCTTCATCTAGCCCTCCGAATGTTGACCGGTTCGCGGCCGGCGACCTGCGCCTGGCGGCCTGGACCCGGGCGTGACCGGCATCGGGCCGCACGCTGCGAGCTGCACGCCGCACGCCGGTCTAGTCATCGTCCATCGTGCTGATGTCGCCCGTCGGCAGGCCCATCTCCCGGGCTCGCAGGACGCGGCGCAGGATCTTGCCGCTGCGCGTCTTCGGCACCTTGTCGACGAAGGCGATCTCCTGCGGCATCGCCAGCGGGGACAATCGCTTGCGCACGTGGTTCATGATGCTCAACTCGAGGTCGCCGCTCGGGGCATAGCCGGGGCGGAGCGCCACGAAGACCTTGACGACCTCCATGTTCACCGGGTCGGGCTTGCCGATGGCCGCCGACTCGGCGACGGCCTCGTGCTCCAGCAGCGCGCTCTCGATCTCGAACGGGCCCACCAGGTGCCCGCCCGTGTTGATCACGTCGTCGTCGCGCCCGCAGAACCAGAAGTAGCCGTCGTTGTCCAGGCTCGCCTGGTCGCCGCAGATGTACCAGCCGTTGAGAAACTTGCCGTAGTAGGTGGCCGAGTTGTTCCAGTACGCCCGCATCATGCTGGGCCACGGCGGGCGGATGGCGATGAGGCCGACGTGGCCAGGCGTCGTCACGGGCTCGCCCGTTCGGGCGTCGACGATGGCCGCCTCGAGCGCCGGGAAGGGCCGCCCCATGCTGCCGGGCTTGACCGGCATGCCGGGAAGGTTGGTGACCACGATCGAGCCGGTCTCGGTCTGCCAGAACGTGTCGTGGTAGTCGAGACCGAACGCCTCGCGTCCCCACCGGACGGCCTCGGCGTTCAGCGGTTCGCCGACGCTGCACATGTGGCGCAGGGTCGAGTGATCGTGGCGTCTCACCGGATCGAGGCCGTCCTTCATCAGCATGCGGATCGCGGTCGGCGCGGTATACCAGACGGTCACCCGGTGCTTCTCGATCGTCTCGTACCAGCGGTCGCTCGAGAAGCCGGCGTCCACCACCACCTGCGTCGCGCCGAGCGCCCACGGGCCGATGATGCCGTAGCTCGTGCCGGTCACCCACCCCGGATCGGCCGTGCACCAGTAGATGTCGTCATCCTTCAGGTCGAGCACGACCTTGGTCGTCAGGTACTGGGCGAAGATGCTGCCGTGGACGTGCATGGCCCCCTTCGGCTTTCCGGTGGTGCCGCTCGTATAGTGGAGCACGCTCGGCGTTTCGGGGTACGCCTTGAATACCGGGAACGCCTCGAGCCGGTTCGCCGTCATCGAGAACGCCACCTCTCCCTCGCGGAGCGGCCGTCCGTCCTCCTCGTGGTCGATCACGATGACGGTCTTGAGCGATGGGATGCGCTCGCGGACGCGGCGGACCTTTCCAAGGTGCTTGCGCTGCGTGATGACGGCCACCGCCGAGCTGTCTTCCATCCGGGAGTGCAGCGCGTCCTCGCCAAACGCCGAGAAGAGCGGCTCGACGATGGCGCCGAGCTTCAGGACGCCCATGAACCCGATGTAGAGCTCGGGCACCCGCTCCAGGAACAGGCACACGCGATCGAGATTCCTGATGCCGAGGCCGCGCAGGCAGGCTGCCCATCCGTTCGTGAGCAGCTGGAGGTCGCGATAGGTGAACTGCCGCAGGTCGCCGTCGTGGTTCTCATGAATGAACGCGAGCTTGTCGCCCCGGCCCGCCCTGACGTGCCGGTCGATGCAGAGCTCGGCGATGTTGATCGACGCGCCCTCCGTGTAGCCGAGTTCACGCTTCGCGACGTCCCAGGTGATCGTTGTCCTCAGCCGCTCGTAGTCCACCGCGCTCGCCTGCCCGGACTCCATAAGTGCCTCCAGGAACGCCGCCGGTATGATGGGGCCCGCTCGATGCGACTGGCCAGCGGCGCCGGAGGGGCAGTCTAGCACAGGGGCCGGCCCGCGGCCTGCGATTGTCATGGGGGGCTTTGCGGAGTGGCAGACCCGAGGCGCGGCGTACCTGCATCGCGACTCGGAATCGCGGTCTGTTGTCTGGGTTATACTCGCAAGAATGCCCACGGATCCGCTGCACTACCTCGGCGTCGAGCTCCAATCGCTGCGCGAGCAGGGCGCGGCCCTCGAGATTCGCGTCCTCGGCGGCGCCCAGGGCGCCACCGCGGCGTTCGACGGCCGGAGCGTCGTCAATCTCTCGTCCAACAACTACCTCGGCCTGACGACACACCCGAAGCTGAAGCAGCGTGCGCTCGAGGCGATCGAGCGCTACGGAGTGGGGACCGGGTCGGTCCGGCCGATTGCCGGCACGATGGACCTGCACGAGGAGCTCGAACGCCGGCTCGCGGAGTTCAAGCAGACCGAGGCGGTGGTCGTCTTCCAGAGCGGCTTCACCGCCAACGCGGGCACCGTGTCGTCCGTGCTCACCCGCGACGACGTGGTGGTCTCCGACGAGCTGAACCACGCGAGCATCATCGACGGCTGCCGGCTGAGCCGGGCGGCCATCAAGGTGTTCCCGCACAAGGACGTCGGCGCGGCGCGGCAGATCCTGCGGGACCTGCCGGCCGCGCAACGCAAGCTCCTCATCACCGACGGCGTCTTCAGCATGGACGGGGACCTCGGCCCGGTGGCGGCGCTCTGCGACGTGGCCGAGGAATCGGGCGCGATCATGATGGTGGACGACGCCCACGCGAGCGGCGTGTTCGGACGCAACGGGCGCGGAACGGTCGACCATTTCGGGATACACGGGCGCGTGCACATCCAGGTTGGCACGCTCTCGAAGGCGCTCGGCACGCTCGGCGGATACGTCGCGGGCAGCCGGACGCTCGTCGACTACCTGCGCCAGCGGGCGCGGCCGTTCATCTTCTCGACGTCCCACCCGCCGTCGGTCATGGCCGCGTCGATCGCGGCCGTCGAGGTGCTGCTCGAGGAGCCGGAGATCATCGACCGGCTCTGGGACAACACCCGCTTCTTCAAGGCGGGTCTCCACGCCATCGGCTTCAACACCGGCGCCAGCGAAGGCCCCATCACGCCGGTCATCGTCGGCGAATCGGCCGCGGCGACCGAGTTCTCGGCGCGCCTGTTCGAGAAGGGCGTGTTCGCGCAGGCCATGGGGTTCCCGATCGTCCCGCGCGGCAAGGCCAGGCTCCGCACCATCATCACCGCCGCGCATACGAAGCGCGAGCTCCAGTTCGCCCTCGACACGCTGAAGCAGGTCGGAACGGTGCTGGGCATCGTGTAAACTTTTCACACCTTACGGCCGGGCTGCATCGAGCCTTCACTGGCTCGCGACGACAATTCTGAAAGGGACCGGCAAATCCCGTCTCGGGAGAGCCGTTCGGCCGAAGCAAAACAGGCCCAAACGAGTCCAAATTAACCAGACAGAGGCCAAATCAGGCCTTTACTGGCCGGATCCCAGAGGATCCAACCTGTTCCCTCCGACCCGATCGGCCTGGCACGCTCCGTGCAGGCCGGTCTCCATATCCACGCACAGCCAGGGCCGCCCCCAGCCGGCCGCGCCCGCCGTCGACCCTGCTGTGCCTCGGAGGGAGAGAGAGTGGCCACTTCCGTTGAGCGAACCACGAACGCGAAGGACGCGGGCACGAGCTCGCCGGACGAGATCCTCCGATTCCAGGTCTGCGAGCGCCACCTGCACTGGGCGATCGCCATCCCCTTCAAGATCTGCTACCTGACGGCGCTGGTCCTCGTCCTCGTCTACAACCCGTCTCCCGGACGGCCGTTTCGCGACGTTTTCGCGTGGACTCACCGGCTGTCGGGCATCTGCCTCGCGACGCTGCCGCCGCTGATGCTGTTCATCCACCGGCGCGAGTTCGGCATGCACCTTCGCAACGTGCGCGAGGCCTGGTCGTGGAAGTTCGACGACCTGAGGTGGCTGCTGCTGATGGGGCCGGCGACCGTCTCGAAGCGTGTGACGCTGCCCCACCAGGGCAAGTTCAACGCGGCCGAGAAGATCAACTTCATCGCGGTGCTGTGCACCTACCCGCTCTACATCGCCACCGGTCTTGCGATCTGGTTCCTGCGACCGGCCTACCTGTCATGGATGGTTCACTTCAGCATGGCGACGCTGGCCACGCCGCTCGTGCTTGGCCACGTCTTCATGGCGACGGTGAATCCCGACACGCGGGTCGGCCTGAAGGGGATGATCTCGGGCTGGGTGAACCGCGAGTGGGCCCGGCACCATTACCGCCATTGGTACGACGAGCATTTCGGGCGCCACGAGCGAATCGCGCACCAAGCGGCCGACGTGGAGTCCGTGCCCAGAGCCCTGCCGGTCCCCGCGCGGGTGCCCGCCGCCGCGCTGCCTGCCGCTGCGCGTCAACCCGTCCTGGCGCGGCCGGTCGCCGCGCCTCCGCCGGTTCGAGCGCTCCCGGTGGCGGCGCCTCTGCCCGCCCGGAGCTCACTGGTCTCCGAGCGCCCGTTCGTCCCGGTTGCGGCCGCGGCCGCAAAGCCACCGGCCGCCCGACCCGTCACCGTGCTGTGGCCGCCCGACGCGCGCACGGCCGACCCGTCGTTCGCATCCTGACCTCGGTGCCGAGCCGACGCGACGGTCCATCGAGCGCCACGCTCCGGCATCTCGAGCCCGCGGCGCAGACGCCGGCCCGGGGCGGGCGCGCGAGCGCCGCGTGGCTTTCGCTCGCACTCCTCCTGCTGGCCTCGAGCCTGGCGGCGGCCTCGCCGCAGGTGCAGGTGTCCCCGGGACCGCTCGCCGCCGCGCATGCGAAACTCGAAGGGGTCACCAACTGCCGCCAGTGCCACGAGGTGGGGCGCGAAATCTCGGTGGAGCGGTGCCTGGCCTGCCACAAGCCGATTGCCGACCGAGTGGCGACGAAGAAGGGAGTGCATCGCGCGGTCAACGGGGATTGCCGGCGCTGCCACGTGGAGCACCGCGGCGCCGACGCGGACCTGCGCCGGCTCGATCGGCAGACATTCGATCACGCCGCGGAAACCGGGTACACCCTCGACGGCCTGCACGCCAGGCTGGCCGCCAACTGCGCCTCCTGCCACAAGACGCGGAGCTTTCTCGCGGCCCGCCGGGCATGCGACTCGTGCCACACAGACCCCCACAAGGGCAAACTCGGCCCCGACTGCACGAAGTGCCACCGCACGACCGTCGCGTTCAAGCAGTCGCGAACACAGTTCGATCACGCCACCGCGCGGTTCCAGCTCACGGGGTCGCACCGCGAGGTGGCGTGTGAGAAGTGCCACGCCGACCGCGCCTTTCGCGGCCTCGCCTTCGATGACTGCACGCCGTGCCACAAGGCCTCGCACCGCCGCGCGATGGGGCGGACCTGCACCTCCTGCCACGTGACGGAACGGTGGGCGGCGGCGGCGCACGGGTTCGACCACGCGAAGACCGGCTTCACGCTGGCCGGGGCCCACGCGCAGGCAGCGTGCGCGAAATGCCACACCGCAGGCGTCCGCAACGCGCTCGCGCACGATTGGTGCGCCGCGTGTCACGCCAACCCGCACCGCGAGAGCATCCGGGAGGACTGCGGCAAGTGCCACAACGAATCGGGCTTCCGGAAGGCCCCGTTCGACCATGCGGCGCGCACGGGGTTCGCGCTCTCGGGCCGGCACGAAGGGCTCGAGTGCCGCAAGTGCCACACGACGGTCTCCGCTCCCGAAGTGCCGGTGGCGCTCAAGGTGGTTGACTACCGGGGCGCGAGCCGCGACTGCGGCACCTGCCACAAGGACCAGCACAAGGGCGAGTTCGGGCGCTACTGCGAGTCGTGCCACCAGCCCGCGACCTTCAAGGCGGCAGGATTCACGCACCCGCGCGCCCCGGAGTTCTTTGCCGGCTCGCACCAGGGGCTCACCTGCGTGAAGTGTCACGTCCGCGCCGCCGACCCGCGGATCCCGAGATCCGGCCCCGATCCGGTGCCGGGACGCGCAACGCCTCCATCGACGGCCTGCGGCAGTTGCCACGCCGACGCCCACCTCGGGCAGGTCAGCGGAGCGTGCGACCGATGCCACGCGGTGGACGCTCCGAAGTTCCAGCCCGCGCGGTTCTCGCACGACGCCGTCGTGTTCACGCTCGCCGGCAAGCACGCGGCCGTGCCGTGCGTGAAATGTCATCCCCCTCAGACGGCGGCATTCCCGTCGGGAACCGGCACGGCCAAGAGGCTGCGGCCCGTTTCAGCCGAGTGCCGGGCGTGTCACCAGGATGTGCACCTGGGCCAGGTGGAGGGCGCGTGCGCGCGGTGCCATACCGCGGCCACGTTCAAGATCGCGAGCTTCGACCACGTCGGCCTGGACTACCTGTTCGGCGTGGCCACGCACTCGCGGCTCCCGTGCCGCAGTTGCCACAAGACCGAGACCGGGAGATTCCCGACAGGCTGGGGCACGGCGATGCGGCTGAGGGTGGGCCGCACCTGTCTCGAATGCCACCCGTGAGGCCGGACCGCGTCAGCGCCCGGAATCCCTGACCCGCTCGAACTGCTGCAGCCGCCTGTTCACCTGCTCGGTGACGACGATCCGCCGCCGGAGCCTGTCCACGGCAATCCCGGCTGGCAGCTGCATCTGGCCGGGACGCTCCCCGAGTTCGCCGACCCACATGAGGGGCTCGCCTTCCGCCGTGAACATCTGGAAGTTGTTGAAATCGGAGTCCACGACGTAGACGACGTTTTCGGCATCCACGGCGATCCCCTTCGGCCGCCGGAACTGGCCGGGGCGGACGCCGAGCGAGCCGAAGCTCGAGACGAAGCCGAGGTCGGCGCTGAAGACCTCGACGCGGTAGTTCATCGTATCGGACACGTAGACCCGGCCGTCGGGACCGACGGCCACGGCGGTCGGGAAGTTGAACTCGCCGGGGCCCGCGCCGCGCTTGCCGACGGTTCGTAGCAACCGGCCGGTGGCCAGCTCGTATACGACCAGCACGTGCCGCCGGGCATCGACGACGTAGAGCCGTCCGCGGCTGTCGTCGACGGCGAGCCCGCTCGGCGCCACGAGTTCCGGCTGTCGGCCGATCGTCCGCTTCAGGGCGAGGTCGGGTCCGAAGACCAGCACCTGGGCGAGCCCGCTGTCGCCGACGTAGATGTTGTTGTCGCCGTCCACCGCGACGCCGACGGGCACGCGGAACGGCGCCTGCCTGGTGTGTTCGCCGATGGCGGTGAACGTGCGGCGCTCGGCGTCCATCACGAACACCGCAGCCTGCGCCGTGTCGCTCACGATGAAGCGGCCGAAGCCGTCGAGCGCGATGCCGAACGGCTTGACGAGCGCGGTCGGATTCCGGGGGCCTCCCGTCGCTCCGGGCTTTCCGAGCAGGACTTCCTTGAGCGAGGCCGCCTTGGCCTTCCGCACGGCGCCGACGTCCTCGGCACTGGAGAACGTGTTGAGATAGCGGATTCTCGGCTCGTCCGGCGGCGGCGGCCACACGACCTGCGCGGGGGTCTTGGCGGCGGCCGGCCGCGGCTGCTCGGCCGCGAGGCCCGGACCGATGAGAACCGCGAGCAGGAGTGCCGCCAGGGTCAGGTCCGTCGGGATGGGCGCGGAACACCCGCAGAACGCCCGGCTATGAGATCTGGTTCGTGATGCGGATCGCTTCATCGTCAGCTCGCGTGAAGACATGGATTAATGACAGCCCGACAGCGTGGTGCAGCTGCTCTTCACGTACCCGCGCGGCGTGGACGCCTGCGTGAACGCCGTGACGCGCGACGCACCGTTGTTGTACGGCGCCGGGTCGGATACCAGCGCGATCAGGCCGGGGCGGAAGCTGCCGTGCGGAGACGCAGAATGACAGACCTGGCACGGTCGGGTCGCGTGGTTGTCCACGTCATGCACGATGTTCATGGTCTGGACCGTGGCCCGGTTGTGACAGTTGAAGCAGAACCCGGTTCCGCTGTTCAACGTCGGGCTCGTGGTGCTCCACGTGGCATCCGCAAAGCGGAGCATGTAGGGGTTGGTCGATCCGTGGGCGCCCTGCGCCACCGACACGCTCGTCGCCTCGTTGTTGCCGTGGCAGTCGGTGCAGTACATCCGCGTCGCGGCGGTCGTGGTGTTCCACGGCGCGAGGAGGTTGGTGGCCGGCGTCCTCAAGTGCGGCGGGCCGATGACCGGGTGGTAGCTCCGGTTGTTCGGGTTGAACGCCGCGGCGACATCGGTTCCCGGGCCGCCGGACGGCGCGGCGGGCGGCGCCGAGCCGAACGCGTAGGACGAGTGGCACTTGAAGCAGATCTGGTACTCGCGCGAGGCGGAGCGGTTCACCGTGTAGCCGGATTGCGGCGCCGAGGTCATCGGATACGCGCCCGTCAGAGGCAGGACAGCGGGATAGGAGGCCGGCTCGACGCCGGACGCGCCCGAGAGCGCCCCAGACACCACCTGGTTCGTGCCCGGCGCGTGGAGCCCAGCCGCCGAGCCGTGCGGGTTGTGGCAGTCCGCGCAGTCGACGTGACGCCGCGCGCCCGAGAAGTTCGTCGCCGACGTGCGCACCTCGGTGGCGTCGTGCAGGATGGTGGCGGACGAGGTTTCGAGCGGGTGCCGGTAGGTCTTGGCGAATACCGTGGCGAGGTTCTTAGCGGCGACCGGAGCGTTGCCATGGCACTGGAAGCAGACGCTGCGCTGGTTCACGGCCTTCAGCAGACGCTGCGCCTGCGGAGCCGAGTGCGGGCGGTGGCACGACTCGCAGGCGTTGGATCCGACCGTGGTGTAGCCGGTGTGCGCGCCGAGATTCGCCGCGCCCCCCGTGTTGGCGGCGGTGTAGGTCTTGGCCGACGTGGAATGCGAAGACGAGGTCCACGACCAGCCGGTGCCTGAACGGCGATGGCAGGTCACGCAGAGGGCGGACGCCTGGTTTCCCTTCACCAGGAACTTGCCCGTCGTGGTGTCGAGCCGCTGACTGTGCGGGTCGTGGCAGGAGACGCACTGGACGTATCGCGTGCCGGTTTCGAGGTGCACGGGGTCGCCAGACGGGGGGTCCACGAGTTCGGTCGTCGAGGCGTTTCGTGCGAACGAGACCGGATGGTCGTTCGACAGATTGGTGCCCAGACTGGAGGTCGCCGGGATGAACGTGTTTCCGGACATCGCGATCGTGCCGTTGTTGACCGTGGCGTTCACGGCGATCGTGCCGTCGTGGCAGCTCAGGCACAGCTTGGCCGACCCGGACGGCTGGGGGGCGCTCGTGCCGGGGAAGGTGTTGAAGGTCCCGGAGGTCACGCCCGACTCGAACGAACTGCTGCCGTAGGTCCCGTAGGTGGCGGCGCTCGACGCGTGGTTCCACAGCTGGCGGGCCGGCGCCGAGTCGTGCGGCGTGTGACAGAACACGCACGGCTGCGTCTCGGTCGTGGCCCGGCTGGCCGCACCGCCGCCCATCGACAAGTCGTGCTTCGACCCGACGACGTCGCTCGGCCTGCCCTGAGCGCCGGCGATCGAGGCGGTCAGAACAGCCGCCGCAGCGGAAAGCCACTTCACGTATCTGTTCATCGTCACGTTGACCAACGACCTCATCTACGGCACATCCGGCCGGCTGAGGTACTGGAACACCTGCACGCGGCCGTTCAACGCGTCGGCCACGAAGATCCGGTTCGAAGCGTCGATGTGCACGGCGCTCGGCAGGGAGAACTCGCCGGACTCCCGGCCGCTCCGCCCGATGACGAGCAGCAGGCGGCCGTCGGTGTCGAAGACCTGCACCACGTCGTGCATCGCCTCCGCCACGTAGATGTGCCCGTCGGAATCGAGCGCGACGCCCTTCGGCTTGTCGAAGTCGCCGGTGCCGTTGCCGCGCCTTCCGAACTCGTCCAGAAACCCGCCGCTGGCGTCGAACACCTGGATGCGCGCGTTCATCGAGTCCACGACGAAGATGCGCCCGTCGCGCGAAACGGTGATGTCGGTCGGGTAGTTGAACTCGCCGGGGCCTGGGCCGCGGCGGCCGAAGGAGCGCACGACCGCCCCGCCCGGGCTCATCTCGACGACGCGGCATCCGAGCGTGTCCACGACGAGGAGGTCGCCGCCCGGAGTCATGGCGACGCCGGTCGGCCGCGCGAACACCGCCTCGCCGTTGACCACGCCGAGCGCGGCCCGCAGGCGGCCGTCAGGGTAGTACCGGTAGACGCGGCGCTGGCCGGAGTCGGCAACGTAGATGTTCTGGTCGGCACCGACGGCGACGCCGACGGGCGACAGGAACGGCGCGGGCTCCAGGTAGGAGTACTTGCGGCCGGCGATGTCCAGGACGTGCACCATGCGCTGGTCGGGATCGGCGACGAGCAGCCGGCCGCCCGCGTCGGTGGCAAGGCCGCGAGGCCGAAGCACGCTCGGCTGCCGCTTTCGGCCTACCAGCACGCCGGCCGTGCGCGCCAGCCAGGAGCCGTTGGCGCCGATGTCGCGGGGCGAGCCGATCGATGAGATGAACCGCACCCGCGCCGGGCCCGGCGGCGAAGGCCACACCGGGGCCTGCTGCGGCGGCGCCGGCCGCGCGGTCAGGCCGATCCCGGCGCCCGAGAGCGACAGGATCACCAGCACCGCGCGTCGAACCCAGACGCGCCGGCGGCTGCAGGACGGACGAGCGGGCGGGAGGTTCGTACTCATCGCATGAACAGCAGGTCGCGTCTGACCTTGAAGTAGACCCGTTTGTCGTGGACCTTCCCGAACGAGGTCACCGAGTCGAACGACTCCATGCCGAACTCCAGCTGCAGGTCCCTCAACTGGTAGGTGGCCCACAGCTGCTCCCCTCGAATCTGGAAGCCGAGCAGGCCCGGGTACGCCTGCTCGAGCCGGCGCACGCGGCCCTGTATCGCGAGGCCGGCGAGCGGCCTGACCTGGAGACTGAACGCGCTCGATTGGTCGCTCGAGACCAGCAGGTTCCGCACGACCTCCGGCCTCGAGGCCAGCAGCAGGACCACCTCCGGCCGGCTGCCCAGGACCGGGGACGAGAGAAGCAGCGGGTTGGTGTCTGACCGGCCGACATCGACCGTCGCGTCGTACCACCGCGAGCCCACGCCGACCGTGAAGCCGGTGTGCTGGTCCCGATTGTCGGCGTACACGATGTCGCGCAGCGTGTCGAAGCGCGTCACCGACGCGTGCACGACGGCCCAGCCCGGGCGCGTGGTCTCGAGGTGGGCGGTAACGAAACGCGACTCGAGGTTCACCGGGTAGAAGTCGAGCCGCGACGTCCTCCGGACGTTGGCATCCAGGCCAAAACGGACCACGCGGCCCAGGTTGCTCGCGACTCCTGCCTGGATGCCCAGCTCGCGGTACGGCTCGCGCAGCCCCTGGTTCGAGCGCGCCGTGCCGGCCGAGCCGTCGGCGCCAGCCCTCAGCGTGAGGCCCTTCACGACACGCTCCGCGCCGACGAGCCCGCCAACGGTCGTGAGCGCCGTCAGCGTCGGCGGCAGGAAGCCTGGCACGCCGAACGAGACGGTCTTGAAGATGGCGGCGGTGGTGAGCTGCCGTGTCGCGCGCTCGAGACGGGCCTCGCCGTCGCCGAACGTCGTGGGGCCGGTCAGCGCCGTCGACGGCACGGAGGCCGCCCCTGTCGGCCGCGGGTCGATCTGGCCGGAGAGGATCGCCTCGAACGTATTGGTCGAGTGCGAGTAGCGCCCGAAGGCCGAGAGGTTCGTCGTCAGCTTGTAGCGAGCGGCGGCATCGCCGCCCACGCCGGTCACCGAGCTGGCAGCGAACCCATTGCCGAGCTTGAAGCGGGATGCGCGGGCGTGCACGTCGAGAGACAGTCGCTCGGATGGCGAAAGCCGGCCGCCGACGAGAAGAAGGTCGTTGCCGGTGCGGCTGGTCATGGCCGCGTCCGGCACCTGGTACAGGAAGTCACCGTGCGTGAGGTCGAGATCGAACCGCGCCTTTGGACGTTCGCCGCTGATGCGAAGCTCGGCGCGCCGTTCCTGATTGGTCGAGCTGTATCCGAACAGGTAGTCGCGCTCGTCGGACTGCCGGCCGGTCGAGGCCGACAACTGGATGCGCGGAACGTGCGGCGCCGTCACGTCCCATGTGAATCCGGTGGTGGACCGCACCCCTCGCGTGTACCGCATCGGATCGAGGGAGCCGCCCAACGGCTGGAGGTTGCTCGTCGACGACGCGCGGTCGGTGTAGAAGCGCAGCGGGGCGGAACGGCCGGTGAGCACGCCGACTTCCAGCCGGTAGCTGTTCAGGCCCGTCTTGTCGCGAAACGCGCTGGCCGACGTGGTGTTCGTCGTTCGACCCAGCTGGAACTCTCCTGCGAAGTCCACGGTGAGAATCTGCGGGTCGAGGACCGCGAACGACGTGGCGACGGTGGCGAGCCCGCCGATCAGCTGGTCGTCCAGGCTGCCGGACGCCTGCCGCACGCTCGCCGACTGGTAGCCGAAGCCGACGCTGCCGCGAAGCGCCCGAGGCTGAATCCAGGTGCTGAGCGACCAGCCCCGCTCGGGCGCGCTCCCGGCGGGCGGCGGCGGAGCGATGCCCGAGCTCCCGCCCTTCGCCGCCGGGCCGCCTCGGCTGGCGGCGCTCGCCAGTCTGGCCGCCTCGGCCGCCGCGACCAGCGGCGACACCGCGGCGGGTGGCGCGGCTGGCGCCGCCAGCGGTAGATGATCGAGTGAATCGGCCGAGGGGCCGCCCGCGACCGGCGCCTGGCGATCTATGGAGAGGACTGCAAGCGGGTTGGTGTTGACACGCGCGACCGCCGCCGGACTTCCTCCTCCGGGCGCCTGAACGCCGGCCGGGACGCCAGCGGTCCCGGACGCCTTGTCCGGCACGAGCAGTTCCTTCCGGATCCATCCCGGCCGCGCCCTGCCGTCCGAGGTGCTCGTCTGCACGACCACCCAGCACCACCCCTCCTCCCGGTCGAGCACCTGCACGGGAGTATCCGGCGGAAGCACGACGAGAACCGCCGCGCGATTGTTGCGCTGTTCGAGCACCGGCGCGGGGCGTCGACCGACGCGGGCATCCTCGCTGGCGAGGACCGCCGACCAATCACCGGCCAGGAGGAGAGCCAGAAGGGTCGTGGCGGAGCGCCGGACACCGCTCCGCACAAGTCTCATCGCGGGGCTCCGCTGGCGGCACCCGGTCGCGAGCGAAGATCGGAGACGCCGTCACCCTCCGTCATGTCGGCCGGCGCGACGCGGAGCAGGGCCGCGTCGCGGATCTGGACGAGCGCACCGTCCAGCAGGCGCGCCTTCCAGGCGCGAAGGCCCTCCGCGCGGCGCTGCCGCACGAGTCGCTCGGCGATGATTGGCCGGGCCTGATCGAAGCTGAGTTGTTCGGGCGACTGGCGTTCAAGCACCTCGAACACCTGGAAGCCGTAGAGGGAGAGCGAGAGTTGCGGCTGTCCGACCGGCGCCGCGAACACGGCGTCCTCGAACTCACGGTCGAGCCTGCCACGATGGACGAACCCCATCTCCCCATCCTTCACGCGGTACTCGTCCTCGGACTCGCGGCGCGCCAGAGGACCGAACGGCTCGCCCTGGAGGAGACGCGACAGCGCGGCGCGTGCCTTCGCCTCTGCCGGACCGGCCGAGGCCGGGTCGGCGGGGTCGACGCGGAAGAGGATTCTGACGCAGCCGGACCTGCTCGGGCCGCTGGAACTTGGCGCCGTTGTCGCGGTAGTAGGCCGCGAGGTCCGCGTCCGTGACGACGGGATGCGAATGCGCCTCACGGGCTTCCCTGACCACGACACCCCGCGCCAGGCGCTCGCGAAACGCGGCCTCGTCGAGGCCGTTCTCTTCGAGCGCCGACGAAAACGCATCGTCGTTCGCGAAGCGCGCCCGAGCCGACGCCACCTCGGCGTCGACGGAAGCGGACGAAGGACGACGGCCGGCGGCAACCGCCTCGCGGTAGATCAGTTCGTCCAGCACCAGTTCGTCGAGCGCGGCGCGCTTCAGCGAGAGCAACCGGTCGGGCGGGAGGTTGCCGTGATAGGACGCGAGCGGCAGAATCTGCGACAGGCGCAGCCCGAGGTCGTCCGCGGTGATGGCCGTACCGTTCACGAACGCGACCACTGGCGCAGCACCGGGCGCCGCAGGCTCGGACGTCCAGACGAGCGCGGTGGCGCCGGCCACGAACGCCGCGAGGGCGCTGGCGGCAACCAGTCCGGTGCCGATCGAGACGCGACGGTTGGTCATGTGGGGTGACCCTCCTCACCAGCTCCGATCAACAGGCGGTGAGCCGGTCGCTTCGGCGTGGCAACGCCGAGACGGCCGGCCCTCCCGACTGGCCCGATGGTGCCCTAGATGTGGCAGGCCAGGCAGAGCGCGCTGTTGGTGTTCGGTGAGCGGAGGAACCCGGCTGCGGTTGTATGCGCGTCGTGGCAGCTGCCACACTCCACGCGACGGGCCCCGGTGGTTCCAAACAGCTTGACCCTCGTGGCATCCGGCGTCTGGATGAGCTTGGCCGGCGTGCCCTGGCCGGTGATCGACGCGTCGTAGCTGAACCCGACCGGGTGATCGTTCGAAAGGTCGCTCCCGAGCCGCGTGGCCGGCGTCACTGTTCCCGTCCTGAAGACGGTTCCGTTCGGCGTGGTGATGACCGCGTTCAGGGCGCTCGTGCCGTCGTGGCAGCTCATGCAGAGCAGGCTGAGCGCAGAGCTGGCGCCCAGGCTCACCGCCCCGCCCTTGAAGTCCGGGTTCGTGGTGATGTCGTAGGGCGTGAAGCTGGCCGCCGTCGGCACGTAGCTCCGATTCCAGAGCACCGCCTTGTACGAAGCGTTCGCGTTGTGCGGCGTGTGGCACCCGGAGCAGGCGTCTCCGGTGTTGCCGGTCGCCCGGACGTCGTGAGGGCCGCCGAGCATCGCGCTCTTCTGCGCGGCGGCCGGGCCTGCGAACAGAACTGCCGCGGCGAGAGCGAAAACTGTGATCAATCGTTTCATCGACCTATGACTCCTCATGGTGGCTGGCCCGCAGCGCCAGCGGGGGTGGTTCGCCGGCCGCCGCGCAGGCGGCGACCGACACCGTAGTGCCTTTAACAACTTGAGATTCCAACACTTGCCGCGCTACCGCCGGTCTCCGTTTCGCCTGGCCTGGCGATGGGTCTCGGCCGCTTCGCACGGTGGAGCCCCCCGGACTGTGCCCTCGTGACACTTGCGGCGGATGAGCTTCGAAGTGGGTTCCCGCGGTCCAGTATTTCAAGGACCGTGCCGTCGGCGACGAGCCGAGGCCGCACCCTGCTGCCAGCCACTCGGCCTGCGGCTGAATGGCGGGGGATCACGTGTGATCGCTTTAGATTCAGTCACTTCCGAGTGAATTGCGGCAGTTCGCTTCGGTCGGAGCGGCGTCGTCAGCGTCCGGCGCTCCGGACGGCGTGGCTTAGTGCACAGTGTAGGAATGACACCGTGGCGTCTGATTCTTGACAGTGGTTGGGCGCGGAGCGCCAGGCCTGGAGCCTGTCGCTAGGACAGGACCGTGAGGACGGCCATCCAGGGGAGGATGGCGCCGGCGAGATAGAACGCCGTGAGCGCGGCGACGAGGCGGTGGGCGCCGAAGATGTGCAGGGCGATTCCGAGCGACGCGGCAAAGAGCTTGGCCCCGGTCAGGCCGACGCCCAGGCCGAACGCTGCCATCAGGCTGGCCACCACCGGATTCCCCTCGGCCACCCTTCCGAGCGTGGCGAGGCCGACGTAGGTGAGGGCGCCGTCGAGCGCCTGGACAACCAGGAACGCCAGCACGATGAAGTTGCCGAACGGAGATTCCTTCGTTCGGTTGAATATCCAGCGCGACAGCACCTTTGGTCTCCCGGTGGGCTGACTTGTGGGCCAATTCAGCGTGCTAAGTGCCTGTACTAACAAGGGTTGTGCCAACAGGCCCTGATGCGCACCCGCTTGAAACGGGCGCCCGCCGGGCCGTCCCTGAGCGATGAGTCTGGTTGTCGGCCTCCTGACGCTGCATGTAATAGTTACTCGATGCGCAGTCTCCTGGGCCATTCATGGATCAGTGGAATGACGTAAATAACTGCATGGTTTACATTTAGTGTTGTGGCAGCGAGTTTGCATTACCTTCGGGCGAATGCGCCTGGTTGTAGCCCTTTCGATCGCGCTCGTCATGGTGGGTGGCCGCGCCGCATCGGGGCAGCCGGAGAGCGGGGCTGCGCCGGCCGTCCAGGCGCTGGCGACGTTCCGTTCCGGGGTCGACCTGGTGACGGTCAGTGCGGTCGTGCGGGACGGCAAAGGCCGGATGGTCAGCGATCTGCGTCAGACGGACTTCGAGCTGCTCGACGGCGGCGAGCCGCGCCAGATCTCAGGCTTCCGGGCGGAGACGGCTCCGGTGAGCGTGGCGCTGCTGTTCGACGCCAGCGGCAGCATGCAGGTGGCCGCGAAGATCGAGAAGGCCCGGGTGGCGGCGCGCCACGTTCTGGCGTGGCTGCAGCCGGGGCGGGACGAGCTGGCCATCTATTCGTTCGACAGCGGCCTGCGGCAGCGCCAGCCGTTCGCGGTCTACCGACTGGACGCGGCGCTCGAGCGGTCGCTGGTCGGGATGGCGCCGTGGGGGCTGACGTCTCTTCACGATGCGATCGCGGCCACTGCTCGCGAGCTCGCGGCACGGCCGAACGCGCATCGCGCGGTCATCGTGTTGACGGACGGCGTGGACAACAACAGCCGCCTGTCGGCCGCCGAGGTTTCGGGGATCGCCAGTTCGATAGACGTTCCCGTCTACATCCTGGCCGTCGTCTCACCGCTCGACCAGGTGGGGGCAGACACGGCGGTGAGCTCCGAGCGGCCGGTGCCGGTCGGCGACCTGGCCGACCTGGCCCGCTGGACGGGCGGAGAGTTCTTCGTGACGAGCAACCCGGCGCAGACCGGCCAGGCCGCCGAACGGATTGTCGATGAGCTTCGCCACCAGTACCTTCTCGCGTTCGAGCCGGCCGGCCGGCCGGGGTGGCGCCCGCTCGAAGTAAGAGCCCGAGGCCGGCACCTCGTCGTGAGGGCGCGCAGTGGCTACATGGCAGGCCGCCCGCAGAACGGAAGTTCCGGCCCGACAAGTCGTTGACAGTAAGGAGAGGAAGATCATGAGGCAGTTGGTTCTGGCAGTAACCGTAGCAGCGCTTGCGGCCGGCGGCTCCATCGGGTGCGCGTCGAAGGGATTCGTTCGCGACCGCGTCGGCGAGGTGAACGACAAGGTGGAGTCGGTCTCGAAGTCGCTCGAGGAAACGCAGGAGCGCACGCGGAAGAACGAGGTGGCCATCGCCGAGGCCAACCAGAAGATCGTCCAGGTGGATCAGCGCGCCACCGCCGGGGTGACGGCGGCCACCGATGCGGCCGCCGGCGCGCGGACGGCCGCCGACAGCGCCGCGAACAAGGCCGCGGCCGTTGAGAAGGCCACCAAGCGGATCGTCTACGAAGTGACGATCAGCGAGGACCAGGGCAACTTCAAGCTCGGTCAGGCGGACCTGC
Source organism: uncultured Acidobacteriota bacterium (assembly GCA_963783255.1). GTDB lineage: Bacteria > Acidobacteriota > Vicinamibacteria > Vicinamibacterales > Fen-181 > FEN-299. Next base: position 61,902 of record CAWAMP010000011.1, on the reverse strand, counting down.
CCGTCGACGCGAAGGCCCGGCTCGACGAGGTGGTCAACCAACTGAAGGCCAATCCGAATGGCGCCTTCATCGAGGTGGAGGGGCACACCGACAGCACCGGCCCCAAGGAATACAACGATCAGCTCGGCCTCGAGCGTGCCGAGTCGGTGAAGCGCTACCTGTACGAAGCGCACCAGATCCCGCTGCACCGGATCAGCGTGATCAGCTACGGCCCCGACAAGCCGATCGCGCCGAACACGACCAGGGACGGCCGCGCCAAGAACCGGCGGGTGGTCATCAAGGTCCTCGTCTAGAACGGCTTTCGGCTTCAGGCTTTCGGCCCTTGACGGCGTCCGGCTTCAGACCGGAAGTCGAGGGCCGAGAGCCCGCCTACAGCCCCGCCGCCGCGGACGCGCGCTCGGCGTCCGGCACGCCCACCACGAGACTCGCCATCGGCTGGCCTTCGATCGCCGTCGCGTACATGTACTCCATGTTGATGCCCGCTTCGGCGATCAGGCGGGTCACGCGCAAGAGCGCGCCCGGGTCGTTGGGCGCCGTGGTGTAGATCACGTCGCGCTCCTCGACGTGGTAGTTCTGCTCGCGCAGCACGCCGGCGGCGTGGGTGGGGTTGTCCACCACGATCCGAACCATGATGGGGCTGGCCAGGTTGATGGCCACGATGTTGACGTGCTCCTCGGCGACGGCCTGGCAGACTCGGGCGAGCGCGCCCGGGCTGTTCTGCAAACGGAGCGTGAGTTCGGTGCGAATGGCCATAGCTGGAGCCTAGCACAATTGGCCGGCGGCGGCGCGGCCACGTACTGTAGGATGGCCCCATGGAACTCCTCGACCGTGTCGTCCTGCTGACAGGGGGGAAACGAGTGGGTGCGGTCGTGGCTGGAGAGCTGGCCCGACGGGGCGCCGACCTCTCCCTCAGCTACAAGGGGTCGCGCGCCGAAGCCGAGGCCACCGCCGAGGGTGTGCGGGTTGCCGGGCGCCGCGCGTTCATCCGGCAGGCCGACCTGTCGCGGCCGGAAGAGTGCGACGCGCTCGTCGCCGAGACGGTGGCCGAATTCGGTCGCCTCGACGTGCTCGTCAACATGGCCTCCGTCTACCGCGCGGTTCCCTTCGATCGGATGACGGCCGACGACTTCCGGGCCGCCCTCGACGTCGACCTCATGGCGGCGTTCCTGTGCGCCCGCGCCGCCGTCCCCCACATGAAGGCGGCCGGCGGTGGCCGCATCGTGAACGTGGCGGATTGGCTGGCCGCGAGCCGGCGCCCGCGCTACAAGGGCTATCTCGGCTACTACGTGGCGAAGACGGCCGTGATGGGGTTGACCGAGGCGCTCGCGCTCGAGTTGGCGGAAGACCAGATCCTGGTGAACGCCGTGGCACCCGGCCCGATTCTCGCGCCGCCCGGCCTGCCGGAGGACGAGTTTGCGGCCGTGGAGAAGGCGACCCCGCTCGGGCGATGGGGCGGCGCGGGCGCGATTGCGCACGCGGTGGCCGCGCTCGTCGAGTCGGACTTCATCACCGGCGAGACCATCCGCGTCGACGGCGGCCGGCACGTGAGATAGGGAGAATCCTGCGATCTTGCGAGCTTGCGATCTTGCGATCTTGCGATCTTGCGAGCTCGCGATCTTGCGATCTTGCGATCTAAGAGGACAGCCCGTGGCGCGGGGAGTCGCTGTGGCGCGGGGCTTTAGCCCCGCGATCGCCGGCGGGCCTACAGGCCCGCCCCACACCCCCTCAGCGAAACAGCCCGCGCATCGACTCCAACGCGCCCCGGAGTTCGGCGCGATCGCGCGCAAAGCAGAACCGCACGTAGCCCTCGCCGCCCGGACCGAAGTCCACGCCCGGCACGCACCCGATTCGACCCGCCGAGATCAGGTGCTCAGTGACCGCCCACGACGGCGAATCGTGGGCCGCGGCGGGCACGGTCACCGCCCGCTTCTTCCACTCCGGGTCGAACTTCAGAAACGCATAGAACGCGCCGTTGGGCGGCCGTCCGGTGAGGATGCCGCCGAGCGAGTCGATCCCGGAGTAGAACAGGTCTCTCCGCGCCCGAAGCTCCAGTCGATACTGCTCGACCACGTCCTGGGCAGATTCGAGCGCGCCGATCCCGCCGTATTGGACCACCGACGACACGTTGCTGGTCGTGAAGAAGAGGAGCTTCCGCACGCGGTCGCGGAGCGCCGCGTCTGCGACCGCCAGGTAGCCCAGCCTGAGGCCGGTCATCGCATACGACTTGCTGAAGGTGAACACGGGAATGGTGCGCGCGTACATGCCTGGCAGCGACGCGATGCTCACGTGCTCCACGCCGAACACCACGTCCTCGTAGGCCTCGTCGGACACGACGAACAGGCCGTGCCGTTCGGCCAGCGCCGCGACCGCTTCGAGGTCCTGCCGCGTGAGCACGCCGCCGGTAGGGTTCTGCGGCGAGTTCAGGTAGATGACGCGCGTCTTCGGTGTGACGGCGGCCGCCAGTTCGTCGATGTCCAGCCGCCAGTCCAGCTCTTCGTGCAACGGGCAGCGGACGACGACGCCGCGGGCGGCGAGAATGATGCTCGCCGCCGGCGGCCACTGCGGGTCGGGAATGATGACCTCGTCGCCTGGGCAAAGCAGTGCCTGGAACAGGATGAACAGCCCGTGGATGCCGCCGTTGGTGACGAGCACCTCGTCTGGCGACGTGACCGGGACGGCGTTCTTCCGCCGGAGCTTCTCGGCCAGCAGCTCCTGCAGCCGCGGCACGCCGGCGGTCTGCAGGTAGTGCGACCGGTTGTCGGCAATCGCCTTCGCCATGGCGGACTTCACGGCGTCTGGCGCGTCGAAGCTGACGTCGCCCTGGTCGAGCCTGAACGGCCGGTCCACCGCGTACATCATGTCGCGGATGCGGATGATGCCGGAGAAAGGGACGGAGTCGAGGTGGTGAGACATGGCGATCTTGCGATCTGGCGATCTGGCGATCTTGCGATCTGGTGATCTGGCGATCTGGCGATTTGGCGATCTGGTGACCTTCTGAACTGGCGACGTGATCAGCTTCCGGTGATCAGTGGTCAGGCTGCCGCTTCACGCGTGATCGGCTGGCAGCTGGCAACTGACCGCTGGCAACTGACCACTAGCCACTGGCCGCCAACTCCATGATCCGGCCCAGCGTCTCCTGCGTCCGCCGGAGCGGGAGATTGCTCACGTAGAACCGGCTGGCGCCGAGCGCCATCATCGCCCGGATGGTGCGCGCGCAGATCTCCTCCGGCGAAGCCCCTTCGTCGAACTCGCGCGCGAGCGCCTCGGCCGGCACCGGGATGAACTCCTGCAGCAGAGAGAGCGTGCGCGGCCGCGCGCTGCGATAGAAGAACACGCCGAAGACGCCCGGCGGCTTGACGCTGCGCCTCTCCGCTTCGTTCAGGAACCGTTCGACCGGGGCCGGGTCGTGGTGCGATACGACCTGCGTGAGATAGAACTCGCCCGCAAACTCCGGCGCCGCGAGGTACTCCGCCTGCCGCGCCGCATCGCGGTACGGATTCGCCCAACCGCCCAACGCAAGACCCGTGTTCCGGGCGCGGATCTGCCGCCTGAGCTGCCAGGCGTGCTCCACCGACCGCGGGACCCCCACCCGCTTGTCGCCCCCGAGCACCACGAGCGACTCGAACCCGTGCTGGCTGGCCCGGTCGGCATAGGCCAGGCAGTAGTCGAGCGGGTGCTTGCTGGTCAGAAACGGGACGACCCTTTCGAGCGGTGCGTCCTCTCCAAGATTCACCATGAGGTGACGGAGGTTATCCTCCTCCGGCACGCCGACGGCGCTGTCGGTCAGGAACACGAACGTGTCGCGCGACGTGAGCGTGCGCACCGCGTGATAGGTATCGATCCAGGCGTCCATGCCGTCCGCCAAGGCGAGTTCGGCGCGGGGCGGGCGGAGTTCGGCGGCGACGATCAGCCGGCCGGAGTACAGCGTGTCGAGAAAGAGGCTCACGGTCTCGCGAGTATACAATACGGACCCATGCGACACCCCGACCTGCGGGCGCTCTCCGCGCTGCGCCGCATGCCCTCGGTCGCGCTTGCGCACTACCCGACGCCGATTGAAGAAGCCGCTCGGCTCGGTGCCGCGATCGGCGGCGGCGTGCGGCTGCTCGTCAAGCGCGACGATGCGATATCGTTCGGGTTTGGCGGGAACAAGGTGCGGAAGATCGAGATGGTGGCGGCGCGTGCGCGCGCCGAAGGGGCGGACCTTCTGATCACGACGGGCGGCGTGCAGTCGAACCACTGCCGCGTCACGGCGGCTGCCGCGGCGCGGCTCGGCATGCGCTCGGTGATCGTCGCAAACGGCGCGGCGCCGCCGCGACTCTCGGGGAACGCGCTGCTCGACTCGATGTACGGCGCCGAGGTGCGGTACGTCGCGACCCGCGAAGAGCGAGCGCGGGCCATGGAGCAGGCGGCCGCTGAATGGCGCGCGCGCGGCGCGCACCCGTTCGTGATCCCGCTCGGCGCGTCGACGCCGCTCGGCGCGCTCGGGTTCGCCCGTGCCGTGGACGAACTGGTGAGCCAGATGCCGGCGCCCCCCGACTTCATCTTCCACTCGACCTCGTCGGGCGGAACGCAAGCCGGCCTCGTCGCCGGATGCGCCATGCACGGGCTCGATACGCGGGTCGTCGGGATCAGCGCCGACGAGAGCGTCGCCGGCATTCAGGCGACGGTCAAGGAGATCGTCGCGGGCATGGGAGACCTGCTGGACATCGACGGCGCGGCGCTGGCGGCGTCGTGCGCAGTCGAAGCCGACGACCGGTTCATCGGCGACGGGTACGGGGTGCCGACCGACCAGTCGCGCGAGGCCCAGGCGCTGATGGCGGCGAGCGAAGCGCTGATCGTCGACCACACCTACACGGCCAAGGCGCTGGTGGGGTTGATCGCCTGGGTGCGGGAAGGCCGTGTCCCCGCCGGCGCGACGGTGCTCTTCTGGCACACCGGCGGCCAGGTTGGTGTTTTCGCGCTATAGTCTCCCGATGCCATCGCTGACCTTCCTGGGCGCCGCGCGGACCGTCACCGGATCCAAGCACCTGCTCGAGGTGAACGACCGCCGCGTGCTCGTGGATTGCGGCATGTTCCAGGGGCTGAAGGAGTTGCGCGAGCGCAACTGGCAGCCGCTCCCCGTGCCCGCATCGAGCATCCACGCGGTCGTTCTGACGCACGCCCACATCGACCACAGCGGGTTCCTGCCGCGGCTCTTCGCAGAGGGCTACCGCGGTCGGGTCTTCTGCACGCCGGGGACCGCCGACCTTTGCAGAATCGTCCTCCCCGACGCCGGCCGCATCGCGGAGGAAGACGCGCGAGAGGCGAACCGGCACGGCTATTCGAAGCACAGCCCGGCGCTGCCGCTGTTCACCGAGGCCGACGCCTACCGCGTGCTGGTCAACCTGCAGCCCGTCGGTTTCGACCGGCCGATCCCGGTCACCGAGGGCGTCTCGGTCCGCTTCGTGAACTCCGGGCACCTGCTCGGGTCGGCGTTCGCCGTGCTGGGGCTCGACGTCGACGGCGGCCGCGAGGTGGTCTTCAGCGGCGACGTTGGCCGCTACGACCGTCCGATCCTGCCCGATCCGCTCCCGCTGAACCACGCGGACACGCTGGTCGTCGAATCGACCTACGGCGACCGCGTGCACGAGCCGGAGAACGACGGCGCCGCGCTCGCCGAGATCGTGTCTGCCACGATTGCGCGCGGCGGGAAGGTCGTCATCCCCGCGTTCGCGATTGGGCGGGTCGAGGAAGTGATCTACTGGCTGAAGAAGCTCGAAGACGCCGGCCGGATCCCCGTCGTCCCGGTCTTCCTGGACAGCCCGATGGCGCTCGAGGCGCTGAGGCACTACACCGAGCGTGCGGGCGAGCTCGACCCGGATGTCAGGCCGGCGCGCGGCCAGGTGTCGGCCTTCATGACGAAGCGGTTCCAGGCGGTCACGACGTCGCGGCAGTCAGCCGAGCTCGCGGGGTCGCGCATCCCCGCGATCGTGATCTCGTCCAGCGGCATGGCCACCGGGGGGCGCGTGCTCGGCCACATGAAGACGGCGCTCCCCAACCCGCGGAACACCGTGCTCTTCTCGGGGTTCCAGGCGGAGGGCACGCGCGGGCGCAAGCTGCTCGACGGGGCGCGGGAGATCAAGATCCACGGCGAACAGGTGCCGGTGAACGCGGAGATCGCGCAGCTCCATTCGATGTCGGCGCATGCCGACTCAGGCGAGTTGATGCGCTGGCTCGGCGGCTTCAGCAGGCCGCCGCGCCTGACCTGCGTCGTGCACGGTGAGCCCGCCGCGTCCGACGCGCTCGCCGCCAGGATTACCGCGGAGCTGCACTGGCCCGTCGTCGTGCCGGAGTATCTGCAGGCGGTGGAACTGCCGTAGACCGTCTTGAGTTGTGAGTCTTGAGTCCTCAGTTCCGAGCCCTGAGCCCTGCCCGCCTTCGCGCGAAGCGCTTCGGCGGGTCCGCTGTAGCCCGCATGGCCGAGCACAGGGGGCGAAGGCGGGAGCCTGGAGCCGCTTTGTCGATGCCCGATCGACCCTATCTCCTCGAGCGCGTCGGTGAAGCCGCCGTCGTCCAGCTCTACGCCGACGGCTTCAAGGCGCTGCCGCTCCGGCAGAAGATCCTGGCGCTCCACCTCTACAATGCGGCGCTGGCCGGGCGCGACATCTTCTACGACCAGCGCTACGCGCGCGGCCTCGAGATGCGGGAGGTGCTCGAGGAGATCGTGACGCACGCGGACGGCATCGATGCCGGGACGCGCGAGGAGATCGTCCGCTACACGAAGCTCTTCTGGATCAACAGCGGCCCCTTCAACAACCTCACGGCGAGGAAGTTCGTCCTCTCCTGCCGCCCGAAGGCGTTTCGCGCGGCGGCCCACCGCGCCGCCGAGGCGGGCGCCCGCTTTCCGCTTCGCAAGGGCGAGTCGCTCGACGATCTGCTCGACCGGCTCGAGCCGTCCTTCTTCGATCCGTCGTTCGAACCCGTCTGCACGAGCAAGACACCCGGCGCCGGCCGCGACATCCTCGAAGCGAGCGCGAACAACCTCCATCAGGGCGTGCGTATGGCCGACCTGGAGGGGTTCGACGAGCGGTACGGCCTCAATTCCCGCCTCGTGCGCGACGGGGACCGGCTGGTCGAAGAGGTGTATCGGGTCGGCGGCCGCTACGGCAGGGAGATTGCCGCCATCGTCGCCCACCTGGAGGCGGCCGTGCCCTACGCCTCGGCGGCCCAGGCCGCGGCGCTCTCGGCGCTGGTGAGGTTCTATCGAACCGGAGAGGTGGCGGATCGCGAGGCGTACGACATCGCCTGGGTTTCGGATCGTCATTCCGAGGTCGACACCATCAACGGGTTCATCGAGGTCTATCTCGACGCGCGCGGGGCGAAAGGCGCCTGGGAGGCGCTCGTCTTCTACGTCAACCCCGAGAAGACCAGGGCCATCCAGACGCTGGCGCGCGAGGCGCAGTGGTTCGAGGACCGGATGCCCTGGGATCCCGCCTACAGCAAGCCGGGCGTCACCGGCGTCACGGGCAACGCGGTGGAAGTGGTGGTCGAGACCGGGCACGCCGGGCCGGTGACGCCGGTCGGCATCAACCTCCCGAACGACCAGCAGGTGCGCGAGCGGTACGGCAGCAGGTCGGTCACGCTCTCGAACGTCACCGAAGCCCACGAGAAGTCGACTCCGCGCGGCTTCCGGAGCGAGTTCTCCTGGACGCCCGAGGAAGCCGCCAGGGCCGAGCAGTGGGCCGCCTTCGCCGGCGAGCTGAACACCTGCATGCACGAGGTGATCGGCCACGGTTCCGGACGCGTCGAGGAACGGCTGGGCGGGAATCCGCACGCCTACCTGCGCGAGTACCTCTCGGCGCTCGAGGAAGCGCGCGCCGACCTGGTCGCCCTCTATTTCCTGCCCGACCCGAAGATCGTCGAGCTGGGCCTCGTCGCGGCGAACGACCATGCCGATGTCGTGCTGGCCGGCTACGAGTCGGTACTGCCGCAACGCCCTCGTCCAGCTCAGGCGCATCCGGGAAGGGAGCCAGATCGAGGAGGACCACATGCGCAATCGCCAGATGGTCGTCCTCTGGTTGATTGCCAACACCCGGGCGATTGAGGTGCGTCGCCGGGACGGGAAGACGTACTACGCGATGGCCGACGCGGAGGCGTTCCAGGCCGGGGCGGGCCGGCTGCTCGCCGAGGTGCAGCGCATCAAGTCGACGGGCGACTACGACGCGGCGCGGGCGCTGGTCGAGACCTACGGCGTCCACTTCGACCCCACGCTTCGCGACGAGGTGCTCTCGCGCGTCGACGCGCTCGACCTCCCGTCGTACACCGGCTTCGTGATGCCGCGTCTCGAGCCGGTGCGCGACGAAACCGGTGAGATAGCCGACGTGGCCATCTCCTACCCGATGGATTTCACGGCGCAGATGTTGGAGTATTCGGGAAAGAGCCCGAACTCAGGCCGTGGGGCGGGGCGTTAGCCCCGCCGATCGCCCGCGGGTCTGAAGCCCCGCGCTACGCCGATGCAACGCCACCTGCTCGCTTCCGTTGTCTTTGCGTCCACCCTCGCCGTCGGCGCCGCGGCCAGGGGGCCGAACCCTCCCTCTCAGCCCGGCGTCACGCGCATTTCCATCATCGAGGCCGAGGCGGCGAGGGCCGCCGCGCCGGAACAGCTTCGCCTGCTGACGACCGCGGCGACAACGGCCTCTCCGCTGCAGGCGGTGGCGGTGCGCGCCGTCGGCCGACTCGAGAGGCCCGACCTGGTGGCGACGCTCGTTCCGCTGCTCGACGCGCAGTCGCCGGGCGTGCGCGCCGAGGCGGCGAACGCGCTCGCGCAATCGGCCGGCACCGACCCGAACGTCGTCGAGACCGTGCGGACGCGACTGATGGCTCGCCTCGCCCAGGAGCGCGACGCCGAGGTCAGAGGCGCGATTGCCGAGTCTCTCGGCCGCCTGCCGGTCGACTCGCCGGCCGTCGCGGGCCAGACCGAGAAGACGCTGTGCGACGTCGCAACGCGCTTCGAGCTCGTGACGCACGTAGACAAAGGCGCCGCGGGCGGACGCATCGTCGGACTCTCGATGACCTCGGCCAAGGAAGTGACCGTGCCGAGGCCGGCGCTCATCGGCGCCCTGCGCGGCCTGGAGTCGTACGCGCGGTCGCGCGCCGCCGCGCATCAGAGCCTGCTGCCCGACACGATCTTCGTGCTGAAGCTCATGGCGCTGGGACGGCCTCCGGAACAGGGCACGAGCGAAAGCGCTCAGCGAGATGCCGCGCGCGTCCGGCGGCTGGCGTTCCTGTGCCTCCTGCCCTCGAACGCGGCGGATGTCGTGACCACCGCCCGCGCCCAGGACGACCCGGACCCGCAGGTCCGCCGGCTCGCCGTGAGTTCGGCCTCGGCCAGCCGGGAGACGCTCGCCAGGGGCATGAAGGACCCATCCTGGCTCGTGCGGTACGAAGCGCTGTTGCGATACGGACGGCGGTTCCAGGCGGCTGAAGGGTGCGCCCCGATCGTCGGCGCGATTGGCGCGACCTCCGACCACGTATCGCTGCTCGCCATCGACCTGCTCGGCGACGCCTGCCGCCCCGAGGACCGGGCGGTCGAAACGCTGCTCGACCTGACGGCCGCGCAAGACGATGCGGACTGGCGATTGCGTGCGCACGCCATCGTCGCGCTGGCGAAGGCGGCGCCCGCGCGCGGGCGGCCGATGCTGGCGCGGTTTCTGACCGCGAAACAGTGGCAGACGCGCATGTACGCGGCCAGGGCTGCCGCGCTGTTCGGCGACGCCGCCGCGCTCCGCAGACTGGCGGCCGACCCCCACGACAACGTTCGCGAGGCGGCCGTGGCCGGGCTGTCGCGCGCGGTCGGACACGAGGCGGACTCGGTCTACATCGAGGCGCTGGCCGGCGCCGACTTTCAGCTGGTAATGAGCGCGGCAGAGGCGCTGGCGGGCACTCCGGGCCGCGCGGCGGCCGTACCCGCGCTGCTGGCGGCGCTCGCCCGCCTGACGGCGCTCGACTCCGACCCGTCGCGCGACCCGCGCATGGCCATTCTGGAGCGGCTCCAGGAACTCGGGACGGCCGAGCAGGCGGAGGCGCTCGAGCCGTACCTCGCGGACACCGACCCGCGCGTGGCGGCGCAGGCGGCGAAGATGCTCGGCGGCTGGACGGGCCGCAAGGTTTCACCTGGGCCGCGGCCGCGAGCGGCGCAGGGTGAAGCGCTCACCGACGCGGACCTCGACCGGCTGGCGCGCACCACCGTGCGCGTGACGATGGAGGGCGGCGGGCAGTTCGACGTGAAGCTGCTGGCGGATCTCGCGCCGCTCTCGTGCGCGAAGTTCGCGTCGCTCGTCGCCCGCGGCTACTACAACGGCCTCACGTTTCACCGAATCGTCCCGAACTTCCTCATTCAGGGCGGCAGTCCGGGGGCCAACGAGTTCGCCGGCCACAGCCGTTACATCAACGACGAGGTCGGGAGGCTCTCTCAACTCAGAGGCACGCTGGGAACCTCGACGCGCGGCCGCGACACGGGCGACGCGCAGGTCTACATCAACCTCGTGGACTCGCCCCGCCTCGACCACGAGTACACGACCTTCGGGGAGGTCACCCGCGGGATGGACGTCGTGGACCAGATCCTCGAAGGCGCCGTCATGCAGAAGGTGGAGCTGGTCCGGAAGTAGCGCGCATCGAAGACCAACCACAAAGGACACAAAGGACACAGAGATAGACGTCCGTCACGCGTGGCGGAGCGCGCCCGGTCGAAAGCGTCGGCGTGGAAGCCTCCGTGCCCTCCGTGCGCTTTGTGGTTCAAGAGATCTCGTTCGCGCGGCGTGAAACAGCCGCGGCAGCACGTGCGAGGCTGTCGAGTTCCTACCGGCCGAGGTGTCGGAGTTTCTCGATCAGAAACGTCACCCGTCTGGTTCCCAGGTCGTGCCAGGTGGGCTGGCGGCCGGTCACGGCGAGATCCAGGCGGAACTCGACCGCGAGCAGGGCGTTCGCCGCCAACAGAACGGCGGCCGATCCGGCGAGGAGCGCGCGCCGTGCCGCGGGCCGTGCGGCCAGCGCGTGCCGCGTCGCGTCGAGGAGCGCCGCCAATCCCGCTGCGAATAGCGGCAGGCACGACACGAACGACCTCCCCCCGAACGACCGTCCCTGCGCCCAGTCGTACCAGCTCCCCAGCACGTACGTTTGCGCTGCAACGCCGACGACGAGCGCGGCGGCGAGCGACCGGTCGCGGCGCCAGAGCGGTACGGCGCCCGCAACGGCCGCCGCGAAGATGGGGTGCCAGACGAACAGTCCGGATTTCGATGAGAGCAGCACGCTCCAGAAGCGCGGCGACGACCAGGCGAAGACCTCGAGGCCCGTCCAGCCCACGAAGAACTGCGGCGGTCTCCACCACGAGCCGTAGAGCGTGGCCGAGACGAAGAACTGGGGCGAGTAGACCAGCACCGCCGCCACGGCCATCGTCAGCCCGTCGCGGCACGTCCGGACGGCCGCGCTCGCCGCGCCCTGGCGTCTGGCCGATCCGAATGAACCCGCCAGTTCGGCGGCGAGCGGCACGAGCGCCAGCACCACGTCCTGGGTTCGGACAATCGCGATGAAACCGACGAGCGCGCCCAGGGTGGCAGCGTGCGCGAATCCGCTGCGCCCGCGGGTCCGCAGCCAGACCGAGAAGAAGAGGCTCGACGCAAAGGCGGAGGATGCATGAGCCAGCGACGCCTCGGCCGTCATGTAGTAGACGAGGTTGCCGGCGCACGCGGTCAGCACGACCGCCCACATCGCCGATGCCTGCCGGGCCACGCGCCTCGCCACGTCGAATGCGAGCCCTAACGCTGCGCCGCCGTAGGCGATGTTTCCGCCGATGACGAACGCCTGGTGCCAGTAGCCGCATCCGTCGAGGCGGATGCCCGCGCCGGCGGCGGCGAGCAGCAGCGCCAGACCGTGAGCGAGGAGGAAGAACGGAAGCCAGAGCAGCGCCGGCCCGACGGGCCAGTAGTTGTAGGACAGCCCCGTCGATGTTCGCGCGGTGAGCAGGTGATCGTCCGGCAGCAGCAGGGCGGAGTACCTGGTTCGCGAGATCCAGATCGCGGTCGAGGACGACCGACGGCAGGTAGGCGAAGTACCCGACGCCGTCTCCGCCGAGGAGCTGTCCGTCGATGCGCGGGAGGGGGATCGTCGCGAGAAAGACGATCAGGCACGCGGCCGATACGGCGCCGAGCACCGCGGCCGGACCCGGACGGGAGCGTCGCATGGCCTTCACCCCGCGTTCCGCCGCCAGCGGCCGCGCGTCATGCGAAAGTCGAGCGGACCCGCGCGATGACCTGGTCGCACACCGCGGCGGCCTCGGCCGCCAACTGGCTCGTCTCGTCCCGGCAGGCCTGCTTGAAGGCCTCGTCTGTCACCGACCCGAGGTTGGTCAGCACGTTCAGGACGGCGCCTTCGACGCCCGCGCGCGCCATCAGCGCCGCCACGCCGGCGTCGGATGCCGAGTTCGTGTTCCCCTGCTCGGCCACCACGACCGCGAGCGCCATCGCCTCCAGGCATGACTTGGCCGTCTCGAGCGGCACCCGGGCGGCCTGCTGGTACCCGGCCTCGAGCGCGGCATTCCTCGCCGCCTGCTCCTCGGGCGTGCCTCTGGGCATCCGCATCGCGGCCAGCGCCTGGTTGAACGCGTCGGTGTCCTCGTCCACCGCACGCACCAGCCGGTCCTTCACCGCCTGCGCGCGCTCGGCCAGTGCGGACAGGTCGTCCCATGCCGCTTCGTATCCCTTCTTGCCGACCGTCAGGTTCGCGACCATCGCCGCGAGCCCGGCCGCCAGGCTTCCGGCCAGCGCGGCCACCGACCCGCCGCCTGGCGCCGGCGACTCGGACGACACCTCGTCCACGAACCGGTCAACCGGCATGGCCACCAGTGCGCCCCGCGTGCGGAACTGGTACTCGATCACCTTCTTGTCGGGGTCGAACTCGGCCAGCTGATCGAGGCCGAGCGAGCGGATCGCGGTTTCGACCACCTCGCGCTCGGGCGCCCCGGCCGACTTGCCCTGCTTGCGCAGGTAGAACCTGCCTGCATCGACGAGCGGCTGGAGCGGCGTGAGGCCGACAAGTTCAGACCCTGTGACGATGAGCCCGAGCTTCTCCGCTTCCTCGCGGGCCGTTTCGAACACGACGTGAAGCGGTGTGGTCCGGTAGTTGACCAGATTGATCGAGACCTGCGCCTGGCGGTACTGCTCGATGTACCAGCCGATCGCACGCACGGCCTGCAGCCGGCCGGGCACCTTCACCTGCCTGCCGTGCTCGTCGACGACCGGGTTGCCGGCCGTGTCGCGTTTCAGGCGCCCGCCCTCGCGGATGTTCAGGGCGATCTCGTTCGCCAGCCTGCGGTCGCGCGTGTTCAGGTTGACGTTGTAGGCAATCAGGAACTCGCGCGCCCCGACCACCGGCGCGCCGAACTTCGGGTCGAACCTGGTCGGCCCCGCATCGGGCGCCCACGCCGGGTCCTGCAGCTTCCGTTCGAGCCCCTCGTATTCCCCGGCGCGGACGTTCGCCAGGCTGCGCCGCGCCTCGGAGGTGGCCGCGTACTCGTAGAAGTAGACCGGCAGGTTCAGCTCGTCCGCGAGCCGCCGGCCGATCCCGCGCGCAATCTCCGCGCACTCGTCCATCGTCACGTCCGAAATCGGGACGATGGGGCAGACGTCCATGGCGCCCATGCGGGGATGAGCCCCGGAATGCTTCGCCATGTCGATCAGCTCGTACGCCTTGCGCGCAGCCTTCAGTGCGGCGTCGGCCACGGCCTCGGGCGGCCCGACGAACGTGTAGACCGTCCGGTTGGTGTCGGCGCCGGGGTCGACGTCGAGCAGCTTGACGTCGGCCACACCCTTGATCGCGTCGCCGATCGCGTCGATGACGCTGCGGTTCCTGCCTTCGGAGAAGTTCGGAACGCATTCGACCAGCCTGGCCATCGGTGCCTCCGAAAAGAAGGCCAGAGTACCACTAGTGATGGGCGCAGCGGAAATCTGGCGATCGTGCGAACGTGCGATCGTGCGACCTGTCGTCACCCGGCATCCATGCCGCGTGGTTCGGCGAGCTCACCACGCCCTGAGCAGAGTCGAAGGGCGTCGCAGGGGTCTGCCCGGAGCCACGCCTTGGCCTTATCGCGGCTTCCTGTCTACACCAGCTCGCCGTACTCCGACGGGTCGACGACGGCTTCGATGACGACGGGCCCGGTGGAGGACAGGGCCTGCGCGAAGGCCGCGCGGAAAGCCGTCTCGGTCTCCGCTACGACCACCGGCGCGCCAAACAGCGTGTCGCTCGAGCGGTAGGTGTCGCCGTAGATCTGCACGTCGGACCACGCGAAGCGCCGGCGCGTCTGCTTGACGCGGATCAGGCTGAGATACCGATCGCGCAGGACCACGAAGACCACAGGCAGGTTGAGTCTCACCGCCGTGTTGATCTCACCCACCATCATCAGGTAGCCGCCGTCGCCCGCGCACGCGACCACCTGTCGATCCGGACAGACGAGCTTCGCCGCAATCGCCGCGGGGATGGCAAACCCCATCGACGACCAGCCGTTCGAGACCAGCAGGTTGCCGGGACCGCGCGGGTCCCACAACTGGGCCGCGAGGTGCGTGTGAGCGCCGACGTCGACCGCGAGGATGCCGTCCTCTGCGAGCAGTTCGCGCATGGCAACGACGACATGATGGGGCGCGAGGCCTTCCTGGCGCGGCTGGAGCGCGTCAGCGAGGCGGCGCCGATGCGCCGGCAGCGCCTCCATGTCCCACGAGTGCTCGAGCGGCGCCATTGCAGTGAGGCGCTCGAGCGCATGCCGAATACTCCCGACGACATCGCACGCGAGCGTGTGCGTTGCCGCCAGATCCGCCGGCACCGTATCGATGTGGACGATGGGGACGTCCTTGCGGACCCAGTCCTCGTAGTTGAACTCGACCGGGTCGTAGCCGACGGCCAGGATCGAGATCGGCGGGCGCGCAGAACTCGGCGACGATGTCGCGCCGCGCGCGGCCGAGGACGCCGACGAAGTGCCCGCCGGATTCCGGCACGTGGCCCTTGGCCATCATGGTGCACACGACCGGCAGGTTGTGCCGTTGGACGAATGCGCGGAGCGCCGCGGTTGCACCCGCGCGGTTCATCGTCAGGCCGACCGCGACGAGCGGATGGCGGGCATCCCTGACGGCCACTTCCGCCGCCCCGAGCGACCGTTCGTGGTGCTCCGACCCCTCGGGCCTCTCCGACCCTTCGTGTCTCTCCGACCCTTCGCGCGTCCCCGACCCTTCGTGTTTCCCCGACCCTTCATGCCACTCCGACTCGTCCTCGGCCACGTCCTCCGGGAAGTCGAGGTGCACCGGCCCCGGCTGCTCGGACTCCGCGACCCGGATGGCCCGCCGAACGGTGTCGTCTGCGGTCACCGCCTCGAGTTCAGTCGTCCACTTCGTCAGCGGCGCGAAGATCGCCTGGTGGTCCACCTGCATCTGAACCGTGCGGCCGCGCCACTTGCGGCCCATCTTCCCGGTGAACGCGAGCACCGGGACACGATCGAGAAACGCATTGCCGACGCCGGTGGTCATGTTCGTCGCACCCGGGCCGAGCGTGGACGTGCACGCGCCGGGTCGGCCGGTCAGCCGCGCCGAGACATCGGCCATGAATCCCGCCGAGGCCTCGTGGGTGACCAGCACGAACTCGACGCCGCCCGCCCCCATGGCCTCGATGAAGCGCATGTTCTGGCCGCCCGGGTAGCCAAAGACGTGCGCAATCCCCGCCTGCTTCAATGCGCGAACGACGACATCGGCCGTGGTCGGCATACGGGGTGATTCTATCGCCAACACAACCGCCGGCGGTTGATCGCGGGGCTGAAGCCCCGCGCCACAGCCGGCAGCCCCGCGCGGCAGCGAAAGAACCGCTTCTCGGCGTACAATGTGGCATTCCAGATTGCCTATGAAACTCCATCGCGTGCTGCCCCTGGTTGTCGTGTTGTCCCTGCTGGCGCTCGCCGCGTCGATGCGCGCTCAGCCCGGACCCGTGGCCGGCCAGGCCGGCCAGGTCGGCCTCGGCCTGGTGCTCCGGCAACTCGGCAACGTCGGCGTCTTCCTCCAGGCCGTCGGCCACCCGGACGATGAAAACAGCGCGCTGCTCGCGATGCTCGGGCACGGCCAGGGCTATCGGACCGCGGTGCTGGCAGCGACGCGCGGCACGGGCGGGCAGAACGAAATCGGCCCCGAGCTGTTCGAGGCGCTGAGCGTGCTCAGAACGGCAGAACTGGCCGCGGTCCATCGCTACGACGGGTCCGAGCAGTACTTCGCGCGCGCCATCGACTTCGGTTACTCGTTCAGCGTGGAGGAGACATTCCGCAAGTGGGGCCGCCAGGAGACCCTCGCGGACTACGTCCGCATGATCCGGACGATCCGCCCGGACGTGATCGTCACGATGTCGCCAGACGGCGAGCAGGGGGGTGCGCACCACCAGGCGCAGGCGCGCATCACGGGTGAGGCGTTCCGCCTGGCGGCCGACCCGTCGAGTTTCCCGGAGCAGGTCAAGGAAGGCCTCCGGCCCTGGCAGACGCGCAAGCTGTACTACCAAGGCGGCTTCGGCGGCCGCGGTGGCGCGCCGCCGCCGCCATCCGGCGGCGCCCAGGGGCAGGTCCGCGTCGCCTCCGATGTCTACGACCCGCTGCTCGGCCAGACCTACGCGGAGATCGGGTCGCAGGCCCGGAGCAACCACAAGTGCCAGGGCATGGCGCAGCTGCTGTCCCTGCCGGGCGGTGGCATGGGAGGCAGCTATCGGCTTGGCGACACCATCCTGACCGGCGGCGCCGGGCGCTCGGACCAGGCGCTGTTCGACGGCATCGACACGAGCCTCGCAGGCCTGGCAGGATTCGCCGGGGCCTCGGCGCCCGACGCCTTGAAGTCGGGGCTGGCCGCCATCGCGGCGCAGGTTGACAACGCGCAGAAGGCCTTCAAGTCGCAGGGCCCCGACGCCGCCCGAGAGCCGATCGTTGCCGGCCTCGGCGCCCTGCGCGCCCTTCGTGCGCGACTCGGTGCCCTCAACCTGGGCGACGGGGCCAGGTTCGAAATCGACTCCCGCTTGAAGCTCAAGGAAGAGCAGTTTCAGCGCGCTGCCGTGCTGGCCCAGGGCATTCGCATCGACGTGCTGACCGACGACGGCGTCGTGTTCGCCGGCCAGCCCGTGCGCGTGCAGACGATCGTGGCGAATCGCGGCCCGGCCGACATCAGCGTGAAGGCGATCTCGCTCTCCGGGTTCGACGGCGACGCATCCTGCGCGGCGGCCGTCGTCGGCGCGGGCGCCGTGATGCCGAGGTGCGATGCGGCCGTGAAGATCCCGGCGAACGCGCGCCTGACGACACCCTACTGGCGGCCGCTACCCGACGCGGCGCGGTACGAGTTCGAACCGGACGCGCCGTTCGGCCTGCCGTTCAGGCCGACGCCGTTCGTGGCGGCGATCGCGCTGACGGTCGGCGGCGTCGACGTGACGGTGCGCCAGCCGGTCGAATACCGCTACGAGGGGAACATCTTCAGCGGCGAGAAGCGCATGGAGCTGCTCGTCGTCCCGCGATTCGCCGTGAGCGTGACGCCGGAGATCGCGATCGTTCCGTCCGCGCCCTCCGCCGCCGCGGTCGCGAAGGGCGGCAAGCCGACCCTGGCGGAGCGCGAGCTCCGCGTGGTCGTGGTCAACGGCAACAAGCGCGCCGCCACGGGCGAGGTGTCACTGGCGCTGCCCGCGGGCTGGACCGCGAGGCCCTCCGCCGCGCCGGTGAATTTCGCGGGCGAGGACGCGGCCGAGACGGTGCGCTTCACGGTGAAGCCGGCGGCCGGCGCGAAGCCAGGACATTACGAAGTGAAGGCGGTGGTGCGCGACGGCGCCGAGTCGTTCGACCAGGGATACCAGGTGATCGAGTACCCGCACACCCGCCGCCACCACCTGATTCTGCCGGCGCGTGCCGCCATCAAGTTGATCGACGTGAAAGTGGCGCCGAACCTCAAGGTGGGCTACGTGATGGGCGTCGGGGATCAGGTGCCTCCGGCCGTCGCGCAGCTCGGCGCCGAGGTCGATCTGCTCGATGCCGATGCGCTCTCCTGGGGCAATCTGGGCCAGTACGACGCGATCGTCACCGGCGTGCGCGCCTACGAGCGCCGGGCCGATCTGAGGGCGAACAACAAGCGCTTGATCGCATATGCGGAGAGCGGCGGCACGCTGATCGTCCAGTACAACAAGACGGAGTTCAACGAGGCGCAGTACGGCCCGTACCCCGCGAGGGTCAGCTCGAGCCGCGTCACTGACGAAACCGCGCCGGTCGAGGTGCTCGTTCCGGCGAGTCCGATCTTCACGTTCCCGAACGCGCTCGGCGCCGCCACCTGGAAAGACTGGGTTCAGGAGCGCGGGCTGTACTTCCTCGGCGAGAAGGCCGCGAACTACGTCGACCTGGTTCAGCTGCAGGACCCGTTCCCCGCGAACGGCGGCATGAAGCGAGGCGCGCTGGTGGAGGCGAAGGTCGGCAAGGGACGATGGATCTACGTGGGCCTGGGGCTCTGGCGGCAGCTGCCGGCCGGAACCGATGGCGCGTATCAACTGCTGGCGAACCTGATCAGCGTCGGAAGAGCTCCGCAGAAGTAGTGGTCGATACTCCTGACGTCCTCGTGGTTGGCGCCGGGCCGGCCGGTTCCACCGCCGCGCGGGCCTTGGCGCTCGGCGGCGCCCGGGTGCGCCTGCTCGAGCGGTCGCGGTTCCCGCGCAACAAGCCGTGCGGCGGCGGCCTCACCACCCGCGCGCTCGGGCGCTTTCCGCATCTCGCTGCCGCGCTCGATTGCGTCGAAACGCACTACATCTCCCGGCTCTACCTCGAAGGACCGGCCGGCCGCGGCGTCGTCCTCACGTCGCCCACGCCCGCCGTGGTCACCGTCCGGAGGGTCGAATTCGACAGGGCGCTGGCCGAGCTCGCCGTCGAGGCCGGCGCGGAGTTGATCGAGGGCGCCTGGGTGTCCGGCGCGAGCGCCGACGAGGACGGCGCGCGGGTGACGGCGCGCGACGGCCGGGAGTTCCGAGCCGGCTACATGGTGGCCGCCGACGGCGTCAACGGCATCGTCGCGCGGCGTCTGGGGCTCAACCCGGGATGGGGCGAATCGAGCATCGCGCTCGACGTCATGGAAGAGTCGCCGAACGAGCGCCTCCGCGCGCTCGACCCGGGCACGCTGTGGGTGTCGTACGGGCAGGGAGGCGCCGCCGGCTACGGCTACATCTTCCCCAAGCGCGGGCACACGAACGTGGGCATCGGCTGCCTGCGATTGTCCTTCCGGGAGCGCGGCGCGATCCGACCCTACGAGATGCAGCAGCGCTTCGTGTCGGAGCTGAGGCGCCGCGGTCTGGTCGAGGGCGGGGCGAATCGCGAGGACTTCATGCCCTGCCATCTTCCGCTCGGAGGTCCGATTCCGACGACGGCGCGCGGCCGCGTCCTCGTTGCGGGAGACGCGGCTGGATTCGTCAACGCTTACACGGGCGAGGGGATCTTCTACGCGATGGTGACGGGCGAGCTGGCGGCCCGCGCGATCCTCGACGATGCGGCGATCGACGATCCGCGCCGGGGGACGACCGCCGCCGGGCGGTACGAGAGAGGCTGGCGCCGGGAGATTGGCGGCGAACTTCGCGACTCGCTCCTGATCCAGAAGTACCTGTTCCGCGACGCCGCACGAATCGACGGTGTCGTCGCCGCCGCAGGCAGTCACCGCGAGGCGGGCGAAGCCATTATCGCCTACGCGAGAGGCGCGCTGTCGTACCGGGCCGCGCGGCGCTTCCTGCTTCTCCGTTTTCCGCGGGCGCTCTTCAGTGTCTTCTGGGGTCAGGTCTGAAAAGTGAGCACTTTGCGTGCTTTCCAGACCTGACCCCATGTGGCAACATAAGCGGAGGAGGGTCTTGATGGTGTCTCGGCTGCATGCGCTCGTTCTCGTGGCGGTGGCGGCAGCCACCGCCACTGTCAGCGCGGGTGACTGGCCCTGGTTCCGCGGGCCGAACCGCGACAACATCTCGACGGAAACCGGCCTCTACCGGACCTGGCCGGCGGGCGGCCCGAAGGTGCTCTGGAAGACGACGGTCGCCGAAGGCTACGCCGGCGCGGCCATCAAGGCCGGACGCCTGTACATCAACGACTACGACGAGGCGAAGAAGGAATACGTCGTTCGTTGCCTGTCGATGGCGGACGGAAAGGAAGTGTGGCGGTGGAGCTACGCCCTCGACGTCCGCCCCAACCACGGGATCACGCGGACCGTGCCGTCGGTCGGCACGGCGCTCGTCTTCTCGTTCGACCAGAAATGCCGCCTGCACGCCATCGACCTGAAGACCGGGAAGCTGGTCTGGCAGAAGAACCTCGTGCAGGAGTACAAGGCGACGATCCCCGGGTGGTACGCCGGGCAGAACCCGCTCGTCGACGGCGACCGGATCATCATCGCGACCGGCGGCGATGCGCTGGCGGTCGCGTTCGACCAGGCGACAGGCAAGGAGATCTGGCGGTCGCCGAACCCGGGCAAGGACTTGATGTCGCACTCGTCGCTGGTGCCGGCGACGATCGGAGGCGTCAAGCAGTACCTCTACCTCTCGATGAACAAGGTGTCGGGCGTGGCCGCCGCGGACGGGCAGATCCTGTGGAGCATCCCGTTCGCGACGAAGATGGCGGCGGTGCCCTCGCCGATCTCGATCGGCGACGGGCGCGTGTTCATCACGAGCGGCTACGAGGCGGGCAGCATGATGTTCCAGGTCGATAAGGGGGCAGCCGGCTTCACCGCGCGGAAGCTCTACGACCTGACGAGCGCGCAGTTCAATTCCGAGGTGCACACCCCGATCCTCTTCAAGAACTACCTGTTCGCGGTAGGATCGAAGACGCGCGGGCGCTTCATGTGCGTGAGCCTCGACGGCAAGGTGGTGTGGCAGAGCCCGGTGGCGTCCGGCGATGCGGCCGCCTCGCGCACCTTCGGCCTCGGCGGCTTCATGCTCGCCGACGGGATGTTCTTCGTGCTCGACGGCGATTCTGGGATGCTGCGCCTCATTGAGGCCAGCACCACGGGCTACAAGGAGCTGGCGAGCACGCAAGTCCTGGCGGGCGAGGAAGTGTGGGGCCCGCTGGCGCTGTCGAACGGCCGGCTCGTCATCCGCGACATGAGCCAGATGGTCTGCCTCCAGGTGGGTCCGGCTGTCGCTGGCAAGTAGAGACACGGACGCGAACGCCGCGCGCGGAGGGCTCATGGAGATGCAACCACGCCGGTACGCGCCAGTGGCGACACTGGCGGGCCGCGGAACAGCCGGGGAATTCAAGACGTCCCTGTCGGGGGTCACCGTCGGCGCCGGCCGCGCGATCCACGCGCTGGGCGACGGCGAAGTCAGGGTGTTCGACGCGAACGGCGGTGTGTCCCGGGCGTGGAGGACCCCCGAACGGGCCGCCTGCCTCACCGTGGCGCCTGACGGCCGCGTGCTGATCGGACTGCCGGGCCGCGTCGAGATCTTCAGCGCGTCGGGGAGCCGTGTGGGCGGGTTTGCGGCGGGCCAGCCCGGGCAGCCGGCGGACGTCACCGCGATCAAGGTGGTCCGCGACGCCATTCTCGTCGCCGACGCGAGCGCGCGGATTGTCCGGCGCTACGACTCGACCGGCGTCGAGCGCGGCCTCATCGGCAACCAGCACAAGACCGGCAGCTTCAGGCTGCCGAACCGGAGCCTGGACATCGACGTTGATGCGGCCGGCGCCGTCTTCGCGACCGACACCGGGCGGCACCAGGTGACGTCGTGGACGCTCGACGGCGCGCCGATTGCCGCCTTCGGCAGGTTCGGCCAGGCCAGGCCGGAGGACTTCGTTGGGTGCTGCAACCCCGTGAATCTCGCCGTCGCATCCGACGGCAGCGTCGTCACGGCGGAGAAGGTGGCGGCCCGCGTGAAGGTCTTCGGGCCCGACCGCGCGCTGCTTGCGGTCATCGGGCCCGAGCACTTCGACCCGATGTGCGTCCACATCCACCTCGCGGTGGATACGAGCGGTCGGATCGTGGCGGCGGATCCCGTGCGCCGCACGATCACGATCTTCGGACGGTCATGAGCGATACGAGCACACGCCGCAAGTTCATCGACACGACGTGCCGCGTCATCGGGTTTGCCGCGCTCGGCGGGGTCGGGGCCGTGCTGACCACCCGCGCGTCGGCGCACGGCGTCTACCAGGTCGATCCGCTGAAGTGCACCTCCTGCGACCTGTGCCGCACCTCCTGCGTGCTGAGCCTGTCGGCCGTGAAGGCGGTCAACGAGTTCTCGAAGTGCGGCTACTGCATGCTGTGCCCGGCCTACATGGACGTGACCAGCGCGCCCAACGAGAGGGGCGTGCCGTCGGGCCTGGTGTGCCCGCAGGACGCGCTCAAGCGCCGCGTGGTGGGCAAGGAAGACCCGGACGATCCGAACAACAACTACTACGAGTACACCGTCGACGAGCCGAAGTGCACCGGCTGCGGCAAGTGCGTGAAGGCCTGCAAGCCGCCGATGGGGAACGGGTCGCTGCGCCTCGAGATCCGCTACGACCGCTGCGTGACGTGCAACGAGTGCTCGATCCTGATTGCCTGCCCCGAAGTGGCGATTGTCCGGGTGCCGAACCCCGGACTGTCCCCGCTGGCGACCCACAGCGAGACGGCGAATGGATAGCGGCCGCTTCCCTGACGGCGTGGAGCCGGGCGCGTGTGGTGTGGGGCGGGGCGTTCGAAGCCGCGCCGTGGCCCGGCAGGGCGAAGGCGGGAGCCCCGCCGAAACGGAAGGCTGCGGCGGCCCCGCGAAGAAGCGTCCGCTCTGGCCGCTGATTCTGCTCGTGGTGGCGTTCGCCTCGAGCGCTCTCCTGGCGCAGTACCAGAAGAAGCCGCCCGATTTCGGCGGGCTCCACGCGTTCCCGACGCCGACGCACCCCGAGCCGCGCGGCTTCGTCCTGCTCAGCCTGGACGTGGCCATGCTGGCCGTCGGCCTCGGCCTCGGGGCCTACTTCGTCCTGAAGCGAAGAAGCCGCACCGGCACCCTGCTGCTCAGCATCGCCGCCATCGCCTACTTCGGCTTCTACCGGAAGGGATGCACCTGCCCGATCGGATCGATCCAGAACGTCACGCTGTCGCTGGTCGATCCGCACTACATCATCTCGCCAGGCATCATCGCCTTCTTCCTGCTGCCGCTCGGGGCCGCGCTCCTGTTCGGGCGCGTGTTCTGCGGAGGCGTCTGCCCGCTCGGGACGGTGCAGGACCTCGTGCTGCTGCGGCCGCTGAACGTGCCCAGGAAGCTTGATCGGGTGCTGCGGTGGATCCCGTTCGTCTACCTCGCGCTGGCGATCTTCTTCGCCGGCTGGGGCCTGCCGACCGTGACCAGCTCGGGCAAGGCGATCGTCCTCAGGCGGTTCCTGATCTGCGAGTGGGATCCGTTCATCGGGATCTTCCGGCTGTCCGGGCCGTTCCACATGCTGGCCATCGGCGCCGGCTTCCTCCTGGTCGGCATGTTCTACGGCCGGCCCTACTGCCGGTGGTTGTGCCCCTACGGCGGCCTCCTGTCGATCCTGTCGCGCGTGTCCTGGAAGAACGTGAGCGTCACGCCGGACAAGGAGGCCTACTGCGGCATGTGCGCCGACGCGTGCCCGTACGGCGCGATCCACGACTTCAACGCCGACCGGGCGTCGTGCGTCTCGTGCGCGCGGTGCTATGAGTGCTGCCCGCGCGAAATCGTGCGGCTGCGCCACGCGGGCATTCCGGCCAAGCGATATGTCGCCCCGGCGGGCGGCAGGGGGCCGGCATGAGCGGGGCAAGGCTGAAGGCCGTCGCGCGTTCCTGGGGCGGCCTGGCCGCCGCCGCCATCGCGCTGTGCTCGGCCGCGTGGCTGGCAGCCGAGTATGCCTACGCCGTGCGGGTCGCCCCGCCCGAGAAGGCGCTGGTGGAGGCACTCAAGGCGCAGGCGCGGACAGACCCGACGGTCCACCAGAAGCTGCTCCAGCCGGAGTTCGAGCGGCAGCGCCTGGCACTCGAGCGCCGGCACGCCATCTACGGACGCGTTGGCCTCCTCCTGGTCGTCTCGCTTGGCGTGTGGGTGGCGTGGTTCCGCTGGCTCAGGCCGAAGCCGGGCGAGTGGATTGGCGTGCCGCCCCGACTGCAGCGGCTGCTCGAGGGTAACGTGGACCACCCGCCGGGCCGGACGGTGCCGCTGAAGATTCAGCGAAAGCGGCCAACGGCCTGATTGAAGCCGTCCCCGCGCCGGACCCGGCTCAGCCTCAGTAGGACATCGAGTCGAGCCTCACCTTGCCGCGGAAGACCCAGTAGATGCCGATCGTGTAGGCCAGCACGAAGGGGACGCCGACGAGCGCGATCGTGAGCATGATCGACAGCGTGGCCGGCGAGGAAGCCGCGTTGTAGGCGGTGAAGCTGCGGGCCGGATCCGTCGCGCGCACGAGGGTCGGGAACATCCCCATTCCGACGAGGGCGAAGAGGCCGAGCACGGCCGCCGACGAAGACACGAACGCCCACCCGTGCCGGTCGTGGTGCATCGAGCGCGGCACGTTCGCGATCGCGAGCATGGTCAGCACCGGCAGAACGAAGAGTACCGGGTGCGCCTTGATGAGCGCCGACATCTCCGGCCGGTAGATGAGCGTGGCCATGGTCGTGGTCGCGTAGCCGATCACGAACACGATGATGGCGTGGTTCACCCAGCCCTTCACCATGCGCTGAACATCGCCCTCGGTCTTCAGAACCAGGTAGATGGCGCCGTGCATGGCGAAGAGCGCAACCGTCGTGACACCGGTCAGCAGCGCGTAGGGGTTGAGCAGCGTCAGCACGGACCCCGCGAACTCGCCGTCCGCGCCCACCGGGATGCCCCAGATCACGTTGCCGAACGCGACGCCCATGAGCAGGCTCGATACGATCGAGGCGATCGAGAAGCTGCGATCCCACACCCGCCGCCAGCGAGCGCCCGGCTGCTTGCTCCGGAACTCGATGGCCACAGCGCGGAAGATCAGCCCCACGAGCAGCAGGACCATCGGGATGTAGAAGCCCGAGAACACCGTGGCGTACACGGCCGGAAACGCGGCGAACAGCGCGCCTCCGCCCGTGACGAGCCACACCTCGTTGCCGTCCCAGACCGGCCCGATGGCGTTCAGGAAGATCCGCCGCTGCTCGTCGGTCCGCGACCGCAGGTGGAAGATGCCCACGCCGAGATCGAACCCGTCGAGCACCGCGTAGCCGCCGAGCAGGCAGCCGACAAGCAGAAACCAGGTCGTCGGGAGGTCGATGGACATCAGGTCCTCATCACGCCCGGTGCCGCGCATCCGCCGGCAGGTCGTCGTCGAGCGGTCCGTGCGCGATCTTCTGGTCGAGCAGGAACAGGAAGAGTGCGAACAGCAGCACGTAGATCAGGCTGAACAGCACGAGCGAGAACAACACATCGGGGGCCTTCACGACGGGCGACAGCCCGTCCGCGGTGCGCATCAGTCTGTAGACGATCCAGGGCTGGCGCCCCACCTCGGCGGCCACCCACCCGAGCTGGTTTGCCAGCTGCGGCCCGAGCACGCCGAACACAAAGGCCCACAGCAGCCACCGCGCCTCGAACAGCCGGCCCCGGGGAAGCAGGACGAGGCCGGCCAGCGCGAGGCCGAGGAGCGCCATGCCGACGGCCACCATGACGTGAAACGCCTGAAACGTGAGGTTCAGCGGCGGCAGGTCGTCGGCGGGAAACGCCTTCACGCCGGGGATGGGCGTCGCGGCATCACCCGTGACCATCCAGCTCAGGAGCCCGGGGATCTCGATGCCGACGACTCGCCGGTTCGCCTCGTCCACCCAGCCCAGCACGTGCAGGGCCGCCGGAGCCGACGCCTCCATCACCCCCTCCATCGCGGCGAACTTCTCCGGCTGGTTTCTCGCGACACCCTTGGCTGACCAGTCTCCGGTCAACAGCGACCCGGTCGAGGCCACGGCGGCCAGACCCAGCGCGATCGTCATGGTGGCGCGGGCGAACGCTTCGTGACGCCGCTTCAGCAGATAGTAGGCCGCGACCGACAGGGCGAAGAAGGCGCCCGCCGACCACGCCCCGAGCACCGTGTGGATCAGGCGGTCGACGCTCGACGGGTTGAACACCAGCGCCCAGAAGTCCGTGATCTCGGCGCGCGGCCGCCCGGCCGCATCCGTCACCAGGTGATACCCGGCCGGCGTCTGCATCCAGGAGTTGGCCACCACGATCCAGATTGCGCTGAAGTGCGCGCCAAGGCAGACGAGCACCGCGGACACGAAGTGCATCCTCGGCCCGACCTTGTCCCAGCCAAAGAGCAGCAGGGCGAGAAACCCCGACTCCAGGAAGAAGGCGAAGATGCCTTCGGCCGCAAGGGCGCTGCCGAAGACGTCCCCCACGAACCGCGAGTAGGCCGCCCAGTTCGTCCCGAATTCGAACTCCATCACGATGCCCGTGGCCACGCCGATGGCAAACGTCAGGCCGAAGATGCGGACGAAGAACTTCGCCATCTGCTGGTACAGCGGCGCCTTCGTCGCCAGGTAGAT
Organism: uncultured Acidobacteriota bacterium; assembly: GCA_963783255.1. Lineage (GTDB taxonomy): Bacteria > Acidobacteriota > Vicinamibacteria > Vicinamibacterales > Fen-181 > FEN-299. Next base: position 35,389 of record CAWAMP010000011.1, on the reverse strand, counting down.
CCCCTCCATCACCACGAGGAGCACGCCGAGGCCGATGGACAAGGGCGGGTAGAGGTAGTGGAAGCCGATCGTGACCGCGAACTGCAGGCGTGAAAGAAAGGCAACGTCCACGAGATGCCCCCGGTGGATGTGTCCCCGGCGCGCGCGGCCGCGCGCGGGGGACGCCGAAGAGGAACGGCGGCTGACGCCGGCATTCTACCGCAGCGCCGGCGGCGCCAGCGTGCCGTTCTTCCTCGCGCCGTTCTTCCTCACACCGGGTCCGATCGGCCGCGGCGTGGTCTTGCCCGGGGACCGCCACCTCCCTCCGGAGGCGGTGCCTACGGCCTCTTCCCCTGAGGTTTCGCGAAGCGCGATTCGTCGAGTGCCGGGTTCACGACGATGTCGGTGAACTTCGTCGTCGACAGCGCGGCCCAGTCGGTGACGCGCACCTCGAACGGCATCTGCACGCCGCCCACCGCCCGGTAGTCGGCGTAGTCGATCTGCAGCGGCAGCCGTCCCAGCGCCAGCGTGAAGCGCACGACCCTCCTCAGCAGCAGGCCGGACGTCCGGTCGAACGACAGCATCTCGGTGGCGTCCGGCGACAACCGCCCCGCGAGGACGATGACGTCGTGGCCGTCGATGGTGTCGTAGGAGCGGGTCTGGAGGCCTGTGTAGCGCCTGGTCATCTCGAGCGGAAGCGTCAGGTCCGACACGGCAGCGAGCGCCCAGGCTTCGACGCCGACGAGGTCGCGGACGCGGTCTCCGGTCGCCGTCCACGCGCCCGAGGCGTTCACGCCCCGGCTCGACGCGGGCGTGCTGCCGACCTTCACCAGGTACAAGCCGGGCGTCTTCTCGTCGATCGTCACCGGCGACGCCTGCCCCGCCCTGTTCGTGACGGTGCCCGTGCTGGTGCGCGCCGCGATCCCTGCCAGCGCGGCACGCCCGCCGAGGGCGTCGACGAACTTCGAGGCGACTTGGTCCACGGTTTCAGTCGGCGGCTTCGGCCTGACGCCTGGTCCGGGCGGGACGGCCGCCGGGGCCGGGGCGCGGCCGGGCGGCACCGGCTGCGCCAGCTGCGGCGTGCCGTTCGGACTGAGCCGGCCCTGGTGACACGTCATGCAGTTGACCTGCGACTCCCCGTTGAAGTCGCGTGCGTTGATGGCGGTGACCATCTCGATCATCTTGCGGGCGGTGCCCTTGCTGCGCTTGTCGTCCTTCTCGAACGCCATCTGACCGTCAGCCGCGCGCACGTGGCAGGCCTCGCAGTTCGTGCCGAGCGACGCCGTCATGAAGACCATGGCGTCGTGAAGCTGCGCGGGATTGAGGTCCTTCAGCGCCTGCACGTTCAGGAACTTCTCGCCCCGACTCGGCGCGGCCGCCGCCTGAGGCTGCGCGCCGGAGGGAAGCGCGACGGCGGCAAGCACGAGGACGGCGCCTGCCGTCAGGAAGACGCGACTGGCCATCGAGCGTTCTGTCACGGCGGTCTCCTTCTACCTCCCCGAGGCTCCCGGCGGCAGCATGGCGCGGACGTCCAGCTCGTGAGCGAGCCGTCCGCCGGCGTGAGACGTATTGACGATCAGCAGGCAGCCCGCGGCCCAGCGGGCTCGCACGATCATAGCAGAGCGGCAACGCGTCCGGCATTCACAGAATCGCGAGCGAGGGCCGTGCGGAAGAGTCTCGAGACGGTGTTGCACGGGGACGAGTCGGGGAAGATCAAGGCGCTGCTGTCGAGGTGGCCCGGGGCGGGTGAGCCGGCGCATCCCGATTCTGCGCATTCTGAAGCAGGGGGTCTCTGCCATGCGCCGTCCGACCCGCGCCATTCTGACCGTGTGTGCCGTCGCGCTCGTTCTGACTGTTCCGTCGACGGTGTCCGCCGACGAAACGGACAATTTCACGTGCCGCGCGCGGCTGTCCAGGGACTCGCTGGCCGTCATCGATTCGTGGGTGAATGCCAGAATCCAGGAGGCGCTCGCGCGCGCGAGCAGGCGCGACGCCGGACGGGCCGACGCCGCGATCCTCGTTCGGGAGCTGCAGAAGGCCGTGGGCGGAAGCGTCCCGGACCCCTTCACGCTCATCCCTCACTCCCGATTCGAGAAGTGGATTGTCGGGCAGCCTCAGATCGACCGCTGCCACCTCGGGTTCAGGGAGACCATCTACGGCGCGCGCCCCTACAATCAGCCGTGGCTCTATCCCTTCCTCGGCCGGGCTGTCTTCGTCGCCGACTCGCTCCTGTTGTCCGGCCGCGTCGTCGGCGTGGACAAGGTCAACCACTTCATCCGGGAGGGCCTGTCCTACTGGCGCACGGTCAACGAGCGAGGCGCAGACCTGGCGGAGGTTCTCGAGCGGGAACTCGATCCGGCCTCGCGGGGCTGGCACTGGACGGAGTACGGCCTCAAGGGCATGTCGCTCACCGGGGTGCTGTCCTATGCCGATGTGGCTGCCGGCTACGCGGGGTTCCAGTTCTGGGAGAACCTGCTTCGCCTCGAACGGGAGCAATCCCTCGTGGCGTACGACACGGAGCTCGGCCGGTTCGTCCAGGTGCGCGACTTCACCTTCGCGGCGTACGTCACCGACGCCTGGGATGAAGCGATCAACTACTCCACCTTTCACCCTGTCCTCGGCAGGGAGGTCGCCGACGCGCTCCGGGCGCGGGGGATGACGATGCCGCTGCGCGACTGCCGGCCGCTGTCGGAGCTGCCGGACGCCCGCCTTTACGTCAACCCCGGCTGCCTGGCCCCACAGGGGTCGGGTGTAATCACCGTTGCACACCTTTTCTGATCACAGATGCGTAACCGGCCCGTGATCTCCGCATACTAGGCGGCAACAGGCCTCGCTGCCCGCGAGTGGCCGTCGAGGCCGCCGCTGACGCGAGGATGGCGGGGGCACGCCATGGCGTCCAGTTCCTCGGTCACAGTGACGCGGCCGGCATCCGGTTCCGCCCAGGGCGGAGGTCCATTCGTGTCGAGGCTGGCGGGCGCGGCTGCGGGGGCCGGCTGCGTGGCCGTCCTCGCCTTCGTTTCCCAGGCGACCACGTGGGCCGAGTACGCGCGGACAGTCGCGGGGCTGCTCATGGTCGCCGGCTGTGCGTGGTCGGCTGGCGCGCTGGTCGGCTTTCTGTTCGGCATTCCCCGAACACTGCCGTCTCCAGCCGATGAACCCACGGGCGCGGGGCGCAGCGCGGGCCCGGTGCGCTACAGGGTCAACACCAACCTGGAGCAGATCTCGGACTGGCTGACGAAGATCCTCGTCGGCGCCGGGCTGGCCGAGCTCCATCGCCTGCCTGCGGCCTTGCGCGGCGCCGCCGACTTCTTCGCCTCGGCCATCGGAGGGCGGGCCGTCCCCGACCTCGCCGGCTTCGTCGTCGCCCTCCTTGTCTACTCCTCCATCGCAGGCCTGATGACTGGCTACCTCGGGACGCGCGTCGTCCTGGCGCCGCTGTTCAAGCTCACGGACACGAGGCAGACACCACAGGCCCTCGCCGCTCCCTGACAGCCGCGGAATCGGCGGCCCCGACAGAATCCCTGCTCTGTCGTCGGAACCGCCGACTGCCGGAAACGACTCCCGACCCGTACAATGCCGTATGCACACGCTCACCCGCCGCATCGCCGTCGGTGTCGTCTTCGCCTCAATCCTCGCCACCGCCGCCGTCACCATCGCACAGCGCGGCGCCGCGCTGTCCGCCGATCAGATCGCCGCGCGGTGGAGCATCGAGAAAGAGCTTCAGTCCGTCGCGGTCGTCGAGCGCAAGGTGATGATGCCGATGCGCGACGGCGTCCGCCTCGCCACCGACGTCTACCGCCCGAAGGACGCCGCCGGGAAGGTGCCGACCATCTTCGTGCGCACCCCCTACAACTTCAACTACTGGGACGTCCGGAACGGCGTCCCGCGCGACATGTCGCAGATGCTCACGGCCGTGAAACGCGGCTACGCATACGTCATCCAGAACGAGCGCGGCCACTTCTTCTCCGAAGGCAACTACGACATCCTCGGACCGCCGGTCAGCGACGGCGAGGACGCGCTGGAGTGGATCTCGAGCCGGCCGTGGTCCAACGGAAAGGTGGGCACCACCGGCTGCTCGTCCACCGCCGAGTACCAGATGGCCATCGCGGCCAAGGGCCACCCGGCCTACGCCGCGATGAACGTCCAGGGGTTCGGTGCCGGGGTCGGCCGCGTGAAGCCTTACTACGAACAGGGTAACTGGTACCGCGGCGGCGCGGTCCAGATGCTCTTCATCACGTGGCTTTACGGCGAGCAGAACCAGTTGCGGCCGATGTTCCCCGCGACCATGTCGCGCGAGGACCTCGTCAAGGCGTCGAAGTACTTCGACCTCGCGCCACAGCAACCCGACGTGGACTGGTCCAAGGCGCTGTGGCACCTGCCGATGCAGGACATCATGAAGGCGGTCGACGGGCCGAAGGGGATCTTCGCCGACCCGATGCCGGTTGCGACCGGCGGCCGCATGGCGCAGCGCGCGCCCGACGACCCCGCCTGGTACAAGGGCGGCCTGATGCACGACGATGCGACGATCAACGTGCCTGGACTGTGGTTCATGTCCTGGTACGACGTGTCGATCGGGCCGAACCTCGCGCTCTACAACCACGTGCGGAGGACGGCACAGCCGGGCGCCGCCGACAGGCAGTGGGCCATCATCGCTCCGGTCGCGCACTGCTCCTACACACGCGCCGCCGAGAACACCATCGTCGGCGAGCGCAGCATGGGCGACGCGCGCTACGACTACAACGACGTCGTCTACGGGTTCTTCGACCGGTTCCTCAAGGGCGAGAGGAGCGAACGGCTCGACAGGCTGCCGAAGGTCACCTACTTCACGATGGGCTCGAACAAGTGGGAGACCTCGGACACCTGGCCGCCGAAGGGTGCGCAGCCGGCGACGTTCTTCCTGTCGAGCGGCGGCAAAGCGAATTCGCTCGACGGCGACGGTGTGCTGGCGATGGCGCCGCCGGAGACGGACAGGCCCGACACCTTCACCTACGACCCGATGAAGCCGGTCACGTCGTACGGCGGCAACGTCTGCTGCACCGGGAACGCCATCACGGCGGGCGCATTCGATCAGCGCAAGATGGAAGCGCGGGACGACATCCTCGTCTTCACGTCGGAGCCGTTCAAGGACGGGATGACGATCAGCGGGCCGATCGAGCCGACGCTGTACGTGTCGTCGGACGCGAAGGACACCGACTTCACCGTCAAGGTGCTCGACGTGTACCCGGACGGCCGCGCCTTCAACCTGGACGAATCGATCCAGCGCATGCGGTACCGTGACGGGTACGACAAGCCGCTCGTGTGGATGCAGGCCGGACAGGTGTACAAGGTCACGCTGCAGCCGTTGACGACGAGCAACCACTTCGCGCCGGGCCATCGCCTGCGGATCGAGGTGTCGAGCAGCAACTTCCCGCGCTTCGATCGCAACCTGAACACCGGCGGAAACAACTACGACGAGGCAAGGGGCGTGGTGGCGCGCAACAGCGTCCACCACTCGAAGCGATACCCGTCGCAGATCACGGTGACGGTGAAGAAGTAGGCGGCGGCGTGCCTCCGCCGTGGCGCGGGTCTTCAGACCCGCGTCGCCGTGCGGCCGCCCACATCCTGCTTGATCTGCCGACGAGCGAAGACATAATTGACCGAACGCCGGCCGGGGAAGACCTGCAACTGAGGGCGGGAGCGACATGGGCGATCACAGGCCGATGGGTTTGCTCGCGACGGTCGGCCACGCGCTGCGCTACTGGCGGCCGCACTGGCGCATCGGCATCCTCCTGCTGGCTGCGCTGGCCGTCCCGCAGGGCTTCAAGGCCTTCTTCGCCTACAGCCAGCGGCTGATCATCGACAACGCGCTGCTCGGACGCGACGCCGCGTTACTCACGCGCGTCCTTGCCGCCCTCGGCGTCAGCTTCGTCCTCGCGACGGCCGCGATCATCCTCGCCGACTACCTGGGCGCACGCATCGGCGCCGCCATCCTCAACACCGTCCGCCTGAAGATGTTCCGTCACCTCCAGCGTCTCTCCATCGGCTACTACGCAGGCGTGCGGAGCGGCGACGTCGTCGCGCGCTTCACGAGCGACCTCGCGGACATCCAGAAGAGCCTGACGACGCGGGTGGTGGACGCCGTCGTCGCCACGCTCGGCCTGATCATCAACATCCCGGTGGCCTTCATGATCGACTGGCGGCTGGCCACGGTGATGGTGCTCGGCATGCCGATGGCGGGGTTCGGCACGAGGGCGTTCGGCCGGCGCGCCAGCGCAGCGCGCTACGCGCTCAAGCAGGGCGAGGCGGGCATCGCCAGCACGGTGGGCGAGTCGGTCCGCGCGCAGCCCGTCGTCAAGGTGTTCGGCCTCGCCGGGTGGCTGCTCGAGCGGTTCGAGAAACAGCTCGCCGACCTGGCCCGCCGATTCGTCCGGGCCGAGTTCCTGGCGGAGCTCGTGGGCAGCGCGTCGAGCCTGGGCGTGCTGGTGGCGCAGGTGGTCGTGCTCGGCGTGGGCGCGTGGATGGCCTACTCGGGCCACCTGACGACCGGGTCGCTCGTCGCGTTCCTGAGCCTGCACGCGGTGGTCAGCAAGGACGCCTACGACCTCACGAAGAAGGTCATTCCCAGCCTGATCTCGTCGTCGGGGGGGCTGCAGCGAATCGAAGAGCTGCTGGCGGAGCCGGAGGATGTCGCCGACGGCGAGGGTGCGCGGACACTGACCCGCGTGGCTGGCCCGTTGGCGCTCGAGGGCGTGACGTTCGGCTACACGCCCGACCGCCCCGTTCTGTCGGACCTGTCGATCAGGGTCGCGCCCGGCGAGCGGGTGGCACTCGTCGGCCCCTCCGGCTCGGGCAAGAGCACCGTGCTGCAGCTGCTGCTGCGCTTCTACGATCCGCAGCGGGGACAGGTGACTGTCGACGGGCACGACCTCCGCACGGTGACGCTCGAGTCGCTCCACGGGCAGATGGCGGCGGTGTTCCAGGAGAGCTTCCTGTTTGCCGGCACCATTCGCGAGAACATCGGCGTCGGCAGGCTGGGAGCCGGCCTGGAGGAGATTCGCGCGGCGGCCCGGGCGGCGGAGATCGACGAGGTCATCGCGGCGCTGCCCGAGGGCTACGAGACTCCGGTCGGTGAGCTCGGCGGGCGGCTGTCGGGCGGCCAGCGCCAGCGCGTGGCCATTGCCCGCGCCGTGCTGCGCGATCCCGCCGTTCTGCTGCTCGACGAAGCCACGTCGGCGCTCGACCCTGGAACCGAGGCGGCCATCAACGCCACGCTCGACCGCCTCGCCGCCGGGCGCATGGCGGTGATCGTCACGCATCGCCTCGCCTCGGCGCGCACCGCGGACCGGATCGTCGTGCTCGACAGCGGCCGGGTGGTCGAGAGCGGGTCGCACGACGAGCTGCTGGCGCGACGCGGCCTCTACTTCAGCCTGTGGCAGAAGCAGAGCGGCATCGAGGTCAGCGCCGACGGGCAGGACGGGCGCATCGACCCGGCGCGGCTGGCCGCCATCCGGCTCCTGGCGGGGCTGGACACCGGGGCGCGCGAAGCGCTCGCGCGGCGCTTCGTCTTCGCGCGGTACGAGGCTGGCGAGATCGTATTCCGTGAAGGCGAGGTTGGCGACCGCTTCTTCGTCGTCGCCCGCGGCAAGGTCGAGGCGTTCGTCACGGTGGGCCAGGCGGAGAGACGCCTGGCCGTTCTCACCGACGGCGACTTCTTCGGCGAGGTGGCGCTGCTCGCCGACGCTCCGCGCACGGCGTCGGTGCGCGCGCTGCAGCCCAGTTCGTTCCTGTCGCTGGCGAAGCGCGACTTCGAGGACCTCCTGCGGGCGCACCCGGAGGTCAGGGGGACCATCGAGCGCCTCAGCGCCCTGCGTGCGAAGGGGGCGGAAGACCTCACGTGACGGACATGCCGGTGTCGGGCGCGGGGCTTTCCGCCTCCGCCCGGCTACGGCGGACCCGCCGTAGCGCTTCGCGCGGAGGTGGGCAGCCCTCCTCGCATCTCTCCCAGCAGCAGGCGGTTCTTCGGCGTGATGGCCGCCGGGATCGCCTGCGTCCAGACGCGGTAGCCCCGCCGCTCGAGCCGGACCGCGCGCAGGATGTCGATGGCGAGCGGCCTGTCCACCCAGCCGGCCAGCGGCCCCGAATCGCACGTCGCCAGGTCGTGGCAGCAGGGCAAGACCGCGACCCTCGCCCGGGCGGATGCCGCGCGGTCGAGCACGCGGTCGGTCAGGTCGCCGCACGCGTGGCTCGAGACCACGACGTCTGTGCTCTTCAGCTCTACCTTCTCCAGCGGGCTTTCCAGGAAGGCGATGCGGCCGGCGAGCCGAGGCCACGCCTCCACGAGAGCGGCGTGGACCTTCGGGCCTGACGGCGGGAGCGCGGGGTCCACGACCACCGCGTTCGGCGACGAGTTGTCGAGCAGGAGCATCGCCTGCGCCAGCAGGCCGTGCCCGCCGCCGAGATCGATGACGCGCCCGCCGCGGAAGAGCCGTCGCACTCGCCGCGCCATCTCCCACGCCTCGTACAGCTCCTTGCGCGGCAGGCAGCCCGCTTCGCACAACGTCCGGCCGAGCCTGTCGAAGAGCGTGTCCCCGGGAAACCGCCCGAAGTCGTGGCGGGTCAACCGCGCGCGCGAGGAACGTGAGAAATTCATGGCGTCCCCAGCGTACACCCTGGAGGCCGCACGCCCATCCGTCCCCACCCCTAAGACTCGAAGATCGAGAGGGTCTGAATGGCGTCGGGCGGGAGATCCTCGAACACCAGTCCCGGATAGTAGCGTTCCCGGCGTCGCCTGGCGAGCGCCAGGGCACCGGCCAGGCCCGCGAGGAGCGCGGGCAGCATCCAGGCCGGCCAGCCGGGCCTGAGGACCACGCTCTCCAGGGCCGCAGGGCCCGCCGTCAGGACGGAGCCCGCTGAGAGGTAGAGCAGCCACCGGGTCTTGAGCTGGATGGCGCCCGACACATACGGCGCCGCGAAAGCCACCTTCGTCTGGGACCCGAACAGCAGTTCGACGATGAACGCCGCATAGCACACACCGACGAGCCCGTGGTATGCGGCGATCGACCAGCCCCACAAGAAGGTCTGCGCCGGGGCGAGCACCACGACCGGCAGTCCGCCCACGAGGAATGCGGCCCACCGCGTGCCGGCATGGTAGAGGCTGGCCGGCTCACCCTCGGTCACGCGGAACAGCCAACTGGCCGGGAGCGTAACGGGGACCGTAATGGCGAAGCGGATGGCGACGACGAGCAGCAGTGTCAGGATCGGCTGCATCTGCAGCATCGCCACGGTCGGCGTCGTCACGGCGGTTGCGCCTCCGACCCCGGTCGCCCAGAAGGCGCTGCCGATCGACCACGCAAGTCCGGCGCCGAGCGCAGCCGCGAGATAGAGGCGGTGCATGCTGCTCCGCCCGAGGCCCAGAAGCGTGAACTCGAAGCTCGCGCGCGCCAACTGGCCGCCCGGAAGGGCCCGGCGCGAGATCGCGCGAATGAGGCGCGACGCCGGCGAGCGCCCGCGGACCTGGACGTACGCCGCCGGGGCGCCGGCGAACTGCCGCCGCGCCGGCCACGCGAGAAACACCAGAACGACGACGGCCGCGGTGGCCACGAGTGTCGCGGCGGCAAGTCCGGCCAACGTGCCGGCGGATGCGTCCGGCGACCCGACCACGTACCGATGCACCGCCACGAACCAGAACGGCGGCGACAGGTTGCGCATCCACCCGCCCGCCTCCCAGACGGACCGTGCCCTCAGCAGGAAGTGGGGCAGCGAGACGGTCCAACCCAGGACGAGCAGCACCAAAGCGCCCTGGACCAGCGGGCCGATGCGCCTGAACACGCGCGCGGGGAGCAGCCAGCCAAGCAGGCCGCGCAGCGCCACGACTGCGAGCGCCGTCCACACGCCCGCCGCGACGCTCGCTCCCGCCTGCGCCCCCGCGAGACGGAGCAACTGGCCCAGCGTGGCCGTTCGAACCGGACGAATCGTCAGAATCGGCGCGAGCAGGACGGGGATCGCGTTGAGGGCGGCGGTGAACACGCCAAGGAACACGCCGAACGCCGCGAGCTTCGCTCCGGCCAGCAGCCGCGACGACACGGGAAGGCTGCCCAGAACGACCTCATCGCGCGGGTCCAGATAGAACGCGTCCCACGTGACCGTCGAAGCGATTCCGAACAGGATCACCGCCAGCGCGACGTAGACGGTGGCATCGTCGAACGTCAGGTCAACCACCTCGCCCCACGTCAGGCGGTAGTGGGAGTACTTCAGCATGACCGTGACCACGATCATCAGGCCGGGGACGACGAAGGCTGCGAGGACGTGGCTGAGGCCGACGTGCGCATCACCGGAGGGCGAGATCAGGTCGTTGTCGAGAAACTGACGGAGGAAGTGCCGCGTCAGAATCGCGAACCGGGAGGCGGCCACGGCGTCTACCCTCCCGCCACGATGAGGCTGACCATGTCGCGCGCGGTCTTGTCGGGGTCGTCGCGGATGACGAGCTCGGTGAACACCTGCTCGAGCGAGTCGAGCGCCATCAGGTCGCGCAGCCGGTCCACCGTGTCGTGCGCCACGACCCGGCCCCGGTACAGAACGAGGACGCGCGTGCAGACCTTCTCGACAACCTCGAGAACGTGCGAGCTGTAGAGGACGATCTTTCCGGCGCGGGCGAGCTCGGCCACCAGACGCCTGAAGACGAGCGCCGCGGCGACGTCGAGTCCCGACAGCGGTTCGTCGAAGATCAGCACGTCCGGGTTGTGCATGAGCGCGGCCGCGATGAGGACCTTCTGGCGCATGCCCTTCGAGTAGGCGCCAATCGCCTGGTCGCGCGCCCCGTCGAGGCCCAGGAGTTCCAGCAGGCCGTCAGTCGTCTCCCGGAGCTTGCGTTCGGGCATCTCGCGGAGACGCCCCGCCAGCTCCAGGTACTCCCGGCCGGAGAGAAAGGGATAGAGGTGCGGCTCCTCGGGGACGTAGCCGATGTGCCTGCGGTATTCGACGAGGTTGCGGGAGATGTCGGCGCCGCCGTAGAAGACGGCGCCGCGCGTCGGGCTGATCAGGCCCACGAGGATGCCGACCGTCGTCGACTTGCCCGCGCCGTTCGGCCCCAGGTAGCCGAGAATCTCTCCTGGAGTGATTTCGAAGCTGACGTCTCTCAGCGCCGCGGTGCCGTGGTAGAACTTCGCGAGATCGCGCGCCTCCAGCATCCGGGCCTCCCTGCCGAGTTAGAACCCGACAGCGGCTCGGAGGTTCCCGCCCGGATCCACGCCAGCGCAAGAGACAGGCCGCGCTCTTGCTGCTGGCGTCGCCGTCTCACCTCCCGCGGATGCAGTAGATCCTGGACTTGCTCCTCAGGTAGATCTCGCCGTTCGCGATCGCCGGCGTGGCGATGAACGTCTCGCCGGGCATCGTGTTGGTGGCCAGCACCTCGAAGGTCTCGCCCATCTTCACGACCACGACGTCCTCGTTCTCGGTGGCCAGATAGAGCTTGCCGTTGGCACCGACCGGCGACGACTTGAAGCTGTAGGTCTTCGGCAGCCGCGTGGCCTGAAAGTAGGCTTCGCCCGTCCTGGCGTTGTAGCAGCTCAGCATGCCGTTGTCGGTGAGCACGTAGAGCTTGTTGTCGAAGAGCACCGGCGAGGCGGTGTAGGAATTCGCCCTGGTCTGGCTCCAGACGACGGCATCGGTGCCCGTCAGATCGCCTTCACGACCCAGTCGAATCGCCATCAGCTTCGGGTTCTGGTACCCGCTCATGACGAAGATCAGGTCGTCCTGCCGGACCGGGTGGGGAATCGTGTTCGCGCCCAGGCCGGCGCACTCCCAGATCAGCGCGCCGGTGCCGAGGTCGTAGCTGCGGACCCTGGAGGTCGCGGCGACGACCACCTGTTTGCGCCCCTTGAAGTCCACCACGAGCGGTGCGGCCCAGTTGGTCTTCTCGGCACGGGCCACCCGCCAGATCTCCCTGCCCGTGGCCTTGTCGAGCGCGACCATGAACGAGTCGCCCTCCTGGTCGAAGACGAGAAGCAGTGTGTCGTCGGCGAGCACCGGTCCGAGCCCCTCGCCGAAGGCCATCTTCATCCGCATCTGGACGCCGAAGTCCTTCTTCCAGACGGGCGTGCCCTTCAGGTCGTAGACGTACATCCCCCGGGACCCGAAGAACGCGTAGACGAACTTCCCGTCCGTCACGGGCGAGTGCGAAGCGAAGCTGCCGTAGGTGGAATGGAACCCTTCATGAGGCGCGGCGGTCGTGGCTGTGCGCTGCCACAGGATCTTGCCGGTCTTGCGATCGAGGGAGATCACCTCGAAACGATGCTCGGGCTGCGGGCCTGACCCGCCGCCCGGGCCGCCCCGTCGCGGGGGATCCGGCGCGGCAGCGGGCGCAACGGCCGCTGGCGCCGCTGCGGGGGCGCCGGTCGGAACCGCCGTCGTCAGGAAGATCTGGTCGCCCCAGATGACCGGGCTGGAGTTGCCGAGGCCCGGGATGTCGGTCTTCCACCCGACGTTGTCGATGCCGGACCAGGTGACCGGGGCATCGCCGATGGCCATGCCGTTGACGGCCGGGCCTCGCCAATAGGACCAGTCACCCGGCCCCGCGCCGAGGACGCGGTGCCCGAGCACCAGCACCACGAGGCCGACCACCACCAGGATGCCAATCGTTCCACGTCTCATGCAGCGATCTCCTGTGGAGTGAGAGTTCGTGTGATTGCGCCGAGAGCCGAAAGTCGGAAGCCGGTTACTTGCCGATACAGTACAGGAACTTCGTCGTCCGAAGGAAGATTCTGGCTGCCCGACACGGCGATCGACGACAGCGTGTAGTCGGCCAGGTCGTTCTCCGCGATGACCTTGAAGGTCGGGCCCGCCTCGAGGACGGTCGTCACGCCCTCCTCGCTGGTCACGTACAACTTGCCGTCGGCGACGACGGGCGAGGCGCTGTAGGTTCCTGCGCGCGCCCGCTGGTTGCCCCAGATCTCGGCGCCCGTCTTCGCGTCGCGGCACCAGAGGATTCCGCGGTCGTTCAGGATGAAGATGTACTGGTCGGTGACCGCCGGCGTGGGAACGTCGGGGCCCTGGTCGGTCGTCCACGCAACGTGCGACTGGGAGATGTCACCCCGCCCCCCGGCTCGGAACGCGAGCAGGGGCCTGACGCGGGACGGCACATAGATCATCCCGTTCGCAACGGTGGGAGACGCCACGAGGCGGTAGTTCCGGTCCCTTCCTGGATTGAGGCCTCCCGCCCGCCACACCTCGGCGCCGGTCGCCGGGTCGTGGCCGGTCACGTAGTCCCCGCCGGCGATGACGATCTCCTCCTTCCCGCCGCTCCGCAGGATGGCCGGCGTCGTGTAGGCGTCGGGCGACTCCGATACCGCGTCGGTCGGCCGCTCGACCCGCCAGATCGTCTTGCCGCTGGCCGCGTCGATGCCGAGCACGTACGACGGGTCGTCGGTCTTCATCCCGTGCAGCACCTGGACGTACAGCCGGTCGCGGACGAGGAGCGGAGACGACGCGTAGCCCCAGTTGAGACCGAACGCCCCGTGGTCCTTCTGGATGTCCCGAGACCAGAGCTCGCGGCCCGTGAAGTCGAACGCCTTCAGGATGCCGGTGCCCGTCATCACCCACACACGCGTGCCGTCGGTGACGGGCGAGGGCGTCGACATGTTCTGCTTGCGGATTCTGGTGTTGCCGCTGCCGAGGTGCTTCTTCCACACCTCGACGCCCTTCCGGCGATCGACGCACAGCAGATACAGTTCGGTGCCGTCGCCGATGTTCAGGAAGATTCGGTCGTTCCAGATGATGGGCGTCGAGCCGGAGAGATCGGGCAGCGCCAGCTTCCAGGTGATGTTCTCGGTGGCGCTCCACGCGGCAGGGAGATTCTTCGCCGCCGTGGTTCCGGTCATCTCAGGCCCGCGCCACTGGGGCCAGTTGTCTCCCGGCGGCGCGGCCGCACCCTGGGCGACGAGCCACGCGACCGCGAACAGGAATCCTCTCAGCATGCTGCCGCTCACCTTCCGAAGCAGTAGACCGCGCTCTTGGTCCTCAGGTAGATACGTCCATCGGCGATCGCCGGCGTCGCGAACACCTCGTCGCCGAGGGCGTTGACCGCGAGCGTGTCCCACTCGCCTTTCGCCGACACCACCGACACGGTGCCGTCCTGGCTGATCAGGAAGACCTTGTCGTCGGCGCCGACCGGCGAGGCGAAGTACTTGTCGATGGCGCCCTTCAGCCTCGCCTGCCGAAGCACGTTGCCGGTCGCCGGATCGAACGACGTCAGGATGCCGCTGTCGTTCACCATGAAGAGGACGCCCCGGTAGAGCAGCGTCGACGGCACCTGCGGCACGGGGCGCTGGTAGCGCCACCGGATCGCGCTCTCGGTCATGTCGCCGCGCCCGCCGAGCCGGATCGCCAGCAGGCCGTTCTCCGACGCCATCATCATCCGGAAGACGTCCCACTCCCTCGCGTCCAGCCGGCCGTTCCGGTCGAGGTCGAACGCGTCGAAGCCGTACGAAGGCGCGAGCACCTTGTCGATCGGGTCGGCCCCCGAGATCTCGTCGCGGCCCACGAAGCCGTCCTTGTTCTTGTCATAGCGTCCGAGGCCTTCTTCGAACGCGACGGTAGCCACATGTTGGCCGGGCTGGTTCTGCGGGAGGCCCCAGCCGTTGACGTAGAGCCACTCGCCGTCGAGGCTGGCCACCGACTTCATCTCGCACGGCAGCCCGCGCACCCACCACAGCCGCGTGCCATCGGCCACCGAGTACGACGAGAGCTGGAACGACTCTGGAATGACGATCTGCTTGGGCCCCTGTTTCGGCTCGTAGAGCGTGGGCGTGGAGTAGCCCGAGATCACGCCGGGCCGATCCACCGTCCACCTCGTCTTGCCGGTGCGCCTGTCCACGGCGACCAGATGCGAACCGATATCCTGGTCCACCGGCAGGACGATCAGGTCGTCCACCAGGATGGGCGACGCGCCGAAGCCGTAGAACATGTTGAACGGGCCCATCGGCAGCCGCCACCGCTCGGTGCCGTCCTGGTCGAACGCCAGCAGGCCGAATTCCTGGAAGAACGCGTAGACGTTCGTGCCGTCGGTGATCGGGCTCGGCGAGGCCGGGCCGTTGACGTTCTGGATGCGGCCCGGCTGTGCCCGCGGCACCTCGCGCCGCCAGAGCACCTTGCCCGTCTGCCGGTCGAGGCACAGCACGAGCAGCTTGTAGTCCGCCTTGTCGCCCTCGTGGGCCGTGAGGAAGATGCGCGTGCGCGTCAGCACCGGCGACGAGTGTCCGGGCGGCGTCGGCGTCTTCCACACGACGCCCTTGTCCACGCCGAACTCGGCCGGCAGGTTGGCGGCCTCGGCCACGCCGGTGCCGTTCGGGCCGCGGAAGCGCGTCCACTGCGCGTCGGCCGTCGCCTGGACCACGACTCCGAGCGCCAGCGCCAGGACACATCTGACCGCCGCGCGGCACGGACATCCCACAGCCATCGTTCTCACCTCATTCCGATCGGAGCGCCGCGAGCAATGGCGATCGGAGCGCCGCGAGGCCAGCGACCACCGACGACACGAGGCCGGCCAAGGTCACCGCCGCCAGCAGCAGACCGACCATCGCGACGGGCACGGCGCCGCCTCGCGCCGACACGGCCGGCGCGATGGCGACCAGCGCGCTGAACGTCCCGCACGCCAGGCCGCAGACCATCAGCAGCAGGTGCTCGGCGACCAGCATCACCGCCAGCGTCTGCCGGCGGAAGCCCACGGCGCGCAGCAGCGCGATCTCGCCGCGCCGCTCCAGGACGTTCCTCAACAGGACGGCCGCCAGGCCGATCGTCCCCAGCACCAGGCCCAGGCCGCCCAGCGACTGGAACGTGGAGAGGTAGGCGTTCTCCACCTGGTGGTAGGCGGCCAGCCGGTCGCGCGACGACTCGATCCTGACGCCCCAGTCGGTCAGGCGATCCGCGAGCGGCCCCGCGACCGCCGCAGCGCGCCCGGCCGGGACGTTCACGAGGAAGAACCGGTAGCCCTCCTGCCCGGGGAATGCCCGCAGAAAGTTCCGGTCCGAGACGACGAGCGCGCCCTGCAGGATGCTGTCCGAGAGCGTCGCCACGATGCGAAGGCGAACGGGCGCCCCGCCCGCGCCTCCGCCGACCGTCAACTCACCGCCGACGCCGAGGTGGAGACTGTACTCGATCGAGTTGGCATCGCCAATGGCCGGAATGACGCCGTCACCGGGCTCCTTGTCGAGCAGGAGCCACGGATTCCGCCGCTCATCCGGCGTCGCGGCCTCCGACGCGGCGAACGAGAACCTTCCGTCCTCGAGAAACGCGCGCGTCGCGCCGAGGATTCTCGGTTCGCGCGGCGCATACAGATTCAGGCAGCTCGCATCGTCTCCCTCGCGCTGGCGGAACGAAGCGAACCGGACGCCGTCGAGGCCGGGCACCTCGGAGGCCGTGATGCCGAGGGCTTCGCGGCCGGCCGGCGTGTCGGGGTCGTACATGACGGGCAGCGCCGAACTCCCGACCAGCGCGTATCCGCCCGTTCCCGAGCGCCTGTCGAGTCGCTGGTCGCCCGGGTCCTTCCGGAATGCCTCCACCGAGACAATGATGAAGGCAGCCGAGGCGATGAGCGCCACCGGCAGCAGGCTGCGCGCCGGGCGGTGCGCCGCGCTGCGGAACGCGAGGCGGGCCACTGCCCGCCAGCCGTAGCCTGCGATCGGGCGCGGGCGCGTCCGGCGCAGAATCACCGCCGCAAGGCTCAGGCTCGATATCAAGAGCAGCGTGCCGGCCCCGAAGAACCCGCCGACGTCCGGAACGGCTCCGGCGACGGACGCCGCCAGCACCAGGATGGCCGCCGCACCTGCCGCCGCCGACACGACCGCGAGCACGCGGGCCTTTCTGGCCATGACCGCGCCCGACTCGAGGACGCCGGCCAGCAGGGCGCGCGGCGAACTGCGGGCGAGGCCGCCGAGCGTCCACAGGATGACGCCGAGCGACACCACGATGCCGGCGCCGACGCCGGCGCCCATCGCGCCCCAGGACAGGTGGAGGTGCACGCGGTCGGTGCCCACCGCCCCAATCCACCACGACCGAAGGCCCGCCACGAGCGCGCCGCCGTACGCGAGGGCGCCGACGGCCCCCAGCAGGCTCCCCGCCACCGACAGCACGGCGCCCTCCGACAGGAAGAGGCGACGCAGGGTGCGCGATGAATACCCGACGGCCCTGAGCGTGCCGATTTCGCGCGCCCGCTGCTCCACGCCGAGCCGGAAGAACGATGCCGACAGCAGCACGGCCGCCACAATCAGGAAGAAGCTGAAGTAGAGGAAGTACGCGCCCAGGTCCACCGCGCCTCGCGACGAATCGAGCCCGTCGCGCCTGATGGCGGCCACCGTGAAGCCGGCCGTCTCCGGGTCGACACGGCTTCCGAGCGCGGCGGCCAGCGCCGGCTCCGGGAGCGCCACGCGGACCGACGTCAGGCGCCCGAACCGGCTTTGCCACAGCGCCTGCCCGCCGGCGAGCGTGACGAACGCCTTCGGCGTCGCGTGATACCGATCCCAGTAGGCCTCGTCCGCCGGGCGGATGCGGCGCAGATCCAGCGGGAATGGCGGATCCCACGTTCGCACGCTCCGCGCGCCCGTGATGCCCGGCACGTCGGGCGCGAGCGTCGCATCCACCGGGCCGCCGATTCCCACGACGCCTGCCAGGCGGAGACGGGCGATGCGCGTCGCGAGCCCGGCGGAGTCCTCCCAGTGGTAGTACTCGATCTCGACCGGCTCTCCGATCGGAATCGCCAGGTCCCGCCACGCCCACTCGTTGAGCCAGATGGACTCGTTCGCGCCCGTCGCATCGGGGTCCGGCGCGGCGCCCGCCACGAGTCGGACGCCGGTGAGCGTCCCTCGCCCGAGATCGGCCGCGGCGATCACGCTGTATGGAATCTCCCGCCCGCGGGCGCGGATGACATTCGCCAGGTAGGCCAGCACGCCGGACGCCGGCACGCCGGCGTCCGCAGCCGCGGCGAAGGCCGAGCGGGCGACCGAGTCGTCGAGCAGGATGCGCGCACTCTCGACGGCGACGCCTTGCGCCTGCGCCAGGGGGCGCAGCCGCAGCCCCAGGTCTGGCAGAGCGGCGCGCTCACGCAGCGCCTGCCGCAGGCCCGGCAGTTGGTCGTCCTGCGCGCCAGCGGCCACGAGGACCGCGTTGACGCGCGACGGCTGCAGGAGATCGCGCTGCAGCCGCTTCAGAGGGACGAAGACGGAGAAGACGGTTCCCTGGCCGGGCCTGAGCGCGAACTCGCCCAACTGCAGCGGGGAAGCGATGCTGCGGCACGTCAGCCTGATCGTTCGGCCGGCGCTCTCGCGGCGGCCGTAGAGCGATTCGCCTGGAATCTCGCGCCCAGACTCGACTCTGAGCAACAGACCATCGCCTGGATTGACCTCGAGATTGGCAGCGAGCGGCGCACCCACGACTGCGGCCCGGTCGTCGAAGCCCTCCGGCCCGGCGATGCCGTGAAAGCGCCAGAACCTCTCGTCCACGCCGTAGACGTTGACGCCGTACGCCCGGCGGCCGGTCGACTCGCGCACGAGAATGCCGGGAACCGCGATGATCGGGCAGGTTTCGGGGGCGGACGTCAGCAGGTCCTCGCGGAAGTACCGGTCGGCCGACACGACATACGCGGTCGCGCCGATGCGTTCGACCAGGAGATCCCGGAGGCTGGAACGGACCGACTGGCCCACCAGCAGCGCGCCGGCCAGAACGGCCACGGCCGTGGCGACGCCGCCGACCACGGCGGCGTTCGTCCGCCGGTAGTGGACGAGGCTTCTGAGGAGGAGCCGCGTCATGTCTTCACCGCGCGACCAGCCGGGCGTCGGAGAGCGTGTACCGCGTGTCCATCCGCTGCGCCAGCTCGAGGTTGTGGGTGACGACGATCAGGATCGATTGCTGGCGCCTGTGGAGGTCCACGAGGAGCGAGGCCACGGCGTCCGCCGATTCCTGGTCGAGGTTGCCGGTCGGCTCGTCGCACAGGACCAGGCCGGGGTGCTGCACCAGGGCCCGCGCCAGCGCCACGCGCTGCTTCTCGCCGCCCGACAGTTCATGCGGGCGGTGGTGTTGCCTCGCGGTCAGCCCCACCTGTTCGATCAGATCGCGCGCGCGTTCGCCGACGTCCGTCTTGCGGTCGCTGGCGACCAGCGTCGGCACCAGCACGTTCTCGAGCACCGAGCACTGCGGCAGCAGGTGGTGGTCCTGGAACACGAAGCCGACGTGCCGGTTGCGGAACGCCGCCAGGCGCCTGTCGTCCAGCGCGAACGGGTCCTGCCCGTCCAGCAGGACGGTACCGGACGTCGGCGGTTCGAGGGCGCCGAGGATATAGAGCAGCGTACTCTTGCCGCTGCCGGACGGCCCGACGATGGAGACCGACCGGCCGGGCCCGACCGACAGGTCGATGTCCGACAGGACGCGAATCGGCCCCGTTGGCGTCCTGTAGTTCTTCGAAACGCGTGTGACCTCGAGCACGTGGCACCCCGTCTGGCCAACTTACCTGAAGTGCGGAGAAAGGCCAAGGGAGAAGAGCCACCAGCTGAATCTTGCGATCTTGCGATCTTGCGATCTTGCGAGGCAAGCCTGATCAGCGCTTGGCCGGTGGGCGGCGACGGCGCGGTGCGCGTCCGGCTGGAGCGCCCGGCGGGCCGCCGGCCCGGACTTCCTGAGCCTGGTACGAGGACGACTGCGTGAGGTGCTCGTGCATGGCCATTCGGGCCGCATCCGGGTTGCCGGCCCGGATGGCCTGGTAGACCCGGCGGTGCATTTCCGCGGCATCGCGCAGGTTGCGCTGCGACGCAAGGGCAGCCGTCTCCCGCCGCCGCTCGTAGTAGAGCGACGAGATCATCTCCATCACCGCCGCGATGATCGGATTGCGGGACGCGGCCGCCACGGACCGGTGGAAATCGATGTCGTGGACGAGGAACGCCTGGGGATCGGTCATCGCCGAGAACAGGTTGGCGACCTCCTCGGCCATCACGGCAATCTGCTCGGGCGAGGCGCGTTCCGCGGCCAGGCCGGCGGCGCCGACCTCGAGCAACCGTCGCGCCTCGTACATCTCCTCTCGCGTGAAACCGTGAAGCGCCGCGAGGAACCCGAGCGGAGCGCTTCCGAGCTTCGGCGGACCGGACGGGATGTAGGTGCCCGAGCCGTGCCGGGAGACCACGACACCCATCGCTGCCAGCGCCCGAAGTCCCGCGCGGACCGTCGGACGGCTCACGCCGATCTGCACGGCCAGATCCCGCTCGGCCGGCAGCCGGTCACCGGGCTTCAGCCTGCCGGCGACAATGAGCGTGCGCACGTGGGAGACCACCTGTTCGGTGGACCCTTCGCGCGGTTCTGACGCGTGGCCGGTACGAGCTCGAGCGGTCATGACTCCTTCGAGGGATTATACGCCGCGGGCCGGTTCTCACGCCTCCTCGTGGAGCGCTTCGCCGTTCCAGCAGAACGTGCACACGCGTTCGCGCGGCAGGCCAATCGCGGCGGTCATGTCCTCCAACCTCTGGTATCTGAGCGTCGTCACGCCGAGCTGCCCGCGGATGTGCTCGACCATCGCGGCGTGGCGCTCGGTGTCGGGATTGGCGTACTCATCGAGATGACTGTTGGGATCGCCCTCGATGTCCTTCACGGCGCGCCGGGCCGCCAGGTCCAGTTCGGACCGCGACCGCGAGAAGTTGAGGAAGCGGCAGCCGTGCACGAGCGGCGGGCACGCGGGGCGCATGTGCACCTCGCGGGCCCCATGGTCGAAGACGCGGACGATGATGTCTCGCAGCTGGGTGCCGCGGACGATCGAGTCCTCGCAGAAGAGGAGGCGCTTGCCCTGGATGAGAATCGCGGATCGGAATGAGCTTCATGCGCGCCACCAGGTCGCGCACGCGCTGCTCCTGCGGCATGAAGCTGCGCGGCCAGGTGGGCGTGTACTTCACGAACGGGCGGCGGTACGGGACGCCTTTCTCGGCCGCGTAGCCGATGGCGTGGCCGATCCCTGAATCCGGGATGCCGGCGACCGAGTCCACCTCGACGTCGTCGCGCCGGGCCAGCGCCTGGCCGCACCTGTTGCGGGCGGCCTCGGTGTTGATCCCCTCGTAGGTGGAGGCCGGGTAGCCGTAGTAGATCCAGAGGAACGAACAGATCTGCATGTGCTCGCCGGGCGCGGCCACCGTCTCGACGCCGTCCGGCGTGAGCCGGACGATTTCGCCGGGGCCGAGATCGCGAACCGGCTCGTATCCGAGGTTCGGCAGCGCGCTGCTCTCAGTGGCCACGGCGAAGGCGCCCGCACGCCGGCCGACCACAACCGGCGTTCGGCCGAGGCGGTCGCGCGCGGCGTAGAGCGCACCCGGTGTGAGCAGCAGCATCGAGCACGAGCCCTGCACCTTCTGCTGCGCCCAGCGCAGCCCGTCGACCAGCGTCTCCTGACGGTTGATGAGCGTGGCCACAACCTCCGTGGGGTTGTGCTCGCTGCCCTTGATCTCGCTGAGGTGGGTGCCGCGCGTAGCCAGCGCGTCGCGGACGAGCGCGTCCAGGTTGTTCACCCGCCCGATGGTGGCCAGCGCGTAGACGCCGAGATGCGAGCTGATGAGCAGCGGCTGGTCCTCGTAGTCGCTGATGATGCCCATGCCGAGGCGGCCCTGGTGCTTGGGCAGCTCGTCCTCGAACTTCGTCCTGAAGGGCGCGTTCGAGATGTCGTGGATGTTGCGCTTGAATCCGCCTTCGCTCGTCGTGACCATCCCGCCGCGCCGCGTGCCCAGGTGCGAGTGGTAATCGGTCCCGTAGAACAGGTCCGCCACGCAGTCGTCCGCCGTCGCTACGCCAAAGAAGCCACCCATGCCGTCTCCTCCGTGGTCTGTCGGGGTGCGCCGAGTATACCCGAAGAGGCGCGGCCCGAGGCGCCAGCGCGCTATACTTCCCGGTGCTGCCGTCGGGTTGCGAGGTCCCGCCCCGCGACGTCGGAGACCGGAAGATGTCTGACCCCGATCGACGCGCACCGTGGTGGGTGTACAGCATCGCCGCCTGCGTGTTCGGCTACCTCCTGCTCAATGTGTACTCCGAGGTCTTCGGGCCGGGGCCCATCGGCACGGACGTACGGTTTGGGGGAGGCCGCGCCGCAGTGGTCTTCGTCGCGCCGGGCCTGCCCGGAGCGCGGGCCGGCATCGAGGCCGGCGACGTGATGGTTGCCATCGCGGGCCGGCCTCTGTCGACGTTGTTCCACTGGCGCGCCACGATGGAGAACGTCGAGGCCGCGCGCCCGCTGACCATCGAGGTGGCGCGCGACGGTGTCCGCCGCGAGGTGCAGCTGGAGCTCCAGCCGAACTGGCGCGGGTGGAGCGCCGGCAACTGGCTGACGTTCGGCATCAAGCTGACGGCGCAGATCGTGACGTTCTCCCTGGCGCTGCTGGTCGCGGTCCGCCGCCCTCGCGAGCGCGTGGCGATCGTTGGCGCGCTGTTCCTCGCCGTGATGGCCGTCACCAACTTCATCCCGGTCCTCGCCGTCGACCCGCACTCGCCCGCGCTGGCTCCCGGCGGTGCAGCGGTCTGGCGGGGGCTGCCGCCCTGGCTCGGCGCGCCGCTCTGGGTCGGGTTTCTCCTGTTCTCGACCGGCCCGCTGCTTCAGCTCCAGTTCTTCGCCGAGTTCCCGCGACCGGCGTTCCGCACGGCGAGGGGGTGGTGGATCTGGTTTCTCCTGTGGTCGCCCGTCATCGTCGTCGGCGTTCCCGGCTTGCTCTACTACGGCTATCAGGAGGTCTACAACCCGGCGAGTCTCGCGTTGGGGCTCCCGGACTGGTTCACGTTGTTTGCCGGAACCGCGGTCATCCTGACCGTCAGCGCCTCGATGGTCCTCCTTGTCCTGAGCTTCCGAAGGCTCGCCGATCGCAGCGAGCGGCGGCGGCTGCGCGTGCTCGTCGCGGGCGCGTTCGTCGGGCTGGCTGGCATCACCCCTGTCGCCATGGCGGGCTTCTTCAACCTGCCGGCGTGGGCGGGCGCGGCGCTCCGATCGCCTGCGGCGCTGTTCTGCTCGAACGTGCTCTTCCTCATCCTGCCCGTCTCGTTCGCCTACGCGATCCTGCGTCACCAGGTGTTCGACGTCGGGTTCATCCTGAGGCAGGGGCTGCAGTACGCCCTGGCCCGCGGTCTGGTGGTCTCGCTCGTGCCGGCGTGCGCGGTCGTGCTGGCGCTCGACCTGTTCGTCCATGGCGACCAGCCGTTCAGGACCATCGTGTTGTCGCGCGGCTGGGCGTACGGGGCGGTGGCCGCGGTGGCGCTCCTCGCCCACGTCCGGCGGCGACGCTGGCTCGACGCGATCGACCGGCGTTTCTTCCGCGAGCGCTACGACGCGCAGCGCCTGCTGTCGAAGGTGGTCGAGGAGATCCGTCACGCGAAGAGCCTGCAGGATGTGGCGGCCGAGGTGGTGGGTCACGTGGCCGCCGCGCTGCACCCGCAGTATGTGGCGGTGCTGGTGCGTGAACCGAGCGATCCGGCCCACCGAGTGCTGGCCTCGGTCCCCGCACAGGGCATTCACCTCTCGCTGTCGCGCGACAGCAAGCTGACCGCGCTCGCGCGGCTGCTCGGAAGGCCCCTCGACGTCGGGCCGGGCCAGTCGGCGTGGATCAGCCGACAGCTGCCGCCGGAGGAAGGCGAAGTCGTTCGGCACTCCGGACTCGCGCTGCTGCTGCCTGTCGCGACGCCTGCGGACGGAGCCGAGGTGCTGCTCGCCCTCGGGGCAAAGCGATCCGACGAGCCCTACTCGAGCGACGACCAGGAGCTCCTGGGAGCCATTGCCGCAAGCCTCGCCCTGCTCATCGAGCGCCCGGGCGCCGGACGCTCGACCGGCGGCTTCGCCGAGTGTCCGAGTTGCGGGGAGTGCAGCACGGGCGGCGGCACCGTGTGCGCGGGCGACGGGTCGCCGTTGACCGAGGTCAGCCTCCCGAGGGTGCTGGCGGAGCGGTATCGCCTGGACCGCCGCCTCGGCCGCGGCGGCATGGGAACGGTGTACGAGGCAACCGACCTCGAGCTCGGCCGTCGCGTGGCGGTCAAGGTGATCCGGGAGGAGTTGGTCGGGAGCCGGGCTGCCGCCGACCGTTTCCGCCTCGAGGCCCGGGCGGCCGCGGGCTTTTCGCACCCCAACGTCGTCGTGGTCCACGATTTCGGCGTCGTGCGCGACACGCGGGCCTTCCTGGTGATGGAGCTGCTTCGCGGGTCCTCGCTCCGCGACGTGCTGCGCCGGGAGGGTCGGCTCACGCCGGCCCGCGCGGTGGCCATTCTGCACGACCTCGCGTCCGCGGTGGACGCCGCGCACGCGCGTCAGCTGGTACACCGCGACCTGAAGCCGGAAAACGTGTTTCTCGCCGGCGACGGAGCCGCGGCCCAGGTGAAGCTCCTCGACTTCGGCGTGGCGAAGTTCCTGGCAGGAGGGGGTGAAATGGAGACCGCTGTCGGCACCGCTCCGGGCCAGATTGTCGGCACGGTGCACTACATGGGGCCGGAGCAGCTGCGGGGAAGTGCGGCGGGCATCGAGTGCGACCTGTGGGCGATCGCCGTCATGGCCTACGAGATGCTGGCCGGGTCTCTGCCCTTCGAGGGTTCGACCGCGGCCGACTATCAGAGCAGCGTGCTGTCGGGGCGCCTCACGCCGATCCAGGCCCATCTGACGACGGCGCCCGCCCGCCTCCACGAGTTCTTCGCGCGCGCACTTGGGCCAGAGCCGGCGCGGCGGCCCGGCCGGGCGCCACGCTTTGTGGCCGATCTCGAGGTCGCGCTTGCTACCGGCCCACCGGCGCCTGCTTCTTCATGAAGGCCTCGATTTCCGCAACCGTCCGCGGCAGGCCCGGCGTCAGGTTCTCGCAGCCGGTCTCGGTGATGACGATCGTATCTTCCACGCGGACGCCCAGGTTCTCGCCGGCGAACACCGCGTAGATGTCGCACGCGAACACCATGCCGGGACGCAGCGGCCCCCGGGGCCCCGCGCTCACGTCGTGCGTCGCCATGCCCACGTCGTGGCTGACCCCGGTCTGCATCGTCCGAATCCTGAAGAGGTCCTTCTCGATGTCGAACCCCTTCTTCTTCAGGATCTCGAGCACCTGGGGCTGCACGTCCTTCGCCTCGATGCCGGGTCGGTACACCTGCCTGCACGCCTCCTCGATGGCGAGCGCGGCCTCGTAGATCTCGCGCTGGCGCGGCGTGAACGTCCCGTTCGCCGGGTACGACGCCGAGATGTCGACGACGTAGTTGTTCAGGTTCGGGCCGGCGTCGACGACGATGAAGTCGCCGTCGGCGAGGATGCGGTCGTGCCGGTAGTAGTGGAGGTAGGGGTGGTTCTCGGCTGAGCTGATGATGATGTTGTAGGCGAGTTCGCGGGCGCCGGCCTTCTTCACGGCGTACTCGAAGGCGGCCGACATCTCGTACTCCGGGGCCCCGACGCGCGTGGCGCGCATCATCGCCTTGTGCGCCTCGACGCCGAGGCGGCCGACCTTGCGCAGGTGCTCGATCTCGGCCGCGGACTTGATGGAGCGGAGATCCCAGATGAAGGGCGCGGCGTCTTTGACGACCGCCTGGGGGAACCGGTCGCGGAGATTCCGGACGAACTGGAGCTCGCGCGTCAGCCGCCCGTCCCACAGGTTCAGCGTCATCGAGTTCTGGAGCGCGGTGTACTTCTCCGCCGAGTTCTCGCGCGCCAGTTCCTCAGGTTTGAACGAGGTGTAGAGAACGGCGCCGGCGCCCGACAGGCGGGCGAGCGTCGGCGTGAGCTGATCCGCAGGCGAGATGCGCTCGATGCCCGTGACGGCCTGAGCGTTGCGGACGAGGTCGAGGCCGATCCCCTCGTTGCGGGCGGCCGAGTCGGTGATGGTGAAGAAGAGCGTGCTGGTCTTCGATTGGCCGTCGATGACGAGCGCGGCGTCCGGTATTTCGACGCCGGCGAAGTACATCATGTCGTTGTTCTGAAAGAACTCGCCGCCGGTCGGGAGCGGGGCCCCGAGCAGAATGGCGACGCCGTCCGGGATCTTCTCGATGAGTCTCGCGCGCCGCGCGGCGTACTCGGACTTGTCGAACAGGAGCGGCCCGGCCGCGAGTGCGGACGCGCCGAAGGCGAGGACGAGACACAGGGCCGTGCCGACGACGAGAAGCTTCTTCATGCCGGGATTATAGCCGCTGGTACACCTCCATCACCTGCGCCAGCATCTGAGGAACGCCGTAGTGCACCCGGACGGCGTCGTAGCCGGTCGCGCCGAGCTGCCTCCTTCGATCGGGGTTCTCCGCGAGCGACGCGACGGCCCGCACCAGACCGTCGAGGTCGCCGGCCTCCACGAGGATTCCGCCGCCCGTCGCCTCGACCACCTCGGTGAACGCGCCAAGCCGCGGTTGGACGACGGGCACGCCGCTCGCCATGGCCTCGAGGAGGAACTGTCCCTTCTGCGTGGGCTGGGGGGACGGAACCGAGAGGACGCTGAGCGTCTGCAGGAACGCGATCTTCCCCGCGCGGTCCGGCGCGCCGCGGTACTCGAACTCGTCAGCCAACCCCCACGCGGCCATCTTCTTCCGGACGTCGGCCAGGTAGCCCTTGTGCTCCGGCGCGAGGTAGCCGGCGGCCACCAACCGGCTCGGCGGGCACCCGGGGCGCGACCGCAGACGCCGGTACGCCTCGCACAGCACGTGCAGCCCCTTCTCGGGCGAGACGCGCGCCAGGTAGCCGATGGTGAACGGCGTGCCGTCGAGCGGAGCCCGCGAGTGACCATCGAAGTCGATGCCGATCGGCACGACGTGAATCCGGTCGCGCTCGATTCCGAGGAAGCCGCTCATCCGGTCGGCGCCGAACCGGCTGACCGCCAGAAAGGCGTCCACGCTCGACGCGTGCTCGCGGATCAGGCGCAGCGCCTCGTCGCGGTACGAGGCGCCGAGACCATCGAGAAAACCGTCCTCCCCCTGCAGCGTGCAGACGACCGGCACGTTCAGCTCGCGCTTGATGGCCGGCGCCAGCGCAATCAGGAGCGAGTTCGGGATGCTGACGATCTCGGGCGCGGCCTCGTCGGCGAGAAACCGGATGAGCTCGAGCACCGTTCGATGCTGGGCGCCTTCGACGCCGCGGAGCATCGATACGGTCAGGCGGCCCAGCTGCGCGGGGTCCACGCTTACACCCCTGCTCGTCGCGAGCCGCAGCAGCGGGGCCGCATCGAGCAGCCGGCTCATGAAGCGCGGCATCCTGCGGAGAATCGGGAAGTGCTCCTGCAGGAACACGTTGATCCCGCCCAGGTAGATACGGTCGAGGCTGACGTTCCGCCCTTCGGGCCGCGTCGGCGTGTAGGTGGGAATCAGCAGGACGTCGTGTCCCGCGTCGAGCTGCGCGGCGGCAATCGTGTTGTCGCGCAGGCAGCTCCCGCAGTACATGTGACCGGCGCCGGCGGTGATGTGGGCGATTCGCATTTCTACCTGAAACAGTACAGCACGCCGTCCTGCGAGCCGATGACCAGTGCGCCGGCGGCGACCGCGGGCGACGCCGACAGCGGGGCGCCGGCCGTGAACTCCCACACCTTCTTCCCGGTGGCCAGGTCCAGCTCGTACAGCACCCCGTCGTTCGACCCGACGAACACGCGGCCGCCGACGACGATCGGCGACGACTCGACGCGGGCGCGCGTCGCGAACGACCACTGCTCCTTGCCCGTTGACGCCGACAGACAGTGCACCAGCTTGTCGCGTCCGCCCACCACGACCCGGTCGCCCGCGATCGCGGCCGAGGCGTAGAACGGGAAGTTGCGCGTCGGGTGCCTGTAGGTCCACCGGATCGCGCGCTTCACGAGGTCGATGCCGAGCACCTCGTTGGCGAAGGTGCCGACGTAGGCCTCGCCGCCCCTGACCGCCACCGACGCGCCGGTGTAGCCGCCGAGCGGCAGGACGAACCGCAGCGTTCCCGCCGCAGCGTCGATCCCCCGCAACTGCTCGTCGCACCCCGAGACGTACACGGTGTCCTTGTCGATTGCCGGCGTGCTGTGAACCGGTCCGCCGGTCTCGAACTTCCAGACGAGCGCCCCGGTGACCGCCGACAGGCAGTAGAGGTGCTGGTCGTACGATCCCACGTAGATGCGGTCGCCGAGCCAGTTGGGCGACGACCTGATTTCGCCGTCGGTTTTGAAGGTCCAGCGGGCCTTGCCCGTGGCCGCGTCAACCGCGTGCAGCGTGCCGTCAAGGTCGCCGACATAGACAATCCCGTCGCGAACGGCCGGCGACGACTCCTCGACCGACCCGCCCGTTGCGTACTGCCAGCGCGCCTTCCCGGTGGCGAGATCGACCGCGTGCAGCGTGCCGTCCATCGACGCGACGTAGGCCGTGCCGTCCACGATGGCCGCCGACGACCCGATGGCCTCCTTCGCCTGGTAGCTCCACCGAAGCGTGAGCGGTCGCGACAGCGTCGTGTCGGCTGCGCCCAGCAGCGCCGCCGAACCGCGGAAGCGGGGCCAGTTGCCAGAGCCCTGCGGCTGCTGAGCGAAACCACTCCCGGAGTAGCTCCCGGCGCACGCCACCAGCGCGAGCAGCGCCGCCCGCAGAATCCAACGGCTCGTCACTTCGCCCCCGCCCCCGGTGCCGCAATCGCGTAGAGATCCGACCGGGTCATGATGTAGAGCACGCCGTTGGCCGGCACCGGCGTGCCGTACACGGCGTTCCCCATGTTGATCTCGGCGATCTTCTTCATCGCCCTGCCCGCCTGCAGCACGATGACATCGCCGTCCTCGTCACCCAGGTAGACCTTGCCGTCCCCGACCAGCGGCGAGCCCCAGACGGCGGCCAGCGCATCGAACGTCCACTGCGGCGCGCCAGTCGCGGCGTCCAGGCAGTGAAGGAACCCGCTGAAGTCCGAGATGTAGACCAGGCCGTCGGCGATGGCAGCCGTGGAGATCGAGCGCCGAATCTTGTCGTACTGCCAGACGCGCCCCGTCTGCGTGATGTCGCCGCGCTTGCGCGGGTCGACCGCATACATGTGGCCCACGCCCTCGCCGCTCTCCGGATCCTGCCCGACCGACATGAACACCCGGCCTTCATGGAAGACCGGCGTCGAGATGCCGTCGTTCTTCGTCTTCGGCCATACCGAGTCCTTCGGGTTCAGGTCGAACCACCACAGCTTCTCGCCCGTGCGCGCGTTGAAGCCGTAGAGCCAGCCGTCACCGCCGGCGAAGAACACCTGCATCGTGCCGTCGACGAGGCCGAGCGAGGGCGACGACCACTGTCCGTGCAGGATGTGTTCGCCGGGCGAGGCGTCCTGCCACACCACCTTCCCCGTCGTCTTGTTCACCGCGAGGAAGCTCGGCGCCTTGGGAGCCGGGATCTTCTCGTGGGTTTCGGTGCGCCCGTTCGACGTCCCGACGAACACCAGGTCTTCCCACACGGCCGGCGACGAGTTGGCCATGTTGTGCGGGAAGACGCCGAACTCCTTGATCATGTCGAGCGTCCAGACGATGTCGGCGTCGGTCGGGCCTTTGAGCTTCTCGTCCTGGTACGCCCCGTCGTTCTTCCCGTCGGCGAACCCCTCGGTGTCGAGGCATACCAGTTCTGCGCGGTTCGTGACGTAGTAGACGCGCTTCCCGTCGACCGCGGGCGAGGAGCAGACGCCCTGCTCGGGCCAGTCGTTCTCCATGCCGGTCTCGAGCTTGTCGCTGGCGGCCTGCCACAGGAAGCCGCCGTCGGACTCGCGGAAGCACATCAGCACGCCCTTGTCGCCGGTGATGGCGGGGTTCCGCGGCCGGTCGTTGTTCGTGCCCAGGAATACCTTGCCGCCGGCGACCACCGGGTTCCCGTAGGACGTCGAGCCGACTTCAGCCTTCCACTTGATGTTCGTCTTCGCCGGGACGTCCCACGACGCGGGGAGCGGCCCGGTCGGGGCCGCCATGTTCCGCTGCGGCGTGCCGCCCCACATCGGCCAGTCCTCCGACGCCAGCGGCGCGACCGCCAGCACGACGGCGAGAACGACGAGAGCCGGCAGGACCGGCCGGGAGGATTGCACGGGACGAATGGTCATGGTCTATCGCGCCTTGATGTCGTAACTGGCGAGCACGCCCTGGTTTCGGATGTAGAGCTTCCCGTTGCTCACCACGGGGTGCGCCCAGCTCGGCCACCCCTGGTCGGCGATCCGGAAGCGCCCCTTCTCCGCGTAGCCGGCCGGACTCGCCTCTGCCAACCCGACGACGTTGCCCTCGCCGAGGAGGTAGAGCTGGCCGTCGGCGTAGGTCAGCGATCCCTTGCCGACGCTCCGGTCCCGCCACATCACTTTGCCCGTCTCGAACTCGGTGCACATCAGGATGGCGTTCGAGAACCCGTAGAGGTAGCCGTTGACGAGCACCACCCCGCCGTGGTGGTTCATCATCTCGCGGCTGAAATAGACCTCCGAGGCCTTCACCTCGCCGCCGGCGGCCGCCAGGCTGAGCAGGGCAGCGCCGGTGTTGTAGGCTGACGTGTAGAACACCTTGTCCTTCGAGAAGACCGGCGTCGTGACGTTGGCCGTGTCGTTGGCGACCTTGGTGTACCGCCACATCACCTTGCCATCCGAGGCGCGCAGTCCGACGCCGGACCGGGAGGTCAGCGTCATGATCGTCCGCACGCCCTGCACGTCGGCGGCGATGCACGAGGAGTAGCCGGCCGGGTCGGTCAGCCCGGTGGCGGCCCACACGGTCTTGCCGGTCGCCTGGTCGAGCGCCACGACGCCGCCCTTGCTTCCGCCCGGCGTGACGTAGACGCGGCCGCCGTCCACCAGCGGCGATTCGCTGATGAGCCACTCGATGTTCGACCCGCCGAAGTCGGCGAGAATGTTGCGCGCCCAGACGACCGAGCCGTCCTTCGCCTGCAGGCACGCGAGGTCGCCCGCCTCCGAGAGCGCGAAGACGCGATCGCCGTCGACCGTCGGCGTCCCTCTCGGTCCGCCGCCCCTTTCCTGATTGAGGCTCTTGCCGAGCGGCCGCGTCCACACGACCTCGCCGTCCGCCAGGTTCAGCGCGAACACGACGCTCTGGCTCCCCTGTGCGCCCTGGACGTAGATGCGGTCGCCCTTGATGGCCACCGTGCCATAGCCGCTTCCGAGGCCGGTCTTCGACCACACGGTTGCCGGCCCGCCCGCAGGCCACTGTTTGAGAAGGCCGGTCTCGGTGGACACCCCGTTCCGCTCGGGCCCGCGCCATTGGGGCCAGTCGGTTCCGGCGGGCATCACGGCGGAGAGCAGGCTCAGGAGAATGGCGGTCAGCGCTGCTGTCATATCACTCCTCGCTTCAATCGACCTACTTGCCGGCACCGATCGCGACGATGCGCGACGCGGTGCGGATGAAGATGACGCCGCCCGAGATCGCGGGGCTCGCCAGGCAGGTCTCCCCCATCGCGTTCTTCGCGAGCACCTGGAACGCAGCCCCCGCCTTGAGCACGTAGACGTCGCCATCCTCGCTGGCAAGGTAGACCTTGCCGTCGCCCGCCACCGGCGACGCCGAGAACGCCGTCGTCCCGCCTCCGAGCCGCTCCTGGAACAGGCGCTTCCCCGACCGAAGCTCGTAGGTGTTCAGGACGCCGTTCCACCGACAGTTGTACACGATGTCGCCGTAGACAAGGGGGGTTGCCATGTACGAGCCGTCGCGCAGGTAGCTCCAGGCGACGAAGTCGTTCGACGTCTTGTCTGCCTCGAGCGAGATGTCGCCCGTGGCCGCCAGGCGGATGGCGTAGATCGGCGCCAGCTTGCCGTGCGCGTTCGTGATGAGCGCCAGGTCGCCCGCGATGACCGGCGTCGGCACCGGGATGTCGCCGCCGCCCGTCATCCGCCAGATCGGCTTGCCGGTCTTCACGTCGTAGCCGCCGATGTGCTTGTACCCGTTGACGACCACCTGCGGCGCCTGGCCGCCCGTGTAGACGGCCGGGGTGCCCCACGTCGGGACGTCCTCGCGCGGCGTCCGCCAGATGTCGGCGCCGTTCTTGATGTTCAGCGCCGCGAGGAACGAGCCCTTCAGCACATCGGCCTGAACGAGCACCATGTCCTTGTAGATCACCGGCGAGCTGGCGAACTCCCACTGCGCGTCGGGCGCCACGTAGTAGGCCGAGTCGAGCACGCCGAAGTCGCGCTTCCAGAGCGGCTTGCCCGTCATGTCGAAGGCGTGGAGTCCTTCCGAGCCGAAGAACGCCAGCAGGTAGCTCCCGTCGGTGGCGAGCGTCGAGGTGGCGTGCGACGACTTCGGGTGCCGCTTGACCTTCGGCACGGCGGTCAGCACCGTTCGCTCCCACAGGACCTTCCCGGTCCGCCTGTCGAGGCAGTAGACGACCCAGCGGTGCGGCGTGTCGTCCTGGACCGACCCGATGTCGCCGTAGAGGCCGGTCTTCAGCTCGGGCCTGTTCACGCCGCCGATGGCCGTGGAGACGTACAGGCGGTCGCCCCAGACGATCGGGCTCGAATGGCCGAGGCCGGGGATGTCGGTCTTCCAGAGGACGTTCTTCGACGTGGCGACGTCCCAGTCGACGGGCAGCGGGAAGCCCTCGGCGATGCCGACGCCATCCTGGCCTCGGAACGCGGGCCAGTTGGAGTCCCTGGCGGCCTTCTGTCCGGCGGCAGAGGCGGCCAGGAGGACCGACAGCAGCAGGACGGACGCGAGGCGGAATCGGCGATGATGGTTCACCGGGCCATTCTAGCGCAGGGCGGGATAGCTAACAGCTAACAGCTATCAGCTGACAGCTATCAGCTGTGAGCTGTCAGCTGTGAGCTGTGAGCTGTTGTAAGCTGTGGGCGGTCACCCATGCGCGACATCCTCACGCTCTACCGCCACGAACTCCGGATGGCCTTCCGCGAACGTTCGATTGTCGTCGGCAGCGTTCTGATACCCCTCGTGCTCTATCCGGCCATTCTCTGGCTCGCGTTCACCGGCATCATGTTCGTCCAGGGGCAGACCGAGGGGCAGGTGGCCCGGGTCGTCGTCCACGATCCCGGGATCGTCCACCCGGCGCTGTCGAGTGCGCTGAGGGTTCCCGACAAGTTCCAGACCGTGAAGGAGCCCGACCCGAGCCGGGCCGCGGAACTGGTGCGGGCAGGCGACGTGGATGTCTTCGTCGCGTTCGCCCCCGCCGCGGGCAGCGCCGCGGCGCTGCCCGGCAACTTCTCGGCCACGCTGACCTTCGACGCGTCGAAGGAGCGGAGCGCGGCCGGGCGCGACCGCGTCGCGTCGGCCATCGAGCGTTTCCGCGACGACTGGCTGGACCGCGAGGCGAAGGCCCGGAGCATCCCGGCGCCGGCGTGGGGTGCGTTCACGCTGACCGACCGCGACGTCTCGACGGGCCGCCAGGTCGGCGCGCGGATCCTCAGCCTGATGCTCCCGCTCTTCTTCGTGATCATGGTGGCCATCGGCTGCTTCTATCCCGCCATCGACACGACCGCCGGCGAGCGCGAGCGCGGCACGTGGGAGACCATGTTGACGCTCTCGGTGCCGCGAACGCGCATCGTGCTGGCGAAGTACCTGAGCGTCGCCACGCTCGGCTGCCTGGCCGGCCTCATCAACCTCGCCGCCATGCTCGCCACCATCCGCCCGATCCTCGCGCCGCTCGTCGCCCGCACCGGCGAGCGTCTCGAGTTCGCCGTGTCCCCCTGGAGCCTGCCGGTCGTGCTCCTCGGCGCGGTGCTCCTCTCGGGCTTCGCGGCGGCCGGCATGATGATGTTCGCGGTGTTCGCCCGGACCTTCAAGGAAGGCCAGGCGATGATCACGCCCTTCTACATGGTGCTGTTCATCCCCGTGTTCTTCATGCAGGACCCCGAGGTGGTGCTGACGACGAAGCGGGCGCTGCTGCCGGTGATGAACGTGGCGCTGATGATCCGTGAGGCGATCCTCGGCCGCCTGCCGGCGCTTCAGATTGCCGTCACGTGCGCGTCGTCGATCGTGGCGATCGCGCTGTGCGTCCGCATCGCGGCGTTCATCCTCCGCTTCGAAGACGTGGTGATCGGGTCGTACGGCGGGTCGTTCGGCAAGTTCCTGTCGGGCCGTGTTCTCAGGCGCACGCCGAAGGGCGGCGCCGCGGAGGGTGCATGAGCGCGTCGATTGCGGCTCTGGCGCTGCGGAAGGTGTTCCTCGACGAGGGCCGCGGCGAGGTGCGCGCGGTGGACGGCGTGGACTTCGAGTGCCATCCCGGCGAGATCTTCGGCCTGCTCGGCGCCAACGGCGCGGGCAAGACGACGACGCTCCGGATGCTGTCGACGATCCTGCAGCCGACGGCCGGAACGGCCACGGTGATGGGATATGACGTGGTGACGGCGCCGGAGGCGGTTCGGCGCCACCTCGGGTTCTACTCGGCGTCGACGGCGCTCTATCCGCGGCTGACCGCCCGCGAGACGATTGAGTTCTTCGCGCGCGTCAACGGCTATCCCGCCGGGCGGCTCGCGGCTCGCGTGGACGAGCTGGTCGAGCGGTTCGGCATCGGCCCCTTCGCGAAGGCGAGGGTGGACAAGCTGTCGTCCGGGATGAAGCAGAAGGTCTCGATTGCCCGCACCGTGGCGCACAACCCGCCGGTGCTCATCTTCGACGAGCCGACCGTCGGCCTCGACGTGATCAACGCGCTCGACATGCAGAAGGTCATCGCGGACTTCCGCGCGGAAGGCAAGGCCATCATCTTCTCGACGCACATCATGAGCGAGGCCGAGCGGCTGTGCGACCGCATCGCCATCATCCACGCCGGGCGGATCCTCGCGTGCGACACGCTGGCCGCGCTGCGGCAGGCCACCGGGCACCGCTACCTCGAGGATATCTTCGTGCACTTCGTCAGGCCCGACCAGGCACTGCCCGCCGCCGGGGGGCGGTCATGACGCTCGACGCGGCGCTCGTCCGGACGCTCGTCGGTCACGAGCTCCGGATGCTCGTCAGGGATCGGCGCACGCTGCTGCTGTCGGTCGTGCTGCCGCTCGTGCTGATGCCGCTGATGATGTTCGGCTCGCAGGCCATGGAGAAGCGGCGGCTGCAGCGGCTCCAGACCGCCGAGTACCTCGTTCATCATGACCGGCCCGGCGGCCGACGCGGTCCGGCCGCTCATCGATTGCACGCTCGCCCGCCTTCGTCAGGATCGGGCGCACGACAGCTCGGTGCTTCGGGCCGCGCAGTCGGTCTCCGCCGATCCGATTGGCGCCCTGAAGCGCGGCGAGGTGGACTTCGTCGTCGAGGCGACGGGGCCGGCCGACCTTCCGGTCCTCACCGTCGTCAAGCGCGGGGACACCGAGCGATCGTCGCGCGCGGCGTCCCGGTGGCGCGACGCGTTGCGCGAGACCCGGCGGGAGGAGCGCGCCAGACTGCTGGCGGAGGCGGGACTTCCCGTGCCGGTCGCCGACGTCGCGGCCGTGAAGGACGCGAGCGTGGCGACCGAGGGCCAGGCGGCGGGCCTCACCCTCGGCCGGCTGCTGACGATGATGCTCCTGATGTTCCTGCTCACCGGCGGCTCGTCGATGGCCACCGACAGCCTGGCC
>CAWAMP010000010.1:0-55553 GCA_963783255.1 uncultured Acidobacteriota bacterium | reverse complement strand
CGCCGACCGCGAGGAGACTGCGTGATGCCTGCAGCGACAGAGACGAAGCCGGCGTCGACGACGCCGAATATCCAGGACGCGTTCCTCAACCACGCGCGGCGCGACCGGGCGCCGGTCCGCTTCCGCCTGATCGACGGCGTCGAGTTCGACGGGCGCATCAAGAACTTCGATCGCTTCGCCGTGATCGTCGAGCGAGACGGCGCCGACCAGCTGATCTTCAAGCACGCCATCGCCACCATCACCGCCGCTCGATCGGTGCCGAGCTACTACAGCCACCAGGCCCAGTGACACGCCCGGCTTTCTCGCGTGCGATCGTCATCGTCATCGACAGCCTCGGCGTCGGCGAGCTGCCAGACGCCGGCGGAGTACGGCGACGCGGGCAGCGACACGCTCGGCAATATCGCGCGGCGCGTGCCGCTGCAGATCCCGGCGCTGCGCAGCCTCGGCCTGTCGCGTATCGCGGACGTGCCCGGCGGCGAGAGGGTCGCCTCGCCGGCGGCGGCGTTCGGTCGGATGGCCGAGCGGTCGCCCGGCAAGGACTCGGTCACGGGCCACTGGGAGTTGATGGGGCTCGAGATCGATCGGCCGTTCCCGGTCTTCCCGAACGGCTTCCCCGAGGAGACCATCCGCGAGTTCGAGCGGCGGATTGGTCGGAAGACGCTCGGGCAACACCGTCGCCTCGGGCACGGTCATCATCGAGGAACTCGGCGCCGAGCACCTGCGCACCGGGTCGCCGATCGTGTACACCTCCGCCGACAGCGTCTTTCAGATTGCCGCCCACGAGGACGTCATCCCGGTGCCCGAGTTGTACCGGCAGTGCAGGATCGCCTACGAGATGCTCGTCGACGGCATGGGACTCGGCCGGATCATCGCGCGGCCGTTCGTCGGCAGCCCCGGCGCGTTCCAGCGCACGTCGAACCGTCACGATTTCGCCGTGCCGCCCGCGCGCGAGACGGTGCTCGACCGGATCCAGGCGGCGGGGTTTCCCGTCTTCGCGATCGGCAAGATTGTCGACCTCTTCGCCGGGAAGGGCATCACCGAGTCGGTCCACACCGCGTCCGACGACGAGGGGATGGACCAGGTGGAGCGGGCGCTGGCCGAGCGGCCGGGCGGTCTGATCTTCGCGAACCTGGTGGACTTCGACACGGTCTACGGCCACCGGAACAACGTCGCCGGCTACGCGCAGAATCTCGAGCGGTTCGACGCCCGGTTGTCCGAGCTGCTGCCGAGCCTGCAGCCGGACGACCTGCTGATCCTGACGGCCGACCACGGCAACGACCCGACCACCCCGAGCACCGACCACTCGCGCGAATACGTGCCGCTGCTGGTCTACGGCGCCGCGCGTCCGGGCCGGCGTGGACCTGGGGACGAGGCCGTCGTTCGCCGATCTCGGCCAGACGCTGGCGGACGTGTTCGGCGTGGGCCCGATGGCTCACGGCACGAGTTTCCTCGACGAGATTCGCTGACACCATCCCGATGACCATTCGCGAAGAACTGGAAGCGCGCGAGCGGCAGTTCCTCGCCCCCGAGGCAGCCCGCAGCGCCGAGACCCGGGGCCGGCTCAGGCCGGAAGCCGAGGACGACATGCGGCCCGCCTTCCAGCGCGACCGCGACCGGATCCTCCACTGCAAGGCGTTTCGCCGGCTCAAGCACAAGACGCAGGTGTTCTTCTCGCCCGGCGGGCGACCACTACCGGACCCGGCTCACCCACACGCTCGAGGTGTCCCAGATCGCCCGCACCATTGCCAAGGCGCTCCACCTGAACGAGGACCTGACCGAGGCCGTCGGCCTCGGCCACGACCTCGGGCACACGCCGTTCGGCCACTGGGGCGAGCGCGTGCTCGACACCCTCATGCCCGGCGGGTTCGCCCACACGGCGCAGAGCCTGCGCGTGGTCGACGTGCTGGAGCGGGACGGTCGGGGTCTGAACCTGACGTGGGAGGTCCGCAACGGCATCGCCCGCCACTCGAAGGGAAAGTCGGGAGCGCCGACCGGCGGCGACGACCGGGCGGCGACGCTCGAGGGCCAGTCGATCCGCGTGGCGGACCTCATCGCGTACGTGAACCACGACACCGACGATGCGATTCGCGCCGGGCTGCTGGTCGAATCCGACCTGCCGCGCGCGGCGGTGGAGCGGCTCGGCCGGTCGCCGTCGGCGCGGATCGGCCACATGGTGAAGGACGTCGTGCTGACCACCAAGGCCGCCGGGCTCGACGAGATTCGGATGAGCGAGGAGACGCTGGCCGCCACCCTCGAGCTGCGCGCCTTCCTGTTCAGGTCGGTCTACGAGAACGACGTTTCCACGGTGGAGTTCCGCAAGGCCGCCGACATCCTCGGGGGACTGTGGGAGAAGGTCCGCGAGCGGCCGCGCGAGTTCCTCGACGGCCGCACCGTGGAGCGCGACGGCGTGGACCCGGCGGCGCGCGACTTCCTGGCCGGGATGACGGACCGGTTCGCGGTGGGCCTGTTCGAGCAGCTCTTCATTCCCAAGCCGTGGGTGGACGCCCCCCGTGTCTGGCGGACGGACTGAGCGAGGCCCCTCCCGGCTGTCGCCTTGGCACGCGGGGCCGTGGTACAATGGGAAGTCTGTCTTCCTGGAGAATTCGCGGGCTGGATGTCTGACTTACTGCTGGATCTGAGCCGGATGCGGGAGGCGCGCGACCGCGTCGACCGCACGTTCGAGCCGGCGGCTCTGCCGGCTGTCGACGCGGACGCGTTCCGCGTGGCGGCGCCCGTCCGGCTGACGTTCGATATCTCCAAGGACGGCAGGCAGTTCCATCTGGTAGGCCGGGTGGTCTCGGCGCTCACGCTCGCCTGCGGGCGGTGCCTGGACGACATCAGCCTGCCGGTCGACCTTCCCTTCGATCTGCTCTACATGCCGCACCAGGACGACGCGGGCGAGGAAGAGGTGGAGGTGGAGGTGGAGGACGACGACCTGACGACGGCCTTCTACCTGAACGATGAGATCGACCTGGGGCAGCTCGTGATGGAGCAGTTCTACCTGGCGCTGCCGATGAAGCCGCTGTGCCGCGATTCATGTCGCGGCCTGTGCTCCGAGTGCGGAGCGAACCTCAATGCGGTCGCGTGTTCCTGCGTGCACGAGTGGACCGACCCCAGACTGGAGAGCCTGCGGGCGCTCCGCGATGAGGGCGACCGCCAGGAATGAGGCCTGGGGCCGGCGCAGGATAGCCTCTTTTCAATCGAGACAGGCGGGAGAGCATGCCGAATCCAAAGCGACGACACTCCAAGGCGCGCGGCGCCAAGCGACGAACGCACGACACCCTCAAACCGGCCGTGCTGGCCGAGTGCCCGCAGTGCCACGAGCCGAAGCTGTCGCACCAGGTGTGCCCGCATTGCGGGTACTACCGGGGCAGACAGGTGCGCGCGGTCAAGGAAGGATAGCCGCCGGCGGGGCTCAGGACTGCGGCCATGATCCGGATAGCCGTCGACGCGATGGGTGGCGATCGCGGTCCCGGGACCATCGTCGACGGGGCGCTCGAGGCGGCGCGCCAGACCGGCGTGTCGCTGTCGCTCGTTGGCCGCGAGGATCTCCTGCGGGAGCTTCTGGCCGGCCGACCGGAGGCGTCGGCGCTCGATGTCGCGATCGTTCCGCTCAGACGACGCGATCGGCATGGGCGAGCGGCCCACGGCGGCGCTCCGGCGGCGGCCGCACGCGTCGATCAAGGTGGCGGCGGGCGAGGTGGCGGCCGGGCGCGCGGCGGCGCTGTTCAGCGCGGGCAATACGGGCGCCACGGTCATGGCGGCGCATGCCGCGTTTGGCATGCTCGAGGGCGCCGAGCGGCCTGCGCTGGCCGTGAAGGTGCCCACGCGGCGGTCCTCGGCCATCCTGCTCGACGTCGGGGCGAACGTGGCGTGCCGGCCCCGGCACCTGGTCCAGTTCGCGGCGATGGGGGCCGTCTACGCGCGGCTGGCGCTCGGGGTGGCGAATCCGCGGGTCGGGCTGCTGTCGATCGGCGAGGAGGAGACCAAGGGGAACGACCTCACGCGGCAGGCCCACCGGCTCCTGAAGGCGAGCGGCCTGAACTTCGCCGGCAACATCGAGGCGCGCGACCTCTACGCGGGCGGCGCCGACGTGATCGTGTGCGACGGGTTCACGGGGAACATCGCGCTGAAGGTCAGCGAGGGCCTGGTGGAGATGATCGGCGGCCTGCTGACCGACACGGCGGCCGGGCTCACGGCAGTCCCGTCGCCGCTCCCTGGCCGCGAGGTGTTCGAGTTGTTCCGGCTGCGGCTGGACGATTCGGAGCACGGCGGGGTGCCGCTGCTCGGCGTCGCCGGGCTCGCCGTGATCGGCCACGGGCGCTCGTCGGCGCGGGCCGTCCGGCAGGGCGTTCTGGCCGCCGAGCGGTTGGCGTCGGCGGGCTTCATCGCGCGGCTCCGGCAGGAGATCGCGGCATCAGGAGTCTGAGAGCGGTGATTGCATTCATCTTTCCGGGACAGGGTTCGCAGGCGGTGGGCATGGGGCGGGCGCTGTCCGACGCGTTCGACGTCTGTCGCGACACGTTCGCCGAAGCGGACGCCGCGCTCGGCGAGCCGCTGAGCCGGTTGATCTTCGAAGGGCCCGAGGAGGCGCTCCGGCTGACCGAGAACACGCAGCCGGCGATCCTCACGGTCAGCATCGCGGCCTACCGTCTGCTGTCGTCGCGAGGCTTCGAGCCGGCGATGGTGGCGGGCCACAGCCTCGGGGAGTACTCCGCCCACGTGTGCGCCGGGACCATCGCGTTCGCCGACGCCGTGCGCATCGTGCGGCGGCGCGGCCGGTTCATGCAGGAGGCGGTGCCGGTCGGCCAGGGAGCGATGGCTGCGGTCATGGGTCTCGACCGGGCGGTCGTCGCGCAGGCGTGCGCCGAGGCCGCGCAGGGCGAGGTCGTCAGCCCGGCCAACATGAACATGCCGGGGCAGGTTGTCATCGCAGGGGCGACGGCCGCCGTGGCGCGGGCCGGCGAGCGGGCTGAAGGAACTGGGCGCCAAGCGCGTGGTGCCGCTGCCGGTGAGCGCGCCGTTCCACTGCGCCATGATGAAGCCGGCCGAGGACCGCCTGGCGCCCGAGCTGCGGGCGATCGCCGCCTCGGATCCGCGCGTGCCGGTGGTCGCCAACGTCGACGCCGAGCCGAAGCGCGACGCGGCGTCCGCGATTGACGCGCTGGTCAGGCAGGTCTCCTCCCCGGTTCGCTGGGAGGACGTGATGCGGCGGCTTGCATCCGAGGGCGTCCGCAAGTATGTTGAAGTGGGTCCCGGCACGGTGCTGTGCGGCCTCGGCCGGAAGATCGACCGGGAGGCGGCGTTTGCGAGCCTCGAGGAGCCGTCCGGCCTCGAGAAGGTCGGCGCCCTGTATGCGTAGGCGCGCCCTGCCGCGTTCCGTTGCGTGTATGATGTGGCGCTCGGGTCGGTGAGGGCGCCGGGGAGCGTGTGGCGATGTTCGATTTGACGGGGAAGGTGGCGGTGGTGACCGGCGCGTCGCGCGGGATCGGCCGTGCCATCAGCGAGACGCTGGCCCGGAGAGGCGCGTTCGTGGCGATGACCGACGTCCTCGGCGACGCCGCCGTCGGCGCGGCGAAGGAGGTGACGGCCGCCGGCTTCAAGGCCGAGGGGTTCGCGATGGACGTCACCAACGCCGAGAGCGTGCAGGCGACGGTCGACGCGATCGTCGAGCGCTACACCCGCGTGGACATCCTGGTGAACAACGCCGGGATCGTCCGCGACAACGTCGCATTCCGGCTGAAGCGCGAGGACTGGGACGCGGTGCTGAACGTGAATCTCACGGGCACGTTCACGTGCAGCCAGGCGGTCCTCCGCACGATGATGCGTCAGCGCTCGGGCCGGATCATCAACATCAGCTCGGTGGTCGGCCAGATGGGCAACGCCGGGCAGTCGAACTACGCCGCGTCGAAGGCCGGCATCATCGGGTTCAGCAAGGCGCTGGCCCGGGAGATCGCCGTGCGCGGTATCACCGTCAACGTGGTGGCCCCGGGGCTGATCGACACCGACATGACCCGCGGGCTGCCCGAGAACGTGCGGAACGAGTGGGCGTCGAAGGTTCCGCTCGGCAGGCTCGGCACCGCGGATGACGTCGCCTCGGCCGTCTGCTTCCTGGCGACCGACGAGGCGTCGTATATTTCGGGGCAGGTCCTCGCCGTCAATGGCGCGATGTACACCTAGGAGGATGAATGGCCGCGGTTGCTGACAAAGTCAAGAGCATCATCGTTGAACAGCTGGGCGTCGACGAAGAGGAAGTGACTCCGGATGCCTCGTTCGTGGACGACCTCGGCGCCGACTCGCTCGACACCGTCGAACTCGTGATGGCGTTCGAGGAGGAGTTCGGCATCGAGATTCCCGACGAGGATGCCGAGAAGATCACGCGCGTGAAGGAAGCGGTCGACTACATCGAGGCGCACGCCAAGGGCAAGAAGTAGGCGTCCATTGGGGGCCGGGCCGGGCCGCCTTCGGCCGTCGGGCGACGGCGGGCAGCCCGCGGCCTCGGTGTCGGTCCGCGCGCGTCAGCGCGCGGGCCCCCGCTTCAACGGAGGAAGCGTGAGCAGGCGAGTCGTCATCACCGGGATCGGTCTCCTTCGCCGGTCGGGATCGGCACGGAGGCCAACTGGCAGGGCCTCGTCGCGGGGCGGAGCGGCGTGGCGCGGATCACGAAGTTCGACCCGACGGCTTTCGACGCCCAGATCGCGGGCGAGGTCAAGGGGTTCGATCCCCTCCAGTTCGTCGACAAGAAAGACGTCAAGAAGATGGACGTCTTCATCCAGTACGCGATCGCCGCCTCGCAGTTCGCGATGGACGACGCCGGCCTGAAGATCGGGCCAGGCAACGCCGCCCGCGTGGGGGTGTTCATCGCGTCGGGGATCGGCGGGTTCGCCACGATCGAGCGCGAGCACAGCAAGCTCATCGAGGGCGGCCCGGGCAGGATCTCGCCGTTCTTCATCCCGGCCTCGATCATCAACCTGGCGGCCGGCCACGTGTCGATCCGGTTCGGCGCGAAGGGGCCGAATCTGGCCACCTGCACCGCCTGCGCGG
Source organism: uncultured Acidobacteriota bacterium (assembly GCA_963783255.1). Taxonomy (GTDB): domain Bacteria; phylum Acidobacteriota; class Vicinamibacteria; order Vicinamibacterales; family Fen-181; genus FEN-299. Next base: position 48,509 of record CAWAMP010000010.1, on the reverse strand, counting down.
CGTCGGCGCACGCGCTCGGCGACGCCTGCGAGATCATCCGCCGCGGCGATGCCGACGCGATGATTGCCGGCGGGTCCGAGGCGGCCATCACGCCGATGGGCGTCGGCGGCTTCGCGGCGATGCGCGCCCTCTCCACTCGGAACGACGCGCCCGAGCGCGCCAGCCGGCCGTTCGACCTCGAGCGCGACGGGTTCGTGATTGGCGAGGGTGCGGGCGTCCTGGTGCTCGAGGAACTCGGGTCGGCGCTGGCGCGCGGCGCCCGCATCTACGCCGAGATGGCCGGATACGGCGCGTCGGCCGACGCGTTCCACATCACCGCGCCGTGCGAGGACGGAGACGGCGCCGTGCGGGCGATGCAGGCCGCGCTCCGGGGCGTCGAACCCTCCGAGGTCGGCTACATCAACGCCCACGGCACGTCGACCCCGCACAACGACCGGATCGAGACGACGGCGGTCAAGCAGTGCTTCGGCGCGCATGCCGGCAGGCTGGCCATCTCGTCGACCAAGTCGATGACGGGGCACCTGCTGGGCGCGGCCGGTGCGCTCGAGGGCGGCATCACCGCCCTGGCGATCCACCACCAGGCCGTTCCGCCGACGATCAACCTCGAGCATCCCGACCCCTTGTGCGACCTGGACTACGTGCCGAACGCCTCCCGCGCGGCGGCGATCAGGTATGCCATGTCGAACTCCTTCGGGTTCGGGGGCACGAACGCCGCGCTCCTGCTCAAGCGGTTCGAGGGATAGGCGGCACCGGTCCTGCAAGGGTCGCGGTTCCTGATTCCTATGAAGATAGCCGTCTGCATCAAGCAGGTTCCGTCGCGCGACTGGCAGCCCCGCGTCAACGAAGCCGGGACGTGGCTCCGCGACCAGGACGCCGCGTTCGAGATGAACGAGCCGGACGCGTACGCGCTCGAGGAGGGCCTGCGCCTCAAGGAGCGCCATGGCGGCGAGGTCGTCGTCTGTTCGGCCGGGCCGGCGCGCGTCTCACAGGTGATCCGGGAGGCGCTGGCGCGCGGCGCGGACCGGGCGATCCATGTCGAATCGGACGATCTGGCGTCGGCCGACGGCGGCGCCGTCGCGTCGGTGCTGGCCGGCGCCATGCGCGACGAGTCGTTCGACCTGGTCCTGACCGGCCTCCAGTCCGACGACCTCGGCCTGGCGCAGGTCGGCGTGGTGCTGGCCGACCGGCTCGGCATGCCGCACGCCACGATCATCATGGAAGTGCTGGTCGAGGGCAGCGCGTTGCGCGTCAAGCGGGAGCTGGAGGGCGGCTGGTTCCAGTGGGTCGCGATGCCGCTGCCGGCGGTCCTGACGATTCAGAGCGGGATCAACCAGCTGCGCTACGCCACGCTCAAGGGGATCATGGCGGCCAAGAAGAAGGAGATCCGCAAGGTGGCGGCCGGTCCCGTCCGGTCGCGCCAGCGGATCGTGCATCTCTACGCGCCGCAGAAGACCAAGCAGACGCAGATGATCGGCGGCACTCCGGCCGAAGCGGCCGCCGAGCTCGTGAGGCGGCTCCGGGACGAGGCGCGGGCGATCGAGTAGACGCCGGCTGGCGGCTTGCGACCCGCGGCTTCGTGGCGGTCTCACGCGTGCCACGGTCGCAGGGCGCGAGCCGGTGTGGCGCGGGGCTTGTGCCGTCGGTGTGGCGCGGGCTTACGCCGTCGGTGTGGCGCGGGGCTTCAGCCCCGCGACGAAGGGCGCATATGATTCTCGTCGTAGCAGAACAGCGAGATGGCAGGCTGAATCGGGCCAGCTGGGAGGCCGTCGCCGCGGCGCAGAAACTGGCGGCGATGGCTGGCGGCGCGCCGGTGGTCGTGGCCGTCGTCGGCGGCAGCGTCGGCGCGGCCGCCGCGGATTCTTCGAGCGCGGCTGTCGCCCGCGTGATCACGGTCGAGGATTCGGCGCTCGAGCCGTACACCGCCGACGGCTTCGTGCGAGCGCTCGCACAGCTGGTCGGCAGCCAGGCACCCACCTACGTGCTGGTTCCGCACACCTATCTCGCTCGCGATTTCGTCCCCAAGCTGGCTTCGACGCTCGACGCCCCGCTCATCGCGGACGTGGTCGGCATCGTCGACGCGGGAGGCACCCCCGGGTTCACCCGCCTGATCTTCCAGGGGAAGCTGGCCGCCGACGTGGTGCCGGAAGGTGACGCGCCGTACCTGGTGACGCTCCAGGCTGGCGCCTTCAGCGCTGACAGCGCGGCGCGGGGCTCGTCGCCGGCCCCGGTGTCCCCCGTCGCCGTGGCCATCGACGCCGCGTCGATTCGGCAGAAGCCGGACGCTCCATTCCGCGAGGCGAAGCAGGCGGTCGATCTGTCGCAGGCCGCGCGCATCGTCGCGGTCGGCCGCGGCATCCGCGCGCAGGAGAAGCTGCCCCTCGCCGAGGAACTGGCCAAGGCATTGGGCGCCGAGCTCGCCGCGTCGCGGCCGATCTGCGATGCGGGGTGGCTGCCGCTCGAGCGGCAGGTCGGCAGCTCGGGGCAGACCGTCGCGCCGAAGCTGTATCTCGCCCTCGGCATCTCCGGCGCCATCCAGCACGCGGTCGGCATGAAGGCGGCGAAGACGATCGTCGCGATCAACAAGGATGCCGAGGCGCCGATCTTCGAGCTGGCCGACTACGGCATCGTGGGCGACCTGTTCGACGTCGTGCCGGCGCTCGTCAAGGAGCTCCAGCGCTAGTGATCTCCGCGCTGACGCTCGCCCTGCTCGTCGGGCTGTTCGGCGGCCTCTTCGGCGTGCAGGTGTCGACGCGCCTGCGTCTGGTGCGCCGGGCTCCGGGAACCCTTTCGACCGGCAACGTACCCGCCCGTGCCGCGCGGCTCCTCCGCGAGGTGGTGTTCCAGTCGAAGGTCATCGCCGACAGGCCTCTTGTCGGGATCGCCCACGCCTTGGTGTTCTGGGGCTTTGTCGCCTTCACCGGCTACAGCCTCGCGCAGTTTCTCGCCGGTCTGCACCTGGTCGACGTCACCCACACTCCGGCGTTCGAGTGGTACGCGCTGGCGCTCGTGCCGTTCGCGGTGGCGGTCCTCGTCGGGATCACCGGACTGGTCGTCAGGCGGGTGGCCGTGAGGCCGGAGGCGCTCGGGCCGTTGTCGTGGGAGTCGGTGCTGATTGGCGTGTTCATCGCCATTCTGATGGCCACGTTCCTGCGCGACGTGTTCCACCTGGACGAGGGGCTGGCGGCGTCGGTCAACTGGTGGGTGCACGCCGTCGTCCTCCTGGTGTTTCTGGCGCTGATTCCGAACTCCAAGCACTTCCACCTGGTGCTCTCGCCGTTTACCGTGTTCCTGAAGTCGCCCACGCTCGGCGACGTGCGGAATCTCGACTTCGAGAAAGAGGAAGTCGGCATCGAAACGGTGGCGCGCCTCGAGAAGAAGCAGGTGCTCGACGCGTTCACCTGCGTCGAGTGCGGCCGATGCCAGATGAACTGCCCGGCGTACGGCACCGGGAAGCGGCTGAACCCGAAGACACTGATCCTGCAGAACGAGACGGCGCTGCTCGCCGGCAGGCTCGGCTCGAAGCTGGTCGAGCAGTACGACGCCGGCGTCCTGTGGCAGTGCACGACGTGCGGCGCGTGCGAGCAACAGTGCCCGGTCGGCGTGGAGCATCTGCCGCTCGTCATCGGCGCGCGGCGCGGCCTGGTGTCGAACGGCGACGCCCCGGATGCGCTGGGAGCGATGTACAACAACCTGGAGCGGCGCGGGAACATCTGGGGGCTGACCTCGGACGTCCGCCAGAAGTTCGTGGCGGCCGCCGGCCTCGAGACCTTCGACGCGGCGCGCCACGAATACCTGGTGTGGCTGGGGTGCGCGGGGTCGTACGACGCCGATTTCCAGAAGTCGCTGCGCTCGCTGTTCTCGATCCTCCGCGCGCACGCCGTGACGTTCGGCGTGCTCGCGAAGGAGCGGTGCACCGGCGACGTGGCGAAGCGCACCGGCAACGAGTACCTGTTCCAGCAGCTGGCGGCGGAGAACATCGCCGAGTTCGAGGCGGCGGGCGTGCAGAAGATCCTCACGGCGTGCCCCCACTGCCTGACGACGCTCGGGGGCGATTACAGGCGGTTCGGCTTCGCCGTCGAGGTGCAGCACTCGGCCGTCTTCGTGTCGACGCTCGTGGGCGACGTGCGCACCCGGGGGTCGCACGAGGTGGTGCTGCACGACCCGTGCTATCTTTCGCGGTACGCCGGTCACGTGCGCGAGCCGCGCGGCCTGCTGGCCCGGGTCGGCGCCGTCGTCAGGGAGCCGGAGCGATCGGGCCGGAATCCTTTCTGTTGCGGCGCGGGCGGCGGGCTGCTGTTCGAGGAGCACGAAGAGGGGACGCGGATCAGCCAGCGACGGTTCGACGAGCTCCAGGCGACGGGCGCCGGCACGATCGTGACGGCCTGCCCGTTCTGCGCCATCATGCTGAAGAGCGCCCAGGCGAGCGCCAACGCCACCACCGAGGTCGTCGACCTGATGACGTTCGTCGACGGCCGCATCCAGTCGGCGTCCGCCGCTGCTTCGCCCGCCGGGGCGCGGCCGGCGCCCGGGCAGCCAGGGCCGTGAACGACGCCGATTGGCGGGCATCGCGCCTCAAGCGCCTGCAGGCTGCGGCCGTCGCCGCCATCGGCCATCCTCTGATCGCCCTGCTCGGACGGACCTTTCGCTGGCGAACGGAGGGGACCGAGCATCTCGAATCGGTGACGGCGTCGGGCCGTCAGCCCATCCTCGCGCTGTGGCACGGGCGGATCCTTCCGGCGACGATCTACTTCCGCGACCGCGGCGTGGTTGCGATCACCAGTGAGAACTTCGACGGGGAGTGGATTGCGCGCATCATGCGGCGGTTCGGCTACCTCCAGGCTCGGGGGTCGACCTCGCGCGGAGGCCGGCGCGCGCTGCTGCAGCTCACGCGCGACATGGCGGCGGGCCGACCGGCGGCCTTCACGGTGGACGGGCCTCGAGGTCCTGGTTACCGGGCACAGCCGGGCGCGGTCTGGCTGGCGAAGGCCACCGGCAACCCGGTGGTGCCGTTCCACGTCGAGTCGTCTCCGTGCTGGACGCTGAGCAGCTGGGACCGTGGGCAGGTGCCGAAGCCGTGGAGCCGCGTGGCCATGGTGATCGGGGCGCCGCTCGAGGTGCCGGGAGATGCCGACGCTGGCGCCATCGAGCAGAAGCGCCTCGAGCTCGAGCAGCGCCTCGGGGAGCTTCAGCGCCGCGCGTTCGAGATCCTGAGCGAACGGCGCTGAAGCCGCTCACGACTCGCGGCCGGCGCATTGCGGCGGTGCCGGTGCTCACGCCTGAAGGACAGCCGGTGCGCCGAACCGCGCGGGCTGGAATCGGGTTCGGCATTCGGAAGACCGCTCGCTCCGCCGCCAGGCGCGAGCCGCAAGTCGACAGCCGTCTATGTCCCTCGTTCTCGTCTGGTGCGACAGCTCGATCGACCATGCGCCGCCGCGCGGGCATCCCGAGTGCGTCGAGCGGGGCCGTGTCATGCGGGCCGTCGTGGACGCCTGGAGGGAGCGCGGCGGTGCCGTGCTGTCGCCGGTGGCGGCCACGCGGGCCGAGATCGAGCGCGTCCATGCGCAGCGCTACGTCGACCGGCTGGCTTCGTGCGCCGGCTCGTCGGCGGCCCTCGACCTCGACACCTACATGTCGCCGGGTTCGTGGAACGCGGCGCAACTGGCGGTCGGCGCCGCAATCGCCGCCGTGGACCATGTTCTGGGGTCAGGTCTGGAAAGTGCGCAGAATGCGCACTTTCCAGACCTGACCCCGACAGCGGCATTTGCGCTCGTGCGCCCTCCCGGCCACCACGCCCTGCGCGACCGCGCCATGGGGTTCTGCCTCTTGAACAACGCGGCCATCGCCGTCGCGCACGCGCTCGAGCGCGGGCTGGCGCGTGTCGCGGTGGTCGACTACGACGTCCACCATGGCAACGGCACGCAGTGGGCGTTCTACGACGATCCCCGCGTGCTCTTCATCTCGGTCCACCAGTTCCCGTTCTATCCCCAGACGGGAGCGGCGGGCGAGTGCGGGGTGGGCGCCGGCGAGGGGTTCACCGTCAACATCCCGCTGTCGGCCGGGGCGGCCGACGCCGACTACCTGCTGCTCGTCGAGCGGGCGATCGAACCGATACTGGATGCATTCGCGCCCGAACTGCTGGTGCTCGACGTCGGGTTCGACGCGCACGACCTGGACCCGCTGGCCAACATGCACCTGTCGACGGAAGGCTTCGGGGCGATCGCCGCAAGGCTCGGAGCGGCCGCGGGCAGGTGTTGCGGCGGCCGGATCGTGCTGATCACCGAAGGCGGCTACCATCTCGGCGCGGTCGGCGAGTCGCTCCAGGCCACCATCGACGTGCTCGCGGGACCGCCTCGCGCCACCCTCGCGTCGGCCGACCGATCGCCGACCCGCGCCGGCACGTCGGCGCTGGAACTGGTTCGTGCCGCCCAGAAGCCCTACTGGTCTACGTTATAATCACAGGATCCGGGCCAGACGCCCGTCCGTTCGAAAGGCCTAACCGACACCGTGCGCGACTACACACCCCAAGCGCTCGACCGCAAGTGGCAGGCGCGCTGGAACGAGACCGGCGCCTTCGAGGTGACCGAGGATCCGTCGAAGCCGAAGTTCTACTGCCTGGAGATGTTCGCCTACCCGTCGGGGCACGCCCACGTCGGCCACGTCCGCAACTACATGATCGGCGACGTGATGGCCCGGCAGAAGCGCATGCGAGGCTTCAACGTGCTCCACCCGTTCGGGTGGGACGCCTTCGGCCTGCCGGCCGAGAACGCGGCCATCAAGCAGGGCGTCCACCCGGAGACGTCCACGCTGGCCAACATCGCGCACATGAAGGGCCAGCTCCAGCGGCTCGGCATCAGCTACGCCTGGTCCCGGGAGGTCGCCACCTGCCGGCCCGACTACTACAAGTGGAACCAGTGGCTGTTCCTCCGGATGTACGAGCGCGGCCTCGCCTACCGGAGGCGATCGACGGTGAACTGGTGCCCGTCGTGCAGGACGGTGCTGGCCAACGAGCAAGTGGTGGACGGCGGCTGCTGGCGCTGCGGCTCGGTCGTCGGGAGCCGCAACCTGGAGCAGTGGTTCCTGCGGATCACGCACTACGCCCAGGAACTGCTCGACGCCGCCGACAGACTGACGGAGTGGCCCGAGAAGGTCCTGACGATGCAGCGGAACTGGATCGGGCGGTCGGAAGGCGCCCGGGTGAGGTTCCCGCTGCTGCCGTCGGGTGTCAGCATCCCTCAGGGCGAGCCTCGGCCGGCCGACGCGACCGACGTCGAAGTGTTCACCACGCGGATCGACACGATCTGCGGCGCGACGTTCGTCCTGCTCGCTCCCGAGCACGATTTCATCGAGCGCATCGCGGACGAATCGGAAGACCCGGCGGCATTCCGCGAGCGGGTGCAGCGGTTCCGGTCCCAGGATCGCACCGCGCGGCTGACCGGGCAGATCGAGAAAGAGGGCTTCTTCACCGGCCGGTACGCCGTGAATCCGTTCACCGGGCTGCCGGTTCCGCTGTTCGTGGCGAACTTCGTCCTCGGCGAGTACGGCACCGGTGCGGTGATGGCGGTTCCGGCTCACGACCAGCGAGATTTCGAGTTTGCCCGCAAGTACTCGCTGCCGATCGCGGTCGTCATCCAGCCCGAGGGTGGAGGCGCCGCGCCGCTGACGGCGGACACGATGAGCGAGGCCTACGTCGAGCCCGGTCGCGTGGTGAACTCGGCCGAATTCTCGGGACTCTGGTCGACCGACGCGATCGCGACGATGGCCGACGCGGCCGAGGCGCGCGGAATCGGCGAGAAGACCGTGCAGTTTCGGCTCAAGGACTGGGGGATTTCGCGCCAGAGGTACTGGGGCACGCCGATCCCGATGATCGCGTGCGAGCGGTGCGGCATCGTGCCGGTCCCGGACGACCAGCTGCCGGTGGTGCTCCCGAAGATCGCGGAGTTCAGCGGCCGTGGCGATTCTCCGCTCGCCCAGGTGGCCGACTGGGTGAACGTGGCGTGCCCGTCGTGCGGCGGCCAGGCGCGGCGCGAGACGGACACGATGGACACGTTCGTCGATTCGTCCTGGTACTTCTACAGGTACGCCGACCCGCACAACGACGGGCAGCCGTTCTCGCCGGCGGCCGTGAAGTACTGGTGCCCGGTGGACTTCTACAGCGGCGGCGTCGAGCACGCCATCCTGCACCTGATCTATTCGCGGTTCTTCTGCCGCGTGTTCCGCGACCTCGGCATGGTCGAGCACGACGAGCCGTTCACCCGCCTGCTGACGCAGGGCATGGTGCTCAAGGACGGCAACGTCATGTCGAAGTCGAAGGGCAACGTCGTCGACCCGGACGACATGATCGCGCGCTACGGCGCCGACGCCCTGCGCCTCTACGTGATGTTCGTCGCGCCGCCCGAGAACGAAATCGAGTGGACCGACGCCGGCCTGGAGGGGAGCGTCCGGTTCCTGGGCCGCGTCTGGCGGCTCGTCGACCAGTGGTGCGACGTGTTCTCCGGGCGGGCGATCCCGAGCCCGGGCGGGCTGCCGCTCACCGGGGTCGAGCAGCAGGTCCGCCGCGTGACGCACGACACCGTCCGTCGGGTCACCCACGACCTCGATCCGCGGGTGCACCTGAACACCGTGGTGTCGGCGCTGATGGAGATGGTGAACGAGCTGTACGCCTTCTCCGAGGGGCACACGAAGACGGGCACCCCGGGCCGGCGTCCCCGGGCGGAGGGCCCGCCGGCCGACGAGCGGCCCGAGGCGCTGGCGGTGCTCCGGGAGGCGCTGGACGCGCTCGTGCTGATGCTCTCTCCGTTCGCGCCTCACACGGCCGAGGAGCTGTGGGAGATGCTGGGGCACCAGGGCGGCCTGGCCGGAGCGGCGTGGCCGACCTACGATCCGGTGGTTGCGCAGTCGAGCGAGATTGTCGTGCCCGTACAGGTGAACGGGAAGCTCCGCAGCCGGCTCACCGTACCGCTCGATGTCACCGAAGACCGCCTCCGCGAGCTCGCGCTGACCGACGCGGCGGTCCGCGTCCACACCGCCGGCCGGACGGTCCAGAAGGTCATCGTCGCGAAGGGGAAGCTGGTCAATGTGGTGGTGAAATGACAGCCGTCAGCGGGCAGCCGCCAGCCATCAGCGGATCATTCCTGTTCCGCTGTCAGCTGCGAGCTGCGAGCTGCCAGCTGATGGGAGTTCCAGTGGTCCGCAGAATCCTCGTTCCCGCCCTCGTCCTCGCCGCGCTGCTGTCGTCATCGTGCGGCTACTCGCTCGCGGGGAGAGGGTCGTTCCTGCCGGCCTCCATCAAGACGATTGGCGTCCCCGACTTCACCAACCGGACGCCGTACTTCGAGTTCGGCCAGACGCTCTCCCAGCGCGTCCGGTCGGAGTTCATCGGGCGCGGCCGGTACAAGGTCCTACCGCAGGAGAGTGGCGTCGATGCCATTCTCAGGGCGCAGCTCAATACCGTGACCCTGACGCCGACCGGGTTCAACGACCTCCAGCAGGCCACCCGCTACGTGGTGATGGTGTCGCTGTCCATCCAGCTCGTCCAGGCTTCGGATGGAAAGGTGCTGTGGCAGAACCCCGGCCAGGTGCTCCGCGAGGAGTACCAGGTGGCTTCCGGCGGCACGCTGGCCGACCCCGAGACGTTCTTCGGCCAGGCGTCGAACGCGGTCCAGCGGATGTCGACCGATTTCGCCCGGTCGGTGGTCAGCGCGATACTCGAAGCCTTCTAGCGACAAATGCCAGGCCACCTGACGCCCGCGGCCGTTCGCGCGCAGATCGCCGCCGGCTCCATCGAGCCGCTCTACCTCGTCACCGGCGACGATGAGGCCGAGATGAGCGCGATTGGCGCGGCGCTCACCGGGTCGGTGGAGGAGGACTTCCGCGCGTTCAACGTCCAGCGGTTCTATGGGAGCGATGCCGGCAGCACCGTGGCAGCCGTCGTGGATGCCGCCAGCACGCTGCCGCTCCTCGCACCCCGGCGCGTCATCCTGCTGCTGCAGGCCGACCGCGCGCTGACTGCCAGGAAGGCGAGGAGCGTGGGTCGCGACGAGGGGCCGGCCGAGGACGAAGGGGATGGCGACGGTGGGAGCAGGACCGGCCAGCTGGCGCTGCTGAAGGCGTATGCCGCCCGGCCGCACCCGCACGCGGTCGTCGCGCTGTTCGGCGCCGGGCTGCAGCGCACGTTTCTTCCCCTGGCGAAACAAGCGGTCGTCGTGACGTGCGAGGCGTCGGCGGACGTGATCCGGGCGCTCGAAGTCGAGCACGGCGTGCGCTTCGACCGCGCCGCCGCCGACCTCCTGCGTCAGATGGCGGGCGCCGACGTCGCGCGGCTGCGGGCGGACGTCGAACGCGTCCTGCTGTACGCGGCCGGACAGAGGACGATCGCCAAGGACCAGGTCAGCGCGGTGATCAGCCGGACGGCGTCGGCCGGCGGAGGAAGGCTGTGGGGCGAGGTGGCCAACCGGCGAACCGCGGCCGCCCTCAGGGACCTCGAACTCGAGCTGGCCGACGGGGCAGTGCCCTTCATGATCCTCGGCCTGCTTCGGACGGTCGTGGAGCGCACCGTGGCGCCGCGCGACCTGCCGCGGGCGCTCGACGCGCTGCTCAGGACGGATCTCGCCCTGAAGACCTCGGGCGGAGATCCGCGGGTGCTGCTCGAGCGGCTGGTCGTGGAATTGTGCGCGACCGGAAAGGACGCGTGACGAGAGGGCGCCTACGCGCCCTTCTTCGTGGCCTTGTTCAGGCTGAGCTGGAGCCGCGACTTGTACCGGGCGGCGGCGTTGTCGTGGATGATGCCCTTGCCGGACATCTTGTCGATGAGCGAGGCGGTCTCGGCCATCTGGCTCTTGACCGCGTCGACGTCGTTCGCCGATGCGGCCGCCCGAATGGATTTCAGCGCGCCGCGGAGCTTCGAGCGGTCCTGGCGGTTCTTCTCACGGCGGACCACGCTCTGGCGGTGCGCCTTCAGTGCGGATGCGTGACTGGCCACGTGTGTCTTCCCCTCTGGACAGCGACCGACCGGGCTTGTCCGCCCGGCACGAATCCCTTATCATAGCACATGTCCGTCGGGCAGACGATCCCCTACTGGGCGGGCGGGGAACGGCCGAGAACTCATTGAGGAACCGAGCGCCGCCCCATCCAACCCGAGAGGACCGAGAGTGCCCAATCGGCCGGCTCGAGATGCCAACGAACTCATCGCCGCGATGGACGCCAGGCGGCCCGTGGTGGCCGCGCACTGTCGGCGTGTCGCCGCCTACAGCGTTCAGCTGGCCACCCACTACGGCCTGCCGGAGGCGATGATCGAGACCATCCGGGTTGGCAGCCTGCTGCACGACGTCGGGAAGCTGATGGTGCCTTCCCAGATTCTCGCCAAGCCCGGCCGGCTGACCGAGGAGCAGTGGCGGGCGTTGCAGGCGCACCCCGAGCATGGCTTCGACATGGCCGAGCCCCTGGGGTTCGATTCCGACATCCTCGACATCATCCTCTACCATCACGAGCGGGCCGACAGCAGCGGCTATCCGGACGGGCTCGACGGCGACTCCATTCCCTGGGCGGTGCGGATCGTCAGCGTCATGGACGCCTTCGACGCGCTCACCAGCCCGCGGACGTATCGCGACGCGCTGTCGGTCGATGCCGCCCGCACGCTGCTGGCCCGCGAGGCTGCGGACCGCTACTGCCCGTGGGTCGTCAGCGGCCTCCTGTCGATCCCGAAGACCATGCTGAGCGCCGTCGTGACGAGCGCATCGGACCGCTTCCGGCCCGACGCGAGGCCGAGCGAGGCGGTGCTTCGAACGGCCACCGCATCCTGGACCGCCGTCCACTTGGAGGAATCCGGGCACTCCAGCGCCTGGTAGCCCGCCGACCTTCCGGCTGTCGCGCCCCGGCGGCCGCGACAGTAATGCTAAGATCGCGCTCGTGACTGCACGACGGCGGGCGGCCCGGAAAGGCCCGACACGCGCGGCGCCTGCGGCGCCGGCGCCCGCACCGCGACGCTTCCCTTTCCTGGCCATGGCCGTGCTGCTCCTGGCAGCCGGCGCCTGGGCATTCTCGCCGAGCTTCGGCGGCGTCTTCCTCCTGGACGACGTGCGGGCTATCGTTCGCAATCCGACGATCCGGACGCTCTGGCCTCTCTCCGTTCCGCTGTCGCCTCCCCCGCGATCCACCGTCTCGGGCCGGCCGGTCGCGAACCTCTCGTTCGCCATCAGCTACGCGTTTGGATCCGAGGCGAGGCCACGCCCGACCGTTTCGCCCGGGCGGCCCGGCGAGCCGGCGGCACTCGATCCCACCCCTTTCCACGCCGGGAACCTCCTGATTCACCTGGCGTCGGCCCTCGCCCTGTTCGGTGTCGTCCGGCGAACGCTGCTCAGCCCGCGACTCGGTCCGGTGTTTGGAGCGTCCGCGCCGTGGCTGGCGCTGGCGGTGGCGATCGTGTGGGTCGTGCATCCGCTCCAGACGGCAGCCGTCACCTACGTCGTGCAGCGGGTTGAGTCGCTCATGGGGCTCTTCTACCTGCTGGCGCTCTACGGCGCCATTCGGGCGCACGGCAGCGAGCACCCGCGGGCGTGGGCCGTGGCCGCGTGGCTCAGTTGCGCGGCTGGAATGGCGACGAAGGAAGTGATGGCGACGGCGCCGATCGTTGTCGCGCTCTGGAGCTATCTCTTCGGGGCGCCGAGTTCCGGCGGCCCCACACGGCTGAGGCGGCTGCTCATGGCGGGCATGGCCGGGACGTGGCTGATCCTCGGAATCCTGGTGTGGTACGAGCACCGGGGCCCATCGGTCAGCCTGGCCCCCGGAACGGTCTGGTCGTACCTGGCGACCCAGGCGGAGGTGATCGTGCACTATCTCCGGCTGGTCTTCGTGCCCGCGCCGCTCGCATTCCTGTATGACTGGCCGCTCGTGTCCTCTCTGTACTCCGTGGCCTGGCAGGCAGCCTTGCTCGGCGCGCTCGTCCTGCTGACGGCCGTCGGGGCGGCGCGCCGGCACCCGGCCGCGTTTCCAGGGGCCTGGTTCTTCCTGGTTCTCGCGCCTTCATCGAGCGTCGTGCCGGTCGTGACCGAGGTGGCGGCCGAGCATCGCATGTACCTGCCGCTCGCCGCGGTCATCACCGCCGTGGTCATCGGCCTGTTCGTCGCAGGCCGGAAGCTGCGCCTGGCGTCGAGGCCGGCCGCCGTCGCGTCTGCGCTTGCGCTCGCCGTGGTCGTCTCGGCGCTCGGCGTGACGACGCGCGATCGGAACCGGGTGTATTGGAGTGCAGAGAGTCTGTGGCGGGACGCCGTCGGCGCGAGGCCGTCCGACTACCGTCCGCGCGTGGCCTACGGGGAGGCGCTTTCGGCAGCCGGCCGGCTGGCCGAGGCCGAAGCCGAGCTGCTGACGGGCGTGGCGCTCGCGCCCGGGGACCCGGCCGGGCAGGTCCGCCTGGGCGTGGTGCTCGCGCGCCAGCGCAAGTTCGACGCGGCGGTTCCGCATTTCGAGCGTGCGCTGGCCGAACGGCCGGGCGACGTCGATGCGCACCGCTGGCTGGCGGAGGTCTACGCGGTCCAGCGGCGAGATCAGCTCGCCGTCGATCACTACGAGCGCGCGCTGGCCGCTCTTCCCGACGATGGGCCGCTGCTCGCCGGGCTGGCGACCATCCTCGCCGACTCACGGGACACGATGGTGCGGAATCCGCCGCGCGCGCGGGAACTGGCCGGTCGCGCGGTGCTGCTGTCCGGGGGCCGCGACCCTCGCGCGCTCGAGATCCTGGCCGCCGCCCAGGCTGCCTCCGGGCAGTTCGCAGAGGCCGCGGCGACCGCACGAACAGCGGCCGGGCTCGCTCGCGCCGCGGGGGATCGCGGGCTCGTGTCGTCGCTCGAGTACCGTGCGGCGGCCTACGAATCGGCGTCCCGGCAGTCCCCGGCCGCCGGCCGCTGAACGGCGTGCCGCTCCGGTCGGGCGCCGCCACCGCCTCCTTCGCTATACTGGTTCCCGATGATTGTCGTTGACGGACTCACCAAGACGTACGGTGCCCTCGAGGCCGTGACCGGGTTGTCGTTCTCAGTCACCGGGGGGGAGGTCGTCGGCCTCATCGGCCCGAACGGGGCCGGAAAGACGACGACGCTGAAGTGCATGGTCGGCATTCAGGCGCCGACGGCGGGCTCGGTACGCATCGACGGCCACGACATCGTGGCCGAGGCGGTCGCGGCCAAGCGCCGCCTGGCGTTCATGCCGGACGAGCCGCAGCTCTTCGAGTATCTGACGGTTCGCGAGCATCTCAACCTGGTCGCCCGCCTCTACAGGGTCGCGGACTACGAGGCCCGCGTGCCGCGGTTGCTCGACGAACTGCAGCTCACCGGCAAGGAAGCCGCGCTGCCCGGCGAGCTCTCGCGCGGCATGAAGCAGAAGCTGGTCATCGCGTGCGGCCTCCTCCACGACCCGCCGGTGCTGCTCTTCGACGAGCCGCTCACGGGCCTCGACCCGCTGGGCATCCGGCGGATGAAGGAGACGATTGTGGCGCGGGCGCGCGCGGGGGCCGCCGTGGTCGTGTCCTCGCACCTGCTGCATCTGGTCGAGGAGATCTGCACGCGAATCCTGATCCTCCACAAGGGCCGGAAGATCGCCGACGGCACCCTCGAGGAGCTGGCGGCCCGGGCCGATCTGGCCGAGGCCGGCTCGGACCTCGAAGAGATCTTCCTCCATGCGACCGGTGATGGCGTCGGCGGCGGGACATCGTGACCGGTGCGTTCCTCTACCTCACCGGCTGCTCGCTCAAGAACAGGGTGCTCCGCAGGGTCCGTCGGCTGCGGGAACCCCGATACCTGGCGGGCCTGGTCGTGGGAGTGGTCTACCTCTACTGGGTCTTCTTCAGGAACCAGATGCGATCGGCACGCCACCCGGATGGTGGGATGGCCGCGCTCGCCTCGTTCGCGCCGGACATCGTGGCCGGCGGCGCGCTGGCGCTGTGGGCCCTTGCGGTCGCGGTCTGGCTCTGGCCGTTCGGCTCGAGGACATGGGTCTTCAACGGGGCCGAGGTGCAGTTCTTCTTCACGGCGCCTGTCACGCGGCGCGCGCTGCTCAACTACAAGCTGCTTCGCTCGCAGCTCGGCCTGCTGTTCGGCGTCGCCATCGCCTCGCTGTTCTCGGGAGCGATGCGTGCGGCTCCTGCCGGGCGGTGGTCGTTCGTGCTCGGCGGATGGCTGCTGTTTGCGACCATCCACCTGCACGTGCTGGGCGCCAACCTGACGAAGGGGAGTCTCCGGGCGCCGGGCTCGAAGGTGCCGTGGCTGGCGTGGGCGTCTGCGGCCTTCATGCTGCTCGTGTCGGGCGCCGTGGTCGGCACCTGCGCCGTGCACGCGTCGGCCATCGCATCGAGGCCGATCGATGAGGCCTTTCGCGGCATCCTGGCCGCGAGCCGGACGGGAATCGCGGCGGTCGCCCTCTGGCCGTTTGCGACGGTCATGGCCCCGATGTTCTCGGTCTGGCCGTCGGCGTCCCTTCGTGCCCTCGTTCCCGCGCTGGCCGTCGTTGCGGCCCACTACTGGTGGGTGCTGAAGTCGGACGCGCAGCTGGAGCAGGCGGCGGCGGCGGCCGAACGGCGGCCCGCCGGCGGACGGCGCGGCGCGCCGGCCCCGTTGCTGCGCGCGGCGCCGTTCGCGCTGGCGCCCCTCGGCCGGCTCGAGACGGCGGTTCTCTGGAAGAACACCATCCAGTTCGGGCGCTACGTCTCGGTGGCCGTGGTCGTGCGCGTGCTGATCCCGATTGTCGTGCTTGCGGTGGTCATGGGCCTCAACCAGAGAGGCCGTTCGCTGGCTCCGCTCGTGCTGATCCTCGCGGGCTTCACCACGCTGCTCGGGCCGTACTCGGTTCGGAACGACCTGCGGATGGATCTGCCGAGGCTGCCGGTGCTGAAGACGTGGCCCATCAGCGGGCGCGAACTGCTGTTCGGCGAACTGATGGCGCCGGCACTCATCCTCTCGGCCGTCGTCTGGTTCCTGCTGGCCGTGGCGCTCGCCTTGTCGCCGACGTGGCACGCGGGCCCCGGAGACGCGCTGGGTCGGGCGGCCGCTGCGGCCGCCGGCGCGGTGCTCGCGCCGATGCTGATCGCGGGGCAACTCATCATCCAGAACGCCGCGGTCGTGTTGTTCCCCGCTTGGGTCGTCACGGGAGGCGCGAGGGCGCGGGGCGTCGAGGCGATGGGGCAGAACATGCTGATGATGGCCGGGACGCTCCTGTCGCTCGCCATCGGGGTGCTGCCGGCCGCGGCGGTGGCGGGGGGCCTCGGCTGGCTGCTCTACCTGTTCGTCGGCTGGCCGGGCGTGCTGCCCGCGGCCGTCGTGTTCGCCGGCATCCTGCTCGTCGAGGCGGCCCTGGTGCTCACCTGGCTCGGGCGGATTCTCGAGCGGACCGAACCCGCCCAGGTGGAGACCGCCGAGTAGACCGCTGCTACCGGCCGATGGCCATGAAGCCCGCCCAGTAGAACGGGTGGCGCGTTTCCGGCTGCGCGAGGACCGCCTTCATCGCGCTCCGCAACGACTCCGACGCGCGCGCTTTCTGACCGACCGCTCCCTGAGGACCGGCATGCGCACGGTGAAAGCGCACCGCGAGGTTAGGGTCGGAGGGGGCGCCCAGCCAGCGGTTGGCAACGAGCGTCGGTGTCCCTCCAACGTAGAACGACCACGCCAGCGCCGTGAGCGCCTCACCCTCGCCTGACGCCGGCCCGAACTCGACGCGCGAAACCACCGCCGCCTCGGCCGGCAGGCTCCACGACATCAGCCATGCGATCTCGATCAGTCCGCTGCCCGCATCGGCGGCGTCGGACGGCGTCAGCGCCAGGGGCGAGTAGAGCGGTGCGCCCTCGGTCAGGACGACCGGGACTGCAAGGTGGAGGATCGAGCCGGGGGCGACGCCCTGGGCCAGCCGGTCCGCCCGAGCCTGGTCTCCCAGGTAGGTCCTGCTCCGGGTCGGCGCGAAGAGCGCTGCCACGTTCTGGATTTCGCGATCGGATGAGGGCTGCGGCGTGCCGGCCGCCGGCGGCCGGACGAGCGCCAGGCGCTCCTCGACCGCCTTCCCGAGATTGGGCTGGCCGAACGCGACGAGCGAGCGGGGCGTCCCCGCGGCCTGACGGGCGGCCTCGAGTGCCGTCAGGGCCGTGAGCGACGGGACGTAGGCGATGGCGGCATCTTCCACCAGGTAGCGGCCCGCCGATGTCCGGAGCGCTTCGAAGGGCAGCGACCAGAGGAACGCGTCGGGGACGATCACGAGGCGGGACTTCTTCGCCAACTCGGCCTGGATCGGTTCGACGAGGAGCGCATACAGGTCGCGACCGAGATCTGCCGCCGCATCCTCCTTCCTGGCGATCGCCTCGCGGAATCGTTTGATCTGCTGGCTGAGGTCTGGCGCCTTCACGTCGATGGCAACGGCCTTCTGCACCTTCCACCCGGCGGGCGGCACGTCCTTGCCGAGCGCGAACACCCACGTCCGCGCTTCGCCGACCACGAACGAGACCAGCGCCGCCGACGTCCCGTCGAGGATCGACGCAGCGTCGGGTCCGCACGGCTCTCCCTGGGCGCGCATCTGCCGAAGCGCCGGGTGGGTGTCGAAGAGGCGCCGCCGGAGCGCATCGCGGTCGGCTTGCCTGGCCGCCTGTTCCGCCTGGAGCCCCGCCAGCCGTGTCACATCCGGCTTCTGGCGCCCTCGCTCCTTCCGGATCTTCACGGCGAGCGCGCGCAGGTCCTTCGAGATCGTGCGCTCACGTTCCAGCTCCTCGGCGTTCATGCCCCTCACGACCACCGCGCCGTCGCCGCCCAGCATGTCGGCCAGCGCCTGCTGCCGGCCGCGTTCCGACCAGAGGAAGGCTTCGGCCAGACTGCCCTGGCCGGCCAGCAGGTCGACCATGGCGAGGTAGGGTGCGTGGCGATTGTCGAAGAACGTGTCGGCCGCCGGCCCGGGAGGGACCTTGCCGAACGCTGCTGCCGCGTCTTCGTAGGCCGTGCGCGCGTCGGCGGCCCGCCCGGCCTTCTGGTGAGCCCGCCCGGCGACCAGACGTGCGTAGGCCACCGTGTCGAAGCGCTCGACGAGCGTGGCGACATTCACCGCCCGCGCTGCCGACGCGAGCGCGGCGTCGAGAGTCTCCTGCTCGAACTCCAACTGGCCTCGGAGCGCGAAGATGGTCGAGACGGCGTTCTGATCCTGCTTCGATTCGGCGAGCCCGAGGGCGCGCTCGTACGCCTTGCCGGCCGCCTCGGCCCGGCGTTGCGACGCGTGGAGGACGCCGATGTGCACCAGCGTCCACATCACGCCGGCATCGTCCCGCGTCTTCTCGCGGAGGGCGAGGCTCCGCTCGTACTCCGTGAGCGCGACATCCGGCTGCCCCTCCGCGAAATGCGCGCCGCCCATCCCGCCGAGGTCGCGCGCCTGGCCCGCCTCGGATGTGGCCGGGTCTCCGACCAGCGCCAGGTCGAGATCGAGCGCCTTCTGGTAGGACTCGAGCGCGCGCGGGTAGTTGCGCGCGAGCGCGTGGAGCTGGCCGATGGCGAAATGCGTCGCCGCCGCCGCGCCCGCGTTCTTCAGCTGTTCCCAGATCTGGAGGCCCTTGGCCTGGTGCTCGAGCGCGCGGCCCAGGTCGCCCTGGAGCCGGAAGAGCTCGCCGATGCCGGTCCAGGCCTTCGCCACGCCGGCCAGGTCGCCGCCGGTTTCGGCCAGCGCGAGACTCCTGCGCCACGTCTCGATGGCAGCGGAGTAGTCGCCGAGTTCCTTGTGTACCATCGCGATGGCCTGGAGCGCGCTCGACTCCCCGCGCGTGTCTTTCGTCCGCTGGAGGATCGTGACGGCCCGGGTGTAGTACTCGAGCGCCCGCGCAAACTCGGTCTGCATGTAGAGCGCGTTTCCGAGTCCGTGCAGCACGCTCGCCATCCGCGCGTCCTCGTTCAACTGTTCGAAGACCTCGTAGGCCTGCTGGTAGCTCTCGGCGGCTTCCGCGAAGCGGCCCTGCATGTAGGCGATGTTCGCCAGGTTGGCGCTGCACCCGGCCACCTCGCCGCGATCCCCGACGGCGACAAACGCTTCCCGCGCGCCCGAGAACGCCTCGGCGGCCTCGACATAGCGGCCGGTCAGCATGCGCAGCGACCCGGTCTGGATCAACCCGCGTCCCAGAGCCTCCAGGTTCCCGAGTGTCCGGGCCAGTCGCGTCTGGAGAGCCAGCGCGTCGAGCACCTGGTCATAGCTCTGCTGGGCCTGGAGCCTGCCGGCTTCGATCGTCAGGCCCGTCAGGGCATCGTCCGAGGACATCTCGGGCTCGGCGGCGATGAGGGCGTCGCGGTCGGCGGCCGGCGTCGCGAGCAGCCGGCGCGCCAGCTCGCCGGCCGGCGAGACCTCGTTCCAGATCCTCCACGTTCCCGTGTCGTCAGGCAGGAAGGTGAAGTCGCGCACGCGTCGCTCGCTGCGCACCCGCTTCGTCTTCTCCTCGGTGACCGTCAGGTCCAGAATCGCGCGGGCGCGGCCGCCCCCGGCGTCGGCACTCGCGTTCTTCACCGCCAATCCGCCGAGCTCGACCTGCCGAAGGTCGAATTCGACGAGGACGACGTTGCGCCTGAAGCGGGCCGGGCCGCCCGGGTGGTAGAGAGTCGTCATTCCCTGGAGGTCTTTTCGCGCGTAGGCATCGAAGAAGCGCCGAAGGAGATCCGTGAAGATGCGTTGGGCTTCGGCCTGCGTCAGCGCCGCCGCCGGCGGGGTACGGCTGCGGGCGGCTGCGCTGCGGCGGCATCCGCGATTCCGAGTGCGAGCAGCGCGACGACGGCGACGACCAGTGCTGGTTTCATCAGCGTGTTAGACGTCGCGCGCGCGGAATCGGCCTCAGCGGCCGGCGGGCAGGTGTGGCGCGGGGCTTCCCTGGGCGCCGTAGCCCTGTTGGGCGAAGGCGTCAGCCCCGCGGCGAGATCAGCTGCGCGATCCAGTTCACCCCCGACACCGCGGCGCCGGCGATGATGAACACCTTCGCGAGGAGACGGCGGGGCGCCTCGGCAATCGGCCGACCGTGCCAGGCCTCCGCCGCCGCCCACAGCAT
Organism: uncultured Acidobacteriota bacterium; assembly: GCA_963783255.1. Classification (GTDB taxonomy): domain Bacteria; phylum Acidobacteriota; class Vicinamibacteria; order Vicinamibacterales; family Fen-181; genus FEN-299. Next base: position 28,483 of record CAWAMP010000010.1, on the reverse strand, counting down.
CCATCCGACAAGGCCCGCCGCCAGGATCAGTCCGGCCGGGTGCTCCTCGACACTCCGCGCCCAGTGGCCGTGAACGGCGTGGCACACCGCTCTGGTCATGCCGCACGTCGGGCAGGGCAGGCCCGTCAGCCGGTTGAAGAGGCATACGTCGAACGGCAGCGGGCGAGCGGGGTCTGCCAGCGCCGCCGCGCCGAGCAGCGCCGCGAGTGCCGCCGCCTGCCAGGCCTTCGAACGGCGTCGCGCGGAATCGAAGAGGCGGGGCGGGGCCTCGATCACGCCGTTCGTGCCGCCTGGCGCGCCTGCAGGAACCGGTAGGCCAGGGCCATTGCGGTGACGATGACCGGCACGGCGACAACCAGGCCGACGCCGCACGCGAGCAGCCCCAGCACGTACACGACGAAGCACGCCAGCAGCAGGCAGAAGAGCTTCCACCGATATCCAGCCGTGAGGTTCGCGCTGTACTCCATGGCCGGCCAGAAATCCAGATTGGTTTCGGCCAGGACGAAATTGACGAACATCCACATGATGCCGAGGATGATGCCCGGCACGATGCAGAACAGCGTGCCGATGCCGACCAGAAGGCCCACGACGAGATTCGCCAGGAACGCCTGGCCGAACCGATCGAATCCCTCGAACATCATGCCGACCTTCGGCGGCCGCCCGGCGATGAGGCCGAAGATGGCGCGGCTCACGCCCACGTAGATCGCGCCGCCAATCACGAACATCGCGCAGGGGACGCAGCCGATGAGGAACGCGAGGACGCACATTGCGGCCAGCGGCAGCCAGTGCGGCTTCACCAGCTCCCACGCCTGGCCGATGAAGTCCCACGACCTGAACTCAGCCGGCAGAGCGACGGAGCCCGGGAACGGCGGTCCGGCCGGCGGAGGCGGGGGCGAGAAGGCGGCGGCCAGCTCCGGCAGGGTCTCGGCCGGTACCGGGTCGGCTCCGTTCCTGCGGATCAGTGTGGCTTCGAGGACCCGTCCCTCGCGAAGCCACTGCAGCAGTCCCGGCAGGTCCACCGGGCCGTACTCGCTGCCATCGGGCGCCAGAACGAAATACTGGTCCATGAGTATGCTCCTCCGCCTCACTCCGCCGGTTCTTCATCGAGCGCGATCCGGGCGAACAGGTCGACGTGCCCGCACTGCGGGCAGAGGTACACGTCGAATGTGTCACTCAACTCCGCGAGTGAACGGAGTCCACGGCTCCCGGCCCAGTTTGCGGCCGCCTCGCTCGGGTCCGAGTCGAGCAGGCGGAGGGGCACGTTGCAGCGCAGGCACTCGACGGCGGGCGCTGTACCTTCTCCGGGTTCGTCGCCGCCGAGCCGATCGACCCGGTCTTCAAGCCCGCGGCGCTTCAGCTCCGCCCGAATGATCCGCTGCCCGTCCGGGGTGAACTGGTCCAGGTCCCCAGCCGCGTCGAGCAGGTCGGCGTCACTCCTCTCGCCCCAGATTCGCTCAGCGTCGGTCACGGCTACCTCCTCAGGACGACGGCGTTGCCGGGCTTGTTCCCCGCACGGCCCCGCGGTCCACCCGGGGCAGCCGAAGGCATGAACCGCGCCGACGCCGCTAGCGTATCAGAATCAAAGGGCACGTGTGCTAGAGTGCCCTTCGGGGCAGCCGAGCGACCGCGCCACCCGAGAAGGGGCCCCGCGGGCTCTCGCGATACCGGGAGAACGGCCATGAAATCAGCGACGAGATGGGCGGTGGCAGCTGGAATCGTCTTCTGGGCGGGAGCCGCCCAGGCGCAGACCGCCGATGAGGCCGTGGAGAAGGTGCTGACGGCGATGGGGGGTCGCGCGGCACTGACGAAGCTGACCTCGCGTGTGGCGACCGGCGCGATCTCGGTGTCGACGCAGGGCGTCGACATCGGCGGGGCCGTCGAGTTCACCTACAAGGCGCCGAACAAGGCCCGGTCGATCATGAAGCTGGACCTCAGCGGCTTCGGCGGGTCGGAGATGGTCATCGACCGCCGGTGCGACGGGAAGACGGCATTCGAGATCAACAGCGTGAACGGCGAGCGGGAGTTCACGGGCAATCAGCTGGACAACATGCTCAACGCCCGTTTCCCGTCTCCGTTATTGAACTACAAGGAGGCGGGCGACAAGGTCGAGGTCGCCGGCAAGGTAAGGCTGGGCGACAAAGACGCCGTCGTCCTGGTGTACACGCCGAAGAAGGGCTCGGTGTCCCGCCTCTACTTCGACGCGCAGACGTGGCAGCTGATGCGGTCGGTGACGAGGGTGAACGTCCCCGAAGCCGGCGGCGAGATCGACCAGACGACCGATCCGTCCGACTACCGCGACGTGGACGGCGTGAAGCTGCCTTTCACGCTGGTCGTGACGAACGCCGTGCAGTCGGTGACGATTCGCCTCCAGAAGATCGAGAACAACAAGCCGCTGGAAGATTCGATCTTCGGGCGGGTGGCGAAGTAGAGGGGGCGCGGTCGCGCCGGCCCTGCGCCGGCTGGTCAGTTTCGCATAGGTGAAGGGGTCGGTTCGGATTGCCGAACGATCGCGGTTCCGAATACAGATTCGACATGCGTCCATCCCTTTGGCTACGGCTTACAGATCTATCATCGTTCTACGCCCTGCTCCGCAATCCGTTCCCACCCGTGGCGCTCGCGGTCCTGGGCGCCCTGCTGGCCGCGGGCCATCTTTCAGCCAGCCAGGAGAGCAGGTTCGCGAAGGACAAGGCCGGCGCATGGAAGATCGGGAGCCGCATCCGTTCGTGCGGGAGCAGTGTGGATGTGGCGGCCTTCACCAGGAATGTCACCGGCGTCGCCGAGTGGTTCCACCAGAACGACGCGGTGGTTGCGCCGCCGAAGGGCTTCGATGCGGAGGTGTCCCTCCGCGGTGATGGCTGCCCGACGGAGGAGCCCACGGGGCCGGAGTTCCACGGCACCAGGGGTGCCGTCAGTTTCGCGTTCCTGTACTTCTACCTCGAAAAAGGGGTGGTCAAGACTGCCACGGCCTGGTCTGCGCACGATACCGAGGTGCACATCAACGACCCCGCCTATTGCGTGGGGCACCGGCTCGACGAACATGGATGGGAACCCGGCGACAACCCGGCGCTGAGGGAACCGCTCGAGAAGGAGATCGCGCCCGGCGTTGACCTCTACCGCGACGGCACCGTCGTGGTATCGAACCCGAGCCGCCCACCATTCTGGATCCCTGTCACGATGTGCGAGGTGATGGATGCCTCGGTCGCCCCCGGCCAGCTCGACCGTCCGGCGTTCGCGACCAACGGAGAGGACGGCCCCGAATGCTGGGACCGGCGGTTGCCGACGTCGGCGATCCAATTCGTCACCTTCAGGTACGTCCCGCAGTCGGAAGACGGACTGAAGGAGTACATCGTCCTCAATGGCGGCCTGTCGAACTGCGTGGGCCTCTTCTACAATGCGCTGCCGGTCGAGAGGCTGGGCGCGGTGATCGGAAGGCAGTAGAACGGTCGCATGACACGTGTCCGCCCCCGGATGTGGACGCTCCTCACGATCCTGCTCGGGATTGGCGCGTACATCCTCCTCCGCCTGATTCGCACCGAGCTCGTCGACTTCGAGGTGTACCGAACGGCCGCGGCGCGCGCGCTTGCGGCCGAGCCGCTCTTTCGCCTCGACGACGGGCACTATCAGTACAAGTACCTGCCGGCGTTCGCGTTCGTGATGGCGCCGTTCGCGTGGCTGCCGAAGGCTGTGGCGGAAGGCATCTGGTTTGCCCTGTCGGTCGGCATGGCGGCGTGGTTCGTGCGGCTGTCGCTTCTGGCCGTGCCCGAACGCCGCCTGCGTGACAACACGCTCATCTGGCTCGGTCTCCTGGTGATGGGCAAGTTCCTGGTGAAAGAGCTCGCGTTCGGCCAGACCAACGTCCTGCTCGGCATCGTGCTGCTGTCCGCGGTCGTCGCCTCGGGGCGCGGACGCCACGTTGCGGCCGGCGTGCTCGTGGGCGTAGGGGTCTTCGTCAAGCCGTACGCGCTCGTGTTCGTGCCGTGGCTGATCTGGGCGTCTGGCGCGGGCGCGCTCGCCGCGTTCTCGGGCGTGGCGGCTGCCGGCCTTCTCCTGCCGGCGGCGGTCTACGGATGGGAGGGGAATCTCGACCTGCTGGCGGGCTGGTATCGGCTGGTCACCGAGTCGACGGCGCACACGCTCGTCGGCCACGAGAACATCTCGTTCGCGTCGATGTGGGCCAAGTGGTGGCGGCCCGACGCTGCGCCATTGGCGCTCACGGGCGGGACCTCGGCGGTGGCCTTCGCCATCGCCGGCGCGGCGGTGCTCGCGCGCCGCCGGGTGCGTTCGCCCGAATGCCTCGAATACGGCATGCTCGCGATCCTCGTGCCGCTCATCTCACCGCAGGGTTGGGACTACCTGCTGATCATCGGTCTGCCGGGTTACCTGTGTCTGGTCGATCGCTGGCGGGAGACTGGCTGGCCGTGGCGGGCAGCGTTCATCGGTGGTCTCTTCGTGACGAGTTTTGCGATCTTCGACCTGATGAGGCGCCCGCTGTATATGTTCGTGATGAACAGCGGGATCCCCACGCTCGGCGCGCTCGCGCTCGTCGCCTGCCTGTTCCGTCTGCGCTGGCGTGCGCTGGCGTGACCCGCTGAACTCGACGACAGCGTGGCGGGGCGAGGCGCTCAGTACCCGCGAGGGGTCGACGACCGTGTAGGGCCCGGACACCGGCGGGGTATCGGAGTAGCGGACGACGTCGCGGCCGTCGACGGTCTCGACCCACTTGTAGTAGATTGGTCGGCGGGCCTGGCCGGTGCCGACACTGGTCTGCGTCTTGACCTTGCGAACGTAGTCGCGCGTTTCCTGGTAGGGCGGCACCTTCGCGCCGTAGCGATCGACGGCCATCGGCCCGGCGTTGTAGGCGGCCAGCGCGAGTTCCTCGTTCCCCTGGAACCGGTCGAGCAACTGACGCAGGTAGGTGGTGCCGCCGCGGATGTTCTGCTCGGGATCGAAGGGCGCGCTCACGCCGAGCTGCGCGGCGGTCGACGGCATCAGCTGCATCAGTCCCATTGCGCCCTTGGGCGACACCGCCTGCGGGTTGAACCCGGATTCGACCTGGACCACCGCCCGAACCAGGTCGGGGCGGAGGTTCTTCGCCTTGGCGTAGTCGACGATGAGGTCGTCGTAGGTCGCGCGATAGGCGCTCGAGACGGGCTTGGTGACGCGGATCGACTCGGTAGAGCCGGGGACTTTGAAGGTGCGGACCTCGACTGATCTGTCTGTCGGCGCCGTGTCCGCCATCATCAGCACGCCGTTCGCGTCGCGCCAGGTGTAGATCTGGGCGTCGGCAATCGACGACACTGTGGCCAGAGGCGATGGCGACGAGAGCGATGCGCAGAGACAACACCTCAAATCCTAGTATCGGCCTGGCGGGAGAAACCTTTACGCATTCGGCTATACGCCCTAATTATTTGCCAAGACCGCGAACGCAATGATAGCAAGAATGACTGCCACAACGGCAGCGGCGACCTTCCATGGACTCTTCGGGTACTTCCCGGCAATCGCGCCGGTGTAGCCGTTGGCCACGACCTGGAACACGCGCTTCCCGTAGGTGTAGGTCAGCAGCCACAGCGGCACCAGGATGTGCTTGAAGGTCTCGCCCGAGTAGGTCGGGAAGATCTCGAGGTTGCGCTGGGTGTCGCCGGGCACCCTGGCCGAGCACAGGGTCCGCAGCTCCGCGTTCATCCGCTCGCGTCCCTGCTTCGCCGCATCGAGCAGCACGACCTGGTAGTGCTCCACCACGAACCCGGACAGGAAGGCCGTGTCGTAGGGGACGAGTTCCTTCGTCGGAAACGGTTCGATCCCGCGCAGCAGGCCCGCGTCGATGCCTCGGCTGCCGGGAACCGGCTGGTCGTCGAAGAAATGCGAGACGTGGCCGCTGGCAGGCTCCCATCTCACCTTGCGGACCTGGCGCGTCTGCCGCTTGCCCTGGTTATCGGTGTACGACTCCTGAACGTAGTAGTAATAGCCGGCTTCGGCCCGCCACGGACATTCCGCCTGGGCGTCGAAGGTCCAGTACGGGATGTACAGGCCTTTGACCTGATCGACGAGCGCGAGGCGTTTGAGCTTGCCGGGGGCGAACCAGCGCCCGGCGTACCACGAGCGCATGCTCTCGCGGATCTGCGCTGCCGTCACCTTGAACGGCAGCAGGCTCTGCGGCCGGATCGGCGACTTGATTTCCTGGTAGTCCACCAGCGCGGGGGAGCCGCAGAACTCGCAGTTCTGGCCGACGCGCGCGGGGTCGTAGACCATCACCGCCTTGCAGCTCTGACACTGCACGCTGCGGCGGTCGGTCTGCCAGCCGCGGTCTTCGTCCGGAATGGAGCGCAGGGCCGAGACGAGGTCGAGTTCCTGAACCTTCCCTGAGTCCTTGTCCACCGCGTACGGTGCCTCGGTGCCGCAGAACGGGCACACGAGCTTCTGTCTCGAGGGGTTCCACTCGGCCTGCGCGCCGCACGCCGGGCAGGGGTGCTTCTCGAGGGCTGCGATTTCGGACATGCCGTGTCCTCGGAGCTATCAGCTATCAGCTGACAGCTATCAGCTGACAGCTATCAGCTATCAGCTGTGAGCTGTGAGCTGCCAGCTGTGAGCTGACAGCTACTATTGCGCCAGGTACGTGTCCAGCGCGGCCTTCGTCACCCGGTAGCTCGTGCCGATCTTCTTCGCCTTCAACTCGCCCGACTCGATGATGGCCATCACGTCGGCCTCGGGCACGCCGAGCTGCCGGGCAACGTCGGCGGGGGAGAGCAGCGCCGCCGTCGGTGCGGCCGCCGCATCCGCGGCGCCCTTCGCGCCAGCGGCGCCGGCCTGCGCCGGGCTCATGCCCTGCTGCATCATCTGTTGCGCGATGCCGAAGCCGACCGCGAGTTCGGCGGCCATCCCGCCGCCTCCGGCCGTCCCCGACTCCATGCCCTTGCCCATCTGGTACTTCACGAAGTCGTTGAGGTTGCCAACGGCGGCCATGCTCGACCGCTTGTCGATGGCCTGCTCGACCTCGGGCGGCACCGACACGTTCTCGACGATGAAGCTCGTGATCTCGAGGCCGTACTTCCCGCCCACCACCGGGTTGATGAGCGGCAGCAGCGCTTCGCCCAGCTCCGTGTAGCGCGTCGCGACGTCGAGCGCCGGCACGTGGGACGAGGCCAGCGCCTCGCTGAAGATGCTCACGATGCGCGACCGCATCGTCTCGGCGAACTCGTCGAGCCTGAAGTGCTGGTCGGAGCCGGCCACTTCCTTCAGGAAGAGCCGCGGCTCGATGATCTTGAAGTCGAACGTGCCGAACGCGCGCATCCGCACGATGCCGAAGTCCTGGTCGCGCACCATGATGGGGTTGGCCGTGCCCCACTTGTTGCCGGTGAAGAGCCGCGCGGCGATGTAATAGACGTCGGCCTTGAACGGCGAGTTGAAGCCGTACTTCCACGACTGCAGCTTGGTGAGCACCGGGATGTTGTCGGTCGTCAGCGTGTGCTTGCCCGGCTGGAACGTGTCGCCGAACTGGCCGAGGTACATGAACTGCACGACCTGCGATTCGCGGACGATGAGCTGCGCGCCGTTCTTGATCGCCTTGTCCTCGTCCGGAAACCGGTACGACAGCGTGTCGCGGGAATCGTCCGTCCACTCGATGACGTCGATGAGCTCGCCCTTGATGAAGTCCATCAGACCCATTGCTGCCTCCTCAGACGGTGGCGGGTCTGAAGACCCGCCCGACGACACTCAGGGCTCAAGGCCCGGGCCGCGCTACTTGGTCGCCATGCCTGACACCACGGTGCGGGCCTCCGCGAGCATGGCGTCGATCCCCGCGGGGTCCTTCCCGCCGGCTTCGGCGAAGTCGGGACGGCCGCCGCCGCCCCCGCCGACGAACGGCGCGATCTTCTTTACGATGTTCCCGGCGTGGATGTTCGGCACGAGGTCCTTTGTGACCGACACGACGATGGACACGCGGCCTTCGTTCTCGGAGGCCAGCACCACCACACCGCTTTGCAGCCTGTTTTTCAGCTTGTCGGCCAGCTGGCCGAGCGCCGTCTTGTCCAGGCCCTGGACGCGCCTGGCCACCAGCTTCACTCCGCCGGCATCGATCGTGTCATCGTCCGACGCGGCGGGCGCGCCGCCGCCATCCATCGCCAGCTTCATTTTCAGCTGGCTGTTCTCCTTGGCCAGGCGTTTGGCCTCGGCGCCGAGCCGCTCAATGGCCGCCTCCGCCTGCTCAGCCGGCGCCTTCAGCGCCCCGAGAATGGCGTCCAGATTCCGCCGGTGCCCCTGGTGAAGCGCGAGCGCGCCGCTGCCGGTCAGCGCCTCGATGCGGCGAAGCCCCGCCGCGACGCCGCTTTCCTGGACGATGGTGAAGAGACCGATGTCGCCGGTTGCCTTCACGTGCGTGCCTCCGCACAGCTCGACGCTGAAGCCGGGGACCGACACCACGCGCACACTGCTCCCGTACTTCTCGCCGAACAGCGCCATCGCGCCGGCCGCAATCGCCTCGTCGGTGGACCTGACGTCGGTCTGCACCGGGGTGTTCCGCCAGACCTGCTCGTTGACGATCAGCTCGACCTGTTCGAGTTGCTCCGGTGTCAGCGCCGCGTCGTGGGCAAAGTCGAACCTCAGCCTGTCCGGGGACACGAGCGAGCCGCCCTGCTTGACGTGCGGCCCGAGCACCTGCCGCAGCGCGGCGTGCAGCAGGTGGGTCGCGGTGTGGTTGCGCCGCGTCGCGTCCCGAGCGTACTCGTCCACTTCGGCGACGACGACGTCGCGTTCCTGCAGTTCGCCCGTCTTGATGCGGACCCGATGCAGGCGCGGCCGATCCGCGCCGGCGCGCACGAGCCCTTCGACCTTGGCGCGCGCCTCGCCGGTCACGCTGACGAGCCGGCCGCTGTCGGAGACCTGTCCCCCGGACTCGGCGTAGAACGGCGTGCGGTCGAGCGCGACATAGCCGGACTGGCCCTCCGCCAGGGCATCGACCGGCTGGCCATCCTCGTCCAGCGTGGCGAGCACGATGGCGCTTTCCACTCGGGTGGCCGCATAGCCTTCGAACTGGTCGGCGGCGCCCTTGAGCTTCTCGGTCGCGGCGAAGGAAAGGCCCGTCCCGGCGGTTGCCGGGCCGAACGCGCTGCTTGCCCGAGCCTTCTTCTTCTGGGCTTCCATCACCTCCAGGAACCCCTCGATGTCGAACTTCACCTGGCGCTGGCCTGCCATGTCCTCGATGAAGTCGCGCGGCACGCCGTAGGTCTCGTACAGCCGGAAGGCCTCATCGCCTTCCAGGACCTTGTCGCCCGCCGCCGCCCGATCGAGCGCCTCCTCGAGGCGCGGCAGCCCGCTTGTCAGCACCGACTCGAAGCGCTCCTCCTCGGTGCGAATCAGCCGGACGGCGTAGTCGCGGTGGGCGCCGATCTCCGGGTAGGCCGCGCCCATCTCGCGAACGAGCACGTCCACCAGGCGGTGGAAGAACGGCTCGTTGATGCCGAGCCGTTTGCCGTGCCGCATGGCGCGCCTCATGATCCGGCGCAGCTCGTATCCCCGGCCCTTGGTCGACGGCACCACCCCGTCGGCGATGCAGAACGTGGTCGCGCGCGCATGGTCGGCGATGACGCGCATCGACACATCGCTCGGGGACATGCCGGCCTCGTAGCGGGTGCCGGCGATGTCGCCGATGGCCGACAGCAGCGGTGTGAACAGGTCGGTGTCATAGTTCGAGATCACGCCCTGCAGGATGGCCGTGAGCCGCTCGAGACCCATGCCCGTGTCGATCGATGGCGCAGGCAGCGGGTTCAGCGTGCCATCGGGCTGGCGGTCGAACTCCATGAAGACGTTGTTCCAGACTTCGACGTACCGCTGGCACTCGCAGGCGACGCCCAGGCACACGGGCTGGTCGCACGGCAGGTGATTCCCGCGGAAGTAGTGAATCTCCGAGCACCGCCCGCACGGCCCCGTGTCGCCCATCTGCCAGAAGTTGTCCGCACCGAGTTCGCTGATCTGTCCGGCCGGCAGGTACTGCTTCCAGATCTCGTACGCGTCGTCGTCGCGGGGGACGAGGGCGACCTTGTCCCAGTGCCTGAAGATCGTCGCGTACAGCCGTTCGGGCGGGAGCTTCCACACGTCGGTGAGCAGTTCCCATGCGAACCGGATCGCGTCGGTCTTGAAGTAGTCGCCGAAGGAGAAGTTCCCCAGCATCTCGAAGAACGTGTGGTGTCGCGGCGACGGCCCGACGTTCTCGAGGTCGTTGTGCTTGCCGCTGATGCGCATGCACTTCTGGGAGCTGGCGGCCCGGCGGTAGTCGCGGCGCTCCTTGCCGAGAAAGCAGTCCTTGAACTGGTTCATCCCGGCGTTGGTGAACAGCAGCGTTGGGTCGTTGGCGGGGACGAGCGGTGAACTGGCGACGATGCGGTGGCCGTTCCGGGCGAAGTAATCGAGAAACGACGCGCGGATCTCGTTCGAGGTCATAGGGTTCTATTGTAGCGGCGAAAGCCGGCGTCAGGACTCGTCGTCTTCCGGCACGCTGCCGGCCTTTGCGCGCGCCTTGAGGGCCGCGAGGACGGCCGACGGCTGGAACCCCTGTCGGACGAGTTGCTGGTAGAGGCGGTGGAAGTGGGCCTGGTCGCGGATGGGGGCCGAGGGGCCGCGCAGGCGGCGTGACAGGGCACGGGCGAGGAGCGCCGACTCGTCGAGGGCGCCGAACACCTCATCCACCGCGTCGGCGGCGGTGTCGGCGGCGATGCCGAGCGACTGGAGCTTGCGGAGGACGTAGCCTCGTCCGCGCGACCGGATCTGGGCCTCGGTGCGCGCCGCGCTCACCGCCACCCGCCGATCGTCCACCGCCCGGGCTTCCCGCAGGCGCGCGACCGCCCGATCGACGGCCTCGGCCGTGTGGTCCTTCCGGCGGAGCCGATCGCGGACCTGCGCCTCGGACAGCTCACGCCGCGCGAGCAGGGCGAGGCCGGCCGCGTATGCCGCGCGATCGGGGTCGCTCATGCGCCTACTTGCTGAATCGCTGGACGTCGACGGCGCCCGACATGCCCGCGCGCGCCATTTCGTCGCGCGCGGCGTCGGAGGTCATCGCGATGCCCTGTACCCGGAGCTTGAACTCGTCGACGTTGGACGCCCAGTGAAGCGCCTCCTCGTACGACACGACGCCCTTCTCGTAGAGCATGAAGATCGACTGGTCGAACGTCTGCATGCCGTACTGCGAGGTGCCCGCGGCGATGGCCCCCGGGATGAGGTGCGTCTTCTCCTTGTCCACGATGCAGTCGCGGATGAACGGCGTCGAGATCATCACCTCGACTGCCGCGGCGCGGCCCTTGCCGTCCGCTCGGGGGATCAGGCGCTGCGAGATGACCGCCTTGAGCACGGCCGCCAGCTGGAGCCGGATCTGCTTCTGCTGGTGGGGAGGGAAGACCGCGATGATGCGGTTGATCGTCTCCGTCGCGTCGAGGGTGTGCAGCGTGGAGAAGACGAGGTGGCCCGTTTCGGCCGCCACGAGCGAGGTCTCGATGGTCTCGAAGTCGCGCATCTCGCCGACGAGGATGACGTCCGGGTCCTGGCGCAGGGCGCTGCGGAGGGCGAAGGAGAACGAGTGCGTGTCGACCGCCACCTCGCGCTGGTTGACGATCGACCGGTTGTCTCGCTGCAGGAACTCGATCGGGTCCTCGATGGTCATCACGTGCACGCAGCGCGTGGCGTTGATGTGGTCCACCATCGCGGCGAGCGTCGTGCTCTTGCCCGAGCCGGTCGTCCCGGTGACCAGCACGAGGCCGCGGTCCTCGTCGGCGATCTTCGCCAGGACGCCGGGCAGGCTCAGCTCCTCGATCGTCCGGATCCGCATCGGGATCACGCGCAGGACCATGCCGATCGTCCCGCGCTGCTGGAACACGTTGCAGCGGAACCGCCCGAGCGACGGGATGCTGTAGGCGAGGTCGACTTCCTGTGACTCCTTGAATTTCTGCCGCTGCGCGGCCGACATGACCGAGGCCGCCATCGCGACGGTGTCCTCGTGGGTCAGGCGGCGCTCCTCCGAAGCGGGCAACAGCGCTCCGCTGACGCGCATCATCGGGAAGCTCCCGACCTTCAGGTGCAGGTCGGAGGCCCCGCTCTCCACGGCAACCTTCAGCAGGTCGTTGACGTGCATAGCTCTCCAGGCAGGGGACGGGCTCGAGCCGCTCCTGTCCCCACTCCTGTTGTCGGTCGTTCAGTGTGCCGGGATTAGGGTACTGCAGCCAGGCGTGGGTGTCGGGCACCTCGCCGTTGATGATCTCGAAGAACCGCTTCTGGACCGCCCGGGTGATCGGGCCGCACGCGCCGGTGGCGATCGGGACCCGGTCCACCGACCGGATCGGGGTCACTTCGGCGGCCGTGCCCACGAAGAACAGCTCGTCGGCGACGTAGAGCGCCTCCCGCTGGATGGTCGTCTCGCGAACGTCGTAGCCCATGTCGCGGGCGATCGTGATGACGGAATCCCTCGTGATGCCCGGCAGCACCGAGGCATGAACCGGCGGGGTGTGGAGGATGCCCCGCCGCACCATGAAGAGGTTCTGGGCGCTGCCCTCGCTGACGTGGCCGTTGACGTCGAGCGCGATCCCCTCGGCGTAGCCGTCGGCAATCGCCTCCATCTTGATCAGTTGGCTGCTCGCGTAGTTCGCGACGGTCTTCGCCATCGTCGGAAACGTGTTCGGCGCGGCGCGCGTCCACGAACTGACACGCACGTCCACGCCCTTCTCGAGCGCCTCGGGTCCCAGGTAGGTGCCCCACTCCCAGCAGAGAATGGCGACGTCGATCGGGCAGCCGTACGGGCTGACGCCCAATTCGCTGTAGCCGCGATAGACAAGCGGGCGGATGTAGCACGCCTTGAAGTGGTTCGCGCGGATCGTGTCGAAGATCGCCTGGTTGAGCGCCGCCGGCTCGTACGGGATCGGCATCCGGTAGATCTTCGCCGAGTCGTACAGCCGGGCCGTGTGGGCATCGAGCCTGAAACAGGCCGAGCCCTTCGGCGTGCTGTAGCAGCGCGCTCCCTCGAACACGGCGCTCCCATAGTGGATCACGTGCGACCCGATGTGGATCTTCGCGTCACCCCAGTTCACCAGCGACCCGTTCATCCAGATCACACCGGTGCCCGCAAACGGCATGGACCACCTCGCCTGACGAGTGATTTCGACCGGAAACGACCGGGCCGGAAGGCAGTTTGGATTCTAGCACTACTGTGCTTCGCCACAAAACGGGCACCGATCGGTGCGCGAGTGCAGCGGCTTGCGACAGTGCCAGCAGAATCGTGCAGCTGGCGCCTCGCGCGCCCGGAGCCGTCCGCTGATGTCCTGCATGTCTCCGCCGGCGGCGGCCGAACGCCGCGGCGGCGCCGCCTGGCCCGCGCCGGGCCGCGCGTTCCACGTGCCGGCCCATTTGCTCCGCGCCGCCAGCAGGTCGTCCAGCAGTTCCCCCGCCCGCTGGTACCGCTCGCCGACGGCCGGCGCCATGGCGCGCATCACGATGTCGTTCAGCTCCTTCGGAATCCGGCTGTTCCGCGACCGCGGCGGCGCCACCAGCTCGCCGCGCATCAGCCGCTCGAGGTCGGCCGGCGACGGCGTTTCGTACGGCAGCCCCCCGGTGAGCATCTGGTACATCGTGACGCCCAGCGAATAGATGTCCGACGCGAACACCGCCTTGCCGTGGAACTGCTCGGGCGCCATGTAGGGCGGGCTGCCCGTCACGGTCGTTCCGAACCCGGCCACCTCGAGGAACCGCGACGTCCCGAAATCGGCCACCTTCACCATGCCGCCCTCGGTGACGAGGACGTTGGCGGGCCTGAGGTCCCGGTGCAGGACTCCCTGCGAGTGCGCATGGTCGACGGCGTTGCAGATTCTGACAGGTGAGGTCCATCATGTGGACCAGCTCGAGCCCGCCCTCCCGCTCGATTACGGCCTCGAGCGTTTCGCCCGGCACGTACTCCATGACGATGAAGAAGACGTTCTCCTGCTTCTCCGCCGTCAGGATGGTTACGATGTTCGGGTGGCTGAGGCTGGCGAGCAGACGAGGCTCGCGGAGCAGTTCACCGAAGTCGATGTTCTGGCGGTGCGGGACCTTGATGGCGACCTTCTTGTCGATCCACGTGTCCTCGGCCAGGTAGACCGCGCCGAAACCGCCGCTGCCGAGCGACGACACGATGCGGTACTTCCCGATGGTCTGCCCGCGAAAGAACATCGAAGCGAAGTATACACTGCAGACGGCCTTCAGCCGGCAGCTGTCGGCGGATCACGGACGCCCACGCGGCCAGCGGACCTCGCGTGACCAAGATCCGCTGACAGCTGCCGGCTGCCAGCTACCGGCTATAATCTCCGTGCCCATGCACGCCCGCTTCTTCGCGCCAGGCCTCGATGGCGACAGCCCCTCGGTCGACCTTCCCCGCGACGAGGCGGAGCACCTCAGCCGGGTGCTTCGGCTGCGGGTCGGCGACCGAGTGCAGGTGTTCGACGGGCGGGGACGCGAATTCCGCGGGCGGGTGCACCGAATCGGCCGGACGACCGCCAGGGTGGTCCTCGAGGGGGCGGTTCAGCCGGCGCCGGAGCCATCGGTTCGGCTTGTTCTGGCGCAGGTCGTGCCCAAGGGCGACTCGATGGACCGGATCGTCCGCGACGCGACGATGCTCGGCGCCTCGGCGATCGTTCCCCTGGTGTCCGCCAGAGCCGAGGTCGACTCCCGCCGCCTGGCTGCGTCGGGCCGAGTAGCCCGCTGGCAGCGAATCGCCGTCGCGTCGGTGAAGCAGTGCGGCCGCGCGTACGTCCCCGACGTCCAGCAACCCCAGTCGTTCGACGCGTGCTGCCAGACTGCCGAAGGCGCCCGCCGGTTCCTTCTCGCCGAGCCCGGCCTCGTGTCGGCCGATGCCGTCGGCGTTCGCAGGCTCCTCGCCGAGGCCGCCCCTGCCTCGGCCCTGCTCATCGTGGGCCCCGAGGGCGGGTGGACCGACGAGGAGGTCGAGCTGGCCTGCCGCGCCGGCTGCGTCCCGCTCACCCTGGGATCGCGGACGCTCCGCGCCGACGCGGCCGCCGCCGTCGCGATCACGGCGCTGCAGTGCGTGTGGGGAGACCTCTAGGACAGGCGTATCGTGCGATCGTGAGATCTTGCGAACTTGCGATCTTGCGATCTTGCGAACCTGCGAACTCGCGAACCTGCGAACTCGCGAACTCGCGAACTCGCGAACCTGCGGGGTGACGGTGTGGCGCGGGAGCGAGGAGCTGTGGCGCGGGGCTTCAGCCCCGCGGCCCTTCGACAGGCTCAGGGTCGCCCTGAGCGGGGTCGAAGGGCGATCGCCCCGGGGCAGTCGGTTCGGCGCAGAGCCGAACCGCCACCCACTCGTCCTCGGTGAGCCGTTCGACGACGGTCATCCAAGGCGCGAAGGCCCGGAGCACGTCCGCTTCCTCGTCGATCGTGACGCCGCTGATCACGAGCGTCCCGCCTCGGGCGACGGCGCCTGCCAACACCTCGGCGCTCGCGGCCAGAAGCCCGCCCGTCAGGTTCGCGACGACGACGTCGAAGAGGCCCGCCGTGATCTCGCGGAAATCGCCGACGCACAGTTCGATTCCGCTGCCGCCACCGTTCAGCGCCAGGTTCTCTCGCGCCGATTCGATCGCATCAGGGTCGTCGTCGACCGCACGCACGGCGCCGGCCCCGAGGGCGCTCGCCACGAGCGCCAGCACCCCCGAACCCGTTCCGACGTCGAGCACGGCGCGGCCGGCCAAGTCCAGCCGCTGCAGGATGGCCGTGCAGAGACGCGTCGTCGCGTGATGGCCGGTGCCGAAGCCCATCGACGGCTGAATGACGATTGTCAGGCGGCCGTCGTCGCGCGCGGGCGCGTCGCCACCCGCCGCCGCCCAGGGTGGCGCGATGATGATGCGGCCGACCTCGACGGCGGTCAGATTCTGCTGGCTGCGGCGGGCCCAGTCTTCGTCGGCGACATCGATGGCGTCGACCGCGACGCGGCCCTGCAGGGCCGCCGGCAGCGCGGCGGCCGCGAGGTTGCGGGCGCGTGCGTCGCTGAAGAAGGCGAGCCACCGGTCGTCGAACTGCTGGATCGCGGACGGGCCGAAGTCGTCGAGAGCGGCGGACAGAAGTCCTTCGAGCCGGTCGAATTCGTCGGCCGACGAGGCGTTGAGTCGGACCTCGATTGCGGGCCAGGATCGGGTGGTCACTATAGTGGGCCGTTGGTGGTTGACGGCCGGCCGATGAGACGTCAGTCGTGGCCCGGCTCGGCCCTCCGTGCTCCGGTTTGGCGGACCTCACAGTCGCCCTTCGTGCCGACCCGGTCCGCGCCTGCCTCTCTCGTGCCGGCCTTCCGCTATCAGCTGTTAGCTGTTAGCTGTCAGCTGTCAGCTGTTAGCTGTCAGCTGTCGGCTGTCAGCTGTTAGCTGTTAGCTGTCAGCTGTCAGCTGCCCTTCGACTCGCCCGTTCCGCCAACGCTCGCTCAGGGCAGCCCCGAGCGAAGTCGAGGGGCTGTCAGCTGAAGATGTCCTTCACCCGTCCGAACACCGTCTTGTCCTCTTCGGGTTCGTCGCGCTTGGAGACCTTCAGCTTCTCGACAGGCATCGTCTTCGCCAGCTGTCCGAGCAGGTGGCGCTGCTCCTTGGTCAGCTTCTTCGGCGTCTTGACATCGACGGTGACGTGCAGATTGCCGCGCCCCCGCCCCGAGACGCTCGGCATGCCCTTTCCGCGCAGGCGGAACACCTGCCCGGTCTCGGTGCCTTCGGGAATCGTGATCTTCTCCGGGCCCGACAGCGTGGGGACCGGGACGTCGCCGCCGAGTGCCAGCACCGGGAAGGTCACCGGCACACGGCAGAACAGGTCGTCGCCCTCACGGCGGAACACCGGGTGCTCCTGCACGTGCACGACGACGTAGAGGTCGCCGGGGGGGCCGCCGCGCAGCCCGCCTTCGCCTTCGCCGTAGAGACGGAGCCGCTGACCGCTGGCAATCCCGGCCGGGATGCGGACGGTCAGCGTCCGCTGCCTGGGGATGTGGCCGTGCCCGCGGCACTCGGGGCACGCCTTGGTGATGACCCGGCCGGTGCCTCCGCACGGCCGGCAGGTCTGGGCCACGGTGAAGAAACCCTGCTGGTATCGAACCTGCCCGCGGCCGCCGCACTGCGGGCACGTGGTGGGGGATGTGCCGGCCTCGGCGCCCGAGCCCTTGCAGGCCTCGCACGATTCCTGGCGCGGGATCTTGATGCTGGTTTCCATCCCGTTCGCCGATTCGTCGAACGACACCTCGAGGTCGTAGCGAAGGTCGGAACCCCGCTGCGGGCCGCTCTGGCGCGCGCCGCCGCCGCCAAACAGATTGCCGAAGCCGAAGATGTCCCGCAGCCCGCCGAAGATGTCGCCGAAGTCCGCGAAGATCGTCGGGTCGAACCCGCCCGGCCCGCCGACTCCGCTGACGCCGGCGTGGCCGAACCGGTCGTAGGCCGAGCGCTTGTCGGCGTCGGCGAGGACGGCGTACGCCTCGGCGGCCTCCTTGAACTTCTCCTCGGCCTCGGCGCTGCCCGGGTTTCGGTCGGGATGGTACTTGAGCGCCAGCTTGCGGTAGGCGCCCTTGATGTCCTGCTCGGTCGCGCCTCTGGCCACGCCGAGCACGTCGTAGTAGTCGCGCTTGCTCACGCCTTGGCCACCTTCACCATCGCCGGACGAAGCAGGCGTTCGCCGTGCATGTAGCCACGTCGAACCTCTTCGACGACCTCGCCGTCGGTGCGCCCGGGGCTGGGTTCGTAGGTGATGGCCTGGTGGAACCGCGGGTCGAACGGCCGGCCGACGGCTTCGATGGGCGTGACGCCCCTCCTGGTCAGCAGGTCCTGCAGCTGCTTGTAGATGAGTTCCACGCCCTTGCGGTACGCGGCCGGGTCGGCGCCAATCTC
Source organism: uncultured Acidobacteriota bacterium (assembly GCA_963783255.1). Classification (GTDB taxonomy): domain Bacteria; phylum Acidobacteriota; class Vicinamibacteria; order Vicinamibacterales; family Fen-181; genus FEN-299. The sequence goes on along the minus strand of CAWAMP010000010.1, from coordinate 10,613 downwards.
CGCCTCGAGGGCGCGCTCGAAATCGTCCACCACGGGCAGCAGGGACTCCAGCACGTCGCCGGCCACGGCCTGCGTCATCTCCCGGCGTTCGCGCTCGACACGCTTCCGGTAGTTGTCGAATTCGGCCGTCTTCCGCAGCAGGCGGTCGTAGTAGTCATCGCGCTCGCGGCGCGCCGCGGCCAGGTCGTCGGGCTCTGGCTGGCCCGCGACGGCTTCGGCGGACGGCGCGACCGCGTCCGCGGCCTCGGCCGGTGATGTCTGGGGATCGATGTCGTCGGGCATGGTCCTCGATTACGATGTCTGGCTCCAGCCGCCGTGCTGGAGCAGCCGCGTCACCGCGCGGCCTGCGCTGTCCACGATGGAGATGGCCCGCGAGTACTTCATCCGCGTCGGGCCGATCACGCCGATCGCGCCCAGATGGTCGCCGTCGGTGAATGTCGTGGCCACGAGGCTGACCTCACGCAGGTCCGGCTCGCTGTGCTCGGTTCCGATGATGACGGTCAGCCCGGGCCCTTCCATGTACTCCGTCAGGAGCCGCACGAGCCGGTGCTTCTCCTCGATCATCCGCAGCAGCGTGCGCAGCGTGCCGAGCGACACGCGGCCGCCCTCATCGGAGGCTTCGACGAGCGACGCCGCGCCCTCGATGAACAGCACCTGCGGCCCGGTGATGCCTGCAAACGAGGATTCGGCCAGCCGAAGCGCTCGCGAGAGCAGGGAGTCGTACAGCGTCCGCTCTTCCGCCATCCGCGCCACAACCGCCGCGCGGACCTCGCTGAGCGGCATGCCGGCGAACTGCTCGTTCAGGTAGTTCGCCGCCTGATACAGGTCGGACATCTGCAGCTGTTCGCCGATGTCCACGACCTTGTTCGACACGTGACCGCCGCGCATCACGACCACCACCAGCACCTTGGTCCCGCCGAGCGGCACGAAGTCGATCCGCTGGAACGCAGCCTCGTCGCTCTGGGGCGCCACGGCGAAGCCGACGTGGTGCGAGGCTTCCGAGAGCACGTGCGACACGGTCGTCAGCGCGTCGCCCATCAGCCGCGGGCTCCCGGCCTGGGCCAGCAACTGGGCCTCCACGCCCGGCGCCCGGCCCGGCCGCCGCGATTCGAGGAGCATGTCGACGTAGCACCGGTAGCCTACGTCGGTCGGCACGCGCCCGGCGGAGGTGTGGGGCTGATACACGTAGCCCATCTCCTCGAGCGAGGCCAGCACGTTGCGCACCGTGGCCGACGACAGGCCGAAGCCGCCTCGCTTGACCAGCGTCGCCGACGCCACCGGCTCGCCGGTTTCGACGTACTCGGCCACCAGGGCCGCCAGGATGCGCCGCGAGCGATCGGAAAGCCGTGACGTCACCATTAGCAGTCCACCGCTGAGAGTGCTAACACGTATTATACACGATTCGGGCGGAACGGCTTCGTAAGCGCAATGGGTGCAATGGTTAACGCCCGAGCGACGACCTCAGGGCGGCGGCGGCGACATGCCCCTCGGCGATGCGGCCGGAACGCACGGCCACCAGCTCGGCCACGATGCTGACCGCGATTTCCGCCGGGGTGACGGCGCCGATGTCGAGGCCGATGGGTGCGTGAATGGCCGAGAGCGCCGCCGGCCCGAGGCCTTCGGCCTCGAGCGCCGCGAAGATTCGGAGGACTTTCGCCCTGCTGCCGATGAGGCCCAGATAGCGCAGCGGACGGCCCGCCAGTTCCCGCACCGCGTCGAAATCGTGGCGGTGCCCGCGGGTGACGACGGCGACGAAGGCGTCGGGCGGGAGCGCGGCGGTCTTCAGCCACGCGGGGATGTCGTCCACGATGACGTCGGCGCCGGGGAAGCGCTCGGCGTTCGCGAACTTCTCGCGGTCGTCCACGACGTGCACGCGAAAACCGGTCGCCCCGGCGACGCGCGCCACCTCCATCGACACGTGGCCGGCGCCGAGCAGGTAGAGATCCGGGGTCGGGACGACCGGCTCGATGAAGACCTCCATCACGCCTCCGCAGATCAGGCCCGATTCGGCGGCCAGTTCCTCGTTCAGGCTGTACTCGACCAGCAGGGGCCTGGCGAGGCGGATCGCCTCGCGGGCCTTGCCGCACGCGTCGTTCTCGTAGCACCCACCGCCGATCGTGCCGGCCGTGCGGCCGTCCTGATAGACCAGCATCCGCGCGCCCACGCGCTGCGGCGTCGAACCGCGGGCGGACACGATCGTCACCAGCGCGGTGCGCTCGCCCGCGTCCATCGCCCGCACGAGTGCGTGAAAGACGTCGTCAGGCATGATCAATGCTCAGCACTTCGACGCACGGCGCCTGTCTTCGGCGGCCGGTGGCGGGCGACTCGCTCGCCGGGCTCCGGTCGGCGGCGCGGCAAACCCTGCTCTCCGGCCGTTGTGAACCGCTGGCCGCCGGGGTCGCGCGGTCGGGTCCCTGTGCGTGATCGCGCTCAACCCGGCTGGAGCCCAACGCCTGCGAGCGGGTTTGCGAACTGGCGGCGAGGCGCTTGCCGACAGTCGCCGGCTCGCGAGTCATCCCGCCACCGGCCGCCGCGGCTCCGTCCCGAGTTCGCCCGTTCGCCCGTTCGCCCGTTCGCACGATCGCAACTTCGCAAGATCGCAAGATCGCACGATCGCAAGATTCCGCGCTGCCCGTGTCAGGTACTTGTGCAGCTCGCACACCTCGGTCGGCTCGGTGCCCGGCAGGAACGCCTCCCTCAGGATGCGGGGGCACCCCGGCCGCGCCAGCCTGCCGTTGTCGCGGTCGATGTCCACGAACAGGAGCATCTCGGGCTGCGCCAGCGGCACATCGGCCCGGCCGGCGAGCGCGCGCATCATGAACGTCGTCCAGATCGGAAGCGCGGCCTGGGCGCCGCTCAGGCCGAGCGCCGTGTTGTCGTCGAACCCCACCCAGACGACCGTCAGCAGCTCGGGCGTGAAGCCCGCGAACCACGCGTCCCTGAGGTCGTTGGTCGTGCCGGTCTTGCCAGCCGCGTCGAGCGTGAACCCCGCGGCGCGCACGCTGGCTGCCGTGCCTTCGTTGATGACGCTGCGCATCATGCTGGCGACGAGGAACGCCGTCTCCGGCCGCGTCACCGTCCGTGGGGCCGGTCGCGGAGGCCGGGCCGCCTGTTTGGAGTCCACGTTGATCTGCCGGATCGCGTGCAGCGGCCGCAGCTGGCCGAGGTTGGGGAACACCGTGTAGGCGGTCGCCATGTCGAACGGCGTAGCCTCGAACGACCCGAGGGCAATCGACGGGTACGGCTTCGGGGCCATCGACGTGCCCAGCCGCCTCACCAGCGCCGCCACGGTGTCGAATCCGACCATCTCGGCGACCTTGACCGTTGCGGAGTTCTTCGAGCGCGCCAGGGCATGGCGGAGCGTGACGGGGCCGTCGTAGGCGTCCTCGTAGTTCTTCGGCTCGTAGGGCTGGTCCTCGAACCAGAACGTGGTCGGCTCGTCCGCCACGACCGTCGCGGGGGTCAGGTCCCTGCGCCCGTCGTCGGCCGCCTTCTCGAAGGCCGCGAGATACACGAACGGCTTGAAGACAGAGCCCGGCTGCCGGCGGGCCGTGAGCACCCGGTTGTACTGCGACTGGTTGTAGGATCGGCCGCCCACCCACGCGAGAATCTCTCCCGTCCTCGGGTCGACCGCGATGAGCGCCGCCTGCGCCGGCTCCTTCCGCTTTCGCTTGAGCAGCGCGTCCACCTGGGCGAGGCCCTCGCGGACGGCGTCCTGCGCGAGGCGCTCGAGGTGCAGGTCGAGCGTCGTGTAGACGTCGATCCGCTGCGGGTTGCGCATGATGTTCGGGTACTGCTCGGCCAGCTGCTGGCCGATCATGTCCACGAAATACGGCGCCTCGGCGTCGAGGGCCCGCGGCACGATGGTCAGCGGCTCCTTCGCCGCGGCGTCGGCCGCCTCGGTCGTGACGAAGCGGGCTTTGACCATCTCGCGCAGCACGACGTTCCGACGGTCGCGCGCGCGCTGCGGGGCGCTGAACGGCGAGAGGTTGTAGGGCGAGTGAATCACCCCCGCGATCGTCGCGGCCTCGGCGAGCGTCAGGTTGGTGACGTCCTTGCCGAAGAACAGGCGCGCGCCCTCGGCCACGCCGTGGATGGCGAACGACCCGCGCTGTCCGAGGTACACCTCGTTCAGGTAGAACTCGAGGATCTCGTCCTTCGACGCGCGCCGCTCGAGGACGAGCGCCATGAACTGCTCGGTCAGCTTGCGCCGCATCGACTTCTCGAGCGGGTTCGCAAGCACGGCGGCGAGGAAGATGTTCTTCACCAGCTGCTGCGTGATGGTGCTGCCGCCTTCCAGGTACGGCCTGTCCCCCGAGACGTTCGTGATGAGCGCGCCCACCATGCGAATCGGGTCGACGCCCGGGTGCTCGTAGAACCGGCCGTCCTCGATGGCGAGCACGGCGTTGACGACGTGCGGCGGGATCTGTCCGAGGCGCACCGGCCGGCGCTTCTCGCGGTCGCCCGACATGAGCGATGTCAGCAGCGGCGTCTCGAGCAGCACGCTCTCGCGCCCGCGGCCTCCGACGACCTCGAGGCGTTCCAGGCGATCGATGCCCGCCGGCGGCAGCGGGGTGCCCGGCTTGAGGGCCGGCGGCGTGTTGAACGTGGCGCGAATCAGCTTGCCTCCCGCGTCGCCGCTTCGCGGCCGCAGGGAGACCGTGTTCTCGGCCACGGTGAACTCTCCCGGCTTCTCGGGTCTGGGGCGTTCGGCGTAGCCGAGGTCGTTCAGCCGGTCCACCAGCTGGCGCCCGCTGAGCGCCTGCCCCCGCCGGAGCTCCATCGGCCGTCCGTAGACGCGGGGCAGGACCCGCTCGCGCTGGCCGTGCAGCCGCGCGTCGATGAGGCTCGCGAACCGCGCGTAGGTGTAGCCGAGCATCGCCGTTGCAATCAGGGCCGGCAGGCCGAGGACGATGGCCAGGACGAGCCACCAGCGGCGGCGGCGCCCGTGTCGCGTCGCCGGGCGGGTCTTCGCAGGCTGGCGTTTCGGCGTCAAGGCGTCAGCACCCAATGTGCACCCGTGTCGAGCGGCAGTTCGTCGTGCAGGCGATCGATCAGCGCCGGTCCGTAGCGGTTCAGGAAGTAGATGAAGCCGACCGCGCGCTCCTGCGGATGGCCGTCCGGGAAGGCCAGCGCGCGCGTGCGGACGAACTGGCGGCGGAGTGTTTCGTCGCGCCGCTTCGCCGCCTGGACGATCTTCTCGTGCAGGGTGCGAAGGTCGTGCTGCATCCGGCCGAGCGACGACCTCGCGGCGCCGGCGAGCGTTGCGTCGACGGCTGGGACCGCCGCGATCAGGCGGGCCATGCCGTCTTCGACCGCCTGCGAGGCGCCGGCATAGGCGTCCTCGACCGACGTCGGCAGCTGGGCTTCGAGCAGCTGGTTCAGTGCGGTCTCGTTGTCCGGCTGCAGCGTCTCCAGCGCCACGCCGTACTTCTCCAGGAACTTCGCGCCCGCCGAGTCGACGAGCGTCGCCGTGACCCGCGGCGCCACGAGCGGCTGCGGCACGCCGAAGCGCTCGTACACCGGACCAAGCTCGCCCTGGTAGGCCAGCTCGCTCGGCCCGGCCACGTAGCACACCGTCGGGAACAGGGTGTCCTGGACGACGGGCCGCAGCAGGACGTTGGGGCTGAAGCGCTCCGGGTGGCGGCGCGACCGTTCGACGAGTTCCGCGGCGGACACGACCGTGTCACCGACGACAAACGCGCCGTTGCGAGTGCGGACGGGCTGGCGCGCCCCGTCGAGCGCGAACAGCGCGACGCTGTCCTCGTGCGGCACGACCTGCGCGTGATAGCCCAGGGCCGTCAGGGCGGCGCCCTGGGCGAGGGCCAGCCGCGCCGTCTGAGGCGACTCCAGTTCGCGGGTGAAGATGCCGGCGGCCGACGCCTTTGCGCCCGGGTCCGACGAGTCGTGGACGACGAGGCCGAGCCGGCCGAGCAGCGATTCGAGCCACGTGGCGAACGCCTCCGACATGCCGGCGCCCGAGCCCAACGGTGAGGATCGCGAGATCGATGTGCTCGCCCTCGTCGCGCACCCGCACCAGCAGGTCCCGACGCCTCCGGCGGTCGCCGAGGCCGACATCGAAGGGACTGAGACCACGGAGGTCAGGGTGGATGGCGGTCCAGCCGCTCACCGGGGCGATCGACAGCGTCGGCAGTCCTGTCCACGTCGTAGACAAGTGTCACCGCGACCGGGCTATCCGGCGCCCAGGCCGCCTGAGCGTTGCCGGACCGTGGGATCTGGGCGATCGCTCTCGCCGGCTCGCTGCCGTCGGCGAGCGCGATCATGAACGCGTCGCCCGTGCTGGTCGAGGTCACGTAGCTCAGCCACCGGCCGTCGGGGGCCAAGTAGGATGGGCTGTTCCGGCTGCCGTCGCCCCCGACCAGCAGCCGCGCCACCCCGGTGGAGCGAGTCGCGAACGTAGAGGTCGCCCTGGCTCGCGTAGGCGATCTGGCCGTTGGCCGCTGCACCGGAGGGCTCGGCAGGCGGTTCCGCGCGCCGACGACGGCGATGGTGGCGAGGGCCGCGAGGAGCAGGACCATGAGCACCAGGAGCATCGGACGGGCGGGGACGCGACCCGCGAGCCCTGTCCCAGGCGCCTGGCGTCCACGATGGGCAGCCACCGACCGGGGAAGTCCAGCGTGGCCGCTGCGACGTGCGCGCGGTCTGCCGGAGGAGGTCGTCGAGGTAGTCGGGACGGCGCGCCGGGGCGATCTCCTCAAGCGAGGACGAGATGCGCTGCTCGAACGGATCGAACTGGTCGAGGCAGTCATGCCGTCGGCCTCTTCCAGCTCCGCCAGGGCGGAGGGATCCGCAGCCAGGGTCCGGCGCAACCCCAGCATGGCCCGGCGGAGCCGCGATTTCGCCGCCGGGAGGCTCATCCGAGCCAGGACGCGGCTTCGGGGAGGGGGTAGCCGAGGTAGTAGTGCAGCACGACGAGCGCGCGGTGCTCCGGGTCGAGGCGGGCGAGCGCCCGCTCGACGAGGTCGCGGTCCGCGAGGTGGCGGGTGGTGTCACCCCGCCGCCGGCTCGTGGACGGGGTTGATCTCGATCTCGATCGGGCGACGCCGTCGCCGGCGGGCCTGGTCGAGGCAGCTGTTCACAAGGAGGCGGTGGAGCCAGGCGTCGAACTTCTCCGGATCACGAAGCCCGGGGAGGTCGCGCCAGGCGCGCATCAGGGTGTCCTGGACGGCATCGCGCGCGAGCTCCCGGTCCCGCAGGATCAGGCGCGCGGCCGCGTCCAGGCGGGTAGCCCACGCCGTGACGAGGATGGCGAAGGCGTCGGGATCGCCTCGCCCGGCCCGCTCGATGAGCTCCCGCCGGTCCACGGTCCCCTGTCCTCACCCCCGTTGCCCAGCGCACCCGCCCCCCGGCCGGGTCTGCAGGGTATGGCGTCGGAGCAAGGAGGATCGTTTCGCGAGTCTCGCGCGGTGTTCAGGCGCCCGCGCCCGCTCAGCTTCGCCCTCGCGCCAGCCGGCATCACCGTCTGCCGCCGCGTCAGCCAGACCCCGAGGACGATGATCGCCCTGCCGAGCACCTGGGCGACCCCGACCGGCTCGGCGAGGAAGATCGCACCGAAGGCCACGGCGCAGGCCGGGGTGAGGAACTGCATCAGCGATACCCGCGTAGGCCCGACCAGCCGGATGGCGTGGAACACCACGCGTTGGCCACCCCCACCGCGAACACGCCCGAGAACAGCACCCCTGCGATCGCGGCGGGCGTGATCGCGAGGCCGGCGGGGACGTGGCCACCTCCCACGCCCCGAACGGGAGCAGGAGCAGCGCGCCGCCGAACACCGACCATGCCGCCATCTGCAACGGGTCGACGCTAGCGCAGCATCCGGGCGCCCAGGAGCGCGTAGACGGGCCAGATCACCGCCGCCGTGAGCGTGAGCAGGTCGCCGACCAGGGAGGCACCGAGGGACAGTTCGTGGCTGGCTGCGATCACGATCACCACCCCTGCGAACGCCGTGAGGGCGCCCGCCAGCTTCGGGTGGGTGAGCCGACCGAGGCCGACGGCCCCGGCAAGCAGGGCGGTCAGCACCGGAGCCACCGCGATCAGCAGCGCCGACTCGCCTGCCGTGATCTGCATTAGCCCCAGCGCCCAGACCACCTGGTAGACCCGAACCCCGAGCAGGCCCAGCTCGATCAGCGGCCACCCGAGCCGCGCGGGCCATCGGATCGCGCCCGTCCTCCAGCGGACCAGGTAGGAACAGCGTCAGGGCCGCGAGCACGAGGCGCGCGGAGGCGACGGTCATCGGTCCGAGCACGGTGAACGCTGCCTTGAGGACGACGAAGTTCGCCGCCCAGACCAGGACCACGGCGAGGCGCCCCCCTCGGCCAGCCGCCGGCTCCGCGCCTGGACGGCCGCGACAGGCGAGGCCGCGGACAGGGATGGGGACACCAAGACGCCCGCCGGATCGGCGGGCGTCGGACGCGGGTTCGAGGGTTCGGCGGGCTCGGGGCCCGCCGGGGATGGCGACGGAGATCAGGCGCCTTCCTGCTCGAGCTCCAGCGCCTCCTCGTCGTCCTCCTCGGTCAGCTTCAGCCGAGACGAACGCCCGGCCAGCACGACCAGCGGGATGACGATCAGCGCGCCCAGGGTGACCCCGAGCGCGACGGCTACGGTCCGAAGCGCCTTCATGGGCACGGGCCTCCTTGCCACCACCTGACGACCGACGATTGTGCCCGTCGCCGGGCGGCCTGTCACCCCTTGGCGGTCAGCCGGTTGGGCTGCCCGGAACTTCGGGCCCTGGGTTACCAGGTTGACCGACGTCCTCGCGGGTGAACTCGGCGATCTGGTGGTGGGACACCGACTTGGCCCGCGACCAGGAGCCGGATCACAGGACCCTTCCCGTTCAAACAGGAAGACGTCCTTCGGCCGCTGCTCGTCCATCCAGCGCCCGATGACGCGGAGGGCGTGCTCGCAGGTGCCGGCCGATGCGCCGGACGACTTCCGGGATGGCCCCGGCACCGCGGCGCCCGGCTGCCTCCTCCATCAACTTCGCGATGTCGTCGTCGAGGAAGCTCAGGGTCTCCTTGGCTATGGTCCCGACGGCATCGGACCAGGCGCCGCCGGAGCCGCCGGCGGCGACCAGGCCCTGGACCACGAACCCGTCGGGCACCTCGAAGCAGCAGGATGTCCCGCATGCCCCGGTCGTCCAGGAACACGCCGATCGACCGGCAGACCTCCTCGAAGTCCTGTCGAGGGCTGCCGTCGTAGATCCGCATTGCTGCTGCTCCTCGCTGCGGCGCCCACCCCCGGGGCGACGACCGGGCCGCTGCGAGCCGGTGATCCGGCCGGGGCAGGCCTCGATCCATGACGCGTCGTTCGCATGGTGCGTTCAGGGAACCGCAAGATCACGGTCCGCTGCGAGTGTAATCAGCGCCCCGCCCACAAACAAGGCGCCGCGATGCTCGAGGGCGGGTCCGGGGCCACCGACGCGGTGACGGCGCTGTCAACACCGCAGCCGCGGGTCAGCCCGCGAGCGCAGACCGCCAGCTCGCCCGCGACACGGGCGTCGTTGAGGATCAGCGAGGTGTTGGCCACGACGGACGCGCCGTTCGTGATCGCGGCCACGCGCGCGAGCAGCCACGGCGTCACCGCCGGACCCATGATCCCGGCCCGCTCCGCCTCGTGGACCGCCCGGGCGATGGCTTCGCGGGCGACGTCATCGGGCAGCGCGTCGGCCTCCGGCACCGGGGTACAGCACCAGGAGTCCCGACCCCAGCCCCAGCGACTCGTCGCGCCCGCACGACCGCCGCGGCAGCCGCCACGTCCGGCACCGACTGCGGCGCCGGGATGCCGCTGCCGCGCGAGTAGAACCCCGGGCAGCTCGTCCGTCCCGATGGCCAGCACGGGCACACCGTGCGTCTCCAGGTACTCGAGCGTCAGCGGCACGTCCAGGATCGCCTTCGGGCCCGCGCACACGACCGCCACCGGGGTGCGGGCCAGCTCGCCGAGATCGGCCGAGATGTCGAAGCTGGGTCGCTCGCCGCCCAGCGCGCCGCGGTGGACGCCGCCGATGCCACCGGTCGCGAAGACCCGGATGCCGGCCGCGTGGGCCGCGATCATCGTCGCCGAGACCGTGGTCAGCGAACCGCCCCCAGGCGATCGCCGCACCCAGGCTGGGCCGCGCGACCTTGCGCACCGACCCGCGCGGGGCCTTCGCCAGCGTCTTGAGTTGGGCGCCCGACAGGCCGACCAGCAGCCGGCCGGCGTGGAGGGCGACGGTCGCCGGCACGGCGCCGGCGGACAGGACGGCCGCCTCCGAGGCGGTGGCGACCTCGATGTTGCGCGGATAGGCGAACCCGTGGGTGATGAGCGTCGACTCGAGGACGACGACGGGGCGGCCGTCGCGCAGGGCGTCGGCGACCTCGGGGGTGATGGCGAAGCGGTCAGGGCTGAGCATGGGTTGAGCGCACGCCCGCCGGTGCACGGCGTGCATCCGGCGATGACGCCGCATGCCGGGTTCCCCTAGGCTGCAACCGACGGCAGATCGACGACAGCTGGGGCTGTCCCGGCTCCCCGACCCCCGGGACGCTCCGCAGGCAGGTGGTCCTCCGAGGAGCACGACCTCGCGCCGGACGGGGTCGTTCGCCGTGGTCTCACGGCGG
>CAWAMP010000009.1:0-80892 GCA_963783255.1 uncultured Acidobacteriota bacterium | reverse complement strand
TCGATGGCGCACATGAGGCCCAGGCCTCGTGCGTTCGAGAAGACCGCCGGCTTCCGCGCCTCCAGGGTCTGGAGGCCGGCCAGCAGGTGTGCGCCGACCGTCGCCGCGTTCTCCACCAGTCGTTCCTGCTCGATGATCTCCAGATAGCGCTGGCACCGGACCATGTCCACCAGGTTGCCGCCCCAGGTCGAATTCAGCCGGCTCGACACCTTGAACACGTTCTCGGGCTCCTCGTCGATCCTCGGGCCGGCCAGCATGCCGCACACCTGCATCTTCTTCCCGAACGCCATCAGGTCGGGCCGCACGTCGGTGTGCTGATGCGCCCAGAACCGTCCGGTCAGGCCGACGCCCGACTGGACCTCGTCGAAGATCAGCAGCGCGTCGTTCTCGTCGGCCAGCTGCCGAAGCGCCCGCATGAACCCCGGACGGAAGTGGTTGTCCCCGCCCTCGGCCTGGATCGGCTCGATGAGAATGGCGGCGATGTCGTCGGTCCGTTCGGTGAAGGCCCGCTTGATCTCCTCGATGGCCTGGCGCTCGACCGCCTCGACCCGGTCGATCTCCCGCGCGTCCACCGGGAAGCGCAGCGCCGGGTTGGTGATTCGCGGCCAGTCGAACTTCGAGAAGTAGAGGTACTTTCGCGGGTCCGCCGTGTTCGTGAGCGACATCGTATAGCCGCTCCGCCCGTGGAACGCATCCCGGAAATGCAGGATCTGGTGCCCCTTCTCGACCGTCAGCCCCTTGCGGAAGTTGCGCCGGACCTTCCAGTCCATCGCGGCCTTCAACGCGTTCTCGACGCCGAGCGCCCCGCCCGCCACGAAGAACGCGTAGGGAAGGTACGGCGGGATGCCGACGCGCCCGAACGTGTCGACGAACTCCGCGAACTCGAGGGTGTAGATGTCGGAATTGGTCGGGTTCGCGAGCGCGGCGCGCATCAGCGTCTCGCGGAACACCGGGTCCGCCATCTTCGGGTGGTTCAGGCCGACCGGCGCCGTCGCAAAGAACGAGAACATGTCGAGCATGGCGCGGCCCCGGCGCGCGTCCCAGAGGCGGCGGCCGCGGCTCCGGTCGACGTCGAGCACCATGTCGTAGCCGTCGGCCAGGATGTGCCGGCCGAGCGTTTCGTGCACGCGGTCGGCCGCCAGGGCGGGGCTGGCGAGGGTGGTAGCCGTCATCGTCTTGTCCTTCCTTCCACCACGGGCACGACGTAGGTTTCTTCCTTCACGGTCGAGAGCACGACCACGGTCCGCGTCCGGCTCACACCCTCGAGCGAGCCGAGCTGGTGGAGCAGCAGCTGCCTGAGCGCCTCCATGTCGTGCACCCGCACCTTCAGCAGCAGCGAAAACTCGCCCGTGACGTGATGACACTCGAGCACGTCGTCGAGCCCCGCGATGCGCTCCAGAAGTGCCGGCTCGTGCCGGGGATGATCGAGGAACACCTCGACGAATGCCGTCACGCCGGCGCCAACCGATGCGGGGTCGACCAGCGCCGTCCAGCGGCGGATGACGCCCGACGCCTCGAGCTTCTTCAGCCGTTCGTGGACGGCCGCGGTCGACAGGCCGACCTGCCGCGCGATCTCCGCCTGGGCCAGCGATGCGTCGCGCTGGACGAGCTCAAGTATCTGGCGGTCCCGCTGATCGATGACGACAGTAACATTCGTCTGAGTGGTCACAAATCAAGAATATATTCAGAAATATGACTTGTCAAACGAATAAATATCTGTTGCCGATTCGCGACGCGGCGCCCGGACGGCGCGCCGCGATACAATGGCCTGGTGAACGTCAGGCGCGAACACGACGCCCTCGGGTGGCGCGATCTGCCCGCCGACGCCCTTCACGGCATCCACACCGTGCGGGCGGTGGAGAACTTCCCGTTGCTCGGCCGTGCGCTGCATCCGAGCCTCGCGCGTGCACTTGGCGGCGTCAAGCTGGCCTCCGCCCGCACGAACCGGGCGCTGGGCCATCTGGATGCCAGCCTGGCCGACGCGGTCGAGCACGCCTGCCGGGACCTCTACGACGGATCGCTCGCGCCCGCCATCGTCGTGGACGCGCTCCAGGGAGGGGCCGGCACCAGCGCGAACATGAACGTGAACGAGGTGCTGGCCAACCGGGCGCTCGAGCTGCTCGGCCTCGCGCGAGGCCGCTACGACCGCGTGTCGCCCGTCGACCACGTCAACCTCCACCAGAGCACGAACGACGTCTTCCCGACGGCGCTGCGCGTGGCGGCGCTGTGGGGGCTCCGGGCCCTCGAGCCGGCCGTGGTGGCCCTGCAGGAGTCGTTCCAGGCCAAGGAGCGCGCGTTCTCCGACATCGTCAAGATCGGCCGCACCGAAATGCAGGACGCGGTGCTGACGACGCTCGGGCGCGAAATGTCGGCGTACGCGGAGGCGCTCAGCCGGGACCGGTGGCGCCTGGCGAAGTGCGAAGAGCGGCTGCGAGTCGTGAACCTTGGCGGAACGGCCATCGGGACCGGTCTCGCCGCGCCGCGGGAGTACATCTTCCGCGTTGTCGACGAGCTGCGCGAGATCACGGGGCTTGGCCTCGCGCGTGCCGAGAACCTCGTGGAGGCCACGCAGAACGCGGACGTGCTTGTCGAGGTGTCCGGGCTGCTCAAGGCGCTCGCGTCCACGCTGATCAAGATTTCGGGCGACCTCCGGCTGCTGTCGTCGGGTCCCGACGCGGGTTTCGGCGAGATTCGGCTGCCGGCGCGGCAGGCGGGCTCGAGCATCATGCCGGGCAAGGTGAATCCGGTCATCCCGGAGGCCGTGACCCAGGCTGCGCTCCTGTCGATCGGCCACGACCAGGCCCTGACGATCGCCGTGGCGATGGGGAGCCTCGAGCTGAACCCGTTCCTGCCGCTCGTCGCGCACTGCCTGCTCGAGAGCCTCGACCTGCTCACCGGGGCGTGCGGGATCCTCCGGACCCGCTGCGTCGATGGCATCGAGGCCGACGCGGAGCGGTGCCGGCGCCAGGTGGAGAACTCGACGGCCAGCGCGACGGCGCTCGTGGCGCTCGTCGGCTACGAGCGCGTGAGCGAGCTGGTCGCGACGGCGCGGCGCGAGGGTCGCGGGATCAAGTATGTGGCCGTCGCGTCCGGCTGGCTGACTGCGGAGCAGTTCGACGAAGCCACGAGCCCGGAGGCGGTGTGCAGGCTGGGATTCAAGTGACCATGCAACCGACCCCCCGCTCCCTCCGCCTCCATATCGGCATCTTCGGGCGGCGCAACGTCGGCAAGTCGTCGCTGCTGAACGCGATCACTCGGCAGCGCGTGTCGATCGTGTCGGAGGTCGCCGGGACGACCACCGACCCCGTCGAGAAGCCAATGGAACTGCTGCCGCTCGGGCCCGTGCAGTTCGTGGACACGGCGGGCGTGGACGACGAGGGCGCGCTCGGCGAGCTGCGGATCGAACGAACGAAGGCCGTTCTGGACCGGGTGGATCTGGGCGTGGTCGTTACCGAGGGTGGCGGCTGGGGCGCGTTCGAGGACGCGCTGGTCGGTGAACTCGAGAGCCGCCGCGTGCCTGTGCTCGTGGCCTTCAACAAGGCCGACGTGCGAATGCCCGACACGAAGGAGCTTGCGCGCCTCCAGCTGGCGCGCATCCCGTCGGTCGCGGTGTCGTCGCTGACCGGGGCGGGCGTGGTCGACCTGCGCGAGGCGCTGTTGTCGCTCGCGCCGGCCGACTTCTTCGACAGCCGCCGGCTCGTCACCGACCTCGTGCCGCCCGGCGAGGTGGCGGTGCTCGTCGTCCCCATCGACAAGGAGGCGCCGAAGGGAAGGCTGATCCTTCCCCAGGTGATGGCGATCCGCGACCTGCTCGACGGCGAGTCGATGGCCCTCGTCGTGCAAGAGCGTGAACTGCGGCGGGCGCTCGGTCGGCTGACCAGGCCACCCGCGCTGGTCGTCACCGACTCGCAGGTGTTCCTGAAGGTGGCGGCGGACGTCCCGGCGGAGATCCCGATGACGTCGTTCTCGATCCTGATGTCGCGCTTCCAGGGCGACCTGGCCGAACAGGTCCGCGGCACGCTTGGCATCGAGCGGTTGAAGGGTGGCGACCGCGTGCTCGTCGCCGAGGCGTGCACCCATCATCCCATCGGGGAGGACATCGGCCGCGTGAAGATCCCGCGGTGGCTCACGCAGTACGTTGGCGCGAAGCTCGAGTTCTCCCACGTCCAGGGGCGTGACTTCCCGTCCGACCTCGCCCCGTATCGCCTGGTGGTGCATTGCGGCAACTGCGTCGGGAACCGCCGCGAGATGATGTCGCGCATCCACCGGTGCCGCGTGGCCGGGGTGCCGATCACCAACTACGGCCTGACGATCGCCTATTCGCTCGGGATCTTCGAGCGCGCGCTCGCACCGTTCCCGGCCGCGCTGGAGGCGCTCGATGCCGCTTGGGCCTGAGGCGCTCGACCATGCGGCGATAGCCGGGTGGCTTCGCGAGCGCGATCCCGTGGCACTCGAGCGGCTGTGGGCGCGCGCCGACGCGGTCCGCGCCGCGCACGTCGGCGCTGCCGTCCACCTTCGCGGCCTGATCGAGGTCAGCAATCACTGCGTCAGGCATTGCCTCTACTGCGGCATCCGGGCCTGCTCGGACGGGATTGCGCGCTACCGCATGTCGGCGGACGAGATTATGGCCTCCGCGCGCGAGGCGAAGCGCCTGGGCTACGGAACCGTCGTGATGCAGTCGGGAGAGGATCCCGGGCTGACGCGCGAGTTCATCGCGGGCGTCATCCGGGCCATCAGGGCGGAGACCGGTCTCGCGATCACGCTCAGCCTCGGCGAGCGCGAAGACGACGACCTGCGGGCGTGGAAGCAGTCCGGCGCCGACCGCTTTCTGCTGCGGTTCGAAACGTCGGACCCCGAGCTGTATCGCCGCATCCACCCCTCGTTGCCGGGAACTTCCTCGGACCGCGTGGCGCAGCTGCTGCGCATGCGCGCGATGGGCTACGAGATTGGCAGCGGCGTGATGGTGGGTGTTCCGGGTCAGACGTGGGACATCCTGGCGCGGGACATCGAGCTCTTCCGCGACCTCGACCTCGACATGGTCGGCATCGGGCCGTTCCTGCCGAGTCCGCGGACGCCGCTCGGTGGGGACGACTCGGATCGCCTGCACGCGACAGACGAGGAGCAGGTGCCGAACGACGAGTTGACGACCCTGAAGGCGGTCGCGTTGACGAGGCTCGTGTGCCCTGAAGCGAATGTGCCGAGCACGACGGCGCTCTCCGCGCTCGACCCGGCCATGGGGCGTGAACTCGGGCTGCTGCGCGGTGCGAACGTCGTCATGCCAAACGTGACGCCGCCCGCGTATCGGGTCCTGTACGAGGTCTATCCCGGCAAGGCTGGCATCCACGAGACCGCGCAAGCGAGCATCGAACGCCGTATCCGTTCGATCGGCCGCCACGTGGGGACAGGCCCGGGGGGACGCAAGCACAGGGGGTCAGGTCTCGAAAGTCAGCAGAATGCTCACTTTCCAGACCTGACCCCGCGATTCCGACCGCCTTCGCGCTGACGCGGTGCGGCGCGCTACTTCTCCCACGTCAGCGTGAGCCGGACCGGGTCGCCATCCGCCGCCTTCTCATCGATCGAGGCGGTCCGGCCGCTCAGGACGAATCCGGACGCCTCGACGAAGCGGCCTTCTGCCAGCACGAACTTCAGGGTGCCCAGGGCGTCGTTCAGCGCGTCCGGCTCCGGTCCCGGCCCCTCGAGTTCGCCCACCATCTCGACGGTCAGGGTCGTGCGGCCTCCATCGGAGGTCATTTCGGCGACGCAGACGTACGACGCCGCGGCGCACACACGCTCGAAGAGCACGTCAAGGCGATCGAACCTCGCCGACGTATGGACTTCGAATGGCACCGTGTCCTTGAGGACCGTCCGCGAGAGCTGCCGGCCGCCCAGCGATTCGAAGAGCAGCACCAGCGGCGTCGGGTTCGAGAGCATCGTCCGGCGGTAGTCCGCCTCCTCCTGGACGCGGTCGGCGGGCTTCTCGGAGTCGGAGCGGACGTCGGTCTCGAGGACCGTCCAGGTCAGGCTGCCGTCGGGACCGAGGTAGATGACGCTCCGCGTGTCCTTCTCGATGCATCCCGCGCCGGCCGACGCCAGACCCACGACGGCGAGGGCGGCGAGCGCACTGGCAAACGGTCTGGCGAATGTCGTGTTCATGTCGGCCTCCTTCGGGCTTCTGTCTTGAAGACGGCATCCGCAGCGGCAACCGAACGCAGCCGCGTCGCCATTGACCTCTGTGCTAACGTAGGGCGCCATGAGCGGGCACGAGAGCACGGGCCTTCTGTTCCGCGCGCGCGCCGGGTCGGCCGACGCGCTGAACGAGCTCTACGCCCGCTACGGGCCGCGGCTGTTGTCGCTCATACGCCTGCGCATGGGACAGGGGATTCGCCCCGAGACCGACTCGCGCGACATCCTGCAGGCCACCCTCCTGAAGTCGTTCGAACATCTCGAGCAGTTCAACGGCGCCGACGGTCGAAGCCTCATGGGGTGGCTGGCGCGGATCGCCGAGAACGAAATCCGTGACCAGGCAGACCGCCAGGGGCGACAGCGGCGCGACAAGGCGAGGGAGGAGCCGCTCGATCCGGCGCTGCCGGTGACCGCGCACGTGCGGACGGCGGTGTCGCAGTTGATCATCGACGAGCAGTCCGAGCGCCTCGAGCGGGCCATCGCCCGGCTGGACGAGCCGCAGCGCGAGGCGATCCTCCTCCGCAAGTTCGAGGAGCTGACCTACGCCGAAATGGCGCGGCGCATGGGGCGCAGCGAGGACGCATGCCGGATGCTCGTGGCGCGCGCGATGGTGGCCTTGACGCTGCTGCTCCAGGAGTCCGCGTGAACGGCCCGACACTCGAAGAACGCTTCGCGCGCTACGTCGAGCAGTACGAGTTCCACGGCACGAGACTCGACGCCGAGGCGCTCTGCGAGGATCGCCCCGAGCTGCTGTGGTCGCTCAACGCGCTGATTGAACAGTACCTGCACGTTGCCAGCCAGCTCGAGCCGACCGAATCGACGGCCGCCCCGGCCGCGCCAATGTCCGTTGCGCTCCCGTCGTTCGCGGGGTTCCGCACGATCGAACGGATTGGGTCGGGAGGCATGGGGGAGGTGTTCAAGCTCCACGACGTCACGCTCGACCGGGTGGTGGCGGCGAAGGTGCTGCGCGCAGATGCGCGGGTGCCGGCCGGGCTCGCCACGGCGTTCGGCGAAGCGCGGGCGATGGCCCTGTTCAGCGACCCGCGGTTCGTGCAGGTGTTCGAGTTCCGCGCCGACGCGAAGCCGCCGGTGATCCTGATGGAGTACGTCGACGGCTTCGAGCTGGGACGGCTCGGGCCGTCGCTCGAGATGCGCCAGCGGGCGCGAGTGATGAAGAGCGTGTGCGAGGCGATGTCCCACGCGCACGGCCTGGGCCTGCTGCACCGCGACCTCAAGCCCTCGAACATCATGCTCGACGGGACGCTCAACCCGAAGATCCTCGACTTCGGCCTTGCGTCCGGAACGTCTCGCGACGGGCACTTCGTGGGCACCCCGCCCTACCTTGCGCCCGAGCAGCTCGACCCGTCGCAGGCCATCGACGAGCGGACCGACATCTACGCGCTGGGCGTGGTCCTGTACGAGCTGCTGTGCGGCGAGCCGCCGTTCCGCGCGGCCGATACGGCGGGGCTGATCCACGCGGTGAAGTCCGGGCAGCCGAAGCTGCCTGTCGAGATCGATCCGTCGATTCCGGAGCCGCTGCAGGCGATTGCGCTGAAGGCGATGGAGCGTGTCCCCGGGGACCGCTACCAGTCGGCGCGCGAGGTGGCGCTCGACCTCGGGCGCTACCTCGATGGCCGGCCGGTGCTCGCGCGGCCGACCCACTACGCCTCGGCGCTCGCCACCCGCGTGCACCCGCACCTCGAGCACATCCAGGAATGGCTGCGGCTTCGCCTGATCTACCCGCACGAGGCGGCCCGGCTGGCGAGGTCGTACCGCGAGCTCGAGGGGCGGGAGGACGACTGGATCATCGCGAGCCGCGCGCTCTCGGTACTCGCAGATCGCCCTCTACCTGGGCGCGCTCTTCCTGATCGGCGGCAGCCTGTTCTACTTCGGCGCGCACAGCTTCTACGAGAACGTGCACGGCGTCCTCGAGCCGTTCGTGGTGCTGGCGATCCCGTTTGCCGGGCTGAACCTGGCGGTGTACACGCTCGCCCGCCGGGACCATCGTGCCGTATCGGTGGCCTTCTACCTGGCTGGGGTGGCCCTGCTGCCGCTGTTCCTCCTGATCCTCTTCCACGAGGCGAAGATCTTCGCGGTGAAGCCGGAGACGCCCGGGCAGATCTTCGATAACGGGTCGCCGTCGAACCTCCAGCTGCAGGTGACGATTCTCGCGGCCTGCGCGTGGTCCGCCTGGCTGGCGTTCCGGACGCGAACGGCCGCGCTGTCCACGGTGTTCGGCCTCCTGCTGTTGCTGTTCTGGCTGGCGGTGCTCGGTGACCACGGGCTGCGGACGTGGGTCGAGAAGGAGCGATGGGACCCGCTGGCGCTGCACATCATGCCGCTGGTCGCCATCTACGCTCTGGCCGGGGCAGTGCTGGAGCGGGCCCGCCCGTGGTTCGCGCGTCCGATGTTCATGGCATCGGCGCTCGTCCTCATGGTCGCGCTCGAGCTGCTGGCGCTCAACGGGAAGATGATCGAGTACCTGGGCGTGTCGTTGAGCGCGTTCCAGCCCGCACAGGTGGACGATCCGACGCTGCTCGGCACCGTGGTCGCGATGAGCCTGAACGGGATGCTGTTCTACCTGGTCGGACTGGCGGTCGAACGCGCGGGATCCGAAGCGATGCAGCCGTCGGCGCTCGTGCTCTTCGTCGTGTCGCCGTTTGCCGTACTGGCGCCGGTCGGCTACCTCGTCAGGATCGGGCAGTACTCGCCGACCTACGACTGGTGGTACCTCGCGCTCGCCCTCACGTCGGCGATCCTCAGCCACCAGCGCCAGCGTCGGAGCTTCTACTATGCGGGCGTCCTGAACGCGAGCGTCGCATTCTGGGTGATTGCCGACCACCGGACGTGGTTCGAGGAGCCGGCCTGGGCCAAATCGCTGATCCTCGTAGGCCTTGCCATTCTCGCCGTCGGGTTCTGGCTCTCGCACCGCGAGCGGGCCCGGTCACGCCCGGGCGTCGGCGACTGAGGGCAGCGGCTGCACGGCGGCCGCCTCCTTCACGTTGAGCGTGACGACGAAGCGGCTGCCGACGTCGGGCTCGCTGTGAACGGTCACGTCGCCGCCGTAGAGCTGGGCCAGCTTCTTCACGATCGACAGGCCGAGGCCGGTTCCTGGTATCGCGCGCGTCTTGTCGTTCCTGATGCGGACGAACTCCTGAAACAGGCGCGACGCCTCGTCGGGCGTCATGCCGAAGCCCGTGTCCGCCACCTCGAAGCGCAGGCCGGAGACGGTCGGCGCGATCGTCACGTCCACCCGTCCGCCGTCCCGGTTGTACTTCACGGCGTTGCTGAACAGGTTGTTGAAGAGGATCTCCAGCTCGCCTCGATCCGCAAAGGCCGGCACGTGGGCGGGGGAGTGCAGCGTCAGCGTGATCTTCCGCTCGCTCGCCGCCGCCGCGACCACGTCGAGCGCCGCCTGGGCAACCTCGCGCACGTCCACGTGGGTGAACTCGCGCCGCTTCTGGCCCGATTCGATCCGCGTCAGGTCCAGCAGTTCAGCGATCAATCGCCGCATGCCGCCGGAGCGTGCCAGCGCCCGGTCAACGATCTGCTGATGCACCACCGGATCTGTCCCTGCCGATCCGTCCTTGAGGATTTGCAGGAAGCCCTCGATGGCCGCGAGGGGGGCTTTCAGTTCGTGCCCGAGCACCGAGATGAACTGGAACCTGACCTGTCGCTTTTCCTCGGCCAGCCGGCGCGCCTGGCGCTGCACGACCAGGTGCTTGACGACCCGGCGGACGGCGACGCGCAGTTCGTCTGGCGTGAACGGCTTGGGCAGGAAGTCGTGGGCGCCCTGCTTGGTCGCGTCGATCGCCGTCTCGAGCGTCGCGTAGGCGGTGATCATCACGGTGAGCGTGGGCAGGCCGCGCCCGTTCACCTGCCGCAGCACGTCGAGGCCCGAGATTCCGGGCAGCTTCAGGTCGAGCAGGAGGATGTCGGGCACCGCCTCGGCGATCCGCTCGAGCGCCTCCTCGCCGGTTTCTGCCGTCCGCACCTCGAACGACATCGTGGTGTCGTCGTCACCAGGCTTCACGGTGAAGGTGCTGAGCACCCTCGCGATCGCGAGCCGCATCCCGGTCTCGTCGTCGACGACCAACACGCGCAGTGTGTCCATGTCTCTTCGGCCCTCGGCTTCCGACTCCCGGCCCTCGGCACTGCCCGGCTCCGTGTCGGCGGGGAGCCAGACACCGCCGGGAGCCGAGAGCCAAGAGCCGAAAGCCGTCCCTACCCCTGTCGTGCCGCGAGAACACGATCAATCTCGCGGCGGAGCTGCTCAAACCGGATCGGCTTGGCGAGCAGCGCGTCGGCTCCGACCCATGCCCGCTCCGCGGCGCTCGACGGCTCGAAGACGAGGCCGGTCTCGCTGGTCACGGCCGTCACCATGATCACCGGGAGGCCGGGGAACGCGCGCTTCAGGTGATGGGACAGGACGAACCCGTCGTCGTGCTTCTCCATCATCAGATCGAGGATGGCGAGATCGGGCGTGTACGACGCGATGGCCTCCTCGGCCCGGGCCCGCGTGGTCGCCGTCACCACCTCGAAGCCGGCGTTCTCCAGTTGGATCCGGTGCTGGAACAGGAAGTCCTCGTCATCGTCCACGAGGAGGATCTTCGTCTTTGCGTTCATAGGTTCCTCACGCCGCCATGCCGCCGGCCGGGTCGTCCTCGCGCCGCCGCGGCAGCACGACGGAGAACGTCGTCCCCGTCGGCCCGTTGGCCGGGTCGGCGTTCGACTGCACCTTGATGTCCCCCCGGTGCATCTTCACGATGCCGTAGCTGACAGCCAGTCCGAGGCCGGTGCCCTGGCCCACCTTCTTCGTCGTGAAGAACGGTTCGAAGAGCTTGTCGAAATGCTCCGGCGGAATGCCGACGCCGGTGTCGGACACGGTCAACCGCACGCGTTCGGCGTCGTCTTCCGTCCGGATGGAGAGGCGCCCGCCGTCGGGCATCGCCGCGAACGCGTTGCTCAGCAGGTTGACCAGCACCTGCGTAATCTGGTCAGGGTCGACCTCGACGAACCGGTCGCCGACGGCATGCTCGACGCCGATCTCGACGCCCAGCGGGTGGGCCAGCCCGCGCAGGCCGCGCTGCACGAGCTCGGTGATGTCGATTCGGTCGTGCTGCACCTTGTTCTGGCGCGCGAAGTCGAGGAGGCCGGCCACGATCTTCTTGCAGCGGTCCGCCTGTTCCACGACCATCGACAAGTCGTCGTGGAACTCCGGCTTGTCGGCCAGCTGTTCCTGCAGGAAGTGCGAGTACATGATGACGACGCCCAGCGGGTTGTTCACTTCGTGGGCGATGCCGGCCGCCAGCTGGCCCATGCTCGCGAGCTTCTCGGAACGGACGAGGGCCACCTGCGCGGTTGCCAGTTCCTCGTTGGACCGCCCCAGCTCGCGCACCGTGTCGCGCAGGTGCTCGATGCTGTGCGGCAGGCACATCTCGCGCTCCGCCAGGCCCCGGTAGATGGCGCTCGCCAGTTCCCGGCAGCTCGAATAGCCGCACGCGCCGCAGTTCAGCTCGTTGGTCGGGTCCGGCTTCCCGAGCTCAGTGAGCAGCCGCTGGAGCTCCTGCGGCGAGGGGACCGGCAGCCGCATGTCCTGCGGGGCGTAGCTGCGGGAGAGATCGACGGAGGCGAACGACTGGATCCGCTGCTCCCACGCCGGGAGGTCGCTCGTCGCGATCCGCCGGCGGACGTACTGGCTGACACGCGCGCGCCGGCCGAAGTGCGGAAGGTCTGAACTCATCCCGGGGCCCATGGTGCAGCCGCGGCAGAACAGGACCTCGAGCAGCCGCGTGTCGATCAGGCCGGACTCGGCCTCCTTGATCCCCTGGGCGAATTCGGCCGGCCCCTCCGCCACCATGACATGGCCGGTGACGAGGTCCTCCTGGATCCCGGCCACCTGCAGCATGCCGCCGCTGATGGGGAAGAGGCCGCCGCCGCGGCTCAACGGCGGGTCGAACTCGCGGCCGTCGACCGTCCGGGGGTCGAGGCCGCGTGCGATGACCATCTGCCGCAACTCGGCAAACGTCAGCGCCTCGTCTACCTCGCCAGCCATCTCCGCCGTCTCACGCTTCTTCGCGATGCACGGGCCGATGAAGACGATCTTCAGACCCGCACCGGACTCCCGCCGCAGTAGCCGCGCCGTGGCGATCATCGGCGAGACGATGGGCGCCAGCGCGGAGGTGAGGTCGGGGAAATAGCGTTCGACGTAGCCGACCACCGCCGGACACGTGGTGGCAATCCACACGCGCTCGGCATCGCGGGCCACCAGCCGGCGGTACTCGAGTGCGACCAGTTCGGCGCCGAACGCGACCTCGTGAACCGAATCGAAGCCCATCGCGCCGAGCGTCCCGACCACCGCCGGGTAATCGAGGTCGATGAATTCGGCCGGGAAGCTCGGCGCGAGGATGGCGGCTACGCGGTCGGGGCCGGCGAGCAGCGCCTCGACATCCTCGACGGCCGACACGACGCGCTTGGCCGACTGCGTGCACACCTTGAAGCAGACGCCGCACCCGATGCAGCGCTCGGCGAGCACCTGCGCCTTCAGGTCGGCGATGCGGATGGCCTTGGCCGGGCATTCGCGGACGCACTGGTAGCAGACGCGGCATCGCTCGCCGATGGTCGAGACAAGCGGAGTCGTACTCGCATTCATAAGTCAGTTCGCAAGATCCCTACGTCGCCAGATCGCCAGAGTCACTACACGATCACATCTCGCTTCCCGTAGTGCGTGTGCAGCAGGTCGTGGCTGCGCTTTGAGAGTGGCTTCTCCAGGAACTCGGCGTAGAGCCGTTGCACCGCCATGTTCTGGTGCGACGCGCGCAGCGCAGCGTCCCGGTCGATCGTGTAGAGCGCCTGCATTCTGGCCCGGACGGCATCCGGAGACGCGTTCCTCGGCTGGCCGCCGCCGTTGACGCACCCGCCTGGGCACGTCATCACCTCGACGAAGTGCAGATCGCTACGGCCGGCCCGCAGCTGCTCGAGGAGCGCCCGCGCGCGGCCCAGGCTGGAGACGGCGGCCACGCCAATCTCCCGGCCGGCGATCGTCGCGCGACACTCCTTCGCGCCCTCCGGACCGCGCAGCGGCTGGAGCTTGAGCGAGGCGGGAGGCCCGCCAGTCAGCAGGAAGTGCGCGGTTCGAAGCGCCGCTTCCGCGACGCCGCCGCTCGCGCCGAAGAGCTTGCCGGCCGATGTCCGCTCGCCGAACGGCGTGTCGGGCGCCTCGGGCGGGAGCGCCGCCAGGTCGAGGCCGTGCATCCGAATCAGTGCCGCCAACTCGCGAGTCGTCAGCACCGCGTCGATGTCGGGCCGGCCGTCGCGCGCCATCTCGGGCCGGCCGGCTTCGAACTTCTTCGCCGTGCACGGCATGATGGCCACGCTGTAGATGCGCGCCGGATCGATCTTCTCCCGTTCGGCGAAGAAGCTCTTGATCACGGCGCCGAGCATCTGCTGCGGGCTCTTGCACGTCGAAAGGCGCGGGATCATGTCGGGGTAGAACTGCTCGACGAACGTGATCCAGCCCGGCGAGCAGCTGGTCATCATCGGCAGGCCCGCCGGATCTCCCGCCGTCAGCCGCTGTACCAGCTCGGACGCCTCCTCCATCACGGTAAGGTCGGCCGTGAAGGCCGTGTCGAACACGCGCCGGAAGCCGAGGCGCCGGAGCGCGGCCGTCAGCGCGCCGTCGACGTCGGCGCCGGGCTTCGCCCCGAACGCCTCGGCCAGGCTCACCGACACCGACGGCGCGTGCTGGACCACTACGTACTTCTCGGGGTCACTGAGGGCGGAGCGCACTTCCTCGAGCGCGCTGTGCTCGGCGAGCGCTCCGGTCGGGCACACCGCCACGCATTGCCCGCAGTTGACGCAGCTGCTGACGTTCAGCCCCTCGTCGAACGCCGGGCCGATGTGCGCGCGGCTGCCGCGGCCGATGAACTCGATGGCGCCGACCGTCTGAATCTCCTCGCACACCCGGACGCACTTGCCGCACAGAATGCACTTGGCCGGGTCGCGCACGATCGACGGGCTGGCGACGTCCTTGCGTGCATGGGTCCGCCCGCCGAAGTAGCGCCTCCGCCCGACGCCGAGGTGCTGCGCGACGGACTGCAACTGGCAGTCCCCGCTCCGGGAGCAGTACAGGCAATCGTCCGGATGATTGGCGAGCAGCAGTTCGACCAGCGTCGTCCGGGCGTCCACGGCGCGTGGCGAGTGCGTGCGCAGCTTCATCCCGTCGGCGACCGGGTACGCGCAGCTCGGCACCAGACCGCGCTGGCCCTCGACCTCCACAACGCACATCCGGCACGCGCCGCTCGGTGGCAGACCCTCGTAGTGACACAGCGTCGGGATGGCGATGCCCGACCGCCTCACGGCGGTGAGGATCGTCTCGCCGTCCTGCGCGTCAACCGTTCGACCGTTCACCTCAATCGTGATCACAGACTCCCCCGAATCATGCCGCCGTCACCGCGTCGAAGTGGCAGACGTCCACGCACGTCCCGCACGCGACGCACCGCTCCGGAATCACGTGGTGCGGGCTCCTGAGCGCGCCGACGATCGCCTCCGACGGGCAGTTCTTCACGCAGACCGCGCACCCCGTGCACCGGCCCTCGTCGATGGTGTAGAGCAGTAACTCGCCGCACCCCCTGGCCGGGCAGCGCCGGTCGTAGACGTGCGCCTCGTATTCCTCCCTGAACCAGCGGAGCGTGCTCAGCACCGGGTTGGGCGCCGACTGGCCGAGGCCGCACAGGCTCGTGTCCTGGATGACTTCGGCCAGGTGTTCCAGGCTCATCACGCTGCGGAACCGCTCCAGTGCGTCGAAGTCCTTTTCGTTTCTCCGGCTCCGCGTGAGGCTCTCCAGGATGTCCAGCATCCGCCGCGTCCCCTCGCGGCACGGGATGCACTTGCCGCAGCTCTCGCGCTGGATGAAGTCCATGAAGAACTTCGCCAGGTCCACCATACAGGTCGACTCGTCCATCACCACCAGACCGCCCGAGCCCATCATGGCGCCCACGCGCTTGAGGGACTCGTAGTCGATGTCGATGTCGAGGTGCGACTGGGGAATGCAGCCGCCCGACGGTCCGCCAATCTGCACCGCCTTGTACGCCTTGCCGTCCGGAATGCCGCCGCCGATGTCGAAGACGATGCGGCGGAGGCTGGTGCCCATGGCGACCTCCACCAGCCCCGTTCGCGCCACCTTGCCCGAGAGCGCGAAGACCTTCGTGCCCTTGCTCGACGCGGTGCCGATGCCGGAGAACCATCCGTCGCCGTAAAGCACGATGCCAGGGACGTTGGCCAGCGTTTCGACGTTGTTGATGACCGTCGGTTTGCCGAACAGGCCCCGCACGGCGGGGAAGGGCGGTCGTGGCCGAGGCATGCCGCGCCGGCCCTCGATGCTCTGGATGAGCGCCGTCTCCTCGCCGCAGACAAATGCGCCGGCGCCCTGCTTGATCGCGATCTCCAGGCTGAAGCCCGAGTCGAGGATGTTCGGGCCGAGCAGGCCGAAGGCCCTGGCCTGCGCGATGGCATGCCGCAGCCGCGTGATGGCCAGGGGGTACTCGGCGCGGATGTAGACGTAGGCCTTCGAGGCGCCAATGGCGTAGGCAGCGAGAGCCAGCCCTTCCAGCACGCGGTGCGGATCACCTTCAATCACCGCCCGATCCATGAACGCGCCCGGGTCGCCTTCGTCGGCGTTGCAGACCATGTACTTCTGGTCGGCCGACTGCTTCTGGGCGATCGCCCACTTCGTGCCCGTCTTGAACCCGCCGCCGCCGCGCCCCCTGAGGCCGCTTCGTTCGAGGAGGCCGCACACTTCGGATGGCGTCTGTTCGCGGAGCGCCTTGGCCAGGCCCGCATAGCCGCCTCGAGCGAGGCACTCGTCGAGGCTGGCCGGGTCCACCAGGCCGCAGTGGGCGAGGACCCACCGTGTCTGCGGGGCGAAGAACGGGTGCTCGTCGAGAAACGGGATGCCCGCCCAGGACGAAATCACTCCGGGAGTGGTCTCGCCCTCCGTTCGGGAATCCCTCCCGGGGTGATTCCCGGCTCGGAACTGGCCGAGGGGCGTGACCGGAAACGGCAGGCCGGCGAAGATCGCGTCGAGGAGGCCGTCCACCTGCTGTTCGGTGACGCGCGGGAAGCTCAGGCGCGGACGGCCAGGCAGCTGCACGTCGACCAGCGGCTCTTCGACGCAGAGGCCGATGCAGCCCACCTCGACGACCTCCGCGCCGACGTGCGGGCGCCGAGCGAGGTAGCCTCGCACGGCTGCCATCGTCTTTGCCGCGCCGGCGCCAAGGCCGCACGTGCCGGTGCCGATGCTGATGACTGGCCGCGTCACCCAGTCGCGTCGGAGACGCGCGATGCGCGTGGCGCGCGCCGCACTGCATGCGCCGCTCTCGTGGCACAGCGGGCCGGCCGCCAGGCACTCGACCAGCTGGGGACAGGGCCGGGCGGCTGCGTGCCAGCACTCGGCGCAGCAAGGCGAGAACGTGCTTTCCATGGTCGAGGTACTCGATCTGGCGGCCGCCTCCCGCCGGAGGGTCCTGAGGATCTTCGTCGCGCGCTCGGAGGTGGCGCCGGCGTGAAACTCGCCGTTGACCGCCATCAGCGGCGCCAGGCCGCACGCACCGAGGCATGCCACGACTTCCAGGCTGAAGAGGCCGTCACGCGTTGTCTGGCCCGCCTTTATCTGCAGCGTCCGCTGGATGGCGGTGAGTGTCTGGTTCGAGTTCTTCACGTGGCACGCGGTGCCGCGGCACACCTGGAGGTGGTAGCGACCGAGCGGCTGGAACCGGAACTGGCTGTAGAACGTGGCGACGCCGTACACCTTGCTCGCGGGCAGCCGCAAATGCCGCCCGATGCGGACAACGGCGTCTCGCGAGAGGTAGCCGTGCGCCTGCTGCACGTCCTGGAGCAATGGAATCAGCGCGTCGCGCCGCCCCGCGGGGTACCTGGAGACGATGGGGTCGAGGTCTGGAGTGATCATCGAAGTGGCTGCGACGAAAGTCCGTGAGCGTAGTAGGCGACACGGTCGAGCGCCATCATGAGGTCCACGTTCTCCACGTGAAGTCCCGCGGGGACTCGAAGACGGACCGGCGCGAAGTTGAGGATGCCGGTGACGCCGGCGAGCACCAGCTGGTCGGCGACGGCCTGCGCCTCGGCGGTCGGGACTGCGATGACGCCGACGCGGATGCCCTCGCGCGAGATGACGGCCGCCAGGTCGTCGACGGGATAGCAGCGGCAGCCATGGAGGATGCGGCCGGTCTTCTCGGCCGCCCGGTCGAAGGCGGCTGCAAAACGGATGGGCTGGCGGCTTGCGTAGTAGGCGAGGATGGCGCGGCCGAGGTTGCCGACGCCGACCAGCGCCGCCGTCGTCTCGATGGAGCGGGCGAGGACCGCGTTGATCGCTGCCACCAACTCCTGGATGGCGTAACCCCGGCGGGGGCTGCCGGCAAAGCCGATCGTCATCAGGTCGCGGCGCACCTGGGCTGCGGTGCTGACGGCGAGGCTGGCGAGTTGGTGGGAGTAGACCTGCCTGGCGCCGGCGGCGAGCTGTTCCTCCAGGAGACGCCGGTAGAGGCTGAGACGGCCGATGGTATGGATGGGGATGCGCGACGACAAGATGCTGCGTGTCGTAGTCGTCATATCTGTGAATACATTCACATTGTGAACATCTTCACAGATAGTGTCAAGTGGGGTGACATCTTACGTCATCACTTCTCGCACCGTCTGACCCCGAACCCGGTGCCACACGTGCGGAATACATCAACGCAAGATGTGCCCCCCGGCCTCGTCGGCTTGCTGCAACCAGAGGGGGAGGTCGGCGAACAGCCTTCTTATGACCGAGTCCGTCGCTCGGCGGAAGACCTCGATGTCGCCGTACGCCTCTCCGCCGCGGGCGCCCACCATGTCGGTGACGCCGCGAAGGATGAGCAGGCGCCTGTGGTTCCGCGCCGCGACGTACGCGATGGCGCCAGACTCCCAGTCGCCGGCCACGGCAGCGTGCCTGGCCTTCAGGTCGGGTATCGCAGCGGGATCGAGATCCTGATCGGCTGAGACCAGAGTCGTTCGAACGACCGGGACCGGCGGAGGACCGCCCAGCCAATCGAGGTCGATTGTTGTCGAGTAGTCGCGAACGGCCTCCTCGCCGTCGCCCATCCGCTCGATGATGTCGTAGATGACCGTTCGCGCGGCCAGGACGACGGCGCCACGCTCGATGCCGCCCTCGAAACCGCCGCACGTGCCGAGGTTGATGAGGAGGGGAGGATTCCAGCGATCGATGGCGTACTGAGTCGACGCCGCGGCGCTGGCCTTGCCCCACCCGCCGTGCAGGACCACCACGGTTCGCCTCGCGCCGTCCGGAAGCGGCACCGTGCGCGTGAAATACTCGCCGAACGGCGACGAGGCGTAGGTTTCGCCAGGGTGGATGGCTCTGACGACGGCCCATTCCGCGTGTGCCGACACCAGCACGACGGCGTCGACCGCCTTCTCAGCGGGCGACGCCGGTGCCCGCGCCGTGCCGCATCCCGAGATCAGAGCGGCCACCACGACGAGCCACGGCAGCCAACGACGGGTCATCAGCGCCCTCCCAGATCAGTAGGTCGCAAGACCGCCAGATCGCAGGATTCGCGGACCTCGGTCGAGCTAGCAGTACACGTCCCGCTGCCCGGCCTTCACCTTGTCCATCAACTGCAGCGAAAGCTGGCGGGACGAGTCGTCCATGCCGGCCAGCGCCTCGGCAATCGTGCGCTCGCCGACCGCCCGCGTCTCGGGCGACGCGTAGTCGATCAGGAACTCGAGGAAGGTCGACAGCCCGTTCGGGTCGCAGTGCTGCTTGATGTCGCCGGGCTTGGCCAGATCCATGAAATCCCGACCGGTCCGACCCAGCCGGTAGCAGCCCGTGCAGAACGACGGGATGTAGCCGAGCGACGCGACATCGCGCACCACCTCGTCGAGGCCTCGATGGTCGCCCAGGCAGAACTGACTCGAGTCTGCCCGTTCTTCGTCGGCATAGCCACCGGGGTTCGTGCGACTGCCGGCCGAGATCTGCGAGACCCCGAGCGCGAACGTCTCGCGGCGGATGTGCGCCGACTCGCGCGTCGACATGATGATGCCGGTGTAGGGGACGGCCAGGCGCAGGATGGCCACGATCTTCCGGAAGTCCACGTCGCCCACGGGGTGCGGCGGGTGCAGCGCCACGTCCGACCCGGTCGCCGGCTCCAGGCGCGGGACGCTGATGGTGTGCGGGCCGACGCCAAACCGGCGTTCGAGGTGGCGGACGTGTTGAAGGAGTGCGAGCAGCTCGAAGCGCCAGTCGTACAGGCCGAACAGCACCCCGATGCCGACGTCGCTGATACCCGACCCCATCGCGCGATCCATCGCCGTCACACGCCAGTCGTAGTCGCGCTTCTTCCCGCCGAGGTGGACCGACGAGTAGGTCTGGCGGTGATAGGTTTCCTGGAACAGCTGGTAGGTGCCGATGTGGCGTTCGCCGAGTGCGCGGAACTCGTCGTGCGTGAGCGGCGCGACGTTGACGTTCACGCGCCTGATCTCCCCGTTGCGGTGCGAGACGCCGTAGATCGTGTCCACGCACTCGAGGACGTAGGAGAACCCCTCATGCGGGTACGACTCGCCGGCAACCAGCAGCGTGCGCTTGTGGCCCTGGTCGATCAGGATGCGAACTTCCTCCGCAATCTCCTCCTGCGAGAGCGCGCGCCTCGCCACCGATGGGTTTCGCGCGCGGAATGCGCAGTACGTGCACTCGTTGGCGCACATGTTCGAGACGTAGAGCGGGGCGAACATCACGAGCCGGCGGCCGTAGATGGTGTCTTTCACGTACTGCGCCGCCGCGAAGAGATCGGCGAGCAGTTCCGGATCGCTCACGTTCATCAGCACCGCCATTTCGGCGTCGTCGAGTCCGTCCAGCCGGCGGGCCTTCGCCAGGACCTGGCGGACGGCAGGGGCGTCGGTGGCGGCCCGCTCGAGCATCGCGAAGATGGCGGGTTCGTCGATGAATGCGGCGTTGGTGGTGACCATGGACAGATCGCGGGTCTAAAGACCCGCGCCACATCGATTATAGGCCGAGCGGTGAGATCGCAGGGCTAAAGCCCCGCGCCACGACGAGCCCCGCGCCACGGCGAGGCTCGCGTCGGGCCGTGTGGTAACATCCGCCGCGTGGAGCCGTCTCTGCCGTGACCGCCGTCGAGTCCTCGCCGCAGCGCCTCCGCGTGCAGATCAGAGGCGCAGTCCAGGGCGTCGGGTTCCGGCCGTTCGTCTACCGCCTCGCCTCCGATCTCGGCCTGCACGGCTGGGTCGTCAACTCCTCCTCTGGCGTCATCATCGAAGTCGAAGGCACAAGCGGCGTGCTCGACGAGTTCCTGCTGCGTGTCGCGCGCGAGTGCCCGCCGCGCGCGATCGTCCACGGGCTCGAGTCGGCGTGCCTCGAACCGGTCGGCTTCAGCGGCTTCGAGATCCGCGAGAGCGCCGGCGGCGAGAAGACGGCGCTCGTCCTGCCCGACATCGCCACCTGCGCCGACTGCCTGGCGGAGGTGTTCGACCCCGCCAACCGCCGCTACCGCTATCCCTTCACCAACTGCACGAACTGCGGCCCGCGCTTCTCGATTCTCGAGGCGCTGCCCTACGACCGGCCGAACACGACGATGGCCGGGTTCGAGATGTGTGAGGCGTGCCGGCGCGAGTACGGGGACCCGCGCGACCGTCGCTTCCACGCCCAGCCCAACGCCTGCCCGGCGTGCGGGCCGCGGCTGGAGCTCTGGGACGCGGACGGGCGACGGCTGGCCGAGCGCGACGAAGCGCTCCGCGCGGCCGAGGCGCGCATCTCGGGGGGCGCCATCGTCGCCGTGAAGGGGCTGGGCGGCTTCCACCTGGTCGTCGACGGACGGAGCGACGCCTCGGTGCGCCGGCTGCGCGAGGTGAAGACCCGCGAGGAGAAGCCGTTCGCGCTGATGTTCCCGACGCTGGCGTCGGTCGCCGACACCTGCGTGGTCGGCGACCGGGAGGCGCGCCTGCTGACCTCGCCCGAGGCGCCGATCGTGCTGCTCCGGCGCCGATCGTCGGCGGGCGCGGCGTCGATCGTCGAAGCCGTGGCGCCGGGAAACCCGTACCTCGGGGTGATGTTGCCGTACACGCCCCTTCACCACCTGCTGCTCGCAGACCTCGGCGTTCCGATCGTCGCGACCAGCGGCAATCGCAGTGACGAGCCGATCTGCACGGACGAACGGGAGGCCGTCGAGCGGCTGCGCGGCCTCGCCGACGTCTTCCTGGTGCACGACCGGCCGATCGCCCGCCATGTGGACGATTCCATCGTGCGGGTGGCGGCCGGGCGCGATCTGGTGCTGCGCCGGGCCCGCGGCTACGCGCCGCTCCCGGTGTCGCTCCGCACGACGGCGCCTGCGATTCTCGGCGTCGGCGCGCACCTCAAGAACTCGGTCGCGATGTCGGTGGGGGCCGACGTGTTCGTCAGCCAGCACGTCGGCGATCTCGAGACGGTCGAGGCGTTCGGCGCCTTCGAAAGCGTGATCGCCGCCTTCGAGCGGATGTACGAGGCTTCGCCGTCGGTGGTGGCCTGCGATGCGCACCCCGACTACCTCTCGACCGCCTACGCCAGGCGCCGGCAGCTGCCGACCCGCGTCGTGCAACACCACTTGGCCCACGTCCTGAGCGCGATGGCCGAAAACGAGGTGGAGCCGCCCGTGCTCGGCGTGTCCTGGGACGGCACCGGGTTCGGCACTGACGGCACGATCTGGGGCGGCGAGTTCATCGCGGTCACCGCCGGTTCGGCGTCCCGCGTCGCCACCTTCCGCCCGTTCCCGCTCCCGGGCGGCGACCGGTCCGTCCGAGAGCCGCGGCGAACCGCGCTGGCCCTGCTCTGCGAGGTGTTCGGCGACGAGGCGTGGGAGATGGAGGAGGTGCCGACGCTCGCCGCTTTCAGCAGGCCCGAGCGGCGCATTCTGCGGAGCATGATCGAACGCGCCGTGAACTCCCCGCGCACCTCCAGCGTCGGGCGCCTGTTCGATGCGGCCGCTTCGATCGCCGGTCTCCGCCAGCACGTGCGGTTCGAGGGCCAGGCCGCCATGGACCTGGAGTTCGCGCTGGAGGGGACGAGGACGGACGACTTCTACCCGATTGCCATCGCCGAAGCCCGGCCGGCCGAGCGCGAGGCCCGGCCGGCAGTCGCCGGCCTGATCGACGCTCGGATGTGCACCATCGACGTGGCCCCCCTCGTTCGGGCGCTCGTGTCCGACGCGCGCGCCGGCCTGCCGGTCGGCACGATGTCGGCACGGTTCCACAACGGGCTGGTCGAGGCGGCGGTCGCCATCGCGAGGCGGACCGCGCTCGAGCGCGTCGTGCTGTCGGGCGGCTGCTTCCAGAACCGGTATCTGCTCGAACGGGCCATCGCCCGACTGCGCACCGAGGGGTTCCGGCCGGTGTGGCACCAGCGCATCCCCCCGAACGACGGCGGCATCGCATTGGGGCAGGTGGCCGCGGTTGCCTGGAAGCTGGTGTAGACGGCCCGCACGGGGCCTTCTCAGGATATAATTATCGGATCAATGCGGCCCGAGCAGTCCGCCCCGCCGATGCGCGACGCGCTAGGGCGGGTCCGCCGAAGCCGGGCGACGGCGGACGGGTGCGCCGCGCCGTTCGGCACCAGAGTCAGAGCATCAGAGACCGAGACATGAGCAAAAACTACATCTTCTCGTCCGAGTCCGTCGGCGAAGGCCACCCCGACAAGGTGTGCGACACGATTTCCGACGCCGTCCTCGACGCCTGCCTGGCGCAGGACAAGTTCAGCCGCGTCGCCTGCGAGACATACGCCAAGAGCAATCTGGTCGTCGTCGGCGGCGAGATCACCACCAAGGCCAGGCTGGACTACACCGCGATCGCCCGCGAGGCGATTCGCGGCATCGGCTACGTCCACGACGACGACGTGTTCCACGCGGACAAAGTGCTGATCATGAACGCGATCACGTCGCAGTCGCCCGACATCGCGCAGGGCGTGGACGCCAAGGCGGCCGTGGGCAAGGAGAAGGCGGAGCAGGGCGCCGGCGACCAGGGCCTCATGTTCGGGTACGCCTGCAACGAAACGCCGGAGCTGATGCCGGCGCCGATCATGTACGCGCACCAGCTGGGCGCCGAACTCACGCGCGTGCGCAAGACCGGCAAGGTCAAGTGGCTGCGGCCCGACGCCAAGAGCCAGGTGTCCGTGCGGTACGTGAACGACCAGCCCGTCGAGATCACCAACGTCGTGATCTCCACCCAGCACAGCGACGACGTCAGCCACAAGACGATCACCAGCTTCTGCATCGAGCAGATCATCAAGCCGACGCTGCCCAGGCGCCTGATCACCAAGAACACGAAGATCCTGATCAACCCGACGGGCCGGTTCGTGGTCGGCGGGCCGCAGGGCGACACCGGGTTGACCGGGCGCAAGATCATCGTGGACAGCTACGGCGGCATGGGCCGGCACGGCGGCGGGGCGTTCTCGGGGAAGGACCCGAGCAAGGTCGACCGCAGCGCCGCCTACATGGGCCGCTACGTGGCCAAGAACATCGTCGCCGCGGGGCTGGCGACGAGCGCCGAAATCCAGTTCGCCTACGCGATCGGCTACCCGGACCCGGTCAGCGTGTGCGTGAACACGTTTGGCACGGCAACCAACGGCCTGACCGACGTCGAGCTCGAACGCGCGGTGTGCCAGGTGTTCAGCTTCAAGCCTGCGGACATCATCAGGCAGCTCAACCTGCTCCGCCCGATCTACGGCAAGACCACCAATTACGGTCACTTCGGCAAGAGCGACCCCGACCTGACCTGGGAGCGCACCGACAAGACCGCCGCGCTCAAAAAGGCGCTGCGCTAGGGAGCGGGGTCACATCTTGCGTTGACACATTTTGCACGTGTGACACCCGGGATAGGGGGCAGATGTGCAGAAGGTGATGGTGCAAGTTGTGACCCCACCCATCAATAGCTGTCCAGGTCCTTCGCGACGACCACCCGGCCCTCGTAGCCTGCCGCGCGGATGTTCTGCAGGATCTCGTCGTCGGTCCCGCCGAGCCGCAGCACGTGATTGAGCACCAGGAGACCCGGCTTCACCTGTGAAGCGATCCGGGCAAGCTCCGCGTCAGACGTGTGGTAGGTGCGAAGATACTCGGGCCAGTGTTCGCCGCCCGGCCGCGCCTCCGGCGCAATGCGCTTCCCGTTGTAGACCTCGTGCACCAGGACGTCCGTGCCGCGGGCGGCCTCGACCAGCGCCGCACTCGGCGCGGTGTCGCCCGAGAAGGTGATCGACCGGCCCGGCATGTCGAAGCGAAAGGCGAACGCCTGCCAATCGCCGTGGGATACCGGGATTGCCGTCACCTTCACCCCGCCCTGGTCGTAGACGACGCCCGCCCGGATCTCAGCGGCCTCGACGCGCAGCCAGTCGCGCGTCTCCCGCTCCAGACCCTTCACCCGCAACTCCACGTCGTCGCGCCACGCGTCGAGGATGCCGTCCGTCATGCGGCGGAGTCCGGGCGGACCGTGGACGGCGAGCGGCTGGCGCCGGCCCATGATCCAGGTGGTGAAGATGAGATCGGGGTAGCCGAGCGTGTGGTCCGAGTGCAGGTGGGTGAGGAAGACGGCGGTCACGTCCTTCACCTTGGGAAATCCGGCGGCTGCCAGCTGCCTGGTGACGCCGGCGCCCGCGTCCACGAGAAACAGCCGGGTGCCGGCCACGACCGCGGCGGCAGGGCCCCATGCCGCAGCGTCGGGTACAGGCGTTCCGGTGCCGAGCATGACCAACGCCGGCTGTGCCTGGGCCGGCTTCTGGGCGAGGACGTGTGATTGCAGCAGGCCGCCTGCCAGGCTGATGGCGCCGATTGCGGCGGCGAGACTGACGACGGCCGGGCGCAGGGCGGGCATGACGGAGATTATCGGGCCTTTTCCGTGGGCCTGAAGCATTATGATGTCCTACGCGTTCGGAGGGTGCATGAACCCCGCTCGTTATGATCCCGACGCCCGGCTCGAAGCGAGCCTGCGGCGTATTCGCGGTGCGTTGGACGACAACCGCAACCACTACGCGGCGATGGTCGAGCAGATCATGGCCGCGACGGGCGCCGAGGTGGCCGAGCGTGTCACCGCGAAGATCGTCGATCGCCACCAGCGGACGATGGACCGGCTCGAGCGGCTGAGGCAACGGCGAGGGATTGGACGTTTCCGGCGCCAGGGCCGCGACATGGCGGACCTGCCGAAGGGCATCGTGTCCGCCGTCGCCGCGCTGGCGTGCCTGGTGATCGCGGTGCGTACTCCGGGCCTCTGGTGGCTCGTCTTCGTTGCGCTGGGTCTTGGCTCGACCGCGGCAAGGATCTTCGGCCGGGCCGCCTGGTCCAAGCCGACGCGGCTGGAGGAACAGGCTGACGAGCGCGAGCCGGAGGGAAGCGCCGAGCCAGCCGACCCGCGAGTCACCCGCATCCAAGAACTGTGCGACCAGCTCCTCGCCGAGGTTGAATCCGGCCCCGCCATCGTCCGCGAGGTCGTGACCGAGCCGCGGGCGACCATTGGAGGGCTGCGGCAGGCGTGCCTGGAGATCGCCAGGCGCGAGCGCGAACTGCGCGGCGTCCTGGCGGCGCAGGAAGAGGGGGCGCTCGCCGCCGAACGCGACGCGCTGGCCGCTCGGGTCTCGACCGAGCGCGACGAGATCGTGCAGGACCGGTTGGGCCAAGCGCTTCGCGCGCTCGACGAGAAGATCGCCCACCGCGCCGAACTGGCGACCGCCGCGTCGCGGCTCGAGGCCGAAAACACGCGGATCCTCTACACGGTCGAGAATCTCCACATGCAGCTGCTGCGCGCGCGCAGCACGGACATGGGCGCGCCGGAACTCGGCGGAAAGCTGCGCGAGAGCCTGCGGGAACTCGGGACCCAGATTGACGCCGTCGCCGAGGCGCTCGAGTTTGCGAGTACGCCGGCCGGAACCGGGCCGGAAAAGGCGACCGAGGCGTCACCGGTGTCGACGCCTGCCGCCGCCGATCCGGCGCAGGCTGAAAGGCGGGCCGCGGCGCGGCGCGCAGCCCGGGTGCGGGAGGCCGAGCGCCGCTGACTGGTGGGGTCACGCGTTGCGAAGCGCCAGCTTCACCCGCTCGGGTGTCAGCGGAAGCCGGACGAGCCTCGCGCCCGTGGCGTCGAACAGCGCGTTCGCGATGACCGCCGCCATCGCGGTGATCGTCGGTTCCCCGCATCCCTGCGGCGCGAGATCCGGGTTGTCGACGAGGACGGTGTCGATGTCCGGAACCTGCGAGAACCGCGTGATGTCGTAGCTGCCGAAGCTCCGCTCCTTGATGTCGCCTCCCTGGAAGTGGATCTCCTCGGTCAGCACAGACGACAGCCCCATCACGACGCAGCCCTCCATCTGGGAGCGGATCCCCTCGGGATTCACGGCCTGCCCGAGGTCCTGGGCCACCGTGACCCGCTTGACGCGGATCTCACCCGTGGCGGCGTCGACGGTGATCTCCGCCATCGCCGCCAGGCAGGTGTTCAGGTAATCCAGCAGTGCGACACCGCAACCGCGGCGGCTCGGGGCCGGCGCCGCCGTCCACTGGAACCGCTCAGCCGCGGCCTTGAGAGTCTTGATCAGCCGCGGGTTGGAGAGGTTCTTCAGCCGGAATTCGACCGGGTCGATTCCCGCCTTGGCCGCCATCGTGTCGATGTGCGACTCCCGCGCGAAGATGTTCGTGTTGCTGCCCGGGCCACGCCATGCGCCCGTGCCGAACGGGTGAGGCCCGCCGCCGCCGAAACTGCCGGTGGACCGCGTCCGGACATGGGGCGCGTCGTAGATCATCTCCGAGCTTCGGTCGCCCGCGAACGCGACGTGGTAGTCCCACGAGACGATCCGGCCGGCGGCGTTGAGCCCGGACGCGATCGTGACGAACGCGGCTGGACGGAATGTGTCGAAGAAGAACTCCTCCTCGCGCGTCCATACGACCTGTACCGGGGCGCCCGCCAATTTCGACAACCGCGCGGCCTCGACCGCCTGGGGCCCCGCGCTCTTGCCGCCGAACCCGCCGCCAACGAACGGCGTGATCACCCGCACCCGCTCCTCCGTCACGCCGAGGGCCCTGGCCACCTCCACCTGCACGCCGAAGGGGCGCTGCGTCGACACCCAGACAGTCACATCGTCCGCGCCGACGAGCGCGACGGCCGAGTGGGTTTCGATCGCCGCGTGGGCGATGTAGGGGGTGAAGTAGGTGCCTTCGAAGGTGAGGGACGCAAGGGAGGCGCCCGTGGCCGGATCGCCCTTCTGTTCGACAACGCGCGCATCGCGCGGCTGGGCCATCAGGTGCTCGAGGATGTTGGCGTCGGTCACAGTGGCCGTCGGCGCCGAGAACTCGGCCTTGATTGCGGCGAGCGCCGCGGCCGCGCCATCGGAGGTCGGATGGGCGACGGCGATGAAGTCGCCTTCCTGGAAGACGCGCGCACCCGTGTAGGCCCTGGCCGCGGCGAGATCGACTCGCTGCAGGCGCGCGCCGTGCGAGGGCGGCCGCAGGATGCGGCCGTGCAGCAGGCCGGGCGGGCGAACGTCGCCGGCGAACACCGCCTTCCCCGTGACCTTGGCCCGGCCATTGCCGGGAGGAAGCGACTTGCCGATGACCTTGAACTCCGAAGGGGCCTTCAGGGTTGGCTTCGGCTGGACGCGCCTCTCGATTCGCCTGCCGCCGACGAGGGCCGCGTATGCCATGCGGGCGGCCGGGTTCGTGCGGTCCACGACGAAGCCGCTTTGCGCGGCGAGGCGCGCGCGGGGGAGCTTCAGCTGCTCTGCCGCCAGCAGGATGAGGACTTCTCGCGCCTCGGCTCCGGCGGCTCTCAGCGCCGGCCCGAAGTACTTGATGCTGCGCGAGCCGTTCGTGCCGCCGTCCCACGGGCACAGCCTCGTGTCGCCCATCACCATGTCTACCCGGTCGACGGGGACGTCCAGCTCCTCAGCGGCCATCTGGGCCAGCGCCATCGTGTTCGCCTGGCCCATCTCGATCTTCCCGGAGTAGCAGGTGACGCGCCCGTCCTCGCCGATCCTCAGGTAGGCGTTGAGGTCGTCGGGATAGGATTGCTGGCCGGCCTGCGCCGCGTCCGGCGACGCCAGTGCGTCGACCGGGATGAGGATGAACACGCCGCACCCGGCCATCTTCAAGAAGGCGCGGCGGTCGGGGTTGTGATCGTCCACGGCCTCACTCCCTTCTGGCGCCGTGCGCTACGTCCGCTCTGCGCCCGGGGCGGCAACGGGTTCCGAGAGGATGGTGTGGCTCTGGCCCGCCATGTCCTCGACGTGCACCAGTACCTTGGTGCGGTTCGCCCTGGCGAATGGAATCTGCACCGTCTCGCGGCCTCCCGGCTCGAGCCAGTGGGTGACGAACCGCCGGATCTGCTCGCCGCCCGAATCCGTCTCCAGGCGGACGCGCGAGAGGCGCACCCGGTGCGGCCCGACGTTCGTGATGGTGGTTTCCGACACCATCTGCCCGGCCGCCGCTTCGGCCGGCCCCGCGTCGGGGCTCGGGTAGTTCACCGTCCGGCACTCGATCTTCGGCGCGAGTGCGAGGGTCTGGCTCCTGGCAGCGGTCTCCACCATTTCCCGGGTCGCTGCCACCATCTCCTGAATCGCCGAGAGGACCCCCCGGATGGTCCACGCGTAGTAGGCGGTCACCAGGACCAGCACGCCGGTGAGGACCATCAGGCCCGTGTTCGCATTCATCTGTCGCCTCCGCTCGGCCAGAGTATATGCTGCGAACGTCGGCGCGCGGAACGTCCCGCCCCCGACGCGTCAGTGTCCGGAGGGCGACCGGCAGAGGAAGACCGATGACATCGATCGTGGACGACCTCCGCTACGTCACCCGGACCTTGCTCCGCAGTCCTGTCTTCAGCGTGTCCGTGGTGGTCATCCTGGCGCTCGGCATCGGTGCCGGCGCAGCGATCTTCAGCCTCGTAGACGCCTACTTCCTTCGGCCCCCGCCCGGCGTGAGCGACCCCGACAGGTTGGTGGACCTTCGTGCCACCAGGGGAGGGACGCCCGTCGGCGCGTTGACCTATCTCGACTTCGCCGACCTGCGGGGCCGAAACCGGGCGTTCTCCGGGCTGATGGCCTACCGGACCACCGTGCTCGACGTCGGTCGCGGAAGCGAGACGCGTCGCGTGCAGGCGGCGCTGGTGTCGAGCGACTACTTTGCCGTCCTCGGCGCCCAAATCGCGCGTGGCCGTGCCTTCCTCCCGGAAGAGGAGCGACACGCCCAGGGCGATCCCGCGGCGGTCATCAGCGACCGACTGTGGCGGGCGCTGTTCGATGCCAATCCCGATCTCGTGGGGAAACCGGTGACCCTGAACGGGCGGCGCTTCACGGTTGTCGGTGTCGCGTCCGCAGGCTTTCGCGGGCACACGGCGGATGAGGCATACGACATCTGGGTCCCGCTGGCGATGTTCGCCGTCGCCGACCCCGGGTCGCTGGCGTCCGTCGACAGCCGTGTGTGGCGCTGGCTGACCGTTGTGGGCCGCCTGGCGCCCGGCGTGGAGTTCGCGCGGGCCCAGGCCGAGATGACCGTCCTGGCGCGCCAGGTGGGAGAGCTCGCACCCGGGAACGAAGGGGCGCTCGGCGTGTCGCTCGAGTTCGTCCGGCCGTCGCTCGTCGCCGACACCTACGTTGGACTCCTGATTGCCAGCGTGGGCGCGCTGTTCCTGATTGCGTGCGCCAACGTATCCAACCTGTTCCTGGCGCGCGCCAGCGCGCGGCGCAGGGAGGTCGCGACGCGCCTGGCTCTGGGCGCTCCCCGGAGGCGTGTCCTCCAGCAGTTCATGACCGAGAGCGTCGTGCTCGGACTGCTCGGCGGCGCGGCCGGCCTGGCGATCGCAACGCCGACGTCCGCCGCAATGCTGGCCTGGAGTGCGGCGGGGGGCACGGAATTCCCGGATGCGGTGAACCTACAGGTCACCGGGACCCTCGTGGTCTTCGTCCTGTGTCTCTCGATTCTCAGCGGAATCGTGCTCGGTCTGGGACCGGCACTCCGGATCTCGCGGCTCGATGTGGCGCCAGGCCTGAAGGAGGGAGCCGGCGGCCGGTCGGCCCCAGGATCCCGTGCGCGGACGCTGCTCGTGGTCTTCCAGCTCTCCATCTCGGTCGTGCTCCTCAGCGGGGGCGGCCTGCTGCTCCAGACGCTGCGCCACTATCAGTCTCTGTTCACGATTCCCGAGCCGGAGCAGGTGCTGCTCCTGTCGCTCCAGCCGTCGCACCAGCAGTACGACGACGCGCGGGCCCGCGAGTTCTACCGCCAACTGCTGGAGCGCGTCGCCCGGTTGGCCGGTGTGCGGTCGGCGAGCCTCGCACGCGACGTGAGCCTGACCGACTCCAGCTTCTTCACCCAGCGCGTGGCCGCGGGGCGCGCCTGGCCTGGCGCTGACACGCCGCAGACCGACGTGGCCTACGGCGCCGTCGCGCCGGGCTTCTTTCGGACCATGGGCACGACGCTCATCCGCGGACGGGACTTCTCGGATCGCGACCGCGAGGGCGCGCAGCCGGTCGGGATCGTGAACGAAACGCTCGCGAGCAGGCTCTGGCCGGGCGCGAATCCCCTGGGCCAGCGGCTTCGGATCGAAGGCGAACCGTTCGACCGCGAAGTCGTTGGCGTGGCCGGCGACAGGCCCATCCCGGACGGCCATCGGCCGTTCATCTACGAACCGCTGTTCCAGCGGTACCCGTGGGCCGGCTCCCGGCACGTGATCCTCGTGAGAACGTCCGGCCCGCCCCTCGCGCTCGTCCCAGCCGTGCGGCGCGAAGCGGCGGTCCTGGACGCGCATCTGCCGCTGTTCAATCCCCGGACGTTGGACGGGGAGATCGCCGGCAGTCGACTGTTCGAGCGTCTGGCCCTCGCCGTCGTGGGCGGATCAGGGCTGTTCGCGCTGCTTCTCGCCGCGATCGGGCTCTACGGCGTGACGAGCTACTGGGTGTCACAGCGTAGGCATGAGTTCGGGATTCGCGTCGCGATCGGCGCGCCTGCGGGCGACGTGCTCCGGCTCGTGGTGTTGCAGGGGATGAAGCTGGCGCTCGCGGGTGTGACGCTCGGGCTTCTGGCGGCGCTCGCGCTCAACCGGGTCTGGGAGAGCCTGCTCTACGGCGTGCGTCCGGTGGACTTGACGGTGCTCGCTGCCGTGTCCCTGCTGCTGGTCGCATCGACGCTCGCGGCCAGCTACCTGCCCGCCCGACGGGCGACGAAGGTGGACCCGGTGACGGTGATGCGGGCGGAATAGCTGGCGTCACGCCAGCCCTGCGAGCGTGGACTGTCCCGCGTCTGAAGGCGCGGCGGCCGCGTCAACGTCCGAGCAGGCGGGCCAGCCACGACTTCGGGCGCGGGCATTGGCAGCGCTCGGCCGGCGGCACGTCGCGCAGCACCTCGTCCACGTGGAGCCCGCAGCCCACCCAGGTAGGTTTCCCGCAGTTCCGACAGACGCTCCGGTGACACATCGGGCTCGCTCCTCACCTCGTAGTCTATCGCAGGGCTGTGCAGCCGCGAGTGTCTTGCGAGCCATCGGCGTTCAAGCCGTCAGAAGCGCCGCTCGCGGCCGCAGAGGGGCCTCGCGGCCTGCTATACTCCCACCGGTAGACGCGACGGCCAGCAGCGCCGATCCTGCCTCTGCTCCGCCCGGCGTCGCTTCGCATCGTGGGAGAACTTCATGAAGGCTCTTGCTGCGGCAATAATGGGATTGCTCTTGCTTTCAGGGACTGCGACCGCGCAGGCACCCAGACAGGGGCCGGCACCGATGACGTCTCCCGAGGTCCTGCCGGATGGACGCGTGGTCTTCCGGTTGCTCGCACCGGACGCCACCAGCGTTTCAGTCACCGGGGACTGGCCGGGCGGCATTCAGAGCACGACGACGCCGATGGTGAAGGATGACAACGGTGTCTGGTCGGCCACCGTCGGGCCCCTGAAGCCTGAATTCTGGATCTACACGTTCAGCGTGAACGGCGTGACCACTCTGGACCCGCGCAACATCAATACGAGGCGCAACACGACGAGGATCGAGAACACGCTGCTCGTGCCCGGGCCGGAATCGGCGGACTACAACGTGAATGCCGTCCCGCACGGGACGGTTTCGCTGCAGTGGTATGCCTCCCCGACTGCCGGCGCCGCTCGCCGGGCCTACGTGTACACGCCGGCGGGGTACGAGGCAGGAAGCGACCGATACCCGGTGCTGTACCTGCTCCACGGCGGAAGCGGCGACGAGGATGCCTGGTCGTCGTGCGGTCGGGCCACCCAGATTCTCGACAACCTGATCGCCCGGGGCATAGCCAGGCCGATGATCGTCGTGATGCCCAACGGCAACACCACGCGGATCGCGGCGCCCGACCTGGTACCGGCCCCGCCCGCGCTTCCGGCGAACCAGGACCCGGGCCGGTTCCGGAGGTTTCCGGAGAGCCTCGTCAAGGACCTGATTCCCTTTGTCGACAGGACGTACCGGACCCGGACCGGTCGGGACGACCGCGCCATTGCGGGACTTTCGGTGGGAGGGGCCCAGACTCTGTACGCGGCCTTCAACAACCTCGAACTGTTTGGCTGGGTCGCGGCCTTCAGCGGCGGCTACCCCGTGATGCCGGGTGCTGCGATTGATGTCCCGCCTCCCCCGAATGCCGCAAGCCTGAAAGGACCCGATCTCACCAAGTCCCTCGACCCGGTGAAGTTCGCCGCCCTCATGCCGCAGCTCGATTCCGGCGCAAACGACAGGCTGCGGCTGCTCTACATTTCGATCGGCACGGCGGACACGCTTCAGGAGACTCACAAGGTCGTCAAGCAGGTCCTGAAGGAAAAAGGGGTGAAGTACACGCTCATGGAGTTCCCGGGATACATTCACGAGTGGCCGGTCTGGCGAGTGTCACTGAAGGATTTGCTGCCGCGGCTGTTCCGGCCGGCTTCGAAGTAGAGGACAACAGGATACTTATGAGGCTCATTCAAACGACTTGCGCGCTCCTCCTCCTTTCTACGCCCTTGCTCGCACAGGAACCGCCCGCTACCTCGGTGGGCACCAGGGGCGGCCAGGCTCAGGCTGCCGCGGTCCGTTCACCGGAGGTGCTGGCAGACGGGCGCGTGACGTTCCGCCTCCTCGCGCCCAAGGCCACCGAGGTGCTGGTGCAGGGGAATTGGCCGGGCGGCCGCGACCTGGCGATGACCAGAGACGGTGCCGGTGTCTGGTCGGTGACGACGCCTGCGCTCCAGCCCGAGTTGTGGGCGTACACCTTGTCGGTGGACGGAGTCCGGACGCTCGACCCGCGCAACTACAACGTCGCGCGCGACGGCGTCGGGTTCCTGAACACGGTGCTGGTGCCGGGCGAAGCGTCGGCGGTGTTTCAGGCGCGGGCCGTGCCCCATGGGACCATGACGACCCAGTGGTTTCAATCGACGGAAGTGAAGGCCGCGCGCCGCATGATTGTCTACACCCCGCCAGGGTACGAAGGGAGTGCGACCAGGTACCCCGTGCTCTACCTGCTCCACGGTAGCGGAGGAGACGAAGAGGCATGGCCCACCATGGGCATCGCCAGCGTGATCATGGACAACCTGATCGCGCAGGGCAAGGCCAGGCCGATGGTCGTGGTGATGCCCAACGCGTACTGGAACGAACTGGCGTCGCTGGACGTGGCCGGTCCGCGCACGGCTCCGCCTCCCGGCGTGGGGAGCGGCAATACGGAGTTCGCGCCCCACGAACGGGCCATCGTGAACGACATCATTCCCTTCGTGGAGAAGCACTACCGGACGCTGCCCGGCCGGGAGAACCGGGCCATCGCCGGCCTGTCGATGGGCGCGGGCATCGCCATGAACGTCGGACTGAAGCGGCTCGACGTCTTCGCATCGGTCGGCATCATGAGCTCGGGGACCTTCGGCCGCGCCGTGAACGGCGTGGTCCCCGGCGCGAACCTCTTCGAGCAAATCTCCCCGGGCTTCTTCGCCGATCCCGCGGCGACGAACAAGAAGCTGCGCGTCCTCTTCCTTTCCTGTGGCACGGAGGATAACCGCATCGAGGCTCTCACCAAGGTGGAGGCGGACTTGCGCGCCCGCAAGATCAGCTTCGCTTTCAAGCGCTACCCGGGCGAGCACGAGTGGAAGGTCTGGCGCCATTCGCTCGTCGACATGGCACCGATGCTGTTCCGATAGCCGGATCGCAGTCGCGTGATCCAGTCGACCTGTCCACGCCAGGAGCCCTCGGGGCGTGATG
Source organism: uncultured Acidobacteriota bacterium (assembly GCA_963783255.1). Taxonomy (GTDB): domain Bacteria; phylum Acidobacteriota; class Vicinamibacteria; order Vicinamibacterales; family Fen-181; genus FEN-299. Next base: position 46,506 of record CAWAMP010000009.1, on the reverse strand, counting down.
GATTCCTGCGTCCACTGATGGCAGCGGCCATCGTTGCGGCGATCTGCGCGGTTCCTGCGGTCGGCGCCGCGCAGGTGGCCGCGCAGACCCCGGACAACGGGGCTGCGCCGCATCAACCCGCAGCCACGCTCGAGGCCGGTGTCGAAGAGCGATTCCGCTACGAGCACTTCAACAACCTCGCCGACCACTCGGCCGAGACGCCTGACGAGCGCCTGCAGTGGCGCTTCCGGACGAGGGCGTGGGCGATCGGGACCCTTGGCGATCACGTGGCGTTCGGCGTCGGCCTGAGCAACGAGTCGAAGGGGCAGGGCGAGCCGAGGGTGCCCCTGACGCTCGACGAAACGGTGTTCTCGGCCCTCTGGGTGGACATCCGGCCGCATCCGCGCATGACGCTGAGGCTCGGCCGGCAGAACGTGATGAAGGGGGACGGGCTCATCTTCCACGACGGGACGCCCGGGGACGGAGCGCGAACCGAGTACGTGAACGGACTCGACGCGACCATCCGTGTCGCGCGGAACGCGACGCTCGAAGCCATCGCGGCGTGGGACCCGAGCTACGACACGTTCCTGCCGGTGTTCAACGACCAGCACCGGCGGCTGATCGAGTGGGAGGAACGGCTGGCGGGCCTCTACTACACCGACACGCGGAAGCCGGGCCTGCAGTGGCAGGCCTACTACGTCCTCAAGCGGGAGCAGCACGACACTCGGCCTGCGACACACCCGCAGTTCCAGCCCGATCGGTCGTTGAGCACATTCGGCGGACGCGTGGAGAGAGCACGAGGAACGGCGTGGGCGCTGCACGGCGAGTGGGCGATGCAGGTCGGCACCCAGGTGCCGGACACGCCGATCCGCGCGTGGGGCGGGATGGCAGGCGCCCGCCGTCGTTTCTCCACGCCGTGGTTGCCGACCGTCCGCGCGGCGTACGCGGCACTCTCGGGCGATTCGGGGTCGACGGGCGTCATCGAGCGGTGGGATCCGGTGCTCGGGCGATGGCCGCTCTGGAGCGAAGCGATCGTCCAGGCACTGATTCCGGAGGTCGGTCAGGCGTACCTGGACCAACATGGGTCTGCTGAAGGCGGAAGTGCTCCTGACGCCATCTGCACGAACCGGAGCTCGCGCCACCTACTACCACCTCACCGCGTTTCATCCGTTTCAGGGCACACCGCTCGTCTTCGGGACCGGGACGACTCGCGGCGACCTCTTCGAGGCGAGGTTCGATTTCACGCTCGATGCCCGCCTGCGCGGGCACGTGCTCTACGAGCGTTTCCTGCCGGGGTCGTTCTACGCCGGCCACGCTCCGGGGTACCTGTTCCGCATCGAGCTGCTTGCCGCCTTCCAGCACCGCTGGTGAACAACGACCGTCCGGTCCCGTTCGTCACAAAGGTATGGACTGACCGATCGTGTGTAGGTACAGTTCAAGGCAGCCAGGTCGCCGTCCAGCGTGACAATCGACCGGGCGTCGGTTGGCCTATTCCGCCGTTTGTTCAACGAGGAGGATTCATGAAGTTGAGTCGCTTGATTGGGGTCGGAGCGCTCGCCGTCGCGCTCCTCTCCGCATCCGTCGCGTTTGCGCAGCCCGACCCCGGCGCCGCGAGCCGGCCTGCCGCGCCGCGCCTGCTGTCGCCGGAAATCCACGCCGACAGGACGGTCACGTTCCGCTTCTACGCGCCCAAGTCCCAGGAGGTCACGCTCAACGGAAGCTGGGACGGCGGCACCGACATCAAGATGAAGAAGGACGATGCCGGCGTCTGGTCGGTGACCATCGGGCCGATGGCCCCGCAGCTGTGGGGCTACTGGTTCCTCGCCGACGGCGTGAAGGCGCTCGACCCGAACAACGGCGAGACGCAGCGCGACGGCAACCGGTACGACAACCTGCTGATGGTCTCCGGTCCGCAGTCAGCCCTCTGGGACTTCAAGGATGTCCCGCACGGGACCCTCGAGCAGGTCTGGTTCCCCTCGCCCACGCTGAAGCAGGCGCGTCGGCGCATGTACGTCTACCTGCCGCCCACCTACAAGGAAACCACCGCGAAGTACCCCGTGCTCTACCTGCTGCACGGCGGCGGCGGTGACGAAGACGCCTGGACCGTCATGGGCCGCGCCACCATCATCATGGACAACCTGCTCGCGGCCGGCAAGATCAAGCCGATGATCGTGGTGATGCCCAACGGCAACGCCACACAGACCGTGTCCCAGGGCTTCGGCTTCGGCCCGACGCCGGCTCAGCAGCAGGTCGTGGCGCCGGCGCCGCCGCCGATCCAGGCTGCCGCGCAGGCCGCCGCGCGGGCTGGCGGGCAGGCGGCACAGGCGCCCCGGCCGGCGCAGCCGTACGAGGGTTCCTACCCGCACAGCCTCGTGAAGGACGTGATTCCGTTCGTGGAGAAGTACTACCGCGCCATCGCCAACAAGGACAGCCGCGCCATCGCCGGGCTGTCGATGGGCGGGGGCCACACGATCACGGCAACCAACAACAACCCGCTGGTGTTCGGCTGGATCGCCGTGTTCAGTTCAGGCCTGCGCGGCGGCGTCGACGACGCCATGAAGAAGCAGTTGGCCGCGATGAAGGCGGGCGGGCTCCACTACTACTGGACCGGTGCCGGCACGACGGACACGGCGCGCGAACGCACGATCGAGCTCGAGGCCGCGGTGAAGGCCGCCGGCATCAAGTCGTCGTACAAGGAGATCCCCGGCAGGCACTACTGGTTCCTCTGGCGCGATTTCCTTGCCGACTACGCGCAGTTGCTCTTCAAGTAGGCATGGCACGAGGTTCGTTCCCCGTGGTCTCGGCAAGGCTCACGAGCCGGGCCGGGACCACGGGAAGCGGCGCTCCCGGCTGGAGGCACTCATGAGAAGACCGCTCTTTCTGGTTCTGGCAAGCGTTCTCCTGGCGGCCGTCTCGCTGGCCCAGGCGCCTCGACCCGGTGCGGCCGTCGACCCGACCGAGAACATCCCCCAGTTCACCCCTGTGGAATTCAAAGATGGTGTCGTCACGTTCCGCATGTACGCGCCGCAGGCCAAGAGCGTCGAGGTGCGGGGCGAGGCGATCACGGTCGCCGGGAAGGAGTCCCTTCCCATGACCAGGGACGGCAGGGGCGTGTGGAGCGCGAGCCTCGGCGGGCTTCGCCCCGACGGCTACACCTACATCTACATGGTGGATGGCGCGCCGACCATGGATCAGAAGAACACCGGCGCCAAGGTGGGGCCGCGCGGCAACAACAACCGCTTCCTGATGCCGGGCTACCCCGATTTCCATGCCGACAAGCCCGTACCGCACGGCAAGGTGGAGATCAACTTCTACGCCTCGGAACTGCTGAAGGAAACCCGCAAGCTCTGGGTCTACACTCCTCCGGGGTACTCGACGGGTAGCCAAAAGTACCCGGTGCTGTACCTGCTGCACGGCTCGGGCGATCTCGAAGGCGGATGGGTGGAGGAGGGCCGGGCCAACTTCATCCTCGACAACCTGATCGCGGCGGGCAAGGCGAAGCCGATGATTATCGTGATGCCGCGCGGGCACGTCATGGCGGATTCGCAGATCGACCGCGAGAAGAACAACGAGGTACTCCAGCAGGTACTGTACAAAGAGGTCGTCCCCTACGTGGATTCGAGCTACCGCACACTGACGGACCGCAACAACCGGGCCATCATGGGGCTCTCCATGGGCGGCGGGCAGACGCTGCGCTTCGGGTTGCAGAACACGGGCCTGTTCGCGACGGTGATCGGGCTTTCGCCCGCCATCCGCTATCCTGACGACACTTACAGGAAGATGTTCGCGGACCTCGTCGCGAACCCCGAGAAGACCAACGAGCAGATGAAGATGCTCATGATCTTCTGCGGAACGAAGGACCACCTGGTGGATGCCAGCGACGCCTTCGACAAGTTCCTGACGACCAGCCGGATCAAGCACGAGTACAGACGTACCGAATACGAGCCGATGTGGCCGGGCCGGCGCGACGACCATACCTGGCCGATCTGGCGCATGAACCTGCGTGATGCGGCGCCTCTGCTGTTCCGGTGACCGGACCGCGCGGTAGCGACGCCTGCACCTACGGCAGGCTGGTCTTCCCCATCAGGTAGCGGTCGCATTCGCGGGCGGCGCCGCGGCCTTCGTTGATCGCCCAGACCACCAGGCTCTGTCCGCGGCGCATGTCGCCCGCGGCGAAGACGCCCGGCACGCTGGTGGCGAACCTGCCGTACTCGGCCTCTGCATTACTCCGTTCGTCCCGCGCAACGCCCAGGGCGTCGAGCAGGGCGTCGTCGGGGCCGAGGAAGCCCATCGCGAGCAGGACCAGTTGCGCGGGTCGACTGCGTTCGGTCCCCGGGATTTCGCGCGGGGACAGGCGGCCGTCCACATCCTCGATCCATTCCACCTGCACCGTCTGGACCTCGGTGACGTGGCCCTCTTCGTTTCCGACAAAACGCTTGGTCGCCACCGAGTAGATGCGCGGGTCGTTCCCGTGAAGTGCCTGGTGTTCTTCCTGGCCGTAGTCGAGCGTGTAGACCCTGGGCCATTCCGGCCAGGGATTGTCCGGCTGGCGTTTGTCGGGCGGGCGGCTCAGGATTTCGAGTTGAGCCAGGCTGCGGCAGTTGTGGCGGAGCGCCGTGCCGACGCAGTCGGTGCCCGTGTCGCCGCCACCAATGACGATCACGTCCAGACCCTCGGCCGAGATGAACGGGTAGGTGAACGCATCCAGGCTCTGAACGTCGCCGTGTGCGCGATCCAGCAGGTTCTTGGCGTTGCCGTGCAGGAACGCCATCGCGAAGTGAATGCCGTTCAACGGCCGGCCCTCCACCGGCAGGTCCCGCGGTCTGGCTGCGCCGCCGCAGAGGACGATCGCGTCGAAGCCCTTGACCAGCTTGTCGACGGGGTAGTTCCTGCCGACCTCGGTGCTGGTCACGAACTTGACGCCTTCTGCGGCCATCAGGTCGATGCGTCGCTTGACGACATCCTTGTCGAGTTTCATGGTCGGGATGCCGTAGGTCAGCAGCCCGCCCAGACGGTCGGCGCGCTCGAAGACCGTCACCCAATGACCTGCCCTGTTGAGCTGATCGGCACAGGCCAGCCCTGCGGGCCCGGAACCGACGACGGCCACCTTCTTGCCGGTGCGCACCGCGGGCGGCGTCGGCACGATCCAGCCTTCGGCAAAGCCTCTTTCGACGATGGTCTGCTCGATGGTCCTGATGGTCACCGCCGGGTCGCTGATTCCCAGCGTGCAGGCGCCTTCACAGGGTCCGGGACAGACCCGTCCGGTGAACTCGGGGAAGTTGTTGGTCTTCATCAGCCGGTCGAGGGCCTGGTGCCACAACCCCTTGTAGACCAGGTCGTTCCACTCGGGAATGAGATTGTTGACCGGGCAGCCCGACGCCATCCCGTTGAGAATCAGGCCCGTATGACAGAACGGAACGCCGCAGTCCATGCAGCGCGCACACTGTTGCCTCAGCTTCTCTTCGGGAAGGGGCAGGTGGAATTCCCGCCAGTCCATGACGCGCTCCTGAGGCGCGCGGTCGGGAGCCAGCTCGCGGCCGAATTCCATGAAGCCTGTCGGTTTGGCCATCTCGTCGTCTCGTCTCCGCTCCTGCCTAATTCCCGCTGACGCGGGCACGATTGTTCTTGTTCAGCTCAAAGGCGGCCATGGCGGCCTGCTCGCCGCTCAGTCCTTGCGCCTCGACTTCCCTGAAGGCGTCCATCATCCGCTCGTAGTCGCTCGGGACGACGCGCACGAAGCTCTGCACGGCGTCCTCCCAGGCGGCGAGAACCCGCATGGCCTGCGCGCTCTGCGTGAACTCGGCATGGCGCTGGATCATGACCTTCACCGTGGCGATTTCTGCCGGGTCGGTCAGTTTCTGCAGCGTGACCATCTCCTGGTTGCAGCGCTGTCCGAAGTCGCCCTTCTCGTCGAAGACATACGCGAACCCGCCCGACATCCCCGCGGCGAAGTTCCGGCCGGTCGAACCCAGAACCACCACGCGCCCGCCGGTCATGTACTCGCAACCATGGTCGCCGACACCTTCGACCACCGCGCTGACGCCGCTGTTGCGGACGCAGAAGCGCTCGCCGGCCCTGCCGCGGAGATAGGCCTCGCCGCTCGTGCCGCCGTAGAAGGCGACATTCCCGGTGATCACGCTGTCCTCGGCCACGAAGGTCGAGGCCGCGTGCGGGTACACGATGATCCTCCCGCCCGAGAGACCCTTGCCGAGATAGTCGTTGGAGTCGCCCTCGAGCAGCAGCGTCATCCCCCTGGGGATGAACGCGCCGAAACTGAGCCCAGCCGACCCCGTGAAGTGCAGGCGGATCGTGCCGTCGGGCAGGCCGTGGGCTCCGTATCGGCGGGTGATCTCGCTCCCGACCATGGTCCCGACCACGCGATCGACGTTGCGGATGGGCAGGTCGGCGCTGACCGGCCGACCCGTCTCGAGCGCCGGCCGGCACAACCCCAACAGGAGCCTGTTGTCGAGGGTGTCTTCCAGGCCGTGGTCCTGCAAGGTCTTGGGCTGGGGCTCTTCGTCCTCCAGGTCCGGGCGGTAGAGGAGTTCCGAGAAATCCAGTCCTCGGGCCTTCCAATGTTCGATGGCCGGGCGCGCCTGGAGACGATCCGCGCGGCCGACCATCTCGTCGACGGCGCGGAAGCCCAGGCGGGCCATCAACTCCCGCATCTCCTGCGCGATGAAGCGCATGAAGTTGACCACCGACTGCGGGTCGCCTGTGAAGTTCTTGCGCAAATCGGGGTTTTGTGTCGCCACGCCCACTGGACAGGTATCCAGGTGGCAGACCCGCATCATGACGCAGCCCAGCGTGATGAGCGGGCCCGTGGCGAACCCGAATTCCTCGGCGCCGAGCAGGGCGGCGATCACGACGTCGCGGCCGGTCTTCAGCTGGCCGTCGGTTTCAATGACGATCCGGTCGCGCAGGTTGTTCAAGACCAGGGTCTGGTGGGTTTCGGCCACGCCCAGTTCCCACGGCAGGCCGGCGTGCTTGATGCTGCTGACCGGCGACGCGCCCGTGCCGCCGTCATAGCCGCTGATCAGGACCACGTCCGCGTGGGCCTTGGCGACCCCTGCCGCGATGGTGCCCACGCCGACCTCGGAAACCAGCTTGACGTTGATCCGTGCCCTCTGGTTGACGTTCTTCAAATCGTGGATCAGTTCGGCCAGGTCCTCGATCGAGTAGATGTCGTGATGAGGCGGGGGCGAGATCAGCCCGACGCCTGGAGTGGAGTGGCGGGTCCGGGCAATCCAGGGGTAGACCTTGCGGCCGGGCAGCTGCCCGCCTTCGCCCGGTTTGGCGCCCTGGGCCATCTTGATCTGGAGCTCGTCGGCATTGACCAGGTACTCGCTGGTCACCCCGAAGCGGCCTGACGCCACCTGCTTGATGGCGCTCCTCTTCGAATCACCGTTCGGCAGCGCCTGGTAGCGCGCGGGGTCTTCGCCTCCTTCGCCGGTGTTGCTCTTCCCGCCGATCCGGTTCATCGCAATGGCCAGCGCCTCGTGCGCCTCCTGGCTGATCGAGCCATAGCTCATGGCGCCGGTCTTGAAGCGGCGACAGATCGAGTCGACCGGCTCGACGTCCGCGAGCGGGACCGGGTGGGCCGCGAACTTGAATTCGAGCAGGCCGCGCAGCGTGCTCAGCTGCGTGGTCTGCTCGTCCACCGACTGGGAATACGACTTGAACAGTTCGTAGTTCCCGGTCTGGCAGGCCTGCTGCAGGCTGTGGATGGTGTTCGGGTTGAACAGGTGGAATTCGCCGTCGTACCGCCACTGGTATTCGCCGCCGGTTTCCAGGTCGCGGCCGTTCGTGTCGCGTTCCGGGTATCCATCGGCATGGCGCATTTCAGCCTCTGCGGCAATCACGTCCAACCCGATCCCGCCGATCCGGGAAGGGGTCCGGGCGAAGTACCGGTCGATCACGCTCTGGTGAATGCCGAGGGCCTCGAAGATCTGGGCGCCGCAGTAGCTCTGGATAGAGGAAATCCCCATCTTCGAGATGGTCTTGACGACACCCTTGACGGCCGCCTTCATGTAGTTCTTGACCGCCTGCTTGTGCGTCAGGTCGGAGATCACCCCCTGGAGAATCAGGTCCTCGAGCGATTCGAACACCAGGTACGGATTGATGGCCGTCGCGCCATAACTGATCAGCGCCGCGAAGTGGTGTACTTCCCGCGGTTCGCCGCTTTCGAGGATGAGGCCGACCTGGGTTCGGGTCCCCTGGCCGATGAGGTGGTGGTGCAGACCGGACACCGCCAACAGCGCCGGGATCGGTGCATGCCCCTTGTCGACGCCGCGGTCGGACAGGATCACCAGGTTGAAACCTCGGGCGATGGCCGCGTCCGCTGCCTGGAACAACTCGTCCAGCGCCAGGGCCAGGCCGGCGCCGCCCGTGCCGGCCGTGAACAGGATGGGGAGGGTCGTGATCGCAAAGCCCGGGATGCGGTTGTGGCGGATCTTCGCCAGTGACTTGTTCGTCAGGAATGGGTAGTCCAAGCGAATCTGGTGGCAACTCTGCGGGGTGGGCTTGAGCAGGTTGCTCTCGGCGCCGACGAAGACTTCCGTCGAGATGACCAGTTCCTCCCGGATCGCGTCGATTGGCGGGTTGGTGACCTGGGCGAAGAGCTGCTTGAAGTAGCTGTAGAGCAGCTTGGGCTTGTTCGAGAGCACGGCCGGAGGCGAGTCATTGCCCATGGCGCCGAGCGGCTCGATGCCGTCGTGGGCCATCGGAGCCACCAACATCTTCAGCTCTTCGGCCGTGAAGCCGAACACCCGCTGATGCTCGACCAGCCTTGCGGAATCGACCCGGGGAATGTGCTCCGGTTTTGGATCGGCGAGGTCCTGCAGCCGTACCTGGTACTTGTTCAACCAGTCGCGGTAGGGGTGCTCGGAGGCCAGGCGGTGCTTGATCTCCTCATCGCTGATCACGCGCCCGGCGCCCGTATCGACGAGGAGCATCTTGCCAGGTTCGAGGCGGCCCTTGTACGCCACCGCTTCTGGCGGGACCTCGAGCACGCCCACCTCGGAAGCCAGGATGAGCAGGTTGTCGGTCGTGACGTAGTAGCGGGCCGGGCGCAGGCCGTTCCGGTCCAGCATGGCGCCGATCATGACGCCGTCGGTGAAGCCCATCGCCGCCGGGCCGTCCCACGGCTCCATCAGGTTGGCATGGTATTCGTAGAACGCCCGCTTCTCGTCCCCCATGTTCTCGTGACGGGACCAGGGTTCGGGGATCATCATCGTCATGACGTGCGGCAGCGACCGTCCGGCCAGGAGCAGGAATTCGAGGCAGTTGTCGAACATCGCCGTGTCGCTGCCGTCGGGCTGCATGATGGGCAGGACCTTCTTGAGATCGCTGCCGAACAACTCGGATTCGAGGAGGTGTTCCTGCGCGCGCAGCCAGTTGACGTTGCCGCGCAGCGTGTTGATCTCACCGTTGTGGACGACATACCGGTACGGATGGGCGAACTCCCAGCTTGGGAAGGTGTTGGTGCTGAACCGCGAATGGACCAGCGCCAGGGACGTTTCCAGGTCCGGCTCGGCCAGATCGCGGAAGTAGCCTTCCAGCTGATCGGAGACGAACATCCCTTTGTAGATCAGCGTCTTGTGCGACAGGCTGGCGATGTAGAAGAACTCGCCGCCTTCAAGCGTGCCGCCGTAGCGGATTTCGTTCTCGGCCCGCTTGCGGATGACGTACAGCGTGCGCTCGAAAGCTAGGTCGTCGGCGATGGCCGGATTGCGGGCGATGAAGATCATCCGCATCTTGGGCTCCGCCCGCCTGGCCGTCTTGCCGAGTGCTCCGTTGTTGACCTTGACCGTCCGCCACCCGATGACGCGTTGGCCTTCGGAGGCGACGACCTTCTCGAAGTGGATCTCGATCGCGCGCCGGTGGGTGACATCCGGCGGCAGGAAGACCATCCCGACGCCGTAGCGGCCCGGCTCCGGCAGGTCGTAGCCGTGGCGTTCGGCCTTCCGGTGCAGGAAGGCGTGCGGCACCTGGATCAGGATTCCGGCGCCATCGCCGGTGTTGGGCTCGGCCCCTCGCGCTCCCCGGTGCGTCAGGTTGGCGAGGACGGTCAGAGCCTGGCGAACAATCTGGTTCGACTTCTTTCCGCCGATATCGACCACCAGCCCGAGGCCGCAGGCATCGTGCTCGAAGCGGGGATCGTACAAACCTCGTTTGCGCGGCAGGCCAGGGCGTCGCCGACCAGGTTCTTCCTTTGTCCGGTTCATGTCGTCTACCGCCGCGCTCATCGGATCCACTGTTCGAGTTCCACCCGGGCATCCGTCTGCTCGTCGCGGTACTTCACGATGACCGGCGTGGCGACCGAGAGTCCCCAGCGCAGCCCGGGCTCGCGCGTAACCTGTCGTGCGCCCGGGACGACCACGGCGTTCTCGGGGACGATCACGGGCTGCCCACGCGCCGGCACGATGATTCGTTCCCGGACCAGATTGTACAGCGGCGTTGACCCGGTGATGATCGTGCCCGACGCCAGGACGGCGCGCCTCCGCACGATCGCACCCTCGTAGACGCCGCAGTTGCCGCCCACGAGCACGTCGTCTTCGATGATCACCGGAAGCGAACCGACAGGTTCGATCACGCCGCCAATCTGCGCGGCTGCGCTCAGGTGGACGCGCTTGCCGATCTGGGCGCACGAGCCGACCAGCGCGTGCGAATCCACGAGGCTGTCGTCGTCGACGTAGGCGCCGATGTTCACGTACATCGGGGGCATGCATACGACGCGAAGCCCGACGAAGGCGCCGTCCCGAATGGCCGAGCCTCCCGGGACGAGCCGGACACCCCGCGCGACGTCAGGCCGGGCCACCGGCAGCGTGTCCTTGTCTGAAAAGGGGAGCGGGCCGCGGTCGGCCCACTCCGTCAGTTGCCCGACGCGAAAGGCGAGCAGGATCCCCCGTTTGACCCACGCGTTGACGCGCCAGCCCGTCGGTGAGGCGACATCCGGCTCCGCGGCCCTCACCGAGCCATTCGACAGCGCCGCACGCAACGCCGCGACGGTCTCTCGTGCTTCCGCTGTCCGTATCGGCGCCTCCGATCCCGTCAGGCGTTCGATGGTGGCCTCGAGTTGTGCGGCGGTCACGCGGCCTGCTCCCGCGCGCCGTGCGCTCGATTGATGAATCCCAGGGCAGCCAGCACGTCGAGAATCCGCTGTCGCGACGCGTCCTGCGGCGAGACCAGCGGGAGGCGATACACCTCTTCGATGAGCCCCATGGCCGCGAGGGCGGCCTTTACGGGAATGGGGTTGCTCTCGATGAAGTTCACCTGCATCAGCGGCAGGAGCCTCGCCTGCAGCGCGCGGGCCTCCCCGAACGCCCCCCGTTCGATCGCTTCGACGAGGGCGGTCATCTCACCGGGGGTTTCGTTCGCGATCACGGAGATCACGCCGTGGCCACCCAGTGCCATCACCGGCAGCGTCAGGGCGTCATCACCGGCGAGGACGACGAAGCCGGGAGGGGCGAGGGCACAGACGTCCACGATGTGCGCGATGTTGCCGGAGGCCTCCTTGATTCCGGCGATGCCTGGAATCGTCAGGAGTCGGCGCAGCGTCGGGACATCGACGTGGCAGCCGGTGCGCGACGGCACGTTGTAGAGCACGACCGGCACGCGAGCGCGGTCGGCGACCGTCGCGAAGTGCCGATAGAGGCCTTCCTGTGTGGGTCTGTTGTAGTACGGCGTGACCGAGAGCACACCGGCCGCGCCCGATTGCGCCATCTGCTCGGCGAGCGACGCGACCTCCTCCGTGTGATAACCGCCCGCGCCGGCCAGAACCGGCACGCGTCCACGAACCTCGTCGACGACGGTTTCGACGATCCGTCGCCGTTCCGACACCGAGAGCGTGGGGCTCTCGCCGGTCGTGCCGCACGGCACGAGGAAGTGAATGCCGAGCTCGATTTGTCTTCGAACCAGCCGTCGCAGAGCGGCGTCGTCGATACCGCCGCCGCGGGTGAAGGGCGTGACGAGCGCGGTGCCGCAGCCGGTCCACGGTTGTCTCGCTGTCATTGGAACTCTCCAATACCGAGGACGTCCCGCATGGTGAACCAACCGCGCCGGCCCGCGAGCCACCGGGCGGCAACGAGTGCGCCCTGGGCGAACACCGCGCGATCGCGCGCGGCATGGGTGAGCGTCAGCGATTCGTACGGGGCGTCGAAGCCTATGGTGTGCGTGCCGGGTATGACGCCGGCGCGCGTGGATGTCACGTCGATGCGGGCCGGCCACCCGGCCCGCTCCATCGTCGCCTTGATTCTGAGCGCCGTGCCCGACGGCGCGTCCCGCTTGGCAGCGTGGTGAGCTTCGTACAGCCACGCGCCGACGTCCGTATACGGCGCCAGCAGCTTCGAAGCCCGCCACGTCAACTCCTCCAGGACCACCGCGCCGAGCGCGAAGGTTGGCGCCGCCACCACGCCGATGCCCGCCCGCTCCGCCGCCGCGCGCACGGCCGCCTCGTCCTCGTGCCACCCCGTCGTGCCGATCACGACGTTGATGCCGAGGGCCGCCAGCCGGTCGACGTTCGTCCGCACGGCGCCGGCCGTCGACACGTCGATGGCCACATCCACGCGGTCCCAGCGTCCGGATTCCAGCCCGGCCCCGTCGCGGTTGGTCGAGTCGTCGAGCCAGCCCGCCACCGCGACCCCGGCATCCGGCGCGAGCCGCTCAATCATGCGGCCCATGCGGCCATGTCCGACGATCAGGAGCGTCACTGCTTTGTCCATCAGGCCACCTAGGCGACCAGCCCGCCCGCCACCATCAGTTCCGCATTGAGCAGCGCCCCGCCCGCGGCGCCACGAACGGTGTTGTGCCCGAGCAGGACCATCTTCCAGTCGAGCACGCGGCACGGCCGGACTCGTCCGACGGTCACCGCCATTCCATTACCGGCCGCGACGTCAAGGCGTGGCTGCGGGCGATCACGCTCCTGCACGAGCTGGATCGGCTGCGCCGGGGCGCTCGGCAGGCGCTCCCGTTGAGGGAGCCCGCTGAAGCCGCCCAGCGCGCTGCGGATCTCCTCGTCCGACGGCGTGTTCGCGAACGCGATCGACACCAGCTCCGTGTGCCCGTCGAGCACCGGCACCCTGGTCGTCTGGGCGCTGATGACGAGCGGGTGCGGATCGACCCGATCGTTCACGAGCCGGCCGAGGATCTTGTTCGCCTCGCATTCGATCTTCGGTTCCTCGCCGTCGATGAACGGGATCACGTTACCGAGAACGTCCAGCGACGGCACACCCGGGTACCCGGCCCCTGACACGGCCTGCAGCGTCGAGACCATCACTGTTCGCAGGCCGAACTCGGCGAGCGCGCCCAGCGCCAGCGCGAGGATGGTCGTCGAGCAGTTCGGGTTCGTCACGATCGCGCCACTCCAGCCGTGGGCAGTCCTTTGAGCGGCCAGCAGGCCGAGGTGGTCGGGGTTGATCTCGGGCACGATGAGCGGCACGGTGGCGTCCATGCGATAGCTGCGCGTGTTGCTGACGACGATGTGGCCGGCCGCGGCGAGTGCGGGCTCCAGGCTTTCGGCGACCGCACAGTCGAGCGCGGAGAACAGCAGTCGCGGCCCGCGCCCGGGAAGCGCCTCATCGACGACGAGGTCCCGAACGGCATCCGGGCACGGAGTGGCCAGTCGCCAGGGCAGATCGCCGTACCGGCGGCCGGCCGATCGTCCGCTGGCTGCCACCCACCTCAGCGTGAACCACGGGTGGCGCTCGAGCCGGGCGATGAACTGCTGTCCGACCGCACCGGTCGCGCCGAGAACGCCGACGTCAATCGTTCGTGCCACGTTCGATCTCCCTTGCCAAAAAAAAACCCGCCGACCGGCTCTGAAGCCTGATCGGCGGGTTCTGGCAGTTCGTTGTGAGACTTGCTCTATGTCTCCCGTGCCATCTCACCACCTCCCAGGCAGCGACACTTGTAGATCATCCGCTTGCGCATGATGAACGTCGTGCCGGTGACCGGAAGGGTGACGCGGGACATTGCCGGAGACTCTACCGCGTTTGGCGGCACCGCGTCAAGCGACGCTGTCGCGCGTGTCGGACGCAGCCGGCGCCGACGAGACGCGCAGGACGCGTTCGCCCCTGCCGATGCCGCTCGACCCGGTGCGCACCGTTTCGAGGACGGCCGCGGGGCCGATGGCTTCGATGAAGGCGTCCAGCTTGCCGCCCGCGCCGGTCAGTTCGATGGTGTAGCTCTTGTCGGTCACGTCGATGATGCGGCCGCGGAAGATGTCGGCGGTGCGCTTGATCTCCTCGCGGTCCTTGCCAACCGCGCGCACCTTGATGAGCATCAGCTCGCGCTCGAGGTGCGGCCCATCGCTCAGATCCACCACCTTCACGACCTCGATCAGGCGGTTCAAGTGCTTGGTGATCTGCTCGATCACGTCGTCGTTGCCGACACTGACGATGGTCATGCGCGAGAGAGTGGCGTCTTCGGTGGGAGCCACCGTCAGCGACTCGATGTTGTAGCCCCGGGCCGAGAACAGCCCCACGACGCGCGACAGGGCTCCGGGTTCGTTCTCGGTCAGGACGGAAATGATGTGACGCATGTGTCAACCCCCGCTCTAGAGATCCTCGGATCCCAGCAGCATCTCCGTCAGGCCGTTGCCGGCCTTGACCATCGGCCAGACGTTCTCGGTCTGGTCCGTGATGAAGTCCATGAACACCAGGCGGTCCTTGTACCTCCCGAAGGCGTCGCGCAGCGCGGGTTCGACGTCCGCCGGCTTCTCGATTCTCAGCCCGACATGGCCGTAGCTCTCGGCCAGCTTCACGAAATCCGGCAGCGCATCCATGTAGGACTCCGAATAGCGTGAGCCGTAGTCGAGCTGCTGCCACTGGCGGACCATGCCGAGGTAGCGGTTGTTCAGGTTGACGATCTTCGGCGTGAGGCGATACTGCTTGCAGGTGCTCAGCTCCTGGATGCACATCTGGATGCTCGCCTCGCTGGTCACGCAGGCCACCGTCGCGCCAGGATGTGCCACCTGCACGCCCATCGCGTAGGGCAGACCCACTCCCATCGTGCCGAGACCGCCGGAACTGATCCAGCGCCGCGGCTTGTCGAAGCGGTAGTACTGCGCCGCCCACATCTGGTGCTGGCCGACGTCCGACGTCACGAAGGCATCGCCGCCCGTGACCCGCCAGAGCGCCTCGACGACGGACTGCGGTTTGATGATGTCGTCGCCGGTTTGGTACTTCAGGCAATCGACCTTGCGCCATTCGCCGATCTGCGCCCACCACTCCGCGAGTGTCGGGCCGGGCTTGTGACCGCGCTCAATCGCCTCTTCCACCTGCGCAAGCAGGCCCGTGAGGACGTCGCACAAGCCCCCGACGATTGGCACGTCGACCCTCACGCGCTTGGAGATCGAGCTGGGGTCGATGTCAACGTGCACGATCTTGCGGTGGTTCTGCGCGAAGTGCCTCGGGTTGCCGATCACGCGGTCGTCGAAGCGCGCGCCGACGGCCAGGAGGACGTCGCTGTGCTGCATCGCCAGATTGGCTTCGTAGGTGCCGTGCATTCCCGGCATGCCGAGATACTTGGAATCGCTGGCCCTGAATCCGCCAAGGCCCATGAGCGTCGTGGCGCACGGTGCACCCAGGAGGTCGACCAGCCGGTTCAGCAGCGGTGCGGCATCGGACCGGATCACGCCGCCACCGACGCAGACGACCGGGCGCTCGGCTGCCAGCAGCAGAGCCGCGGCCTTCTTGATCTGTCCGGGATGGCCCTTACGGACGGGGTTGTACGACCGCATCTCCACGGGCGTCGGGTACTCGAACCGGCACTTCGCCGTCGTGATGTCCTTCGGGATGTCGACGAGCACCGGGCCCGGCCGGCCAGTCCTGGCGATGTGGAACGCCTTGGCGAGGGCCGGCGCCAGGTCGCGCACGTCCTTCACGAGGATGTTGTGCTTGACGCACGGACGCGTGATGCCCACCGCGTCGCACTCCTGGAAGGCGTCCAGTCCGATGGCGGCGGTGGGCACCTGTCCGGACAGCACCACCATCGGAACCGAGTCCATGTAGGCCGTGGCCAGCCCGGTCACGGCATTCGTCACACCTGGCCCCGAGGTCACGATGGCGACGCCGACCTTCTGGCTCGACCGGGAATACGCGTCGGCCGCGTGAATCGCGGCCTGCTCGTGACGCACCAGGATGTGCTGGAATCTGTCCTGCTTGAAGATGGCGTCGTAGATGTAGAGCACCGCGCCGCCAGGGTATCCGAACACGTGTTCGACCCCTTCCTCGTGCAGGCAGCGGATGATGATCTCGGCGCCCGTCAGTTCCCTGGCGGCACGTGCAGGCTCGTCCGGTTTCGGCGCGTCCATGGTGTGAATCCTGTTTACAGACGTCGGCTCCGTATGGCAAAGTTCCGAACAGTCTACCTGTGTTGACCGCGAAGATCACCATGCAGGCATCCGCAAGCGCCATCGTCGTCATGCACAGCATCATCATCACGGGCTCACCGCCCGGCGGATAGAGGATCGCATTCGAGCACACGAAAGGCCCTCATCCGAAGCCCGGGTGGGGGCCTTTTTCATTGTCCCGGGAGGCGGAACGTGAAGGTTCAGATATACGACACGACCTTGAGGGACGGCACCCAGAGCGAGACGGTGGCGTTTTCGGTCGAAGACAAGCTTCGGGTGGCCCGAAGGCTCGATGACCTGGGTGTGGACTACATCGAGGGTGGCTGGCCCGGCTCCAACGAGAAGGACGCCGAGTTCTTCAGGAAGGCCGTGGCTCTGCCATGGCAGTCAGCCAAGCTGGCGGCGTTTGGCAGCACCGCGCACCCCAAACACCTGCCGCAGGACGACCCGAACCTGACATCGATTCTGGATGCCGGCACGCCAGCGGTGACGATCTTCGGGAAGGCGTGGGATCTGCACGTGACCACCGCGCTCAGAATCCCGTTGCCGCAGAACTGCGAGGTCATCCGTTCGTCCGTTGCCTACCTCAAGGCTGCCGGCCGGGAGGTGATCTACGATGCGGAGCACTTCTTCGACGGATTTGCCGCGAATCCCGACTACGCCCTGGCCACCCTCGTCGCCGCTCAGGAAGGCGGGGCCGACGTCATCGTGCTGTGCGACACCAATGGCGGCAGCATGACGCCTCAGATCACGCGCGCGATCCGAACCACCCAGACGGTTGTGCATCGTCCCCTCGGCATTCATGCCCACAACGATTCCGAACTCGCCGTGGCGAACAGCCTCGCCGCGGTCGACTGCGGCGTCGCGCACGTGCAGGGCACGATGAATGGGTATGGCGAGCGCTGCGGCAATGCCAATCTCTGCTCGGTGATTCCGAACGTGGAGATCAAGATGGGGCACCAGACCGTTGGCAGGGACCGCATGGCGAGGCTGACGAGTGTGTCCAGGTTCGTGAGCCAGGTTGCCAACCTGCCTCACCGGCGGGACTTGCCCTTCGTGGGCCGCAGCGCGTTCGCGCACAAGGGAGGCATTCACGTCAGCGCGGTCATTCGGGACCCGTCGACCTACGAACACGTCACGCCCGAGGAGGTGGGCAACGGGCGCAGGGTGCTGGTGTCTGAACTGTCCGGTAAGAGCAACCTCCTCTACAAAGCACGTGAGATGGACCTGAAGCTCGACGATCAGGACGAGGCTCTCAAGCTCGCGCTGCGGCGACTGAAGAAACTCGAGCACGAGGGGTATGAGTTCGAGGCGGCCGAGGCGTCGGTGCGGGTGCTCATGGAAACCGCCGCCCACGGCGAGCTGGCCTTCTTCAAGATCGACAACTTCCGAGTCGTGAGCGAACTGCGTCGAAGCGGCGAGTTCTCGAGCGAGGCGACGGTCAAGATCTACGTCGGCGACGACGCCGTCCACACCGCGGCCGAGGGGGATGGCCCGGTTCACGCGCTCGACCAGGCGCTGCACAAGGCGCTCCAGCAGTTCTTCGAGCCCCTGCGCAGCGTGCAGCTGACCGACTACAAAGTGCGGGTGCTCGATGAGGGGCACGGAACGGCGTCCAAGGTCCGCGTGCTCATCCAGCAGACAGACGGTGACGAGAGCTGGACGACCGTCGGGGTATCCGAGAACATCCTGGAGGCCAGCTATCTCGCCCTCGTGGATGGGGTGCGCTACAAGCTGCTCAAGGACGGGATTGCGCCGACTCGCCGTCCATCGATACCCTGATGATACGAGGTCATTGCGATGCCAGTCAGAATCCCCAGTACGTTGCCCGCCCGCGCCGTTCTCGAACGAGAGAATGTCTTCGTGATGGGCGAGGAGCGCGCCGAACACCAGGATATCCGTCCGCTGCGGGTGGCGATCCTGAATCTCATGCCGACCAAGATCGCCACCGAAACGCAGCTGCTGCGGCTGCTGGGCAACTCCGCCCTCCAGGTGGATGTGACCCTGCTGCACACCGCCACCCACGAAGCGAAGAACACCGACGCCGAACACCTGCTCAACCACTACGGCACCTTCGAAGACGTCCGCAACGAAAAGTTCGACGGACTGATCATCACTGGTGCGCCCGTGGAGCTGATGGAGTTCGAAGAGGTGGACTACTGGCCCGAACTGACCCGCATCATGGACTGGGCCGAAACGAACGTCGAATCCACGTTCTACATCTGCTGGGGGGCGCAGGCCGGGCTGTATTACCGCTATGGAGTCCCGAAGTACCGTCTGAGTGCCAAGATGTTCGGGGTGTTCGAGCACCGCACTCTCCTCCCCACCGAGAAACTGCTGCGCGGCTTCGACGACATCTTCCTGGCCCCCCATTCGCGCCACACCGAAATTCGCCGCGCCGACCTGGAGAGAGTGCCCGAGCTCCAGATCCTGGCCGAATCCGATGAGGCCGGAGTCTACATAGCCGGCACGAAGGATGGCCGCCACCTCTTCATCACCGGCCATTCCGAGTACGACCCGCTCACGCTCAGGACCGAGTACGAACGCGACGTGAACAGAGGCGCGCCGATCGGTGTGCCGCGCAACTACTACCCGAACGACGACCCGTCCGGGCCGCCCCTTGTGCGCTGGCGCGGACATGCGAACCTGCTATACGCCAATTGGCTGAACTACTACGTCTACCAGGTCACGCCCTACGACCTCGGTCAGATTCCCATTGGCGCGGTGCGAGGCGATTTCTAGGCCCGCGCGTGTCGCGTCGGCGGGAGGAGGATATGGAAGAAAGAACCAAGGTCGCGATCGTCGGACTGGGGAACATCGGAACGGGCGTCGCCCAGCTGCTCCTGGACCACGGCGACCGAACGGCGCGGCACGCGGGACGGACGCTGTGGCTGGAAGCCGTCGTGGTCCGCGACGCGAACGCGACCCGTCAGGTCGATCTACCTGCCGGCATCCTCACCGACGACCTCACCCGCATCACCAGCAACCCGGAGATCCGCGTGGTGGCGGAGCTCATCGGCGGCATCGAGCCGGCCCGCGCCATCGTGCTCAAGCTGCTGGAGAGCGGGAAAGACATCGTGACGGCGAACAAGGCGCTGCTGGCCGAGCACGGCCCGGAACTGTTCGACCGGGCACGCGACCTCGGGCGGTCGATCGCGTTCGAAGCGTCGGTCATGGGCGGCGTGCCGATCATCGCCAACATCAGCCAGTGCCTGTCCCCGAACCTGATCACATCTCTGCAGGCGATCGTCAACGGGACCAGCAACTTCATCCTCTCCGCCATGGACGATCGCGGCTTGACCTACGCCGACGCCGTGGAGGAGGCGCAGCGCCGGGGCTTTGCCGAGGCCGATCCGGCCATGGACGTGGATGGCACGGACGCCGCGCAGAAGCTGGCCATCCTCGCCCACCTGGCCTTCGGGGCCCGAGTGCACTGGACGGACATTCCACGGACCGGTATCGACAGGCTGGATGCCGCGGACATGCGGTACGCTCGAGAACTGGGCTATCGGATCAAGGTGCTGGCGGTCGCGCGCCTGACCGACGGCGGGCTGGAACTGCATGTCTCGCCGACGCTCGTCCGCGTCGGCCGTCCGTTGGCCGAGGTGCGGGCGGCGTTCAACGCCATCCAGGTCGTAGGCGATTTCGTGGGGCCGGTGTTCCTGCACGGACTCGGCGCGGGGCGGAATCCGACAGCCTCGGCCGTCGTGGCCGACATGATCGACACGGCCGTCGGACGCACGCGCATCACGTTCCGCACGCTGGGACTGTGGTCCAACCGCGACGCGGGCGTCGTGATCCGGGACCACGCCAAGCTGCCCGGCCGCTACTACCTGCGGTTCACGGTCGAGGACCATCCGAACGTGCTGTCGCAGATCACCGGCGCCCTCGGCAGGCACCGGATCTCGATTGCGTCGGTCATCCAGCACGAACCGCCGGGCGACGGTGAGGGCGGCACGGTACCGCTGGTGATGATGACCCATCAGACGACCGAGGGCGCCACCGCGGCAGCCGTCCAGGAGATCGACCGCCTGGAGTGCGTCCGTCCCAACAGCGTGCGGATGCGGGTGCTCAACGACTGAGAGAGCGGCCGAACCCGGGAACGTTCTCTCGGCCTTCAGACGGCCCCGGCGCGTGCCCTTGCGTTCGAGTTGAGGGCAGCCGGGCGAAGGCGACAGCCGCGGGGTTCGCGCGCTCGCGGCCGCGGAAGCCGACGGCCTGACGTTCGGCGTCTTTGATGCTTGACCGCACTGTCCAACCGGTCTAGTTTGTTCTGTGTCTGCGCCCGGATCCGGGGTCGAGAAACGAGGCACATTCATGATTGACCGACGATCGTTGTTTCAGGGCGCGGCGGGATCGCTGGCCGGCCTGTTGAACCTGCAGGGGCTGTCTGCGGCAGTTCAAACCTCCACGTCGCCTTCCCGGCGGCCGAAGCTGAAGATCACGGACGTGCGCACCGCCTTCGTTCGCGCGCTCCACGTGCGGATCTACACCGACCAGGGCCTGGTCGGCGAGGGTGAAGGCGTGGATGCCGTCAGCGGCGGGGCTTCAATCGTGGCGGGATTCCGCTATGCGCTCGTCGGCCAGGACCCGCTGAATGTCGACGCCCTGTTCGAGCGGTTGCGCACGTCCGGGATATTCGGCGGCGCGCAGGCCGGCCAGTATGTCGCCGCGCTCAGCGCGGTCGAGATCGCGCTCTGGGACCTGGCGGGCAAAGCCCTGGGGCTTCCGGTCTATCAACTGCTGGGGGGCCGGATGCGCGACCGCGTCCGCATCTACTGCGACTCGGGGACCGACAACCGCGGCGACCCCAGGGCCAGCGAATTCATCTCTCAGATCATCGACCTGGGCTTCACCGCGGCCAAGATCGACATCGACAACGGCGCCGACCCGGCGCGTTTCGACCGGGTGAACTGGACGGCAAACAACGCCGAGATCGACCACATGGTGGACAAGGTCGCGTTCATGCGGGAATCTCTGCCCCCGCGCATCGACCTCGCCGCCGACATGCACGGGCGCTACGATGCGGGAACGGGGAAGCGGGTGGCCAGGGAACTGGAACCCTTCAAGCTGCTGTGGCTCGAAGAGCCGGTCCCGCCCGAGAACATCGACGCCCTGCGGGACGTGCGCGAGTCTACGCACACGCCCATCTGCTCCGGAGAGAACCTGTATCTGCGTCACGGCTTCCGCGAACTGCTGGAAAAACGGGCGGTCGATATCATCATGCCCGACATCCAGAAATGCGGCGGTCTGCTGGAAGCCCGCAAGATCGCGGACATGGCCCACACGTACTACGTTCCGATGGCGCCGCACTGCCAGGCGTCGCCGATTGGGACGATGGCGTCGTGCCATGTCCTCGCGGCCATCCCCAACTGCCTGGTTCTCGAATGGCACTGGGGCCACCCGCCCGAGCGCATGGCGCAGTGGAAGCAGTACGTGAAGGAAGGCGACATCATCGAGAAGGGGTACGTAACCGTGCCGGACCGCCCCGGAATCGGGCTGGAGATGAACGACGAGTTCGTGCGAAAGCTGCAGAGGCCGGGAGCAACGTGGTTCGCGTAGGATTCGTCGCGAGGTGACTATGTCGAGTCTGTCCGATCTGACCGCTGCACGTTCGAGGTTGAGACCTCGCGCCTGCGGGCCGTTTGGCGTGCTGTTGGTGTTGCTGGTGTCGATGGCCGCCGTGCTTGTCCCCGCCCTCTCGCAGGGGCAGGCATTCACGTGGACCCGGGAGCAACTGCTGAAGTACACCGCCCAGAACCCGTACGAACGTTTCCCCGACGGCCGGCCGAAGGTCCCCGATTCGATTCTCGAGAAGGTCCGTGGGCTGTCCGCGGAAGAGGTGCTCGGGATTGCGGGTCGCGGCTATCCCAACCAGTTCGTCGACGGTCTGCAGGTCCTGCACCCCGGCAAGAAGCTGGTAGGCCGGGCGCTGACGCTGCAGCTGATGCCTGTACGGGCGGATGTCGCAGAGGCTGACGCAGCGGAGGCGAAAGCGAAGGGCGGGACGCGCCTCTCGCATCAGACGGCCATCGACATGCTCGAGCCGGGCGACGTGCTGGTGGTTGACGTGGGCGGAAGCATTGCGGCCGGCGGGATCGTCGGCGACAACCTGGCCTACTACATCTGGAAGAAGACCGGGGCCGGCTTTGTCATCGATGGCGCCATCCGCGACCTCGAAGGCATCGCGGCCTTCGATCTGGCGGGGTACTTCAGAGGGGCGACGCCGCCGGCGATCCGAAACGTCATCGTGGCCGGGATCAATGTCCCGGTCCGCATCGGCAACACGACCGTTCTGCCGGGCGATGTGGTCCTGGGGGACCGGGAGGGTGTGTATTTCATCCCGCCGCACCTGGTGAAGGACATCGTTGATGCAGCCGACATCACCCACATTCACGACGAGTGGACGAGGTTGAAGTTCGACGAGGGCAAGTACAAGTCGAGCGAGATCTACGGCAGCCCCCGCGATCCGGCGTTGATCAAGGAATACGAGGACTACCTGAAGCGGAAGCTCGGCCCGGAGAGGTACGCCGAGTACCTGAAGCGGAAGTCAGCGGCCCGCTGAGAGTCCCCGCGACGCGAAGATCTGCGGCGCCCCGGGATACCGGGCGCTCCGCTCGACGGCAGCGGCGTGCGCCGCGGCGGCGAGATCCAGCGCACCAGGCACCACGGAGGTGACACGTGGTCGGGCGCACCGTTTCGCACTATGAGATCCTCGAGGAACTCGGCCGCGGCGGCATGGGCGTGGTGTACAAGGCGCGCGACACGCGCCTTGGCCGCTTCGTCGCCCTGAAAGTCCTCCCGCCCGATCGCGTGGCGGACGCCGACCGCCGCAAGCGGTTCGGCCAGGAAGCGCGCGCCGCCTCTGCACTCAACCATCCGAACATCGTCACCATCCACGACATCGATTCGACCGGCGACGTCCACTTCATCGCGATGGAGCACGTCGAGGGTCAGACGCTCGACCACCTGATTGGGAAGAGGGGCCTGCCGGCGAAGCAGGCGGTCGGCTACGCGGTGCAGATTGCCGACGCGCTCGGAAAGGCGCACGGCGCCGGCATCGTCCACCGCGACATCAAGCCGTCGAACATCATGGTGACGTCCGACGGTTTGGTGAAGATCCTCGACTTCGGCCTCGCGAAGCTGACCGAGCGGCCCCGCGGCGACGACAGCGCCACGCGCACGGTCGGACCGCCCGTCACCGAGGCGGGCCAGATTGTCGGGACGATCGCGTACATGTCGCCCGAGCAGGCCGCCGGGGACCGGCTGGATGCGAGGTCGGACATTTTCTCCTTTGGCGCGGTCCTCTACGAGATGCTGACCGGTCGCGGTCCGTTTGCGGGAGCGACGAACGCTTCCACCCTGCAGGCGATCCTCGGCAAGGAGCCGGCGGTGCCCAGCGAGACGGTCCCCGGCCTGCCGTTCGAGCTCGAGCGCGCGGTCCTGCGCTGCCTTCGCAAAGAGCCGGAGCGCCGCTGGCAGACGATGATCGATCTGAAAGTGGCGTTGCAGGAAATCAAAGAGGAACTGGACTCGGGAAAGGTGTCCCGGGTCAGCGTCGCTGTTCCTGCCGGGCGTCGCCCGAGATCCATCCGCGCCATCGCCGCCGTCGTCGCACTCATCATCGTCGTGGTTGCCGCTGCGGCCGTCTGGTGGGTCCGACGACCCGTCCCGCCCGCGCCTCCGGCGACCAGCTTCGAGCCGGAGCGCCAGACGTTCGAGGCCGGCGCAGGCCTGTCCCCGTCAGTCTCCTCCGACGGCAACCTGCTCGCCTACGCGGCGGAGCGGGATGGCCGGTTCAGCATCTACGTCAGGCAACTGCGCGCGCGAGGCGCGGCGCGCAGGACCGAGCACGAGGTGAACGACTGGTTCCCGGTCTTCTCCCCTGACGGGCTGAAGATCCTGTTCCGTTCCGAGCGCGACAGCGGCGGCCTCTACATGATTGACGCCCTCGGAGAGGGCGCCGAGCGGCTGGTGGCGCCAGGAGGACAGCTAGCACGATTCTCGCCGGATGGGAGGACGATCGCGTATCTCGTTCCCGACGCCGTGGCCAGTCGAGCCAGGCTGTTCGTCGTCGCGGCCGGAGGTGGCGTTCCGCAGCGGTTCCAGCCCCAGTTCACCGTGACCGGCGCCGCTGCCGTGCACCAACCGCCGGTGTGGTCGCCCGACGGGACGAGCCTCCTCTTCTACGGGAGCGGGCCGTCCCCCGGCGACCAGAAAGGGCCGCAACAGAGGCCCCGCAGGCTGGGGTGGTGGATTGCACCGGCCGCCGGAGGCGAGGCCGCACCCGTCGAAGGAATGCCGAGACCAGCGTCGGGGCGCGTCGGCGTCGTGTGGGCGTGGCGCGGCGAGTATCTCATCTACAGCGAGGGCGAGCCGATCAACGGTACCACGTGGTATCGAGTTCGACTGACGCCAGGCCCCTGGAGAATCAGCGGGACGCCCGAGAAGCTGGGGGCACGCCCTGGCGTCAGTTCGGCAGTCTCCGTCTCGGCCGGGGGCCGGATGGTGTTCGACTCGCTCGTCTGGGTGACGAGCGTCTGGGCGACGCACCTCGACAGAAACGGCGTCGGAACCGGGCCGCTCGAGAGAGTGACCACCGATTCCACCGGCAAGCGCCACCTGACGGTTGCCGCCGATGGCTCGAAGCTCGCGTGGGTGCAAAACGGCCCGCCGGGCCAGGCGAACGTGGAGGTTCGTATTCGCGACATGGCCGGCGGCGGGGACACGGTGATCGCGGCCGCCGGGACCTTCCCGTACCTCAGCCCGGTCCTGAATCGTGACGGTTCGAGAATCGCGTACACGGATCTGCCCGAGGGGCCGAGCGGGAAATACGTCACCTACGTCAGCGATACCGCCGCTCCATCCGGACAGGTTGTGTGCGACTGCGCCGTCGAAGGATTCCCTTCCGACCCTCCGTCGCTGCTGGTGTGGGTGTGGGGCGGAAAGGACTACGACCGCCTGGTTCGCCAGCGCCTGGACGACGGCCGGCGGGTGCTTGTGGCCGACATTTCCTCAGCGGCCGAAGTGTCGATGTCGCCGAACGGGAAGCTGCTGGCGTTCACCCAGTCCCGCGAAGATGGTGCGGCGACCCTTACGATCTCACCCGTCACGAACCCACCAGCGGGGCCGAACGCGTGGAAGCTGATCGCCGAGGACCGCAACTTCCTCGGTGCGCCTGCATGGTCCCCGGACGGCAAGCTCCTATACTACATCTCACGCCGAGACGGCTTCAGGTGCATCTGGGCCCAACCCGTAGCGCCGGACGGCAGCCCGGCTGGGACTCCTTTTGCCGCCCTTCACCTGCATCCGGGCGCCGACCGGATGGGGAGCACCATGAGCATGGGGGTGACGAGAGACCACTTGTTCGTGCTGTACAGCGACTTGAGGGGCGACGTCTGGTCGGTGCAGTTGGACCGGTGAGAAGACGGTCCGAGGGGCCGAGCGAAGGCCTCCCGGGCGACTGCGTTCTTCATCGTTCTCTCGATTCCGAGGCAGCCGCCTGCAGCATCGCCCGGGTGTAGGCGACGTTGAAGGCGTCTCCCGCATATCCGCCGCCGTTCGGCCTGGGCATCGTGGCCACTGGCCGTGGACGCCGCCGAACCGGCGAGCGTCGTCGCACCGATGCCCTCCATGAAGCGGCGCGCCTGTTCCCGGACCGAGCGGAAGCCTGGAGCCCCCGCGGAGGGTCGCGGCGGACGGGGCGGCAAGGGACGTCACCGCTCGTCGGCTGGAAGCGTATCGGCCGGGTGCGCTGTGTGCGTATAATCGGAGAAACAACCGCAAGCCCAGTACTCTCCGGAGACGGAAGATGCCCCCAAGCCGAAAACCCGTCTGTACGGCCGTCCTGCTGACAGCATGTCTGCTGCAGCCGGCCGGCCTCTTCGCGCAGTTGCGGTCGACCGTCGTCGCGTCGGGTCTGACGGCGCCGCTGGCCTTCGTTCAGGACCCGTCGGACGCCACCGTGCAATACGTGGTTGAGCAGGGCGGGCGAATCCGAGTGTGCCGCAACGGCGCGCTTTCCGCCGTCAGTTTCCTCGACCTGGGGGCGTCCATCACCAGCGGCAGCGAGCGGGGCCTTCTCGGTCTGGCGTTTCCGCCGGACTACGCCAGCAGCGGGCGCTTCTATGTCAACTTCACGGATCTGAACGGCGACACCGTCGTGGCGCGATTCAAGCGCTCGGCGGCCGACCCGCTCGTGGCGGACGCCGCGTCCCGATTCGACCTGCTCTGGTCCACGGGGGAGCGCGTGATTCGTCAGCCCTCCGCGAACCACAATGGCGGGCATCTGGCGTTCGGACCCGACGGGTTCCTGTACATCGGGATGGGGGACGGCGGGTTCTCCAACGACCCGGGTAATCGAGCGCAGGATCCGACCACGCTGCTCGGGAAGATGCTGCGCATCGATGTCAACGTTCCGGATGCGAACACCAAGGGATTCCGCGTACCGGCCGACAACCCGTTCCTGTCGGGCACACCCGTTCAGGCCCTGCCCGAAGTCTGGGATTTCGGCGTTCGAAACCCGTGGAGGTTCAGCTTCGACGAGGTCGCGCTGGGTGGTTCCGGGGCCCTGATTATCGGCGACGTCGGCCAGGCCCTGTGGGAGGAGGTTGACTACGAGCCCCGCGGGCTCGGCGGCCGCAATTACGGCTGGCGCTACATGGAGGGCCGACACGTGAATGTCACCACGCTGCCGCCCGCCTACCTGCCCCTCACCGACCCAATCCTCGAGTACGACCATTCCGTCGGAGCGGCGATCGTGGGAGGGTTCGTGTATCGAGGACGGGCGCTCGGCCCCGCTTTCGATGGGCGGTACTTCTACGCCGATGTGACCGGTCGGGTGTGGTCGGTCGGCCTGACGATCGATCCGGTCACAGGTGAGGCGACGGCTGGCGTCCCCGTCGAGCATACCAAGGAGCTTGGCGGGGTGGCGGTCACCGGTGGCGTGGTGTCGTTCGGAGTGGATGCGTCCGGCGAACTCTACCTGGTCAACCTGTCTCGGGGGACAGTTCTGCGCGTCCTACCAGCGCAGCCAACCGATCTCAACGGGGACGGCAATCCGGATCTGATCTGGCGCAACACCGCGACGGGTCAGAATACGGTGTGGTTCATGGCCGGGGCCAGCCTGTCGGGACAAGCGTCGCTCCCCTCGATGCCCGACACGCGCTGGCAGGCGGTCGCGACCGGCGACTTCAACGGCGACGGGAAGCCCGACCTCGTGTGGCGCAACAACTCGACGGGGGAGAACCTCGTCTGGTTGCTCGATGGGACCACGCTGGTGTCGCAGGTGGCGCTGGCGGCGGTGCCTGATACCAACTGGCGGATCGCCGCCGCGGCGGACTTCAACGGCGACGGGATGCCGGACCTGCTCTGGCGCAACACGACAACCGGCCGGAACGCCGTCTGGCTGATGAACGGCGTCACGTTTCTTTCGCAAGCGAACCTGCCATCCGTCCCTGATGGCAATTGGCGGGTGGAGGCGGCGGCGGACTTCAACGGGGACGCCATGCCGGACCTGCTGTGGCGCAACGCGGCCACGGGGCAGAATGTCGTGTGGCTGATGAACCGAACGACGTTCGTGGCCCAGGTGTTGCTCCCTCCGGTTCCCGACACCCAGTGGCACATTGGCCTGGCCGCCGATTTCAACGCGGACGGGCAGGTTGACATCGTCTGGCGCAACACCGCCACGGGCCTGAACGTCGTGTGGTACATGAACGGCGTCACGTTCGTCAGCCAGGCCCTGTTGCCCAGCCAGGGCAATCTGCGCCTGGACCTGGTTGGACCGCGGACACCGCCGCCGGTCGTCGCCGGCGACTTCAACGCCGACGGCCATTCAGACCTCCTGTGGCGCAACGCGTCCACGGGTCAGAACGTGCTGTGGTATCTGAACGGGGTGGCGTTCCTGTCGCAGGTGTCCCTTCCCACCGTTGCCGACCCCGCTTGGGCAATCGCGGCGGTCGCCGACATGGACGGCGACGCCCAGCCCGATGTCGTGTGGCGGAACACGACAACCGGGACGAACGTCGTCTGGCTCATGAATGGCGCGACGTTCGCATCGCAGGCGGTCTTGCCGGTGGTGCCCGACACGTTCTGGGAAATCGTCGCGGCGGCGGACTTCAACGGCGATGCCAAGCTGGACCTGGTATGGCGGAATCGGGTCACGGGACAGAACGTCGTCTGGTTTCTGGACGGGACGACGTTCCTGTCCCAGGCGCTGCTGCCGGCGGTGCCCGATACGTCCTGGGAAATAGTCGCGGCGGCGGACTTCAATGCCGACGGGCGGGCGGACCTGGTGTGGCGGAATCGGGCGACAGGGCTGAACGTCGTCTGGTATCTGAGCGGGGTGGCGTTCCTGTCGCAGGCGCTGCTCCCGACGGTCGTGGACACGAACTGGCAAATCGCGACGGCAGTCGACCTGAGCGGCGACGCCAAGCCGGATCTCGTGTGGCGCAACGACTCCACCGGGCAGAACGTCGTGTGGTACCTGGACGGCGTCACCTTTGTGGGGCAGACCCTCCTGCCGGGCGTGGCCGACACCAACTGGAAGATCCTGCGGGGACGATAGACACATCGACGGGGTGGCTGCGCCGCCCCGCTCGGCAGGCACAGGGCTGATCTTCGCCGTTTCCACCGACGGATCACGCAAGAAGGCCACGCAGGGAGCGACCTGGACGACGGGCCGGCACGCCTCCGGCGAGTCGGCTCCTGGATGCACCGGTCAGTGGCACGGAACGAAGCCAGAAATGCCCGTGTCCTCCTCGAACGAGCCGGCCGCACAGAGCGGCGCCCTTCGACTTCGCCCAGGGCGTCCCGAGCCACGTCGAAAGACGGCGTCGGATTGCTCCGGCGACTACCGACCGGTTTCAAGCAGAGGATTGACCAGATTCAGGTCCGGAAACCGGCCGAAGTCGCGGTCGGCGCTCCAGAGTTCGTCGACGCCGTGATAGCGGCAGATCGCCGCGATGCGGGCGTCGTGTACGCGAGGGCCGGTCACGCGGCCCGCCACAAGCAGGGGGGTCAATTCCTGCCAATACCCTTCCGATTCGGCCAGCAGCACAATCGACGGTGACTCCAGCCACGCGTCGATCTGGTCAATCGCCGCCGCGAGCGGGGTCGGCGGCACGAAGATGCGCGGATGCGTCACGATGGCAATGAACTCGTGGATGCACGGCCAGGGCACGGCCCACGGCGAGCGCCCCTCCGCCAAGGCTTGCACACGACGATACGCGGCCTCGTGCCACGGCGAGTCCTCGCGGTGCGCGTACACGAGGACGTTGGTGTCAACCGCGATCATGCGCCTCGCCCCTCGTACGACAGGTCACGCAGCCGGTCCCATCCGGCCTCCGCCAACTCCGGCCGCAGGCCCTGGCCCGCGAACGAGGCCCGGCGAAGGCGGAAGGGTTCCCGCGCGTTCCGCTCGCGGAGCACCCGGCGGAGGCCTTCTTCGACCAGCGCGCGGACGGTGGTGTTCTCGCGAGCGGCCGCGCGCTTGGCAGCCGTCAATATCGGACCGGCAATATCAATGGTTGTCTTCATACAGCTAGCCATATCATACGGCGATCCCGGACGCGCCGCAAGATCCGGCCTGGTTCTTACGCGGAGCGCTATCGGAAGTGCTCGATCATCATCAGGTCGGAGCTGTTCTTTTCGCCTCCGTAGACGATGGTCTTCCCGTCTGGTGCCACGGTGATGCCGCTCACGCTCGACACGTCGAGCGTGCCGACCACGCGGTCCGCGCCTGTCGCGGCGTCCCAATAGCGCAGGACGCGCAATCGGGCGACGGAGGCGGCCGCCGTGCCACATTCGACGTGAAAAACCCCGCCGGGGGCGGCGGCCGAGTTCCACGGGCGGACGCACGGGAGAATCGTGCGCTCCTCGCGCCCGTCCGTCGGCCGCGCCAGCAGCGCGCCATCCAGGCTCCTCCAGTATAGGGTCCGGCCGTCGAGGCTCTGGAAAATGCTGCTGCCGCCGGTCCGGCTGACCTGTTCGTCCGTTCCGCCCGAAGCCGGCGTGCGCCAGACTTCGCGGCGCCCCGTCCGGAGGGACCTGAAGTAGATGAACCGGCCGTCGCGTGACCAGAACGGCACGACGTCCTCGGCGGGATCATGGGTGACCTGGCGCAACCCCGATCCGGAGACGCCGATCGTCCAGATGTCGGAGTAGCCGTCCTCAGGTTGCGAGTCGAACACGATCGACTGCCCGTCCGGTGACCAGGCCGGGGACCCCTGCAAGCGGCCCGGGCCGCGCGTCACCTGCGTGGGGTTCGATCCGTCGGCGTTGGCCCGCCAGATTTCGAACTTACCCGTTCGGTCCGATGCGAAGGCGATCTGCTTCCCATCCGGTGAGTAACTTGGATTCGCCTCGTAGGAGGCGGACTCGATCAGCAGCGTCGCTGAACCGCCAGGGGTGAGGCGGTAGAGGTCGCCGTCCGAACGGCTCCGGACGAATGCCAGCCGGTCCCGGTTGGCGGCGACGCAGGGATACGACCCGCTGCCAGCCAGCGCCCGTCGGGAGACCAGGACAGCCACGGTTGGGCGGGGAATTCGGACAGTTTGTGCGGCGCCACCCCGAGGGGTGACACCAAGTTGATGCGGACCTGACCCTGAACCTCCTGCAGGAACGCAATCTGCTGTCCATCCGGGGACCAGGATGGGGACCAGTCGGGCAACGGGTCGGTCGTGAGCCGCCGCGCCTCGACCTGGCCCACGATCCTCAGCCAGATGTCCCAGTTCTCGCCCTTCTCGCCGGACGAGGCATACGCGATCTGCGTGCCGTCTGGGGAGAAGCTGCCCGAGCCTGCTTCCCGTTCCGTCGTGATCTGCACGACGGTGGGCGGCGGCACCTCCGGGCCGCGCCTCGGCCAGAAGAGCGCGGCCACGACCGCGCCGAGGACCACCACCGTGACGCCTCCCATCGCCAGCCAGCGGCGCCGGAATCGGCTCTTGGCCACCGCGGGGTCGGTCAGTACCACGGCCTGCGAGTCGGATTCCTCCTTCACCTCTTCCAGTTCGACGCGCACGTCCCCCATGTTCTGGAATCGCCGGCTCGGATCCTTGCGCAGGCAGCGCAGGATGATCCGCTCCAACTCCTTGGGCACCTCGCGGACGACCTCGCTCGGCGCCTTCGGCTGCTCCTTCAGCAGCCCGGCGACCACCTCGGCACTCGACGCGCCCACGAACGGACGCCGCCCCGTCACCATCTCGTACAGCACGGACCCGAACGAGAAGATGTCGCTCCGCGCGTCCACCGCGCCGCCCGACGCCTGCTCGGGCGACATGTACGCCGGCGTGCCCGCCACCGTCCCCGCCTCGCTGGCGTCGTCGCGCTGCCGTCGCGTCCTCGTCTCGTCGCTGTCACGTGACGGCAGCAGTCGGGCCAGGCCGAAGTCGAGCACCTTCACGCCGCCGTCCGGAGCGACCATGATGTTGGCCGGCTTGAGGTCGCGGTGCGCGATGCCCCGCGCGTGCGCGGTGGCGAGCGCATCGGCGATCGGGATCGCGATTCGCACGGCCTCGCCGAGGCGCATCCCGCCCTTCGGGATCAGCGCGTCGAGCGTGCGCCCCTGCACCAACTCCATGACGATGAAATCGATGTCGCCGTCCGATTCGATCTCGTGGATGGTGACGATATTCGGGTGGTTGAGGGTGGAGGCGGCCCGCGCCTCCCGGACGAAACGCGCACGGCGATCCGGGTCGGCGAGGCGCTCGGCGCGCACGACCTTGATGGCCACCTCGCGGTCCAGGCGGGGATCGAGGGCGCGGTAGACCTCGCCCATCCCGCCCGCACCGAGCGGCGCGAGGATCTGGTAGGGGCCGAGTTTGAGGCCGGCGGACAGGGCCACTGGCACCTCCCCGACGACAGGACGCGTCAGAGCGGTCTGCGCTCGCCTCCCGCTCGCCAGGTTCACGCAAGGCCCGTTATGAGACGCCGCCCGGGCACAGGGCCGAATATGACCGCCGCGGCGGCCTTCGCCCAGACCGCGCCGCCCGGATACTCATGCGCGTCGAGTGACGCCGGCTTCATCGTGATGGAGTAGCCCGGCGCCCGTGGCGGCAGGTACCGGCCCCGACGGATCCGCACCGGATCCACGAAGTGCTCGTGCAGGTGATCGACATACTCGAGCACGCGGCCCTCGAGCGAGGCGCCAATCCGAAGATAGTCGACCAGCGACAGGTGCTGGACGTACTCGCACAGGCCGACGCCGCCGGCATGCGGACACACCGGCACGCCGTACTTCTTCGCCATCAGCATCACCGCGAACACCTCGTTCGGGCCCGCGAGCCGGCAGGAGTCGATCTGGCAGAATCGAATGGCGTTCGACTGCAGGAGCTGCTTGAACATCACCTTGTTCTGGCAGTGCTCGCCCGTCGCCACACCGATCGGCGCGACCGCCCGCGCGATCGTCGCGTGCCCCAGCACGTCGTCCGGACTGGTCGGCTCCTCGATCCACAGGGGCTTGAACGGCGCGAGCGCGTGCATCCACTGGATCGCCTGGCCGACATCCCACGCCTGGTTCGCGTCGATCATGAGATGACGCTCCCAGCCAATCTCCCGCCGCACCAGCGCCAGGCGGCGCACGTCATCCTTCAGGTCCGCGCCCACTTTCAGTTTGAAATGCGTCCAGCCGGCCTGAACGCCTTCGCGGCACAGCCGCCGGATCTTCGCGTTCGAGTAGCCGAGCCAGCCGGCCGACGTCGTGTAGGCCGGGAAGCCGTCGCGCAGCATCTCCCGCTCGCGCGCGCGCTTGGTAGGCTCGTGCTTCTGCAGCAACGCCAGCGCTTCCTCGGGCGTCATCGCGTCAGTGATGTACTGGAAATCGATGAGCGAGACGAAGCGTTCCGGCGTCAGATCGCACGCCAGCTTCCAGACGGGCTTCTTCTCGACCTTGGCCCACAGGTCCCAGATGGCGTTGACGATCGCGCCCTGCGCGAGGTGGATCACGCCTTTCTGCGGGCCGAGCCATCGGAGCTGGCTTTCCTGCGCGAGGCTGCGCCAGTAGGCGGCGAAGTTCCCCGTGACGGCCTCGAGCGTCTGGCCGACGACCAACGGCGCCAGGCTCTCCACGGCTTTCACGACGATTTCGGTGCCGCGGCCGCAGGTGAACGTGAGACCGTGTCCCTCGAGCGGCCCGGACGTCTGCAGCACGACGTACGCGGCGGAGTAGTCAGGGTCGACGTTCACGGCGTCGGACCCGTGCGCGCCGAGCGAGGTCGGGAACCGGATATCACGAACCGAGAGGCCAGTGATCGTCAGAGCCATTGGGTGTCCTTTCAGTTGAGCCAGCCGAGCGCTCGCCACAGACCCGTCTGCTGACCGGCCTGGAACAGGCCGACCACGGCCATGGCGAGCGTCGAGAGGAGGAGGCATGCGGTCCACGCGGGGCCCGCCGCGAGCGAGGGCGCGATGCGCCGGCGGCACCAGACCGCGGCCAGCCCCAGGAACGGCAGCATGAGCGCCTGCGCCGTTCCGCCGATGATCACCAGCGTGACCGGCGCCTTGATGATGTAGTACGCGACAAGCGTGTAGCCAGGAATCACGATGACCGCCGCTTTGACGATCCGGGCGCGGGCCTCGGGCGAGCGGTAGCGAACGATGCCGAGCAGGCCGGCGACGTCCGCGAACAACCGCGCGTTGGACGCCGTCGACACGAAGAACGTGGAGTACAGCACCATGAACGCGCCGACGAAGAAGATCCAGGCGCCGGGTGCGCCGAACGTGCCCGTGTACATCGCGGACAGCGTCTGCATCGTACCCTCGTCGGCGACCACCTCGCCCTGGCGGTGCAGGATGGCAGCACCCAGCAGGTAGAAGCCGGTCGTCGCGACGGTGTAGATCACCATCGAGCACCACGCGTCCCAGCGCATGACGCGCATCCACCCCCTGGCGCGTGCTTCCCAGGCGGCGGAGTCATCGCGCAGGCCGACGAAACGGGCGTAGCCCTTCTCGAGGCACCAGACGGGATAGAACATCAACTCGGCCGCGCCCACGCCCGTCATCCCGAACACCGCGAACGACGTCGTCACGTTGTCCGGCAGCCGGAAGGAGAACCCGGTTGCGAGGTCCGCCAACGTGACGCGCGACGCGGTCACCTGAAGGAATCCAACCGCCAGCACGGTCGTGATGGAGAAGGCCACGACCATCAAGGTCGAGAGCTTCTCAACCAGCGCGTAGCGTCCCGCGACGAGCAGCCCGGCGCACAGCGCGGCGCCCGCCAGTGCATACGGCACGGTCGCCGAGCGCTCCTGGGAACCGGCGAACAACTCCGCGACGCCGCCAATCATGCCCGACATCTGGAAGAGCGTGCCGACGTACATCAGGATCCACAGCCACACCGTCCACCCGACGATCACCCTGGGACCGGGCAGACGATTGAGGATCTGGAGGCTGCCGACACCCTCCGAAATCGTGTAGCGGCCGAGTTCGACCTGCACGAAGACCTTGATGGCGCACGCAAAGAGGATGAACCAGAGGAGCAGGAAACCCACCTGCGACCCGAGCCGCGTCGTCGCGATGAGCTCGCCGGTGCCGACGATGTTGGCCGAGAGGATGAGCCCGGGCCCAATCGACGCGAGAATGCCCCAGAGCGTCCGAGGCGGATCCTTGATGCCTGTGCCGGCCGGCGTGCTCACGTGGAGGATCTTACAGGAGTTTCCGCGACACGCTTCGATCGATGACCGTCGCGTTCGACGACGCGCGAACGGGGGGCTACGGGTGCCCGAACCGTCCGGACCTGTCGAGGATGCCGTTCAAGAACGCCGGGTCGCCGGCGATCAGCGCTTCCTTCTTGGCGCGCGTCCAACGCTTCAGCTGTGCTTCTCGCTTCTGCGCCGCTGAGCGCGACGAATGACCCTCGCGGAAGACAACCTGCACCGGCCGACGCGCAGCCGTGTACTTCGCGCCCCGACCTGCGTTGTGCGTGCGCTCGCGCGCTTCGACGTCCGTGGTGGAGCCAGTGTAGAGCGTGCCGTCGGCGCAACGGAGGATGTAGACGTAGTAGTTCGCCACGGTGACGACGATGGCATCGTCGGGCCACGGGGTGCAAGGGGGAACTGGGTGCCCGCAGGGCACCGTGAGCCAGCGGCGCGGTCCTTCGACTCGGTCGCTCTGCTCCCTCGCTCAGGACATTCTCCCTGACGCGGCGGGCCGGCAGGCCCGCCATGAGCGAACCCGCGGGCCTCGGGAGGCCGACCTGACAGTGCCGGAATGCCCTTCGACTCGCTCCCTGCGGTCGCTCGCTCAGGACACCATTCGCCTCGGCTGTTCGGTGCCCTCGCGAAGGGCACCATGAGCGAGGGCGCGAAGCGCCCGAGTCGAATGGTGGAGGCGGCGGGAGTCGAACCCGCGTCCGAGAGCACGTCACCGCAGGACTCTACATGCGTGTCCTCTTCTGTTGAGTTGCGGCCGGCCTGGGGAAGAGGCGAAAACCGCCAGCCGCTAGTCCCGGGTGTCGTCTCGCCGCCCGAGGCCCGGAACAGCCTCGAGCAGCCAGCCTGCCTGTTTGACATCCAGCCCCCGCGCGCAGGCAACTTGGAGGTGGACGTCGCTGTTATTTAAGCAGCGAGAGCGAGCTGCGAATCCGCAGTTATGGTTGTTTCCACCGGATTTACGAGTCGATGGGGCTCGGCATGCATCCCACGGCCCTATACCCCCGTCGAAGCCAAGTCGCCCCCACATGCGGCGCGCGTGGCCCGGCCCGGGAGAACCGGCCGGCTGCTTTCAGTATGCGGGAACCAGACGGGTGTGTCAAAGCGCGCTACGCCGCGACGACGGTCCGGACATCGAACGTCGGCGGGTGCTCGAGGTGCTTCTTCACCGCGCACTGGCTGGCCGCGCGGATGAGCGCCTCGTGATACTTCTCCGGGAACCCGACGGGCACCTGGATGTCGATGCCGACCTGGCCGACCATTCCCGTCCCAGGATCAACGGCGATGCGCTGCACGAGCGTGACGCCGTCGGTCGGCAGGCCGCGCTGCTTGCAGAAGCCGAGCACGTAGATCCCGGCGCATGTCGCAATTGATGCCAGGAACAGAGAAAATGGAGTCGGCGCCGAGTCCTCGCCGCCCCCGCGAGCCGGCTGGTCGGTTCTCACGACGTGCTGGCCAACCTGAGCATCGACGCGCGCGCCGCCAGGGAATGTCACCATGATGTCCATCGAGTCACCCTCCGCTTCATCAGGGACTCAGATTCGTGCCAGGAGGTTTCATTTCGGTTGAAGTCCGGCCTACGAACGGCCGATACGCCCGAATAGAGTCTCTGTGTGTTCTCCGATGCCGGAACGAGTCAGCCTATGTCGCTCGACGAACGCATTCAACGCCTGTCGGAAACGATTATTCAGGAAGTCCGCGGCCCGATTGAGGAGGCGCTGCACCGCCTGCTGGCCGATGTGATGACGGTTGCGTCCGAGGACCGTGAGAAGGCCGTCCAATCGGCGCTCGACGCGTCCGCTGCCGACCACGACGCGGCCCTGGCCTCCCTCCGCGAGCAGTCCGCCGGCGAACGCGAGGCCGCGTTGACCGGCCTTCGCGAGGAGCTGGACCGCGGGCGCGACACGGCGCTCGCCGATCTCCGCGCCGAGCTCGAGACCGGCCGCGAGGCGGCGCTCGCCGACCTCCGTGCCGAGATGGACCACGGCCGCGAGGCGGCGATGGAAGACCTCCGCACGGAGTTCGAGCGCGGGCGCGACGAGCAGGTGTCTGCCATTCGGACCCAGCTCGATCACGAGCGGGACACGATGCTCGCCGACCTCAAGGCCCAGCTCGAACGCGAGCGCGACGAGGCGGTCGCACGCCGGCAGGCGGAGCTGTCGAGCGAGTACGAGGCGGCGATTGATGCGGCGCGTCAGGATGCCGCCCGCGCGGCCGCCGAGTCGGCGGGAGCCTCCGCGCTCAACATCACGCTCGCCGACGCCGAACAGGCGAAGCGCGACGCCGAGGCGCGGGCGGCAGCCCTTGAGCAGGACCTGGAGCAGGCGCGGCGAGAGGCCGAAGAGGCGCGGCGCGCCGCCGGCGACGCCCAGCGGGCGGCCGGTGATGCCCAGCGCGCCGCCGACCAGGCCCGCGCCGACGCCGACCAGGCTCGGGCAGACGCATCCGCGGCCGAGCTGTCCCGACGCGACGAGGCCGAAGCCAGGCAGGCGGCCGACGTGGCCCGGCAGATGGCCGAGGATGCGCGGCAGCAGGCCGGCCAGGCCCGACAGGACGCCGAACAGAGCCTCCTGCTCACCCACGTCGCGGACCGTCAACAGGAACTGGCCTGCAGCGACCGCACCCTGGCCGCCTTCAGGAAGCTCGACGAAGCCCGTTCGCTGACGGCGGTCCTCCGCATCCTTGCCGATCAGGCCGAGCGCGAGATTGGCCGGGTCGCACTCCTGCTGGTGATCGGATCGCGACTGCGCGGATGGGAGTGGCGGGGCGTGCCCGACACCGACGCCGCCATCGACGTGCCGGTGGATTCTGGCACCGTGTTCGGTCGGGCCATCGCCTTGGGTCTTCCGGTCTCCACCTCCGACGCGCCGCTCGGCTCGGACGGTGATCCCCTGGCCGCGCGCCTCGCGATCCCGTCAGGCCGTGTCGGCCTGGCGGTCCCCATTTCCGTGGGTGGTCGGGTCGTCGCAATCCTGTATGCTGATGACGCAGGCGATCGGCTACCGGTCGTTCCGAGCACATGGCCGGAACTGGCCGAGATCCTGGCCCGCCATGCCGGGCGCTGCCTGGAAGCCCTGACCGTTTCGCATGCGGCCGCGCTGACAGGTCGCGCGCAGGAAGACGGCCGGTCGGCGGCACCGCGGCGCCCGGACGAAGCGATGGCGGTCGACGACCAGGAGCGCGAGGAGGAATCGGCGCGCCGCTACGCGCGGCTGCTGATCTCGGAGATTAAGCTGTACAACGAACCGGCCGTGGAACAAGGACGTGCGGCACGCGACCTGCTCACGCGGCTGGGGCCTGAAATCGAACGGGCGCGACGCCTCTACGAAGAGAAGATCCCGGCCGCGGTCAGGCAGCGGGTCGAGTGCTTCGACGAAGAGGTGGTGCGCACGCTCGCCGGCGGCGACGCGGGCCTTCTGGGGTAGACGTGAGGGGAGTCGCGGACAACTGGTTCCCGCGCGCGTGCGCGGGCACATTACTGGTAGCGGGATTGGGACTGGCGGCGTCGGCGGGCAGCCGGGACCCCAGGGCCGAAGCCCCGGGGCCGACGGCTGTCGACCGCCGGCAGGCTCCGGCTCCGGTTTCCGCTGCGCTCACCTCGACGCCACGCCCGCGCCTGCCCGCAGCCGCCTCGCCGATCCGGCTCATGCCCGACCCGGCGGCCGCGGCTTCTGTCCCCAAGCCGGCCGCCAGCTTCGCAGCCGCCGTCCGCCTGTTCACCGCGGCCAGGTACGCCGAGGCGCTGCCGCTCTTCACGTCCCCAGCGCTGGCCGACACGCCGCTCGCCGCCTACGCCGCCTACTACGGCGGCCTCTGCTCGCTGAAGCTGTCTCGCCCCGCCGACGCCAGGGCGGCGTTCGCCAAGGTGCACGCCCTGCGCCCGCCGGGCTTCGTCCTCGAGGCCGCCATCGGACGCGAGGCCGAGGCCGCGTCCGCGCAGGGTGACAACACGGCCGCTGCCAGGCTCTACGAAGAGCTGCTCCGCATGAACACGGCCGCACCCGACGCCCTCCTGCTGGCGCTGGGCCAGGCACACAAGGCCTCCGGCGACCGGCCGCGTGCAGCGGAGGCCTTCTCGAGGATCTACTACGAGATGCCGACGAGCGAACTGGCGGGTGCCGCAGGCGCCGAACTCGATGGGCTCGGCGACGTGCGGCCCGCGAAACGCTCGGCGGCCCGAATTGCGCTCGACC
Source organism: uncultured Acidobacteriota bacterium (assembly GCA_963783255.1). Lineage (GTDB taxonomy): Bacteria > Acidobacteriota > Vicinamibacteria > Vicinamibacterales > Fen-181 > FEN-299. The sequence continues at coordinate 7,339 of CAWAMP010000009.1, read as the reverse complement.
TGGACCGCGCCGAACGGCTCTTCGCGGCCGGCGCCCCCAGGCCGCCCGGCAGGCGTTCGAACCGCTCGAGGCGCTCGTCGGCGGCGACGACGCCGAACTCGTGTGGATCCGGCTGGCCGAGTGCGACTACTTCCTGCGGCGCTACCGCCAGGCCCGTGAGCGCCTCGCGCCGCGCCTCGGCGCCGCTGTCAGGCAGGAGGAGCACGCTTCCTCTTTCTCTCCATCACCCGCGAGCTCGGCCCGCGCGCGAAGGAGGACGCCGCTTTGGCACGCGCCCTGGTCTCCGAACACCCGACCAGCCCGTGGGCGGAGGAGACGCTCAACAACCTGGCGACGCACTACATCCGGATCGACGACGACGATCAGGCCGACGCGGCGTTCCGCGAAGTTGGCGCCGCCAAGTACTCCGAAGGGTGTGTACGCCGAACGCGCGGCCTGGAGGGCCGGCTGGTGGGCCTACCGGCACGAGCGCCCGGAGGAGACGACCGCCTTCTTCGAGAGCGCCGCGGCAACGTTCCCGCGGTCCGACTACAGGCCGGTCTACCTCTACTGGTCGGCACGCTCTCGCGAGCGCCTCGCCGACAGGCAGGGCGCCTCAGCCGTCTACCGCATCGTCACCACCGACTACCTGCACACCTACTACGGGCGCCTGGCGCTCACGCGGCTCCAAGGGCTCGGCGCCAAGCCAGCGTCGAGCGCGCCCGAGGTGGCGCCGCCGCCCGCCGCCGCCGGCGAGCCGCCCACGGCCGACCTGATCCGACTGCTGCTCGCGCTGGGCCTGACCAGCAAGCCCGCGACGAACTGCTCTTCGCGCAGCGCGCCTACGGCGACCGACCGCTCGTCGGCGCGACACTCGGCTGGGTGCACAACAAGCTGGGCGACCTGCGCCGGGGCATCGTCCTGATGAAGCGGGCGTATCCGCAGGACATGGCGGAGGAAGCGTCGCGGTTGCCGGTCGACGTGCTCAAGGTGATCTTCCCGCTCGACTTCTGGCCGCTGATTGAGCATGACGCGCTCGCCTACAAGCTCGACCCGTATCTCATGGCGGCGCTCGTCAACCAGGAGTCGGCCTTCGACCCGCGCATCACGTCCTCGGCCCACGCGATTGGGCTGATGCAGGTGCTGCCGTCCACCGGCCGGCAGGACGCGCGCAAGCTCGGCCTGAAGCGTTACGGGACGGCGTCGCTCACCAAGGCCGAGACGAACATCCAGATAGGGACGGCCTACTTCGCGGACCTCGTCCTGATGGTCGACCGGCATCGCCCAGGCGCTCGCGAGTTACAACGCCGGCGAGGCGCGAGTTGCCCGGTGGAACGCCGAGCGGCCAGGTCTCGAGCTCAACGAGGACATCGACGACATCCCGTTCCCGGAAACGCAGACCTACGTGCGGAAGATCATCCGGAACGGCTGAAGACTACCGCCGGCTGTACGGCGAAGGGCAGGCCGGCGAGAGGCCGCCGCCGCCACGCGCTCGCGCCAAGGCCTCCCGGTAAGTGCCCGCTCAGGCCCCAGCCTGGACTTCCGCCGCGCCCTTCTTCGGCGCGATCCAGCGCCGCACCGACGCCACCAGGATGACGACGACGCACACCATCATGATGACCGTCAGCACCGAGTCGACGTATCCCTGCACACGCAGCGCCGGGTTGGCGGCGATGGCCATCGGCCGAAGTTGTCCCGACGCTCATATACCCGGCCGTCAGCGTCGTCGTCGACGAAGGACGAGCGGGACCACGTGACCCACGCGTACTTCGCGCGACCGATGTTGATGATGATGGTCGTCCCGATGGCAGCGCCACCGCCGCCAGGAGCTGGTTGCTGATGCCGAACATCGGCCAGATCGTGCTGATGCTTCCGGTCCAGATGAAGTAGCCCCAGGCGAGCACGACCATGAGGGTCGAGACCACCGTGCCGGGGATCCAGTCCGTGCGCGCGAACGGCTTCCAGAAACGGCCGAAGAATCCTGCACCAGGAACCGCGCGACGCGCGTTCCGGCATCGATCGTCGTGAGGATGAAGAGCGCCTGAACATGATCGCGAAGTGGTACCAGTAGGCCATCAGCCCCTTCATGCCCGGGAGCCCGCTGAAGATCTGCGCCATGCCGACCGCCAGCGACACGGCGCCGCCGGTGCGCCCGGTCACGACTTCGCCCACGGCCTGCTCGAGGCCGGGAGGTTGACGACGGTATGCCGAGGGTTGGAAGACCTTGGGCGACATGTTGATGGCGAAGTAGTCGCCCGGGTGGAGCGACGTGGCGGCGATCAGCGCCATGATGCCGACGAGCCCCTCGAACAGCATCGCGCCGTAGCCGATCGGCCGGATGTCGCTCTCCTTGTCGATCATCTTGGGCGTCGTGCCGGACCCGATGAGGCCGTGGAACCCGAGATCGCGCCGCACGCGATGGTGATGAACACGAACGGGAAGAGCGGCCCGGGGTGATCGGTCCCCGCCGGCGGTGAACCTGGTGAAGGCCGGCACCTGAGTTGCGGGTTGACGACGATGACGCCGACCACGAGAAGCGCAATCGTCCCGATCTTCATGAACGTGCTGAGGTAGTCGCGCGGCGTCAGGAGCATCCACACCGGCAGCACCGAGGCGACGAAGCCGTAGACGGCCAGCGCCACGATGAGTTGCTGCCGCGAGAGCAGGAACACAGCCGATGCGGACTCGGCGAGCGGCCTGCCGAACGCCACCGCGACAGCAGCGACGACGCCGATGACCGTCGCCTCCGGGATGTGCCCCTTCCGGAAGCGGTACATGTAGAGGCCCATGGCGATCGCGAGCGGGATGGTCGAGCCGATCGTGAACGTGCCCCACGCGCTCTCGCCGAGGGCGTTGACGACGGCGAGGCCGAGCCCGGCGAGCGCGATGATGATGATGAAGAGCACCGCGATCGCGGCGGTCATGCCGGCGATCGGGCCGATCTCCTCGGGTGCATCTCGGCGAGCGAACGTCCGCCCCGCCGTGTCGAGGCCCACAGGACGATCAGGTCGTGCACCGCGCCGGCCAGGACGACGCCCGCGACCAGCCAGATGAAGCCTGGCGCGTACCCGAACTGCGCGGCGAGCACGGGACCGATCAGGGGGCCTGCACCGGTGATCGCCGCGAAGTGGTGGCCGAAGAGCACCCAGCGGGTCGTGGATAGTAGTTGTGACCGTCGTAGCGGGTGTGGGCCGGCGTCGGGCGCGAGTCATCGAGCACCAGGACCCCGCCGCGATGAAGGCGCTGTAGTACCGGTACGCGATGACCAGGATGCAGAGGATCGGCACGACCAAGTACAGGGCACGCATGGAGCGATTCTATATCAGCCAACGGGTCTGTGATACCTTACCTGGATGCGCGCGGCGGGCCGTCGTCTCCTGCCCTATCTGCTCCGCTACCGGCGCCAGTTCTCCTTCGGGCTTGCCGCGGTCGTCGTGACGACCGGCGTGTCGCTTGTCGCCCCGTGGGTGCTGAAGCACGCGATCGACGACCTGACGCCGGGCGTCACCCGGCGCAAGCTCGGCGTCTATGCGGCGGCTGCTGCTCGCCATCGCCCTGGCGGGCGGCGTGTTCCGGTTCCTCATGCGCCGCATCATCATCGGGATCTCGCGGGAGATCGATACGACCTGCGGAACGACTTCTTCGCGGCGCTGCAGCGGTTTCCGCTGTCGTACTTCCAGGCGCACCGCACGGGCGACCTGATGTCGCGGGCGACCAACGATCTGAACGCCGTGCGCATGATGATCGGGCCGGCCGTCATGTACCCGGCGAACACCATCATCCTCTTCGTCGCGGCCATCGCGCTGATGCTGTCGATCGATGCGCGGCTGACGCTGGTCGCGCTGATTCCGCTGCCGTTCGTGTCGATCGCCGTGAGGTACTTCGGCGCGGCCATCCACGCGCGGTTCGAGCGGATCCAGGCGCAGCTCGCCGACATCAGCGCCGTGGCGCAGGAAGCGCTGTCCGGTGTCCGCGTGGTGCGGGCGTACCGGCAGGAGGCGCCGAGATCGAGCGGTTCCGGCGGGCGAACGAGGAGTACCTGGACGGAACCGCGGCCTCATGCGGCTGCAGGGGTTGTTCTTCCCGAGCATGTCGTTGTTCCTGGGGCTCGGCGCGCTCCTGGTCCTCTGGATCGGCAGCCGCGAGGTGATCGGCGGCCGCATCACCGTCGGCGACTTCGTCGCGTTCAACGCCTACCTCACGATGCTGTCCTGGCCGATGATTGCGTTCGGCTGGGTGACGAACATGCTGCAGCGCGGCTTGGCGTCGTGGAAGCGGATGCTCGAGGTCCTGGATGCCGTGCCCGCCATCGCGGACCCAGAGACGCGGCCGGCTGGTCGTCCGCCCGAGGTGTCGCGGCGACGTCGAATTTCGCGACCTCACCTTCGGGTACGGCGGCCCCCGGTGCTGGACCACGTTCGGTGCGGATCGAGGCGGGGCAGACCGTGGCCCTCGTCGGCCCGACCGGGTCGGGCAAGTCCACGCTGCTGAACCTGCTGCCGAGGCTGCACGAGCCGCCGCCGGGCACGGTGTTCCTCGACGGCGTGGACGTGCGCGACCTTCGCTTGCCGATCTCCGCGGCGCGATTGGGTTCGTGCCGCAGGAGGCGTTCCTCTTCTCGGATCGCTGGCCGACACCGTCGCGTTCGGCCTGGAGGCGCGGAGGCCGCCGACGGCGAGCGGATCGAGTGGGCCGCCTCCGTCGCGCGGCTCGACAAGGACGTCGCGGACTTCCCGAAGGGCTACGAGACGATTGTGGGCGAGCGCGGCATCACGCTGTCGGGAGGCCAGAAGCAGCGCACGGCGATCGCGCGCGCCCTGATGATCGACCCGCGCATCCTGATGCTGGACGATGCGCTGTCGGCGGTGGACACCTATACCGAGGAGGAGATCCTGCGCGCTGCGCGGCGTCATGCGGGAGCGCACGTCGATCATCGTGTCCCATCGCGTGTCGACCGTGCGCGACGCGGATCAGATCCTGGTGCTCGACGACGGCAGGATCGTCGAGCGCGGAACGCACGACGAGCTGGTGCGCTTCGAGGGTTCTACGCCGAGCTGTACCGGAGGCAGTTGCTCGAGGAGGAGCTGGCGGCGTCGTAGGCCAGACCGATGTCGACACACGAAGAAGAGGTCCTCGGCAAGGCCTACGACGCGCGGCTGATGCGGCGGCTGATGGGTTACCTGCGCCCGTACGGCTCCAGGTCGCCCTGGCGTTGGCGCGCTCTTCGGGGGTCGCTGCTGCAGTTGGCGCAGCCCTACCTGATGAAGCTCGCCATCGACCGCTACATCGCGCGGCAGCGACGGTCGGGGCTGTACCTGGTCGCCCTGGTGTTTCTCGCCACGCTGCTCGGGGCGTTCGGGTTGGAGTTCGCGCAGATCTACGTCATGCAGTACGCGGGCAGCGGATCATGTTCGACATGCGCATGCAGATTTACGGGCACCTGCAGCGCGCTGGACGTCCAGTACTACGACCGCAATCCGGTCGGACGGCTGATGACCCGCGTGACGACCGACGTCGACGTCCTGAACGACCTGTTCTCGGCCGGCGTGGTTGCGGTCTTCGGCGACGTGTTCACGCTGGCCGGCATCATGGTCGTGCTGATGGGACGGACTGGCGCCTGGCGCTCGTGGCCTTCGCCGTGCTTCCGCTCATCGTGCTCGTCACGCAGTGGTTCCGCCGGAACGTCCGCGAGTCGTACCGGACGGTGCGCCTCTGGATTGCGCGCATCAACGCCTTCCTGCAGGAGAACATCACCGGCGATGGCGACCGTGCAGCTGTTCAGGCGGGAGGCCGGGCACTTCGCGAGGTTCGACGCGATCGACCGAGGCACCGCGACGCCAACATCGAGTCGATCTTCTACTACGCCGTGTTCTACCCGGCGATCGAGGCGACGTCCGCCCTGGCGTCGGCGCTGATCATCTGGTCCGGCGGGGGTTGGGTGCTCGCCGGCGCGCTGACGCTCGGCTCGCTGGTGGCCTTCTTCCAGTACTCGCAGCGGTTCTTCCGGCCGATCAGCGACATGTCCGAGAAGTTCAACCTGCTTCAGACGGCCATGGCGTCCTCGGAGCGGATCTTCAAGCTGCTGGATACGGAGCCGACCATTGCGTCGGGCCGCTGGCACCTGGAGCCGTCGCCCGGCCGGCCGCGGATCGCGCGGACTCACGTTCCGCTGACAGCCCCAGCTGTCAGCGCCCCCGCATTTCTTCGACCACGTCTGGTTCGTCTACTATGGCGAGGACTGGGTGCTCAAGGACGTGTCGTTCGAGGTCGAGCCGGGCCAGCGGGTCGGCATCGTCGGCGCCACCGGCGCAGGGAAGTCGACGATCATCAACCTGCTGCTGCGCTTCTACGACGTCGGCCGGGGCCGCATCCCGCTCGACGGCGTCGATATCCGCGAGCTGGATCTCGCGGAGCTGCGCGCGGTGTTCAGCCTCGTGCTGCAGGACGTGCACCTCTTCTCGGGGACGATTGCGCGAATATCCGTCTCGGCACGGCGGCATCGGACGAGCGGTGCGGCGGGCGGCCGAGGCCGTGCACGCGGCGCGGTTCATCGAACGGCTGCCGAAGGCCCTAGAGAGCCAGGTGGCCGAGCGCGGCGCGACCCTGTCGGTCGGCCAGAAGCAGCTCCTGTCCTTTGCGCGCGCCCTGGCCTTCAATCCCCGGGTTCTGGTCCTCGACGAAGCGACGTCGAGCGTTGACACCGAGACCGAGCTGCTGATTCGGGACGCGCTCCCGGTGCTCATGGCCGGCCGCACGACGATTGCGATCGCACACCGCCTCTCGACCATCCAGGGCATGGATTGCATTCTGGTCCTTCACAAGGGCCAGATGAGGGAATCGGGCGCCCACCAGGAACTGCTCGCCGAGCGCGGGATCCACGACCGGCTGTTCAGCTCCAGGACCAGGAGCAGGAGGCCGCGGCACAGGCCGGAAGCGGCCGATGAGGCGGCAGTCGTGGCCCGGTTCGTCGGCTCCGGGCTCCGGTTCGGCGGACCTCACAGTCGCCCTTCGCGCCGACCCGGTCCGCGCCTGCCTCTCGCGTGCGGCCGACAGTGGGCGCTCGCGCCACGGCGGTCGGCCGGTCGCGGGCGGCCAGCCGGCACTACCGTCCAGGGAACTGCGGCAGATTGGTTGCTGACTTCGGGCGTGGGGCCGGGGGCCTGGGTGGTGCGAGCTTGGGGCGGTCGCGCCACGGCAGCAGCGTGTCGAGGAGGCTGGGGCCGCTGGCCCGCGGGTTCCATCCGAGGCGCAGAACGAACACCTGCACGGACCGGCGCCCGAACCGGACGGCCTCGTCGCAGTTCCGCATGTAGATGTCGAGCAGGCGGCCCCGCACCATCCCGCCGGTATCCATGATCGC
>CAWAMP010000008.1:0-200279 GCA_963783255.1 uncultured Acidobacteriota bacterium | reverse complement strand
CAGCCGGCCTCTACGCGGCTGCTGCGGCTTCCTTCATGGCCGCGCGAGCCGCCCGGAGCGTCTTCGCGATGTGCGACTCGGTGTGCGCGGCCGAGACGAACCACGCCTCGAACGGCGACGGCGGGGGATAGACGCCCCGCGACAGCATGGCCCGGAAGAACGCGGCGTACTGCAGGGCGTTCGCCTGAAGTGCCGATCGGTAGTCGCGCACGGGGCCGCCGGTGAAGAACGGTGTGAGCACCGACCCGACGGCGTTCACCTGGAGCGGCACGCCAGCCTCTCTCGCGGCCTCGGCAAGGCCGAGCGCGAGCGCGCCGCCGAGGCGCGCCAGCCGCCGGTAGAGGGGCTTCGACAATCCGTTCAGCGACCACAGCCCGGCCGCCATCGTCAACGGGTGGCCCGCGAGGGTTCCCGCCTGGAAGACGGGGCCCGCGGGCGACACGTGTTCCATGAGGTCCGCGCGGCCTCCGTACGCCCCCACCGGCAGTCCGCCGCCGCCGATGCCTCCGAGGCAGGTCAGGTCCGGCTCGATCTTCCAGACCTGCTGCGCGCCTCCCGGGGCCACGCGGAAGCCCGACGTCACCTCGTCGAAGATCAGCAGCACACCGTATCGGTCGCAGAGTCCGCGGAGCCCGGCGAGGAATCCGTCCGACGGCAGCACGACGCCCATGTTGGTGGCCAGGGGTTCGACCACGACGGCGGCAATCTGGTGCCGGTGCGTGTCGCAGAGCCGCTCGCACGAGGACAGGTCGTTGTAGGCGGCGAGCAGCGTGTGCTGGACCGCCTTCCGCGGGACGCCAGGGCTCGACGGCGCGCAGGCGGTGCTCGACCCGGACCCTGCCTTCACGAGGAACGGGTCCGCGTGGCCGTGATAGCACCCTTCGAATGTGATGATCCGGTCGCGTCCCGTGGCAGCCCGGGCCAGGCGCACCGCGCTCATCGCCGCCTCGGTGCCTGACGCGACGAAGCGGACCCGCTGGACCGTCGGCATCAGCGCCCGCACCTTCTCGCCCAGGCGCACTTCGATTCCGGTCGGTCCGCTGCAACTGACGCCGGCGCGGGCGGCGTCCTCGATGGCCCGCACGAGACCGCGCGGCGCATGGCCGTGGACGAGCGATCCGCCCGACATCACGTAGTCGATGTACGTGTTCCCGTCGACATCGGTGACGGTGGCACCCTGTGCGCACTCGATGAGCAGGGGGTCGCCGCCGACGGCCGTGAACGCGCGAACCGGGTTGTTCACGCCCCCCGGCAGGATCTTCTCCGCGCGGGCGAACATCCTGGCGGAGGTGGGCCAATGCCGCTTCTTCATGAACGTCGCCTCGGCCCGACGGGCCGCACTGGAGGACTACGCGAAATGTTCCACAATCGCCCGCACGAGGCCGGGGATGGTGTACTCGCTCGGCATGATCGTCGTGCGGATGCCGCACTGCTGCGCCGCTTCCGCTGTCACCGGCCCGATCGACGCGATCGCCACCGACTGCAGGAGGTCGGCCACCGGGTCCACGCCGTAGAGCCGCACGAAGTGCCGCACCGTCGAGGCGCTCGTGAAGGTGACGACGTCGACCTTTCGATCGAGGAGCATCCGGTAGATGTCGGGCTCGTTGTCGCGTTCGAACTCGATCGGCACCGTCCGGTACGCGACCACCTCGGTCACGACGGCGCCCGCCTTCCGGAGTTCGTCGGCGAGGAACTCGCGCGCGGTGTCGGCGCGCGGCAGGAGAAACGTCTTGCCGGTGAGATCGCCCGCCGTGCGCATCGCCTCGACCACCGCCTCGGCCGAGGTACTCGGCCGGGGTCACGTCGGGCTTCAGGCAGTGCTGCGCGAGGCGTTCGGTCGTGCCCGGGCCGATCGCGCACAGCTTGACGCCCGAGAGCGACCGCGTGTCTGACGGTCCGAGCTGCAACCGCTGGAAGAAGTAGTCCACCCCGTTCGGGCTGGTGAACGCCACCCAGTCGAACCCCCCGACGCTGGCGCACGCCTCGTCGAGTGGCGCGAAGTCCTCGGGCGGAACGATGCGCACCGTCGGCGCCTCGATGACGGTCGCCCCGAGTTGATCGAGCGCCTCGACGAGATCCGCGGCCTGCTCGCGCGGGCGGGTGACGACGATGCGCTTGCCGAACAGCGGACGGACGTCGAACCAGCGCAGGTGCTCGCGGAGGCCGGCGACGCGCCCGACCACGAGCATCGCCGGGTCCTTGAACTTCGGCTGGCGGGCCAGGGCGGCCAGCTCGCCGAGCGTGGACTGGATGGTCTCCTGGCTCGGCAGGGACCCGTTGAAGATCAGCGCCGCCGTCTCGTTTCGCGACCAGCCGTGCGAGAGCATCGAGTCGAGCATGCCGTGCAATTCTCTCGGGCCGCAGTAGCAGACGACGGTCCCGCCCAGCTTGCCGAGGCTGGTCCAGTCCACGTGCGGCTTCTTGCCGTGCTCCGCCTCGCGGCCGCGGACGAGCGTCACCGAGTCGCCGCCGCCCGGATACGTGATCGGAATGCCCGCGTAGGCCGGGATGCCGATGGCCGCCGGGATTCCCGGGACGACCTCGAACGGCACGGCGTGCTCGTGGAGGAAGAGCGCCTCCTCGCCGCCGCGATCGAACACGAACGGGTCGCCCCATTTCAGCCGGGCGACCACATTGCCCTCGCGAGCCTTCTCGGCGATGAGGTAGCAGAATCGCCTCCTGCTCGAGCGGCTCCGGCGCCGCCGGGCCGACGTCGATCCGCTCGGCCCCTGGGCGGGCCTGCCGCAGCAGGCGCTCGTGCACGAGGTGGTCGTAGATCACCACGTCGGCCTGCCGAAGGCACCGCAGGCCGCGCACGGTGATCAGCCACGGATCCCCGGGACCGGCTCCGATGAGGTACACGATCGGTTTCTTCATAGCGGTGTCTGCGACTCGCCCGCGCCGACGGCGGGGCCCCTCACCCGTCACACGAGACTACCACCGCGTGCAAGTCCCCTTCGACCCGCCGCGCTCGCTCGGGCCAGGCCGGGAGCCTGGAGACGGGAGCCAGGAGCCCGCTACTTCTGCCTGGGTCCGAAGTACCCGAGCCTGGTCCGGGCCGTCGCGCCCTCACGATCGACGCGGACCGCCAGCCTTCGCCACGCACCGTCCCGCTTCGTGTTCGTCGACACGAACCCGACGACGTATTGACTGGCCAGCTCGGCGGCGATCTGTCCGTAGGTTCCTGCCAGATCTTCGGTGCGCGTCGGGAAGAACGCTCGGCCGCCGGTCTGCTGCGCCAGCTGCCTCAGCGAGTAGTCCGTGATCGCGTAGGTCCGGGCCTCGATCTCCTGGGGCGACCGCAGGGCGATCGCGTAGACGGCGGTCTCGGATCGCCTGGTCAGATCGAGCAGATCATCGAAGCCGACCAGGCTGGCGGTGTCCTCCCCGTCGGTGAAGACCACGATCGCCTGCCGGCGGATGTCCTGTTCGGTCGCCGCGCGGATCTTCTTCAGTTCCTTGAGCGCGACGTAGAGCGCCTCGAAGAGCTTCGTCGAACCGCCCGCCGCCGTCCTGCCGATGGCGTGCTCGAGCGCCGCCCTGTCGCCCGTAAACGGCTGGAGGACCTCGACCCGGTCGGCGAAGCCGATCAACTGACCGAGATCCTGGGGACGCAGATGCCTGGCGAAGCCGGCCGCCGCCTCCTTGGCCGTCGCCATCTTGCCCTCCATGCTCGCGCTCGTGTCGAGCAGGAGGGCGAGCGCGATCGGCACGTTCGTCCGGTTGAAGTACGCGGTGTCCTGCTTGGCGCCGTCCTCGTAGACACCGATCTGTTCGGGCGTCAGGTCGGTGACGTAGCGGCCCGACGCGTCGGTGACCGTCACGCTCAGCGAGACGACGTCGACGCCGGCGCGGAAGGAGGGCAGCTGCTCAGCCGCCGCCATCGCGGCGACGGCAACGGTTGCGACCAACGTGCGACCCACCGCGATCATTCCTTCCTGCGCTTGATCGGCGTGCCGCGCGCGGTGAGCCCGGGCCGCGTGACGCTGACCTCGATCTTCTCGGGCGGAATCAGGGTCTCCGGCCGTGCGTAGGTGATCCGATACTGGTTGGTCAGTTCGTCGGCCAGACGGTTGAGGGCGCCGGCCAGGGCCAGGCTGCTGAGCAACGGGATCCGACTGCCGCCGGTCGCGCGCGTTGCGGCCTCGAGAAACATCTCGCGGTTGCGCTGGCCGTCATCGGACAGATCCGGCGGGCGCGGGGCGATGTCCATCGCGTAGAACGCCGCGCCGCTGTCGCGCAGCCCCGGGATGAAGTCCTCGTAGTACCGGTCGGAGTATTCGGGGCCGCCGGCCGTGATGGCGAGGATGACAGCGCGCTCGAAGTCCCGTTTGGCGAGCCCCTTCGAGACCTCTCCAACCGCCTGCAGCAGGTAGGAGCCGCTGCCGGCCATCGGAAACAGGCGTTCGACGCCCTTCAGGAGCGCCGCGGTGTCGAGCGTGTAGTCGGTGTAGATCGACGGGCGCTCGCCGAAGACGGTGACCGCGATCGGGTTGCGGCCGGCCATCCGCTTGACGAACGGCTTGAGGGCGTCGCGGATGTCGGGAATATGGGGCGTGGCGGGTTGCGAGTTGTCGACGAGCAGCGGCAGCGTGATCGGCTCGGTCGCCTTGTCGGCGCGCAGGACCTCGCGAACCACTCGGTCCTCCCGCACCACGAAGTCGGCCGCCGTCAGGTCGGCGACAGGTGCCCCGTCCTTGTCCACGACGCTCACGAACATTCCGCGATCGGTCGGCCGTGCCGTGCGCTGCTCTCTCTCCTGCCCGGGGCCGGCCGCCGCGACGGTCAGGCCCGCGAGCGATGCGAATACGAGCGCCACCCGTGCGTGTGCAGTCCACGTCGAGCGCGATATCCGAAGCATGGGACTCTCCAATCGACAGGGCAGGCGCCTGCTTGGGAGTATAGAGCCCTGCCGGTGGACGGTCAAGGCAGCGAGGGACGTAAAACTCTTTCAATATCAGACAGTTGCGGTCCGTTCCATCCTGCGGACCGGTGGCGTCGTGTTTCTTGACACCCCCCAGGTGGCATGCTATAAACACCGGTGGTCATCGCACGATCGCGCTGCTCTTGTGCGTCCCGGCCCGTCGCCGCCGGGCCATCCGCGCGGTGCCCACCGGACGGCTTCAACCTCGTCCAACAGTCTGCCGCGGCCTGAGAATCATGCTCGAAGCCTACATTCCTGTGGTCCTGTTCCTCCTGGTGGCGATTGGCTTTGCCATCGTGGCGCTCCTGATGGCGTGGCTGGTACGGCCGGAACGCTACAACAAGGTGAAGCTCGAGCCCTACGAATGCGGGATCGAGACTCGGGGCGACGCCCGCGACCGCTACAGCGTCCGCTACTTTCTGATCGCGATGCTGTTCGTGGTCTTCGACGTCGAGACGGTGTTCATGTTTCCGTGGGCGGTCATCATGGACAAGCTGAAGCTGTTCGGCCTGATCGAGATGATCGTCTTCCTCTTCATCCTCATCATCGGCTACGCGTACGCCTGGAGACAGGGCGCGCTCGAGTGGGCGTGAGCCGTGTGCCGGTGACGGGCCGCGCGCAGGCCTTAGCAGCACGAAGCAACTTCCATGGCTGATTCCGAGCACACCACCCCCGCGGGCGAGACCCCCGCGGCCGCCCCGAAGCCGGCCGCCGCCCCGAAGCCGCCCGCGGCCGCCGCGGCTCCCAAGGCCGAGAAGGCCGCGCCGCCGCCGCCGGGCCCGCCGGACCCCCCGCCGCCGGCCGACGTGCCGGTCCCGGGCCATATCCAGGCGCTGCAGGCGGCCCTGCCCGGAGCCGTCACCGGCGTCAGCTACTGGGTCGGCGACTGGACGGTGATCGTCGCCGCGCCGAGGCTGCTCGAGGTGGCGCGCTACCTGCGCGACACCGCGGACGCCTGCTTCGACTACTGCTCGGACGTGACCGCGGTGGACTGGCCCACGCGGGCCGGCGAGCGCTTCGACGTCGTCTACTGCCTGTACTCGACGAGCCTTCGGTCCCGCGTCCGCATGAAGACCCGCGTGGCGGACGGCGACGGCCCGGCGTCGGTCTCGGGCGTGTGGGCCGCTGCGAACTGGCTGGAGCGCGAAGCGTTCGACATGTTCGGGATCCGGTTCGCGGGCCATCCGGACCTGCGGCGGATTCTGATGCCCGACGAGTGGCAGGGGCACCCGCAGCGCAAGGACTACCCGCTCGAGGGGCCCGGGGAGCTGCTCCTCGAGAGCCCGCAGGAGTGGCTGAAGCTCGGCCAGTCGTTCAAGGAAGCGGAGATCGAGTAAATGGAACCGGACGTTGCCCGCCCGATGTTCGACACCGACGAACTCGTCATCAACATGGGGCCGCAGCACCCGGCCACGCACGGCGTGCTTCGGGTCGTGCTCAAGCTGGATGGCGAGAAGGTCGTCGATGCGGACGTGGTCATCGGCTACCTCCACCGGGGTGTCGAGAAGCTCAGCGAAAACCGCGACTGGACGCAGATCGTCCTGCTGACCGATCGCCTCGACTACGTGGCGTCGGCCGCGGCGAACCTCGCCTACGTCGAGACGGTCGAGAAGCTGCTGTCGCTCGAGGTGCCGCGCCGCGCGAAGTACCTCCGCACGATTCTCGCGGAGCTGCAGCGGCTGGCCAGCCACCTGGTCTGGCTCGGCAGCCACGCGATGGACATCGGCGCGGTCACCGTCTTCCTGTACTGCCTGCGCGAACGGGAGCTGATTCTCGACCTGTTCGAGGAATTCTGCGGCGCGCGCCTCACCTACAACACGATGCGGATCGGCGGGCTCCCGCAGGACGTGCCGCCGGGCTGGGACAAGAAGGCGCTCCAGTTCTGCGACATCCAGATGGAGAAGCTGGTCGAGTACGAGACGCTGCTCACGCACAACCGGATCTGGCTCGGGCGCACAAGGAACGTCGGCGTCATCTCGGCGGCCGACGCGATTGCCGTCGGCCTGTGCGGCCCGCCGCTGCGCGCCTCGGGCGTCGCGCGCGACGTGCGCAAGGACGAGCCCTACGCGGCGTACGCGGAGATGGAGTTCGACGTGCCGGTCGGCTCGAAGGGGGACACCTACGACCGCTACCTCGTGCGGCTCGAGGAGATGCGCCAGTCGGTGCGGATCGTCCGGCAGGCGCTCGGCGGGCTGCCCGAGGGCCCGGTGATGGCGAAGGTCCCGCGGCTGATCAAGCCGCCGGCCGGCGAGACGTACCACGCCAACGAGTCGCCGAAGGGCGAGATCGGGTACTTCATCGCGAGCGACGGCAAGTCGACCAGCCCGTACCGGATGCGCGTGCGGCCGCCGTCGTTCTGCAACCTCCAGGCGCTGCCGCGGCTGGTGCGCGGCCACCTGGTGGCCGACGTCATTGCGCTCATCGGCACGATCGACATCGTGCTGGGAGAAGTGGACAGGTAGGAACGAGCCATCGGGATCAGCATGATTGACCTGGTCGTCATACCGCTCATCAAGATCGTCATCGTCCTCGCCGGGGTGCTGGTCACCGTCATGTACCTCGTGCTGCTCGAGCGCAAGGTGCAGGCGTGGGTCCAGGTGCGCCTGGGGCCGATGCGGGTCGGCCCCCACGGGGTGCTCCAGCCGATTGCCGACGTGCTGAAGCTGTTCGTGAAGGAAGACATCACGCCGGTCCGCGCCGACAAGTGGGTGTTCACGCTGGCGCCGATCATCGTGCTCGTGCCGGCGATCATCGCGTTCGCCGTGATTCCGTTCGGCGACACCGTGAGCATCTTCGGCAAGCCGGTTCCGCTGCGCATCGCCGACCTGAACATCGGGCTGTTGTACGTCGTGGCGGTCGCGTCGATCGGGATCTACGGGATCATCCTCGCCGGCTGGTCGTCGAACTCGAAGTACCCGCTGCTCGGCGGGCTGCGGTCGTCGGCGCAGCTGATCAGCTACGAGGTGGCGGTGACGCTGACCTTCGTGAGCGTCATCCTCGCGTCGGGCAGCCTGAGCATGGTGGACATCGTCACGGCGCAGAAGGCCAACGGCGTCTGGTTCGCGTTCGTGCAGCCGGTGTCGCTGTTCATCTACGCCGTGGGCGCGCTGGCCGAGACCAACCGGTCGCCGTTCGACCTGCCGGAGGCCGAGCAGGAGCTGGTGGCCGGGTTCCAC
Organism: uncultured Acidobacteriota bacterium; assembly: GCA_963783255.1. Classification (GTDB taxonomy): domain Bacteria; phylum Acidobacteriota; class Vicinamibacteria; order Vicinamibacterales; family Fen-181; genus FEN-299. The sequence continues at coordinate 192,179 of CAWAMP010000008.1, read as the reverse complement.
ACCGAGTACAGCGGGATGCGGTTCGCGCTGTTCTTCCTGGCGGAATACGCGAACATGATCGTCGTGTCGGCGATTGCCACCACGCTGTTCTTCGGCGGGTGGCTGCGGCCGTTCCCGAACGTGGAGCTCCTCCGGGTCCTCGACTACGTGCCGGGCTGGGCCTGGTTCGTCGTGAAGACGTTTCTGGTGCTCTACGTGTTCCTCTGGATTCGTGCGACGCTGCCGCGCTACCGCTACGACCAGCTGATGCGGCTCGGATGGAAGTTCCTGATCCCGCTGGCGATCGCCAACATCCTCGTGACGGCCGCCGTGAAAGTGGCGCTGAGCTACTAGGGAAGCTATGGGTCAAGCACTCGCGTTCTACACGCTCGCCGCATGCATCCTCGGGTTCGGCGTGCTCGTCGTCACGGCCCGGAGCACGGTGCACAGCATCATGTTCCTCGTGGCGGACTTCCTGTTCATCGCCGGGCTCTACGTGCTGATGGGCGCGCAGTTCCTCGCGGCGATCCAGGTCGTGGTCTACGCCGGCGGCATCGTCGTCCTCTACCTGTTCGTCGTGATGCTCGTGAACCTGAAGCGCCCGCCCGAGGCCCACCAGGACCGCCGGCGCCGGGGGCGCCTCGGGCTGGTCGTCGCGCTGGTCGTGCTCGCGGAGCTGGCGGCGATCGCCGCCTACAAATACGTGTCGCCGACCGCGGCGCTGCCCCCCGCCGTGCCGATGGGGCCCGACAACGTGGCCCAGGTCGGGATGACGCTCTATACCACGTACCTGGTCCCGTTCGAACTGGCGTCGATCCTCCTGCTCGTGGCGATGGTCGGCGCGATCATCCTGGCCCGGCGGGAACTCTAGCAGGACGCATCGCATGACTCCGATAACCCCGGCTCACTACATGGTCCTGTCGGCGGCGCTGTTCATCATCGGCGTGGTCGGGGTGATGACGCGCCGGAACATCATCGTGATCCTGATGTCGATCGAGCTGATGCTGAACGCCGTCAACATCAACCTGGTGGCGTTCTCCCAGCTCTGGCAGAAGGCCAGCGGCCAGGTGTTCGTGATCTTCGTCGTGTGCGTGGCGGCGGCGGAAGCCGCCGTCGGCCTGGGCATCATCCTCGCGTTCTACCGGAACAAGGAAACGGTGAACATCGACGAGATGAGCCTCATGAGGTGGTAGGGCGTCTATGGACCTAATCTGGCTCATTCCGATCCTGCCCGGCCTGGGCGCGGCCGTGAACGGCATTTTCGGCATCCGCTGGTTCGGCAAGCGGACGGCCGGGGCGGTCGCGTGCGCGACCATGGCGGCCGCGTTCGGCCTGTCGGTTGCGGCCTTCACGCAGCTGCTCGGCCTCGCGCCCGAGAAGCGCTTCCACGACGTGACGCTGTTCGACTGGATCCCGGCCACCGCGCTGGCCACGAAGGGCGACGCGATCGGGTCGCTGCACGTCCCCTGGGCGTTCCGTCTCGACCCGCTGTCGGCGATGATGATCCTGGTGGTCACCGGGATCGGGTTCCTGATTCACGTCTACTCGATCGCCTACATGCACGACGAGCCGCGCGGCGGCGTCGCGCGCTACTTCTCGTACCTGAACCTGTTCTGCTTCTTCATGCTCACGCTGGTGCTGGGCGGCAACTACCTGGTCATGTTCGTCGGCTGGGAGGGCGTCGGCCTCTGCTCGTACCTGCTCATCGGCTACTGGTACGAGAAGAAGAGCGCGGCCGACGCGGGCAAGAAGGCGTTCATCACCAACCGCGTCGGCGACTGGGGATTCCTGCTCGGCGTCTTCCTCATCTACGTCACGTTCGGCTCGTTCGACTTCCGCGAGGTGGCGAACGCCGCGGCGGCGATGCCGACCGAGACCGTGCAGTTCGGCACGCTGTCGCTCATCACGCTCCTGCTGTTCGTCGGCGCCTGCGGCAAGAGCGCGCAGATCCCGCTGTACGTCTGGCTGCCCGATGCCATGGAGGGCCCGACGCCGGTGTCGGCGCTGATCCACGCGGCGACGATGGTCACGGCCGGCGTCTACATGGTCGGCCGCAATGCCGTCCTCTTCTCGCACGCGCCGATGACGATGGAGGTCGTCGCCATCGTCGGCGTGCTGACCGCCGTGATGGCCGCGTCGATCGGCCTCGTGCAGACCGACATCAAGCGGGTCCTGGCGTATTCGACCGTCTCGCAGCTCGGCTACATGTTCGTCGCCATGGGCGTGGGCGCATTCGCGGCCGGCGCGTTCCACCTGATGACGCACGCCTTCTTCAAGGCGCTCCTCTTCCTCTGCAGCGGCGCCGTGATCCACGCGATGGCCGGCGAGCAGAACATGCTGAAGATGGGCGGGCTGAAGAAGCACATGCCGATCACGTTCTGGACGATGATGATCGGCACGGTCGCGATCGCGGGCATCCCGCCGTTCGCCGGGTTCTTCAGCAAGGACGAGATCCTGCTGCAGGCGTTCCTCAAGAACAAGCTGGTCTACGCTCTCGCGGCGTTCGCCGCGCTGATGACGGCGTTCTACATGTTCCGGCTGATGTCGCTGACCTTCTTCGGCGCCTACCGCGGGCCGGCGTGGGAGACGGCCGGGCACGGCGCGCACGGCGCCGGGCACGGCCACGCGGCGGCGGACGATGCCGGGCACGGCGGCCACGGCGCCTGGCACGGGCCCCACGACGCGCCCAGGCCGATGACGTTCGCGCTGGTGGTGCTGGCGGTCGGGGCGGTCCTGGCCGGGTTCGTCGGCGTGCCGGCCGCGATCGGCGGCGGCAATGCCATCGAGCACTTCCTGCATCCCTCCTTCGCTGCGCCCTCGTTGGAGGCGCACGCGGGCGCCGCGACGGCCGGCGAGTCCGCGCCCGCCGCGGAGCACGCTGCTGCGGCGGCCGAGGGGCAGGCCGTCGCCGAACTCTCCCACGTGGGCGAGCTGTTGCTGATGGGCTTCTCGGTGCTGATCGGCATCATCGGCATCGCCGTGGCCTACCGCTTCTACGTGCGTCGTCCGGAGATCGCGGCACGTCTGAAGGCGCGCTTCGCGGGCCCCCACCGAGTCCTGACGAACAAGTACTACGTGGACGAACTCTACGGGGCGACCGTCATCCGCGGAACCCTGGCGAGCGCCGGCGGACTGTGGACGTTCGACCGGAAGGTCGTGGACGGGGCGGTGAACGGATCGGGCTGGCTCACCATCGTCTCGTCGTGGTTCTGGTACATCCTCGACAAGTACATCGTGGACGGTTTGGTGAACCTCGTCGGGTCGATCCTGCAGGAATCGAGCTTCATCTTCCGCCGGGTGCAGACCGGCCTGATCCAGAACTACGCGCTGCTGATGCTGTTCGGCGTCTTCGCGTTCGTGAGCCTCTATCTCGTCTATCTCGTCCGGGGACGGTACCCGCTATGAAACATCTGCTGTCGTTGATCCTGTTCACGCCGCTGGTCGGCGCCGCGGTGCTGATGTTCGTGAACAAGCGCAGCGAGAACGCCATCCGCTGGATCGCCAATCTGTTCGCGATGGCCGGCTTCCTCGTCTCGCTGCCGCTCTGGTTCTACTACGACGTCGCCAACCCGGCGTATCAGTTCCAGGAGTTGGCCGAGTGGATACCGTCGATCGGCGCCTCGTACCACCTCGGCGTGGACGGCTTCTCGGTCCTGCTGATCCTGCTGACGACGCTGATGGGCGTCATCGCGATCCTGTCGTCGTGGACGGCGATCACCGAGCGGGTGAAGGAGTTCTACATCTTCCTCCTGCTGCTCCAGACGGGGATGATCGGCGCGTTCGTCTCGCTCGACTTCCTGCTGTTCTTCCTGTTCTGGGAAGTGATGCTGGTCCCGATGTACTTCCTGATCGGCATCTGGGGCAGCGACCGGCGGCTCTACTCGGCCATCAAGTTCTTCCTCTACACCCTGGTCGGCAGCGTCGTGATGCTGCTCGGCATCCTGGCGCTCTACTTCAGCTACACCGACCCGCAGACCAGGCAGCACACCTTCGACATCGTCCAGTTCCAGCAGCACGGGTTCGACACCAACCTGCAGTGGTGGGTGTTCCTCGCCTTCTTCCTGGGCTTCTCGATCAAGGTGCCGATGTTCCCGTTCCACACCTGGCTGCCCGACGCGCACACCGACGCGCCGACGGCCGGCTCGGTCATCCTGGCGGCCGTCCTCCTGAAGATGGGGACCTACGGGTTCATCCGGTTCAGCCTGCCGATTCTGCCCGACGCCACGCGGGCGTTCGTCCCGATGATCGCCGCGCTGTCGATCGTCGGCATCGTCTACGGTGCGCTGGTCGCCATGGCGCAGCGCGACTGGAAGCGGCTGGTCGCCTACTCGTCGGTCAGCCACATGGCGCTCGTCATGCTGGGGATGTTCGCCCTCAACCCGGTCGGGATCAAGGGCAGCATCGTCCAGCAGATCAACCACGGGATCTCGACCGGCGCGCTGTTCCTGATCGTCGGCATCGTCTACGAGCGCCGGCATACGCGGATGATCTCGGAGTACGGCGGCCTGTCGAAGGTGATGCCGGTCTACGCCGCGATCTTCTGCGTGATGATGCTGTCGTCGATCGGCCTGCCGGCCCTCAACGGGTTCATCGGCGAGTTCCTGATCCTCCAGGGCATCTTCGCGGTGAGCAAGGTGTGGGCGGCCGTCGCGGCCAGCGGCATCGTCCTGGGCGCGGCCTACATGCTGTGGCTCTACCAGAGGACGATGTTCGGGAAGATCGAGAACCCGAAGAACGAGAACCTCAAGGACCTGAGCCTCCGCGAGGTGATGACCTTCGTGCCGCTGATCATCCTGGCCGTGTGGATCGGCATCTACCCGACGCCGTTCCTCGTCAGGCTCGACACCTCGGTGGACAAGGTGGTGGCGCGCGTCAGCCCGCAGTACGCGGCGGCCAAGGCGGCCGACTGCGGCCAGAAGCCGGCCGCGTCGAAGTGGCAGCTGGCGCCGTGCGGCCCTGACGAGGCGGTGACGGCAGCCGCCGCGCCGGCGGGCGCCGTGCCGGCCGATCCGGCCGCACGCGCCGGCGAGGCGCCAGTGCCGGCCACGGGCGCCTCGGCGGCAGCGGCCGAGCCCGGAAAGGCGTCGGCCGATTCGGCCAAGCCGACGGGAGGACGGTAATGCCAGCGGGTTTCTCGCCCAGCGACCTCGCCGCGCTGACGCCCGAATTCGTCCTCGCCGGCGTCGCGCTCATCGTGCTGCTCGCGGACGCCTTCGTGCCGAAGGCCCGACACGGGGCGATCGCGTGGATCTCGCTCGCGGGCCTTGCGCTGACCGCGGCGGCGCTCGCGCCACAGTTCGGCGAGCCCGCCGCCACCGCCGCCGGCGGGATGATCGCCGTGGACGACTTCGGCGCGTTCTTCAAGTTCGTGTTCCTCCTGGCGGCGGGCCTGACGATTCTCATGTCGCCGCGATACCTGCAGGTCGAGGGCGCCCGCCCCGGGACGTACTACTTCCTGATCCTGTCGGCGACGCTCGGCATGATGTTCATGGCGAGCGGCATCGATCTGGTGACCATCTTCATCGGTCTCGAGACGATGGCGCTGTCGTTCTACATCCTGGCGGGCTTCATCAAGCCCAACCGCCGGTCGAACGAGGCCGCGGTGAAGTACTTCCTGCTCGGGTGCTTTTCGCTCGGACTCCTGCTCTACGGGATGTCGATCCTGTACGGCCTGACCGGGACCACGAACCTGCGGGAGATCGCCAACGTTCTGGCCGCCGTGGCCGCCGGCGAGAAGCAGCATGCGTGGCTGCCGCTGGCCCTGATCCTCGTCGTGGCCGGCATCGGCTTCAAGATCGCGGCCGTGCCGTTCCACATGTGGGCGCCCGACGTGTACGAGGGCGCGCCGACGCCCATCACCGCGTTCCTGTCGGTCGGGTCGAAGGCGGCGTCGTTCGCGATGCTGCTCCGGATCTTCTTCGACGGGCTGCTGTCGGCGAACGCCGACTGGGGCCTGCTGTTCTACGCGCTGGCCATCCTGACGATGACCGTCGGCAACATCGCCGCGCTGACGCAGAGCAACATCAAGCGGATGCTGGCGTATTCCTCGATTGCCCACGCCGGCTACCTGCTGATCGGCATCGTGGCGGCGACGCGCGTGCCGGAGCTCGGCGTGAAGGCGACGCTCATCTACCTGGCCATCTACGCGTTCATGCAGTTCGGCGCCTTCGGCGTCGTCACCTTGCTGCGGCGGAAGGACGTGATCGGCGAGGAATTGAAGGACCTGAGCGGCCTGTTCCAGCGGAACCCGCTGGCCGGCATCGCCATGCTGCTGTTCATGCTGTCGCTCGGCGGCATCCCGCCCACCGCCGGCTTCATGGGCAAGTTCTGGCTGTTCAGCGCGGCCATCGACGGCGGGTACTACTGGCTGGCGGTGATCGGCGTGCTCAACAGCGCCGTGTCCCTCTACTACTACCTGCGCGTGGTGGTCTTCATGTGGTTCAAGGGCGAGCCGACCGGGTCCGAGCCGGTCATCTCGCCGGCCATGGGGGTCCTCCTGGCCGTGACGATCCTCGGGACGATAGCCATCGGCGTCTATCCGCGGCCGCTGTTCGATCTCGCCGAGCGGTCCGCGCATACCCTGTTCGAGGCGCCGGCGGTGGTGCTGAAATAGTGTGAGGGCAGGGCTGCGGCCCTGCTCTGGCGTATGTCCGACCCGCCCCGTTCCACCATCGGATCCATCGGGGCTCTGAGCTCCGTCGGCATCGCCTTCGTCCTCGCCGTCGTGATCGGGTTCGTGGTCGGCTACTGGCTCGACCGCTGGACGGGGCTGTCGCCGCTGTTCACGCTGGTGTTCTTCTTCTTCGGCGTCGCCGCCGGCATCGTGAACGTCATCAGGACGGCGAACGCCGTCAGCCGGGAAGAGAAGCGGTGAGGTTCGCCGCGGATCCCGATCGAGCCGTCAGGCTGTTCGAGCGCGACGCCGCCATCGCGTGCATCGCCATGGCCCTCGTCGCGCTGGCGGTCGGGCGCGGCCGGCCGGAGGGGGCGGCCGGAGTTCTGGCCGGCGGAGCGCTGGCAGGGCTGTCCTACTGGGCGCTGAAGGGGGTGGTCGGCGCGGTCGTCAGCCTGGCCGGACGAGGCGGGCCGGAGGCTGCAGCCGAGGGTGGGGCGGGGTCGGCCCTGCCGGCGGGGCAGCGGGTGCTGCTCGCCGTGAAGTTCTTGTCGAGGTACGCTTTACTGGCAATCGGGGCGTACGTTTATGCTGACGTGTTTCCGCGTGAATCCCGTCGGCCTGATGGCCGGCGCGACGACGCCCTTCGTGGCCGCGCTGGCACAGGTCGCGCGCGCGGCACGGTCGGTTCCCCGCGGGACTCGCCGGTAGGATCATGGAGAAACTCGAGCACTCGCTCTGGGTCGTGCAGGTCGTCAACGCGCTGTTCGGGCCGCTGGTGGCCGCGGCGCTTCGCCCGCTCGGCATCGAGTTCGAGCCCGGGCACGACGTGATCCCCGACTTCATCGTGATGTCGCTGCTGATCCTGATCGGCATGTCGGTGCTCTGCCTGTTCATCAGGTCCAGGCTGAGCGTCGAGAACCCGGGCAGGCTGCAGCTCGCGCTGGAAGCCGCCGTCTCGTTCCTGAACGGGATGCTGGACGATTTCGTGGGGCCCAAGGGCCGCAACTACGTGACGCTGGTCGGGACGATGTTCCTCTTCATCCTGATCGGCAACCTGATGGGGCTGGTGCCGGGGCTGAAGGCGCCGACCAGCAACATCAACGTCACGCTGGGATGCGCGCTGACCGTGTTCGTGTACTACCAGTTCCACGGGATCAAGGAGCAGGGCATCGTCTCGTACGTGAAGCACTTCATGACGCCGCCGGGCGCGCCGGCGTGGATCGCCCCGATCTACTTCCCGATCGAGGTGATCAGCCACCTGTCGCGCGTGCTGTCGCTCTCGGTGCGGCTGTTCGGCAACATCTTCGGCGAGGACCTGGTCATCGTCATCCTGGCGAGCCTCGTCCCGTTCGTGGTGCCGCTGCCGATGATGGCGCTCGGGCTGGTGACGTCGGCGCTCCAGGCGTACATCTTCGCGATGCTGACGACGATCTACCTCTCGGGCGCGGTGGTGGTGGACCATGGCCCCGAGGGCCACGACGCGCATGACGAGGGCCGCGGCGCGGCCCACGCCGCGGCGTGAGCCGGGGCGACCAGGCGGGGCGCGGGCCCTGCGGATTGGCTGGAACGCGCAAGGCCGACGCCTTGCTGAATCTCGGAGGAGGGGTCTAACGTGCGTAAATCGCTGGTGCTGTCGCTGACGTTGTTGTTCGTGGCTGCGGGCATGGTCGCGCCGCTCTTCGCCCAGGGTGCGGCGCCGGCGGGGGGCAACGAGGTGGCCAAGTGGTCGGTCATCACGGCCGGGTTCGCCCTCGCGATCGCCGCGGCGTTCGGTGCGCTCGGGCAGGCCAAGGGCCTCAGCGCGGCCGCCGAGGCCATCGCGCGGAACCCCAGCGCCACCGGCGACATCCGGTTCGCGCTGCTGCTGGGCCTCGTGCTGATCGAGTCGCTCGTGATTTACGTGCTGCTCGTCGCCCTGATCCTGTTCTTCGTGAAGCCGTTCCCGGTATAGGCACGTCACGGCCGGGCCTGTGCCGCGACCCTCGCGGCACCCGGCCCGGCCGCTCCGTCGCTCCATCACTCGGCGCGGTCTGCGCGCGGATCCCGCGCGCCCGCCTTCTCGAACTCCAGGAGTTCGATTGGCGCGCCGTCGTCCAGGATGAACGCCACCCGGACACCCGACGTCGGGGCGTTCGGGGCAATCAGGATCTCCTTCCCCTCGAGGGCCTCGTCGAGGTCATCGACCTCGAACGCGATGTGCGGCACGCTCCTGACGATGTCGGGAACCGCGCAGTGCGGATCGAAACGCATCCACTCGATCCCGTACGGGCTGGTCTCGAACCCGCAGACGTGAACCCCGAGACGTTCCAGATGCCGCTCGCCTGCGCGGGGCTCGGTGTGGGGTATTCCCAGGTGGTGATACCGCCACCCGAGTCTGGCGATCGCGCCGGGGGCGTCGTCACTCCGCCGCACCCTGGTCATGTGTCCCCTCCTGACGTGTCGGCCCGCGAAGTTCAGAGTCAGCGTGCGAAGCCCCGCAGCGTCATGGCGTGCGCCGCGTCCTATCGCCCGAGCGCCGCTCGAATCCGAGCCAGGTGGTGATAGCTGTGGCTCACGGCATGAGCCTCGAGAAAGAACTGGCACGTCAGAGGCGCATCGCTGTTGAGCGAGACGGGTGCGGCGCGATCCAGCTCCGCATCGCTCAACGCGCGAATGGCGTCCGCCGCCGCGGCGCTGTTCCCGGCCAGCAGGCCGAGCGTCGCATCCTTGGCGGCCGTATCGTTGGCGCTCGCGTGGTCGCGGTTGATCGCGTGGACCGCCTCCCACGTCACGTCGGTGATCGGCCGGCCCGACGCGAGCAGCCGCGCAAGCTCGATTTCGACCGGGTACATGCTGGCGACGTGATGGACCACGACGCCGACCGACCGTCCGTCGCGGGGAACGCGTGTCTGCCATTCGATCTCGGACAGCGGGGCCGCAAGTGCGGCGAGTGCGGCTGCGCCAGCCTCGAGGCGGGCGGCGAGGGCTTCGGATCGGAGACTCATGGTCGCTCCAGTCGTCGGTGTCAGTCGGTCTGGTCCGATGGCGCTTCAGCGCGAAACCCCGAGCAGAGAAGGTCGATCTGCGTGATCTTCCCGCGCTCGACCGAACAGTACGCGTGCTGTTCGATCAGGTACCACCGGTCCTTGTGCGCGCGGAAGCGGTAGCTGACGTGCAAACGGTCCTCGATCAGCCTGACATCCGAGGACAGGCGGGCGAGCTGATCGGGCTCGCCGAACCAGTCCTGAAGGAAGCTTGCCGCCGGGGCCCGCCCGTCGGCGGAGCGCAAGCCCGAGGGGGTCAGCGCGCGAAGCTCGACGGCGGCATCGAGGCACGCGGCGAGTTCGTCCCAGTCGCGACGCGCGATTGCGGTGATAAAACGGTGACAGGTGGCGGCCGCGTCACGGGCCCATCCGGCGGTCGTCATTCCACGCGCTCCCTCCACGTGATCCCGCGAGGCGGATGTCCGCGAGCGGCTGCCGAGCCGTCTACGCCCACGCCTGAACGGGATGGTCGAATTGTCCCTCCGCTGCATGGTTCAGGCAAGCGGTTCTCGGCCCGTGCGCCGGCACCACGATTCTGACCCGCGGATCGTGTTCCCAGCGCTCGAGACCTCCAATCCAGGCGGCCAGCGGGCTGTCGGGCGGCACGACCGGCAGCGGCGTCTCGGCCGTGTCGCCCATCAGCAGCAGCCCCCGCTCCGGAACGAACCCGACGATCGTGTCGGGCGTATGTCCGGGCAGGTGGTGCAGCTCGAGCGTCAACGACCCGAGTTCCACGGTCGCGCGGGCGTCGCCCGCGATCAGCGCGCCGCGCACGCCGTAGTCGCCGAGGGCAATCTCGGTGGCGAAGACGCCGTCACCGAGCGTGTCGGGAGGCTTCATCAGTTCCATGCCCAGATCTCATCACGAACCGGCCCCTCCTCCAAGGCCCGTGACACCGCGCCCGGCGGTGGCGGACGCCCGGTCCGGGGAACCCGCCAGCGCCGCCATCCGTCTACGTGACCGAGGCTCCGGCGTCGCGACGCGGGAGTCCGCGCGGGTCAGGGCATGGGACACTTGCTGCCGTTCAACCGCACGCTGCGACGGCTTCTCCGGACGCCGCTCTTCACCGCCGTCGCGGTCCTGACGCTTGGCATCGGCATCGGCGCCAACGCGGCCCTCTTCAGCGTCGTCTACGGCGTCCTGCTCAAGCCGTTGCCGTACGACGACCCCGAACGCCTGGTCGGGGTCTGGCACCGAGCACCCGGGATGAACGCGGATCTGATGCCGCAGGGTCCGGCGTTCTACATGACCTACCGCGACGAGAACCGGACCTTCGAGCATTTCGGGCTGTGGGACGACCGCGCCGCATCGGTCACCGGCGCCGGCGACCCGGAGCGGGTCCGGACGCTGATGGTCACCGACGGCACGCTGCAGGCCCTCGGCGCGCGAGCCGAGGTCGGCCGTCTCTTCGATCGCGTGGACGACTCGCCGGGCACCCCCGAGCGCATCATCCTGACCTACCCCTACTGGCAGAGGAAGTTCGGCGGCGACCGGCGAGTGGTCGGCCAGTCGCTCACCGTCGATGGTCGCCCGCGCGAGGTGATCGGCGTGCTTCCCCGGTCGTTCCGGTTCCTCCGGTCGGACCCGGCCATCCTGCTGCCACTTCAGTTCAACCGCGCCACGCTGTTCGTCGGCAACTTCGCGTATCAGGGACTGGCGCGCCTGAAGCCCGGCGCGACGCTGGCCCAGGCCAACGACGACATCGCCCGCATGATCCCGCTCGTGATCGAGCGCTTCCCGCTGCCGCCGGGCTTCACGCGCAAGATGGTGGACGAAGTCAGGCTCGGGCCGAACGTGCGGCCGCTCATGATCGACGTCGTGGGCGACATCGGCCCCGTCCTGTGGGTGCTGTTCGGCATGGTGGGCATCGTCCTGCTCATCGCCTGCGCCAACGTGGCCAATCTGTTCCTCGTGCGCGCGGAGGGGCGCCAGCAGGAGCTGGCCATCCGCGCGGCACTGGGCGCGGACCGCTGGCAGACCGCGCGGGAGCTGCTCGGCGAGAGCGTCGCCATCGGCCTGTTCGGGGGCGTGCTCGGGGCGGGGCTGGCGTTCGGGGCCGTGAAGCTGCTCGTGCAGGTGGCGCCCGACGGCCTGCCGCGCCTCGACGACATCGCGATCGACCCGGTCGTGCTGGCGTTCACGCTCGCCCTGTCACTGGTCGCCGGCTTGCTGTTCGGTCTGGTTCCGGCCCTCAGGTTCTCGACGCCGCGCGTCGCGGCGCTCAAGGACGGCGGGCGGACGGCCAGCGACAGTCGTGAGCGTCATCGCGTGCGGAACACGCTGGTCGTCGCCGAGATCGCGCTCGCGATGGTGCTGCTCGTCAGCGCATCGCTCATGGTCCGGACGTTCGTCGCGCTCAGAAGCGTCAATCCCGGCTACTCGAATGCCGACGAGGTGCTCACGGTTCGGATCACGATTCCGTCGGCGATGGTCCCGTCGCCCGAGCTCGCGACGCGCATGTTCGAGCAGGTCGCGCAAGCCGTCGGCCGCGTGCCCGGCGTGGCGTCGGTCGGCCTGTCCTCGTCGGTGACGATGGACGGAAACACCGACAACGATCCGATCTTCTTCGACGACTTCCCGTTGCGCCCGGGGCAGATGCCGAAGATGCACCGGTACAAGTGGATCGGCCCGGGCTACGTCGAGACGATGGGGAACAGGGTAGTGGCCGGACGGACGCTGACCTGGTCCGACGTCCACAGCCGTGCGCCCGTGGTGGTCATCTCCGAGAACCTGGCGCGCGAACGGTGGAGGACACCCGGCGCGGCGATCGGCCGCCGGATCCGGTCGACGCCAGCCGACGCCTGGCACGAGATCGTCGGCGTCGTCGGCGACGAACGCGACGACGGGGTGGCGAGCCCGCCTCCGACGATCGTCTACTGGCCGCTGTTCATGACGAGCATGTTCGGCCAGCAGGACTTCGTGCAGCGCTCGCAGGCGTATGCGATCCGGTCGACGCGGCTGAAGTCGACCGGCTTCATGAAGGAGCTGCAGCAGGCGGTGTGGGGCGTCAATCCGGGGCTGCCGCTGGCGAGCGTGCGCACGCTGAACGACATCCGCGCGCAGTCGATGGCACAGACGTCCTTCCTGCTGGTGATGCTCGCCATTGCGGCGTCCGTGGCGCTCCTGCTCGGCCTGGTGGGCATCTACGGCGTCGTCGCGTACATCGCCGCCCAGCGCGTGCGCGAGGTGGGAATCCGGATGGCCCTCGGCGCGGAGCAGCGCGATGTCAGCAGGCTGTTCGTGCGCCACGGCCTCGTGCTCACCGCGATCGGCCTCTTCATCGGCACCGGCGGCGCGCTGGCCCTCACCAGGCTGATGGCGACGATGCTGTTCGGGATCGGGCCCGCGGACCCGCCGACCTACGTCGCCGCGTCCTGCGGGCTGGGGGGTGTCGCGCTGCTGGCCACCTATCTGCCGGCGCGCAGGGCCGCTCGTGTGGACCCGGTCGTCGCGCTGCGCGCGGACACGTGAGCTCCTGCTCGCCCTACCGCTCGACCTTCCGCAGGGTGCCTGCCGGCCGCGCGTCGAGCCGCTTGCCGTCGACGGTGATCACCGCCCGGATGACCACTTCCCCGGGCGTCATCCGCCCGACGGGCAGTCCGGCGAACGCCAGCCGCAAGTCCTCTCGCGGCGCCTGGAGGGTGCCGTCGACCACGCCCGCCGCGGGTCCCTCGATCGAGCCGGCGATCTCGAAGGCAACGGCGACGTTGGCCGTCTTCGGAGCGTCGTAGATCTCGACAAGGGCATACGCGACGGGCTCGGTCGTGAACTGAAGTCGCGGCTGAAACCCGCCATCGCCCTGTACCCCGAACACGAGCGCGCCGACCGAGACGGCGCCCCGCGTCACTGGCTCGATCGTGATGTCCAGATCGATCGTTCCGCCAACGTGTGTGCCGCTGGTAGCCGCCAGGCGCAGCCTGTAGGTTCCGGGCACAGGGGCGTTGAGCGCCGCCATCACCGGCATGCGCCGCAGTGCGTTGGGCTGCCCGGACCACTGTGCCCGCGCGATCCCCCTGCCGTCGAACAGCGCGGCAGCAGCGGCGGTCACTGTCTGCGACGGGTCCGACGGTTCGAAGACGCACACGACCTTCGACTTGCCGTCGGCCGACGCGCGGGACGAGTGGACCGACGCGCGAAGCGCGAGGTCGCGGAACGCCTTCGAGACCGTCAGCATGTCGCGGACCTTCAACGGCTCGCCCCGGGCGCCGGCGGCAGCGGGCTTCGGAATCACGACGTTCGGCCACGCCCGTACCACGACGTCCTGTCGCGCGACGGTCACCTCGACGCGCTGTGTCGAGCCGTTGCGTTCCCCTGCCGGCACCTGGAAGGCGGCGAGATAGTAGGCCGACGTCTCGTCGGCAATCCGCTTCATCAACGGCGCGCTGTCGCCAGTCAGCCTGACGATGCCGTTCCCGGTGAGGCCCGCAGCGTGCTCGAGCCCGCTGCTGAGGTCCGTGGGCCTTGCCGCTCCGGATGCCTGGTCGTCGATGACCTGGACCGCGAAGAACTCCGCCCGCGAGGCCATCGCCGCCTTCGCAAGGGCGTCGAAGTCGCGTGTCGTGACTTCGCAGGGGCCGGCGGGCCCGGCCGTTCGGTTGAGGCTCTCTCCGACCGTCGGTGGGGCGAAACCGCTGGACACGAAGATGACGACCGATGAGGTCGACCTCGGGACGTTCTCGAACACGTCCATCAGGGTGTCCATGTCGAGCCGCGTACGGCAGGCCGCATCCGCGGCCGTCTCGCTGCGGTTGGCGCGCCCGACGAAGGCGGCCACGGCCGCGGCGACGCGGTCGTGCCGGTCGGTCGAGTGCACCCGCGCGGCGGCGTCCTTCGGCACCAGCCAACCCACCCGATCAGCGGGCGACAGGGCTGCGAGCAACCGGCCGAGCGCCACTTTGACCGGCGCCTCGCGGCCGGCGCCGATCGCTTCATCGTCCACCACGATCGTGATGTCCCGGCCACCGCCAGCCAACTCGTTGGTCGCGAACGGCGGGGGCGCCTTGGGGAGGGCAGTGGCTGAGCGCGCATCGGGGTCTCCGCCTACCCGCATCGCTTGGAGCGCGACGATCTCGCGGACGCGTCCGCCGACCTTCAAGACGACGTCCTCCGCCTCGAGATCGAGGACCGGCCTGCCGGCCTTCGTCAGAACGCGGAACTCCACGGTCACAATCGTGGAACCCTCGTCCTGAATCGCCGCAGACGCCAACCCGAAGGCCGAAGTCGATGCGATCACCACCAGGCCGACACATGCGACAAGACCTGTGCGATGGCGCCAGATGAAGAGTGCCATGGGCCGAGGATACACCCGGTCGAACGCAGGACGCACCTCATCCTTGGCGGTCCCCACGATTTGCACTTGCACGGACCCTGCAGACTGACATAGGCTACGCGAAATCCCCTCTCGTTCTTGGTCTGCCTGACCGGTGCAATCGGGTGTTCTGCACCCGCGAATGACTTCAGGCGGTTCAAGTTGTTGGACGGTTGGGTTCGAGTTTCCGGATCAGGCTCAGGGGACACCCGTCAAGTGGTTGAAAGTCGAGGCACGGCGTGTCGTGCCGACTGGTACACAGGTTGCTAGAAGACACGCAAGCGTTCGCCGGCCGTGTTGTCTTCTCCGTGCTTCGCATCCGGTCGTACGTCGGCTCAGCGTTCGACCGGTTCGCTCGTCGTGGCGTGATCGTCGCCCGTCGTGTTGGGGGAACGCTCCCTCGTTCTTAAGTGATTCTCAGGGAGGATTCGATGAGGAGCAGCTCGATTCTTTGGTCCGCCGCTCTGCTGGCCGTGCTGCTAATGGCCAGTCCGCCCGCCTACGGCCAGGGGGGCGGGGCGGCAACGCTGTCCGGAGTGGTCCAGGACACGTCGAAGGGGGTCATCCCAGGCGCGGATGTTGTGGCCAAGAACGCGGCGACGGGCGCCGAGTTCCGGGCCGTGTCGGACGCGACCGGGCAGTTCGTGATCCCGGCGCTGCAGCCAGGCACCTACACCGTCAGCGTCTCGCTGATGGGGTTCAAGACCTTCGTCGCGCCCGACGTCAAGATGGAGGCCGCCACCCCGCTGGTGTTGACCGCCACCCTGAGCGTCGGCACGCTCGAAGAGACGGTGGTCGTCACCGGCGCCACCGAGGTCGTCCAGACCCAGAGCGCGACGGTGCAGCAGACGCTCCAGGTCAAGCAGCTCCAGCAGCTGCCCCTCGTCACCCACACCGCGCTGGATTCGATCCTGAGCCTGCCGGGGGTGGACACGCCCTACGGCGGCACCAGCCGCAGTTCCAGGGTCAACGGCCTGGGCGGTGCGGCCCTCAACATCACGCTCGACGGCGTGAACGTGCAGGACAACCGGTCCAAGTCGGACGGCTTCTTCATGTACATCCGGCCGATGCTCGACTCGGTCGAGGAAATCACCGTGTCGACGTCCACGCCGGGAGCGGAGAGCGCGGGAGAAGGCGCGGCGCAGGTGAAGATGGTCACCCGCTCGGGCTCGAACCGGTTCAGCGGCGCGGTGTACGACACGTGGCGCAACCAGGCAGGCCTGTCCGAGGACGACATCCTCACGCGCACGAAGAAGCAGGCGTGGTACTGGAAGCTCAACACCCCGTACTACTTCAACACCCACACGGCCAGCGCCCAGCCCAAGACGGCGGCGGGCGACGACTACTTCAACGACGCGCGCGTGACGACGCCAGGGATGCGCATCGGCGGCCCGGTGATGAAGGACAAGCTGTTCTACTTCTTCAACATCGAGCGGTTCGTCTGGCCGGCGACGATCAACAAGACCCGCTACCTGATGACCAGGGATGCGCAGCAGGGCCTCTTCAAGTACGTGGCGAAGGACGGGACGCAGCAGCAGGTCAACCTGCTCTCGATCGCGGCCTCGCACGGCGTGCCAGGCTCGACGCTCGACCCGGTCATGGCGAAGCTGCTGGCGGACATCAGATCGGCGAGCGGGACGGAGGGTGTGGTCAACAACTACGACCTGAACACCGACCGGTATCAGTACGTCCCGGCGGGCGACCAGACCCGGCTCTTCCCGACGGTGCGCATGGACTACAACATCTCGGCGAACCATCGCGTATCGGGTGTCTTCCGGTACAACCAGTTCCGGGGCGCGCCGGACACCCTGAACAACAACGAATCGCGGTGGCCCGGGTTCCCCAACTACGGGGGCCAGGACTCGGATCGCTGGATGTGGCAGGCCTCCTTGCGGTCGACGATCGGCAAGAACGTCGTCAACCAGTTGAACACGGGCTACATCGATGCGTTCGGCAAGGGCACGGGCTTCAGCATGAACGTCACGGCGAACGACTTCGCCTGCACCGGCCTCGGCTGTCAGAGCGTCAACGGCCAGCCGTTCAACCTCGGGAACATCGGGTTCAACAACATCACGGCGTGGTCCGCGATTGGCGGTCAGAGCCTGACGTCTGCGACGTCCACTGCCGCCCCCAATGCTGACGTGGCGCCACGCTACGACCTCGACGATACCGTGACATGGCTCAAGGGCAAGCACACGATCAGCCTCGGCGGGGCCTACTCCCGCACGTTCTACCGCTCCTGGTCCCAGACCGTCGCGAAGGGCGTCACCTTCGGCATTCCGTCCTCGCAGACTGCCGGCGTATACACCGACCCTGCGTACCAGTGGATCAACGCCGCCTCGCCCTCGCCCGGTGACTTTCCAGGTGGACTGCCCACTGGGAACTACGAAACGTGGGCCAGGAACCTGTTCGCGTTGCTCACCGGCCGCGTCAACTCGGTCGCTGGCAACATGATCCTCGGCGCAGACGGCACGTACAGGTACAACGGCGAGCTGGAAAGAAAGGCGTACAGAGACAACCTCGGGTTTTTCGTCAGCGACTCGTGGCGCGTCAAGCCCAATCTCACCCTGACGGCGGGCCTCCGCTACGAACTGCAGTTCCCGGGCGTCGGCCTCACCGAGAACTACTCGACGCCGCAGAGCTGGCAGATGATCTACGGGATCACGGGAGCCGGGTCCGGCGAGAACAGCTCCAGCAATCTCTACCTGTACCCGAAACCGACGACGGGCACGAACCCGCTCCTGGTGAAGTACGACCAGTCCCAGAAGATCTACCAGACGGACTGGAACAACCTCGCGCCGTCGGTCGGTGTCGCGTGGCGGCCGAGCCTGTCGCCGTCGTGGTTGACCAAGCTGCTGAGCACCGACCCGGTGTTCCGGGGCGGGTACTCCATGAGCTTCATCAAGTACGGGATCGAGCTCTGGAACGCCACTGCCACCAACTCCGGCGGGTCCCGGTCGGCAGCCCGCACCGAAACGTCCGGCACGCCATTCCTGGGGGCCGAAAGCGGCAAGCCGGTGTGGCCGGTGCTGCTCTCGCAGCCGGACCGCCTGGCCGGCTCTGCGCTCGTTCCGGAGGGGTCGTCGCCGACATACCCGTTCACGCCGGCGGTCAACGAGGCGATTCGCGCCTGGGATCCGTCGTGGGGCGTGCCTTACACGCATCAATACAGCTTCGGATTCCAGCGGGAACTCGGCAAGTCCATGGCGCTCGAGATCCGCTACAACGGGAACACCCAGGTTGGCGGCTGGCAGACATGGAACTTCCAGTCGACCGACAACTGGAACCTGCTCGAGAACGGCTACTTCAACGAATTCAAGCTGGCGCAGCAGAACCTCCGCGCGAACATCCAGGCCGGCAGGGGTGGCACCGGGTCCTGCCCCGGCTGCACCTTTGCCTACTACGGCCCCGGGACCGGCACCGCTCCGCTTCCGATCTTCATGGCCTATCTCAAGGGGATTCCGCTGGCCAATACCAGCGCCACCGGCGGGAACCAGGACCCGGCCCAGTATGCGGCCGTGAGCCAGTTCAGCAACTCGACCTGGTACAACAGGCTGAGCCAGTACGACCCGAGCGTTGACGGCATGCTCGGCACGAGCTCCTCGGGCCTGAACTACGGAATCGGCACCGGTGCGGCCGGCACGTATGACGTCAACCGGATCGCGGCCGGCCTCCCGGTCAACTTCTTCATGCCGAACCCGGCCCTCCCCGGCTCGACTGGCACCAACGGAACGGCTTATCTCGACCGGACGACAGGCAACACCCGCTACAACGCAATCACGATCGACCTCCGCCGGCGGATGAGCGCCGGGTTCCTCGTTCAGGGCAACTACACCTACGGGTTCCTCCGGACGACGTACGCCCAGAACTCGCTGCGCGAGGCGTGGTACTCCGTCGAGGCCACCGGCAGCGGCACCGGGGCCACTCCGATCCACAGCATCAAGGCCAACTGGGTCTACGAGCTGCCGTTCGGCCAGGGCAAGAAGTGGGGCGGCGGCGTCGGACGCTGGATGGAGATGCTGGTTGGCGGCTGGGAGATCGACGGGATCGTCCGGCTGCAGAGCGGCGCACGCTACAACTTCGGCGGGGTGAAGCTGGTCGGCTTCAACGAGAAGGAAATGCAGGAGATGTTCAAGTTCTACCATCGGCCCGACGCCGCTGGCAAGGACGCAATCTACATGTGGCCCGAGGACATCGTCACCAATTCGATCCTCGCCTTCAACGAGAGGACCGCGACGACGGCGAGCGGGTACAACGTGGGCAAGGCGCCGAGCGGCCGCTACTTCGCGCCGGCGAGCAGCGCGAGCTGCGTGCAGTACGTGATGACGAAGGACATGTTCTGCCCGGGCACCACGCAAACGCGCGTCCTCAACGGGCCGTGGTTCTTCAAGACGGACCTCAACTTCGTGAAGAGAATCGCGGTCCACAAGAACATGAGGGTCGAAGTCCGCATGGATCTGTTCAACGTCTTCGACACGGTCAACCTGCTTCCGAACACCACGACCAGCTCCAGCAGCGTGACGGGCTGGCAGGTGACCAGTGCCGCGACCGACCTCAGCGCATCGCAGGATCCGGGAGGCCGGATCACCCAGTTCGGTTTGCGGTTCAGCTGGTGACGCATCGTAGAGTCTGACGTCGTCGGGGCCGTGCGGCGTGAACGCGCCGCACGGCCCCTCGTCTTGTACCCGGCAGACGCGCAACGACGGATCGATTCAGCAGATCGGCTTCACGCCAATGCGTCGGCACCAGCGCTCCACGACTCGACCCGCCCCCGATCGACCCGCGCTCCCGCCGCCGGGTAGCGGGCACCCGGCCGTGAAGGCGCTGCGGCGCCTGGCCGTGCCGCTGCTGCTCGCCGTGTTCGTGCTTCAGGCCGTCTCGGCCATCCGCACGAAGTCCGCGACCTGGGACGAAACGAACTACTTCGGCATGGGCGACTACCTGCTCCGGAACCACCGGTGGGACGTCCCCTCGTCCGTGCTGCACCCGCCGCTTGGCTTCTACCTGGATTCAGTCCCGCTGTTGTTCGCCGATCTCGATCGCCGCGTCTGGACCTACCCGCCCGACAAGGCCAGGGACCTCGCGTTTCTGGGCGCCGCGGACGAGGACCGAGGGCAGGCCCTGCTGTCGTCACCCGCCAATCGAGACGACCGGCTCCTGACACTCTCGCGGCTGATGGCCGTTCTCCAGGCGGCCCTGCTCGGGTATTTCGTCTATCGTCTTGCGGCGGCGCTCTACGGCTGGAACGGCGGCGTGCTGGCGCTCGTGTTCTTCGCGTTCTGCCCCAACATGCTCGCGCACGGCTCGCTGATCACGCCGGACATCACGCTGACCGCGTTCTTCTTCATCGCGGTGTATGCCCTGCGTCGTGCGCTGGTCGAGGGAACGCCCCGCAGCTACGTGCTGGCCGGCGTCGCCCTCGGGCTCGCGCTCCTCTCGAAGTTCACCGCGCTCCTGCTCCTGCCGATCGAGGCCGTCATCCTGGCGTTCGCGGTCGCGCGGGGCCGGCGCCCGCCCCTCGTGTGGCTCGCGATCGCGGCGGCGTGCGCGGTGCTGGTGCTTCTCGCCGGCTACGGATTCAATCCGACGCCGTACCTGCAGGGGGTGGATGTCCAGCGCGGACACGGCGGCCACATGGCGTTCCTGATGGGGCGGATCTCGGCCGACGGCTGGTGGTACTACTGCGTGGTCGCGTTCGCGCTGAAGACACCGATCCCGGCGCTGCTGTTCCTTGCGGTTGCGCTCTATCGGTTCTGCGCGGCGGCGTTCAAGCGGGCACTGGCGCTCGACGACATCGTCCTCTGGGTGCCGGTGCTTGCGGTGTTCGTCTTCTTCAGCGTCGAGCTCCGCTCGATAGGCCTGCGCTACGTGCTGCCGGCGTACCCGTTTCTCTTCGTGCTGGCAGCCGGCGCCGTCCTATCCTTGAAGCGGCTGAAGTACCTGCTCCTGGCCCCGATGCTCTGGTACGTGGTCGGGACCGCTGCGATCTGGCCGGACCACCTGGCGTATTTCAACGAGTCGATCGGCGGCCCTGGCAACGGCTATCGCTATCTCGTGGACTCGAACCTCGATTGGGGGCAGGACCTGAAGGGACTGAAGGCGTACATGGACCGGCAGGGGATCGACCGGATCTACCTCAGCTACTTCGGCCTCGATTCGCCCGATCGCTACGGGATCAAGTACGACTGGCTCCCCAGCTACGTCCTCAAGAACCCGCATCCAACGCCGACGGTCAACCTGTCGCGCGGCCGGTACCTGGCGATCAGCGTGACGAATCTGCAAGGCGTCTACATGGAGCCGCAGAGCATGTTCCGGTGGCTGGACCGCTACACGCCGGTTGCCCGCATCGGTCACAGCATCTTCGTCTATTACCTGCAGTAGTCGGTGCAGGCGCGTTGGCCGGGTGCGGCGGTCTACCGGACGCGGCCGGCCAGCTCGCCGACCGCCTGCCGAACCGCCTCGTTCGCGGGATTGATGCGCAGCGCTCCCTCCAGGGCCTTCAATGCCTCGGCGGTGCGGCCCGCCTTGCGGAGAGCGACGCCGAGATTGACGTAGGCCGCCTCGGAGCCGGGGTCCAGGCGAACCGCTGCGGCGAAGGCGGTGGCGGCCTCGTCGAATTCCCCCAACCTCGTCAGCACCAGCCCCAGGCACTGTCGCGCGTCGGC
Organism: uncultured Acidobacteriota bacterium; assembly: GCA_963783255.1. Taxonomy (GTDB): domain Bacteria; phylum Acidobacteriota; class Vicinamibacteria; order Vicinamibacterales; family Fen-181; genus FEN-299. The sequence continues at coordinate 170,588 of CAWAMP010000008.1, read as the reverse complement.
CGAACCGACGTCGAGCCGGACGGCCGTGCCGCACTCACGCCTGGCTTCATCGAGCCTGCCCCGCTCCATCAGCGCCAGGCCGAGATTGTCGTGCGCCCGGGCGCGGTTGGGATCGATGCGCAACGCTTCGGTGTATTGGAGGATCGCCTCGTCGACCAGGCCCTGGCGGGCGAGCGTGGCTCCGAGGCCGATGCGGGCATCGACGTGCCGCGGATCAAGCCGGACGGCCCTGTCGAACTCGGTGCCGGCCTCGGCGATCCGGCCCTGCCTCATGAAGAGCAGACCGAGAGCGTGGCGGTAGTCGGCCCCGTAAGGCGCGAGGCGAATCGCCTCCTGGTAGTGGGTGCGGGCTTCGTCCATCTTCCCCTGAGCCGCCAGCCAATCACCCAGGGCGGCATGCGCCCGGTGGTTGCCCGTCGTGACCGCAAGCGCGCGCGACCAGAGCGTGGGCGTGTCCTTCCAGTATCGGACCTGGGCGTGCGCGCCGACGGCGAATGCCAGGACTGCAGCGCCGCCGGCCGCCGCCGCCACGACCAGAGAGCGAGGCCGCCGCGCCAGCAGATCGGGCACGCCCCAGGCGACGACGATGAACACGCCGACGAGCGGCACGTAGGTGAACCGGTCGGCCCGGAGTTGATCGCCGGCCTGCAGGATTCCGATGACAGGGAAGAGCGTGATGAGGTACCAGAGCACGCCAACGATCAGGTAGGGCCGGGTTCTCGCCGCCCTCGCGGCAAGCGCAACGGCAGTCGTCAGGCCGGCCGCCACCAGGCAGACAAGCCACCATGCCGGCGGCTCGGCCGGGTAGGGGTAGAACGCCGCGAGGTTGGCAGGGAACACCGTCTGTTGGAGATACGCGCCGTACGAGACGACGGCGTTCGAGACCCGGTGAGTCATCGGAAGCACGGACAGGCCTGCGACGGCACCGACTTGCCGTTGGACGATGAAGGTCCCGACGCCGGAAGCCAGGGCCAGCACGAGGAGAGGCACCTTCTCGGCAATGAGTCTGACGATGACGGGGTGCTTGCGCGTGCCCAGTCCCGCGCCATCGCGGCTCGCACGATCCGCCGCGAGCGCCCACCGGCCGAGCGGCCAGACATCGAGCAGCAGGAGCACGACGGGCAGGGACACGACCATTGGCTTGGCCATCAGCCCGAGGCAGAACGTGCCGGCCACGACGAGATAGCGGGCCCACCCTGGCTGCCGGACATAGCGGAGATAGGCGCCCAGCGTGAGGAGGAAGAACAGCGTGCTCAGTACGTCCTTGCGCTCTGCCACCCACGCGACCGATTCAACGTGCAGCGGGTGGACTCCGAAGAACGCCGCCACCAGTGCGCTCCGCCACGTCGTGCCGGTCATGTCCCTGAGGAGCCAGAAGAGCAGCAGCGTGCTGGCCACGTGAAGCAGGACGCTGGTGATGTGGTGGCCGCCGGCGTTCATGCCGTAGAGCGTGACGTCGAGCATGTGTGACAGCCACGTGAGCGGATGCCAGTAGAAGTCGCCGCCCGAGGTGAACGCCCACGCCGCGTTCGGCCAGGTCAGGCCGCCGGCGACGTGCGGATTCTGCGAGACATACCACGGGTCGTCCCACGAGACGAACTCGAAGCCTCCGACCGGCGCGAAGACCGCAGCCGTGATCGCCGCCAGGGCGAAACCGATCCAGATTCCCTGCGCCGGCGACGGGGCTCGCGGCGTGACGGCCGGACGCTGGCGGTTGTCCGGAGCGGCGCTCCGGGGCGGTCGAGAGGGCGGTGTGTGTTGTTTCCGACGGCTCATGCGTGGGCTCTTGCGCGGGTCCTCGATTGGCTCGGCGCTCGTTCGTGCATTATGCACGGTGTGGGGACTGCTGGCCATCCTCTCCACCGCGCTCCGAGACGCGACGCCGCTCTACTCGTACCGAAGCGCTTCGATCGGGTCGAGCCGGGAGGCCCTCACCGCGGGCAGGAGGCCGAAGAAGAGGCCGACGACGCCGGAGAACGCGAAGCCAATGGCAAACGACCACCACGGCATGGAGGCCGGCAGCGGCGTCAGCATGCGGACGAGCAGCGCGATGAGGTTCCCCGCGGCCACGCCCAGCAACCCTCCCGCCGACGTCAGCACGAGCGCCTCCACGAGGAACTGATAGAGGATCTCCCGGCGTCGCGCGCCGAGCGCCTTGCGGATGCCGATCTCGCGCGTCCGCTCCGTGACCGAGATCATCATGATCGCCATCACCCCGATGCCGCCGACCAGCAGCGCCACCGACGAGATGGCCACCAGGCCGAGGTAGAGGCCCTGCGTGACCTGCTCGGCCGACTGCATGATCATGTCCTGCGTCGAGACGTCGAAGTCGCTCGGCTGGTCCACCTTCAGGCTGTGCCGGATCCGGAGGATGGTCTCGATGTCCGCAATCGCGTCGTTCCGGCTGACGCCGAGCCTGGGCGACGCGAAGATCAGCACCGACGAGCCGAAGCGCTCGCGGTTGGCGTCCACGCGGAAGTGCTTCTCGAACGCGGTGTACGGGATCAGCGCCAGAGAGTCCTGGTTCGTGTCCAGCCCCCCGATGCTCGGCTGCGCCGCCGCAACGCCCACCACCGTGTAGCGCGAACTCCCGATCCTGATGACCTTGCCGATCGGGTCGATGTTCTCGAAGAACGCCTTGTACGGCGTCTGTCCGAGGACCACGACCTGGCGGCGGTGCGCGACCTCGTTCTCGGTGAAATATCGGCCCGCCGCCATCTTCAGGCCGTTCACTTCCGGGAACTTCTCGGTGGTGCCGCGGACCTGGGTCTGGCCGGTGCGCGCCTTCTCGTAGAAGAGCCGGTCGGCGTTGAGCAGCCAGAGATTGACGGCGCGCAGCGTGGTGGACTCGGCCGCCAGCGCCTTCACGTCGTCGACGGTCAGGTTGGGCCGCCGGTTCATCTCCTTGCGGTCGAGCTCGGTGCCGCCCTCCCGCCCCGACCGCTGGACGATGATGGTGTCCGGTCCGAGCTGGTTGAACATCTCGGCAATCGAGTCGCTGAAGCCCCGCATGATGGCCGTCATGCCGACGATCGCGGTGATGCCGATGACGACGCCGAGCACGGTCAGGAACGACCGCAGCTTGTTGGCCCACAGCGTGCCGAGGGCCATCGCAATCGTGTCGGCGTAAAGGGCCGCCTTGATCATGCGCGTGCCGTCCGGCGGCGGGCTCTGCCGCCGCTATTCCCGCCTCAACGCTTCGATCGGATCGAGCCTGGCGGCCCGCATCGCCGGGTACAGCCCGAAGAAGAGGCCGACGATTGCGGTCATGCCGATGCCGAGCCCGACGGACCAGAGTCGAACCGATGCCTGAAGCGGCGTGAACGCCGCCACGGCGAACGCCGCAACGAACCCGATCGAAGTCCCGACGATGCCGCCGACCATCGACAGCGTGATCGACTCGGTCAGGATCTGCCACATGATGTCGCGGCGCTTCGCGCCGAGCGCCTTCCGCAGGCCGATCTCGCTCGTGCGCTCGCTCACCGCCATCAGCATGATGTTCATGATGACGATGCCGCCGACGACGAGCGACAGCGCCACGATGCCGATGAGCACCGAGAAGACGCGGGTCGAGATGTCGCGCCACATATTCAGCAGCGTCTCGGAGGTGAGCAGCCCGAAGTTGTCGGGCTGCTTCGGCCTGAGGTGCCTCGCGGTGCGCAGCGCCACGGTCCCCTGGTCCATGGCCAGCTGCATCCGAAGGGGATCCTGGACGCGGGCCGACACCATGATCGACTGGCGGTAGCCGGTGATCTTCTGCAGCGCCGGCAGCGGCACCACCACGAACTTGTCCTGCGACATGCCGAAGATCGTGCCCTTCCGGCCCTGCACGCCGACGACCCTGAAATGCCCGCCCGCGATCGTGACGACCTTGTCGAGCGGATCGGCGCCCTTGAAGAGCTCGGAGGCCACGTCCGCGCCCAGGATCGCCACCGACTGCTTCCGGTCGATTTCCGAAGGTGTCGGTCCCCGGCCCGCGACCACGTCGAAGCCCGAGAAGCCCTGGTACTCGCGGCTCACGCCGCGGATCTCGACAGAGCTGATCACGCGTTCGCGGTAGCGGACCTCGCCGCTCGACCGGACCTCGGACATCACGGCGACAACCTCGGCGCCGGCCGAGCGCAGGGCGGCGGCGTCGCGGGACGTGACGCGCGGGTTCCGCCACATGCGGTCGCGGTCCTCTTCCTTCGTCGTGAACGGTGCGCGGGTGACGGAGAACGTGTCGACGCTCAGGAACGAGACCACGGCGTCCTTGACGCTGGCATTGATCCCCTGGATGAGCGAGACCACGGCGATGATCGACGCGACGGCGACGACGTTGCCGAGCACGGTCATGAACGACCGGAGCTTGCTGGCCCAGATCGCGTGCAACGCGATCGAGACCGCCTCGAGGATTTGAATCATTCCAGGCTCGCAACCCGGCGGAAGGCCCCCCGCGCGTGTCCGCACACGATACAACGTCCCGAGCCAGGGAACCTGGCAAGATCAGTTTTCGTATTGACAAGTAGTTTGTGCTGCAATATGGTATGGTGCGCAGTTGTCAAAGCGAGGCAGAGATGGTCAAGTCTGATTCCAGGACCCCGGCGGCCGCGGTCGACACCTTCCGCCGCCGCGCCTACAGGCACGCCGTCGAAGACGGCGCGATCGACCTGGTCGTCGGCCTCTTCACCTTGATCGTCGGCGTGGCCACGCAGCGGCGGATCTTCCTCGCGCTCGCCTGCGTCTACCTGTCGGCCATCGCCATGGCCTGGAAACCGCTCCACTACAGGCTCACCAGTCGTCGGACCGGCTTCGCCGAACTCCCCGAGACCCCTCCACTTCGCCTCCTGTCGGCCGTCATGCTCGCCGGCCTGCTGACGATGGGAATCGTGGCGGCCATCACGCTTGCGACCGGGGAGGCATGGAGCTTCGAGACCTGGCCGACGTGGGCGCCGGTCGTCGCGGGCCTCATTCTCGCGTGGGGTTTCCTCGACACGGCCCGGAAGTCCGGGGTGGTCCGCTTCCGCGTCTTCGCGGCCGCGAGCCTGGCCGGCAGCCTGTTCTTCTGGCTGTTCCCGTTCGGTCCCCGCATCAATCCGAGCGACAGGCTGACGCTGTTTCTCTTCGCCGCGGCTGGGGTGCTGATGGCCGTTGGCGCGGTGACCATGACCAGGTTCGTGCGCAGCCGGCCGATCGTGTCCGAGGAGGCGTCCGATGGCCGCTGACGAGGAGCCCTCGGTCGACCTCCAGGCCATCGCGGGAGTCGAGCGCCTCGTCCACGAGCCCGGCAGGCTCCTGGTGCTCGCCTGCCTTTCGGTCGTCTCGCGGGCCGACTTCCTCTACGTGATGCGGGAGACGGGGCTGTCGCAGGGCAACCTGTCCTCGCACCTCGCGAAACTCGAGGCCGCCGGCTACGTGACGGTGGAGAAAGCGTTCGTCGGCAAGGTGCCGCGGACAGTCCTCCAGCTCACCGACCGCGGCCGGGAGGCGCTCCGGTCGTACCGCAACCGCCTGGTGGACGCCCTCAGCCGCCTGCCTGAGTAGCCGCCGCCGGGCTGAAGTCAGAGCCGCCCGCGGTCGTGGCACGACACGGCCATTCACTGGCCGACGCCAAACCGCGCGTCGCGCCGAAGCGCGGCCTGTCCAATCATCGCCTCGATGGTCAGCAGGTGGGGACCTGGCAGCAGCCGTTCGATCGGCAGCACCAGGCGGAAGTCCGCCACACGCAGGCCGCCGGACGCTGCCAGCGTGACCGCCTCCGTCGTCCCGAACACCACCCGGTCGGCGCTGTCGGTGATTCGGGCCGTGACGGTGACCGGGCCGGTCCCCTGTCGCCCGCCGCCGTAGAGGCGGAGGAAGGCGACCACCTCGTCGCCTCCCGTGAACTCGCGCCTCGTGGTCGGGACGATGGGGATGAGAGCGGCGAAGCGGTCGCCGGGGGCCACCATCGGCCTCGGGGTGACGCTCAGCACGAGGCCGGACAGCGCTCCGTGCGACGCCGAGAAGTCGGGCACGTCGAGGTCGTAGTAGACGCTGCCGCTCCTGCCCGACAGTGAACTCGCCGCACCCAGTCGCACCTGGTAGCGCCCGGGCTTCAGGTCCAGGCGCGACAGCACTTCGTAGAACGTCTTCCCAACGCCGGCCGCGCCGCCATCCTGGTTTCCGGGGCGGAGCTTCAGACCGGCCTTCACCCGCTCGGATGCGGCCTGCTTCCCGGAGGTTGCGTCGAGCGCGGAAACGACGAGATCGACCGAGTCAACCGCGCGCTCGGCCGGCGCGGGCTGCTCGATGCCGAGGGTGAGGGCGACCGCCGCGCGCGACTGCCCGGCCACGCCGAACGCCGCGCCCGTCACCTGCAGCGCGAGGTCGGTCTTCGCCACGGTGCCGGAGATCGAGCCCAATACCGGCGCCACCGGTGCTGCATCCTTCTTCTTGCGGGGCGACTCCGGCTCGTAGTAGCCGCTGCGCACGCGGACCTGCACGTCGGGGCGGTCCCTGACGCTCACCTGGATTCGGCGGAGCCTCCCTTCCGTTCTCGGGTTGGACAGAGCGTAGCCGAGCAGGTAGTACGACCCATTTTCGCGGAAGAGCTGCTGGATGCCGGGTTCGGCGTCGTTGCTGTCGAGAATGGGAAAGCCTCCCGTGTTGTTCGAGATCACCGACAGGAAGTCACCGGCGTCCCTGGTCGGGTTCTCGATGTAGGTGGAGGTGCCCGAGAAGGCGCCGCTCGGGGCATCGGGCGTCATCAGGCCCCGCGGGTCGATGCCGTACACGTTCACGTTGGAGCGCTGGGCGGCGGCCAGGAACTGCCGGACTTCGTACAGCGCGGTTGACAGCGTGGCGCCCGAGTCGTCGCCGTCGCTCAGGACCAGCCGCGGCACGAGCTTGGTCGAATCGAGACCGAGCGTGCTGACGACGACCATCGCCTTGCGGCGCTGGGGCAGGTCGGCCAGCCCTTCGGCCATGCCGCGCAGCGTGCCGGTGACGAGCCGGGGCGCGATCATGGCCTGGGCGCTCAGCGGCTCGTTGGTGCCCGGGATCTGCGCGGTGGACGACCCGACGAACCTGTCGACCGCCGCGCGAAGGCGTGCCCGGTCATGCGTGAACTCCTGGCCGCCTCTCCGATCGGACGTGAACGCGACGACCGCGAGGTCCTCGGGCGTCAGCTTGTCGATCACGGAGCGCCCGATCTGCTTGACGCGAGGTATCGCCCACGCCGGAACGGGCGACGCATCGTCGAGCACGATGAGCACGATCCGGCGGCCGGCGTCGTCCACGTTCCGGCGCACGTCGGGCGCGACTTCCCTCATCCACGTCGCGGCGGCCGGGTCGATTTCGGAGCTGTCCGGGAGGCTCACTTCGCTGAAGGCGATCACCGCCTGGGGCTTTCCGGCCTCCAGCACGATGAAGTCCTCCGCCTTCAGCCCGCGGACCGGCTGCCGATTGCGGTCGAGGACAGAGGCGTTGACCACGACGACGTCGACGCCGCCCCGGAAGCGGGGGAGCTGGCCTGTCGGATTCTGCGGGGCCGCCCCGAGGAGGACCGAGCAGGCCACGAGGGTGAACCGGATGATGGGTTTCCTCGTCATGAGTAACAATGGGAACGGACCCTCGGCCGTTGATGGTAGCATGCTCGCGCATGCCCATGCCCCGACAACTGGCGCTCATCCGCCGGCTGGCGACCTACGCGCGACCCTACTGGCCTCACATCCTGCTCGTCTTCGTCCTGCAGCTGCTGACGACGCCGCTGGCGCTGCTCGGGCCGCTGCCGCTGAAGATAGCGGTCGACACGGTGCTGGGATCGCGGCCGCTCCCAGGCTGGATGCGGGACGTCACCCCCGAGAGCGTGGCCCAGTCGACAGCGGCGCTCCTCGCCCTGGCCGGCGCGATCCTGGTGCTCACGGCTGTCCTGGGGTCGCTCGCCGACATGGCCACGGAACTCCTGCGGACGTATGCGGGCGAGAAGCTGGCGCAGGACTTCCGGTCGCACCTGTTCCGCCACGTCCAGCGGCTGTCGCTGTCGTATCACGACGCGACCGGTTCGTCCGACTCGACCTACCGCATTCAGTACGACGCGCCGGCGATCCAGCGTGTGATCGTGGACGGCCTCATCCCGCTGATGGGCTCGGCCACGACCGTCGTAGCGATGATCTGGGTGACGGCCCGCATCAATCTGGGGCTGGCGATCGTGGCGGTCTCGGTCAGCCCGCTGCTGTTCGCGCTGTCTCGGGGGTTCGGTCCTCGCCTGCGCAAGGACTGGAAGGAGATCAAGAAACTCGACAGCTCGGCGATGGGCGTGGTGCAGGAGGTCCTGGCGGCTGTTCGCGTCGTGAAGGCATTCGGGCGCGAGGACCGCGAGCTCGGGAGGTTCGTCGACCAGTCGACCAGGCGTGTCAGGCGGGAGATGGAGGTCTCGGCGCTCCAGGGCGTGTTCGATCTGCTCGTCGGCCTGGTGATGGCCGTCGGAAGCGCAGCGGCCCTGATCATCGGCGTGCGCCAGGTCCGCGCCGGGCAGCTGACGCTCGGCAACCTCCTGCTGGTCATGGCCTACCTGCAGCAGATCTACAAGCCGCTCAGGGCGCTCAGCAAGAAGACCGTCGCCCTCGAGTCGTCGCTGGCCAGCGCGGAGCGGGCCTTCGCGCTGCTCGACGAAGTGCCCGAAGTGGCCGAGCGCAAGGACGCCAGGCGCCTGGCGCGCTCGAAGGGAGACGTACTGTTTCTCGACGCCTCGTTCGCCTACGACGCCGAGCACGTCGTGCTCCATCGGGTGTCGTTCAGAGCGACGCCCGGCACGCGGGTCGGAATCCGTGGCACCACCGGCGCCGGAAAGTCCACGCTGATGGGCCTGCTGATGCGGTTCTACGATCCGACCGACGGCCTGATCATGCTCGACGGCTTCGACCTGCGCGAGTACAACCTGGACGACCTGAGGCGCCAGTTCGGGATCGTGCTGCAGGAGCCCGTGCTCTTCTCGACGACCATCAGCGAGAACATCGCCTACAGCCGGCCGGAGGCGACCCGCGAGGAGATTGCCGAAGCCGCGCGCCTGGCCAACGCGCACGAGTTCATCATGGCGCTGCCGGAGGGATACGACACGCAGGTTGGCGAGCGGGGCATGCGCCTCTCGGGCGGCGAGCGCCAGCGGATTCCGCTCGCCCGGGCGTTCCTGAAGGACGCGCCGCTGCTGATTCTCGACGAGCCCACGAGCGCGGTGGACGTGAAGACGGAGGGCGCCATCATCGAGGCGATGAACCGGCTGATGCAGGGCCGCACGACGTTCGTGATCTCCCACCGGCTCGACGCGCTGGCCGCGTGCGACATGCAGGTGGAACTCGACAAGGGCTGGACCGTCTTCGACGTGTGATTCCGGGCGAGCCCGTCCCGCGGCCCATCCCGTCTACATCCCGGCGACGCGCGGGCAGCGATCGACGAGCAGCCGCTTGACGCGGGCTCCGTTGTTCACGATCGAGAAGAAATCGCCCAGGAACTCGCGGCTGTCGCGGCGGCGCGCCGGCTCGAAACCAGGCACGTCGTCGACGAGCGCCATCACCTCGCCCTGCCTGCTCCTGAACTTCGCCAGCCACGGCTCGAGCTGCTCGACGGTCAGGCACGGCCCACGGTAGTACCGGTCACGTACGGTGGCGATCCCGAACCCCCTGGGCGGGACCGCGTAGCGGGCGTTGACGAGGCCGGACAGGTCGAAGTTGTACGTGACCGGCCGGAGCGGACCGTCCGGCGTCTGCACCAGCCTGACATTGTGCAGCTTGATGATCGAGTAGTCGGTGTTGCCGAGCATGAACTGCAGGAGCGACATCACCATGAGCGAATCCTGGTCGAGCCGCCTGAACAGCTGGTCGGGAAGCGGGACGATCCGTCCGCCGTTGCGCCGGGCCACGTCGCTGTCGTCCTCGATGAACACGGCGTAGCGAGTGCCGATCGACTTGCGCTTCACCGAATCGACGTAGGTCGCCTTCGCGAGTCGCACCCGGTAGGAGAGCGGCGTGATGATGTTGCCGATCCGGTAGGCCAGGTACTCGGCCAGGACGTTCTGCTCGTACTCCGTGTCGTTCTGGCAGTGCGTGACGACCTTCAGTGCGTCCTGGCCGTCGAAGACGGAGCCCGTCACGTCCTTCTTCGTGAATTCGACCCGCAACGGGACCGTCGAGCACGTGCGCGGGTTCAGGCGGAGGTGGCCGCGCGAACCCAGTTGCACCGGGAACGAGACCGTCTTTCCTCCTTCGCCTGTCAGTTCGAGGACGCCGGGCAGCCGCTTGGGGCTGTCGGGCTGGCGGATCTTGTTGATCGCCTCGAAATCGGCGCTGATCGTGAGGACCAACGGCTCGGCGCTGGCGAAAAGCGCCAGCCGATCGGATTCCGCCCGCCGCTCCTCCATCTTCGCCGCGTCGGGCCACGGCTCGTTGAACTTCTCGATGGGCCCCTTCTTGGCCGGCTGCTGCGGGGCCGCGGTCCCGGACTGGTCGGAGGCCCGTTCGATGGCGAGCAGCGGGAGGCCTGCCGCGGCTCCCAGCGCGGCCGCGAGGATTATCGAGAGGGAAGCCGCCCGCGAGAACCGCCGGATGCACGAACGTCGATGCATCATGCCGCCACCTCCAGGAAGACCGTACCCCCGGTGCCGCCGCAAGTCAACCGCATGCGTCATGCGGCAGTGTATTAGACGGAGTGTCGAGACGGTATGTTGCCGACGATGTGTTCACGGTGTGTTGCCGGGGTGTGTGTTGCCGGGTGTGTGGTGTGTTGCCGGGTGTGTTGCCGGGTGTGTTGCCGGGTGTGTTCTGTCCAGTCAAGACTGACCTCTCCTGTGATACGGTCGCCGCCCTGACGCGTCGGCGAGCTGCGCGCGGCCCCGCTCGCTCATGAGGGGGCCGTGCTCGCTCGCCTCTCGAGAGACGGTAGCGGGGGAAGAACGAGCGGCAGCCGGTCGGCTAGCGTCTCCGCCGGCGTGCGTCCTTGCAGAGCCAGGGAGAAGCGTTCGACGTTGTAGACATGCTCCCACCGCCTGAGCGCGTCGGCGGCGTCATCGAACGAGGTAAATCGGTGGCGACTCCAGAATTCGTCGTGATCGATCCGATGGCTTCGCTCGACCTTGCCGTTCTGCTGAGGCCGGCGCGGCTTGATGTACCGGTGACGAATGCCGAGGGCTTCCACGGAGAGCCGAAAATCCAAGGGGAATTCCGTGCCGTGGTCCGACTGAATCTGTCGAATCGGGAAGGGCAAGGCCGCTCGGGTCTCCGCCAAGAAGGCCAGGCTCGTTCGGGCGTTGAGGTAGCGGTACAACCGTAAGACCCGAAACCGCGTGCAGTCATCCAGCGCCGTGTACTGGAAGTACCGTTGCCGATTGACGCGCACAAACTTGACGTCGACCTGGACCGACTCCCCCGGCGTGTCCTTGCTGAAGAGCCGCAGTTGGCGTGGACGCCGCTTCGGCGTCCGGCGCAACCGACCGAGTCCCATCTGCCGAAACACCAGTTGGATGGTGCTAATGCCGAGGCAGATGCCGTGAACCCGATGGAGCCACACCTTCGTCCGGGCACTCCCAAATCGATGTTCGGTGCGGGCCACGCGGATCCACTCCCGGACCTCTGGGGTGATTCGTCGACGACGCTCAGGCCGGTATCGAGGGACCAACCCTAGAATTCCGCCCTCACGATACCGAAAGCGCCATCGGCGGACCGTTCGGTACCAGAGGCCGAAATACAGGGCGGCCGCGTGCATGGTGCAGGTCGAGGCATACCCCAAGACCGCCAGGCGCTGTTCCACCCGTCGACGCTGCCGCGGATCCAATGACTGAAGCTCCTCGTACATGCGCTCGTACATCCGCCCCTCCTTTGTTGCGACATCCTCGCACTTTGGGAGAGGTCAGTCTTATGTGTGTACTTCAGGTGTGTTGCCGGGTGTTGACACGCGACCGCGCACGGCGATAATGAACGGGTCCCGGAGGAGTCCAATGGCTACAACGTGTCCGAAGTGCGGCACCAGCCTTGCTGCCGGTTCCTCGTTCTGTTCGGCGTGCGGCCAGCCCATCGCCGCGGCTTCCGCCAGGCCGGCGGCCGCCGGCGCGACGCGGATGCCGATCGCCGCGGTCGTCATTCTGCTCGGCGGTCTCGTGGCGCTGCTCGGCGCATTCTGGCTCTTTCAGACCGGGGGATTCTCCGGTTCGGGCGGAACCACGGCCCCTTCAGCCGCCGCGCCGGCCCCGGAGGCGAACTCGCCGGACCCGGTGCCGTCGGCACCGCCGCCGGAGTCAGCGGCCGCGGTTCCCGCCGCCCAGGCGCCTGCGGCAGCGGCTCCGGCGATGCCGGCTCCAACCGCGCCGCCGGGAGTCGCGGCCAAACCGGCACCAGTCGCACCAGCGGCAGCGGCGCCCGCGCCGGCCGGGGCGGTGACGCTGGCGGCCAAACCCGCACCGCCGCCTCCGCCCCCTCCGCCGCCGTTCAGGAAGACCTACGAGTGCCGCGAGTCCGCGACCTTCAGGATCGATCCCGACACCGCGATCGTCACGGTGGACGGCGAAGTCATCGGGATTGCGGACGAGTGGGCCGATACTCCGAGAACGAAGAAGTACAAGTTCCAGGGTGAGGGCGTCCACTACGTCAAGCTGTCGCACCGCGACTACGAGACGCTCTGGCTGCGGTTCATCGTGAGCAAAGACGCGCTGGACAAGACGGCCATCGTCGAACTCACACTGAAGGAACAGAAGTAGGCGCATCGCCCGGCCTGGGCGCGATCTACCTCGCGGGGGCAGCCGGTGCCGAAGCGCCGGCTGCCCCCGCCGGCCTGCCGATCACGGCCGCAGACGGCGCTGCCTGCGCGGGCGCCGGAGGCGGCCCCATCGTCCCAGTGAACACCGCCAGGTAGCCGACCCACATGGCCGCGAGCAGCAGCGCGTGGGGCATGACGCGCGGGAATGCCGGCTCCGACGACCGCCGCCGCGCGATCATCGCGAGCGCGATCAGCGACCCCACCAGGCCGCCGAGCACGATCAGGAACCCGATGAACGTCACGACTGCCGGGCTGATGAAGGGCGTCACAGCGTAGGTGTTCGTCGCCATCGGCACGGAGCCAACCACCGAGTCCCAGACCTTGACGACGTAAGCGAGGAGCGCGTAGACCCCCTCGCTCAGGAACTCCCACGTCAGGTGCGCCAGGTGCCCAGAGAACGCCAGCGGGAGGAACGCGATACCGTAGGCCGCGGCGTTCGCCGACACCTTGTCGCGCGAAGCGGCGGCCGACAGCGTCGACGTGATCAGGAACGGCACGAGTACGAGCAGGCCAAACGCGACGAAGAGGATCGTGTGCGCCGAGGCTTCCGACCAGCCGAGCCGCTGCTGGAGGACGATCCACCAGGTCAGTGCGGGGAACTGGTGCTTGACCATCAGGCCGACCAGCACGACGGCGAAGACCGACATGGCGAGCATCGGCTCGCTGTTGCGCCAGAGCTCCTGGAGCGGCGGGCGCAGGTTGAGCTGCAGCCCCCGGTTGTCGCAGGTCTTCACGCAGTTCAGGCACATCATGCACTCGGCGTTCGTGTTGATCGACGCCGGGTAGGCGAAGAGCGGGCATCCGGGCACCTCCGCCGTCCCCTTGTGGCACGTGTGGTCGCCGCACTGGCTCTGGCAGACCTTCTTGTTGCCGCGGATTTCGAGGATGCTCATGGCCGAGTAGGCGCCGAGAACCCCGGCGAGCGGGCACGCGTACTTGCAGAAGGCCTTCCGCTCGTACAGGATGGTCATCGCCGCGGCCAGATAGAGAATGACGATCAGGAAGATCGCCGTGGCCATGGGGCGGTCGGCCACGCCGAACAGCTCCTCGACGTAGTCCACGAAGATGAACGCGCCCGCGAGCAGCCAGAAGTCGAGCCGCTTCAGGATGGCGGGCACCGGCAGGTTGAACCGGGCGATGCGGGCCGCGAGGTCGCCGAAACCGGCGATCGGGCAGACCCCGCACCAGACTCGTCCGAACAGGAACGCCGACAGCGGAAGCAGCGGGAACCAGACGAGCCAGGTCACGAGCATCCCGGGATTCGTCGCGAATTCGTTGAGCGGGTGACCCGCCGGCCGCGTCCCCCCGTACAACGTGAACGCGGTGACGAACGCCACGAAGACGATGTCGATCCAGATCAGCGTCGACATCAACCCGGGCCGGCGCAGGAACGCCCGAATCCGATCGTCCCGGAGGAGGTTACGGGTGTGGAGCTCCTTCTCCGGCGGAGAGACGAAGATCAGGTCGCCCGGGATGATGTTCGACTGGGTGGCCACCATGACGGCGCGCTGGATGACGTTCTCGAGTTCGCGCACGTTGCCCGGCCACGAGTACGACACGAGCCGCTCGAGCGCCTCGCGTGAAAGCGGCGGCGTCTCGCGTCCCGCACGCGCGGCGTGGAGCGCGAGGTAGTGGCCGGCCAGCAGCGGGATGTCCTTCACGCGCTGGGCGAGCGACGGCGACGCGACCACCCGCGTCCCCACCAGCTCGCGCAGCCCGGGAACGAGCGCGGCGAGCGTCTCCGCCTCGTCGCCCGTGGCGACGAGCACCACCCGGGTCTGGCACCGCACGGTCTCCCGCCCGTTGATCCGATGGAACCACCCGAGCCGCAGGTACTCCGCCAGCAGCGCCTGCAGGTGGGGGTCGAGCCGCTCGGCGTGAGCGATGGTCAGCGTGCCCTGACCGATCATCTCGAGCAGGCCGGTTCGGCCGGCGGCCGGCGTCCCGTGGGCCGCCTCCTGGCCGAACAGCGCCGCGCCGTGGTCACCGATGCCGGGGTCGTTCAGCGAGATCTCGACGTACGGTTCGTCGCGGTGCGGGCCCGAGTGGTGGTAGTAGCGGGCGAAGAGCCGCTTGCCCGAGCCCTGCGGCCCGACGACCAAAACCGGCTTGGCGTCCTTCGCGAGGGTCGCCAGGCGCTCCTTCGCGCGGAGGAGCCGCTTGTCGTCACCGAGAATCTCGACCGCCGTCGGGGTGAGGATGTCGGCCAGGTCGTCGCGGCGCGCACGGGCGGCGGCGACGGGCAGCCGGCTCTGTTCGGTCTGGATCTTCTTCAGAACGGTGCGCGCGACGGATCCGCTGTCGTCGGCCCGCTTCGCCATGACGTGATCGAGCGCGGCCATCGCCAGCTCGAGCACGCACGAATCCTCCCGGGCCACCAGCGTCTGCGGCGCCGAAACGGGGCCCACCAGCGCCCGCTCGCCGAAATGGCCGCCGGCGTCCACCCGTCCGACGGCTCGCTCGCCGCCCTCGTCGTTGACCTCCACGACGGCGAGCGCGCCCCGGTGGACGAAGAGGACGCCCTCCATCGGCGTCCCCTGCCGCAGCACCACGCCGCCTCTGGGCACGTAGCGGGCCGTCATCAGTCTCGCGGCGGCGCCCAGGACGGGCAGGTCCATCGCACGCAGGAGATCGCTCCTGCCCATGAGAACGAGCCGATCAACGTCGGACACCTCCGGCACCGGCTGGACGAACGTGAGAAGGGCGCGGCCCATTTCGATCTTGGCCCCGGTCCGCAACCTGGCCGCTTCCGTCCGGGCGCCGTCCACGAACGTGCCGTTCGAGGAACCAACGTCGCGGATGGCGTAGCCGCCATCCGCGTAGATCACCTCGGCGTGGGTGCGTGAGACTCCTGAATCGGACAGCACGAGGTCGTTGGCGGGTCCGCGTCCGATGCGCCACGGGACCTGACCGATCGAGACGGAACGACGCGTGGCGTCGCTGACGACTTCGAGCGTGGCGGGCGGAATGGCGGCCGCTGTCGCCTGGGAGGAAGAGCCACCAAGGGGGCTCCTGGGCTGGTGCATGGCCTGCCTCTCCCTTCAGCCGGGCTACGGCGCGACCCCTCCCGCGGCACCGGCCGAGGCATGGTGATCCGACTCGATGTAGCCGACTTCGCGGTACCGCTTGATCTTCTGCGGCACGGTCACGTTCCAGGTACTCGTCGAACGTGAACGCCGAGTAATCATGGAACGGGGCGAGGCCGGTGTCCACCAGCAGGCACTCGCACCGCCCGGCCGACTCGACGACGAAGATGTTGTTCGGGCTGACGGAGACCTTCGAGTCCGGGTGTCGCACGAACAGCTCGAGCAGGCGGTCGACGAACGCCCGCACGGCGGTTCGCACCAGGACGTGGCGCGCCGAGCGCGGATCGCCCAGCTGATCGTAGACGACCGCGAGCGACCGGCCGGCCAGCCGCTGCTTGACCACGAACCGTCCGAATCGATCGCTCTCGAGGATGCGGGGCACCGGGATGCCTTCGCCGGCGAAGAACCCGGTCTGTTCGTTCTCGCCGAGCAGGTGGTCGCGGCAGTAGGGTCTGGGCTTGGCCACCTTGAAGACCGCGTCGGGTCGCCCTTCGTAGTTGAAGACCGTTCCGTTCTCGCCCTCGCCGAGCTTCGGCAGCGTGAGGCGGTGCACCTGTCCGGCGACGTCGAGGGCCACCAGCCCGGCCGGGGCCTGCAGCCCATCGAGTACGTGGCTTGTCTCGTTGTCGAGATACAGTTCGCGCAAATCGCCCGCCAGACTCTCGACCGACTCGGGCAATCCGAAGCCGAGCCCGGTCTCGGTTCGATCCTCGCGGAGGAACATCCCGCGGTAGCCCGCGGAGCGCAGAATCGGACACCAGGTCGCCAATCCGTTCGTAGCTCGACGTGAACAGGACCTCGATGAGCCGTGCTTCGCGTCCCGAGAGAGACCGGTAGCCGCAGGCGGGGCACTCGTCGGCCCGCACGCGCGGGATCCGCACGAGCGACCCCTCGACCAGGACCTCGTGCGTCGTTTCCACCGTGGCGAGCAGACCGTCTTCGCAGCGCGGGCAGATCTCCATGCGCGTGGGCGACCCGGGCAGGGCGGCGGGGCCGGTGGCAGTCTCGTTCACGGCTGCCTCGCTAACTGCCGCCGCGGTCCGGGGCTTCGAGCAGCTCCTGGTGGGCGCGGTCCCTGGCGTGGAGGCGCTCGGCGAGCATGATGGCGATGTTGTGGATCAGCTTGTAGGGCGCCGTGAGCTTCGCGTCGAGCATCTCGTTGAACCGGCCGCGATCGATCTCGATCAGCTTGCACCGCGTCGTCGCGACAGCGGTCATCGAGCGGGGCACGTGCAGCAGGAAGGCCATGTCGCCCACGACCGACCCCTTGCCGACGCGCACGTTCCACGAGCCGGTGCGCACGAAGGAACTGCGGCGGGCTTCCACGACGCCCTCGAGCACCAGGAAGAAGTTCTCGCCGACCTCGCCCTGGCGGAGAATGGTCTGCTCGGCGTCGAATTCGACGGTCCGGGCCGCCTTGAGCAGGATGAACACCTCGCCCGGCGTCATGCCGCGGAATATCTCGAACGACTTGACCTCGTCGCGCTCCGACTCGTTGACTTCCCGCGGCACGAGCCACTGCAGGTACCCGGTGCGCTCGTACTTGCGGATCCGATCGGGCAGCACCTTGTTCCAGTAGTGGTTGAACGTGAAGCCCTCGTAACTCTTCTTGAGCGTCGTGCCAGGGTCGATCAGCACGAACCGGACGGGGTCGTGGAACCGCCCTCCCTCGCTGAGCACGTAGATGTTGTTCGGGCTGATCGACACCTGGCAATCTGGCCGCTTGCGGAAGAGGTCCAGCAGGCGGTTCAGGAATCTCTCCAGGTCTCCGAGAATCAGTTCCTGCGCCCGCGCCGTCAGCTGCGCGAACCGCAGGTAGATGCTCGTGATCGACTCGCCCTCGATGCGGTCCTTGACGGCGAATCGCCCGAGCGGATCCATGTAGTGGATCCGCGGCACGACCACTCCCTCCGCCAGGAAGTAGGCGGTGGTCATCATTTCCTCGAGCAACCGCTCGCGGCAGATCGGCTGAGGCTTTGCCACCTTGAGGCACAACGGACCAAGGTCGGCCGGGATGCCGAGCGAGTGGGATTCGATGGTGTACACCATGCCGCGGTCCCCTTCGCCGAGCGGGGGGAGCGTCAGGGTGAAGGTCGCCGAACCGTACGTGGCTTCGACCCGCGGGCTGTGGCCGGCCGCCGCACGCTCGACGGCCTGGAAGAAGGCGAGCGCCTGCTCTTCAAGCTCGGGGGCGTCCAGGCTCAAGGAGCTCGGCGAGTCAGCGTTCATAGGCTACCTCGAGGATCCGCAAGGCCGCTCCGAAGCCGTTCCCGTCGTGTGCATGACGGCCGGTAGAGTCATCGAGTGGCTGGATGCGGGCAATGTTAGCCGGTCGATCGCCGCGACGCAAGGTCTCATGCCGCCGGCTTGCCCGACAGGTGGCCGCGTGCTACCGTGCTCGCTCAGGAAAGCCCGCCGGGGCCGGCCCGGCACGTCACGGCCGGGTACGGCCCGAGCGACTTCTGCGGAGCGCCCATGAGCAACGGTTCCAAAGCCCCCCGCCTGAGCCTCGATCTGATTCGCGAGGGCCAGGTCCTCAAGTCGTCCTCCGGCGCGGCGATGACCCTCGGGCGCGACCCGGCGTGCGATGTCCACCTGCCCGATCGGCACATCTCGACCCGCCACGGCGAGATCTTCTTCGCCGGCCAGCGCGCCATCTATCAGGATCTCAAGAGCCGAAATGGCTCGGAGATCAGGCGCGGCCAGAAGTCCATCACCGTCGACGCGACGATCGGGTTTCAGTGCCCGCTCGATAACGGCGACGAGGTGCGGCTGGGGAACCCGCTCGAGCCAATCGTGATCAAGATCCGGCTGCTCAGCGAGGGCCGGCCCGTCGAGACCCTGCCGGCCGGCCTCCCGGTGACGCAGGTGGTCGCGGACGAGGAGGCGCTCGTCGAGAAGAACGTGATGCGCGCCAACCGGTACGCCGACATCGAGACGATTCGGAACCGGGTCGGCGACGACAGGCGGGCGCTGCTGTGCCTCTACAACCTGCTCAGCCGCCTCGCGGCCACCCGGGACCGGGATTCGATGCTCCGAACGGTTGCCAGCCTCCTGTTCGAGTCGTTCGATGTGGCCACCGATGTGACGGTGTATCTCAAGCCGTCCCAGGCGGGTGCGCCGGCCAATCTCGTGCCGGCCGCCAGGGAACAGGAGCCGGCGAAGGCGGCGCGGTTCACGCCGGTCCTCGCCGTGCACCGATCCGGTGACAGCACGGTCCCCAGCCCGCTCAGCCGCGTGCTGTTCGAGCGTGTCACCCAGAAGGGCGAGGCGCTGCTGTTCGAGGACGCGCTGAAGTCGTTCCCGTCGAGCGAGAGCATCGTGGTCTCGCGGGTGCAGTCCGGCCTGTGCGTGCCGCTGCGCGACCGGGCCGGCATCCGCGGCATCCTGCAGATCGACAACCGGAAGGTGGTCGGCGCGTTCACGCCGCTCGACCTCGACCTGGCGACGCTCGTCGGCAACCACGTCGCCCTGGTGCTCAACGGCCTCGACATGTACGAGAACCTGGTGCAGCTCAACAGCGAGTTGCGCGATGCGCTGATGCGCGTCCGCCTGCTCGACCAGGCCAAGGAGCACCTGGCGCAGTTCGTCCCCGAGGCCGTCCGGCAAATCGTGGCCAGGAGCCCCGCCAGCCCGCAGCTCGGCATGGTCGACGCCGACGCGACCGTGCTCTTCCTCGACATCGGCGGCTACACGAAGCTGACCGAGAAGCTCGACCGCGAGAAGGTGAGCTTCCTCGTCGAGAAGTACTTCTCGGCCTTCATCGACGACATCTACGAGCACCACGGAGACATCAACGAGACGGCCGGAGACGGCCTGATGGTCATCTTCCGGGCCGACGAGCCGCTGGCGCACGCGCGGGCGGCGGTGGCTGCGGCGCTGGCCATCCGCCGGAAGACGGCAGCGGTCAACAAGGAGCTCGCCGCCGAGATGGAGCCGATCGACGTGAACCAGGGGATCAACACCGGCACCGTTCTGATCGGGTCGCGGCGCATCAAGGGCATCACCGGCGCGCGTTGGACCTACACCGCCACCGGGATGGTGACCAACGTGACCGCCCGGCTCGCCGCACACGCGGTGAAGGGGCAGATCATGATCGGCGACGAGACGGCGAGGCGGGTGAGGGACGTGACCCTGCTCAAGGACATCGGACCGGTCCAGTTCAAGAACGTGGCCCAGCCGCTGCCGGTGTTCGAGGTGCTGGACCACAATCCGGGCGCGGCCGCGAGTCGACCCCCGCGGTGACCCGGGCGGGCGGGCCTCGCCTTCTTCCGTGGGGGCGGGGCTTCAGCCCCGCCCGCGTGGATCACCGTGGCGACTTCTTCGCCCGCTCAGTCCAGTGCCGGTGCCAGCGCGGCCAATCACGACCGAGGCGCCGCGAGGTCCGTGTGGACGAAATCGTCGCCCTTGAACAGCAGCGCTTCGCCGCGCGCCGTCGCCAGCGCATAGGCGAAGCAGTCGCCGAAGTTGAGGCCGGCGCGATGGCGGCCCTTGCCGAACCGGCTGAACGCGCGGCAGGCGATTCGGGCCTGGGCGGCGTCGACCGGCACGAGTTCAATCTCGGCCCGCTCGATGAACAGGTCGAGGTCGCGCAGACCTTCGGCGCCGTGCCGAACCTCGACGACGATCGAGGTCTCGACGTAGTTTGCCGCCGAGAGCGTCCGTGAGTCGGCGGCCTCGATCGCCTCGTTGAAGGCCCGGCGCTCGGGCTCGTCCTGGAGGATCGCGAGCAGGGCGGAGGTGTCGAGGACCATCAGCGGGGCAGTCCGTGCTCGTCGTAGCCGAGGATCTCATCCGAGGTCCGCGTATCGCGCACCGGCAGCTTCGAGCAGTGACGGCCGATGTCGTCGAGGTCGTCGGCCAGGCGCCGCTTGGCGCGGTCACCGCGCACCCGTGCCAGCCGGTCCCGGAGCGCCCGGGTCACGGCTTCCGTCTTGGTCTCGCCGGTGAGCCTCGCGAGCGCCGCCGCGAGCCGCTCGGTTTCCTCGTTCCTGATGTTCAGCGCCATAGAGTGCTATATGTGTAGATTGCTAGCTACACTGTATCACAACATATCGGATGTCGGCAGAAACGCGATGAATTCTCAGGCCAACTGCGCGTTGCTACTGTCCATTACGACGACGTGATAAGAGCGTCTGCGCCGGCCCGGTCCCCGGACACCGCACGCCCAATGATCTTCGCGAGGCGCTTCATCGCATCGTCTCCCGGGTCGTCGGGAAGGGCCTCCACGATCTCCAGGCACTTCGTAGTCCGGCCCGCATAGGCCTGGGTCATCGCGTACCAGTATGTGAACATCGCCGAATCGGGCGCCATTCTGTAGGCCGCCGCAGAAGAGTCGGCCGACTCATCGAAGCGGCTTTGCATGAACGGAATCGCGCTGTAGAACAGGAGGACCATCGGATTGAGTGGATCCCGACGGACCAGGTCCTCGCCGAGTCGAACGGAACGCGCCATGGAACCGATAACGGCGTGGAACCAGCTGAGCCAGCCCGCCGCGGTCTCGCGCCAGACCCTCCGGCAGGACCTCCAGCGCGACGCGCCGGCCGAGACGTGTGTCTTCCGCGTCGTAGACCTCGCCCATGCCGCCGGCCCCAAGCGCCGAGACGATGCGGTAGCGACCGACGGTCGTGCCCGGGGCGAGATTCACCGCGACCTCCACGGAGGTTCGACGAAGAGAAGGCGACCGGCGTGCGGGGATTATAGCGCGGGCCTGACGCACTCGCGGATGCCTTCCGCGTAGGGCGTCGGCGTGAACGCGAAACGCCGCTCGAACTTCGACGAGTCGAACAGGTAGTCGCTGTCGTTCTGGTAGAGCATCTCCGCCAGCTCGCGCATCATCGGGACCACGAGCCCCAGCGTCTTCATGATCCAGGCCGGCAACACGGACACGCGGGGTGCGACGCCGAGCGCCTCCGCCGCCAGCCCGATGAACTCGCGCCCGGTCGGCGGCGGATGCGCCGTCGGCAGGTGCCATGCCTGTCCGAACGCGTCGTCTGCGTCCGCGAGCAGGCACAGCGCCTTGGCGCAATCGATCGTGTAGGTGTAGGAGTGCTTCCTGTCTGCGTCGACGAAGACCTGCGCCGACCTGCCGGCGGCCAGCCGCTGGAAGACGAGGATCGACGCCACGCTGGTCTTGTCCGCGTGCGGCCCGTAGAAGTCGGCGGCCCTCGCGATCGCGGCCGTGACGCGCCCCGCAGCCATTTCATTCTGGAGGAACTCGACGATCCCGGCGCGAATCTCGCCCTTGCGGCTGACCGGTCGGACCGGGGTCTCCTCGGTCATCGGCCCATCGACCCGGCCGTAGAGATAGACGTTGTCGAAGAAGATGAGGCGCGCCCCCTTCGCCGAGCAGGCGCGCACGACGGTCCTCATGATCCGCGGCCACTGCGCCTGCCAGACCCGGCGGTCGTACTTCAGGCCCGCGAGGAGGTACACGGTGGCGCCGGGCTCGACGGCCCGGAGGACGTCGTCGGGCTGGTTCAGATCGCCGCGCACGGCCTCGACGCCGGACGGGGCGGCACCGCTGCGAGACACGGCGCGCACGCGCTGCCGGCGTGCCATCAGCTGCGCCGCAAGGGGGGTTCCGATGGCGCCGCCGGCGCCGAGAATGACGTGAAGGGGTTGTTCGCTTGGCATGGACGGCTCCGGGCGTGACAGTCTCCATTATGGTGACAGTCACGCCAGGAGTGAAAGGCCTCAAGAGAGGGGCCGTCAGCGCAGCGTCAGGTCGCGCTCGGCGCCCTGGTAGACCTCCCGCGCCCACAGCAGCGCGGGGCCGAACCCCAGGCGCACCTGGTTGCCCGCGGCCGTCATGTAGACCAGCACGGTGACGCCGCTGCCCTCGACCCTCGAGGGCGGGCCGAGCCGTCGCTCCACCTCGGCGCGCTCGGCGCCCCGCTGCAGCGCCTCGACCATCGCCCGGGTGACGCGCGGTGCAGGCTTCGCGTCGGTCACTGCCGCCGAGCTTCCGCCAATCGTCACCTCGCCGATATCCACCATCTCCTTCACCGCGTCGAGGCGGAGCGTCAGCGTCTGCCGCCGCTCGTTCGGGCGGCCGAAGTTGGTGATCACGACCGCGGCCACCGTGGCCGGCCCCACCAGCGTCTGCTGGCTCGACCCGTAGTACTTGCACCGGATCTTGTAGACGCCCGGCATCGCCCGCCGCACGACGTACTCCTCTGGCCCGTATCCCTGCGTGAAGTCGCGCGACACGTGGCCGCCGGTCGTCGTCAGGTTGCGGCCGTAGAACGCCTCCTCGCCGGACGGCTCGATCACGTGGAGGTCGATGTCGGTATTGTCGGCATCCCAGCTCATGACGATGCGGACGTCGACGTCGAGGAGCTTCCGCAGGCGGGCGTCCACGAAGTCCACCCTGGCGGACGATGCCGGGTCCAGTCGCTCGAGCCGCGCCAGCAGCCGGTTGAGCTCCATCAGCGCGATCACCTCGACCTCTTCGAAGCGCGACCACTCGCCGAGGACGACGTCGTTGAGGAGTCGAGCCGCGCGGACGCCGTCGGCGCCGCGGCGGTCGCGATCCATCCGGTCCGCAAGCACCAGCGCGAGGTCGCGAAGCGACTGCGGATCCTCGGGCCGAAGGCCTCGGACACGTTCGAGCACCTCGACCGCCCGGTCGAGTTCCCCAGCTTCACCGAGCCGCCACGCGAACACCCTGAGCAGCGCGGCATCGTCCAGTCTCAGTTCGGCGAGGTTCGAGAGAATCCTGAGGCCGAGCGCCTTGTCGACCGGCAGGATCGCGCCCGCGCAGTCGAGGTAGAACGCCGGGCTCTCCGCGTAGGCCTTTCGCTGCTCGAGATAGGCGGCGTAGGCTCTGACCGGGGCCGCACCCTTGATGGCCTTCAGGTAGGGCGTGTCGGGCGCCCACGCCTTGATGGCGATCGCGGCGACCGCGGTCGCCGCATCCTCGTTCGCGCTCTTCTTCGCCTCGCGCGCCATGTCCTGTGCCTGCACGGGCGCGGTGCGGGCGACCGCCGGCGCTGCGGCTCTCGCGGCGTCGACGACCGGCGCCTCGGCCGTCACCCCGCCCACGACGCCACCGACAACCCCGCGCTCCTGTCTCCCCTGCGCGATGTTGGCCGGTCCCGTCCACCTGAAGTCCTTCGAGTACGTGAACTCGCGTTCCCACCAGGACACGCGCTCCTTCCACCAGGCCAGCACGCGGTCGATCTTCGCCGTGCGCTGCTGGCGCTCCCGACCTTTTCGCGCCTCGAGACCGGCCAGGTACTGCTGGCGCATCTCGGGCCACGTCGCGGGCGGCTCGATCTGGTGTTCGAGGTACTGCTGGACGCTCTCGAGCACGATGAGCGAGGTGACCGGTGTCACCAATCCGAAGCGTCGGCCAAGGTCCGCCATCGCCGCCTCGTTCCGATCGGGGAACACGGCAAGCTCCTCGACCATCCGCCCGGCCCACGCGCGGGCGATCACGCGCCCGGTCGGAACCGTCCCGGCCGGCAGCCGCACGGGCGTGCGCTGCCGCTCCACGCCGCCCGAGCCGTAGACGAGCGTCACCTCGCCGGCGCGAAGCAGCCGGGCGTAGACGGTGGCGCGGCCGGAGCCCGACGTGAACCGGTACTGCACGTCCGCCAGCGTGCCGGGCTCGGCATCCACGCGGAGCAGCGTCTCGGGCGGCCTGGCCACGAGCGTTGCGGCCGCCGCCGGCTCGAGCAGCGCGAGATCCACGACCTGGCCGCCAGACGCCGCCGCGAGGAACCGCTGCAGCGCCGCGTCTCGTACCGTGTCCGACGCGATCACGTGGACGGGCAGCCCGCCGAACCTCGGCAGGCCGGCGCCGAGCGTGTAGAGACCGTCGGTGAAGACCAGCCACGCCGCATCCGCGGCGTTCGGAGCGGCGCTCCGCCGCAGGTCGAGAGCCGCCAGATCCGTGCCGCCGTCGTACGGCAGCTGGTCGAGAAACGCGAAGAGCTCCGTGGCCGCGCCGGCCCGCGCAGCGAACGTCCGCGCGGCCTCCGGGCGATTGCGGAACACCACGACGTCGAGGGTGACGTTCCGCCAGGTGGGCATCGACAGGAGGGCCGCTAGCAGCGCGCGGTCCTTCCGGACGGCGTCAGGTACTGCGGCTGCCGGACGCGTCCCAGGCTACCGCCACGCGGTCCATCGGGCGTGCCGACTGGGCTGTCCCGAACGCCGGCGCGTGGCTGATCGCGACGTATCGCTCCCCGCCGGACTCCTCGACGGTGGTGACGAGCGTCGGCAGCTTGGGGAGGCGGATGTAGAGATTGTCGCCGGGCGCGGAACTCGTGATCGTCGACTCGGCCACCCACCGGTCGTTCCATTCGGTCAGCGACAGGTTGCCGAAGCCTCCCAACTGCGGCTTCACGGCGCCCTTCACGACCTCGACGCGCAGAGCCAGCGTCGGGATGACGACCCGCGGCAGCGGCACGTGGCAGGCGGCATCGCCGCCAGACAGCGCGAGCGGCGCCACGGTCACGATGCGGACCGTCCGCTCGCCGCGCGGCGGCAGGGGGAAGACCCGCGTCCGGAACACGTTGCCGCGGACGTGCTCGACCAGGCCGGGATCCACGCGTCGCCGCATCTCGGTCTCGAGCACCACCCGGGCCTTCTCCTTCGTCACGCCCACGCCGTCGACCATCCGGCCGCCGATGTCGAGGGCGTAGCCGGCCACAGCCGCGCCATCCGGCAGCGGGAACTCCAGGTCGCCGGCGAGTTGCCGCGCATTCGGGTTCGCGAAGGTGATGGTGGTGGAGGTTTCCGATTCGAGGCCCGAGACGGTCACGCGGACGTCCATCCGCGAGATCCGCGCGGGGGATTCGCCCGCCGGGAGTTTCAGCACGGGCGGGGGCGGCGGCAGCACCGGACGAACGCCCTGCGCCGCGGCGGTCCCTCCTGCGCAGGCGACGCCAACGGATATCAGCAGGCTGGCTACGAACGCGGTGAGTGGTCTCGGCACGGAATCCTCCCTGGGCACGGCCGCGCGACTGGGCCGGACGCTCCGGCTGGCGGCCCCTGGCCTTCACAGAGAGAACGGGCCCGGCCGCCGTTCTTGCAGCCGGGCCCGTGCCGGGGCGAGGCCTCCAGGCGCCCGCCCGCCAGGTCAGTGCTTCATGTCGCGGTCGAAGGCGACGGTCGAAGGCGAGAAGTTGATGCCGCGGACGAACTCCAGCGACTCGCGCGCGCCGAACTCGCGGTCCATGCCGTTGTCTTCCCACTCGACCGACAGCGGACCGCCGTACCCGGCGGCGTTCAGTTCGCGGATGATCTCCTCGAAGCTGACGTCGCCGTGGCCGATCGACCTGAAGTTCCACCCGCGCCGCAGGTCGCCGAACGGCAGGTGCGACCCGAGGATGCCGGCCTTGCCGTCCAGCGTCACGCTGACGTCCTTCATGTGCACGTGGTAGATCCGCGACGCGAACTCGCGGATGAACAGATGCGGCTCCAGACCCTGCCACACGAGGTGGCTCGGGTCGAAGTTGAACCCGAGCGTCGGCCGGTCCTCGAACGTGCGCAGCAGCCGGGCGGCGGTGTAGAGATCGAACGCGATTTCCGTCGGGTGCACCTCGAGGGCGAACTTCACGCCCAGGCGGTCGAACTCGTCGAAGATCGGCGTCCAGAGCCGGCGGACCTCCTGGAACGCGGCCTCCACCATCTCCTCGGTCGTCGGCGGGAACGAGTACCAGGCGTGCCAGATCGGCGAGCCCATGAAGCCCGTCACGACGTTGCAGCCCATGGCGCGAGCGGCGCGTGCCGTGGCTGTCATTTCCTCGGTGGCCCACCGGCGCAGCGCGTCGGGCTTTCCGCGGGTGTCGGCCGGCGCGAACGCCATCAGCCGCTCGTCGTAGCGGTCACCCACGCACTGCCCGGCCAGGTGCGACCCGAGGGTCCAGCACCGGAGATTGTGCTTCTCGAGAATCCTGAGCCGCTCGGCGACGTAGGCCGGGTCCGACGCCGCTTTCCTGACGTCCATGTGGTCGCCCCAGCAGGCGATTTCGAGGCCGTCGTAGCCCCACTCGGACACCTTTCCGCACAGCACCTCGAACGACAGATCGGCCCACTGGCCGGTGAACAACGTGACAGGTCTGCCCATGATGTGCCTCCTCAAACTCACACCTCGTCTGATCCTCGGTCGCTGGCTCTCCCTCCCCGAGGACGGGAACGACCTATTATGCTCCCGCGAGGCCGGATTTGCGCCGTGCGGGCCCGGACGGCGACCCGAGCACCGGCCAGGCGTATACTGGGTACCAGGCGAGCCGTCGGTTGTCCGATCGGTCCGATCAGCGGCCATGCGAAGGAGGCGGACCATGTCCAAGTCCTACGGTCAGTTGATTCCGAGCGTCGAGCGCCGGCTGTCCACATGGGTCGGGCTCACCGAGCAGCGCGCTCCCAGCGCTGCGCCAGGGAGCCGCCCCACCATCACGATCTCCCGCCGGTTCGGATGCGAAGGGTACCCGCTCAGCGAGTGTCTGAAGGCCCTGATGGAGGAGCGCACCGGCGAAACCTGGAACATCTACGACAAGGCGCTGCTCGAGCTGGTCAGCCAGGACGAGAACCTGTCGATGAAGGTGCTCGAGGACCTCGGCGGCCCTTCGAGCTCGCTCGACTCCATCGGGTTCCTGGTGCCGGGCTATGTCCAGCACAGCGAGGTGTTCAAGCGGATCCCGAAATACGTCCTGCGCATCGCGCTGGCAGGCAACGCCATCATCGTCGGCCGCGGCGGCGCGGTCATCACGCAGAAACTCGACAACTGCTATCACTTCCGCCTGGAGGCCGACATCGACTTCCGCGTGGCGACGGTGGCCAGGCGCATGGAGATGTCCGAACCGGAAGCCAGGCGGCTGGTGAGGGAGAACGAGAAGACGCGGGAGAAGTTCCTCGAGGATTGCCTGCGCGTGTCCCAGTCCGACACTACGATCTACGACGCGGTCTACAACAACGCCAAGCACGGCGTGCCCGAGATCGCCCAGAGCATCGTCGCCTACGTGTTCGAGGCGTGGAAGAAGCGCGAGGCCGGAAGCCGCGGCGCGCCCTGACGCGTCAGTATCGCGCGGTCTCCCGGATCGCACGCAGAACATCCGCGCTCTGCGGGAGGATGACCTCCTCCAGGTCGGGGCAGTAGGCGACCGGGGTGTCGAGCGCCGCGACTCGCCTGACGGGTGCGTCGAGGTGCTCGAACAGCTCGCCACCGATCCTCGCGGCGAGTTCCGCGCCGAATCCGCACGTCAGCTGGTCCTCGTGCGCGATGACGACCCGGTTCGTACGCCTGACCAGGTCGGCAATGCCCGGCCAGTCGTACGGGATGATCGTGCGGAGGTCGAAGACCGCTGCGCTGATGCCGTCCTTCTCCGCCTGCTGGGCGGCCAGGATCGACCGCTGCACGAGGGCGCCCCACGTCAGGACGACGAGGTCGCCGCCCGGCCTCGCCAGCGAGCCCCTTCCGAACGGAATCATGAAGTCGGGACCCCGGTACTCGCCCTTGTTGTAGGTCTGCCGATAGAGGTGCTTGTGCTCGAGGAACATCACCGGGTCGTCGCAGCGGATCGCCGTCCGCAGCAGCCCGGCGGCGTCGACCGCGTTCGACGGGAACGCGATGCGGATTCCCGGGCAGTGCGCGAAGATGCTCTCTCCGGACTGGCTGTGGTACGGCGCTCCCCCGCGCAGGTAGCCGCCGATCGGGACGCGCACCACCATCGGGCACGAGAAGTTGTTGCCCGACCGGTAGCGCAGCATCGCCATCTCGTCTCGCAGCTGCATCATCGCGGGCCAGATGTAGTCGAAGAACTGGATCTCGACGACCGGCTTGATGCCGCGGACGGCCATGCCCACCGCGCGGCCGACGATGTTGGCCTCGGCCAGCGGCGAGTTGAAGACGCGGCGGGCGCCGAAGGTGCGCTGGAGGCCGTGGGTCACCTTGAACACGCCCCCCTTGCCGGACACCGCCGACAACGCCTCCTCGCGCGTGGCGTCGGCCACGTCCTCGCCGAAGATGACGATGGCCGGGTTTCGCGACATCTCATCGCGCAGTGTCCTGTTGATCGCCGCGACCATCGTGTCGGGCTTCCCCTGCGGTTCGCCGGGCGCGTCGAACGCCGCCGAGGCCGGGTCGACGTCGGGCGAGAAGACCCAGAGGCCGGCCGTGTCCCTGGCCGGCTTCTCGGCGGCCAGCGCCCGGTCGGCGGCGTCGTTCACCTCGCGCGCGGCATCGGCGACGATTCCGTCGAGCTCCTCGCGGGTCGCCAGACCGTCGCCGAGCAATCGCCGCTCCAGAATCCCAATCGGGTCCTTCGCCGCCTCGGCCTCGCGCTCGGCCGGCGTCTTGTACAACCGTTCGTCGTCGGACAGCGAGTGCGAATACGGCCGGACGACCTGAGCGTGGACCAGGGCGGGCCCTCGGCGCTCCCGCGCGTATGCGACGGCCTGTGCGACCACGCGCGAGCTCGCGGCGAAGTCGGTCCCGTCGACGGTCAGGACCAGCAGGTTCGGGAACGACGTGACGACCTTGGACAGGTCGCCGCCAGGCGTCTGGACCTCTCTCGGCACGGAGATCGCATACCCGTTGTCCTCGATCAGATAGACGACGGGCAGGCGCTTGCCGCATGCCGTGTTCAGCGATTCCCAGAACTCGCCCTCGGCCGTCGCGCCCTCGCCGGATGAGACGTAGACCACCTCGTCCGGGTAGTGGCGCGACTCGCGATCCGGGATGTCGGTGAGGCGCTGATAGAACCGGCCCGCCTCGGCGCAGCCGACCGCCTGCAGGCACTGCGTGCCGGTCGGGCTGCCCTGCGAGACGATGTTCAGGCGCTTGTGCCCCCAGTGCGACGGCATCTGCCGGCCGCCAGACGCCGGGTCGTCCCTTGCGCCCACCGCCTGGAGGAGCATCTCGTAGGGCGTGACGCCGAGCGCCAGGCAGAGCGCCCGGTCGCGATAGTACGGGAAGAACCAATCGTAGGAGGGCCGAAGCGAGGCTGCGGCGGCCACGAGCACCGCCTCGTGCCCGGCGCCGCTGATCTGAAAGAAGATCCGGCTCTGGTTCTTGAGCTGAATCTCCTTGTCGTCGAGCACGCGGGACAGGACCATCCAGCGCCAAGCCGCGAGTAGCGCCTCCCGCGTCGGCAACACCGCCTCTCCTTTGCCCCGGACCGTCGTCGGAGGATTCATCGGCCAGTTCGCCAGTTCGCAAGATCGCCAGTTCGCAAGATCGCAAGATCTCGAGATCGCATGCTGGCCCTGCCCGCTGTCAGTGAACCCGCCGGTCCCAGTCGCTGCGACCACCGCTGTGCACGTCGAACTTGCGCCGGAGGCGGTTCATCCTGAACTTGACGTAGCGGTACTTGATCGCATCGAGCGGATGCGCCGGCCACATCCGCAGATAGACATAGCCGACCACGAGTCCCCCGAGGTGCGCGCTGTTGGCCACGCCGCCCTGGTCTCCGCCGACCGACGACATGAAGGCGAAGGCGCCCATGATCATGACGAAGTACTTGGCGGGGATCGGAAACAGCGCCCACACGTAGATGGGTCTGTCCGGGAACTGGAGCGCGTAGGCCAGCAGCAGTCCGTAGATGGCCCCCGAGGCGCCGACGGTCACGGCGTAGCGCATCGAGGTGCCGACATGCCCGGGGACCAACGCCAGCGACAGCGTGGTCGCCGCGGCGCCAACCCCGGCGATCAGGTAGTACTTCAGGAAGAACCGCGGGCCCCACAGCCTCTCGAGCTCGACGCCGAACATCCAGAGCGCCAGCATGTTGAACAGGATGTGGGCGGCGCCGGCGTGCAGGAACATGTAGGTGACCGGCTGCCAGACGAACAGCCGCGAGACAACCGCCGCCGGTTGCAGCCCGAGGTACCGCACGATGTCCGGCACGAGCCACGACAGCACGAACATCACGACGTTCGACCAGATCAGCGCCTTGACGACCAGCGTCACCGGTCCCGGGCCGAAGCGGTAGATCACCGAGCGCGGGGATGAAGAGGGGTAGCGCATCGTCAATACAGGCGGGCCGCTCGCCGCAAGCCGGATCGTACCACAGTCCCTACGCGTCCTTTGCGGGGAACAGCCGGGTCATCACGGCGCGACGCGCCTCGTCGAACTCGGCGATGCGCAGCACGCGGGCGGACAGCGCCAGCGCCGCCAGGCCGCACCCGATGCCGGCGCCAATGCGGAGGAGCTTGGACAGCAGAGCAGCCCCCGGCAGCGCGGTCTGCAGGGCTCGCTCGGCGCCCCACGCGGCGGCCGCCATCACGAGGGCCGCCAGCGTCACCTTCGCCAGGGCCAGACCGACACGGCGTCCGTCGATGCCCCCGAGCCTGCGGCGGAGGAGCAGCAGCAACACGGAGGCATTGAACAGCGCCGCGACGGCGGTGCCAAGCGCCAGTCCGCGGAACCCGAGCCACCGGACGAGCACCAGGTTCAGCGCGATGTTGAACGCCACGGAGACGGCGCCGACGATGACCGGCGTCCGGCTGTCACGGAGAGCGTAGAACGCCGGCACGGCCAGCTTCACGGCCGAGTAGCCGACCAGTCCAGGCGCGTAGAACACGAGTGCCGCGGCGGTGCCGACGGTCGCGTTCGCGGTGAACGAGCCGTGCTGGAAGAGCAGCGCCACGATCGGCGTGGAGAGCGCCACCAGGCCCAGCGTGGCAGGCACGTTCAGCATCAGCATCATGCGCAGCGCGCTCGAAACCGTGCGCCGCATGCCGTCGCGGTTGTCGTGCGCGGCGTCTCGAGCGAGGTTCGGAACCGCTGCCGTGGCGATCGAGAGGCCGAAGAGCCCGATTGGCAGGTACATCACCCGGAACGCATAGTTCAGGCACGAGACGGCGCCCTCGCCCTGGCTCGTCGCCAGCATCGTATTGATGAGGACGTTGACCTGCACGGCTGCCAGGGCCATCGTGCCAGGGCCCATCAGCCTCAAGACCTCGCGCAACCCGGGGTCGCGCACGTCGATCGTCGGCCGGAACCGGAAGCCCTCGCGCCCGAGGATCGGCCACTGCACCAGGATCTGCCCGATGCCTCCAACCAGCGTGCCGACGGCCACGGCGTAGATGGGATGGACTCCGCTCGCCCGGAAGACTGGAATCAGCACCGCCATCGTTGCCAGCGTGCCGATGTTGAACATCGCCGGCGAGAATGCCGGCACGAAGAACCGGCGGAGCGAGTTCAACATCCCCATGAAGCCCACCGCCACCGCGATGAGCGTCAGGAAGGGGAACATGACCCTCGCCAGCGAGACCGCCAGCTCCAGCTTGCCGGGCACGGCGGCGTAGTCCTCGGCCGCGAATGTCACGAGCGGCCAGGTGAACACCATGCCGAGCAGGACGAGCGCCCCCGTGACGAGCAGCAACGCCGTGATGACGAGGTTCCCGAGGCGCCAGGCCGCGGCCCTGCCCTCGAGCGTCAGGAGTCTCGTGAACGTGGGCACGAAGGCCGCGCTCATCGCGCCCTCGGCGAAGAGATCGCGAAGAAGATTGGGAATCCGGAACGCCACCATGTACGCGTCCATCGCGTGGCTCGCACCGAAGACGTGCGCCAGCGCGAGGTCGCGCACCAGCCCGAGCATGCGGCTGGATGCCGTGGCCAGGCCAATCAGGCCGGCGGAACGGGCCAGCCTGGCGCCGCCAGGGGCCCCCTGAGGAGGAGGTCCGGAAGGCTCGTCCTGCCGACCGGGGCCGAGGGTTGTCGAGGGAGCGTCCATCCGTCGCTCAGGGTAACACAGGGCTGTCTGAAGGACCGACCGCCCGGGATGCCGCACGCTTTGCAGGCGGGGAAAAGGAGGGGGCCCCTCGGCTCAGAAGGGGCCCGGAGGAGGAGGAGGAGAGAGGTTCTATCGACTCATCCATTTAGACGAGGCTGTCCGCGATTTGGTTCGGGGTCAGCCGGCGAGCCGCCTCCTGACCAGTTCGTTGACCGCCTTGCCGTCGACCTGAGCGCCGGCCAGACGGGCCATCACGCCCTTCATCACCTTCCCCATGTCCTTCGGCGAGGTCGCGCCGGTTTCCGCGACGACCTCGGCCACGATGCGCTCGAGTTCGCCGCTGTCGACCGCCGGCGGCAGATAGGCCTCGACCACCGCCAGTTCGGCCGTTTCCTTGTCCACCAGGTCCTGCCGTCCGGCCTTCGCGAACTGGTCGATGGAGTCCTTGCGCTGTTTGACCAGCGTGGCGACGACCTGGAGATCCTCCGCCTCGGTGAGCGGCCGGCCACGCTCGACCTCCCGGTTCATCAAGGCGGCCTTCAGCATCCGGAGCGGCGACAACCGCGCCTGGTCGCGTGCCTTCATGGCTTCGGCAATCGTCGTGGTGAGCTGTTCGACTAGGGGCATCGGGTCCTCATCGGGGCGTGAGCCAGTGCGCCGGAATGGGCGGGACACGCCGCACCTCGCCCTCGGCGAAATAGTAGAACCGCAAGCGGCCGAGATCGACCTCGGGTGCGAGTGCGAGTCGAATCTCCTGGGCGTCGCCATCCGGTCGCGAGACGACGACGCCGAGGGGTGTTCGGAGCACTGCGTTGCGCGTGGACCGCTGCTCGACGACGAACTCGCGCAGATCTCCGGACAGCACGAAATTGCCGGCGTAGTGCGGGGCGCGGACGACCAGCGTCCGCGGGTCTTCCCAGCGCACCTCGATCGCCTGGTCCGCCCTGACCATGCGCACGAGCGCGCGGTAGCTTCCCGGTTCGCACCCGCCATCCTGGGAGAACGTCTGATGGTAGAAGTGGCTGTAGACACCGCGGATGCCGACCGGGGCGACGGCGAACACCACGTCGCCCTGGTCGCAGCCCGGCAGATCGGCATTCACGAGCGCGGCCCCGCGCGAGAGCATGCCGGTGGCCCACCCCCAGTCCGAGCCCTTCAGCTGAACCTGCCAGGCGGACACGACCACGACCAGCCCGACGACGACGGCGGCAGCCTGCCTCGGGCGGCCTACGCCGTCGGCAAGCCACTTCGCGAGGCCCAGCGACACGCCGATGGAGCCGAGATACAGGTAGCGCTGCCCTTCGGTCAGGCTCGAAACGGGCAGGAGCGCGCCGGCCGTGGCGAGGATGATGAACAGCCATACGCCGTCTGCCAGGATACGGCCGCGGGCGAACGCGATCACTCCGCTTAACGCAACGATGGCGGCCAGGCCCCCGGCCCAGTAGACCGGTGTGGCCGGGTTCAGGAAGAACGGCGGCGGCGCTGGCGCAACCACCGGCGAGAACAGGTAGAAGCTCGCGAAACCGGCGAACGACAGCTTCTGTCTGAGCGGCGCTCCGGCAACCGGCAGCAGGCTGATGGCGACGGCCGCCGCAATCACCAAGCCCGCCGCGACGACCGCCGCCGCCGTGCTCACGCGGGGCCCCGCATTCCGCCAGCGCTCCCAGCCGAAGCGCGACAGCGCGACCAGCGCACCGATCGCGACGACGAGCATCGCCGCCTTCGGCAGCCGGCTGGTGCCGCCCGTCGGGTCCAGGCCGCCGACGGTCGACCGCAACACCGCGTACCCGGCGATGACCGCCAGCATCAGGCCGAGCACGACGACGACTCGCCCGGTCCGCGCCCGACGCACGAAGACCTCGTACGCGCCGACGATGATCGGAGCCGCCAGGGCCGCTTCCTTCGACAGCAGTGCGAAGCCGAACGTGACGAGCGACGCGGCCACCCAGGCCACCCGCTCGCGCGTCGCCAGCAGCACGGTCGCCAGCACGAAGAGCGTGGCCAGCAGATCGAATCGCGCTGAGATCCAGTAGACCGCCTCCTGGTTCGAGCTGTGCGCGACGAACAGCGCCGCCGCAAGCGCCGAGGTCCCGACCGTCATGACGCGCCGGGCAAGCGCGAAGACGAGCAGGCCGTTCACGGCGTGCAGCAGTACGTTGGTCACGTGAAACCCGCCCGGGCTGAAGCTCCAGAGCGCGGCGTCTGCGGCAAAGCTGAGGAACCCCAGTGGCCGGTAGTAGCTGAAGAAGTCGAGCGCCGTGAAGTAGGCCGCAGGCTGGAAGACGCCGCCCAGCCGCTTCACGTGATACAGCACCAGCGCATCGTCGCCCGCGAATCCCAGCAGGGGTGCGCGCCAGTAGAGCGCCAGCGTGCCGAGCACGAGCAGCGCGGACCAGGCGGCGGTCGATCGCTCCAGGGAGCCTCGCTGCGACCGATTGCCGCGCGGGCGTTCAGCGCTCATCTGGCCCTTTCGGCACGTAGATCCACACGTCCGAGGCCGGGCGGCTCGCGAAGCGGTAGTGTGACAGGATCCGGTCCGTGACGGGCCACCCGAAGTTGACGTTCTCGTAGTAGCCGCGGCCTTTCGTCGAGGTCGGGTCGACCTGGAAGATCACGACCGGGAACGCCCGCGCGTCGATCCGCGCCTCGAGATCACGGGCGATGTCGGGGCGCGATTTCATCACGACGCGCAGCGCGAACGGATCGAGGAGGAACGGCTGCAGGCCGGCGAGCACCGGCCAGAGCGCCGACTCCGACAGGACCGGCGCGGGCGCATTCGCGACGAGTTCGACGACCTGCCGCCGCGTCGCAGCGGTGGTCCTGCTCGCCCTCGTCTGCCACAGCTGCGAGGTTCGGACGAAGTCCTGGGCCGACATCCACACGACGACGAGCGCCAGCGCCGTCGAGACGACGAGCGTCAGCTCGCGTCTTGCGGCGGCCATCCACAGCAACACCGCGACGGTCACGCCGAGCCACTCCACCACCTGGTTCGATGGCACCGTGCCCGGCGAGGAGAGCGTCAGCGCGGTCGAGCCCGACACGCCGGCGAAGAGGACGACAGGCAGCCAGAGCGCCCGGCCGCCGAGCTCGGTCGCACCGCCGTCAGCCGGACGCTGGCGACGATCTCGCCAGGCCAGGACAAGGCCCGCCGCGAGCGCCAGGCAGGCCAGAGCCAGGAGCGCCGCCAGCAGGTGCGAGTATCGCGCGAGCGCGATGAACTCCCCGGCCAGGAGATTCCTGAGCGTCTGCCCCTCTCCCGTACCCGCGAACATGCAGGCGCGCCAGGAGGCGAGGGCGCGCCCGCCGCTCGCCGCCTGCACGACCGCCAGGAACAGCGCCGACCCCGCCGTCATGGCGACCGCGAAGCGGAGCCCGGACCGCACGCGCCCGGACAGCACGAGCGCAATCGCCACGCACCCCGGCACCGTGAGACTCGTGATCTTCGTCGCAAGCGCGAGCGTGAACCAGCCGGCGGCGGGCCATACGCGAGTTCTGTCGGCCGGCTGGCCGCGGAACAGGGGAACGACGGCCGACAGTCCCCAGAGGTTGAGGCCGGCCGCCAGCACGTCGGCGCGGACCTCGAAGAGCGTCTGCTGCACGAAGTACGGGGCCAGCGCCGCGGCCGCTGCGAGCCAGATCACATGACGCGGCGCGCCGAGTACCCGCGCGATGCGGGCGAGACCCGTGGCCAGCACGGCGCCCGCCACGCCGCTCGCAAGCCAGCCGGCCGCCAGGGGAGGGATGCCGACGGCGAGGAGCGACCCGATGAGGACGAAGAACAGCGGGAAGTAGCGCGTGCCGCCGTATCCGAGCGGTCCGATCAGATCGCGGAAGAATACGCCGCCGGCAAGGTCACGCCCGAGCGCCAGCCAGATGCCGCTGACGTAGCTCAGGTAGCCTCCCGAGAACGACTGCCAGGCGTGCGCGGCGAGCGCCGCCAGTGCGACGGCTCCCGCAGCCGCGGCGACGAGAGCCGGAGCCCAGCGGGAGGTCCTCCTGTCAGACATCGCGACGGCCTGCCCCGGTCAGAACTGCCTTGTAGATCGCGTCGTAGTGGGCCGCGACCGCTTTCGGCCTGAACTCGCGCTCGAGGGTGTCGGCCGTCGCCTGCCGCGTGCGCCGCGGCGCCGCCAGGGCGTCGACGACCGCGCCCGCCAGCCGGGCCGGATTCTCCCGCGGCACCACCGCCACATCATCGCCGAACAGCCCATGAAGCTCGACCCCGCCCGGATTGTCGCTCGAGACGACGGGCGTGCCGCAGGCGAGCGCTTCGAGGGCGACCGTCGGGCACGCCTCGAGCAGCGACGGCAGGACGAACAGGTCGGCCGCGCGGTTGTAGACGGCCACCGTCGCATTGTCCACCAGGCCGGCGAGCCGGACGTGGCGTTCGACGCCGAGCGCGCGCGCGGAGGCCGCGAGTTCGCCGCTGAGCGCGCCCGTTCCGCAGATCACCAGGAGCGTGTCGGGGTGCGCGGCCAGGATGGCCGGCATGGCTTCGATCAGGAACCGCTGGCCGGCCAGCGGGTGCAGGCGCTTGACGTTCAGGAGCAGGTGCCGCGCCGCGATCCCCAACTCCGCGCGGGCGGCGAGTTGAGCCTCGCGGCCTGCCGCCCGAAACTCGTTCGCGATGGGCGGGTAGACGACGTGGAGCGCGGGTCGGTCCAGGCCGAGCGCGACGCCGTGATCCAGAAGGCCGCGGCTGTAGAAGGTGACCGCCGACGCGGTCCGATAGGCGGACGTGAACAGATCCGGGCCGAAGCGCTTCCGCCGGTAGTGCCAGATCTCCGTGCCGTACAGCGTCAGCACGACCGGCTTGCCCGCGCGAACGGCCAGCCGCGCGCAGTACCTCCGCCAGCAGGCCGTTGCTGTGGACGTGCACGAGGTCGGCATCCGCGATGATCGGACCGGCCACGCTCGCGATGCGCCACGCGGCCGCCGCGCTCCCGATCTTCAGCGCCCGCGCGATGGCGTGTGGGGGCTGGCGGGCGGGAACGAAGGCGACCGGCCCCGGGAGCGCGACCGCCGCGGCATCGCTTCGAGTCTGACGGGGCGGGTGGGCGATGAACGACGGATCGTCGCCCGCCTCGCGCGCCCAGCATCCGAGGTGGTAGGGCAGCAGCGCGTTGGCCGCCTGATCCGGCGGCAGGTGCGGCGTCACGTGACAGATGCGCACGGGTGCCTCAGGATGCCAGGAACCTGGCGCGGAACTCGGCGAACGTCACCGGTTCGGCGCCCAGTTCGGAGATCGCGAACGCGATGAACCGGTCGAGGCGATCGAGGAACGCCTCGAGGTCGCCGTCGGTCCGATTGTACGGGCTGCCGCCCGGGATGGCTTCGCTCGAGTGGAAGAGCAGGTTGAGCAGCGGAACGCCGTCCGCGGCGAGCCGGCTCGCGAGGCGCTTCATCTCGTCGAGCGACGAATACGAAGGGCGGAGCCACAGCATCCGGGCGAGGCCCAGCTTTCGCAGGACGCGCTTGGTGGTGTACGGCCAGGGCGCCCGGGCATACCGGCGCCTCAGCCACGCGGGATACCTTCGGTTGAGCGCCGCCGACACCGGCAACTCCAGGAGGCTGCTGCTGCCGGGCCGGCTCGCGTTGTCGTACGAGAGGAAGTAGGGCTCGAGCGGCGCCTCGACGAATTCCGGCCCGCCCTTGTGCGTCTCGTAGAACAGAGGGGCGATGCTGGACTCGACGAGGTAGCCCGCACGCTCGAGCGTCGACACGTGCGCCGCCGAGAACCCGAATCGTCCGGACCGATACGAGACCGGCCTCGCGCCGACAGCCGCCTCGATGGCGCCGGTGAGCGTGGCCACCTGTCGCGCGAACCGTTCGGGCGGCAGCGCGAGCGCGTAGGTGTGGCGGCGGACGTCCTCGGGCTCGAACGGCGGCGTCTCCCACGCGTGGTGGTGAGCGCCTATTTCGCAGGCGCCCTGTTCGCGGAGGGCGCCCAGGGCGTCAGCGGAGCGGGGATCGGAGACTACCGGGTGCGTGACGAGGTAGGTGGGCCGCACCGACCGCCTGGCGAACAGGGCGTGGAGCCTCGGCAGCGCGTAGATGTTCTCGAACGTCTGGTTCGCGCGCGACGCCTCGTCCCATTGATTGTCGCCCTCGGTGTCGATGCCGACGAGGAGATGGAGCATCTAGCGGTCCTGATCGGAGTCGCCGAGCGTGAAGTGCCAGTCGTCGGTCTGCTCGTAGAAGCCCGGCGGCACGGGGACGGCGTTGACCTTCACCGTGAATTCGAGCGTCGACGCCACGCCGAAGTACCCGGACCGGCGGAGCATCCTGCGGTAGCCGGCGTGCATGGCGAAGGTCCTGATCTTGTCGGAGTCGGCCGCGCGCGCCTCGCGATCGATCCACCGCAGCAGGGTCTCGAAACCCGCCTGGTCGGACGGGTCGACCATGAAGTCCACGAGAATCGTCACGCGCCCGCGGGGCTCCTGCAGGTGGCGGTAGACGGCGTATCCGCCAATCGCGTCGTCGCGCTTCAGCGCGACGACCGAGTAGCGGACGTGCGGCGGCTCGATGTACTTCCAGTTCAGGTAGGCCGCGTCGCGGACAACGGCCAGGCCGAATGAGGGCGCCAGCCTGGCCCAGAGCTCGGTGAACCGCTGATCGAAGTGCCGAATCGGCTCGATCTGTGCGCTGAGGGGCCTGGGCCGCGAGATGAGCCGGATATAGGGCCACGAGACTGCCCCGACGAAGCGATTCACCGCCATCGGCCAGCTCGGGCGGCGCAGGGCCCGCCGCGTCAGCGGCTTGATCAGGCACGGGATCGGTCCGGCCTCTGGCCACTTCATCTTCTTGAACAGCCGGTGCGACGAAGGCGACAGGCCCAGGCCAAGCGACGCGCCGACGTTCTGGTCCCACGTGCGGAACAGCACCTCGCCGATGCCCTGCCGCTGGCGCTCGGGGGCCACCATGACGTCCATGCCCCAGGAGCCCGGAACCTCCAGACCCTTGAGCGTGAGGCGCACGGGCATCGTCGCATACTGCCCGATGATCGTCGGGCCCTCGCGGGCCAGCCAGATCTGCGGTCCGTCGGACGGGGTATTCGGGTTCTGGACGTACTGCCAGTGCCAGCGGAGGCGGCTCGCGTTGGCCGCGTCGTGCCCGAACACCCGACGGTAGAGCGCGTCGATCGCGCGGCCGTCCTCGAAGCGGAAGCGAGCGATGTCAGCCATGATCCTAGCGAGCGCCCTCCTGGCCGTGCCCGCCGACGGCGAGCACGTACTCGACGGCACCGACCACCACGTCCTGCGTCAGCGCACTCTCGCGCAGCCACCGCGCGATCGGGCCGGGCAGCCTCCGGAACGTCCGCGTCTGGTGGAGATCCTCTCTGAGGATCTCGAAGCCCGCACCGAGAATCAACGTGCGCATCCGCCCGATCCTCACGCGCTCCAGCAGATCGTCGTGCTTGACGGCGTCGGCCCTGGCCGCCTTGATGAACGTGTTTTCGTGCTCGGGCTCCCTGAGCGACCAGGGGGCGTGACGCGCCAGCGCGCGGAAGGTCGCGAATGCCGCGCGGCGGCCGACGAGCAGGTGCAGCGGAATCGGCACCTTCAGGCGCGGCAGGTGCGCGCCGGCGAAAGAAAGGTACGGCGCGGTCGACAGGTACATGCGGCCGTCAGGCTTCAGCACACGGCGGCATTCGCGCAGGTACCGGGCGGCGTCGGCGACGTGTTCGATCACGGCGTGCGAGAGGACCAGGTCGAACGCCTCGCGCCGGAACGGGAGCCACATGCCGTTCGCCACGGCGAACGAGACGTTCCCGACGCCACGCTCGGCCGCCAGCCTCGTGCCGGCGTCCCTGAATCGAGGCGACAGGTCGATCGCCGCGAGCGACCGGGCCTCTTCCGCGAACGACACCGGCATCCCGCCGCCGCCGCAGCCCGCGTCCAGCACGCAGCCCGTCATCGACACGCCGGCCTGCTCGAGGTACGCGATCACCTTCGCGCTGCGGTAGTACTCGAACAGCGCGTAGTCGTACTCCGACCGGAACCGCACGTCGGAGAAGCGCTTGATGGCCGACTCGTCGATCTGGCGCACGGACACCCCACGTCCCGAAACCACTATTGTATCGCGCGGCCTTCCGATGTGGCGCGGGGCATTTCCGGTGTGGCGCGGGGCGTTTCCGCTGTGGCGCGGGGCGTTTCCGGGCGCCGAAGCCCGAAAGGGCGAAGGCGGCAGCCCCGCGACCGTTCGGCAGGCTCAGGGTCGCCCCGAGCCACGTCGAGGGGCGATCACCTCACTTCCGGTCCGGGTACTTGTCGATCAGGGCAGCCCTGTCGCGCCCCCACGGGTTCTCGGCAACGTCGAACTCGCGCACCACCTTCCACCCGGGGCAGGCTTCCAGGATGTCCGCGATCACCGGATTCCTTGCCTGGCTCTCGAAGCCCAGCGAGGGCCTGACGTAGGTGAGCAGGTAGCGGATATCGGGCCGCCGGGCGCGGTCCTCATAGTTGCCGAAACCGCGCCCGACGAATACCGGCGTGATGCCGCTTTCCAGGGCGAGGCCGTTCGCGAGCTTCCCGTGGACCAGCGTTCCGGGTGGAAGCAGCCGGCCGATCGCCACCATGGCCTCGTAGTTCTTGAACGTCCGGATGGCGGCCCATTCCGAGAACTGCCAGACATCGGCTCCGGCCAACACCAGTGCGGCGGCCACGCCGACAGCCATGCTCCAGCGGACGCGCGACAATACTCTGGGCATCCGCGGCCACGACGCGTAGACCAGGACGCCGGCGGCCGCGGCGGCCCCTGCCGACCAGCGCACCGCCGAACGAAACACGCCCGCGTGGATCTCGTCGAGGAACAGCAGGCGGAGCGCCGCCCCGCTCAACAGGTACAGGCCGGCCAGGGCAGCCGGGGCCGCCAGCAGGGCCCGCGCGCGCGTCGTGCCCTCCGCTCGGTCATCGACCAGCCCGCGGTCGCGGGCGAGCGCCAGGGCGGCGAGCGCGACGAGGGCCGGGATGAGGAACACGAGTCGCCGCTCGTTTCCCACGTCGTGGAGCACCAGTTCCAGCGCGCCGATGACCACCCACAGCACGAGCAGCCGCTCGGCCGGCGCGGCGTTCCGCCACCGGTAGAAGAGCCCGAGGCCGCTGGCGACGGCGAGCGCGGTTGCCGTCCACATCCGCGTGAAGAAGTCGTGGATGACCGGGAACCACGACACGCGGTCCAGAATCGCCTTCACCGTGTAGGTCGGCTTGCGCATCACCGACATCTGCCAGTTGTAGAACCGGTACTCCTGCCAGTTCGGCCCGACGAAGAGGACGAGGCTCAGCACGCCCGCCGCGACCAGGCCGGCGAGCGTGTACCACGCTGCCGCCGCGCCTCCGTCGCGGCGATCGCCCCGCGGTCCGACCCAGCCGCGCGAGAGGGCGACCGCAATCACCGCGTCGAGTCCGAGCGCCGCGAGGAAGAACACGGCCGACGCCTTCGTGAAGTACGCGAGCATCGCGGCGAGGCCGGCGACGATCCCCCAGCGGGGCGATTCCGACGCCTTGCCGTACGCGTACCACGACGCCACGACGAGCGACACCATCGTCGATTCCATGGTGGCGGCGCGGTCGTACATGAGCGAGACGAAGTTGGTCGCCAGGAGTCCGGCGGCGACGAGCCCCGCCGGGCGACCGCCGATCCGGGCGACACCCAGGCCGAGCAAGAGGACGGCCAGCACACCCATGACCTCGGAGACCAGGCGTGCCTGCCACAGGCCGACGCCGAACGACCGGAAGCTGAGGTACTCGAGGCCGGTCAGCACCGGCGTGATGTACACCGGGTTCCAGCGATCGCCTTCGACCTGCCACCGGCCGGTCAACGCACGGTTCCTCGCGTTGTGGACCCAGGCGCCCTCGTCGTGCCAGACGACGCCGACCGGCGAGAACCAGGGCGGGTCGGCGAGCGGGAACATCGTACGGAGGGTGACGGCCAGCAGCACGATCGCCGCCAGCACCATCGCGAAGCGCCACACGGACATGCCGGCGTCGCGAGACGTCATGGCACGTCCCGCCGTTTCCAGATGAAATAGGTGCCCGTGTCGGCCACCTGACGGTAACCGTCGGCGAGCCACGCGTGAAGCGCCGGCTGGCGCGAGAACCAGGTGGCGGAGTCGACGCCCTCGACCGGCCAGTCGCGCTGCTGGAGGGCCACGACCGACGGGCGCCACTTCGTCAACTCGGCCAGCAGGCCCGCGGCGCCGTAGCCGGGCATCCCCTCGTTGAAGCCGACCAGCAACGGACGGCTCCAGAAGAAGCGCGAGGCGCTTTGCCGATCGGCGACGACGAGGGCGCCGGGTGAGAAGCCCAGCACGAGCACCCGGTCGAGCGGCGTGGTCTCGGCACGGAGTCGCTCGCCGAGCTGCCATGACGCCAGCGCCGAGAACTTGTCGGTGGGCCGCTGGCCGCCGAACTTCGACAGGTACTGCTCGCGGGTCGTCCGGCCGCGGGCGTGGTCGACATCGTAGAGCGTGCTCGCGGCCCACTTGTCGAACTGGTTGACGCGAACGACGCCCGTGGCCAGGACGAGGAACAGGGCAGCGCGCGAAAGGGGGCCGAGCGCGCGCCAGGCGGAGGCGCCCGCCGCGCCGCACGCAAGCGCCAGCGCGGGCGCCGCCTGCACGAAGTACTGCGGCAGGCCGCGGCTGCCGTTCGCGGCAATCGAAAGGCAGGCGGCGGCCACCCACGCCGGGGCGAAAGCCAGGCGCCGGTCGGCCGCCGACAGCAGGAGCAGCGCCGCCGACGACACGCCGCCGACGAACCACAGCGCGTCCACCTGCGCATGCCCTATCGGAAACGTCACCAGGTAGCGCGCGATGCCCCACGGCCCGGAGTACGTCTCCCCGGAGTAGCCCAGGTTGTAGACGACCGTGGCCTGGTAGAGGTCACCGAGCGCCCCGCCTGACGCCAACCAGAGGACCGCCGCACCCGGGACGACGGCCGCACCGAGGATGAACGCCGGCAGTTGTCGCCACAGCAGGCTCGGGCCCCGGCGCCGGACCTCGAGCCGGGTGTCTCGGGGGACGCCGATGAGGTAGACGAGAAGGCACGGTAGCGAGAAGAGGCCCGCGTTGTACTTGTAGACGAACGCCGCCCCGCAGAGCATCCCCGCCAGGGCGCTCCAGCCGAAGGCGACCCGCTCGCGGCCGCGGTCGCTGCCGGCGTCGGCCGCGGCGAACGCCGCGAGCATGGCGGCGGTCACCGTCAGCGCGATGAACGTCTCGGCCTGGCCGCGCACCCAAAGGCCGCCGAGGCGTTGAAACGAGGGGTCGCCCAGCAGGAGGAAGACAATCGCGGCCGCCTGCCCGGCACCCTGCCGACCCGTCAGGCGCCGTCCCAGGGGGACGAGCAGCATTGCGACGATCGCGGCGACCGCGGAATCGGTCGCTGCCACGACCGACTCGTTTCGCCAGAGGCCGAGCATCGCCGCGTAGGTCAGGTGCACGCCT
Organism: uncultured Acidobacteriota bacterium; assembly: GCA_963783255.1. GTDB lineage: Bacteria > Acidobacteriota > Vicinamibacteria > Vicinamibacterales > Fen-181 > FEN-299. The sequence goes on along the minus strand of CAWAMP010000008.1, from coordinate 126,612 downwards.
GGCGGCTTCTGGTCCCACGCGTCGCGGTACGGCATCTCGCCCTTGAGGATCGACTGCCCGACGTAGGCGTAAATCCCCTGGTCGCCTCCTGCGGGCTGAACGACGGACGGCAGGCGGACGAGCAGCAGGACGACCGCGCAGGCCGCGAACAGCCATTTCATCTGGGAAAACAGTGGAGCACCGGGGCCGGTTGGGCCACAATGCGAGGCAGTGTACCATAGCGCGAGGGCCATGACCGACGCGTCCGACGTCTCCATCATCGTGCCCACCTACAACGAGCGGGAACGGCTCGCGGACCTCGTGGCCGCCGTGGCCGGCGTGTTCGCCGATCACCGGATCCGCGGGGAAATCGTGGTGGTGGACGACAATTCCCCGGACGGGACCGGGGCGATTGCCGACGGTCTCACCGGCAGGTTTCCGGTGACGGTCGTGCACCGGTCAGGGAAGCTCGGCCTGGGCAGCGCCGTGATCGAGGGTTTCGGACGCGCGTCGGCCCCGGTGCTGGGCGTGATGGACGCCGACCTGAGCCACCCCCCGTCGATTCTGCCCGGGATGCTGGCGGCGCTTCAGGCACTCGACGTCGATGCCGTCGTCGGCAGCCGGTACATCCCGGGAGGGGGGGCGAAGGACTGGCCGTTCCTGCGCCTGGCGATGTCCAGGTTCGCCTGCGTGCTGGCGTGGCCGCTGACGCCCGTCCGTGACGCCACCTCGGGGCTCTTCCTGGCGCGGCGGGCGGCGATCGAGGGCGTGAAGATCTCGGCGGCGGGATTCAAGATCTGCCTCGAGCTGCTCATGCGGAGCCGTATCGCGTCCATTGCGGAAGTGCCGTACGTGTTTGCCGATCGCGCGGCGGGCGAGAGCAAGATGACCGCGCGGGAGGCGATGGGGTATTTCGTGCAGTTGCGTGATCTGTACGCGCTTCGCTTCGCGAGAGGGCACAAGCCGCGCGCGCGCTACCGCCGCGTGTCGCGGGCGGAGCTGGCGGAGATGGAGCAGGCCGCGCTCGGGCGAAACCGGGCCTGACGGCCGGCCTCAGTCGCCCGTCACCGGCCGGACGCGCTCGCCGATGATCATCCGCGTCACGACCTTCCACACCAGGGCCTGACTGGTGAGCAGCATCCGGAAGATGTCCCCGAGGTGCCTGACAATGTAGCTCGGGCGCAGGAAGAAGCGCCGGCGCGCCCTGCCGAGCGCCTCCATGACCACCCGCTCGTTGAGGCCGTCCCCCTGGAGCACATAGTAGGGTACTCCATCCTCGTCCAGTCGTCGGTGGTGAGCCGGCCTTCGCGCTTCGCCCTCTCGTACAGCGCGGTGCCCGGGTACGGCACCGCCGGGTAGAAGTTCGCGAAGTCGGCGTCGAGTTCGATCGCGTAGCGGGTGTTCTGCTCCATCGACGCGGGCGTCTCGCCCGGGTAGCCGTAGATGAAGAACGCGAACGACTTGATTCCGGCCTCGCGCAGGTTCCTGAACGCCGCCTGGATCTTCCGGCGTTCCAGCCGCTTCATCATGTCCTTGCGCATCGCGTCCGATTCGGACTCGATGCCCATCGAGAGCATCCAGCACCCGGAGCGCTTGAGCCGCTTGACGAACTCCAGGTCGCCCAGGTTGTCGGCGCGCGCGTTCGCGAGCCACCGGATGTCGAGACGGCGTGCGATCAGCTCCTCACAGAACTGGCTGAACGTCTTCGCGTTGAGCGTGACCGTGTCCCCCCACAGGTAGAAGAACCGGATGCCGTGATCGCGCTTGGCCCGCTCGATCTCGTCGACGAGCACCTTCGGCGATCGCTCGCGGAACTTGTGGCCGTGGTGGAGCGGGACGACGCAGAAGTCGCAGGTGTACGGGCAGCCCCGGCTTGTCTCGATCAGCACGTACGGCTCATTGACCAGCGGAAGCCGGTAGCGCCGGAGTGGCAGCAGATCCCACGCAGGCGTCGGCATGTCGAGGAACCCGGAGAACACCCCGCGCCCGGTGTGAGGGACCACGGTCCCGTCCCTCCGCAGCACCACGCCGGGGATGGCGGAGGCGCCATCCAGCGAGTCGAGCTGCGCGATGGCGACCACCGCATCCTCCGGCTCGCCCACGATCATGGCGTCCACCGCCGGCGCGCGCTCCATCGACTCGGCCGGCGCGGCCGACGCGTGCGGTCCGAAGCAGACGAGGGGCGCGCCGAAGCGCTGCTTCAGCTTCACCATCTCACCGACGTCGAAGGAGAGCGTCGGGGTCGTGCTGCAGAAGACGATCAGCCCGGGCCTGAACCGCTCGGCGTCGAGCCGCCGGATGACCGATTCGGTCGACAGGCGCTCGGCGGTCTGGTCGATCACACGGAAGTCGAGGCCTAACCGCCGGAACAGCGACGCGATGACGATCAACGAGTAGGGCGGTTTCGTGGTGCCGAGCACTTCGTCGCGCTCCTGGCACCGGCCCTGCCGCGTGAACGCCACGCCGTTGACCAGCGGCGGGTTGATGAGCAGCGTCGTTCGACCAATCATGGCTTGGTATCCACCGGCGTCAGCGGCAGCATCCGACGCCCCTTCAGCGCCGCGGCCGCCACCGGCACCGGCTCCGGAGACAACTCCACCTTGCAGCACCGGCGGCACACGGGGAAGAGTTCCCGCTCGACCAGCCGGCGCCTGAGGTCCACGTAGCGAGCGCTGTTCCACACCTCCTCGAGGGTGGAGACCGTCAGGTCGCCAACCTCGATCCGGATGAACGGGCAGAAGTAGACCTTCCCACTGTAGCCGACTCTCGCGTTGAGGAACGGGTAGAGGCACCGGCCCCTCAGCGGCGTGCCCGGGGTGTAGTATCCCTCGACGAGCGGGTGGTGGACCTTCGGCCGGTAGTCGAAGCGGATCCGCCGCTCGCGGCACGCGGCTTCGAGCGCCGCCATCTTCGCGGCCACGGCCCGCGGGCTGACGCCCGGGTCTGCCGTGACGAACGTCGCGATCAACCGCCGATCGGTCTCGCCGAGAATCTTCAGCGTCTGGTCGACTTCGTCGTGCGTGGCGTACATCAGGTGGTTGACGCCCAGGGCGTCGACGCCGAGCTCGGCCGCCACCTCCGCCATCCGGTCGAGCGCATCCAGGCTCTCGCGGGTGACGGTGGTGTTGATGCTGACCTTGAGCGGCGCGCGCCTGGCGCGGGCCGCGGCCTGGAGCCGGCCGAGGCCCGTGGCCGTCCGCCCGAACGTCCCCTTCACGCCGCGGGCCGCGTCGTGCAGGTCACCCGGGCCGTCGATCGAGACGCTGATGTGCCTGACGAATCCCGCCAGCGCCAGATCGGCCAGCGCAGCCGCCCGGCTCTCGGTGATGGCCGTCCCGTTCGTGGTGAGGTATCCGCAGGCGTAGCCCTTCTGCCGGAACAGCTCCAGCACCTGCTCGACGTCCTTCCGCACGAACACCTCGCCGCCCGTCAGGCTGACCTGCATGCCCGGCTTGTCTGGAAACGCCTTGCGGAGCGCGTCGACGGTGAGTTCCTCGCGCCACTCGCCCTCGAGGTTCAGCAGGTCGCCCACGTAGCAGAACTCGCACTTGAGATTGCAGCGCATCGTCGCTTCGTACACGACGCCGCCCGGCACGCGGCCTGCCACGCCGGTCCGCTCGCGGAGGAAGCGCTCGACGCTCCGGTCGTACTCCCGGTGCCGCCAGCGGGCGTGCAGGTGCTGGGCCAGCCGCAGGCGGCGCAATGGCGCGACGACGAGATCCCTCAGGCGGCTGACCATCATGCTGAGTGCTAGGAATCCGCAGGTGTGACTGTGGATGGCTGCGGCTATTGTACCGCGTCAGCGCTCCTCTTCAAACCCGTCCAGGCCCGCCGCGTCCTCGGCCAGCCGTTCGGCGTCGGCCTCCTCGCGGCTGCTCACGCCTTTCGCGGCCTTCTGCGAGCGGGCTGAGCCAAGCGCGGCCACGAGCGACTTCAATCGCGCGAGTTCCGCCGCGTGGAAGAAGCCGGTCAGGCCCAGGACCGCGGGGTAGACGACGACGACCGTGGTCCCGCGGGCCAGCAGGCCGACGACCGCCGGCCCGTCGCCCGGGACGAGCAGCGCGGCGAGATAGGCGGCAAGGCCGGCGACGACGACCCTGGCGACGCGGCCGTACTCGTAGCGAATCGGGTAGCAGCGCTGAGAGAAGCCGAAGGCGACGGCGGCCAGCACCGCGTAGGAAATGACGTTCGACCACGCCGGTCCCAGGATGCCGAGTCGCGGGATGAGGACGACGTTCGCGATGATGTTGCCTGCGGCGGCGGCCCCGGCGGCCACCGGGTAGAACCCGGTCCGCTTGGTGATGTTCATCCCGATGGACGTCAGCAGGTACCAGCCCTGAAGCGTGACGGCAACGGTGATCGGCGGGACGACCCGCCACGCGTCGTGGTACTTCGGCGCCGTCATCAGGCGGACGAGATCGCCCGCCACGGCCGACAGGCCGGCCGACAGGAGCACCAGCACCGCAAGCCCGTAGGTCGTGAGGGCCGCGAATGTCCGGGGCGCGTCCTTCTCCTTCATCGTCTGGAAGTAGAAGGGCGCCCAGGCGTACTCGAACGCGCTCAGAAAGAACTTGAGCGCCAGGCCGATGCCGGAGGCCACCTGATACAGGCCGATCGCATTCATGTTCTCGGCGCCGGTGCCGACGAGCAGCGTCCGCAGCAGGAACGCGTCGGTCGTCGGTCCGACGACCTGCTGTGCGAGGCCGTGCGGCACCCGCGGCAGGCCGAAGGCGAGCACCTCCCGCAGCGTCTCGCGCGCGAACACCGGGCGGATGAGCGGAGCGAACCAGCGGAGCAGGATCACCGCGAACACGAACGTGATGACCAGCTCCGAGACGACCAGGCCCATCACGCCCAGGTGGAAGCCGACCACCAGCAGCACGCGGGCGGCGACCGTCGTGGCCGACCGCGCGAAGGTCAGCGTCGAGAACTGCCGCGCCTGGTTGCGGATGCGGAAGACGTGGAACGGCAGGAAGAAGAAGCCGCCTATGAAGGTGCTGCCGAGCATCAGTTGCAACGGCAGCGTCTGGCCGGGCACCTTGAAGTACCACTCGGCGTAGAGCGGCGCAGCCACGACGGCGGCGAGCAGAATGGCGCCGTTGGCCGACAGCAGGAAGAACAGGATCGTGCTCGCCAGCCGCTGCCGCGCCCGGTCGTCCCCGCAATCGTAGAAGAACCTCATGAACGCCGCGTCCACGCCCCAACGGAAGACGATCTTCGCCACGAGACTGGCCGTCAGCAACAGGCCCCAGACACCGTAGGCGTACGGGTCGAGATACCGCGTGAACAGCGGCATCAGCAGGAACGAGACGATGTGCGTCGCGACGTCGCCCATCCCGTAGACGGCGACGTTCAGGGAGATCGTCTTGATCTTCTGGAGCACGTCAGCCTCGTTCCGCCTTGCGCAGGCGCACGAGGTTGAGCAGGCACCACCCGGGCACGGGGACGAGCCGGGTCAACCAGCGGTGCAGGGGCGCCAACGAGGCGGGATGCCGCCGAATGAGGTGAGTGATGACCGGGAATGTGGGGAAGATCCCGCGGCGCTCGACGACGTCGAAGCCGGCCGACCGGAAGAGCCGGAGGTACTCGGCGATCGGCCGGTCGCCCGGGTGCTTCGTTTCGCTCGCGGTCCGGATCAACCGCCCCCTCAGCAGGAAATGAACGCGCGACTGCAGGTGGGCGAGGTTCGGCACCGAGACGAGCGCCTCGCCGTCGGCCCTGAGCACCCGATGGATCTCCGCGAGGGCGACAGGCTGCGCGGCGTACGACAGGTGTTCGAGGACGTCGAGGCACAGCACCCGATCGAACGACCCGGCATCGAATGGGAGGGCCTCGAGGCTGCCTCGCCTGACGTGGTCGGACGAGTAGTTCTCGTCCACGCCTTCGATCGCTACCCGCGACGCGTACTCGTTGACGAATACGCCCTCGCCGCAGCCCGCATCGAGCACCCGCGTGCCCGGGGCCTGCCGGTCCAGATACGCGCGCACCCGCGCGACCTTCTCCAGGTAGGTGGGGTAGTAATCCCACGCCGGGTCGGGCGTTCGGTGATAGTCGCCGCGTGTCGCGTACTCTCCCGAGCGGTGGGGCGCCGTCACGCCTAGCCCTGCCCTCCGTCCGGGCCCGAGTTCTTGATCGGCCCGGGCGGAGTGGGTGGTGCTGGCGTCGCCTTGACCGGCGCCGCCAGGCCGTAGGGGTTGGCGTTCGGGTTCACGACCGGCGGTCGCCCCGGTTCGGGCAGTCCGTACGGATTCTGGAACGTGGTGGCCGCTGGCGCGCCAACCGCCGGTAGACCAGGCGTCTGGGCCGGCGGCCCGACGACCTGTCCAGGCACCGGCGACGACGTGGCGGGAGACGCCGGCAGTTCGGACGGACCGTCGTTCGGAGATGGCGTCGTCCTGACCGGCAGCGGCTGCGGCTGCGATGACGTCGGCGGCGCGGTGAACACGCCCGGCGTTGCGGCTCCCACCGACTCGGGCTGCCGCGCGTCACGCGTGGCCGCGTCCGGCAGCGGCGCACTCACCGGCGGCTGCCTGACCGCGGCCGAGCCGGCCGCACCCGCGTAGGGTCCAGGCATCACGATCCCGGGCATGACGACCTCGCCCTGGCCAGGCTGCCGAGTCGCGTCGTACCGGCCCTCGCGGGCGATGCCCGGCGCCATCCCCGGTCTTGCGGTGTCGGAGTCCTCGTCGGACGCGGACGTGGGATCGAACATCGGGATGTTCGACGGGCGCCCGCGGCCGGCGCCCATGTTCATCGCGGGCTTCTGCGAGGAGCTCGCCGCCGGCACCGCCGGAGCAACCCCTGGCATCAGCACGATCCGGTCGTAGCCGGACGCGGCGACCACCGACTCGGCACGCGGCGCCGCCACGTAGCCGGCTGCTCCGCGCAGCAGTGTTTCGAGAGCCCGCGCTTCGGGCACGTCGATCAGCTGCAGGGTGACCGGGCCGCCTGCGAGCCGGTCGAGATTCGTGATGCGCACCTGACCCTGCCGGGCCCACTCGGTGAGGATCTGCCGGGGCGACGCATCGGCGGCAACGATGGTCACGAGGCCGTTCGAGAACGACACCCGCACGTCACCGGCTCTGACCGGCACCGCGATGGCGGTCAGCACGACGGCCAACGTCAGCCGAGCAAGTTGTCTCACGATGTCACCTGCCGCGCTACCGAATTACCGGCCACCCCAGCATTGCGTCTCCGCCGCGCCAGTACTGGCCGGCGCCGGCCAGCCGATTCCAGTACACCGCCTCTTCCGCCACGATCGGCAACGGCGTCGCGCCGGTCGAGACGGCCTTGATGGCGAAGGTGGCGTTCTGAATGCTCGAGAATACCGGACCGTTGGCCGGCGTCGTGTTGTTCATCCACACCGTGAGCCGCGACTTCGCCCCGACGGTGACCGTCGCGGTCTCCGCCACGCCGGCGCTCGAGTATGTCGTCACGTCAACGGTCACCGCTGACGTGTTCGGGTTCGACAGGCACAGGAAGGTCTCGTACCCGGTGACCGTGGAGCCTTCGGCCAGATGCCACTCGACGGCCGGAGCAGAGGCCCCGGGCACGGTCGATCCGTCAGACCACGGCGTGCCCCAGTACATCGATCGCTCGGCGACGATGGCGCCGCTCGCGTGGAATTCGGCCGCCACGCCGGGCTGATGCCCGACCTCGTCCCACAGGAAGATGGTCGTGCGCGAGGCCGCCGGCAACGTGTAGCTCCTCAGCACCGGAGGTTGGGGCACCCCATTCAGCTGCGAGAGCTGGTAGGTCGCGTCGACCGTGATGCTCTGCGTCGTGGGGTTCAACAGCGTGAAATAAGTGTCGAACGCCGGCTGGGATGTCCCTTCCGCGAAGTACCAGTCGCGCGACGTCGTCGTGCCGCCGGCACCGGCATGCCCGCCGTCCCAGGCCGGGCCCCAGTACGTCGGCCGCTCGGCCACCACGCCGACGCCGTTCGACGACGTGATGCGGACGCTGAAGTCCCCGTACGTAAGGTCCGGGTAGTCGCCCGCCGAGAGCGTCCAGCGCGTCTGGGCGCCCACGGTGTGCGTGACAGCTCGAATGAGGCCCTCGCCTCGGTCTCCGACGAACTCGACAACCACGTTCGCTGCCGTCTGTGTCGGATTGAAGACCGTGTAGTAGGTCTCGAACGGATCGAGGGGCGACATCACGCGGGCGCCCTCGGAGAAGTACCACGCCGTGGGCAGCGAGGCTCCGGCCGCGACGAGCGTGCCGGTCTTTTCGTGCCCTGGCCCGGTCAGGATACCGGCCGTGCCGCCCCAGTAACTCGAGCGAGCCACGTAGATCTGCCGCCCGGCCGGAATGCCGTCGGCGGCGTAGGGCACCGACTGGAAGATCGCCGCGTAGCGGCCTTCAGCCGTCGGACCGACGATGTTCGAGAGCGAGACCGTCCGGCGCGTGAATGCGGGGATGCTGTTGGGCAGCTCGAAGAAGATCGCCTGGCCGGTGTCTTCGTTGACCAGCCAGCCGCGGACGTGAACCGGGTCCGCGTTCTCGTTCACGATCGAGTAGTACGTCGTGGAGCCGTGCGCGTGGCCGAGCGTGCCATCCGCGAATACCCAGCTGCCGTTCGGCGCCGTCGTCGGTGACATGTCGATGAAGCCCTGGTCGGGCACTCCGACGGTGAAGCTCCACCACGCGCCGCTGTCGGCCTCGGTGGTCGTCGCGTCCACGGTCGCGCGCGCCTGCCAATAATACGTGCCGGGCGCCAGGCCCTCGAATGTCCGCGTCGGGGAGACAGCCGTCGGGTACCAGGCGGTGTCACAGCTGTTGTTGTCCGTCGTGTCGAAGCAGACCTGGTAACTGGCGTTGCTGACCGCGCCCCATGCGACCACGACCGACGACGAAAGGCCGAGGGCCCCGCTGACCGGCGTCAGCTTCGAGAACAGCGGCGGAGGCGGCCCCTGCGTCGTGAAGGTCCACCACGCTCCGCTGTTGGCCTCGGTCGGCGCGCCGTTGACCACGGCGCGGACCTGCCAGTAGTGGAGGCCTCCCGCCAGGTCGGAGCGCACGAGCGAGGTTGCGGATCCGGCCGACTGCCAGGTCGACTCGCACGTCGCATTCGCCACCGTGTCGACGCACACCTCGTAGGTGGCCCCGGTCACGGCGCTCCATGACAGCGTCACCGGGCTGCCGGGTGCCAGGGCCGCGCCGGTCATCGGCGCGAGCTTGCCGAACCTGTTCGCCGCCGACCCGCTGCCGACGACGAATGCCCACCAGGTGCCGCCGTCCGCTTCGGTGGTCGTGCCGTTGACCGTGGCCCGGGCCTGCCAGTAGTAGGTGCCGGCCGTCAGGCCGTCGAATGTCCGCGTCGGGGAGACCGCCGTCGGCCACCAGCCGGAGGAGTTGCCGTCGCAGGCCGGCCCCGCTCCGGAGAGGCAGACCTGGTAGGAGGCGTTCGCGACCGGGGCCCACGACACGGCGACGGAGCTGCCCAGACCGCTGGCGCCGTTCGCCGGAGAGGTCTTGCCGAACCCCCCCGGCGGCGGGTTGCCGCCGCCGACGCCGAAGCTCCACCACGTGCCGCCGTTGGCGTCGATTGTTCCGGTACCGGTTGCCGCGCGCACCTGCCAGTAGTAGGTGCCTGCCGCGAGCGTCGAGAGTGTCGTTGACGTGGCGAGCCCCAGCGTCTGCCAGGAGGCGTCGCACGCGTTGTTGTTCACGGCGTCAACGCACAACTGGAAGGTGGCTCCGGCCACCGCCCCCCAACTGAGCGTCGGGGTGGCGGACACGCCGGTCGCCCCGTTGGCGGGCGCCGACTTGCCGAACCCGGTCGGCGGCGGGCTGCCGCTGCCGACGACGAATGCCCACCAGGTGCCGCCGTCCGCTTCGGTGGTCGTGCCGTTGACCGTGGCCCGGGCCTGCCAGTAGTAGGTGCCGGCCGTCAGGCCGTCGAATGTCCGCGTCGGGGAGACCGCCGTCGGCCACCAGCCGGAGGAGTTGCCGTCGCAGGCCGGCCCCGCCCCGGAGAGGCAGACCTGGTAGGAGGCGTTCGCGACCGGGGCCCACGACACGGCGACGGAGCTGCCCAGACCGCTGGCGCCGTTCGCCGGAGAGGTCTTGCCGAACCCTTCCCGCGGCGGGTTGCTGCTGCCGACGCCGAAGCTCCACCACGTGCCGCCGTTGGCGTCGATTGTTCCGGTACCGGTTGCCGCGCGCACCTGCCAGTAGTAGGTGCCTGCCGCGAGCGTCGAGAGTGTCGTTGACGTGGCGAGCCCCAGCGTCTGCCAGGAGGCGTCGCACGCGTTGTTGTTCACGGTGTCAACGCACAACTGGAAGGTGGCTCCGGCCACCGCCCCCCAACTGAGCGTCGGGGTGGCGGACACGCCGGTCGCGCCGTTGGCGGGCGCCGACTTGCCGAATCCGGTCGGCGGCGGGCTGCCGCTGCCGACGACGAATGTCCACCAGGTGCCGCCGTCCGCTTCGGTGGTCGTGCCGTTGACCGTGGCCCGGGCCTGCCAGTAGTAGGTGCCGGCCGTCAGGCCGTCGAATGTCCGCGTCGGGGAGACCGCCGTCGGCCACCAGCCGGAGGAGTTGCCGTCGCAGGCCGGCCCCGCCCCGGAGAGGCAGACCTGGTAGGAGGCGTTCGCGACCGGGGCCCACGACACGGCGACGGAGCTGCCCAGACCGCTGGCGCCGTTCGCCGGAGAGGTCTTGCCGAACCCCCCCGGCGGCGGGTTGCCGACGCCGACGCCGAAGCTCCACCACGCGCCGGTGTCGGCGTCGATTGTTCCGGCACCGGTCACCGCGCGCACCTGCCAGTAGTAGGTGCCTGCCGCGAGCGTCGAGAGTGTCGTTGACGTGGCGAGCCCCAGCGTCTGCCAGGAGGCGTCGCACGCGTTGTTGTTCACGGTGTCAACGCACAACTGGAAGGTGGCTCCGGCCACCGCCCCCCAACTGAGCGTCGGGGTGGCGGACACGCCGGTCGCGCCGTTGGCGGGCGCCGACTTGCCGAACCCGGTCGGCGGCGGCGGAGTCCCGCCGACGGTGAAGCTGCCCCACGCGTCATTGTCGGCCATCGTGCGTGTCGGCCATGCGCGCACCTGCCAGTAGTAGGTGCCGTTGGCGACACCGGAGATCTGATAGGACGTCGCCGTGCCGACCGACGACCACGAGGTATTGCAGCCGTCGTCGTTGACCTGGTCGACGCAGATATCGTAGGTCGTCGCGCCGGCCAGCGCGGTCCACGTGAAGGAGACCGGGTTGGTGACCCCCGTCGTGCCGTTCGCCGGCGTGACCTTCGTGTACGGGGCCGTCTGGCCGACCGTCACGGTGAACACCCATTCGGTGCCTCCGTCGGCCACCACGTACGAGCCCATGTAGCCGCGCACCTGCCAGTAGTAGGTGCCCACACTCAGCCGCGCCGGGTACGACGTCACGTTGCCCACCGACACCCACGACGAGTCGCAGCTGCCGTTGCCCGTCGAGTCGATGCAGACCTGGTAGGAGGTTGCCCCTGCCAGCTGCGACCACGTCAGGGCGACGGGGCTCGACAGGCCGCCGGTGCCGTTCGTGGGCGCCACCTTCGCGAACGAAGCGGCGCCGACCGCAAAGCTCCACCACGTCCCCGTGTTCGCTTCCGTGTTGCCCGCCGCCGCGTTGCGCACCTGCCAGTAGTACGTGCCGTCGGCGAGGTTCCCGATCGTCGCGGCGGTCGGCAGGCCCACGAACTGCCACGCGGTGTCGCAGGCATTGTTGTTGATCGCGTCCACGCACACCTCGAAGCTGCCGTCCGTCACCGGCGTCCAGCTCAGCGTCACGCTGCTCGCCTGCCCCGCCGCGCCATTGCTCGGCGACATCTTCGAGAAGATGCCCGGGGTCCCGACCGTCGCCGTCCGCACCCGCTGGCCGATCGCGCCCGACCACCAGATGTTCGCGGTGGCCAGCCACTCCGGCCGATCCGTCGCGGTCGCGACCTTCGGATAATCCACCCCGAGCGCCGTCGGAGCGGAATCGAGGACCGTCGTCACGCGGATCATCGCGTCCGCGACGCCCGTGCCGGACACCTGGACGCCGTAGATTTCGGCGATGTCGTGGTGCGGGAACACGACGAAGTAGGTGTCGCTGACCGGGTTGTACGCGGCGCCGTTCGCGACGTAGGTCCCGGTCGACGACACGGTGAACTGACTGCTGACCGGCGTGCCGTTCGCCGCAATCAGCCGCCCGTAGATCGAGAACGCGGAAATGACGCGATACCAGGCGACGAGATACTGGTTCCTCACCCCGTCGTAGGCCACGGCGGTCGGCCCGTAGGTGCTGCGGCTCAACGCATCGATGTCGACCAGCGTCAGCAGCTCCTCCGTGCCGGCCCGGACGCGGCGTCCCTGGATCAGCCCGGCGCCCCACACGTCAATCCAGTGGGCGAAGGTCACGAAAAACTCGTCGGCCGTGGGGTTGTACGCCACGTCGGGCTGCTCGTACCAGGACCCGTCGGTCGTCAGCTTGAACTCCGGGCCGAGCGCCGCGCCCGTCACGTCGAACCGGCGCCCGTACAGGTCGCCGCGCTGATACACCGCCAGGAACACGTGGCTGCCGGTGGAATACTCGATCGCCGGATTCGCCCGCGGATGGGTCACGTCCGCCGACACCTGAAAATCCGCGCCCTGGAAGGCGGGTTCGCCGCTCGGCTGGAACGCGAGCAGCCGGCCGAAAATGTGCGGGATGTTCGCGTTGAGCCGGTTGTCCTGCCAGATGACCATGAACGCGTTGGCCTCGGCACTGAACGCGACCCGTGGGCACGCGGCGTAGCCGGCCGCGCCCGCGATGGTGAACGGCCCCGTCCCGAGCACGGTGCCGTCGCCCGTCACGAACCGCCCGTACACCAGCCCGAATCCCCACACTTCGAGATACACGCTGTGAATCGAGTCGTAGGCGACATCGGTTTCCTTCGCCTGCGTCCCCGAGCCGTTGGCATACTGGTTCACCAGGAAGGTCGGGCCGACGCGCGCCGCCTGGGCCGAAGCGAGCGAGGCCGAAAGGACGAGTGCCGACAGGACTCCGCCGAGTCCGAGGGTCAGCGACCTGGCAACGTTGTGCGCGCGAAAGGGCATACGACCCCCACTCCATCTGTAACGGCGGGGCAGGTGGGCGACGACAGCTCCAACAGGCCTACGAATAGTGAGCTAACTATAACATGTCGGACGCCTTACCGGTCTGCGTGTGCACCCGAGCGACGCGCCCGACGGTATACTAGCAGCATGACGAACGTGACCCGCGCTGCAGCGGCAGCGCTCCTGATCGCCGGATGGCTTGCCACGCCCGCAGCCGCGCAGGCGCCGACCGCGGGCGCGCCGCCCCCGACCCTGGCCGACGCGCGCCGGGCGCTCGCCGAGGGGCGCGCGACCGATGCGCTCCTCATTGCCGAAGCGGTCACGCGCAGCACGCCTCAGAGCCGCGGCGCCGCCGACCTCCAGGTCCGGGTCCATCTTCAGCGCGATGACCTCGCACGGGCCCTCTCCGCCTATGACCGATATGCCGGCGCGGTCGGCAAGCCAGACCAGGCGCTGCTGGCACCAATCGCCCTGAAGCAGCTCCGCGTCACCGCCGACACGTCGGTCGACGATCCACGACTGGCCATCGAGGCCCTCGAGCGGCTGGCGGGCGCCGGCGAGCCGGAAGGCAAGGCCCGCCTGCAGCAGATCTCCATCGACCGCGCCGGCACACCGGTCGCCGTGCTTGCCGACGGCGCGCTCGCGCGGCTGGGTGACAGTTCCGCAGCGGCGCGGCTGTCGAGCCTCGTGTATGCCGAGGGCCCGCGCGACAAGAGCACGCTCATCGACGCCATCGCGCGCTCGGGCTCGAAGACCGGCGCGGCCGACCTGCGCGTACTCCTCCAGGATTCCGAGCCCCACACTCGCATTGCCGCCATGGAGGCGCTCGGACGTCTGGGCGACAGGGCGTCGATCCCCGCGATTCGCCCGCTTCTCCAGGACGACTACCCACCCGTCCGATCCAGCGCCGTGCTGACGCTTGCGCGCCTCGGTGACAGCGAGGTCGCCGAGGCGGTCGCGAAGATGATGGCCAGCCCGGCCGGCGATGTCCGCCTCGAGGCGCTCGCGTCGGACCGGACGTTGCGCGAGACCGACCGCCGCGCCGCAGTCAGGGCGGTCCTGTCCGACCCCGATCCGATGACGCGGATCAAGGCCGCCGAGGCGATTGCGCCCGAGGACCCTGAGGCCGCGAGGGCCGTGCTCGTGCGCGCCGCCAGCGACGCGGATATCACCGTTCGCAGGGAGGCCTCCCGAGTGCTCGAGAGTCTGAAGCCTGCGGACCTGCTCGTTTGTCGCCGGCTGCTTGCCGACCCCTCCGACTGGGTGCGCGTCTACGCCGCGGGCGGCATTCTTGCGGCGGCCGAAACCAGGTAGCGGGCCGAGGGGCATCCCTCCGCGCAGGGGAACCGCGAATGACCGTCAATCGTGTCGCCGTTCGCCTGATGCTCTCGGTGGCGCCGTGGCTCGCCGGTCTCGCCGGGCTGGCAATAGACACGCTGTGGTTCGTCCAGCGGCCATGGCCCCTCCGGTTGGCCGCCTGGGCTCTGCCGGCGGCATGGTCGGCGGCGTGGGGCTTCGGCCGGAGCGGCGACGGCCCGGACGACGGCTTCCGCCGTCCGTTGACGGTGATGACCGTGGCGGCCGCCCTCCTGGGGATGCAGGGAACGTCGTTCGGCCTGTCCCCGACCGGCGTCTTCGCCTCGGTGCTGCTGTCCGCGGGTGCGGCGCTGATGTGGGTCATCGTCAACCGCGGCAGCCGCGTGGCCGGGATGAAGGTCGCCGCGATTGCGCTGGCGACCCTCCTGGCCCTCGCCGGAACAGAGACGCTGGTCCGCCTCGCCGGCCTGGGCAGCACGGCCCGCGAGACCGATTCGCGCGAGCTGGCGCGCCGCTTCAACAACATCACTCCACCCCGAACGGTGTTCGTGAACCAGCCGAAACCGCTCGACGAGTTCCCGCCCGCGCTCGTCGAGATCAACTCGGTCGGCACCCGCGGCCCCGAACTGCCGCGCGGGGCGGTCGACATCCTGCTGCTCGGCGACAGTTTCATCGAGGCGCGGCAGCTGCCGTGGGATCGGACGCTGGGGCCGCAGCTGCAGTCCGCGCTCGACCGTCGTGCCGAGCGCGCCCGCGTCGTCAGCCACGGCATGCGAGGATGGTCGCCGCTGCTCGAGTGGAACTGGTACCTGAAGGTCGGACGGCAGTTCCGCCCGCGCGTGGTGATGCTCTTCTTCTTCTGGAACGACCTCTGGAGCGTCGGCACCGAGGCGCAGACATTTCGCGCCGTGCTCGGGTCCGACGGCCGCCCCGACCATTTTGACGCCCAGATCGATTCGGCATGGCTGTGGTACAAGCCGCTGCGCACGGTGAGGGTGGTCGATGAAGTCGTCAGACTGACGACCGCGAGCGGCGTGCGACGCATCTTCCGGACCGCGCGGGCCGAACCGGCCCGGTCGGCGTCCGCGCTCGACCTGCCAGCTGCGCAGCGCCTCGCCCGGCAGATGGCCGGAGAGCCGGCGTTCACCGGGGACGAACTAACCGCGCTCCTCTCGCGGCCATTCGACGCGCTGGCTCCCGACCTCCAGCGCACGGCGCGCGTCCAGTTCTGGCCCGGGATCAGGTCCGTGACGCTGTGGACGGCCGATCAGCAGCGGGCGGCGGACCACTCCGAGGCCGAGCTCGCGGCATTTGCCGCGGACGTCGCGGCCGACGGCGGGCGCCTCGTCATTGTCTACGTCCCGAATCCCTACCAGATTGGTCCCGCGGAGTGCTCGGTGGGGCGCGTCCTCGACCGCCTGAGCCGCGATGTGCTGCTGCCACCGGATTCCGGGATCCAGTCCTGGCTGCGGGCGGTCGGTGCCCGCAGGGGGATGGAACTGCTCGATCCCTCGGACGCCATGCGGCAGGCGTCGTCCGAGCGAGAGAAGCGGGGCGAGCCGCCTCTGTATCTCCGCGCGGACTGCCACTGGTCTCCGGCAGGCCACCGGTTCATGGCTGACTGGCTCGCCGACTGGTACCAGCGTGCCGGCCGGGCATCGCCCGCCGTGGTACACTAATCCCCGCTTTGGGCGGCCGCAGCCTGACATCCGTGAAACCGACCCGCCTCCTCCTGTTCGCCGCGATCATGCTCGCCCAGTTCTTCCTGTTCGAGGCCGGGCTGCGCCTGGTCGGCGGTTCGGAGGCGGCGCCGGTCTTCCAGCAGCTGTTCCTCCAGGACCCGGTTGTGGGCTACCGTCTGAAGCCGGGCGCGAGAGCGCGCTACAGAACGGCCGACTTCGACACCGACATCCTCATCAACTCGTCCGGCACGCGGGACCGCGAGTTCGGGCCGAAGGCGGCCGACGAGCACCGGATCGTCGTCCTGGGCGACTCGCTGGTCCTGGCGGTCCAGGTCCAGCAGGACGAGACGTTCACGGCGGTGCTCGAGAAGCGGCTGAACGCGCATCGCCGGCCGGCGGAGGCGCGCTATCGCGTGATCAACGCGGGTGTGCAAGGCTACGGGCCGGTCGAGGAGCTCGCGTTCTTCGAGCACGTGGCCAGCCGGTTCGACGCCGATGTCGTTCTGGTCGGCGTGTTCGTGGGCAACGACGCAATGGAGGCGAACGACACGGGCGCGAAGATCCTCCCGGCGGCAGAAGGCGCCGCCGCACCCGGCGCGTCCACCGCCCCGGAAGCCGTCAAGCGCCCCTCTCGCTATCCGCTCTGGCTCCGCCGTCTCACACGGCGCAGCATGGTGCTGCAGGTTTCGCGCATGCGGGCGACGACGTTGCTCGAGCGCTTCGGTCAGGTGCGCCCCATCGACCGCGCGCTGACCATGTACCTGCCCGAGCTGCCGCCCGAGATGGCGAGGGGCCTCGCGGTGTCGCGCGAGTGCATTCGCCGGATCGACGCCGTCGCCAGGGAGCGTGGCGCACGAACCGGGGTCGTGCTGATGCCGGCCCGGTTCCAGGTGAGAGACGACGACTTCGCGAACCTGCGCGCCATCGTCGCTGAGAGCGGAGGGACGCTGCTGCGCGATGCGGGCACGGAACGGTTCCAGGAGGCGCTGGCGCCGCTCGGTCTGCCGATGATGGACCCGCTTCCGGTCTTTCGGCGTCTTCCGCAGCAGCCCGAGTTGTTCTTCGCGACCACCGCACACCTCACCGTCGCCGGGCACGAGGTGCTGGCGGCCGGGCTCGAGGACTTCCTGCGGTCGTCGGGCCTCCTCGCTTCCTCTCGCCCGGCAACGCCGCGCTGACGGCCCGAGGGAGTCCGGGAGCCGCCGCAGGACCCCGGCTACTTGATCGGACCCGCCTGACCCGGCGGTTTGGCCGGAGCCGTGACCATTCCGGGCCGCGGCGACGGCTGGGCGGCGGGCGGCGGCTGTGGCGTCTGAGTCGCCTGGGGGATGTTGGGGTACGTCATGCCGACGCCGCCGACCGGCGCAGCGGTCGTGGGCATGCCCGGTTGGAGGGCGCCCCCGGACGCGCCCTGGCCCGGCATCAGCGCCCCGTAAGTCTCGTCATCCTCTTCGGCGGCCACCGGAGATGGCATCACGATCCGGTCGCGGGAAGGAAGCTGCTGCGGCTGGGAGAAGGGGCGACCGCTGGTCGACGCGGCGACGACGGCGGGACGTGCCACCGGCATGACCACGATCCGGTCGTAGATCGACGTGAAGTCAGGCGTGACCGTCCGGGCGACCGCGAGATAACCCGCCATCGGCCGCAGCAGCGTCTCCAGCGCCTGGCGTTCCGGCACGCCCGCCAACTGCAGGGTCAGCGGACCGGCTGGAAGGCTCTCGGCGTTCACGACGATCGTCTTCCCCACGCGCGCCCACTCGGCGAAGATCTCGCGGATGGAGGCGTCCTTCGCCTCGAGCGTGACGAGGCCGTCGCGTATCTCCAGTTTCACCTGGCCCGCGAGCGACGGCGACGCCAGCCCGACGGCCACGCAGGCCGCTGCGACGGTCAGACACGATCGGGTCATGGAAGTCGCCCTCCGCTACGGGTCCAGTATACGCCTCCGGGAGACCGCACGCGATGTCGACAAGAGGCGGTATGCCCGCACCTCTCCGCCCGGTTCCCGGAACGGTCCGAACGCCTCGACATCGCGGCGCGCGGCCAGCCCCAGCACGACCTCGCGGTAGCGGGCGCGTCCGTACTCCCTCTCGTGAACGATCAGATGCGTCACGCCGCGCGCGTTGAGGGCTGCGACAGCGGCATCCGACGGGAACAACTCGAGCGCGGTCCAGAGATCCTGATAGGTTCCGGGGTAGAAGCCGCTGTAGCCGTTGACCATCGGCTTCCAGTGGAAGGTGGAGCGGTACATGACCAGCCCTTCGCGGGGCACGTCGGCGGGCGTTCGCGGGAACGGGAACTCGGCGACGACGCCGTCGGGCTGTGACTGAAGCCACCGGTACACCGGGCTGGGCGCCGTCTCGAGCGGTGTCAGGGCCGCAGGCCGCGCCAGATACTCGCCGCCGATGACGAGGCAGGCGATGGCCGGGGCCGCGGCGGCCAGGCGCGGGCGCCGGCCCCGCAGCCAGGCCTGGAATCTGGCGAACCCGCAGCCGGCCAGCACGGCGGCCGCGAGCAGTACGATGTGGCCGAGTCGCGCCGGCACGCGGAGGCCTCGGTAGAGGAACACGGCGTCGCGCAGCCACATGAAGACCAGGCCGCGATGGCCGAACGAGCCGGCCACGGCGAGCGCGAGCACGGCCCCGTACGCCAGCGCCGTGCGGTCGCCCCGTCGCCACAGGGCGAATCCGACGAGCGCCATCACGGAGAAGCCGACGAAGAGCCGCTTCTCGGCAGACCCGATTCCTCCCGTCAGGCGTCCATAGAGCACGCTGTCGGGCATTGCGGCCAGATAGTGCTTCGGACCCGCGCTGTACGCCACCAGGTCGCCTGCGGGGCGTTCGCCCACGACGCCGCGCGCCGTCCGGTACGGCAGGAAGTAGGGAACCAGCAGGACCGCGGCGAGCACACAGCCGGCCGCCAGCGATCCGAGCGCGCGCCGCCGGCCCTGCGCCGGTATGGTCAGCAACAGGAGCGGCACCAGCACGACGAGCGCCGTGGCGAAGAACACGACGTAGTAGATCGACGAGAGCCCCTGGAGCGCGACCAGCAGGCCCGTCCACAGTCCGTGGGACAGGCGGCCCGTGCGCAGCGTGCGATGCAGCATCCAGAGCGCGAGGGGCATCCACGGGGCCCACAGCATCTCGAGGTGGGCGTAGTGTTCGAACCGGAAGGGCGCGAACGCGAAGACCATGCCGCCGACGACGCCGGCGGCCGAGCTGCCCGTGAGGTCCCTGACGAGCAGGAACATGCCCAGGCCGCAGAGCACGAAGCTGGCGAGCACCGCCAGGTTGTAGACGATCACCGAAGGGACGCCGAGCCAGGCGAGCGGCGCCCCCAGCAGCGCGGGCAGCAGCACCGCGTCGGAGAACGCCAGCGTGTTCGGAAGCGGGAAGAAGATATTGGCGTCGAAGAGGTGGAGCGGGTCGCGGGGCAGCTGGTGGGCGATCCACGCCATCCGCCAGATATTGAAGTAGGCGTCCTTGAAGTCGGGAACAGCGTCGAGGTGCAGCGCCTGCGGCCAGGTGAACAGCGCCGCAAGCGCCGCGAACAGCGCCGCGCATCCCCAGGCGGAGAGGCCGGGCCGGGAGGGGGGGGCGGCGCGCGCGCTCACGGCCCGATGATCTTCCCGATCCACAGCGGCGAGTCCTTGCGCGGGAGATCGCAGGCGCGACAGATGTCGGGCCCGCCGGTTTCGAGATGCTCGCGGCGCACGGCGCGGTACGCCTCGCTGTTCCAGATGTCGCGGATGCTCGACGTGCGCAGGTTCCCGAGCGTCACCTTCCCGTCGAAGTCCGCGCAGCAGAGCGAGACGCGGCCGTCCCAGAGGACGGTGAAGGTGAGCCACTGGCGGTAGCAGGGATAGCGCACGGCGCTCTCCCGGCCGAGCGTGCCCGCCCAGTTGTGGATGTCGGTGATGTGGATCTTGTCGGCGACCCGGCTCCAGCGCTCGATGAAGGCGCGCTCGTCCTCGCCATCACCCTGGCGGACGAAGGAGAGGATCAGCTTCGGATGGGTGCGGCCCAGCTCCCCGCGGATGCGGACCAGCCGCTCGATGTTGGCGATGACCCTGTCGTACTTGAGCCCCACGCGGGTGCGCTCGAACACGTCCCGCCCGGACGCGTCGACGCTGATGTTGATGGCGTCGAGCCCGGCTTCGACCACGGCGCGCGCCACCCGCTCGTCGATGAGCGACCCGTTGCTGATGACGCCGACCTCGGCGATCCCCTGCTGCTTGGCGTAGGCGACCTTCCCGGCGAGATCGCGGTCGACGAACGGCTCGCCGAAGTTGTGGAGCCTGACGTGGCGGATGCCGAGCGCGGCGCACTCGTCCGCCACCTTGCGGAACAGGGCGTCGTCCATCACCCCCTGCTTCCGGTGCATCTCGTCGCGCGGGCAGAAGACGCACCGCGCGTTGCAGATGTTGGTGCTCTCGATCTGCACGATCTCGGGCAGCCCGGGCGCGCGGTCTCGGCCGAGGGCCGCCAGGGCCCTCCGGACCAGCCGCGCCCGTGAGAGAAGCAGCCGTTCCGTATTCGCGCGAACCGTCCGCCGGAGACTCACGAGCACCTGCCTGCCATCCGCTGCCGCGCCTAACGCGTCCTGAAGTAGTCGATCACCTGCTCGAGGATCTCGTCGAGCTGGACCCGCGGTTCGTACCCGATCAGGCCGCTGATCCGCGAGATGTCCGGCACCCGCCGCGGCATGTCCTCGAACCCCGCCTCGTAGGCCTGGTCGTAGGGAATCGTCACGATCTCGGACGCGCTGCGGGTCAGCGCCTTCACGCGCTCGGCGAGCTCGCGAATCGAGATCTCGTTGCTGTTGCCGACGTTGAAGACCCGCCCGACCGCCGCCGGCTCCTCGGAGAGCTTCGCCAGGGCGTCGACGACGTCTCCGACGAAGGTGAAGCTGCGCGTCTGCGTGCCGTCGCCGAACACCGTGATCGGCTGGCCGGCCAGCGCCTGCCGCACGAAATTCGGGATCACCATCCCGTACTGACCGGTCTGGCGCGGGCCGACGGTGTTGAACAGCCGGACGACGACGACCGGGAGCTTCTTTTCCTTCCAGTACGCCAGCGCGAGGAACTCGTCGATGGCCTTGCTGCACGCGTACGCCCAGCGGTGCTTCGTCGTCGGTCCGAGCACGAGGTCGGCGTCTTCGGAGAACGGCACCGCCGTGTTCTTGCCGTACACCTCCGACGTGGAGGCGATGAGCACCAGCTTCTTCTTCTTGTTGGCGTGCGTCAGCACCACCTCGGTGCCCCTGACGTTGGTCTCGATCGTGTGCACGGGCTGCTCGACGATCAACTTCACCCCGACGGCCGCCGCCAGGTGGAACACCACGTCGGCCCGGTCGACCAGCTCGGCGAGGACCGGCTCGTTGCTCACCGAGTCGATGGTGTAGTGGAAGCGCGGGTTCGTCTTCAGGTGGGCGATGTTGTCGATCGACCCGGTCGACAGGTTGTCGAGGACGAAGACCTCGTGCCCGCGTCCCAGAAGATGGTCGGCCAGGTGCGATCCCACGAACCCGGCGCCGCCGGTAATCAGTGCGCGCATGCCGCGATCTCCGATGAAGCGACGCGTGGGGCCCGCCCGGGCTCAGACCGACGCCAGGCGGACGATGGCGTCCGCGGCGCGCACGGCCGCGCGTCCATCGGCCGTGATCCGGTAGCGGTCCATGAAGGCCCGCCGGCCCTCGCCGAGCCTGGCCCTGAACTCCTGATCATACAGGAGGGCGCGGAGCATCGGGCCGATTTCGGCGAGCGAGCCCGCGCCGGCCAGCGCGCCGGCCTCGACGAACGGACTGAGGTTGTTCGGCAGCCCGACGACGAGCGCCGGGACGTCGAGCGCCATCGCCTCGACGGCCGCGGTCGAATTGACCGTCACGAGCAGCCTGGCAGCCGCGACGAGTCGTGTGAGATCCGCCGACGCCGGTGCGACGGTGACGTTCGCGGCTCCGCCGGCCGCCCTTTCGTACGGGGCAGGCGACTCGGCCGGGTGGCACTTGACCACCACCCGCACGTCGGGCATGCCGGCCGCGGCCTCGATCAGCGCACCGAAGGCGCCCGCGATCTGGGCGTATTTCGTCGCCACGACCACCAGGTGCTGGCCTGGTGCCGCGCCGACCTCCTCGCGGAGCGCCGCCCGCGCCGCGGCGTCCATCCGGCGCCCGGTCTCGGCGAAGGCGTCGAGCTTCGGGCTGCCGGCGACGACGACGCTGTCGCGGGGAAAGCGCCCTGCGCCGACGAGATGCTCGGCCGTGAACTGGTCGTAGACCAGCGTCAGCGTCGGGCGCGGAAAGCCCCGATCCAGCGGGTTGGCGTCCGACGGCTCCATCTCGTCCGGCTCGTGCCGGTAGTTCATCCAGTGCCGGTAGATGAACCCGTGCTGCAGTCCTGCGACCTTGATGCCGCGCCGCCGAGCCTCGAGGACCAGGGCCCGGCCCGAACCGCCGGCCTCGGCGTACGTGATCGCGACGCGAGGCTGCAACGCGTCGAGCGTCGCGCCGATCTCATCCATCGTGCGCGCCGACCAGGGAAACTGGAGGTGCGAGATGCCGGTGAACTCGTCGCAGAGCAGCGGCCACGCGTCGCAGCCGTTGAACACGCACGCGGCGCGCAGCGCCTCGCTGCCGTGCAGGGCACGCCGATGCGCATTGCGGTCCCGCCACACCCGGGCCGACGGCGCCAGCGCCCGACGCGACGCGTAGCGGCTGGCCGGGCTGAACGGGAGACTACCGGCGGCCCCCCGAACCCATTCGCGCCAGCGCTCGACGAACCCCCGCGACCGGAACGTCACGGCCGTTCCAATTCCCACCAGCGCGAGGCCCTCGCTGCCGACCGCCCGCGACAGCTCGCGCAGCACCGGGCCGATGTACGACTCATCGTCGGTGGCCGGCCGCCAGAAGGCCGAATGGACGAACGCCGCGACGGTCACCGGGCCCGGCGGTCGACGGCGGGCGGGCGGACCCGGCTTCAGGCGCTCGACGGCCGCGCTGGCCCAATGCTGCGCGCCGCGCCACGCGGGTTCGGCTCGCCGGCGCCAGTCCGTCCGGGTGCGGGGCGGCGGGCCCGGCCACGCGATCTGCCGCCTGGTGGCGAACTGCCACGCAAGGCGAGCCGTCAGGGCGTCTCCCGAGGCCAGGCCGAGCGTGATCGGCCGCTCGCGGACAGCCAGGGCCTCGAGCGCGAAGAGCGTCCGCAGGATGGTGACGACCACCCGGCGCTTGTGGAGATAGAGTTCCGCAAACCACCAGAGCGAGTCGCCGCGGAACAGGAACCGATCGCGAAGCGGAACGCCGTCGATCGGCACGTGCCGCAGCGACTTGATCCAGGCATTCGCGTCGCGCTCGGCCCGCTCGATGGCTTCGGCGTCCAGGTAGGACCACAGGTCGACCTGGCGCTCGCCGTCGCCGGTGTTCACGATGAGGATCGGCTTCTGGTCAGCCATGGGTTCGAGCGGTCGGTCGCCGGTCAGCGGCGGCCCACCGCGTGGGCCTCGAGCAGGTCCGCTGCCGCATCGTACACCGCGCCGGCGCTGACTGCCGCCAGGCAGTCCGGCACGTGGCCCCGACAGCGTTCGGGCGGACGTCGGATCCGGTTGCACGGGCTGCACGGCAGCGAGACGCGTACGACGCGCGATCGCGTCGAGGACGGGCCCCACCGGACGGGGTCGGACGGCCCGAACACGGCGACCAGCGGCACATCGAGCGCCGACGCCAGGTGCATCGGTCCGGTGTCTCCGGTGACCAGCAGATCCGCCGCGTCGAGCACCGCGGCGAGCGTGACGAGGTCCGCCCGACCCACCAGGTCCACGCACCGGACCGACGGGTGAATCTCCGCCTTCACCGCGTCAACCAGCGGGCGGTCGCCGGCGTCGCCCGACAGCACGATGGTCGCACCGCGCGAGGCGGCCAGGCGGTTCGCGACGTCCGCGAAGCGATCGAGATTCCACTGCTTGATCTCGCGTCCGCCCCCCGCGTGCACCACGACGATGACCGCGCCGTCCGCCGTCCCGGCGAGCAGCGAGGCTGCCCGTGCCCGGGCATCGTCCGGAATGCGGAGGCGGGTCCCGCCCGGGTTCGGCCTGAATGCCTCGCGCGAGCCGCCCAGCAGGTCGAACGCGCGCTCGGCCAGGCGGAGCGCGTTCGACCGCGTGTGAACCGTAGGATCGAACGGGACACAGTCGGTCAGCATCGCTCCGCCGCCGGCCATCCCGAAGCCGACCCGTCGGCGTGCGCCGGACAATCCGATCAGCACGTTGCTCCGGATGTCGCCTTCGAAATTGATGGCCAGGTCGTACCGGCGGCCGCGCCAGCCCCGGGCCCGCTTCGCCATGGCCGCAAACGACAGGCTGTCCGCGCCGCGCGAGAGCCACCCGGCGTTGAGCGTCTCGACGCGGTCCACCCCCGGGATGAGTCTCGCGATCGCCTCGTTCCAGTCCCCCACCACCAGGTCGATGGACGCCGCCGGCGCCGCCTCACGAACGGCTGCGATCGCGTCGACCGTCATGAGAAGATCGCCGATGCGTTCGAGGCGCAGCAGCAGGATCGACGGGCGACCGGCGGGCGCGGCTGTCGTCGCGCGCCGCCGGAGCAGCGGCCGGACGAGGGCCAAGCCGGCGTCGGCCAGCCCGACGAGCCACCGCTCCCGCCGATCTCTCAGCTGCAGGTCGGAAAACAGGGCGCCCCCTCTACTGCACGGCCACGCGCTGGACCATCACACCGAGCGTCCTGGCGTCGCTCGTGCCGAGCGCGACCTTCGGCGACCACGGCGAGACGACGATGCGGAGCAGCACCGGCTCCTCTCGCGCGGCCGCCGCCGCGGCGAGGTCCGCCGGAATAGCGAAGCGGTACGGCTTGATGCCGCTCGTCACCGTCACCTCGCCGATCGGCCGGTTGTCCAAATAGCATGTCACGGTCGCGGGGCCTGCCGATACCGGGCGCCCGCCGTCGTCCATCCAGAGCGTGAGCGTCGCCGAGCGCTCGGTCAGCCCGAGGATCGTGACGTACGACGACTCGGTCGTCCAGCGGTAGGACTGGTTGTGCGGCCGCTCCTTCGCGTGAAAGCGGACGACATACAGGTCGTCTTCCGTGCCCACCTTGAGATCGAACGGGACCGGTTCGGCCGGCGGGTCCACGAACCGGTAGATGCTGAAGTCGAACTCCTTCTCCTGGGCACCCCGCGGGTAGCCGTTCCACACCGACTCGTACTCCGGCACCCGGAACCGTTCGGTCGACACCGGCACCACGGCGATCGCGCGCGACAGCAGGTCCGTGCCTCCGCTGCCGACGAAGTAGACGTTCCGATAGCGGCTGCGGGCCCACGTGAG
This sequence comes from uncultured Acidobacteriota bacterium, assembly GCA_963783255.1. Taxonomy (GTDB): domain Bacteria; phylum Acidobacteriota; class Vicinamibacteria; order Vicinamibacterales; family Fen-181; genus FEN-299. The sequence goes on along the minus strand of CAWAMP010000008.1, from coordinate 101,250 downwards.
GAAGTCGCGGAAGACGCGGCGGTCAGGCCTCGGCGTGCTCATCACGAGCACGTTGCCGTCGAAGGCGTACGCCAGCGGCAGGGCGAGGACGTGCAGGTCGGACGAGCGGCGCGACTCCACGATGACCAGGTCGCGCGTGCCGAACTCCGCGGCCACCGTCTCCAGCCGGCGCACCACGCCCTGGTATTCGACGTGGCCGAGGATCGGACGCGTGGCGCGCGCCAGCGTCATGCCGACCAGCGCGACGAACGCCAGCGGCAGCGCCCACATCGCCCCGCGCCGCAGTTTCCGTGTCCAGCCGGCCGCCGCGGGGGCCGCAGCGTCCTGCGGGCGGGACCAGAGTCCATAGAATGCGCCGCCGGCAAGGAGCAGGAACGCCGCAGGCAGGATCACCGGAAGGAACCGCCGGGCCATCCAGAAGTGAACCGGCACGATTTGGATCTTGTAGAACACGAAGAACGCGTAGACCGCCGTGACGAGCAGCAGCGCCGGGTCGCGCCAGAACCGCTTCCACGAGAGCAGCACGAAGCCTGCGAGAGCGGCGATCAGGCCCGCCCGCGGGAAGTACCACGCGAACGTCCTGAACGACAGCGCGTCGTGCGGGGCGAGCCGCCCCGCCGGCACGCGGAAGAAGTAGGCGTAGACCGCCGCGCCAACGATGGCGGCGGAGAGGAGCGGCGGCGCCCACACCGTCACCACGCGCGCGAGGCGGCGGTTGCGGGAGAGCGCCAGGAGCACGAGGGCGCCGAGCGCGGCCAGGCCGATAAACGCCAGGTGGACCGGGCGCAGGTTTTCGAAGAACACCGCGAAGCGGCTGAATCCGGGCCGCATGACCAGCCAGATGTACGCGGCCACCGCGGCGGCGGCGAGCGCCATGGGAACCAGGAACGCCACGCGCGGCCGGCGGCCCCGGAACAGCAGGACGACAACCGCCGCACCGACACCCGCCCACGCCAGGACGGCGTCGAACCGCATGAAGACCAGCAGCCCGAGCACCACTCCCGCGACGGGCGCGAAGAACCGGTCGTCCTCGACGTGCGACCGCGAGAACGCGAGCAGTCCGGCAAACAGCAGTGCCTGCAGTCCCATCTCGGAATTCGGATAGCGGCCGAACCAGACGTCGACCACCGACAGCGCGAGCAGCGCCGACGCACAGAATGCCGGCACCCGCCCGAACAGCCGCGCCCCGACGAAGTAGACCGCCAGCAGGCCGAGCACGGCAAAGCCCCCGACCGCGCGCAGGCCGCCGCTTATGCCATCGAGGCCGTAGCCGATCGCAATCCACGCGGGGTACAGGTGTGGGAACTGTCCGACGACGGTTCCCCCGGACGGGTCGACCAGGAAGAACCCCATGAAACGGAGGCTGTAGTACCACCGATCGTGGTACGGCGGAAAGAACAGGTCGCGGGCCGCCGCCGGCAGGGCCGCGACGAGGGGGTCGTGGATCACCAGCGCGCCCTGCTTCGCGATGGCGAGTCCCTCGTTCACGTAGACCCCGGGGTCCTTGCCTCCGATGACCACCTCCGAGACCGGGAAGAACAACGCGAGGCCAAGCCCGGCGAGCGCGAGAGGGAGCGCGAGGCCCGGACCCGGAGGCGCCGCGGTGCCGCGATAGAGGAGACGCTCGCGCCAGACAGCGAGGATGGCGGTCGACGCCAGGCCGTTGGCGAGGAGCAGTCTGCCGAACGTGTATCGGGAGGCTGCGGCCAGCAGAAGCACGGCGATTGACGACCAGGCGACGCTGATGACGATCGCCCAGAACGCGCGCTCTTCGGCGGCCAGCCGGGCTCGCGTGTCGCGTCCGGCAAGGGGGGCGCGGAACAGCAGCGCGCCGGGGATGAACGTGATCAGCAGGAGTTCAGGCAGCCACATGGACGGCCCTCGCCACGTCGATCGCGTGCGCCTCGGACATGGCGGGATGGAGCGGCAGCGAGAGGATCTCCGAGCACGCCCGGTCGGCCGCCGGGCACGCCGCCGGCGACTCGGATGCGAGCGCCGGCTGCCGGGGAATCGGCACCGGGTAGTGAATCAGCGTCTCGATGCCGGCTCGCGCCAGCGCCTCCTTCAGCGCGTCGCGTGACGCCGATCGCACCGGGAACAGGTGGTACACGTGGCCGGCGTCGCATTCGGGGACGAGCGCAACGCCGGAACCCCTCAGTTCGCGGCGATACACGGCGGCGAGCGCCCTTCGCTCCGCCGTCCATCGGGGCAGGAACGCGAGCCGCGCCGACAGGATGGCCGCCTGGATTTCGTCGAGGCGGCTGTTGATGCCGGGCTCGCCGTGGTGGTACCGGTCGGTCTGGCCGCCGTTGCGCAGCCGCGCCAGCCTCGCCGCCAGCCCGGCATCGTTCGTGGTGATGGCCCCGCCGTCGCCGAGCGCGCCGAGGTTCTTCGTGGGATAGAAGCTGAAGGCCGCCGCGACGCTGAACGATCCGACCGGCCGTCCGCCGCAGGTGGCCAGGTGCGCCTGGCAGCAGTCTTCGATCATGGCCAGGCGGTGGCGGGCGGCGATGGCCGACAGCGCCTCCATGTCCGCCGGCTGACCGTAGAGATGCACGGGGATGATCGCCGCCGTCGCGGGCCCGACGAGCGACTCGACCGCGGCCGGGTCGAGCGTGAGCCGGTCGGGGTCGATGTCGGCGAAGACCGGCCGCGCGCCGACCGTCATCACGGCCAGCGCCGTGTAGGCGGCCGACAGCGGCGTGGTGATCACCTCGTCGCCCCGGCCGATGCCGAGCGCCTTGAGGATGAGCACGAGCGCGTCGGTGCCCGTTCCCACCCCCACGCTGCGCGCCGCGCCCGACGCGGAGGCGAACGCGCGCTCGAACGCTTCGACCTCGGGGCCGAGGACGAACCAGCCGCGATCGACGACCCGGCGGATCGCCTCGTGGACGGCGGCGGCGTCCTCGCCCGGCCTCAGGCTCAGGAATGGAATGCGCATCGCGGTCATAGGATGCCGGCGATGTCCTCCGGCACCGGGTTGAGGTACTTCGACAAGTGGTCGCGGTAGAACGCGACCGTCCGCGCCAGCCCGTCCCCGAGCGGCACCGCCGGCGCCCAGCCCACGGCCGCCCTGAACCTGGACGAGTCGGCGTAGAAGCTGCCGATGTCGATCGCCTTCTTCTCCGCCGGCCAGTCCACGAACGTCGCACGGCCCGTGCCCGCCACCTCGAGCAGCATCGTGACCAGGTCGCGATGGCTGACGGGCGCGTCGCCGCCGACGTTGTACGCCTGACCGTTGCACGCCTCCGAGGCACCGGCCCGGAGGAACGCGTCGGCCGCGTCGTCCACGAAGACGAAGTCGCGCAACTGCGAGCCGTCGCCGTAAACCTGGATCTCGCCGCCCTCCACCGCGGTCCGGATGAACCAGCCGATGAACCCCTGCCGGTTGTGCTTCACCAGCTGGCGCGGCCCGTAGACGTTCGTGAGCCGCAGCGAACAGGCCTGTATGCCGAAGACGTGGCTGTAGAGGAGGTGGTAGTTCTCGCCCGCCGCCTTGTTGATGCCGTTGACGTCGGTCGGCCGCACCAGGTGGCTCTCGGTGACCGGGAGGAAATCCGGCCGGCCGTACACCTGTCGCGTGCCCGCGAAGACGATGCGGACCTCCGGGTTGTGCCGTCGGCACGCCTCGAGAATCGACAACTGGCTCCGGCAGTTGATCTCGAGGTCGGTGTACGGGTCGCGCATGCTGTCGAGATGGCTCACCTGTCCCGCCAGGTTGAAGATGACCGCCCGGTTCCGCACCAGGTAGTTCATCGTGCTCTCCTGGCGGACGTCCGCGACGTTCACCCGCACCCGTTCCTCGATCCCCTGGATATTGAAGAAGTTCCCGCCGTAGTCGGGGATCATCGAGTCGACGAGCAGCACGTCGGCCCCGAGGTCGACGAGCTGACGCGCCAGGTTGCTGCCGATGAAGCCGAGGCCGCCCGTGATCATCACCTTGCGGCCGCGGTAGAACGAGCGATAGTCTCGGGTCACCTTCGTTGCCTGTGGGGCGCCCTGCCGGGCGCGGTCATCGCGGCGCCTGCCGTCGGCGCCACACGAGTTCACCCCAGAGCCTCAAGACGTCCACAGCCGTTCGGCCGAGGCGGGGAAAGTTGAAGAACTGCGACTTCCCGTGGGCCCGGTGGTAGTGGTGTACCGGGACCTCGACGATCGAGAAGCGGGCGTCGGTGATCTTCTTCATCAGCTCGAGGCAGATCACCCCGCTCGACTTTTCCAGTTTCACCGTGTCGAACACGCTCCGGCGCATCAGGCGGAAGTCGCAGTCCACGTCGCGCACCTTCAGGCCGAACAGCAGCTTCACGGTGTGGTGGTAGATGCGGCCGATGAGGATGCGGTGCAACGGATCGGACCGGCTGATCTTGTAGCCGTTGATCAGGTCGACCGAGTCGGCCTTCTTCTCCCACAGTCGTGTCATCTCGCGCGGGTCGTACTGCGCGTCTCCATCCGTGTAGAAGATCCACTCCTTCGACGCGGACGCGAAGCCCGAGCGGAGAGCCCCGCCATAGCCCCTGTTCGCCTCGTGATGGATCGCCCGGACCTGCGGGTAGAGGCGCGCGAGCTCGTCGACGATGTCGGCCGTCGCGTCCTGGCTCCCGTCATTGATGACCAGAACCTCGAAATCGGGCGTGAGTCGGCTCGCCGTCTGCACCGCGGCGATCACCAGGCTGGCGATCGTGCCGCTGTCGTTGTAGGCGGGGAAGAAAACCGTCAGTCCGTCCGGCCGCTCGTCGAGTGGAGATGACATCGTCTGAGAGCGCTAAACCATAGCATGCTGGTCACTTGGAGGGCAAGCCAGGCGCAGCCGACGGGGGCGCGCCGGGTCAGCGCGCGTGCCGCCGGGCACCGGCGTGAAGCCGGCACTCTCGCGCCCGCCGGTAGGCCCTCTCGAACGTCTCGGCGACGCGTCCCCAGCTGTGCTCACGCAGCACGTCCTCGCGCGCCCTGGCGCCGAGGCGCGCGCGGGCCTCCGGCGCCCGGAGCAGGCGGTCGATTGTACGCACCAGCCCGTCCACGTCCCGCTCGACCACCAGCGCCGCGTTCACGTCGTCGTGCGCGACGGCGGCGATGCCGCCGGCCGTCGTGGCGACGAGCGCGGTTCCGGACGCCAGCGCCTCCATCACGACGTTGGGCAGCCCGTCCACGTTGCCGGCATCGTCGCGGACCGAGGGGACGACGGCCACGTCGGCGGCGGCGAGGTACTCGGCCACCGCGTCCTGCGGGAGCACGCCTGGGAAGATCACCCGGTCGGCCGCGCCCAGGCTGGCCGCCCGCTCGCGCAGTTCGGCGTCGAGGTCGCCCGCGCCGCCGACGACCAGGCGGAGCGACGGCCACGCCGGCGCCAGGCGGGCGACGGCGTCGATGAGATACTCGAATCCCTTCTTGCGGACGAAGCGCCCGGCGGTGAACAGCAGCGGGGCTTGGTCGCCGACACCGAGCCGACGGCGCAGGCGCGCCCGGGTCTCGGCGTCAGGCCGGAAGCGGTCCGCGTCCACGCCGTAGGGAACCGTCTCGGACCGTTCGGGTGACGCGCCGAGGGCGATGGCGCGCGTCCGGAGATCCTCGCTGCACGCCGTCGTCCAGCCCGCTCGTCGAAACACGCGTCGCGCGACACGGCCGGCGACCGCGCTGCGCTCCGCGAGGTAGACGTCGGAGCCGTGGAGGCTGACGACCATCGGGAGCCAGGGGCACGCGGCGGCGGCGATCGCGCCGCCGGGGATGACCCAGTGCCCGTGGACAACCGTGGCGCCGACGGCGCGCGCCACCCGGCGCGCCTTCCGCCATCCCGCGGCGAGAGCGAGAGGCGCGATGGCGTAAGCCGACAGGCGGAGGCTCACGTCGGCCTTCAACGCTCCGGCGTACCCGAACACGCACAGGCTGTCGGACGGTGCGTATCGAAACGGGTGAAACCTCACGCCGTGTTCCACCGGGTTCCGGGCCAGCCGGGGATGCCACGGAATCACCAGGTGCACCTCGTGGCCGCGCGCCGCGACGCCGCGGGCGATCGGCTCCATGAACGTACCGATCGTGTCGCCGGGGAAGCGCGGGTAGGATGTCGCCACCATGACGACGACGTCCCGGCCGTCCGTGCTGGGTACCGTGTCCACGGGAGTCATCGCCCGAGCAGTTTCCGCAGGCGCAGCCGCCACGGCATCAGCAGCGACTCGGCGAGCACGCCGCCGGAGAGCTTCGACGTGCCCATGCGGCGCTCGACGAACACGATGGGGACTTCGCCAATCCGGCACTCGCGCCGGGCGGCCTCGAACAGCATCTCCACCATGAACGAGTAGCCGTCCGAGACGATCTGCGCCAGCGGGATGCGGCCGAGGGCCTCGCGGCGCCAGCAGCGGAAGCCGCCCGTGCAGTCGCGGACCTCGAGCCCCGTCACGGTGCGGATGTAGCGGTTGGCGAACGTGCTGAGGATCAGGCGCTGGAGCGGCCAGTTCACCACGCTGATCCCGTTGAGGTATCGCGAGCCAACGACGAGATCATGGGTCGCGGCGGCGGCGATGAGGTCGGGGAGGTACTTCGGGTCGTGCGAGAAGTCGGCGTCCATCTGGCAGATCAGGTCCGTGTCCCGTTCGAGCGCCAGACGGAATCCTTCCCGGTAGGACCGCCCGAGACCGCGCTTCCCGGTCCGGTGGACCACGTCGACCCGCCCGGGAAACTCGCGGGCCAGGGCATCTGCCAGTTCGCCGGTCCCGTCGGGGGACTGATCGTCGACCACCATCACCGAGCACCCCTCGTGCCCGAGGATCTGGCGGACCAGCGGCCCGAGGTTCTCGCGCTCGTTGTAGGTCGGGATGACGACCAGGCTGCGTGGTGTACTCATGTCCGTGTGGCGCCCGCTGAACCCCACGCCCACGCGGCCGGAGCGCAGGCGGCGGCGTAGACAATCAGCACCGGATCGATCACGGGAATCCGGAACCGTTCCTGGGGAAAGAAGACGATGCACACGAGCCACGCGGCGGCCGCGAGCAGCCAGAGCGCCACGGGTTGAGGCCGGCGGCCGCGCGTGCGCCACGCGCCCCAGGCGGCGCAGGGCAGGACGGCCAGGTACGGGATCACCGACGCGGCGACGAAGCGCGCGGAGTGGAGCGCGTACGACGGCCCGACGGGCACCACCGTGTAGAACGCCTTCTTCGCGAGCAGGAACAGGAAACGTGCCGGGTCGGCGCGGATATCTTCGACAGCGGCCCTGTAGAAGACCCCCTCGAGCGCCTCCGGCGTGGCGGGGCCGGCGGCACGCTCGATCTCGAGCGCCGCTCTCTTCATCTCGACGTTCGCGGCGAGGTCTCCTTCGCCGCGCGCCAGGTGGTTGTTGCCCGTCCAGAACGTCACGCCGCCCTCCGACGCGATGAGCACGAAGCGACCGTAGACCGCCTGGTTCCGAGCCGTCCACGGCCCGACGGCGAGCGCGCAGCCGGCCACGAGGGCGACCGCCAGCCATCGGCGGCGGCGGGCCAGCAGCCAGAGCGCCACGAGGCCGAGGAACGGCAGGATGGCCGGCCGCGTGAGCGCCGCGAGTCCGGTCACGACACCGCCGGCGATCCCAAGGCCGATCGATCTCCCCGGCCGAGCGGAGGCGAACGCCCGGTCCACCAGGAGCGCCGCGAGCAGCGCGAGCGCCGCGTACAGGCTCTCGCTCAGCGCGTAGCCGCAGATCACGACGAGCGGAGGGTAGCACGCCGCCACGACCGCGGCCGCGAGGGCCGCGCTGCGGCCCGCGATTCGGCCCGCCCACCACGCCACCAGGCTGATGATGACGCAGCCGAGCAGCGCCTGCGCCACCTTGATCTCCGTCGGCACCGCGTCGGGCAGGCGATGCGCGGCGATCGCGCTCCCCGGCCACGCGAGCCCGACGGCGGCCAGCATCAGGGGGTACAGCGGCGCGCGCCCGACGTGCCGGCCCTCCACGACGCCGGACGAGGGCGACTCGTAGGAGAAGCCCCGACCGCGCGCTAGGTTGTTCGCCAGCAGCAGGTACTCCTGCTCGTCGAGCGTGAGCGGCTTGTCCACCCAGTACCGCGAGGCCGAAGGCCAGCCGCAGCGCGAGGCCGGCGGCGAGCGCCGCGGCCAGCCGCCGGCGAGTGCGCCGGCGCCCCTCGAGCGATGGTGCGGCACCCTCGTCCAGCGTGTCCGCCATCTACTCCCGTCCCTCGAATCGGAGCGCCGCGATCTGCTCGGAGACCAGGCCGATCAGGAACACGATCACGCCGAGCACGATCAGCAGCACCGAGGAATTGGTGACGTGCGACTGGGTGGCGATGGTCCAGATGGCGTAGCCGAGGCCCACCGCGGACGACGCGAGGCTGATCGGCAGGAACACCCGCAGCGGGCTGAACAACGTCACCACCTTCAGCACGATGAGGAAGAACTTCGCGCCGTCGCGCAGCAGCCGGATCTTCGACGAGCCGACCCGTGCCCGCGCGTCGACCGGCTCGAAGGCGACGCTGTAGCCCGCCTTCACGAACGCCAGCGTCGTCGTCGTCGGCGTCGAGAACCGGTTGGGCAGCAGGTGGAGGAACTCGCGCAGATGCCGGCGGCGCGCCGCGCGGAAGCCGGACGTCAGGTCGGGGATCGGCCGGCCGGTCAGGTATGTCGCGAGGCCGTTCAACAGGTGGTTGCCGACCCGACGGGCGACGGTCGCCTGCGTGACGTGCGCGCGGGCTCCGACCACGAGGTCGTACTCACCCAGCCGCGACACCAGCCGCGCGGCGTCCTCGGGCGGATGCTGGCCGTCGGCGTCGATGATCAGGATGAACTCGCCGGTCGCCGCGCGGATGCCGCTCTTCACCGAGGCGCCGTTTCCCTTGTTGTACGGATGCCGGATGGCACGCGCGCCGGCCGCCTCTGCGGCGGCGCCGGTGCCGTCGGTCGACCCGTCGTCCACGACGAGGATCTCGTGCCACGCCGCGGAACGGGCCAGCGCGGCCACCACGGCGCCGATGACATCGGCCTCGTTGAAGGCGGGGATCACGACGGATGTCTGCTCGGGTGACGCCACTAGCGCTCCAGCTGCTTCGGCGTGCCGGGGTCGGAGGCCGCCCGCGCGCCGAGCGTCAGCTCCATCCCGCGCACGCGGTAGAGGAGGTCTTCGATCAGCTTCCGGTTGCCCGAGATGACGTCGGCGACGAGCCCGATCAGCACGACCTCGAACCCGACGATCATCAGGACGGCCGACAGGATCAACGACTGCAGGTGCCCGAGGCCGGTCCCCGTGAAGTAGAAATACAGGAATCGAACCGAGATGGCCAAACCGGCCAGGAATACCAAGCCGCCGATCGATGAGAGCACCTTGAGCGGCTCGTACATCGCGTAGATGCGCACGATGGTGGCGGCCGACACCTTCACGTAGCCCCACGCACTGCCGAAGAGCCGCGATTCCCGCAGGCCCGCGTTGGTCCCGATCGGCACGTGCGCAATCGCCATCCGCTTCTTGCCCGCCTGGATGATCGACTCCAGCGTATAAGAGAACTCGGAGACGATCGTGAGGCGCAGCGCGGCATCGCGCGTGTACGCCCGGAAGCCGCTCGTCGTGTCGGGCACCTTGGTGTTCGACACTTGGCGGACGACCCAGCTCCCGAGCCGCTGCAGCGCCTTCTTCGTCGGGCTCATGTGCTCGACGTCCTGGATGTTCCGGTCGCCGATCACGATGTCGGCCTCGCCCGAGAGCAGCGGCGCCAGCAGCGTCGCCACGTCCCCTCCGCAGGTACTGGTTGTCGCCGTCGGTGTTCACGATGTAGTCGGCGCCGAGCTTGAGGCAGGCGTCGATGCCGGCCGTGAACGCCGCGGCCAGCCCCTTGCGGCGGCGGAACCGGACGATGTGATGGACGCCGTGAGCCCGCGCAACCTCGGCGGTGCCGTCGGTCGATCCGTCGTCGACGATCAGGAACTCGACGACGTCGATGCCGGCCACCTGCCGCGGAAGGTCCGCGAGCGTGACCGGGAGCGTCGCCGCCTCATTGAGGCACGGAATCTGAATGATGAGTTTCTTCACGATCCACCAGCGGACGATTCGATGGCCGGCCGGACCTAGGTCGCGAACCGGAAGTTGATCACGTCGCCGTCCTGCACCACGTAGTCCTTGCCTTCGAGCCGCACCTCGGCGTGCTCACGGCACGCGGCGAGCGATCGCCGCGCGATGAGGTCCTCGAAGCGGACGACCTCCGCCCGGATGAAGCCCCGGGCGATGTCCGAGTGAATCTCGCCCGCCGCGGCCTGCGCGTGGGTGCCCCGCGGGATCGACCAGGCGCGGCACTCGTCCTCGCCGGCGGTGAGGAACGAGAGGTAGCCGAGCAGGTCGTACGTCGTGCGAATCACGCGGTTCACGCCAGGCTCGGTGAGGCCGAGGTCCGCCAGGAACGCCGCGGCGTCGGCCGCATCCAGCTGGCCGATCTCGAGCTCGATCTTCGCGCACACGGCCACCACGCCCGTGCCCGCGCGCGACAGGAACGGCGTGAGGCCGGCCTCCTCGGCCGCCCGTGCCCCGTCGGCGAGCAGCGCCGTGTCGGCTTCGTCCAAGTTCACGACGAGCAGCAGCGGCTTCGCCGAGAGGAATTGGAATCCGCGCAGCATCTTCCGCTCGTCGACGCTCATCGTCAGACCGCGGATCGGCAGCCCGTTCTCGAGCGACTCCTTGCAGCCGACGATCAGCGCGCGCTCGCGTTCGAGTTCGGCCGTGCGCCCCTTCTTCATGTCGCGGTCGATCCGCTCGAGCCGCTTCTCGGCGACCGCCAGATCGGCCAGCAGCAGCTCGTCCTCCATCGCCTGGGCATCACCGGCGGGGTCGAGCACCTCGGCGTGGTGGGTCACCGTCGGGTCGCGGAACGCCCGGACGACATGCACCAGCGCGTCCGCGTTGCGGTACGGCGCCACGTCGAGCAGCGCCTGCGCCGCGCTGCGGCCCGGCCCGGCGAGGTCGGCGAACTCCACCGTGGCCGGCGTCTTCTTCTTCGGCGCGTACAGCTCCGCCAGTCGATCCACCCGCGCATCGGGCACACGGGCGATCCCGACGACCGCTTCGAGCTTGCCGTGACCGGCCTTCGGAGCCTCGTGCTGGCTCGTCATCAGCTGAAACAGCGTCGTCTTGCCGGAAGAGGGAAAACCGATCAGTGCGGTGCGCAGCATGCCGAACTTGACATGCTATCACGCTCGCGCAACCCGAGGAATGCCGACAGGCGCCCGGCCGGCCGGAGGTCACCCGCCCGGCCCCTCGGAAAGCGAAGCAAAGGCGAAAATCTGATGCGACCGCGCGCAGGGCCAACTCATTCCATTTCTTAGGGATTGACAACCTGTAGGGCCTCACTTACCATCCAGTGGTCCAGAGTGGAGTGAAGTGGGAAACAGGACATGCTGCGCGGCAGTTTCACGGCGAAGATCGACGACAAGAGCCGACTGAAGATCCCCCGCGATTTCCTCGTCGGGATCGAGCAGAAGTACGGCCGCGAGCTGTTCGTGACGAGCATCGACGGCGTCTGCGCCCATCTGTACCCGATGCCCGTCTGGGTCGAGATCGAGCGGCAACTCGGCGCCCAGGGGCTGGTGCGCGACCCCGAGGTGGACCGCTTCTTCAAGCATACGAGCTTTTACGGCCAGGTGGCGGAGATCGACAACCAGGGACGACTGCTGATCCATCCCCGGCTGCGCGAGAAGGCCGCCATGGCCGGCGAGGTGAGCGTCGTCGGCAGCTTCGACCACCTCGAGGTCTGGAACCTGGAGCGGCTGAACGCCGACCTCGCGGCCGCGCCGTTCACCGACAACGACCGGCGCGTCGTCGCGGGCCTGCTGCGCCAGGCGCAGAAGGCCGGCACGCCGTAGCAGGCGGCGAGGCTGGCCGTGACCGTTGCCGAACACGTGCCGGTGATGAGCGCCGAGGTGGTGGCGGCGCTCGCGCCCGCGCGCGGCGGGGTCTTCGTGGATTGCACGCTCGGCCTCGGCGGTCACGCCGCCGCCGTGCTGGAGGCCGGGGCGACGCGCGTGATCGGCATCGACCGGGACGAAGAGGCCCTGGCGATCGCGCGGGAGCGACTCGCGGGCCGGTCGGGGCAGGTCGAGTTCGTGCACGCAGACTACCGGGGAATCGACGATGTCCTGGACTCGCGCGGCATCTCGCGCGTCGATGGCATCCTGGCGGACCTCGGCGTGTCCTCGCTTCAGTTCGACGGAGCGGGGCGCGGGTTCAGTTTCCAGAGGGACGAGCCGCTCGACATGCGGATGGACCGGTCGGCCGGTCCGACGGCTGCGGATTTGATCGCGGACCTGCCGGAGGAGGCACTGGCGGACGTGATCTACCGCTACGGCGAGGAGCGCCACTCGAGGCGCATCGCCCGGGTGGTCGTCGAGGCGAGGCGCGGTGGTGGGGTCGCCACGACGGGCCAGCTCGCCGCGCTCGTGCGGCGGGCGATTCCCCGGAAGGGGTACAGCCCGATTCACCCGGCGACGCGGACGTTCCAGGCGCTCCGGATCGCGGTGAACCGGGAGCTCGACGGACTCGACCGGTTCATCGAACAGGCGTGCGAGCGGCTGGCGCCGCGCGGGCGCCTGGTCGTTATCGCGTTTCACTCGCTCGAGGATCGCGTGGTCAAGCACACGCTCCGAGCACTGGTGGCCGACGGCTCGCGCTCGCTGAGGCTGCTCGCGCGCAAGGCGGCCCGGCCGACCGCGCCGGAGGTGGAAGCCAACCCGCGAGCCCGGAGCGCCAGGCTCCGGGCCGTCGAGCGCCTGGCGTGAAGCCCGCGCGGCGGGAGGGAATGTGGAGATGGACGTCAGGGCCAACCGAACGGCGGCATTCGTGCTGAGCCCCGCGCTGCCACCGCAGAAGGTCGTCCTTCAGGTGGACGCGTCGCGGCAGGTCGACTACCGCCGATGGCTGTTGCTCGGCATCGTGCTGCTGGCCGCCGCGCTCTTCAACGGCTCGCAGCGCTCGGCGCCGCTGTCGCACGGCTACCGGATCGAGGAAATCCAGCGCCTTCGCGCCGAGGAAGGAGCGCTCGGGCGCCGCCTGCGCCTCGAGATCGCGTCGCTCAAGTCGCCCGCCCTCATCGAGCGCCTCGCGACCGAGCGGCTCCACCTGGTGCCGCTCGGCCCCGACGACCAGATCTTCATTGACCGCGTCGTGCCGCCCCAGCCTCCGCCATCGTCGGTCGTCGCGTCGCGCTAGGAGGGGCCATGGCTGAGCGTCCGGAACCTCGCAGCTGGCGGCAGGCGGTCGGGCCCCGTCTCATGATCGTCGGCGTGCTGTTCAGCCTGTGGGCGCTCGCCGTGTTCGCGCGGCTCGTCGACCTGCAGGTCTACCAGCACGATCGCCTGGAGAGCCTGGCCCGGCGTCAGCAAACGAAAGTCGAGGAGGAGCCGGCGCAGCGAGGCGATCTCGTCGATCGTCACGGCCAGGTCCTCGCCTACACCGTGGACGAGGAGACGGTGGGCGCGGACCCGAGCAAGCTGAAGGACCCGCGGCAGGCGGCGGCGAGCCTCTGTGACGCACTCGGGGACTGCCCTGCTGCCGAACGCGCCGACCTCGAGAGGCGCCTCAGCCAGACGTCGGACGAATTCGAATTCGTACGCCACTGGGTGACCGACGCGCAGGCGCGCCGCGTGACCGCGCTCAAGATCCCCGGTGTGTACCTCCGGAAGGAGCCGCGGCGCTACTACCCCAACGGGGAACTCGCGGCCAGCGTGCTCGGATTCGTCGGCCTCGACAACAAGGGGAAGGACGGGCTGGAGGAGCAGTACGAACGGCTGCTCCGCGGGCAGCCCGGCCGCATCCTGCTGCAGCGGGACGGCAGCCGGACCAAGACGCCGTTCAGCCGCGTCGGCGCGCCGCCCGTGCCAGGCGCGACCCTCGAGTTGACGATTGACGCGGTGCTCCAGCACGTCGTCGAGCAGATACTCCGCGCCGGCGTGGAGGAGAACCGCGCGCTCGGCGGCTGCGCCATCGTCATGGTGCCGGCAACCGGCGAGATCCTGGCCATGGCGAACGAGCCGTCGTTCGATCCCAACAACTACAGGCTCGTGCCCGAGGAGCGCAGGCGCAACCGCGCCGTGCAGGACATCTACGAGCCCGGCTCGACGTTCAAGATCGTGACCGGCTCGGCCGCGCTCGAAGAGAAGGTGATGCGCCCGGACGACCTGGTCGCCACAGGAAACGGGACGATCACGGTCGGCGCGAAGCGGATCATCCGCGAAGCCCAGGGGCACCAGTACGGCACGCTCTCGTTCGCCGACGTCATCGTCAAGTCGAGCAACGTCGGCGCGGTGCAGGTCGGCCTCCGCCTTGGTACCGAGCGCCTCGGGCGCTACGTCGAGCGCTTCGGGTTCGGCAGGCGGCTGTCGCCGGACTTCCGGCGCGAGAACGCCGGCATGGTGTCGCGGTCGTCCCAGTGGACCGAGAGCACGCTGGCCTCGGTGTCGATGGGCTACGAGGTCGGCGTGACACCGCTGCAGATGGCGGCCGCCGCGTCGGCCGTGGCCAACGGCGGCGAACTCGTGAAGCCGAGGGTCGTGCGCGCCGTGATCAAAGGTGACCGACGATTGTCCGTTCCCCGCGAGGCCATACGACGCGTCACCTCTCCGGAGACCGCCGCCGAGATGACGTCGATCATGGAAGCGGTGGTCGAGCGCGGAACGGGGCAGAAGGCCAGGCTCGCGGGCTTCACCGTGGCTGGCAAAACCGGGACGGCGACCAAGAACAGGAACGGCCGCTATCTTGAGAACGAACTCAACGTCTCGTTCGTCGGCTTCGTGCCCTCCCGGCAGCCGGCGCTGACGATCCTCGTCGTCATCGACACGCCGCACGGCCCCAACCAGGCGTTCGGCGGCACGATCGCGGCGCCGGTCTTCAACCGGATCGCCGACGCGGCGCTGCGCTACCTGGGCGTCGCGCCGACGATCAACCCGGCGCCTCCCGTGCTGCTGGCGAGACGCGACGCGGAGGCGATGGTGGGAACGACCGGGCCCGCCGTGCCGGTCACGATCGTACCCGCATCCACCTCGGCGGCGACCGGGCAGATCGTGCTGCCGGAGTTGCGGGGGCTGAGCGGGCGGGACGCGCTGCGCATCCTGACCCGGCTGGGCATCAATCCTCGCGTGGCCGGCGAGGGAGTCGTGATCGAACAGGACCCGCTGCCGGGGAGCCCGGTCGAGCCCGGCGGCGCGTGCCGCCTCGCGCTCGGCCGTCCGCTGCCAGGAGTGCGCCCGTGACGCTGGCCGCGCTCCTCGCGGCGCTCGGCGACCTGGCGTCCGGCCCGCGGCCTGCGCTGGATGCGACGGCAGCCGACCGGCCGGTGAAGGCGGTGGCCTACGACTCGCGCAAGGCGGGTCCGGGGTCCGTCTTCGTCGCGCTGAAGGGACAGAAGGCCGACGGCCGCGCGTTCGCGGCGCAGGCGCTCGGCAAGGGGGCGGCGGCAGTCGTCGCCGAGACGGAGCCGCCGCCCGATGTCCGCGCGCCGTGGATCGTCGTCCGCGACGCTCGGCGCGCCATGGCCCGGCTGGCCGCGGCTTTCTACGGCCACCCCTCGCGCGACTTGACGGTCGTGGGCATCACCGGCACCAACGGCAAGACGACGACGGCGTACCTCGTGAGCGCGCTGTTCGAGGCCGCCGCCATCCGCTGCGGCATGCTGGGGACCATCGTGTACCGGACCGGCGGCGAAGACCGAGGAGCCGTCCGAACGACGCCGGAGTCGGTGGAGGTCCAGCAGATGCTCCGCGAGATGGCGAGCCGGCAATGCGGCGCGTGTGCGATGGAAGTGTCCTCGCACGCGCTGTCGCTGCACCGGGTGGACGACACGCGATTCGCCGCGGCCGTCTTCACCAACCTGACGCGCGATCACCTCGACTTCCACGGCGACCTGGAGTCGTACTTCGCGGCAAAGCGGCGTCTGTTCGAGATGCTCGGGCCGGACGCGGCCGCCGTGCTCAACATCGACGACCCGCGCGGGGCATCCCTCGCCGGGTGCGGCGGCCGCACGCTCACCTACGCGGTGGACCGGCCGGCCGACATCCACCCGACGAAGCTGACGCTGTCGCTCCAGGGGATCGCATTCGAGGCGAACACGCCGACCGGACCGATCGAGGTCCGCTCCAGGCTCGTCGGCCGTCCCAACATCTACAACACGCTGGCGTCCATCGGCGCCGCGATCGCCTGCGGCCTCCCGAACGACGCGATCGCCCGCGGCATCGCCGCCCTCGAGGGCGTTCCGGGTCGCTTCCAGGTCGCGTCCCGCGAGGGCGACGACATCACCGTCGTGGTCGACTACGCGCACACCGATGACGCGCTGAAGAACCTGCTCGAGACGGCACGGCCGCTCGCGACGGCGCGGCTCATCACGGTGTTTGGCGCGGGCGGCGATCGCGACCGGACGAAGCGGCCGCTGATGGGAGCCGTGGCCGCCAGGCTGAGCGACCTCGTCATTCTCACGTCGGACAACCCGCGCAGCGAGGACCCGGCCGAGATCATCGAGGAGATCCGGCGCGGCGTGGCCGTGCCGGCGGAGCGGACGCGCCCATCGGAGCCGCGCGAGGGGCAGCCGAAGTACACCCCGCCCACGGCGACGGCGCACCTGGCGATCACCGACCGCGCGCTCGCCATCGAGCGCGCGATCGCCCTCGCGCGGCCGGACGACGTCGTCCTGATTGCGGGGAAGGGACACGAGAAGTCGCAGGTGGTCGGGGACCGCGAGATTCCATTCGACGACGTGGAGGTCGCTCGCCGCGCGCTCGATCGCCGGCGGAGTGGCCGGGGGTAGCGGGTATCGATGACCTTGACGATCGCCGACATCGCCGGCGCGATTGGGGGACGACTCCTCAGCGGGGACGGCGGTGCCTCGGTGTCCGGGATCTCGATCGATACCCGGAGGATTGCGGCGGGGGAGCTCTACGTCGCGATTCGGGGTGACCGGTTCGACGGTCACGACTTCGTCGAGGCCGCGCTCGCGGCCGGCGCGGCGGGAGCGGTCGTCGGCCGGCCGCTCGGTCACCTTCCGCCGGCCGCCGTGTCGGGCCGCGCGCTGATCGTGGTGCCGGACACGACGCGTGCCCTGCAGCAGTTGGCCCGGTGGGTTCGGCGGCAATCGGGAGCCCGGGTCGTCGCCGTCACCGGCAGCGCGGGCAAGACCACCACGAAGGACGTCATTGCGACGTTTCTCGGCCTGCGGCATCGGGTGATGCGATCGTCGGGCAACCTGAACAATCACATTGGCCTTCCGCTGTCGCTGCTGGAACTGCGCCACGGGGCCGAGGTGGCGGTGGTCGAGCTCGGCATGAATCACGCCGGCGAGATCGGCCGCCTGGTGGCCATCGCCGAACCGGACGTGCGGGTGTGGACCAACGTCGCCGAGGTGCACCTCGAGTTCTTCGCGTCGGTCGACGCCATCGCCGACGCGAAGGCGGAGATCCTCGAGCGCGCGACCGAGAAGACGACGCTCGTGGCCAATGCCGACGACCCGCGGGTGATGGCGCGCGCAGCGGGGTTTGCCGGGACGCTCGTCACTTTCGGAACCGAGCGGGACGCCACGGTGACGGCCACCGGGATCGAGAGCCTGGGGATCGACGGCATGGCGGCGTCGGTGCACGCGGGCGGGCAGACGGTGCCAATCCGCGTGCCGCTCCTCGGCGGCGGCAACCTGCAGAACGTTCTGGCCGGCATAGCCGTTGCGCGCCTGTTCGACATCCCGCTCGACGCCGTCGGCGAGTGCGCCGCATCGCTGAGGCCGGCCGCGCATCGCGGCGACGTGATCCGGCTGGGCGGCGGAGTCACGGTGGTGGACGACGCGTACAACTCGAATCCGCGCGCGCTGCGGGCGGCGCTCGCCGTCGTGGCCGGCGAGCGCAGGTTCGCGCGCCGGGCCGCGGTGCTCGGCGAGATGCTCGAGCTCGGCGGCGAGACCGTCGCGCTCCACGAGGCGTGCGGCCGTGCGGCGGCGGCGTCCGGCCTGTCGCTGCTCGTCACCGTCGGCGGGGCGCCGGCGCGGGCGATGGGTCGTGCGGCCGTCGAGGCGGGGATGCGCGACGCCGACGTCCGGCATGCCGACTCGAGCGTCGAGGCGGCCGAGATCGCCGCGGGCGAGGTGCGGGGGGGCGACCTCGTGCTCGTGAAAGGGTCGCGCGGCGTCGCGACCGAGCGCGTGGTGGAGAGGCTCGGCGCGGCGTTTCCGGTCTAGCGCGGAACCGACCGATGTGGCGCGGGGCTGTTCGGTGTGGCGCGGGGCCGACCGGTGTGGCGCGGGGCCGACCGGTGTGGCGCGGGGCTTCAGCCCCGCGGTCGTGAGTGTGATGGCCGACTTCCAGGTATCCGGCATGCGCATCGTGGTCGTTGGTGCCGCCCGAAGCGGCATCGCCGCCGCGCAGCTGCTCGCCCGTCGGGGCGCCCGCGTGACTCTGGCGGACGTGAAGCCGGAGCTGCCCGAGGCGGTTGGCCTTGGCAGCCTCGGCGTCGAGGTGCGGCTGGGTCCGCACGACCCGGCGCTGTTCGCGCGGGCCGACCTGATCGTGCTGAGCCCGGGCGTACCGCTTCGGCAGCCGGCTTTGGCCGGCGCCCGTCGCGCCCGCGTGCCGGTCATCGGTGAACTGGAACTGGCGTCGCGAATGCTGCGCGGGCGCATCGTCGCCATCACCGGCACGAAGGGCAAGTCGACCACCACGACGCTGGTCGGTCGGATGCTCGCCGCCGCCGGGCTCGAGGCGTCGGTGGCGGGGAATATCGGCGACCCGCTCGCCGCGAAGGTCGACGCGTCCACCGACGACACGATTCACGTCGTCGAGGTGAGCAGCTTCCAGCTGGAGACCGCCGAGACGTTTCACCCGTGGATTGCGGTGCTGCTGAACCTCTCTGCGGACCACCTCGACCGGCACGCGAACCTGCGCGAGTACGCGGCAGCGAAGGCGCGCGTGTTCGCCAACCAGCGCGGCGGCGACTGGGCGGTCGTCAACGCCGACGACCCTCCCGCCATGCGCCTGGCCTCACGCCGGGCGCGTGCGCCGAGGCGGCTGTTCGCGCTCGACGAGCCGCTCGCGAGCGGCACCGTGCTCGCCGACGGGTGGATTGTGTCGCGCAGCGAGGGAGCGCCCGACGTGCCGGTGCTGCCGGTCGGCGAGGTGCAGTTGATCGGGCGTCACCTGCTGTCAGACGTGGCCGCGGCGACGACGGCCGCCCTGCTGGCCGGAGCGCCGCCCGAGGCAATCCGCCGCGCGGTGTCGGCGTTCACGGGCCTCGAGCACGCGCTGGAGCGGGTGGCCGTGGTGGCCGGCGTCCGGTTCGTCAACGACTCGAAAGCCACCAATGTCGAGTCGGCCCGGCGGGCGATCGAGAGCTTCGAAGGCGGGCTCGTGGCGATCATCGGCGGGCGGTTCAAGGGCGGGGATCTCCGCGACCTTCGCCCGGCGCTCCAGAGACGTTCGAGCGCGGTCGTCGCGATTGGCGAAGCGCGCGCGGCGGTTCGAGAGGCGCTCGGCGACGTCGTCGCCGTGACCGACGCGGGGTCGATGGCCGAGGCGGTTCGCGCGGCCTTCGGCGCAGCGCCGCCCGGCGGAACCGTGGTGCTCGCCCCCGCGTGCGCCAGCTTCGACATGTTCCGCGACTACGCGGAGCGGGGGCGGGTGTTCAAGCAGGAAGTGGAGAGGCTGGCGCGGGAGGTCGACGGAGTCCGTGAGCCGTGAGCAGTCGTCAGTCGGCACGCGCGATTGAGAGCTGACCGCTGGGAACGCAGGCCGCCCCAGCCTGCGAGGTCGGTGTCTCGACCCCGGCTGGCTGATGACTGCTGGCGGCTCACCGGACTCCGCCTCTCGCCGGATCTATCGGACCGATCGGACGCCGGGAACAGGCCCGGCAGGGACGCCGCAGGAACGAGGCACGATGGCGCGCAAGCTCAAATCGGACCACGTGCTGTTCGGCACCACGCTGCTGCTGCTCGTCATCGGCATGGCGTGGGTCTACAGCGCGTCGGTGGTGAAGGAGAACGCGGACCTCGCGATCCACCAGGGCAAGTTCCTGGTGATCGGGCTGGCCGGGCTGTTTGTCGCGATGAAGATCGACTACCGCCGCATCTCGAACCGGCCCGTGCTGCTCGGGGTGGCCGCCATGACCGCGGTGCTGCTGCTCGCCGTGCTGCTGTTCGGCCACAAGGTGGGCGGGGCGCGCCGGTGGATCACCGTGCTCGGCGTGAGGTTCCAGCCGTCCGAGGTCGCCAAACTGGTCGCCATCGCGTTCTCGGCCACCGTGATCGGGCGCCGGCTCGAGGAGCGTGAGCCGCTCGACCCCGGGCTGTTCCAGGCGGGCGTCCTCGTGGTGCTCCTGTCGGCGCTGATCTTCCTGGAGCCGGACTACGGCGGCGGTCTGGTGCTGCTGGCGGCCGCGTTCACGATGATGTTCGTTTCGGGGCTTCCGGCCCGGTACGTCGTGGGCGCGATGCTGGCGCTGCCGCCGCCGCTGATGGCGGTGCTCTGGTTCTCGGCGCACAGCCGTCAGCGGCTCGAGACGTGGCTCAACCCCTGGGCGGACCCGCTCGGCGCGGGGTTCCAGACGATCCAGTCGTACATCGCGCTCGGCACCGGCGGCGTGTGGGGCCGGGGGTTTCAGGCCGGCGTTCAGAAGATGTTCTATCTGCCCGAGGCGCACAACGACTACATCTTCGCCGTGATCGCCGAAGAGCAGGGGCTGATTGGCGCCACGGTGGTGCTCCTGTGCTTCGCGGTCATCATCTGGCGCGGCCTGCTCGTCGCCCGGCGCGCGCCCGACGCCTTCGGCTCGCTCCTCGCGGCCGGGATCACCGCGATGCTCGGCATCCCCGCGCTGGTCAACATGGGCGTCGTGACGAACCTGCTGCCTGCCAAGGGCATCTCCCTTCCCCTCGTGAGCGCGGGGGGATCGTCGCTGATTGTCAGCCTCGTGGCCATGGGCGTGCTGCTGAACATCTCGCAGCAGGCCTCGGCGACGGCGGTGGAGTAGCGCGTGCTGGGACGGACCCGGAGGGTGCATTTCGTCGGCGTCGGCGGGAGCGGCATGAGCGGCATCGCCGAACTGCTCGCCAACCTCGGCTACGCCGTGAGCGGCTCGGATGCGAAGCTGTCCCCGGTCACCGCCCACCTCGCCTCCGTCGGTGTGCGGATCGAGGAAGGGCACGCGGCCGGTCACGTCGGCGACGCCGACGTCGTCGTGTACTCCTCCGCCGTCGGGCCGGCCAACCCCGAGATTGTCGAAGCCGCGAGGCGCCGCATCCCGGCGATCCCGCGCGCCGAGATGCTCGCCGAATTGATGCGCCTCAAGTACAGCGTGGCGGTCGCCGGCGCTCACGGCAAGACGACGACGACGTCGATGATCGCGCTGGTGCTGGAGCGCGGCGGGCTCGATCCCACCGCCGTCATCGGCGGGCGGCTGAGCGCGTTCGGCAGCAGCGCGCGGCTGGGCCGCGGCGACCTGATCGTGGTGGAGGCCGACGAAAGCGACCGGTCGTTCCTGAAGCTGACGCCGTCGGTGGCGGTCATCACCAACATCGACCAGGAGCACCTGGAGAGCTACCGCGACTTCGAGGACCTGCAGCAGGCGTTCGTGGCGTTCGCCAACAAGGTGCCGTTCTACGGCGCGGTCGTGGCGTGCGCCGACGACGGGTGGCTGCGCGCGTTGCTGCCGTCGATGACGCGCCGCGTGGTCACCTACGGCCTGGACACCGACGGCGCGCACTATCGCGGGGTGGACGTGACGGGTGCCGGGTTCGACTGGCGCTGCACGGTCGTGCGCGACGTGCGCCACGCGGACGGAGAGAACCCGGCGGGGCCGGAAACCTTGGGGCAGATCGTGCTGCACGTGCCGGGGCGCCACAACCTCCAGAACGCTCTCGCGGCCGTGGCCGTCGGCGTCGATCTCGGTCTGCCGTTCCACCGCATCGCCGAGGCGCTCGCCGGGTTCCGGGGCGCCGAGCGGCGGTTCCAGGATCACGGCGCGGTGCGAGGGGTGCGGGTGATAGAGGACTACGGCCACCACCCGACGGAGATCGCAGCCGTGATCGGCGCCGCGCGGGCCGCTCTCGGCGGGCGCCTGGTGGTCGTCTTCCAGCCGCACCGGTACTCGCGGACCAGCCGGCTGCTCGATCGCTTCGGCCCGGCACTGAAGGGCGCGGACATCGTCGTGCTGACCGACATCTACTCGGCCGGTGAGGACGCGATTCCGGGCGTGACGGTCGAGGCGCTGGCCGAGGCGATCCGCCGCCACGTGTCCGCGCCGCTGCACCTGGTTCGAGACGTGAGAGACGTTCCGGCGGAAACGGCACGCCTCGCGCAGCCCGGTGACGTGGTCCTGACGCTCGGCGCCGGTTCGATCGGCGCCGCGTCGGAAGCCATCCTGTCCGAGCTGGCGCGGCGACCAGAGGCTGCGGTCGCCGATTCGGGCGGCGTGCGGCGTGCGAGAGAGAGCGAGCCATTGTGAGCGTGACCGCACCGTCCGACCGTCGATTCCTGCGAGCGCAGGTGAAGCCCGGACGGCGCGCGTCGAGGTGGCGGCCGTGGCTTCTCCTGTGTCGCTGGTGCCTCCTGTTCGCCGCGGTGGCGGGTGCGGCCTCGTGGCTGGCGCTGACGGTCCTGCACGCGCCCGCCCTCCGCGTGGATCGCATTCGTGTGGCTGGCACCCAGCACCTGTCCGCCGGCGAAGTGCTCGCGGCGCTCGAGGGCCTGCGAGGCCGGAACATCCTGTTCGTCCGGCTCGAGGACTGGCGGCGCCAGGTCCTCGCGTGCCCGTGGGTGGCCGAAGCGACGATCCGCCGGTCGCTGCCGCGGACCATCGAAGTGCGGATTGTCGAGCGCCACCCGATCGCCATCGGCCGCGTGGGCGAGACGCTCTTCCTGGTGGACGAGCACGGCGAGGAGATCGATGAGTACGGGCCCCGATACGCCGAGTTCGACCTGCCGATCATCGACGGGCTGTCCAGGGGGGGCGAGCAGGAGCCGGGAGTGAACGACCGCCGCGTGCAGCTGGCGTCGCGCCTGCTGGCGGAGGTGCGCAGCCACCCGGACCTGGCCCGGCGCATCTCGCAGCTCGACGTCTCGGACCCGCGCAACGCGGTCGTGATCGTCGACCAGGAAACGACCCGCGTCCGGCTGGGCGACGAGCGGTTCGTCGAGCGGCTGCAGTCCTACGTCGACCTCGCGGCCGAGTACCCGGAGCCGGGTGCCGGCCATCGACTACGTGGACCTCAGGTTCGGCGAGCGGGTGGTCGTCGGCCTGCAGGCCGGCGCAGCGGCGGTGCCCGGTGACCAGGGCGGGGCGCGTCCGACAGGCCCGCCTCGCCGGGGCGGCGCGCCGCAGTAGGTCAGGCGCGGGCGCGACCACGCGAACGTGGGCGCCAGTGGAGGGGGAGTGGGCGAAAGGAACGGTACCTCGTCGGTCTCGACATCGGCACGTCGAAGACCACCGCCATCGTCGGCGAGCCTGGCGACGGGCAGAGCCTGAACATCGTCGGCATGGGCGTCGCCGAGTCGAACGGGATCCGCCGCGGCCTCGTGGTGAACCTCGAGGCGGCGGTCGAGTCGATCAAGAAGGCGATGGTCGAGGCGGAGCTGACGGCAGGCATCGAGATCGACAACGTGCACCTCGCGCTGTGCGGGCCCCACGTGAAGGGGTTCAACAGCCGCGGCGTGGTCGCCGTGGCCGGAAAGAACCGCGAGATCACCCACGAAGACGTCGGCCGGGCGATAGACGCCGCCAAGGCCGTGTCGCTTCCGAGCGGCCGGCAGATCCTGCACGTTCTCCCGCAGGACTTCGTGGTGGACGACCAGGACAGCATCCGGGACCCGGTCGGCATGACCGGGGCCCGCCTCGAGGTGAACGTCCACGTCGTGACCGGCGGCGTGACGGCGACGCAGAACATCGTGACGTGCGTCAACCGGGCCGGCGTGAGGGTGCAGGGCACCGTGCTCGGCCAGCTGGCCGCGAGCGACGCGGTGCTGACCGAGGACGAGAAGGAACTGGGCGTGGCGCTGCTCGACATCGGCGGCGGGACCACCGACCTGGCGATCTTCGAGCGCGGCAGCCTGTGGCACACGGCGGTGATCCCGGTCGGCGGCGACCATTTCACGAACGACATTGCCGTCGGCCTCCGCATGCCCATTCCCGAGGCCGAGAAGCTCAAGCGCCGCAGCGGGTGCGCGCTCTCCGGGATGGTCGATGACGAGGAAACCATCGAGGTGGCGAGCATCGGCGGGCGGCGGCCGCGCGTGATGGGCCGGCGCATCCTGACCGACGTGCTCCAGCCGCGCGCCGAGGAGATCTTCCACCTGGTGTGGGACGAGATCCGGCACGCGGGCTACGAGAAGTCGCTCAACTCCGGGATCGTGCTGGTCGGGGGCGGCGCCATTCTCGAGGGGCTCCCCGAGATCGCCGAGCAGATCTTCGACCTGCCGATCAGGCGCGGGAGTCCGGCGGGGATCGGCGGCGGGCTGGCGGACCACGTGGCCAGCCCGGCGTTCGCCACCGCCGTGGGGCTCGCGCAGCGCGCGCACGCGCAGTGGCTGCGCGAAGCGCCGGCGGGGGGCGGAGGGCCGATCTCGAGGGTCGCGGAGACCCTCCGGGGGCTGCTGCGCGAGTTCTTCCAGTGAACGCGGGAGGGGGCGCCATGAGCGAATACCGGGGCACGCGGAGAACCGGCGCCGGCGGCTCGATCCCTCCAGGCGCGTGGGCGGGCGTTGCCGTTCACTCGACCCGGAAAGGCGGCCCGGCGTGGTACGCGTTCGAGGCCGGAACGATGAACCGGATGGCGCTCAGGGCGCAGCTGGAACGGCTGCGCCCCCGGCCGCTGAAAGCGCAGTTTGCGAGAACGAGCCGGCCGTGACCCGGCTCGGAAACCAGGAACGGACGCGCGTCGTCCGCATAGCGTGACACCAGGAGGCGTACATGGAGAACCCGCAGCACCTGACCCTCGGCACCGACTCCACCACGGATTCGCTGCGGATCCAGCTTGGAGATGATCCCCGCCGACTGGGCGCGCGCATCAAGGTCGTCGGCGTCGGGGGCGGCGGCGGCAACGCCGTGAACCGGATGGTGCGGGCCGGCTTCCCCGGCGTGGAGTTCATCGTCGCGAACACGGACGTGCAGGCGCTCCAGCAGAGCGTGGCGCCCGTGAAGGTCCAGCTCGGCGAGAGGCTCACCAAGGGCCTCGGTGCCGGGGCCGACCCGCGCGTGGGCCGGGCGGCGGTTCTCGAGGACACCGAGCGGCTGCTCGAGGTGCTCGACGGGGCCGACATGGTCTTCGTCACCGCGGGCATGGGCGGCGGCACGGGCACCGGCGCGGCGCCCATCGTCGCGAGCCTGGCCAGCGAGATTGGCGCGCTGACCATCGCCGTCGTGACCAAGCCGTTCGCGTTCGAGGGCGGCCGCCGCAACCGTCAGGCCGAGCAGGGGCTGTCCGAGCTTCGTGACTCGGTGGACAGCGTCATCACCATCCCGAACGAGCGCCTCCTCGCGGTCGACCGCGGCCTCACGCTGCTCAAGGCGTTCGAAGCAGCCGACGACGTCCTGCGGCAGGCCATCCAGGGCATCTCCGACCTCATCCTCGTGCCCGGCCTCATCAACCTCGACTTCGCCGACGTGAAGGCCGTCATGAGCGGGATGGGGGTCGCGGTGATGGGCACGGGCATCGCCGACGGCCCGGACCGCGCGCTCGTAGCGGCTCGCAGCGCGGTGTCCAGCCCGCTGCTCGAGGACGCCTCGGTGGACGGCGCGCGCGGCGTGATCATCAACATCACCGGCGGCACCAGCCTCGGCATCGGTGAAGTGAACGACGCCTCGCAGATCATCTTCAAAGCGGCGCATCCGGACGCCAACATCATCTTCGGCGCCGTGGTCGACCCGAGCCTCGAGGACCGCGTGAAGATCACCGTCATCGCAACCGGGTTCGGCGACGGTCAGCCGGGCAAGACCGCCCGCACCGGCGCCGACACGCCGGTCGCCATCGAGACCTACCAGACCTGGTACGAGGAGCGCCGCCAGGCTCAGCCCGCCCGCGAGTCAGCGACCGTGACGCCGTCGCTCCCGGTGCGCCGTCGTTCGGTAATCTCGATCCCCGCCCAGGCGCGCGCGGTCGTCAACGGGTCGCCCGCCGAGCCGGCCCCCGTCGAAGCCGCGGCCGCCGACGACACGACGCCGTTCGACGTTCCCGCGTTCCTCCGGCGCCAGCAGGGATGAGCGTCCTCCGGCGGTCCGTCGCGGGCGTCCGGCCCGCTTCGGACCGCGTGGTAGACTAGGAACACCCACGGTATCCGAGAGCGCCGCCGCCTGAGCACGAGCCACCGCGCAGCGATCGCCTCGGCGCCCGGGCCTGCGCCGGCAATCCCTCCGAGCCCGCACCATGAGTTCCTGGCAGCAGCGCGAATGGGCGCGCGCCGTTCTGAGCCGTGAGATTGGCGGCATCCGCAAGCCGCACGGCAATCGTCTGCGCATCGCACTGGCGTTTCCCAACAGCTACTTCGTCGGCATGTCGAATCTCGGCTTCCAGACCGTGTACCGCCTCTTCAACGAGCGCGACGACACGGTGTGCGAACGCGTCTTCCTGCCTCCGAAGCAGCAGCTCCAGGAGGTGCTCCGGGCCGGCTTGCGCCTCAGCACGCTCGAGTCGCAGCTTCCCGTCGCCGACTTCGACGTGCTCGCCTTCTCGGTCTCCTTCGAGTGGGACTACACCAACGTCCTGACGATGCTGCGCCTGGCCGGCATGCCGCTGCGGTCGGCCGACCGAGACCATAGACACCCGCTCGTCGTCCTCGGGGGCGCCACGACCTTTCTCAATCCGGAACCGCTCGCGCCGTTCGTGGACCTGGTGTGCGCCGGCGAGGGCGAGCCGCTCGTTCCGGCCCTCGTGGACAGCCTCGCGGCCGGCGGCGGCCGCGCGGCCGCGCTCGAACGGCTCGCGCGCCTGCCCGGCATGTACGTCCCGTCCCTCGTCGAGGTCACCTACGACGCCGCGGGCCGGGTCGAGAGCTTCACCCCGGCAGCCGGGTCGGGCGTGCGCATCCCCGTGGCGAAAGCGTCGCTCCGAGCAACGGAGATGGCTGATCCGCCCGCCACCACCGTGTTCTCACCCGACACCGAGTTCGGCTCGCGGCTGCTCGTGGAAGTCGTCAGGGGCTGCGCCAACCTGTGTCGGTTCTGCTGGGCCGGCTACAACTACCTGCCCGTCCGCGCCTTCGATGCGGGACGGATCCTGCGCCTGGCCGAGGCCGCGCGCCCTCACGCCTCGCGCGTGGGCCTGGTGTCGATCGCGCTCTGCGATCACCCCGAGATCGAGCGAATCCTCACCCGCCTGCTCGAACTCGGCTACCACATCAGCCCGGCCTCGCTGCGCGTCGATGACCTGACCCCGCCCATCGTCCGGCTGCTGCGCGAAAGCGGCGAGCGCAGCATCACGATTGCACCCGAAGCGGGATCCGATCGGTTGCGGCGCGTCCTCAACAAGGCGGTGACGAACGCGGAGATCCTCGATCGAGTCGACATGGTGTTTGCCTCGGGGATCGAGAACCTGAAGCTGTACTACATGCTCGGTCTGCCGACGGAGTCAGACGACGACCTGGTGGCCATTCGCGACCTGACCGCAGCCATTCGCGACCGCATGCTCAGGCACGGCCGCGGCCGCGGCGCCCTCGGACGCATCGCGGCCAGCGTGAACGCCCTGGTTCCGAAGCCCGGAACAGCCTACCAGTGGATCCCGATGGAGGCGGCGCAGGTCACCGAGCGCAAGATGCGGCGCCTCCGGCAGCTCGTTTCCGGCCTCGACAACGTCTACTTCTCGATCAAGTCCGAGCGTCACGCGTTCTACCAGGCGCTGCTGTCGCTCGGCGACCGGCGCGTCGCGCCGGTCATCGAGGCCGCCGAGCGAAACGGCGGGCAGTGGCGCGCCGCGGCGGCGGAGGCCGGCGTCGACCCCGAGCGGTACGTGTTCCGCGACCGCAGCCACGACCGCCTGCAGCCCTGGGACGTGATCGGCGGCGGCATGAAGGCCGAGTTCCTCCGCGCCGAGTTCGACCGCGGGCTCCGGGAGGAGACGACCCTGGCGCCTCACTCGGCCATCGCCACCCGTTCCTCGTGCTCGTCGTAGGCGTGGAGGATCAGGTCGCGCAGTTTGTCCTGCGCGCCGCCGTCGGAGAGCGGCCGAAGCAGCGCGAAGCTCCGCCGCTCGCCGTTCACCGAATACTGCCGCGCCGGGAACGTGACGTTGCGGCCGCCGCCGTTGCGGCGCTCCCAGATGGAGAAGCCGATCAGCTTCAGGCCGTCGAGCTCGCCCTCGGCGAAATGCAGTTCGGCATCGGCCAGCTTCCCCGGGGGATTGCCCTTGTCGTTCCGGCTGATCTTGACGAGCATGTGCAGCCTCCCTTCTGATGACGGTGTCACGGCCGTCGTCGGCCTCCCTGAGGTCCCGCTCCTCGTGGGCGGGTTCGGGCGGTCCGGTTGACGGGAAGGCAAGGGGTGTTCCGCCGGCGGCC
This sequence comes from uncultured Acidobacteriota bacterium, assembly GCA_963783255.1. GTDB lineage: Bacteria > Acidobacteriota > Vicinamibacteria > Vicinamibacterales > Fen-181 > FEN-299. The sequence goes on along the minus strand of CAWAMP010000008.1, from coordinate 72,792 downwards.
GATCAACGTCGGTGCCGCAACTGGCCGCGCGGAAGGAGCTTGGACGTTCGGGCCGCCCACCTGGCGACCGCGCCACCGGTTGGCTCCGCGGCGGCGACAACCGGAGTTGCGGCGCCCCTGCCGCGGCCGACGGGGGGGTGCCGGGCAGGAAGCCGGACGGGAGTTGCCGAGGAAAGCGAGACGCCGCCGCCCCCATACGTGTACGATCAGCGAATGCAGATCATCGGCATAGGCCTGGATGCGACCGAGATTCCCCGCATCGCGAGCACGATGGACCGCTTCGGCGACCGTTTCCTTGGCCGGGTCTTCACCGCCGGCGAGATTGCCTACTGCCAGGCCCATCGCCGCGCCGCCCAGCATTTCGCCGCGCGGTTCGCGGTGAAGGAGGCGGCCATGAAGGCCCTCGGCACCGGCCACTCCCGCGGCGTCCTGTGGAAGGATGTCGAAGTCGTACGCCAGGGCGGCCCGCCGCAACTCCGGTTGCACGGCGCCGCCGCCCGCCGCTTCGAGCAGATGGGCGGCCGGTCGTCGGTCGTGACAATCACGCACACCGATACGCTGGCGATGGCACAGGTCATTCTGATGGGCGGCCGGGAAGACTGACCGGCCGGAACCGGGCGCAGCGGGCATGTCAGCACACAGCGGATTCGTGTGGACGACCGAGGAGTGGGGACCCGCGCTGCGGTCGAGAGCGCTTGGGGAGGTGGCAGACCACTTCTTCACCACCCGTCAACTCCGGTTGCGGGGCGAGACGGAAGCGGAGGACTGGCGCCGGGTCGCCGCTGCAATCGGTGTGACGCCGCCCCGCCTGCTCAGGCTCACGCAGGTTCACGGCTGCGCTGTCTTCCTCCATCGGGCTGGAGGGCCGCCTCATGAGCCCTCGGGTCGGACACCGGGCCCGGCGCCCGCCGAGGTCGAGTGGCCCGAGGCGGACATCCTGGCGACCGACGACCCGTCGGTCGCACTGGCCGTCCAGGTGGCCGACTGCGTGCCGCTGCTGCTGGCCGACCGGCAGACGGGCGCTGTCGCCGCCGTCCACGCCGGATGGCGGGGCACGGCCGCAGGGGCGGCGCCGGCGGCCGTCACGGCGCTCGTCCGTGAATTCGGCGCGCGGCCCGACCGCCTCGTCGCGGCGCAGGGGCCCAGCATCGGCCCGTGCTGCTACACCGTCGGCGAGGAGCTCGTCGACGCGTTTCGGGCGGGCGGGTTCGCGCGGAGCGTGGACCGGTGGTTCGTGCGCGACGATGCGGGCGGCCTGAAGCTCGACGTCTGGGCGGCGAATCGCGACCAGTTGGTCTCGAGCGGCGTGCCCGCGGCCGCCATCCACGCGGCGGATCTCTGCACGTCCAGCCGACCGGACCTGTTTGCGTCCTACCGGCGCGACGGGTCAGGGACCGGGCGAATCGCCGCCGTCATTCGAAGCAGCGGGCGCCGCGACTGAAGTCGGTCGGCCTAGCCTAGCCACATCCGACCGCGGCCCGGGTCCCGACGCGCAAAAGGTGGCGCCAGCGGACGGCCGGGTTTATCATCTGCCTAGCCTCAACCTGTTCGAAAGGAGCGACGGCATGGCCAGCATCCAGGACATCGTCGGCAAGGCTCTTACGGACCGCCAGTTCTGCTCGGCGCTGATCGCGGAGCCCGAGAAGACGCTGAGGGCCCAGGGCGTGGAGCCCACACAGGAGATGATCGAGGCGCTTCAGGCGCTGGATGAGACCGCCGTGCAGAAACTGGCCGCGGCGTTCAAGAAGGAGCAGGCGGCCTGATCGATCCTTCGCTGACGCCGGGCGACGTCATCAAGGCTTTCGATGGACCTTCATGCCGTCAAGAGGGCGCACGGGCTGGAGGTTGAACGTCGGCTGGACCGTCTGCCTGGGCATCTCAGGGCCGCCGCCTCGGATTTCCTGTCCCAACTCGCCAGGGACTGCGCGCCGAGCGGCCGCTTCTGGGATTTCGAGGCCGGGGGCGACGGCTACCCGGTGTTCGACACGCTCCTGTTGTCGTTCGTCGACGCGGGCCTGGTGGGCGAACGAGCGCGCAGGGCCGTGTTCGAGGGATTCGCCTACACCCTCCTCGCCACCACGGCCGACGACCTCGCCCCCGAGCACGGACCCCCTCGGGCACCTTCCCTCTCTCTTCTGTCACAAGCCCTCCTGCTGGAGGCCGGGCGATGCTTCGGCACGCTGTTCCCACTCGACTCCGCGTTCCACGCATCGTACCGAAAGGCCTGGCAGGATCGCGCCGAGTGCCTGCTGTGGCACGAGGCGAATCACGTCGAGGCCCGCAATCCCTATTGCGATCAGGACTGGCTGAGGACGGGGCATCGTTGGGCCCCGCTCAAGTCCGGTATCGCAGCGGTCTTCTGCGCACGCGGCAGGGAAGCCGAACTCCCTGTCTTGGACAGGCTCCTGGACGAACTGAACACCCTGTTCCAGGTCAGGCGGGAGATCCTCGCCATCCGGAGAGATGCCGCCCGGCACGTGCACAGTCTGGCGATAGACCGGATCGCGGCATGCCTCCCGGATGGGCACCTGGCGGCCGACAGTCCGGAGGCCATTCTCGGGGCCCTGCTGCTGTTCGACCCGATGTCCGCGCTGATCCGGGACTGCGTCGAGAGGCTCGCGGTCTGCCGCACCCTTTGCCGGCAGCTGGCGCTAACCTCGCTCGAGCCCGTTCTGGATCGCTTCCGGCGGTCGTTCGAGTCGCTGAACGAACTGTTCTCGCTCAAGAAGTCCCGGTCCGACACCCGGCATGCATCGATTTCGCCGCCAGAAGAGGAGCACGGGTTCGTGGTCGCCACGGACCCGGGTCTGACGGCCCGCATCGAGGCGGCGGAAGCGTACCTCCTCGCGGATGCCGGATTCCGCGAGAGCTGGGAGGTGCACCGCTGGGGGTTCCTCGGCAAAGGGCAGCTGACGGCCCGGGTGTTCCCAGGCGGCCTCATCCTCGAGATGCTGCTCGACGGCGGCCTCGACCTGACCGACCACCTCGACGCGCACTTCGCGCACTGGCACGCTACCGACTGCCGCTACTTCGAGGAGGCGTGCCCGCTGCCGCCGGACGCGGACTCGCTGGGCCTGATGCTCCGGCTGCTCGGGCACTCGGCACGCCGGGACGCCCACGCCGCCCTGATCCGTCCCGCTCTGGATCGGATGATGGCGAACGTCGCCGAGGACGGCGACGTCCCGACCTACTTCGTCGTGCAGCCGCGTGGCGAGGAACCGAGAGACTACTTCCGTCAGATCGCCGGGAACGACTGCACCGGAGTGAAGGCGGGGCTTCTGCTCGGCCTGCTCCGTTGCGGCGACGATTCCTTCCGGACACTCGCCGGCCGCCTGCAGGCGCGTGTGTTCGACGCCGTCGCCGCCTCCGGACAGGCGACCAACTCCTACTACGCTCCCGGGTACTGGCTCTGGATGATGTCCCGTGCCCTGGATCCCGCGGTGACGGTGGGAGCGTCGTTGGCCGCGGGTGCCCGTGGCCGGGTCGCTGACGTCCTCAGGGAGACGTTCGACGGCCTCGACGGGAACGCGCACCACTCGGCCCAGCAGGCGGCATGGCTCGTGCTCTGCCGCTCTACGCCGGCCGGCGGAGGACACATCCGGCCGGACTGGCTGCGGACTCTCGTCTCGAGCCAGGCGCATGACGGCGGGTGGGCGGCCGAGCCAATCTACCGCGTCCCGACCTGGGAGAATCGGACCGCCTGGCACCGAAGCCGTCTCGTCACGACGGCAGTCTGCCACCGGGCCCTCGTGCACTGCAAGGCGCGGGGGATGGTCCCGTGAACACGACTGCGGTGCCCGCCGCGATTCTCCACACGGGCCCGTGGAAGGATGTCTTCGGCGACTTCCCCTCCCGGCTTTCGGCGGCCACCGGGCTCCCGGTCACCGAGACGCCGGATGGCCTGGCGCTGGTGTATGTCCTGGGCTGGTTCGAGCACAGGCCCCTGCCCTGTGAGTCCTTCATCCCGCTCGACGCGATCTACCTCACCCACGACAAGCGCAAGCAGGCGGCGCTGTTCCGGGATCACGGGATTGCGACGCCAGAGAGCCATCTCGTTGCCACGGAGGAGGAAGCGCTGGCCTTCCCCCGCCAGCGGCCCGACAAGGAGTGGATTCTCAAGTGGCCGGTCGGCTGCGGGGGAGACGGGCACCAGGTCCTCGACGCGAAGACCGTGGTCACGCCCCTGTGGCACCCGCCCTTCCTGGTCCAGGAACTGATCCGGATGTCGCGGCCGCGGGTCTACCGGCTCTTCGTCGCGGGCGGAGAGACATTCAACTGGTGCGTCCGCGAGTCCAACGAGCGGACGGCGCACTCGCCGATCGTCTCGGCCAGGGGAGGGGCGACGGTTCGGCTGGTGGACCCCGTGCCCGAGGCCGCGCGGGGCGAAGCCGTCCGGGCCTTCGACGCGGCCGGCCTGTGGGACAGCTTCGGCGGCGTGGACATGGTCCAGTCCGACGAGGGCGAGTGGTTCGTTCTCGAACTGAACACCGACGGGATCTACCACTTCCTGCAACGTGTCGCCGAGGCGCCCGGTTTCGGCGAGGCGCTCGATCGCTACACGGATCGCGCGATCAGGAAGCGGCTGGCACGCATGGCCAACGGCGCGGCGGAGGTGGACGTCGCGCGCGGCGTCGGAAGGAGCGGCAGGTGACGGGCGCGTACGAACCGGAACTCGTTCGGGTCATCGATCGCGCGATCGGGCGCCTGCGGCGCACCATCGCGGCATCGTCCCCGCCGTCGGCCGCCGCCATGGATCGATGGATCGACCATCTCACGAACGCGCGCCCGCTTGTCGACTACTTCACGCACCTGCGCGCCTTCCCGTTCATGCTGTTTCCCTGGTGGATGGAGGCCCGGGCAGGCGGGAGTCACGACCTCGACTTCCAGGAGGATCTGGCGTACTCGAGCGTCAGCGGCTACCTCTACATACGGCTGATCGACAACATCATGGACGAGCCAGACCCGGCCGAGATCCGCATCCTGCCGCTGGCGAACTACTTCCACTCGCAGTTCCAGTCCGCCTACGCCAGGCACTTCGTCTTCGGCGACGCATTCTGGGACGCCTTCCACGCGATCTGGGCGCGCTCGGCGGAATCCTCGCTGCTCGATGCCGGGCTGGGTTCGATCGACGAGCGCGACTTCCTCGGCATTTCGGCCAGGAAGACCTGCGCCGGCCAGATACCGCTCCTGGCCGTCTGCCGCCGGCTCGGCCTGGCGGCCGTGCCCGAACCCTGGCCGCGCGTCTTCGATCTGACGGCTGCCGTCCACCAGATGTCGAACGACCTCTTCGATTTTCAGCGCGACCTCGACGCGCGTCGGACCACCTTCTTCCTGTCGGAGGGAGCCCGCAGGAAGCGCGAGTCGGAGACGGTGGCGGGATGGGTGGTCCGCGAAGGTTTCGACTGGGGCATCAGCCGGCTGGAGCGCTGGCTGGACGACCTGGCTCTTGCTGCCGGCGAGTGCGGCTCACCAGGGTTGGGCGGCTACATCGAACTCCGCGCGGTCGACCTGCGCGAGACCTCCCGCACAGTGCGCGACGGCCTTCAGTCGGTGAGGCGGGTCCTGGCACTCCAGCCATGAACATCGAGGCCATCGGCGTCACCGACCTCCCGCGGCTCTTCGGTTTCGTCGAGGCGACGTTCCGCGGCTTCACGCGGGAGTTCGGCCGTTACGGCGCGATGGCCGGCCCCGACCTCGAGTTGAAGGTCGGAAACGGCCTGCTGTGCTACTACGACCTGGAGACCCGCCAGATCTACGTCTCGTTTCCCGACCCGTCCGACGCGGTGGGCAGGATCCAGTTCCTGTTCATGCGGGAGCTGCTCGGATTCACCGACAACGACGAACTTGCGCGGTTCATGTACCTGCTCGCGCCGCGGCTCCTGGCCCACGAGATCGGCCACTCGGTCCGCCACCGGCACGGGCGGTTCGGCGAGGATTTGTGGTTGGAAGAGCAGATTGCGAACCAGTTTGCCAACGCCGTGACCAAGCGCCGGTACACGCCCGCCGAGCGCCGGCTGTTCCTGGCCTTCCTGGTCCGCGCCACCAGCAGGCTGTCGGAGAACGTGGAGTCCAAGGACAGCGCTCTCGGCTCCTACTACAGTCCACTGCACGCCCTGAACGTCATGGGCTCGCTCCCAGCCGGCCTCGTGGACAGCGTCCAGGTCATCGGGAAGCTGTTCGCCATGGACGCGGAGGACATCCTCGAGCGCATGCAGTCAATCGCACGCGAGGGCCGGGCCATCCTGGATCGGCGCGCTGACCTGATTGCCGGCTTCAACCGGCAGTACAGCTCCGACATGGTCCGGTATCTCTACTACCAGCTCGGTTGGACGCTCGTGGACCTCCAGAGCCGGGAGCACGACTACCTCGACGACCTGGTCCGGCGTCACCTGCGTCCCGGGGAGGACACGCTGCCAGCGCCCTCGAACGCCCGGGCGTCAGAGCGCGAGCTCCTCGCGCTCCACTGGAGCTGCCGGACCACGGCGCCGCGGTCGGACGCCGTCGGCCGCTACTTCTTCAAGCGGTATCGGTCCATGCTGCTGGCGTTCATCTTGCAGTCGGGCGGCGGGCACCGCGCCGCGACCCCGCTGGCGCGGCCGGAGGTCCGCATGCTAATCGAGAGCTGGAGCGACCCGGACTGCGACGTGCTGGACTACCTCGAGCAGGTGGTTCCGCCGGACGCCCGCCGTCTCTTCCCGGCTACCCTCGGACGCCTCCCCGGCCCGGCCCTCGGCGCCTGGCCGGACGCCCTGAGCGACACTGACGGTCGAATCCTCCGGCACGTCATGCTCGGAGTCGATGATCCCGCGGCCCGCAGGACCGTCGAATGTCTCACGACGCTCGACGCCCTCGAGGGCTTCCGCCTGCTGTCGGCGGAGATCCTCATCGAACTGTCCAGCAGCCTCTGCCGGCTGACGTGCAGCGCGGGCGAGACCGTCATCTGGGAAGGGAGCGAGAACGCGGACGTCTTCATCCTGATCTCGGGCCGGCTCGACGTGCTGATGACCCGCGGCGGCTCCGAGCAGCGGGTCGGCGGGGTGCGACCCGGGGAGGTGTTCGGCGAGATGTCGTTCCTCACGGGCGAACGCCGGTCCGCCACGGTGCGGGCGGCCCAGGATTCCGAGTGCTTCGTCCTGCGCGCAGCCGACCTGCGCATCTTCATCGCCAAGGAACCGCTGATCCTCGTCCAGATGGCCAAGGTCCTCGCGCGTCGCCTGAGGAAACTGGACGAGTCCGTGCTCGGTGGCCCGGAGGGACTATCGGTGCGAGGTCCCGTGCCGCGGCGATCACGAGCGGCGAAGTCGCGGGCGGCGGGCGGCAGGCGGTAGGCCGCCGGCAGCTGACAGCCTCTATCTACCGTCTTCTGTCTCCTGCCCTTCATCCATCGCCAGGTTGGCCAGGCGATCGGCCTCGGTGTTCAACTCCCGCCGCACGTGGTGGAAACTGACGCGGCCCACCCGAGCGGCCAGCTGGCGCGCTCGCTGGTGGAGCGGCTGCAGCCCCGGGTTCTTGACCCGGTACAGGCCGAGCATCTGCTTGACGAGAAGTTCGGAGTCGGACCTGATCTCGAGCGCCGTCACGCCGCGCTCGGCGGCCCATGTGAGTGCCGCGAGCAGGCCGTGGTATTCGGCGACGTTGTTGGTGGCCACGCCCAGCGCGCCGTGCAGCTCCTCGACGAGCGCCGCCTGGCCGTCCTCGATGCGCACGCCGTAGCCGGCCGGCCCGGGGTTGCCCCGGGAACCTCCGTCGATGTAAGCGACGATCAAGGCTCGGCCCCCGCCGCCGTCTCAGACGCCGCGGGTCGGTGGACGAGGAATCGCTGGCAGCTCTCGCACTGGAAGAGGAGTTCCTGCCGGAGCAGCTCGTTGGCAACCTGCGGCCTGAGCCGGACGTGGCAGGCGCTGCAGTAACCGCCCTTGACCTCCGCGACCGCCGCGCCACGCTTGCTGCGCACCGATTCGTAGGTGGACAGCACGGCCGCCGACAGTTCGGTGACGACGCGCGTGCGCGAGGCGACGGCCTCCGCCAGTTCCCGTTCGAGCCGAACCGTCTCCTCCTCCAGCTGTGCACGCTCGTCGGCAATGACGCCTTTGTCTGCGGCGAGTCCGGCCTCCGCCTCCTTCTGCCGCACCGTCAGGGCGTCAGCCTCCAGCATCCGCTCGAGGAGCCGGTCCTCCAGGCGGCCGAGCTCGGTCTGCGCGGCCTCGATCTCCTTGAGCATCGCCGTGTATTCCTTGTTGGTCTTGACCTCCATCAGCTGGTCCTTGAACTTGCTCAACCGGCTGTTGATCACGGCGAGGTCCTTCTCGACGGATTGCCGGTCGGCCTGGTTGCCGGCGGCGGCCGCCCGCGCGGCTTCGAGCGCCGCCGTGGCGGAGGCCAGCCGGGTGTCGAGACCCTGGACCAGGCTCGGATGGTCGGCGATCCGATGCCGCGCGTTCTCGATGAGAAGGTCCAGTTGCTGGAGACGGATGAGGCAGTCGAGGTCAGCGAGCATGCGGCATCAGCGCCTGCAGTAGAGGCCCCGTCGGTGGGGCCTGGATGTTGCTGGTGGGCCCACCAGGATTCGAACCTGGGACAGGCCGGTTATGAGCCGGCGGCTCTGACCGCTGAGCTATGGGCCCGATACGCGTCGGTCCGGGGGCGGCCGAGAACCAGTCTACCTCGTGGCGTGGTTGGCGCCAAAGGAAACCAGACCCGCGCCGCGGTGAAGTATACTCGCCGACGGTCACAGCCCATGTCCCTGTTCAGGAGCCTCTGCCCGGGGCGTAGCGCCAGCCGCCGAGAACTTGCCGCCAAGCGGCCGCGGCACTTCAGCCTGCTGGCGGGGCTCGCCGCCCGCACGCCCGGCCCGTTCACCGACCTCGATCCGGACCAGACCGCGCGCATCAACAGCCGGTCTCGCAGCTACTTCGAGCGGGAGGAACTGCGCGGGTTCTGGATCAACAAGCCGTTCTCGGACCCGGCGCAGACCGGCTGGGTGCTCTCCCGGTTCGGCCACCTGCTGACCGCGCTCGACCTGCGGCCTGGAGACCGCGTGCTCGACTTCGGGTGCGGGACCGGTTGGTCGTCGGAGATGATGGCGCGGATGGGCCTGGACGTGGTCGGGATGGACATCTCGCCGGCGGCGCTCGAGATGGCGCGTGCGACGGCGGACGGACGCGGCGCCGGCATGACGGGCAGCCGGCCGCAGTTCGAGGTCTACTCCGGCGACCGCATCGGTTACCCGGACGGCTACTTCGACGCCGTGATCGTCTTCGACGCGTTTCACCATCTGCCCAACCCGCAGCGCGTGCTCGGTGAGTTCTACCGGGTGCTCGCGCCGAACTGCCGGCTGGGCATGGCGGAACCTGGCGTCGGTCATTCAGACGAGCCTCACTCGAGGGAGGAGATGGACACCGGCGTCCTCGAGCGCGAGATTGACATTGAACAGCTCTACCAGAGCGGCGTGGCGGCCGGGTTCCGGAGCCTCGAGGCCATGGTGCCCGGCCTGCATCCGCACGCCATCACGCTCCCGATGCGCCGCCTCCGCTGGTACCTGCGCGGGTTGTCGTGGCTCCTGCCGGCGAACCTCGTCCGGCTGGCCATCCTCGGCGCGCCGATGGTGCTGCTCTGGAAGGGCCCCCACTTCATCTCGAGCCTGCACCCGAGGGACCAGTCGGCGGCGATTCGGCCCGGGATGCGAGGGATCTCGTGCCGGCCCGGCGACCACGTCACGATCCACACCGACGTGACGAACACCAACGCGACCACATGGCTGCGGGAGGGGCGCCACGGGCGCGGCTACGTGCGGCTCGGCGGTCACCTGCTGACCGCAGACGGGCGGACGATCGACCACGATTTCGCCCGCGCGCCGCTGCCGTTCGACATGGCGCGCGGCGATCGGGCCGCCGTGACGCTGATGCTGACGGCGCCTGCCACGGAGGGCCGCTACGTGCTCCGGCTCGACATGGTCAACGAGGGGATCGCCTGGTTCGCGGAAGGGACGTCGGACACGGCGGACGTCCTGCTCGACGTGACGAGTTGAGAGGCTGCCGCCACAGGGAGAGACCGGCCGGCGAGGTCGCCCTGCGGCGCGCACGGAAGGGGAGAGGCCGGTGAGGCGCGCGACGGGCGCCCCGAGGGCACGGCCGCCCGAGGAGGACGACTCATGAACCACGATCGCCGAAACCGTCGTCTGCGGCGTCTGATCGCGTCCGGCGGCGCGGCCATGCTGTTCGCCGCCGCCGCGTCGCTTCAGGCCTGGCCGCCACAGGGTCAGCCCGCCACCCCGGCGGCCGCCCAGAAGATCTCGGCGCTGCTGAGCGAGACGCCCGCGCAGTTCAAGCCGACCTACGACGGCTTCGACCACGAGCGGCGCGACGTGATGATCCCGATGCGCGACGGCGTGAAGCTGCACACGGTCATCCTCGTCCCGAAGGGCGCGACGCGCGCGCCGATTCTCCTGACCCGCACGCCCTACGACGCGAACGCGCTCACGAGCCACGCCGAGAGCGCGCACCTCGGGCCGATCCTGTCCGGCTACGACCACGCCACCGAGGTCATCGTCGAGGGCGGCTACATCCGCGTGGTGCAGGACATCCGCGGCAAGTACGGGTCGGAGGGCGAATACGTGATGAACCGGCCGCTCGTCGGGCCGCAGAACCCGACGCCTGTCGATCATGCGACCGACACCTACGACACCATCGACTGGCTGGTGAAGAACGTCACCGAGACGAACGGCAAGGTGGGGATCCTGGGTATCTCGTACGACGGCTTCCTGCCGCTGATGGCGCTGGTGAATCCCCACCCGGCGCTGAAGGTGTCGGTGCCGATGAACCCGATGGTCGACGGCTGGATGGGCGACGACTGGTTCCACAACGGCGCCTTCCGCCAGCAGAACATGCCGTATGTCTACGAGCAGGTGGCGACGCGGGCCAATACGGCGAAGTGGTGGACCAGCCACTTCGACGACTACGACATGTACCTGCAGGCCGGGTCGGCCGGCGAGCTCGGGCGCCGGCGCGGGCTGGAACAGATCGGCTTCTGGAGGAAGCTGCTGGAGCATCCGTCGTACGACGCGTTCTGGCGGGACCAGGCGGTCGACAGGATCCTCGCGGCCCGGCCGCTGCAGGTGCCCGTGATGCTCGTCCACAGCCTCTGGGACCAGGAGGACATCTACGGCGACATCGCGGTCTACAAGGCCATCGAGCCGAAGGACACCAGCAACGACAAGGTCTTCCTCGTCATGGGGCCGTGGTGCCACGGCGGGGAGATCCAGGACGGCAGCTCGCTCGGCGCGCTGAAGTTCGGCAGCGACACGTCGTTGTACTTCCGTCGCGAGATTCTGCGCCCGTTCCTCGATCACTACCTCAAGGACGACGCGCCGGCGATGGACGTCGCGCCGGTGACCGCGTTCGAGACCGGCACCAACACCTGGCGCCGGCTGCCCGCCTGGCCTGCCGGGTGCGCGAGCGGGTGCAGGGTCACCCCCACGCCGCTCTTCCTCAATGCCGGCCTGAAACTCAGCTTCGCGGAACCGCGGTCCGGCGACGCGCCGTTCGAGGAGTACGTCTCGGACCCGGCCAAGCCGGTGCCGTTCCGCGCGCGGCCCGTGCGCCGGACCGGCTACACCGAGGAACTGACGTGGTGGCGATGGCTGGTGGACGACCAGCGAGAGGCCTCGGGTCGCCCCGACGTCGTGTCGTTCGTGTCCGACGTCCTGACCGCTCCGGTGAAGATCAGCGGCGAGCCGATCGCGAACCTGATGGCCTCGACGAGCGGCACGGACGCCGACTGGGTGGTGAAGCTGATCGACGTCTACCCGGACGAGGTCGCCGGGCAGTCGCAGATGGGCGGGTATCAGCTGATGGTCTCAGCCGACATCTTCCGCGGCAGGTACCGCGAGAGCTTCGAAACCGCACGGCCCGTCGAGGCGGGCAAGGTGCTGGCCTACCGCTTCGCGCTGCCGACGGCGAACCACGTGTTCCTTCCGGGCCACCGGGTCATGGTGCAGGTCCAGTCGAGCTGGTTCCCGCTCTACGACCGCAACCCGCAGACATTCGTGCCCAACATCTTCTGGGCGAAGCCGGGGGACTACCGCAAGGCCGTGCAGCGCGTCTTTCACGCGCCCGGCCAGGCCACCTTCATCGAACTGCCGCTCGTGAGGTAGCCGCCGGGGCCGTGCCGGGCTCGCCGGCCGCGTGCGACCGCTCCGTCGCCGCGACTGTCGTGAAAGAGAAGAGGGGCGGCGGGTCTTTCTCCCGCCGCCCCCCGTCCGACCATTCACCGTAGGCTCCGACTGACGACCGTCAGCCCCGACTCTTCATCGTCAGTTTCGACTGACTATCGTCAGTCCCGACTTGCCTATGTCCGTCCCTCCAGGAACGCCCGGAGCTTGCGGCTGCGCGACGGGTGGCGGAGCTTGCGGAGCGCCTTGGCTTCGATCTGCCGGATCCGTTCGCGGGTGACCGCGAAGTTCTGGCCGACCTCTTCGAGCGTGTGCTCGCTGCCGTCGCCGACGCCGAAGCGCATCTTGATCACCTTCTCCTCGCGCGGCGTGAGCGTCTTGAGGACGGCCTCCGTCTGCTCGCGCAGGTTCAGGTTGATCACCGCGTCGGCCGGCGACACGACGCCGCGGTCCTCGATGAAGTCGCCCAGATGGCTGTCTTCCTCCTCCCCGATCGGGGTCTCGAGGGAAATCGGCTCCTGGGCGATCTTGAGGACCTTCCGCACCTTCGAGACCGGGATGTCCATCCGCTTGGCGATCTCCTCGGAGGTCGGCTCGCGCCCGAGTTCCTGCACGAGCGACCGGGAGGTCCGGATCAGCTTGTTGATGGTCTCGATCATGTGGACCGGGATGCGGATGGTCCGTGCCTGGTCCGCGATGGCGCGGGTGATGGCCTGGCGGATCCACCACGTCGCGTAGGTCGAGAACTTGTAGCCGCGCCGGTACTCGAACTTGTCGACGGCCTTCATCAGGCCGATGTTGCCTTCCTGGATCAGGTCGAGGAACTGCAGGCCGCGGTTCGTGTACTTCTTGGCGATCGACACGACCAGCCGGAGGTTGGCCTCGACCAGTTCCTTCTTCGCCTGCTCGGCCTGGGCCTCGCCGCGGCGGATGGTGTCGAGCGTGCGCTTGAGTTGCTCGGGCGTCTCCTCGAGATTGTCCGCGAGGCGCTTCACTTCGACCTTGGTCTCCCTCTGGCGCTGGGCGACCGCCTTGCGGTCGTCTTCCTTGAGCTTCGCCTTCTTGTTCTTGGGGTTGAGCAGGCGCTCGAGGCTGTCCACCTCCCGCTGGAGCCGCTGGACGCGTTCGACCGACTCCTTGATGTCCTCGATCAGTCGCCGCTTCACCGACTCGGTGAACTCGATGGCCCGGATCATCTGCGAGACGGCGACCCGCCCGCGCAGCGTCTTCCAGCGCGCCCGGCGGTACTTCCGCTTGTCCTTCTTGGGCGTCATGTCCAGCTTGGCGACGTATTTGTCGTAGGACATCCGCGCCTTGCGGACCGCGTCGATCTGGCGGAGCACCTCGCGCGTCCGCTCGTCGATCCGCTCGTCGGTGATCTCCTCGTCGTTGAAGATGACCAGCTCGCGGATGGTGCGCTCGCCGGCCTTCAGCCGGTCGCCCATCTCGATCACCTTGCGCGCCACGGTCGGCGTGCGCGAGATCGACTTGATCACGGCGCGCTTTCCGCGCTCGATCCGCTTGGCGATCTCGACCTCGCCCTCGCGCGTGAGCAGCGGAACCGTGCCCATCTCCCGCAGGTACATGCGGACCGGGTCGTTGGTCTTGTCGAGGGCGCCCGGCGTCAGGTCGAGCTCGAGCTCGTCGCTGGCCTCCTGCTTGTCCTCCCGGTACTTCTGCTCCGAGTCGACCACCTCGATCCCCGCGGTACCGAAGGTGTTGAAGAGATCGTCGAGCTCGTCGGGCGACGTAATGTCCGACCGCAGCAGATCGTTCACTTCGTCGTAGAGCAGGTAGCCTTTTTCCTTCCCGATGGAAATCAGCTGCCGTACCTCGTCGTATTTATCCTCGATCGACAAGGGGAATCCTCCTCGGAATCATGATGTCCACGTGTGGCCAGGATGTCACGCGATGCGCAGCCGGTTGATCTCCCGGCTCAGTTCGACCTTCCGCTGTCCCAGCTCTTCCATCCGCTCGTCATTCGCGCCGGCCGACTGCAGCGCTTCGATCTCGCGCTGCAGGCCGGCGCGCTCCCGTTCGAAGCGGAGCAGGCGCAACTCGGCCGCCGATTCGGCCGCCGGAACGGGCCGCGCCGGCTCGGCGGCAATGCCGGTGACGAGCCGGGCCTCCTCTGTAGTTAGACGCGACAGGAGCGCCGCCGGTGCGTCCTCGACACCGCTCTCATGCAGACTTTGCGCCAGTTCGAGGATTCGCCGCGTCAGCAGCGTCTCGAAATCCCGCACGTCGAGCGTGGCGAGGGCCTCGCGCGCGCCGTCCTCGTCGTGGAACACGGCCCAGATCAGACCCCGTTCGGCCGGCCGGATCTGCCCGAAGCTCGGCAGTTCCCTGGCCGTCAGCGTCGTGCGCCGGTCGACGGCGGCCTTTCGAATCTCCGCCCGGACGACGTCCTCGGTGACACGGGCCTTGTGGGCGAGCCGGTCGGCGAACTGGTCGCGGCCGGCGGCATCCGGAATCTGCGCGGCGATCGGGAGCATCCGGTTCAGGAACTCGCGCCGCACCTCGTCGTCGCCGAAGTCGCGCCCCTGCGCCGCCCGGTCGATCGGGTACTCCAGGTAGGGGCGCGACGCCTTCATCTGCTCCATGTAGGCCGCGGCGCCCCGCTTTCGGATGAAGCCATCGGGGTCGTCGCCCGGCGGCAGCAGGGCGACGTTCACGCGGAAGCCCTCCTGGACGAGCAGCAGCGACGACCGTTCGGCCGCGCCCTGGCCGGCCGCGTCGGGGTCGTAGCTGAGCACGATTTTGTCGGTGAATCGACGAAGCAGGTGCGCCTGCTGCACGGTCAGCGCCGTGCCGCATGTGGCCACCACCGAGAGTACGCCCGCCTGCAGCGTCTGCGCGAAGTCGAAGTACCCCTCGACGAGCACCGCATAGCCGACCCGCCGGATGTCGCCCTTCGTCAGGTGCAGCCCGTAGAGCGTGCGGCCCTTCGAGTAGATGGGGGTTTCGGGCGAGTTCAGGTACTTGGGCTGCTGGTCGGCCTCCATCGCGCGCCCGCCGAAGGCCACCACCGACCCGCTGTCGCGGCAGATCGGGATCATCAGCCGGCCCCGGAACCGATCCACCGTCTGGCCGTCGTCGCGCTGGACCACGAGGCCGCTCCTGGCCAGCAGGGGGAGGCCGAATCCCTGGCGCAGCAGGGCCGTCTGCAGGGCGTCGCGCGACGGGGGCGCGTAGCCGAGGCCGAGCCGCTCGACGGTCTCGCGGCTGACGCCGCGCGAGGCGAGCTGCTGCCTGGCGCGGGCCCCCCCGGCCGCCGCCAGCTGCTGGCCGAACCACGCCGCGGCGGCCTCGTGAATCTTGAGCAGCGTCTCGCGTTCGACGCTGTCGGCTTCCTCGCCGCCGCTCGCCTCCGGCACCGTCATCCCGAACCGCCGGGCGACCAGCCGGACCGCGTCCTGGAACCCCACCTTCTCCTGCAACTCGACGAACTTGAAGACGTCGCCGCCGGCCTGGCACCCGAAGCAGTAGAAGAAGCCCTTGTCCGGGTTGACATGGAACGACGGCGTCTTCTCGCCGTGGAACGGACAGAGCCCCTTCCACGTGGCCCCGGCCTTCTTGAGCGGCACGTAGTCCTGGACCACCTGCACGATCTCGGCCCTGGTCCTCAGGTCGTCGATGAAGGTCTGGGGGATCAGCGCCAATCGCTACTCCTTCAGCTCCACCACGGTGACGCCCCCGCCGCCCTGTTCGGGGGGCGCCGGCTGGCAGTTCGACACGAGCGGGTGATTCCGGAGGTACTCGGCCAGGGCGCGACGCAGCTGTCCCGTTCCGTACCCGTGGATGATCCGCACGGTCCGCTGATCGAGCAGGATGGTCTCGTCCAGGAACCGCGCGGTCCGCGCCAGCGCTTCGTCGACCGTGCAGCCGATGACGTTCAGATCGCCTGCCGCCTCGTCGCCGCGCGGCTGCAGATTGACGCTGATGCTGACCCGCGCCTGAGGTGTCGGCGCCGCCGTCCCGCCCTTCGCCACGAGCCTGAGGTCGACGACCCGGGCACGCAGGCGCTTGCCGTGCATGTCGACTTCGGCTTCGTCGCCGTGCAGCGTCGCGAGGATGCCCTCGAGCCCGAGGCCGGCGACGACCACCCGGTCCCCGGCGGCCGGCTGGCCGTCCACGGTGACCGGCTCGGGCCGGGACACCTCGCCGCCGTGGAAATGGCCGGCGGCCTTCTCGAGCGCCTGGTGGGCCTCGAGGCGCGCCGCGCCGGCGTCACCGGTCGAAATCGCCGGCCCGGTGAACGACCGCTTCGACAGTCGGCGCTCGGCTTCCGCCGTCATGTCGGCCGCCTTCTTCTTGAGGTCGTCGATCACCTTGTCGACTTCGCGCCGGGCGTCGCGCAGCCGCTCGTCGAGCCGCTCCTCGGTCTTGCGGCGGAACGCCTCCTCCCGCTGGCGCAGCGCCTCGTCGCGCTGCCGGAGACGCGATTCCGACTCGGCCAGCGCCTGCCGCTCCCGCGCCACCAGCCGCTGGTCGTGCTCGAGATCGTGGAGGCCCTGGTCGATCCGGGCGAGGTGTTCCGCCAGCTGCGCGTCGCGCGCGCTCATGTTCTGCCTGGCCCGCGCGAGGATCGCGGGGGCCAGGCCCAGGCGGCCGGCGATCTCGAGCGCCAGGCTCCGCCCCGGCGACCCGTAGACCAGCCGATAGCTGGGCGCGAACGACGCCGCATCGAACCCGAACGCCGCGACCGTCACCCCGGCCGTCGTCGTCGCGTAGGTCTTCACCGCCTCGCTGTGACTCGTGCAGACCACCAGGGCGCCGCGCGATCGGAAGTGATCCACGACGGCGGTCGCCAGCGCGCCGCCCTCGGCCGGGTCGGTGCCGGCGCCGAGTTCGTCGAACAGCACGAGCGCCGGCAGCGACAGCATCCGGTCCATCGAGACGATGTTGGTGACGTGCCAGGAGAAGGTGCTGAGATTGGCGGCAATCGACTGCTCGTCGCCGATGTCTGCGAAGACGCCGCGGAAGACGGGGAGCCGCGAACCTGGCGCCGCGGGGATATGCAGCCCGGCCTGCGCCATCAGGGCCAGGAGCCCCGCGGTCTTCAGGGCCACCGTCTTGCCGCCCGTGTTCGGACCCGTGATGACCAGCACGCTCGCCGGCGGCGTGAGGAGGATGTCGACCGGGACCGGCTCGGCAGCCCGGCTGGCCTGGACTCGAGCGGAGGCGCCGGCGGCTGCGCGCGCCTCGCCCGCGTTCGAGAACGCGCCCTCGCGTCCGTCGTCGGGGTCCGCGTCGAACGCGGCGGCGCCCGACAGCCGGTCGGTGACGGCGCGGATCAGCAGCGGATGCCTGGCCCCGCGCAGTTCGAGACCGCCGTCGTTCGTCATGGCCGGCTCGACGCCGCCGAGCAACTGGGAGAAGCGGGCCTTGGCCTGCACCACGTCGAGCTCGGTCGCGGCCTCGAGCGTCCGCTGGAGGTCGAGCGCCCGCCGGCGGAAGGCGTCGGTGAGCGCCAGGAGGATGCGACGGACTTCGGCGGCTTCCTGCTCCTCGAGCGCCACGACGTCGTTGTTGATCTCCACCGTGCTCAGCGGCTCGAGATACAGGCTGGCGCCGCTCGTCGAACTCCCGTGGATGATGCCCGGGATGGCCGACCGGTGCTCGGCGCGGACGACGAGGACGTAGCGGCCGTTGCGGTCGGTGACGATCTGGTCCTGCAGGTAGCGCGATGTGTCGCGGCCGCGCAGGTAGGACTCCAGCATGCTCCTGAGCCGCGCGCGCTGTTTGCGCAGCCGGTCGCGAATCGAACGAAGGTCCCCGCTGGCGCGGTCGTTCACCTCGCCGCCTGCGTCGATCTTCTCGCGGATGTCCGCGACTTCCGACTTGAAGGACGCCGCCATTTCCGAGAGCGACGCGAGGTAGACGTAGCTGCCAGCCGCCCGCCGGATGGATGCCCGCGTCTCCTCGAGGGAGGACAGGAAGTCGGCGAGCCCGAGCAGCCGGGCCGGTTCGAGAGGCCGGCCTTCGATGGCGAGCGCCGACAGCGTGGCGTCGATGTCGGGGGGCGCCTGCAGCGGAAACGGGCCGCCGTCGGCCAGATAGCGAACGCCTTCGGAGGTGGCTCCGAGCCCCTGGGCGACCCGGCGCGGGTCGGACTGGGGGCGCAGCGACGCGAGCCGGTCACGGCCGAGGGGGGTGGCGGCGAGGCTGCGAACCGCCTCGACGATCCGGTGAAACTCCAGGGCTTGCTGCGCGGCTCGCTGCATATCGGGGCTGGAAACCGGGTCGAGGAAGGCCGGACCACACGTCCGGGGGCCAGCCGCTTCTGCGGAGGCAACCTCTTACCCTAGCACAAGATGCAGGATGACTCCAACGTCAAATATCTGGTCCGCGGGAGCCGAAGTCAAGGACCGGGCGGAAGAATCTTGCGATCTTGCGATGTGGCGATCTTGCGATCTGGCGATTGGGCGAAGTGGCGATCTTGCGATCTGGCGATTGGGCGAAGTGGCGAACGAGCGAGGTGGGGTCGCTGGCGCCGCCGCCGGAGACCCCCAGTTCGCACGATCCCCAGTTTGCACGATCCCCAGTTCGCAAGGCAGAAGAATCTTGCGATCTTGCGATGTGGCGATCTTGCGATGTGGCGATTGGGCGAAGTGGCGAACGAGCGAGGTGGGGTCGCTGGCGCCGCCGCCGGAGACCCCCAGATCGCAAGATCCTCAGTTCGCAAGATCCCCAGTTTGCACGATCCTCAGTTCGCACGATCCCCAGTTCGCAAGGCAGAAGAATCTTGCGATCTTGCGATGTGGCGATCTTGCGATCTGGCGATTGGGCGAAGTGGCGATCTTGCGATCTGGCGATTGGGCGAAGTGGCGAACGAGCGAGGTGGGGTCGCTGGCACCGCCGCCGTAGACCCCCAGTTCGCAAGATCCTCAGTTCGCAAGATCCCCAGTTTGCACGATCCTCAGTTCGCAAGATCCCCAGTTCGCAAGGCAGAAGAATCTTGCGATCTTGCGATGTGGCGATCTTGCGATCTGGCGATTGGGCGAAGTGGCGAACGAGCGAGGTGGGGTCGCTGGCGCCGCCGCCGTAGACCCCCAGATCGCACGATCCCCAGTTCGCAAGATCCTCAGTTCGCAAGATCCCCAGTTTGCACGATCCCCAGTTCGCAAGGCAGAAGAATCTTGCGATCTTGCGATGTGGCGATCTTGCGATGTGGCGATTGGGCGAAGTGGCGATTGGGCGAAGTGGCGAACGAGCGAGGTGGGGTCGCTGGCGCCGCCGCCGGAGACCCCCAGATCGCAAGATTCTCAGTTCGCAAGATCCTCAGTTTGCACGATCCCCAGTTTGCACGACCCCCAGTTCGCAAGGCAGAAGAATCTTGCGATCTTGCGATGTGGCGATCTTGCGATGTGGCGATTGGGCGAAGTGGCGATTGGGCGAAGTGGCGAACGAGCGAGGTGGGGTCGCTGGCGCCGCCGCCGGAGACCCCCAGTTCGCAAGATCCTCAGTTCGCAAGATCCCCAGTTTGCACGATCCTCAGTTCGCACGACCCCCAGTTCGCAAGGCAGAAGAATCTTGCGATCTTGCGATGTGGCGATCTTGCGAAGTGGCGATCTTGCGATGGTTAGAGTCCCAGGACGTGGTGGAAATTCGGTAGGCCGCTGACGCTGGACAGGGCAAGCGGCCATCGCGCATCGTTCCGTGAGTTCTCTCTGGCGGGAGACGAGCACACGGAGGTGATGCGACGATGGCCAAGCCAAGGATGGATCTGTCGACGTTCGTTGGCAAGCTGCTCGAAGAGCAGGACGGGGATGTGCTACGGGAGGGCGTTCGGGTGTTGGCCCAAGCGCTGATGGACACCGAGGTGACAGCCTTGGTCGGCGCGGAGCGCCACGAGCGCAGCGACGAGCGCACGGCCTACCGCAATGGGACCCGGGGACGCACCTGGGATACCCGCGTGGGCACGGTCGATCTGGCGATTCCCAAGGTGCGGCCGGGGACGTACTTTCCGTCGCTCCTGCAGCCGCGGCGCCGGGCGGAGCAGGCGCTGCTGACGGTGGTCCAGGAAGCCTACGTCCACGGCGTCTCGACGCGGAAGGTCGATGACCTGGTGAAAGCGCTCGGGCTCGACGGGATCTCGAAGTCGGAGGTCTCGCGCATCTGCGCGGATCTCGATCCGGTCGTCGACGCCTTTCGGACGCGTCGGCTGGGTGGGGAGCATCCGTACCTGTGGCTGGACGCGACGTATCACAAGGTGCGCATCGACGGCCGGGTGGTGAGCCAAGCGACGGTCGTGGCCATCGGCGTGACGACCGAGGGGGAGCGCCAGATTCTTGGCGTCGATGTCGGGGCGTCGGAAGATCGCGGCTTCTGGACGGCGTTTCTGCGGAGTCTGGTGAAGCGGGGGCTCACCGGCGTCCGCTTGGTGATCTCGGATGCGCATGAGGGCCTGAAGCACGCGATCAGCACGGTGTTGAGCGGTGCCGCCTGGCAACGGTGTCGCGTGCATTTCATGCGCAATCTGCTGGCGACCGTGCCACACGCGGCGCGGGAGCCCATCGCGGCGGTCGTGCGGACGATCTTCGCGCAGCCCGATCATGCGAGCGCCCTCGTGCAACTGCACAAGGTGGCCGACGGCCTGCGGACCCGCTTGCCGCGAACCGCGGCCTTGCTCGAGGAGGCCGCCGAGGACATCCTCGCCCACAAGCACTTTCCGGAGGAGCATCGTCGGCAGTTGCACAGCACGAATCCCTTGGAGCGACTGAACAAGGAGATCAAGCGGCGGTCGAACGTCGTGGGGATCTTCCCGAACGTGCGAGCCACGATCCGCCTGGTCGGCGCCATCCTGATCGAGCAGGACGACGAGTGGGCGGTTGCCGAGCGACGCTACTTCAGCGTCGAGTCGATGAAACGGCTGCTCGCACCGCTGGGGATCTCGACGGACCAGGAGCTCTTGATGGCGATTGCGTAAGACGATCATCAACCGGGGTGGGCGCTGTGGAAAACCGGCTCTCCGGTTTTCCAAGAGACGGCGGACGGTGCGTTTCCCGTCCGCGGGCGCGTCAGCGTCCACGCCGACGGGGGTCAGGAACTCAGGAACGGACGCGATTCAATTTCCACCACTTGACGGGACACGACCTTGCGATGTGGCGATCTTGCGATGTGGCGATCTTGCGATGTGGCGATTGGGCCAAGTGGCGAACGAGCGAGGTGGGGTCGCTGGCGCCGCCGCCGGAGACCCCCAGTTCGCACGATCCTCAGTTCGCACGATCCCCAGTTTGCACGATCCTCAGTTCGCACGATCCCCAGTTTGCACGATCCTCAGTTCGCACGATCCCCAGTTCGCAAGGCAGAAGAATCTTGCGATCTTGCGATGTGGCGATCTTGCGATGTGGCGATTGGGCGAAGTGGCGATTGGGCGAAGTGGCGATTGGGCGAAGTGGCGAACGAGCGAGGTGGGGTCGCTGGCGCCGCCGCCGGAGACCCCCAGTTCGCAAGATCCTCAGTTCGCAAGATCCCCAGTTTGCACGATCCTCAGTTCGCAAGATCCCCAGTTTGCACGATCCTCAGTTCGCACGATCCCCAGTTCGCAAGGCAGAAGAATCTTGCGATCTTGCGATGTGGCGATCTTGCGATGTGGCGATTGGGCGAAGTGGCGAACGAGCGAGGTGGGGTCGCTGGCGCCGCCGCCGGAGACCCCCAGTTCGCAAGATCCTCAGATCGCAAGATCCTCAGATCGCAAGATCCTCAGATCGCAAGATCCTCAGTTCGCACGATCCTCAGTTCGCACGATCCTCAGTTCGCACGATCCCCAGTTCGCAAGATCGCCACATCGCAAGATCGCACGATTGTCAGAGGTGGTTGATGAGACTCGCGATCGTGGCCGCGCCGAACCCGTTGTCGATGTTCACGACCGACACGCCGCCCGCGCAGCTGTTGAGCATGCCCAGCAGGGCCGCGATGCCGCCGAACGCGGCGCCGTAGCCGACGCTGGTCGGCACCGCGATAATCGGCACGCTCACCAGGCCGCCGATCACGCTCGGCAGTGCCCCTTCCATGCCGGCGGCCACGATGATGACGCGGGCCGCCGTCAGCCGGTCGTGCGCGCTGAGGAGCCGGTGCAGCCCGGCCACGCCGACGTCGTAGAGCCGTTCCACCTGGTTGCCCATGATCTCGGCGGTGACGACGGCCTCTTCCGCGACGGGAAGGTCGGCGGTCCCCGCCGCCGCCACCAGGATGATGCCATGGCCCGGCGTGACGTCCTCCTGTCGCAGCGTGATGGCGCGGGCCTCGGCGTGGAACGTGGCGGCCGGAACCTCGGCGGCCACTGCCGCGTAGGCTTCTTCGCCGGTGCGTGTGACCAGCAGCGAGTGTCCACGGCTGACAATCCGCGACGCGATGGCCGCGATGTGCGCCGGGCTCTTGCCGGTGCCGAAGATCACTTCCGGGAAGCCCTTCCGCAAGGCGCGGTGATGGTCGACCCGGGCGAAGCCGAGGTCCTCGAACGGGAGGTCGCGAAGGTAGCTCACCAGGCGCTGCTCGGCCTGGTCGGCGGGCAGGGCACCCCGGGAGACCTGTTCGAGGATGTCGCGCAGCGGCGGCAGGTTCATTTATGGCTCCTGGACGGGCTCGGGAATGGGGCCGGCGGCGCGGGCGACGTTTGATTCCGAGCCGATTGAAGGTATAATTGCACGCTTCCTGACTTCGTCGAGACGTGGACCCTTATGACGCCCACTGAAACCCTGACCCTCGGGGCGTATTTCTTCATCCTGAGCATCCTGGCCGTCTACGGCTGGCACCGCTACTACCTTGTGTATCTTTACATGAAGCACAAGGGCGACAAAGTGGCGAATCCGGTCGTTCCGGACACCTGGCCCGCGGTCACCGTGCAGCTGCCGCTCTACAACGAGATGTACGTGGTGGACCGGCTCGTCGAGGCCGTCTGCCGGATGGACTACCCGAAGGACCGGCTGGAAGTCCAGATTCTGGACGACTCGACCGACGAGACGCGCGACATCGCCCGGCTGGCCGCGCAGCGCTACGCCGCTCAGGGCTTCGACATCAAGTACATCCACCGCGACCACCGTCTCGGATTCAAGGCGGGCGCGCTCGACGCCGCGCTGAAGGTCGCGACCGGCCGCTACGTGGCGATCTTCGACGCCGACTTCGTCCCGTCGGTGGATTTCCTCAAGCGGACGGTTCCGTACTTCGCGGACGCCCGCGTGGCGATGGTCCAGGCGCGCTGGACGCACATCAACCAGGACTACTCGCTGCTGACCAAGGTCCAGTCGATTCTCCTCGACGCGCACTTCGTGCTCGAGCACGGCGGGCGCAACCGGGCCGGCCGCTTCTTCAACTTCAACGGCACGGCCGGCATCTGGCGGCCCGAGGCGATCGCCGACGGCGGCGGGTGGCAGCACGACACGCTGACCGAGGACCTCGACCTCAGCTACCGCACCCAGCTCAAGGGCTGGCAGTTCGTGTTCCTGCCCGACGTCGAGGCGCCCGCCGAGGTGCCCGTCGAGATGAACGCCTTCAAGTCGCAGCAGCATCGGTGGGCGAAGGGGTCCATTCAGACCTGCATCAAGCTGCTGCCGCACATCCTCCGGTCGAACGTGCCGTTCGAGGTGAAGGCCGAGGCGTTCATGCACCTGACGGCCAACTTCAACTACCTGCTCATGTCGGTGCTGTGCCTGCTCATCTTCCCGTCGATGGTGATCCGGTACAACATGGGGTGGTACGAGATGCTCCTCATCGACGTGCCGCTGTTCTTCGCCGCCACCGCATCGGTCGCCAACTTCTACATCGTCTCCCAGCGGGAGCTGTACCCGGAGGGCTGGAAGGCGCGGCTCAGGTACCTGCCGTTCCTGATGTCGATCGGCATCGGGCTGTCGGTCAACAACACCAAGGCGGTCGTCGAGGCGCTGCTCGACAAGAAGAGCGACTTCGCCCGCACCCCGAAGTACGGCGTCGTCCGCAGCGACGGCGACGAGTGGCAGTCGAAGAAGTACCGGCAGTCGGTTGCCATCCAGCCGCTCATCGAGCTGACGCTCGGTCTCTATTTCACGTGGACGGTGTTCTATGCCCTCGCCAACGGCATCTACGCCACGGTGCCGTTCCTGATGCTGTTCCAGATCGGCTTCCTCTACACCGGCGTCCTGTCGGTGGTCCAGCAGTTCACCGGCGAGAGCGTGGTGCTCAAGACGGAAGTCGCGAAGTAGACCTTCAGAATCCAGCAGGCCAGCATTACCCCTGGCCTTCCTGTCGGTGGCCGATGACGATTCACCCGGAGCGCGGCGGGCGCCGCCTTCCGGCGTCTGACTTCTGACTTCCGCCCTTGATATAATTCACCAATCTCCATGGATTCCCGCTTCATCCGCAACTTCTCCGTCATCGCGCACATCGACCACGGCAAGTCGACGCTCGCCGACCGGTTCCTCGAGCTGACTGGCGCCGTGCAGTCACGCGACATGGAGGCCCAGCTGCTCGACAGCATGGACCTGGAGAAGGAGCGCGGCATCACGATCAAGGCGCATCCGGTCCGCCTGACCTACTCGGCCGACGACGGGAACACCTACGTCCTGAACCTGATCGACACGCCGGGCCACGTGGACTTCTCCTATGAGGTGACCCGGTCGCTGGCCGCGTGCGAAGGCGCCGTCCTGATCGTCGACGCTGCGCAGGGCGTCGAGGCGCAGACGCTGGCGAACGCCTACCTCGCCGTGGACAACAACCTCGAGATCGTCCCCGTCATCAACAAGATCGACCTGCCCGGCGCTCAGATCGAGGAGACCCGCCGCCAGATCGAGGACATCGTCGGCCTCGACGGCAGCCACGCCATCCTGGCCAGCGCCAAGATGGGCACCGGGACGAGGGACGTCCTGGAGGCGATCGTGCGACGCCTGCCGCCGCCGGGGGGCACGTTCGATGCGCCCCTCAAGGCGCTGATCTTCGATTCCTGGTACGACTCCTACCGCGGTGTGGTCATCGTGGTGCGGGTGATCGACGGCGTGCTCCGCAAGGGCATGCGGGTCCGCTTCATGGCCCTGGGGCAGGAGTACCTGATCGAGGAGGTGGGGGCGTTCACGCCGAAGGCGGTGCCCCTCGAGGAGCTGGGGGTGGGCGAGGTCGGGTTCATCACGGCGGGCATCAAGCGTGTCGCGGACGCCAAGCTCGGCGACACGATCACCGAGGCCGCCAGGCCGACGGCCGAGCCGTTTCCGGGCTTCAAGGAACTGAAGCCGATGGTCTTCGCCGGCCTCTACCCGGTGGAGGGGCACGAGTACCCGGAGCTTCGCGACGCGCTCGAGAAACTCCGGCTGAACGACGCCTCCTTCTTCTACGAGCCCGAGACGTCGGCCGCCCTCGGGTTCGGGTTCCGGTGCGGCTTCCTCGGCCTGCTGCACATGGAGATCGTCCAGGAGCGGCTCGAACGCGAGTTCAATCAGGACCTGGTCACCACCGCTCCGGGGGTGCTGTACCGGGTTACGACCACCGACGGCGAGGTCCACGAGGTCGACAGCCCGGCGAAGCTGCCCGAGGCGGGGAGAATTCAGAAGCTCGAGGAACCGGTCATCACCGCGATGGTCCTGACCCCCGCCGAGCACGTTGGCGGCATCCTCACGCTCTGCCAGGAGAAGCGGGGCATCCAGAAGACGCTGGAGTACCTCGCCAGCAACCGCGTGCTCGTCACCTACGAGCTGCCCTTCAACGAGGTCGTGCTCGACTTCTACGACCGCCTCAAGACGATTTCGCGAGGCTACGCCTCGCTCGACTACCACGTGACGGGCTACTGGGAGTCGCCCCTGGTGAAGCTCGACATCCTGGTGAACGGCGACCCGATCGACGCGCTGTCGGTCATCGTGCACCGCGATTCGGCGTACCAGCGCGGACGCACGCTCGCGAGCAAGATGCGCGGCCTGATCCCGCGGCAGATGTTCGAGATCGCCATCCAGGCGGCGATCGGCGGCCGGATCATCGCGCGCGAGTCGGTCAAGGCGCTGCGCAAGAACGTCCTGGCCAAGTGCTACGGCGGCGACATCACGCGGAAGCGCAAGCTGCTCGAGAAGCAGAAGGAAGGCAAGCGCCGGATGAAGCGCGTCGGCAGGGTCGAGATCCCCCAGGAGGCGTTCCTGGCGGTGCTCAAGGTGGATGGGGACGTGTAGGGAGCAGACGGCATACTGCGTGCTGACAGGAGATCGTGTGAAGAATCAGAGGAAAGCCACCCCAAAGGCCGCGCCGGCCCCGGCCGCACCGCAGCCCTTCAAGAAGTCCGTGGCGCGCGAGTACTTCGAGTCGATCGTGATCGCCGTCATCCTCGCCCTCTTCATCCGCACGTTCGTCGTCCAGGCCTTCAAGATACCGACCGGCTCGATGGAGAACAACCTGCTCATCGGCGACCATCTGCTGGTGAACAAGTTCGTCTTCGGCCCGTCGGCGGGCGGGATCGAGCGGGCGCTGCTGCCCGAGCGCCCGATCCGGCGCGGCGACATCGTGGTCTTCAAGTACCCCGAAGATCGCGAGCGCGATTTCATCAAGCGCGTCATCGGCCTGCCCGGTGAGACGCTCGAGGTGAAGAACAAGAAGGTCTACATCGACGGCAAGCCGATCGACGAGCCGTACGTCCATTTCCTCGACCCGCCGCGGGGCGCCGCGGCGTACTCCGAGATCACGTCGTCGGACCAACGCGAGCGGTACGGCCCGGTCGCCATCCCCGAGGGCAAGTACTTCATGATGGGCGACAACCGGGACAACTCCCAGGACAGCCGGTACTGGGGGCTGCTGTCGCGCGAGGACGTGAAGGGCCGCGCCGTGATGATCTACTGGTCCTACGAGTCGGAGACCGAGGACTACCAGCAGACCGGCATCGGCGCCATCGCGAAGGACCTCTTCACGGTGGTCACCCAGTTCTTCACGAGGACGCGCTGGTCCCGGATGTTCCACTTGATCCACTGACAGCCGGCTCGCGGCTGCCGCCTCGCGACGAGCGGCCGGAGCGCGGCTGATTCCATTCGGTGACGGCGGACCCGCCGCTTGCCGCCCGCGGGGCGGGGAGCTCCCTATTCCCGACCGCCCGATCGGCCGAAACACCGACTGACGACCCGTGTCCGCAATTCCGAATCGGGAGCCGGTGTGCCATGGTCAAGACGCTGATCAAGATCGCCATCGCGCTGATTGTCATCCACGGCGCCGTGCGTGTGGGGAGCGCCTTCTGGAGCTACTACCGCTACGAGGACGCCCTGTTGCAGATCGCGCAGTTCGGCGACCGCCGCACCGAACGGCAGTTGTGTGACGAGGCCATGTCGACGGCCGGCGAATACGATCTGCCCATCACGGCCGCGGACCTGACGATTCGGAAGGGCACCAACCCTCCGTTCAACTGCCAGGACGGGCCGACGCTGCTGCAGCCAGGCGCGAAGGGGATCGCGTCGGTTCAGCTCACGATCGACGGGACGTACATGGAACGCCTGCAGGTGCTGCCGGGCTATTACTATCCGTGGGAGTTCAAGCCGAGCGCGTCGGCTCGGCTGCGGTTCTAGGGCGGGCGACCACGCGGCCCTTCTTGATCACGACGGCGATGGCCTGGGCGCCGATTCGAAGGAGATCCACCGCCTCGCCGTCCACGATCACCGCATCCATCAGCTTGCCCGTCTCGAGGCTGCCCACGTCGGCCTCGCGCCCGATCGCGTAGGCGGCGTTGAGCGTCGCCGCCACGAGCGCCTCTTCCAGCGTCAGTCCCATCGCAAAGCAGGCCAGCGTGACGACGAACGGCATTGACGGCGTGAAGCCGCCGCCCGGGTTCAGGTCGGTGGCGAGGGCCACCGCCACGCCGCGCTCGATCAGCATGCGCGCGGGAGCGAAGCGGCCGAGTTTCAGGTAGAAGGCCGCGGCCGGCAGCAGCGTCGCGACGACACCCGCGCGCGCCATGTGCCCGGCGGACTCGGGCCGGACGAAGATCAGGTGATCGGCCGACCGGGCCCCGACGGCGGCCGCGACCTCCGACCCGCCGCTGGCCGCCAGTTCGTCGGCGTGGATGCGCAGCCGCAGCCCCGCCTTCGACGCGGCGTCCAGGATCACGCGCGCCTCGTCCGGCGTGTAGACGCCGGTTTCGCAGAACACGTCGCACCATTCCGCGAGCCGGCCGGCGACGACGGCGGGGATCATCTCCCGGGTGACGAGGTCGACGTAGGCGGCGCGGCGGTCCCGGTGCTCCGTCGGGATCTCGTGCGCCCCGAGGAACGTTGCGGCCAGTTCGATCGGCTGTTCCCCGCCCAGCCGCCGGATGGCGCGCAGCATCTTCAATTCCGCGGCCGTTTCCAGGCCGTACCCGCTCTTGGCCTCCGCCGTGGTGGTCCCGCACCGCAGCATCTCGGCCAGCCGGGGGAGGGCGGACTCAACCAGGACGTCCTCAGACGCCTCCCTCGTCGCCCGCACCGTGCTGAGGATGCCGCCGCCCGCCGAGGCAATCTCGGCGTAGGTGGCACCGGCCAACCGCCGGCGCAACTCGTCGCGACGGTCTCCGGCGTAGACGACATGGGTGTGGGGATCGACGAATCCGGGCAGGACCGTGCCGCCTCCGGCGTCGACGACGGTCGCATCGGGGGCCGCCTGCACGGCCGTCTCGAAGGCCGCCTCCGGCCCGACGAAGACAATCCGTCCGTCGCGGGACGCGACGACGCCGTGCGGGATGGGAGACACGCTCGCCTGCCTGGCGCCGCAGCGCGGCGCGGGGCCGGTGCAGGTGAGGACCTGCCTCGCGTGGCGGATGACGAAGTCGGCGGTGATTGCGGCTATCCCTCGGCCGCCGCGTCGAGCGCCCGCAACAGCGTGGCGGCCGGTGATCCGCCAGCGGCCTGCGCCTGCGGCGCGGCCTGGCCCTGCGGTTCGGTGACGGTCTGGCGAGGACGGTGGAGCAGGATCTTGTCGTCGCGCTCCTTCTGCTCCTGCTCGCGCACGAACTCCAGCGCGTTGCGCAGCGTGGCGATGGTCGACTGCAGCGACGTCTCCACGTCGCGCCGCTTGAGCTTCAGACCGTCGATCTCGCGCTGGACCTCGTCGATCCGGCCCTGGCTCTTCTGGAGGATCAACTCCGCCCGGGATTCGGCGTCCTCGAGGATCCGGCGCGATTCCTGTTCGGCGTGCTCGCGGATCTCGTCGGACAGCCGCTGCGCGGTCAACAGCGTGTTCCGCAGGTTGCGCTCGTGCTCGCGGTGCTCGGTGACGACCGCTTCGAGCCGCAGCAGTTCCTGGTGGAGCCGGTCGGCCTCGCGAAGCGCCTGCTCGTAGTCGTCGGCCACCTCGTTCAGCAGCGCGTCCACTTCGTTGCGGTCGTAGCCGCGCATGGTGATGCGCAGCTTGGCCTGCCGAAGGTCGAGTGGGGTCACCTTCATGGACCTGTCTCCTGCGGGTTCACGCCGGGCACATTCCCGGCACATGGAGTTTCGGCCGATCCCCCGAAGGACTTCAGGGGGTAGACAAAAAAAGCCGCGTCAGGGCTGGCGGGCGCCGAAAATGGCCGTGCCGACGCGGACCAGCGTGGCCCCCTCCTCGATGGCCACCTCGAAGTCGTGGCTCATGCCCATGGAGAGTTCCCTGAGCATGTGGGCCGGAACGGCGTCGGCGCAGAGCCGATCCCGGAGTTCCCGCAGGCTCCGGAAGTAGGGCCGGACGGCCTCAGCGTCGTCGAGCCACGGCGGGAGCAGCATCAGGCCGGCCAGCCGGACCGCGCGGCACTGGACGGCCCTCGCCACCACGCCCCGGACCGCGTCGAGCGCGGCGCCGTGCTTGGTCGCCTCGCCGGCCAGATCCACCTGCACCAGGACCTCGGGCGACGTGCCCGCCTCGGCGGCCGCACGGTCCACGGCGTCGAGTATGTCGATCCGATCGATGCCGTGGATGCAGGAGAACGGAGCCGCCGCCTTCCGGGCCTTGTTCGACTGGAGGTGCCCGATGAGGTGCCAGCGGACGGGCAGGTCGGGGGTCGCGCCGATCTTCTGCAGCGCCTCCTGGACGCGGTTCTCGCCGAAGTCGCGCTGGCCCGCGGCATAAGCGGCGCGGATGTCGTCCACCGAGCACGTTTTCGATACGGCAACCAGCCGCACGTCTTCCGGCCGGCGGCCGGCACGTTCGGCCGCCGCGGCCATCCGCTGGCGGATGGCGCCGAGGCGCAGGGCAATGTCGGCTTCGCGCATCGCTTCGCCGAGAAACGAAGAGGTCGCCGGCGGCCATCAGCCGCCGGCGACCTCCACGTCATTCAACCTCTCGGCCGGCCGATCCTGAGATCCTGAGATCCTGAGATCGCAAGATCGCAAGATCGCAAGATCGGACGACTCCCTATTTCTTCAACTGGGTCAGCATCGCCTTGACCTGCGCGGCATACGGACCATCCGGCGAGATCTGCAGGTACTGCTCGAACTCGGTCACGGCCTCGGGCAGCTTGCCGAGGTTGATGAGACACATCGCGAGCTGGTAGCGCGAGTTGGCGTGCTTGGGGTCGATCTTGATCGCCTCCTCGAAGGCCTTCTTGGCTTCTTCCGCCTTTCCGGCGTTCCACGCGGCGACCCCGACGTTGTAGAGCGAATCCGCCCCGCCGCCGCCTCCCGCCGCCCCTCCCGCCATGGCCAGCGTCGCGGCCTTCTGGCTGACGGCCTGCGCCTCGTCGAACCTCTTCTGCACGTTGTAGACCTGTGCGAGGCCGTTGTACGCCTCAACGTACTCCGGCTTGAGTTCGATCGCCTTCTTGTACGCCTCTTCAGCTTTGGCGTAGTCCTTCTTCTGGAAGTAGGCGTAGCCCGTGTTGTGGTAGCAGTCGTAGCAGGAAGGCATGATCGCGATCGCCTCGGCGAACTTGGCGATCGCGGCGTCGTTGTCGCCACCGCGGCTGGCGGTCACACCGTCGTCGAACAGCTTCTTGATGGTGGCCGTCTTCGCCGCGTCTTCCTTGGTCGGCGTGCCGCCGGGCGCCAGCTTGAAGTTGATTTCGAGCGTGTCGCCAAGCCTCACGCGGCCGTCGAACGATTGCGCGCCGACCTTCTCCTTCTCGGCCGTCACCTTGTAGTTGCCGGGAGCGAGGCCGATCTGCGTGTACTCGCCCTTCTTATTGGTCTTCACGCTGTAGTTACGCGCGATCCCATCCTGGTACTCGATGGTCACTTTCGCGCCTTCGATCGGCTGTTCCTTGGCGTCAACCACCTTCCCCTTCAGCATCCCGGTCGATTGGGCGGTCGCGGGCGACACAAGGGCCGCGGTGACGAGGACGGCACAGGCGAGAACCACCGCGCGCCGGCCGGAAAATACGGAAAGCATCAGAGTCCTCCGCTGGGCATGAATAACAATGAAACGACGGTGAAACCTGCCTTCGGCCCCTAGTCTACACCGAAAACCGGCCAACTGCGTAGCAGGGCCGGTGTGGCGCCACGGGGCCTCGCGCCGGCTACCGCTCGAAGAACCTCGTGATCTCCTCGAGGCGCGTGACCACAGGTGCCGGAGGAAGCGCCTCCAGGAATCGGGCGCCGTAGCCCTTCGAGCGGATGCGCGGGTCGAGGACGGCCAGAACGCCCCGGTCCTGGCGGTGGCGGATGAGCCGGCCCAGCCCCTGCGCCAGCGTCAGGATGGCCAGGGGCAGCTGGTACTGGTCGAAGGCGCTGTCGCCGCGGGCCGTGATGGCCTCGATCCGCGCCGCGGTGACCGGTTCGGCCGGGGACGCGAAGGGGAGCTTGTCCACGATGACGCAGCTCAGCGCCTCGCCCACGACGTCCACACCCTGCCAAAAGCTCGACGTTGCCAGCAGCACGGCGTTGCCCAGCGACCGGAACTGCCGGAGCAGGACCGAGCGCGGGGCGCTGCCCTGGACCAGCACCGGGTAGTCCAATGCCGACGCCAGCTGGCGCTCGACGTCCCGCAGCACGGAGTAGCTCGTGAAGAGGACGAACGCCCGGCCTTCGGTCCGCTTCAGGATTTCCAGCACCTCGCGGCATGCCGCCGACGCGAAGAGCGGCGAACGCGGGTCCGGCATCCCTTCAGGCAGGTAGAGAATCGCCTGTTCCTCGTACCGGAACTCGGACGGCAGCCGAACCTCGCCAGCCTCACGCACGCCCAGGCGGCGCCGCACGTAGTCGAACGAGCCCGCGACGCTCAGCGTGGCCGAGGTGAGGATTGTCGCCTGCATCCGGTCGATCAGCACCTCGCGGACGATCGTCGAAACGTCGATGGGCGAGGCGCGAAGGAACACCCCGCGCCCGCGGGTCTCCAGGTAGTAGACGTAGTCAGGGTCGCCCGCGCGAAGCAGGAAGACCAGTGCGTCGCGCGTCTCCCCTGCGCGCCGGCCGACCGCCGCGACGTCCTCGCCCGGCTCTCTGACGAGCGCCGCAACACCCTGCAGACCGTCCAGCGCGTCGGCGAGCGACGCCCCGATCGGCTGTACGCCTGCCAGAAGGCTGGCCGTCACCCGCTGGCGATCCGGCGGCACGGACCTGGAGGCGTGCGGCCCGCCGCCGGTGCCGGACGACACGAGGTTGCGCAGGGCCTGGAAGAACAGCGCCGCCCGGTCGCGGACCCTGTCGCTCGCCCGGCGCATCTCGGCCGGATCGTCGGCGCACGCGCCGGTCGCGACCAGCCGTTCCACGTCGCGCACCAGGTCGTCGACACGATACGTGCTGACCGCCACGCCGAAGTACTGCGTTGCCACGTCTTCGAGCTGGTGCGCCTCGTCGATGACGGCCACGTGGCACTCGGGGATCACCTCGCCGTAGGCGTTCTGCCGGACCGATGCGTCGGCGCAGAGCAGGTGGTGGTTGACGATGACGATGTCGGACTCGGCGGCGCGCTGCCGCATCCTCGTGATGAAGCAGTCCCTGTCGCGCGGGCACGACGAGCCGACGCAGCTCTCCGATGCGGCCGACAGGTCGGACCAGATGGACAGGTCCTCGGGCAGGTCCTCGAGTTCGGCACGGTCGCCCGTGTCCGTCCGCTCGGCCCAGTCGCCGACGGCGGCCATCGTCTCCGCGTCGGCGAACGCCATCGCCATCGGGTTGTCGCGGAACTGGTCGAGGCGGTGCAGGCACAGGTAGTTGCCCCGCCCCTTCATGCAGGCGGCCTTGAACGGGACGCCAAGCGACGCCTGCAGCAGCGGGAGGTCTTTCGAGAAGATCTGTTCCTGGAGCGTCTTGGTCCCCGTCGACACGAGGATCCGGCGGCCGCTGAGAATGGCCGGAACGAGGTACGCGATGGTCTTGCCGGTGCCGGTGCCGGCCTCCGCGAGGAGGACCTGGCCCTGCTCGATGGCCTCGGCCACGGCCGCCGCCATGGCGCGCTGGCCGGGCCGCGGCTCGAACTCGGGCACGGCACGCGCCAGCGGGCCGTCTTCGGCGAACACCCGATCGACCACTGCACCGAGGGAACGGGTCGCCGGGTCGGTCCTACCGCGGGGCATCCGCGTCGGGACCTTCGAGCGCCATGATCTTGTTCACCCGGCGCTGGTGGCGGCCTCCCTCGAAGGGCGTCTCGAGGAAGAGGCGGACGATGGCCATCGCGAGGTCGGGCGCCGTAATCCGGGCGCCGAGCGTCAGGATGTTCGCGTCGTTGTGTCCGCGCGCCAGCCGGGCTGATTCGAGGTCGCCGGCCGCAGCGGCACGCACGCCGTCCACCTTGTTGGCCGCCATCGCCATGCCGATGCCGGTGCCGCAGACGAGGATACCGCGGTCGCAGGCGCCCGACACGACGCGACGCGCGACGGCGACGGCAAAGTCGGGGAAGTCGACCGGTGCATCTGCGTCGGTCCCCACGTCCTCGACCGTGAATCCGGAGTCGAGCAGGCGGAGCCTGATGGTTTCCTTCAGCCGGTAGCCTGCGTGATCGGACCCGATGGCGATGCGCACAGGAGAATTGTAGCGAGAGACGACGGCGGACAGAAGACAGAATTCAGGAGACGGCAGACAGAAGACCGCGTGCGGGCTCGCCCGGCAGCCGAGCCAAGTGAGGTAAGCTACCGCCATGCAGCCGACCGTTGTCGTCACGAGCCGCGGCGAGCAGCGCATCCAGGCGGGTCACCTGTGGATCTACAAGAGCGACGTGATGGAGGTCCAGGCGGCGCCGGGCGACACCGTCGCCGTGCTCGGCTCGCGCCGCCGGCCGGTCGGGCAGGGGCTCTACAGCGCCCAGTCGCAGATTGCGCTGCGCCTGCTGTCCCACGGCGGCGAGGCGGCGGACACGGCACTGTGGCGGCGACGACTGGAGGCCGCCCTTCAGTTCCGGACGTCGCTGGCCATCGACGCAACGGCCTACCGCCTGGTTCATGCCGAGGGCGACCTGCTTCCCTCGCTCATCGTCGATCGCTACGGCGACTACCTGGTCCTGCAGTCGCTCTCGCAGGGCGTCGAGCGCCTGCTGCCGACCATCACCGCCCTCCTGGTCGATCTGGCTGCGCCCCGCGGAATCCTCGCGCGAAACGACGTGAGGGTCCGGGCGCTCGAGGGGCTCGAGCCCCGTGTCGAGGTGCTGCACGGCGAGGTGCCCGCGCTGATTCCCGTGCGGGAGGGGCCCGTCGAGTACCAGGTCGATCCCTGGAAGGGCCAGAAGACCGGGCTGTTCCTCGACCAGCGCGAGAACCGTGAAGCCGCGGCCGCGTATGCGCGAGGGCGGCTGCTCGACTGCTTCAGCTACAACGGCGGGTTCGCCATGAGAATGGCGCCGCGATGCGACGAGGCGATCGCGGTGGATGTCTCGGCGGACGCCGTGGCACGGATCGCGGCGAACGCCGCCCGAAACGGCCTCGCCAACATCGAGGCGCGCGAAGCGAACGTGTTCGACGAACTGCGGCGGCTCGAGCGCGCAGGCGAGCGCTTCGACACGATTGTGCTGGACCCGCCGGCGTTCGCCAAGAACAAGGCGTCGGTGCCGAACGCGTTGTCCGGCTACCGGGACATCAACCTGCGCGCGCTTCGGCTGCTCACGCCCGGCGGCACGCTCATCACCTGCAGCTGCTCGTACAACGTGGACGAGGCGACCTTCGGCCAGGTGGTTCACGAAGCGGCGACCGACGCCCTTGTCCACGTGAACGTGATCGAGAAGCGGATGCAGGGCCGCGACCATCCTGTGCTGCTCGGCGTCCCCGAGACGTACTACTTGAAGTGCTTCGTTCTCAGGCGAATCGAATAGCAGGCAGGTACTGCCTACCGCCTACTTCCTGAGATACTGCTCGAACAGCCTCAGGATTCTCCGGTACTCGTCGGCCCAGCTCGTTTCGGTCGTGAAGCTGTGGTCTTCCACCGGGTAGGGTGCGACCGACCACGTGTCCTTCCGCAGCTCGATCAGCCGCTGCATCAGCCGGACCGAGTCCTGGAAGAACACGTTCGTGTCCACCATGCCGTGGCAGATGAGCAGCTGGCTCTTCAACCCTTCGGCGAAGTAGATCGGCGAACTGCGCCTGTAGGCCTCGGGGTTCGTCTGCGGCAGCCCGAGGATCGGCGAGGTGTAGCCGTGGTTGTAGTGCGACCAGTCGGTCACCGGCCGGAGCGCCGCGCCCGCTGCGAAGACGTCGGGTGTCGTGAACAGCGCCATCAGCGTGAGGAAGCCGCCGTAGCTGCCGCCGTAGATGCCGATCCGCTTCGGGTCCACCCGCTCGGTCGACACCAGGAACTTCGCGCCGTCCACCGAGTCGTCGAGGTCCTTGCCGCCCATGTGCTCGTAGATGCCGGTCCGCCAATCGCGGCCGTAGCCGGAGCTCGCCCGGTAGTCGGGCGCGAGCACCACGTACCCCTTGGCCGCCAGCAGGTGGTGGAACAGGTGCTCGCGGTAGTAGTTCTGCGACCAGTACTTGTGCGCGAACTGCAGGTAGCCGGCGCCGTGCACGAAGACGACGGCCGGGCGTTTCGGATCGCGCTTTGCGCC
This sequence comes from uncultured Acidobacteriota bacterium, assembly GCA_963783255.1. Lineage (GTDB taxonomy): Bacteria > Acidobacteriota > Vicinamibacteria > Vicinamibacterales > Fen-181 > FEN-299. Next base: position 36,776 of record CAWAMP010000008.1, on the reverse strand, counting down.
CGCCATCTCGGGGGTGTAGAGGCGGGCGTAGACCATCTGCCCGTCGCGCGCCTTGTAGCTGATCACCTTGGGCTCCAGCCACTTGAACGCCAACCACTCGGCGGTGGGCGTTGTCGTGACCTGCCTGGCCGCCGCGCCCTTCTCGAACGGCATCAGGTAGATCTCCGGCGGCCGGTTGATCGTCGAGAACAGATCCACCAGCGTCTTCTCGTCGGGTGACACGGTGACCTCGTGCCCGCCCGTCGTCGTCGTCATGCGCGTGAACGGGCCGCCATCCGCCGACATGGTGTAGAAGTGGTGCTCCCCCGGGTGCACCTCGCTGGCGGTGAAGTAGACCCTCGTGCGGTCGTTCGAGAGGCGAGCGCTGGAGATCTCCCACCGGCCGCTCGTCAACTGCTTCGCTGTCGGCGCGGCACCGGAGACGTCGATCGACCACAGGTGCATCCATCCGTCGCGCTCGGCGAGGTACAGCGCGCGCTTGTTGTCGGGCAGCCACGCCAGCGCGACGCCGCCGCCCATGCCGCCGCCTCCTCCAAACCCGCCGCCTCCGGTGCCGCTGGACACCGACCCCTCGCGAATCCACGCACTGTCGTGCAGGTTGTCGATCGAGGCCGCCTTGCCGGTCGCCGGATCGATCTTCACCAGCCAGCGATCGTGGTTGTCGACCGAGCGGACCGCCGCCACGCACTGCGCGCCGTCGTCCGAGCAGTCGGGGAGGCTCCAGTCCACGAGCCTGGGGGCGGGCTTGTCACCCTCCTTGGCCGGCTTCTCGTTTCCGGCGAACGCGGAGGCGTCGGCCCAGATTGTCTTGTTCTGCTTGAGGTCGAGCACGGCCAGCAGGCGCCGCGACTGTGAATCGCCGACGTTGGAGCGCCCGTTGATCATCTCGGGGTACGCGGACTCGGTGACGTAGTTCGGCACGTCCTGCGCGCGCGCGGCGATCTCGGGCCGCTCGCTGACCGCGATGAACACGTAGTTCTCGTCCTTCGACAGCAGCATGTCGGTGACCGACTGGCGGGCGCCCGGCGCGAATCGGGCGATCGGCTCCGCTGGTCCGCCGGCGCCCGGCCCGCCCATGCCGCCGCGTCCGCCGCGCTGCCCGCCGCCCGTGCCGCCGCGGCCCTGCTGGCGCTGTTCGGCCTGCTGCCTCAGGTACTCGATGAGCTTGAGATCCTGCTCGCGGAGCAGGCGCTGCGCGTCGGTGAGACCGGCCTGCCCGGATTGCCCGCGCTGCCCCATGCCTCCGCTGCCGCCCACGGCGCCCCGCGTTCCGACTCCCGCCGCCGAGGGCTCGGTGACGCTCGCCACGTCTGTGAGCTGCACCTCGGTCGGCGAGGCCGAGGCGTCGAGCGACATCAGGTAGAGGTTGCCGTCGCGGATGAATGTGACCGCCGTATCGTTTCTCGCCCAGCGGGGATTCGACTCGACCGCGGTCGTCTTCAGCAGCAGGCGACGCGCGCTTGTCGCGAGATCGTAGATGACGACGTTGCCGCCCTCGGCGGCGAGCAGGCGCCTGCGCGCGCGGTCGGGGCGGCCGCTCGGCGCGGGCGGGAGCTGCCGCACTTCTTCCGGCGTCAACTGCTTCAGCCCGCCGCCGTCGCGATTCACGACCCAGGTGTTGGCGCGTTCCTCGTCCGGCTTCTGCCACGAGAAGTAGACCTTCGAGGAATCGGGAGCCCAGCGGACCGCGGTCGGTGCCGCGCCGATCAGCTTCGGCCCGCGCATGATGTTGTCGACGGTGAGCGTGAACGGCGCTGGTGCGACAGGGGCCGGGCGCGTAGCGGCCGCCTGCGGCCTGGCGGGAGCCGGCGGTGCCGGCTGCGCCTGCTGTGCGCGAACCATCCACGTGCCGGCGGCGACGAGAGCGATGGCGATCACGAATCGGCGCATATGAATACCTCGAGATCCCGAGCGGGAGCGTCAGTCTACTTGGTTACCTTTACCATGACGACGTCGTGCGACGGGACGGTGGCCACGAATGTCCCCTTCACCGCCCCGAGGTCCTTCTTCGCCCACAGGTCGCGGACCGCAAGTTCGGCGTCGAACGGAAGGCCGAGTTCCTGCCAGGAGATCGCCATCTGTACGTCCGCCGCGCCGCGGTTGAAGAGCACCACCGCATGGGCGCCGCCGGCCATCGTCTTCACCCAGACCTCGAGCTCGCCGTTCTTCCGCAGGCGGCGGCCCTGCTCTGTCGGGTCCTGGTCGACCGCGACGACCTCCTTGTTGGTCAGGATGTCCCGGATCTCCGGCGTCATGCTGCGGATGTCGTTGCCCGCCATCAGCGGAGCGGAGAGCAGGCACCAGAGGCTGAAATGGGCCCGGTATTCCGGGGTCTTCATCCCCCCGTTGCCGACCTCCAGCATGTCCGGGTCGTTCCAGCCGCCGGGGCCCGCGTACTTCTCCAGGCCCACCTGCTGGTCGAGCAGGCGGACGAAGCTCGTCCAGCGGTCCTGGATGTCGCCGGTCGTACGCCAGAGGTGCGCGACGCCGCGAGCCCAGGTCCAGGGCTGGTTGCGCCCCCACTCGCACATGCTGAACACGATCGGCCGCCCCGTCGCCTTCAGCGCATCCCGCATCGTCGGATACGCGATCTTCGGGTCGACGCCGTCCGTGTTGCACCAGTCGTACTTCAGGTAGTCGACGCCCCAGGCGGCGTACTGCCGGGCATCTTCCGTCTCGTAGCCATTGCTCGCCGGGCGCCCTTCGCACGTCCGCGCGCCGGCGTCCGAGTAGACGCCGAACTTCAATCCCCTGGCATGCACGTAGTCGGCGAGCGCCTTCATCCCGCCCTTGAACCGCTCCGGGTCCGGCACGATGGTTCCGTTCGCATCGCGCGACACCTGCCAGCAGTCGTCGATCACGACGTACTGGTAGCCCGCGTCCTTCATGCCGGACGAGACCATCGCGTCGGCCACCTCGCGAATCAGCGTTTCGCTGACGTTGCAGCCGAACTTGTTCCAGCTGTTCCAACCCATCGGCGGCCTGCGGGCGATGTCCATCCAGGCGGGCTGACCCTGGCCGGAACCCGCGGCGGTCAGCGCGCATCCAATAGTCATAACGAGGACGGTGCGACGGACGAGTCGGTGGATCACGAGTGGCCTCCTTGTCGGGGAGGGACTGTATCACGCAGGGACAGAATCCAGAATCCAGAATCCAGAATTCAGAATTGAGAATTCTCTTCTTCCTAGTTCCCCCTTGACAAATGAGTTATTCAGTACTAATTTATTAGTATATGAGACCGTCGAGTGCGACGCTGACGCCCCAGGAACTGGAACTGATGAAGATCGTCTGGCAGAAAGGCCAGGCGACCGTGCGCGACGTCTACGAGACGCTGCTCGAGCACCGCAAGATCGCCTACACCACGGTGATGACGATGATGCGGGTGCTGGAGAAGAAGGGGTACGTCAAAACGCGCCGCGTGAACCGGGCCTACGTCTACCGGCCGACGCGGCCGGAGCGCCAGGTGCTGCGGTCGATGGTCCGCGAGTTCGTCGACCGTGTGTTCAACGGGTCCGCGCAGCCGCTCCTCGTGCACCTCGTCGAGGACCGCCGCCTGTCCCCGGGGGAACTCGAGGAACTGGAGCGCCTCATTCGCGAGGCTGAGTGATGGACGCCCTGGCTGCGGCCAATCTCCTGGCCTGGTCGCTCCAGGCCGGCGTCATCGTCCTCGTCGCGGCACCGCTGCCGCGCGTGCTCGGGCTCTGGTCTCCCCGGGTGCGCATGGCGTACTGGCGGGCGGTGCTCGTCGCCTGCCTCGTGCTGCCGCTCCTGCAGCCATGGGTCGTGCGGCAGGCGCCGCCGCTGGCGGCGGCGCTCGAGATCGGAGCCACGACCAGCGTCGAGGCCACCATCGGCCGCTCGGCCTCTGCGGCGACCTCCGCCGCGGCGCCCCGGCCGGGGCCACCCTGGCGAGGCCCGCTGCCTTCTGGCGCGACCGAGGTACTCGTTGCGGGCGTTCTGCTCCGCCTCGGCTGGCTCGGCCTCGGCGTCGTCACCGTCGGGCGCCTGCGCCGCTCGGCCCGGCGGCTGTGGCCGCGTCCAGGTTCGATCAATCGAGCAGCGACGCTGGCCGAAACGGACGCAGAGTTCCTGGTCTCGGCCACCGCGAGCCGGCCGGTCACCTGCGGCGTGCTCTGGCCCGTCGTTCTGGTGCCCAGGAACTTCGAGTCGTTCCCCGAGCAGGAGCAGACGGCGATCGCGTGCCACGAGCTGCTGCACGTCGGTCGGTCCGACTGGCTGCGCAACGCGATCGACGAGGTCGTCCGCGCCATGCTCTGGTTCCATCCGGCCATCTGGTGGCTCATCAACCAGATTCAACTGGCGCGCGAGCAGGTGGTGGACCGTGAGGCGGTCAGCCGGCTCGGCGCGCGGCAGGCGTATCTCGAGGCGCTGCTTCGGATGGCGAGGCCTGCGCCACGGCTCAATCTGAGCCCCGCCACGCTCTTCCTCAAGCGCGCGCACCTGCGGCAGCGGGTCACGCTTCTCGTCAAGGAGGTTTCCATGTCGAAGGCACGTCTTGCCGCCACGTTTGCCGTCATGGCGGTGGTCGTCTTCATCGGCGGCAGCCTAGCGACCTCGGCGTTTCCGCTGCAGCAGGCGGGCGCCCCCAGGCCGGGCGTGCCTACCGCGGCGCCGACGCTGGCGTGGTCCCAGCCGGTCACGTTCAAGTTCTCCGACGGCATCACCGTCAGGCAGGCGCTGAAGTTTCTGGCGGACGCGTCCGGAATCTCGATCGCGTTCGAGCCTGGCCTCGACCGGGCAATGAACATGAACGTCGGCCCGATGGAGGCGCAGGGGGTCAATGTCACGGTGGCGCTCGCGCAGATACTCGGCCGGGCGCGCCTCGCGTTCAAGGTGGTGGGCGATCGCGCCATCGTCGTAAGCGCGAAGCTGCCTTCGGCTGGCGGCGTGGGTGGGGGAGTGACCGGCGCGGCCACGCCTGGCGTGGCAGCCGGGATGGGCACAGGCGTCGGATCCGGAGTGGGTGCTGGCGTTCGAGGCGGCACGTCCACCGGAGTCTCGGGCGGTGTCGCCGGTGGTGTCGCTGGCGGCGTCACCGACATCCCTGCCAGAGACGTTGCGCCCTGGCGCGCGTCCTGGCCGCAGGACGCCGTCCGCGTCGGTGGTAGCGTCCGGCCGCCCATCAAGGTCCGCGACGTCAAACCAGCGTACCCCGAGATTGCCCGCACCGCTCGTGTGCAGGGCGTGGTGATCTGCGAAGTGCTGGTCGGACCAGATGGCAAGGTGGCTGAAGCGAAGGTCCTCCGGTCGATCCCGCTGCTCGACGAGGCGGCGCTCGATGCGGTGCGGCAGTGGGAGTTCGCGGTGACGCTGCTCAACGGCAGCCCGGTCCCGGTCATCATGACGGTGACGGTGAACTTCGTGCTCGACGGCGGAACGCCGAACCTCGGTACGCCGGTCCAGTACGGTCAGGCGGCCAGCTGGCCGGCCGACGCCGTCCGTGTCGGCGGCGATATCAAGCCGCCAGCCCGGGTCGTGGATGTGAAGGCGGCGTACCCGGCCGTTGCCCAACAGGCGCGAGTGCAGGGCGTCGTGATCTGCGAGGTGCTCGTCGGGCCGGACGGCAGGGTGATGGACGCACGGGTGCTCCGGTCGATCCCGCTCCTCGACCAGGCCGCGATCGATGCCGTGCTCCAGTGGGTCTTCACGCCGACGCTGCTCAACGGCAACCCGGTACCGGTCATCATGACGGTGACCGTGAACTTCACGCTGAAGTAGCCGGCAGCTCTCAGCCGGCAGCTGGCAGCGGACTGCGCGTCACGCGTCGTCCGCTGCCGGCGATCCACTACCAGTTGACGGCTGCCAGCTGCCGGCTGGTCCTCCCACTTCGCAAGATCGCCACTTCGCAACATCGCAAGATCGCAGGATCTTCCCCGCCGCCTTCCGCAGGCCGCACACCGCCAGCCGGCATTTCGTGTACCCTGTCCCTGACTGTCCGTTCATGCACAAGGAGTCCATGATGGCGAAGGCAGCGGCGAGGACCGAATACGAACTGGCGATGGAACGGCTGGGCGACGCGATCGAGGCGCTCGACGAGGTGCAGACGCTGTTCGCCAGCGAGGGCACGGCGCCCGAGTTCTGGGTCGGCATCATCTACGCGGCGCAGAGCTCTCTGGCGTCAGTCGCCGAGATGGCGGAAGAAGTGGAGAAGATGCGAGCGAAGGCCCTGAAGCGTCGGAAACGCTGAGGGAGCGCACTGGCCGCGCGGCGGCATGCGCCGGCCGCGCCGGCGGGTCGACGCGCTACTTCTTGACCGAAGGCGCCGCAGCGGGCATCGGCACGATCTGGACGACGGTCCTGAACCGCGCCGGTTCGGAGCCTGGCTTCGGGTTCGGGTAGCCCTGCATCCCGCCCCAGGTGTAGTCCTTCACAGTGATACTCGGCGGGAAGGCCATCGTTTCCTCGCGAAACCGGCCGGTGTCGAACATGTGGGTGGCCGGCTCGTCGAAGACGAGTTCGCCCCTCACCCTCAGCAGTTTCTGGTAGTACGACACGACATCGGCGAACGCGGCATCGGCGCCGAACAGGTAGAAGCGCTGCCCGCCGCCCGCGTCGTACGACTCCAGATACCGCATGGCCGGGTGATACGACGGCACGCCGAGCGATTCCGGCGTCGGCGCCTGTTCCTGCGCCGCAGCCGCCGGCGCAGGAGCCGGTGCGGCTGCCGGCGCTTGAGATGGCGGCGCTGAGGGCTTCGGCCGCGCCTGTGTCGGCGTCTGCGCGAGGGCGGCGCCCGAACAGACGGCGAGCAGGATCACCGCGGAAGTCAGCATGCCGGCCCGGCGCTTCATGCACCCAATTATGGAACAGCTGCTCGCGATTTGCGAATCTGAGCGGAACGCTCTTTGACAGGCGATTGCCGGCTGGTTACGCTGGATTGGATGTCGACGCCTCGACCGGCGGGGCAGGTCCAGCCGCCGGCGGGATGAAGGAAACTGAGTATCATGGCAAACGGATTGAAGACGGCGCTTCTCCTCGGTGTTCTGAGCGGCCTCCTGCTGCTGATTGGCGACGCACTCGGCGGGTCGAGTGGCCTGGTGATGGCTTTCGGCCTGGCCGTCGTGATGAACTTCGCGTCCTACTGGTTCTCCGACAAGATCGTGCTGATGATGTATCGCGCCCAGCCGGTCGGGCCGGAGCATCCGCTCCATCGCATCACCGAACGGCTGGCCCAGCGCGCCGGCCTGCCGATGCCGAAGGTCTACGTGATTCCGGAGATGTCGCCCAACGCATTCGCGACCGGCCGGAACCCGGCGCACGCCGCGGTGGCGGCGACCGAGGGCATTCTCCGCGTGCTGGACGAGAACCAGCTCGAGGGGGTCATCGCGCACGAGTTGTCGCACGTGAAGCACCGCGACATCCTGATCAGCTCGGTGGCCGCCACGCTTGGCGCCGCGATCATGATGCTGGCGCGGATGGCGCAGTTCGCGGCCTTCTTCGGCGGGGGCAGCCGCGACGATGACGACCGGGGCGGCAACCCGCTCGGCCTGCTGGCGACGGTGATCCTCGCACCGATCGCAGCCATGCTGATCCAGGCGGCCATCTCACGGTCGCGCGAGTTCGCCGCCGACGCGGCTGCGGCTCGGCTGGTCGGCACTCCGTACGGCCTCGTGGACGCGCTGAAGAAGATCGACGCGGTGTCCAAGCGGGTGCCGATGGACGCGAACCCGGCGACGGCTCACATGTTCATCATGAAGCCGTTCTCGGTCGGCGGGATGCTCTCGGTGTTCAGCACGCATCCGCCGCTCGAGAAGCGAATCCAGGCGCTGCTCGGTACGGTGTAAGCGGCTCACGTTCTCCAGAACGTGAATTGCGGCAGCATGTCTCCGGCGACCAGGCGCAGCACCACGAGGCCCACGTAGACGGCTGCCGGTACCCACGGCCGGTCGAACTGCTCGACGGCGCGTCGCAGCCACGCGAGGCGATCGATGGCGCCGATTGCCCCAACGGCAGCGACGACGAAGTAGACCGAGAAGAGATACCGGTCGGCTTTGCGATGCGCGAGCGAGAAGGCGGCGACCAGCAGCACCGTCGTCGCCACGCCGAACCAGGCCCCCTGCCGCCGCGCTGACGCCGCGGGGCCGTCCTCGCGGCGCGTCCCTCCCCACGGCCCTGTCGCGCCGGCCCTGATCCCGCGGTAGGCCGCGATTCCCGCAAACAGGCTGAACGGGAGCGGATACCAGAGGACGCGTCCCGCGTACCAGACCGCCGAATAGACGGTGCGGCCGACGAGCGAACCCTCCGTGACCGCAGTCACCGGCAGCTGCCGAGTCTGGTAGACGGCCAGGAAGGACCGGCCGGTCGCGGCGATGTAGGCCGCCTCGTAGCCCCACGCCAGGAGCGCGCCGACGAGCGGCATGGCGGCCACGGCCGCCCACGCCCTCCAGCACCTCCGCAGGTCGCGCATCCCTCCGGCGCGGGCCAGGAGCCACAGGGCGCACGCGATCGGCACCATGACCGCGAACACGCCCTTCACGAGCAGCACGGTGCCGAAGCCGGCGACCATGCCCAGCGTCCACACGGGACGCGTGCGAGCGCGTTCGGTCGAGTGGACGGCGAACAGCAGCCCGGCCAGCAGCGCATACTCGTGGTTGGCGCGGATGCGGTAGACGAACGCGATGAGAATGAGCTGCAGGACCCAGCCGAGCGCGCGGGCGTCGCGTGGAGCGACCACGGACGCGGCGATGAGCGGGATGAGGATGAACGTTGCGGCCTGATACGCGGCGTTCACCGCGTAGGCGGCCTGAACCTTCGGAAACCCGAGGCGAGCGAGCGCCGCCGGCAGGATGAAGATCCCGGCCGGGTGCTCGCAGTAGGGGCCCTCCGAGTTCCAGAGGCCCCACCACTCTGGCGCGATCCACTGCCCGATCGGAAGCTCGCTGAGCCTGGCCGCGATGCCCGCGTGGAGGCCGGAGTCGGGATCGGGACTCTCGTACCCGGTCACCGCGATCAGCCCGGCGGTGACGATCACCGCCAGCGCCCATGCCAGGCCCGTCGCGCGAAGGTCGATCGGTGTGCGCCGGGACGCGGCCGTGTCGGTCGGCTCGGTCATGGCCAGCTACAGCAGGTACGCCAGCGCGAACCCGATTTGCGCGACGAACATCATCCGGTACATGTGGGCCCAGGAGACGTGGTTCTCTTCGACGGCCAGGTCCTCCGGCCGCCGCAGCATCAGGTAGCATACGTAGATTCCGTACGCCACCATCACCGCGCCCAGCGCCTGGAGCAGCCAGAAGCGGCCGGTCAGGATTCCGGCCCAGGCGCCGACCGGGATCAGCAGGAACGGCACGACGAAGGCCGGCGAGATCATCCACGCGGCGCGCGTCACGCCGAACTGGAGCGGCAGCGTCCGGCATCCGCCGCGCCGGTCGCCTTCCATGTCGGCGAAGTCCTTGGTCGTGGTGGCGCCGAGGAGGAAGAGTCCGAAGATCGTGCCGATGAACCACGGCTCCAGGCCGACCACCGTCTTCACCGACGACCACCCGGCCACCTTCAGCAGCGCGCCGCGCGGGACTGCCACCGTCACGTTGGCCCAGATGCCCAGCCGCTTCGTCCGGAACGGCGGCACCGAGTACAGCGTGGTGATGAGCGTGGCGGCGACGACGAGCCAGAAGCACTCGTGCCGGCCTCCGGGTGCCACGGACCACGCGAGCAGCCAGGCCGCGGCGAAGGTCACCCACGTGAAGGCCCACGCCTCCCGACGCGTCATCCGGCCGCTGGGCAGCGGTCGCTTCGGCTTGTTCACCGCGTCGATGTCGCAGTCATAGATCTGGTTCAATCCGTTCGACGCGGCGTTGAGAACGGCGGCCATGAGGGCGCCGACCAGCGGGAAGATCACGAGCCCCCAGCTCCACGCCTCACGCGGGGCGGCGCCGATCGCGGTCGCGCCGCCCGATGCCATGCCGAGCGCAGGGGCGAACAGGGTGAACGGACGGGCGAACTCGAGGTAGACGCGGAACCGATCCCGTGCCGTCATCGGGCCACCAGCCAGGCCAGCGCGACCGCGCATGCCGCGGAGAGCGCCGTGTTGATGAAGTTGAGCGTGTGGTTGTCGAGCGTCCCCGAGGGCTCCAGCGTCGCACCCAGCGAACTCTCGACGAACGACCCGACCGTCGCGCCCACCGTCGCGTACCACAGGCCGTTTCCCTTGACGAGGCCCAGCGACAGCGCGAGCGCCGACAGGGCCAGCGCGGCCACCAGGCCGGCCGAGGTCCCTTCGAGCGACACGGCGCCGGAGGTTCCCGGCCTGACGCGCGCGAACGTCGGGAAGAGATACGTTCTCGTGCCCCACGCCTTTCCGATCTCGCTGGCGACGGTGTCGCTCGCGCCGGCCACCAGCACGGTGACCATCACCAGCAGCGCGCCGTCGCGGAATGGGGACAGCGCCACCAGGATCGCGGCGAACGCCGCGAGCCCGGTGTTCGCCATCGCGTTGCCGGGGCCCCGCCGCCCGCCGCGCGCTTCGGCGATGCCGAGCACAGACTTCCGCTTGAGGCCGAGCCGCGTCGAGATGGTCGCAACCAGGAACGACGAAAACAGCAGCATCCAGGCGCTCCAGCCGGCGAAGGCGAACACCACCGTCCCAATCGCCGCGCCGGCCACCGCGCCGGGCAGCGTGACGCTGCCGGCGCGCCACCCGGCCGTCGCGATCGGCAGATTGACGAGCGCGGCCCAGAGCAGCGACGACGGCAGCCACGTCCAGGCCTCGGCGGCGGCCCGGCCGTTCACCAGCGCGAGTCCGCCAAGGACGATGGCGGCCGCGATCGGCACCGAGATGTTGTCGTCCAGCCGGATGCGCATCGATTCCACGCCGGCCGCCGCGATGGCGGCCAGGATCGGCGCGCCGAGCGTGAACGCCAGCGGCGGCATCGGAGACACCGCCGGCCGCGTCCACAGGCACAACCCCGCGCCGGCCACCGCGCCGGCGACGACGAACGCCAGCGACCCGGCCACCGACTTGTCCGGGTTCCACCCGAGCGCGCGGCTCTTCAGCCTGGTGCCGACGATGGTGGCCGCGCCGTCTCCGAACGCGAGAATGCCCCACGCCGCCGCCACGATGTCCAGCCGGCGCGGGAAGGCCAGGATCAGCAGGAGGACCGACAGCGGATAGAACAGGATGCCGAGCGGGTAGCCGCGGGCCGTATCGCCCGGCCGGTTGAGCGATGCGCCGCCGATCCGCGGGAGCACGAACAGGTTGAAGAGGAAGGCGGCGGAGGCGCACAGGGCGGCCTGCCACCACGTGAGCACGCGCAGGAGCAGGGCGAACGACGCCATGGCCACATGCAGCGCCTGGCGCCGGTATTCCGAGAATCCTGTCACGAGCTTCGTCCCCCGCATCGAGCGCCGTCGGAATCCAGGGCATCGGCGACGACTCTGGCGATGCCTTCCTCGAGCGGCAGGATGGAATAGCCCAGGTCGTCGACGGCGAGGCTGCTGTCCATCGCCCACCCCCGGGTCAGAACCTTCACCGTGCCGGCCGTCAGCAGCGGCGGCCGGCCCGTCACGCCGGCCCTCAATTCCTCGATCGCGCCCACTCCGGCCGCCAGCCACGCCGGCAGCCGGCGGGGCAGCGGGCGGCCTGTGAGATCGCGCACCAGTTCGAACACCCGCATCTGACGGTGGTTCTCGCCGCCGAGCCTGTAGCGCCCGCCGGGACGCCCGCGTTCCGCCGCGGCGACGTGTCCCCTGGCGACGTCCTCCACCCACGCGTAGGACCACACGCAGTCGGCGCCGACGATGCCGGGAAGGCGTCCGCGCAGGTGGTCCGACACCATCCTGCCGATCAGGTTGCCCGCGGTCAAGACCCCGGGGCCGTAGATCACGCCGGGGTACACCCGGATGAGCGGCGCCCCGCCGGCGACCGCACGAGACGCGAGCAGGTCTGCCAGGACCTTCGTCCGCTGGTAGTCGTTCCACCGCCCCGGCGTGGAGGTCCCCGAGGGGGGGAGCGCAAGGAACGAGGACGTATAGACCACGCGGCCGATGCCGGCGGCTCGGGCGGCGTCGAGGGCATGCCGCAGGCCTTCCACGTTGACGTCGTCGAAATCCTGGCGCCGCTTCCTCCAGACGTCGACCAGCGCTGCCGAGTGGCACAGGGCGTCGCACCCTTCGGCCGCGCGGGCCAGCGCGGCGGCGTCGCGGACGTCGCCGTCGACCGTTTCGCCCGGAACGCCGCTCGCGTTCGCGTGCCTCGAGAAGGCCACTGTCGAATGTCCGGACGCCTGGAACGCGGACACGAGCGCGCGACCGAGATAGCCGGTGGCGCCGGTGATGAGGACTCGCATCAGGGCCTGGTGGCGCCGGACGCGCCGCCGCCACCGATGGCCCGGCGCCAGTGGTCGAGCAGGTCGGTCAGCGTCCGCTCGATCGGGATGTGCGGCACCCAGCCGAGTTCGTTGGCCAGGCGTGAACGGTCGCCGAGCACGAGCGGCGCATCGTGCGGACGATAGCGGGCCGGATCCCTCCGCACGGCGATTGGCGTGCTCGTCCGCGACAGCAGCGCGTCAAGGATGTCGCCGATGCGGTAGGCCTGGCCGCTGCACACGTTGTAGACGCGGCCGGGAGCACCCCGCTCCGCCAGCGCCCTGTAAGCGCGCACCGTGTCACGGACGTCCGTGAGATCCCGCCGTCCCTCCAGGTTCCCGACCTCGAGAACCGGTTCCGCAAGACCGCTTTCGATGCGCGCGATCTGGCGGGTCACGCTCGACGCGAAGAACGACGGGTCCTGCCGCGGACCGATGTGGTTGAAGGATCGCGTCAGCACGACCGGCAGTCCCTGCTCGAGGAACGCGTGCGCACCGGTCATCTCCTGGGCCAGCTTGCTGAGCCCGTACGGGCTCCCGGGCCCGACCGGATCGGCTTCCGTGATGGCGCGCGCCTGCTCGCGGTAGACGAGGGCCGAACCGGAGACGAGGATCCTGGCCGGACGATCAGCCGCAGCGAGCGCGGCGAGCGCGGCGAGGAGATGATGGGTGCCGAGGACATTGACCTCGAGCGTCTTGAACGTGCGGCCCCATGAGCCGCCCGCGTGGGCAATCCCGGCCAGATGATAGACGAGCACCGGCCGGATCTCGAGGACCGCCCGTCGCACGGCGCGCTCGTCGAGGAGATCGATCTCCATCCACCGGCAGCGGGCGCCGGTCGGTGGCGCCGGCAGCGGCTCGCCGGGTCGTCGCCAGGCGACGACGGACCGGTCGCCCGGCTCGAGCAGGTCGAGCAGGTGGCTGCCGGCAAACCCGGCGGCGCCCGTGACAAGGACAGGTCCGCCCCACGCCGTCATGTCCAACTGGTCCTAACTCCAGTTCGCACGATCCCTGCCTCGCAGGATCGCTAGATTCCCCTGTCGGGATACTGCCTCGCGTAGTACTCCCTGAACGCCGGGTCTCCCTGCTTGATCGGGCGCCACCACCAGTCGTTCTGCCGGTACCAGTCCACGGTCTCCGCGAGTCCGGCGCCGAATCCCACCTGAGGCTGCCAGCCGAGCGCGCGGATCTTCGCGGTGTCGAGCGCGTAGCGACGGTCGTGGCCGGGGCGATCGGCCACCGGCCGGATCAGCGTTTCCGGCCGGCCGAGCAGGCCGAGAATCCTTCTGGTCAGATCGACGTTCGCCACCTCGTTCCCGCCGCCGATGTTGTAGACCTCCCCGGCCTCGCCGCGTTCGATCGCGACGTCCAGCGCCCGGCAGTGATCGAGCACGTGCAGCCAGTCGCGCACGTTCAGGCCGTCGCCGTAGAGGGGCACCATCTGGCCGTCGATCGCGTTGGTCGCGAACAGCGGGATGACCTTCTCGGGAAACTGGTAGGGTCCGTAGTTGTTCGAGGCCCGCGTGACGACGACCGGCACGCCGTAGGTGGCCCAGTAGCTGTAGGCCAGCCGGTCGGCTCCCGCCTTGCTCGCCGCGTACGGATTCCGCGGCTTGAGCTCGTCGGTCTCGCGGCTCGCGCCCGTCGGCACCGACCCGTAGACCTCGTCGGTCGAGATCTGGACGAACCGTCGCAGGGCGGTCGCCCGCCGCGCCGCCTCGAGCAGGACGAACGTGCCGAAGACGTCCGTGCGGATGAAGTCGCCCGCCTCCAGGATCGACCGGTCGACGTGCGTTTCGGCGGCGAAGTGCACGACGAGGTGGGACCGCTCGACCAGGGGCCGCGAGATCCCGGCGTCGGCGATGTCCCCGCGCACGAACGCGTGGCGCGGGTGGTCCATCACGTCGTGCAGGTTCTCGAGCCGGCCGGCGTAGGTCAGCTTGTCGAGCGTCGTCACCCGCCAGTCGGGATGCGCGGCGAGCGCGTGGCGCACGTAGTTGCTGCCGATGAATCCCGCGCCGCCCGTGACCAGGACCTCAACCATCGGTCCGGCTCCAGTCGTACGGCAGCGTGCCGTGGGGCTCGAGCCGGAACTCGTCCGGTTCGCCGTGCCTGTACGGCTCGGTCGGCACGTTGACCACGAGCGCCGCGGCGGCGCCGATGCACTTCCACCCGTGGTAGACCAGGTTCGGCACCTGTACCAGGAGCGGGTTCCGCTCTCCAACGAAGAACTCGTTCACCGCGCCCTCGGTGGGCGACCCGGGCCGCGTGTCCACCAGGACCAGCTTGACCATGCCGGCGACGCACGCGAAGTTGTCCACCTGGATCTTGTGATAGTGCCAGGCCTTCACGACGCCGGGGTACGTGGCCGACACGTAGACCTGCCCGAACTTCTCGAACAGCTCGCCGTCGTCGGCCCGCAGGATTTCCAGCAGCCAGCCCCGCTCGTCTGGAACCAGGCGCAGCGACTTGGTCTTCACGCCCGCGATGCGGGGCGCGCCGGCCGCGGGCAGGTACGCTTTCGGATCGTTCATGACGGCTCCTTCACCACCGGATGCCGACCTCGGAGTTGTCCCCGAGCATGAAGCGGAAGGCCGACGGCTTCACCGGCTCGCGGTAGATGCGGACGTTCCGGCCGATCAGGCTGTCCTCGACGCGGTTCTGCAGGTCGCTGATCACGCTGCCTTCGAGCACGATGCTGTGCTCGATCTCCGCGTCACGGATCTCGACGTCGTTTCCGATCGACGTGAACGGCCCGACGTAGGCGTGGACGATGCGGGCACGTGCCCCGATGATCACCGGCCCCCGGACCGTCGAGCGCTCGACGACCGCCCCGGCCTCGATGACCACCTTGCCCTCGATGCGCGACGCGGCGTCGATCGTGCCCTCGATCCGGCGGTCCAGCGTGTCGAGAATGAGCCGGTTCGCCTCCAGCATGTCCTCGAGCTTCCCGGTGTCCTTCCACCAGCCGTCCACGATGTGCGGCCGCACCTCGAGCCCGTGGTCGATCAGGTCCTGGATGGCGTCGGTGATTTCCAGCTCGTTCCTGAAGCTCGGCGTGATCCGCTTGACCGCGTCGAAGATCGCCGGGCCGAACATGTAGACGCCGACCAGCGCGAGGTCGCTCTTGGGCTCCTTCGGCTTCTCGACCAGGCGGACCACCTTGCCGTCGCGAAGTTCCGCCACGCCGAACATCTGGGGATCCGGCACGTGCGTCAGGAGGATCTGCGCGGCGGGCTTCGCCGCGGCGAACTGCTCGACGAAGTGGCGGATCCCGCGGTTCAGCAGGTTGTCCCCCAGGTACATCACGAACGGTTCGGCGCCCAGGTACGGCTCGCTGATGAGCACCGCGTGCGCCAGCCCTCGCGGCGCGTCCTGCTCGATGTAGGTCACCTCGAGGCCCCATCGGGAACCGTCGCCCACGGCCGCCCGGATCTCCGCAGCCGTGTCGCCGACGACGACGCCGACCTGGCGGATGCCGGCGTCGGCCATCGCCTCGAGGCCGTAGAACAGCACCGGCTTGTTGGCGACCGGCACCAACTGCTTGGCGCTGGTGTAGGTAAGCGGGCGGAGGCGCGTGCCCTTGCCGCCGCTGAGGATCAGTCCCTTCATCTGCACGCCTCACTGCGCGTCCACTACTGCAATCCGCTGCCACCCATCGCGCCGAAGAAGTTCGAGAACGTCCCGAGGCCGGACAAGGTGAACGAGAAGTTGAACCGGCGGTCCTGCGCCACGGGAAACGCCGTCGTGCCCTGCGGGAAGTTGTAGGTCTGGTACTCGACCGCGAAGCCGCAGCACTGCACGTTGTAGTAGCCCACGATCCGGCTGGTCAACAGCGTATCGCGGCCGAGGTCGTAGTTGAACGAGTAGGTGCCGCCGACCCGGTTCGTCTGTGACCGGAGCGTCGCCGCCGCGACGATGTAGTTGTCGAGTCTGGGTGCGAAGTCGAGGCTGCTCGTCAGGCGCCGCTGGCTGAAGCCGGCCGTGACGTGCAGCCAGTCGCTCAGGCCGACCTGTCCGTCGGCCACCATGCTCTGCACCACGCGCTCGGTGGTGTCGTACTCCACCCTGAACGCGCCGAGCACCTGGTCGCCCGGGGCGCCCCTGAGGACCAGGCGGACCGGCGACAGCTTCGACGGTGCGTGACCCGAGAAGCTCGTCGAGTAGTTCAAGTCGTACTGGCTGGCCCGATCGTCGGAATAGTAGGTCTGGCCGATCGAGAGCCCGAGAATCTCACGCGAGCTCAGGCCGCCTCCGCCGCCCTTCCGCTTCACCAGCACGCGGTTGGCGATGCCGTAGTCGAAGCGCGTCGTGCCCCCCAGGATGTAGTCGGCGCTGTCCAGCTGGACGATCCGGTCGAAGTCCTCCACCATCGTCACGCGCTGGACGTTGAAGAACGGCTCCACCGAGTGCTTCCACTTCTCGGCGTATCCGCTGTCCGGCGTGCTCCACACGCGGCTGACGACCGGTCCGGTCACGCGCGCCTGGACGTCGAAGTAGGTGCGCGAGAGGCTCTGGTCCACCACGATGCCGCTGTGATCGGGCAGCTGGCTGCGGGTCCAGTAGGTGCCCCGCCACGCCACCGACGAGTTCACGGTCAGGAACTGGAGCTTGGTGAACGGGACCCGGACGACCGGCATCACGTCGAGCCGCGTCAGCCCGCGGTCGCTGACGACGCCGGCGAACTGCGTCTGGCGCAGGAGCGTGGCGTACTCTCCGTTCACCGAGAAGTAGGCCAGCGAGCCGAACAGCGGGCTCTCGTTCCTGGTGAGCGTGACCCGCGGCGTACCGCCCGTGACGGTCCGGTCGGTCGCGCCAGAGAGGTACTCGATGCGGTCGTAGCTGCCGTTGACGGTGAGGCCGGCGCCGCTCCCGCTGATGCTCCCCCCGTACATGCGGGTGCTGCGCGACGTGTCGAAGATGTTCGTGTTGTAGGCCTGCTGCGTCTTGATGTCGGTGAAGTAGTCGATGCGACCCCGCGTCGACCACCGGCGGCCCAGCGCCTGGCTCACGTTCGCCCGCACCTGGTAGCTCTGGTTCGGCGGCGTGACCGTCTGCGAGCCGTCCGCATTCTGCGTCGTCGTCTCGCGTTCGGCGAGCCCGTAGACCGACAGAAACCCGTTCGATCCCGGCGCCGCCGCATACCGGTACTCGGCGCCCATGCCCTGGCCGCGCTTCGCGAAGTAGTCGTAGAGAATCGTCGCGTCCTGGCTGCGGCTGATCGCCCAGAAGAACGCCTCGCTGAACGTGAAGCCGCGGTAGCTCGACGTGCCGTAGGTCGGCATCAGGAAGCCGGTCGCGCGGTCGTCCTTCTGAATCGGGTAGAAGAAGGCGGGCAGGTAGAAGACCGGGACGCCCTTGGCCCGGACGACCGCGTTCTTCAGGAACGCGTAGTGATCGACCCTGAGCGTCACCGAACCGGACGTGATCTGCCATCGCGGAGAGGGCTGGACGCAGGTGGTGAAGCCGCCGCGGGTGATGCGGTACTTGTCGTCGCCAATCTTCTCGATCAAGTCGCCGTAGAAATAGACGTCCGGTTCCTGTCCCCCCATCGGACTGTGCGTGGCCTCGTCGGCGACCGCCGCGAACCCGCTGGCGTTGTAGAACGTGCCCAGTTTCGTGTCCGTATTGAACTCGGCCCGGTCGGCCGAGATCTGCGCGCTCTTGTCCCTGAGCGTGACGCTGCCGGTGAGGAGGGCCCGCCGCGTGTCCATCCAGTACTCGAGTTCGTCGGCGAACGCCTCCGTGTCGCCACGCTTGCAGGCCACCGATCCCTTGAGCCGTCCGTGGTTCTTGTCGATCTGTTCGACCGTGTCCTGCTTGCAGGTGTCGAACCCGGCGGCGGATGTGAGTCCGAACTGCCCGAAGGCGGCGGGCGCCCCGCCGATGGTGATGAGCGCGAGCAGCGAAGCCACGCGGATCGGCGTCGTCAGTGAAGGAACAGGCATGCCCGTGTCACGTGCGTGAAACGTCGACGATCGACGGAAACCCGGCAAGAATATCATGTGTTCGAACGCAACCGCGCCAGCACCTCGCCCACCAGAACGATCGAACCGGCCGCGCAGATTGTCCGCGCATGGTTCCAGGCGCGGGCGAGCGCCTGGGCCGGTTCGGGCTCGATGACGAGCGGCCCGCCCCATCCCGCCCGTCGCGCCTCGTCGGCGACCCGTCCGGCCGCCATCGCCCGGTCGGTGTGCGCCTCTGTCGCCACGAGGTGAGTGGCCGAAAGGAGGAGCGGCCCGAGGGTGCCGCCGACGTTCTTGTCCTTCATGATGCCGAAGACGATGGGAAGCCCGGCCGGGTAGACCTGCCGGAGGTACTGCGCCAGCGAGCGCGCGCCCGCCGGATTGTGTGCGGCATCGCAGAGCACCGTGCGGCCCGCCTCGTCCGACAGCAGGTCGAGTCGCCCCGGCCAGCGCGTGGACGTCAGCGCCGCGGCGACGGCCTCCGCCGGAATCCGGAACCCCAGCCGGTCCAGTTCCTCCAGCAGCCGGACGGCGACCACCGCGTTCTGCACCTGGTGGCGGCCCCGGAGCGACAGGCGGAGCGTCCCGTAGTCCCTCACGGGCGTCGACAGGCGCACGACCGCCGCACCGTCGTCGGTCGCCACGACGTCCGCGCGGACGCCTGCCGCAGCCGGGACCATCGCCGCGCGCCGCTCCGCGCACGCGCGCCCGATCGCGGCGACGGCTTCGGGCTTCGTCTCGCCGACGACCACCGGGATGCCGGGCTTGACCACGCCGGCCTTCTCGGCCGCGATCGCGGCGATGGTGTAGCCGAGGAACCGCTCGTGATCGAAGTCGATCGTCGTGATGGCGGCCGCCACCGGCGTTGCGGCCGTCGTGGCGTCGAACCGCCCGCCGAGCCCGACCTCCAGCACGACGAAGGTGACGCGCGCCCGGCGGAAGAGTTCGAAGCCCAGCGCCGTCGTCACCTCGAAGAACGTCGGCTCGGTCGCGAGGCGCCCCGCCGACCGCAGGCGCGCGACCGCATCCCTCACGGTGGCCGCGGCGGCCGCCATGTCCGCCGTGGACACCGGGGCGCCACCGATCGCAAACCGCTCCTCGAGACGCACGAGGTGCGGTGACGTGTAGAGCCCGGTCCGGAACCCGGCCGACCGGAGCCCGGCCTCGAGCATCGCCGACACGGATCCCTTGCCGTTCGTGCCGGCGACGACGGCCGAGGGCCAGGCGCGCTCGGGGTGACCGAGTTCCTCGCAGATGGCCCGGATGTTGTCGAGGCCGAACTTGACGCCGAGCTGCTCGAGGCTGAAGAGATAGGCGAGGGCGTCCACGGCCGCTCGACCCGTTCAGGTTCTCTCGGCGGCGGCGGCGGGCCCGCCCGTCGCGGCCGGCGTCGCGCCCGCCTCGCGCGGCGCCGCTCCCATGAAGCGAAGCGCGCGGGCGATGGTGGCCTTCAGCTCCCGCCGGTCCACCACCATGTCGATCATGCCGTGCTCGAGGAGGAACTCGCTGCGCTGGAACCCCTCGGGCAGCTTCTGCTTGATGGTCTGCTCGATGACCCGCGGTCCGGCGAAGCCGATGAGCGCCTTCGGTTCGGCGATGTTCAGATCGCCGAGCATGGCGAAGCTCGCCGTGACGCCGCCCGTCGTCGGGTCCGTGAGCACCGAAATGAAGGGGAGGCCGGCGCGATCCAGCCGGGCGAGCGCTGCGGAGGTCTTCGCCATCTGCATCAGCGACAGTGCCCCCTCCATCATCCGTGCGCCGCCCGAGCACGACACGATGACCACGGGCGACCGCCGGGCGATGGCGCGCTCGATGGCCCGCGTCACCTTCTCTCCGACCACCACGCCCATGCTGCCGCCGATGAAGGAGTACTCCATCGCGGCGATGGCGGTCTCGATGCCGTCCAGCAGCCCCGTGGCGGTGACGACCGCGTCCTTCCCGCCGGTGGCCGCGATGCTGGACTTCAGCCGGCTCTTGTACGGCTTGGTGTCGCTGAACTCGAGCGGGTCGGTCGACATGAGGCCGGAGTCGTGGACGGTGTACTCGCCGTCGAACAGCGTCGCGAGACGCTCGGCCGCCGTCATCTTGAAGTGGTACGCGCAGCGCGGGCAGACGCCCAGGTTGGCCGTCAGGTCCTTGTTGTAGATCACCTGGGTGCAGCCCGTGCACTTGACATAGAGCCCCTCGGGGACACGGCTGACCTTCTCGGTGGGGGCCATCGGCTTGCGCGTCTTCGTGAACCAGGCCATCCAGGGAGCTTACCGCATTTTCCGCTCTCCGCTCCCCGTTTTCCGCTATACTCGCCCCCGCCTTGGACTTCCGATACATCGCCCTCGAGGGGCCGCCCGGTGTCGGCAAGACGGCGCTGGCCGAGCGCCTGGCCGCGCACGTCGACGCGACGGCCGTCCTCGAGGAAACCGACAACCCGTTCCTGGCCGATTTCTACGCCGAACGTCCGGGCGCCGGCCTCCAGGCACAGCTGTTCTACCTTCTCAATCGTCACCGGCAGCAGGAGGCGCTGCGGCAGGCCGACCTCTTCAGCCAGGCGACGATCTGCGACTATCTGTTCGAGAAGGACCGGATCTACGCCTACCTGAACCTCGACGACAACGACCTGTTCATCTACCAGCGGCTCTACGAGCTGCTGGCGCGCGACGTGGCGCTGCCCGACCTGGTCGTCTATCTCCAGGCCCCGACCGAGCTGCTCAACAAGCGCCTCCGCGCGCGCGACGCCGAGCACGACTCCTACCGCCCGAACCCGGCCTACGTCCAGAAGCTCAACGAGGCCTACCAGCACTTCTTCTTCCACTACGCCGCGACCCCGCTGCTCGTCGTCGAGACCTCGCAGCTCGACTTGACCGGAAGCGACGATGCGCTCGACGATCTGCTGAAGCAGATTCGGGGGATGGGCCGAGGCACGCGGTACTACGTGCCGAGGACGCGCGGGTAGGGAGGACGCCGCCGTGAGAATCGACCGGATCGAACTCCGGCTGTTGCGCCTGCCGCTGGTGCACTTCTTCGAGACCAGCTTCGGCAGGGTCCGCGACAAGCCGTTCATCCTCGTGCGCCTGCTCGCGGGCGGTCTGGAGGCGTGGGGCGAGTCGGTGGCGGAGGAGGCGCCCTACTACAGCTCCGAGACGAACGAGACGGCGTGGCACGTCATCGCCGGGTTCCTCGCGCCGCGGCTCCTCGCGCTCGATCTCGAGCATCCGCGGCAGGTGTTCCCGGCGTTCCGCGCGGTGCGCGGGCACAACATGGCGAAGGCGGCGCTCGAGATGGCTGCCTGGGATCTGCACGCCAGGGCCGAGGGGCAGCCGCTCGCGCGCGTGCTGGGCGGCCGGCGCACGCGCATCGCCTCGGGCGTTTCCGTCGGCATCCAGGACTCGCTCGACGACCTCGCCGCGAGGATCCGGACGGAACTCGACGCCGGCTACCGCCGCGTGAAGATCAAGATCAAGCCCGGCTGGGACATCGAGGCCGTGCGGATGGTGCGGGAGCGGTTTGGCGCCATCCCGCTGATGGTGGACGCGAACGCCGCCTACTCCCTGGCGGACTCCGCCCACCTGGCGGCGCTCGACGCGTTTGACCTGATGATGATCGAGCAGCCGCTCGACTACGATGACATCAGCGACCACGCGCGGCTCCAGCGCCGGCTGCGGACACCCATCTGCCTGGACGAGTCGATCCACTCGCCGCGGGTCGCTCGGGACGCCGTCGACGCCGGCGCGTGCCGGATCGTCAACATCAAGCCGGGGCGGCTCGGCGGGTTCTCCGAGTCGATCGCGGTGCACGACCTGTGCGCCGAGCGCGGCATCCCGGTGTGGCACGGCGGGATGCTCGAGTCGGGCGTCGGGCGGACGCACAACATCCATCTGTCGACGCTGCCGAACTTCACGCTGCCCGGCGACGTGGCGGCGAGCCGTCGCTACTTCGAGCCCGACGTGATCGACCCGCCGGTGGAGGTGGCGCCGGACGGCACGATTGGCGTTCCGACCGGGCCGGGCATTGGCGTGGCGGTCGATCTCGAGCGCATCGAGCACGCCACGCAGCGGTTCCAGACGATCACCCGCTGAGGCGGACGGGGACCCCGGATCGACGACATCATGGCCATGCTCCCGCTCTCACGCCGAGTGGCCGCCGCGCCGGCCGGCCTTGCCCTAGCCGCCTGTGCGGGGCTTGCCGCCGCCTGCGCGACCGTTCCGCTCGCGCCACCGCCGGCGCCGGTCGCGCCGGCGATCAGCTACGAACAGAAGCTCAGCCGGATCCTCAGGCTCGAGGACCAGCGCGTGCTCCGCGATCCGCTGGCACCGCCCCGACCGACCGGCGCGGCGGCCCT
This sequence comes from uncultured Acidobacteriota bacterium, assembly GCA_963783255.1. Taxonomy (GTDB): domain Bacteria; phylum Acidobacteriota; class Vicinamibacteria; order Vicinamibacterales; family Fen-181; genus FEN-299. The sequence goes on along the minus strand of CAWAMP010000008.1, from coordinate 14,151 downwards.
CGCCGACGCCGGCCCCGCTCCTCCGGTGGCCGACCTGACCGCGCTCGTGGCCGACGCCGATCCGCGGGTGCGCCGCCGGGCGGCGCTGGCGATCGGCCGCGTGGGCGTGGCGGCCGGGGTGCGCCCGCTCCTGGCCGCGCTGGCGGGCGATCGCGAGCCGGAGGTTCGGCAGATGGCCGCGTTTGCGCTCGGGCTCCTTCGCGACCCTGCGGCGGCACCGGGCCTCCGGGAAGCGCTCGGTGATCCCGAGCCGATCGTGCAGGGGCGGGCGGCCGAGGCGCTCGGTGCGCTGGGCGATACTGCCAGCGTCCGGCTCATCGCCGGACTGGTGGCGGCGATCGTGGCCTCGGGCGAGGTCAACGCGATTCAGCCCGACGACGTCGAGGAGTCGCACGCGCCCGCCGTCGAGGCGTTCCGTCTGGGCGTGTTCGCGCTCGGGCGCCTCAAGGACTACGACGCGCTGGCGTCGGCCGTCCTCGACGAGCAGAGCCTCCCCCGAGTGAAGTGGTGGCCCGTGGCCGCCGCGTTTCAGCGGGTCGAGGACCGGCGCGCGGCCTACGTGCTGACGGCGTTGACGAGCGGCGAGAGCAGCCTCGGACGGGCGTTTGCGGCGCGAGGACTCGGCGCGCTCAAGGACCCCGCGGCCGTGGGCACACTGGTGCCGCTGGCGAAGGACTGGGCGCGCGACACGGGGACGGCCATCGCGGCGGTCAGGGCGCTCGGGTCGATCGGCGATCGCCGGGCCGGTCCGGTGCTCATCGAGCTGCTGCAGGCGAAGGGGCTCGACCCGCTCGTGCGACTCGAGGCGATCGCGGCGCTGGCGTCGACGCGTGCCGCGGGCGCGTTCGACCGGCTGATCGCGCTGGCGTCGGACCCGGTGCCGGCCGTTCGCGCCGCCGCGTTCCAGGGGCTGTGCGCCGTCGACCCGTTGAGCTACATGGTCATGTTGTCGGGGCTCGACGCCGATCCCGACTGGAGGGTTCGATCCGCCGTGGCCTCGTCGCTCTCGACGCTCGAGCGGGAAGCGGCGCAGCCGCGGCTCGTCGCGATGCTGAAGGATTCGGACCTGCGCGTGATCCCGACGGTCCTCTCGGCGCTGGTGAAGATCGGGGCGGAGCGGGTCGAGCCGGTGCTGCTCGAGTGGCTGACCCACCCCGACGTCGCGATCAGACGCGCGGCCGCCTCGGGCATCGGAGATCTGAAACCGGCGGGCGGCGACCGCGCGCTGGTCGCCGCGTTTCACGCGGCGGGCCGCGACGAGGCCTACGGCGCCCGCACCGCCGCGCTGGACGCGCTCGTCAAGTACGGTCCAGAGGTTGCGCGTCCGGTGCTCCGCGAGGCGCTGGCCGACAAGGACTGGGCGGTCCGCGTGCACGCTGCCGCGCTGCTCGCGCCGACCGAACCGCCCGCCGACCTCGCCGCCGCCATCCGGCCCGCGCCAACGGGACGGGACCCGGCGTTCTACGACGAGCGCGAGCTGATCACACCGAGCGTGTCTCCGCGGGTCTACGTCGACACGACACGCGGCCGAATCGAGATCGAGATGGCGGTCGTCGACGCGCCGCTCACCTGCCTCACCTTCATGACGCTCGCGCGCAAGGGGTTCTTCAACGGCGTCAGGTGGCACCGCGTCGTGCCGAACTTCGTGGCGCAGGCGGGCGACCCGAGGGGCGACGGCGAGGGAGGCCCCGGCTTCACGATCCGCGACGAGATCAACCAGCTGCCCTACCGGCGGGGGACGATGGGGCTCGCACTCGAGTGGGCGGATACCGGGGGCAGCCAGTTCTTCCTGACCCACTCGCCGCAGCCGCATCTCGACGGGCGCTACACCGTGTTCGGGCAGATCGTCGGCGGCCTCGACGTGCTGAATCGCATTCAACCCGACGACGTCATCGCGCGCGTGCAGGTGTGGGACGGGAAGACGATGGCCGGACGGGGACAGGAGCCGGAATTCAGAATTGAGAATTCAGAATTCAGAAGAGAGAAGGCAAGACGGACGGAAGTGTCACGCTGAGGGTGACTCCCCGGCGGCCGCATGCCGCACGCCGCGATCCGGCAGCCGGCGTGCGTACAATAAAAAAGGGGGCGACGCTCGCCCCCTCTTCTTGCGGCAGACGATCCTACCGCTTCTTCCCAGCCTTCTTGGCGGGCTTCTTCGCAACCTTCTTTGCCATGTGCTTATCCCCCCCTTCATTCGTGGAGTGTGCGTGAGTGTCGACCCGGTGCGCCGCGCGTTCGACCGTGCGCGGCATCGAGGGCCGCTCTCCGCCTCGTTGCTCGCGCCGGGTGGCGCGAGGCATCTTAGGATCTAACGTTCAGTTATCAAGACGCCGCCGAGGGATCACAAGGCGTGGGTTACTCCCGCCTCGCTCATACAGCATGTAGATTATGGTTGAGAAACAAATCATGTCAAGCACAAAGTGACGATGACGTGACGCCGCGCGCGTCTCACGTGCGTGTCATCGGTCGATCGCGCGCGTCGTCAGCGCGACGAGTGAGGGACGCGCAGCCGCTCGAGCGCCTGCGTGGCGGCCTGGCGCGTGGCCGCATCGGCGCCGACGCGCGCCGCGCGCGTGTACATCTCGATCGCACGCGTGCGATCGCCCGCGGCTTCGAGCAGGCGTCCCGCTTCGAGTGACGACGCGGCGAGCGCGAACGGCGGCGGTGCGGGACGCCGTGCGAGCACGCGCTCGAACCCCGCGAGCGCCTCGGCGTTCTGGCCGCGCCCGGCCAGGAGCAGCGCCTGGCGGTACATCGTGACGGGATCGGCCGGGTTGAGCGACGCCGATCGCGAGAGAGTCTCCGCGGCGCGCGCGAACTCCTTGCGCTGCAGGTACCGGTAGCCCTCGAGCGACAGCCGGTAGGCCTCGGTGGTCCGCGGGTCCGGCCTGCGTGCGATCGCGTCGCGCGCCTGGGCTCCGACGTCGTTCGGATCGTCGGGCGGCGCGGAGGCGATGGCGGCCTTGTACGCGGCGACCGCGCGGTCGCGCCATCCCATCCTGTCGCAGGCGGCGCCGAGACGGTACTGCGCAAGCGCCGCCGCGCCGTAGGGTGCCGCCGGCCTGGCGTCGACGACGGCCTGCAGCTGATCGATCGCGGCGTCGGTCTCGCCGAACACGTCGAGTCGGGAGGCGGCGCCGATCCGCGCGCGCGCCTCGCTCGCCTCGGGCAGTGCGACCTTCCGGTCGCGCGCGAGCGCGAGCAGCGCGCGCCATGCGTCGAGGCTCGCGGCGTCGTCGTGCCGGTAGACCTCGTGCACCTGGGCGATCGACTGCAGGAAGAACGGGTTGTGCGGGTACGTCGTGCGCAGCCCCTCGAGCAGCCTCAGCGCGTCGTCCACCCGCTGCTCGAACCAGAGGTAGATCCACGACAGCTGCAGGTCGGCCTCGCCGCGCAGCAGCTCGCCGCGGTCCCGCGCCCGCTGCATCTGCTGCAGCCCCTCGACCCTGTTGCCTCCGGGCAGCAGGAGCATCCACCGCAGGAACTTGAGCGCCGATGGCACGACGTCGGCGTAGTAGCGGTAGAGTCCGATGCCGAAGTAGGCGTCCGTGAGCGACGGGTCGAGCGCGAGCGCGCGTTCGAGCGCGTCCTTGACCTGCTTGCCGTCCCGTGCCGCCGACAGACGCTCGCCGCGCAGCACCCTGAACGGGATGCGCAGCCCGTACGCCGCGCCCACGAAGAACCACGCGTCCGCTCGCTTCGGTTCGCGCGCGGCCCACGCGTCGGCCGACGCGATGGCCGCGTCGATCTGCGACCGGAACCGCGCGTCCCGCGACTTGTCGCCCGGGTCGAGCTGGATGCGCCACCACAACGCCGTCACCCGCAGGAGGCTGCAGGCTTCCGCCGGAGCCGGGCCGCACGCGCGGCCGATCTCGGCCTCGGCGTCCTCGAACCGCGCGTCCAGGATCGCCTGGTAGCATCGGGCGAGGACCGGCGCGTACGGAAGCGATCCGGCGAAGACCGGGGGCGAGTCGACCAGGAGGAGGAGGATCAGCAGCAGCACGGGCAAGGCCGCCAGCCGCAAGCCGCCCCTCGACGATGCCCGGGGCGACCCTGAGCGAGCGTTGCGAGTCGAAGAGCCGCGAGCCGCCTGCCTGACGAAGGTCTTCACGGTTCTACGGGTAGCTCGTGCGCAGGCCCTGCTTGCCGGCGTGCCGCTCGACCGCCAGGTCCACCAGGCGGTCGAGGACGGCCGAGTAGCCAAGTCCCGTCGCCTCCCACAGCTTCGGGAACATGCTGATGGTGGTGAACCCGGGGATGGTGTTGATCTCGTTGACGTACAGGCGTCCGGTCTCGCGCGACAGAAGGAAGTCCACCCGGGCGAAGCCCGCGGCGTCGACGGCGAGGAAGGCCGCCACCGCGAGCCGGCGCACGTCGGCCGTCGCCGCCTCATCGAGGGGAGCGGGGATCAGGGCCTCGGATTCCTCGATGTACTTCGCCTCGTAGTCGTAGAACTCGCGCGACGGCACGATCTCGCCCGGCACCGACGCTTCGGGCCGATCGTTGCCGATGACCCCGCATTCGATCTCGCGCGCTGCCGGCACGGCGGCCTCGACGACGATCTTGCGGTCGTACTCCGCGGCGACGGCCATCGCCGGCCCCAGGTCGCCGAGCGCCTTGACCTTCGAGATGCCGACGCTCGACCCGAGGTTGGCCGGCTTGACGAACACCGGAAAGCCCAGGCGCGCGGCGATCGTGTCGGCCACGGCGTCGGGCGCCGCGGCCCATTCGCTCCGGAGCACGACGACGTGCGGGACCATCGGCAGGCCACGGGCCGCGAAGGCCACCTTCATCATCGCCTTGTCCATGGCGACGGCCGATGCCAGGACCCCCGCGCCGACGTAGGGCACGTTGCCCAGTTCCAGCAGACCCTGCACCGTGCCGTCCTCCCCGTACGGGCCGTGCAGCACCGGGAAGATCACGTCGAGCGCCAGTCCCGCGACGTAGGCGTTCTCGCGCGACGGCGTCTCGGCCTCCGTCCGCTCGACGGTCAGCAGCGTCTCCTGGCCGGGGTGAGGCACCAGGTAGGCCTCACGCCCCGACCGGTTGAGACGTCCGGCCTCCTGCCGCGCCCGGGCGATGACCTCGGCCGCCACGACCGACGTCGGCGGCTTGTCCGGAATCGTCCAGCGGCCGTCCCGGTCGATCCGGATCGGGACCGGCTCGTACTTCCGCCGGTCGAGGTTCGCGATGACCGCGGCCGCCGATGCCAGCGACACCTCGTGTTCGCCCGACCGCCCGCCGTAGATCACGCCCACCCGGAGTCTTCTCACGCGGTTGATGCCCCCAAACCAGTCATACTATACCGCAATGACCGCGACCTTCGGCTTCCACGTGACCGCGCGCGACGGGCGCGCGCGCCGCGGCGAGATGGCCACGCCGCACGGCACCGTGCAGACGCCGGCCTTCATGCCCGTCGGCACGCAGGGCGCAGTCAAGGCCGTCCTGCCGCGGGATCTTCACGAGTCCGGCGCCGAGATCATCCTGTCGAACACCTATCATCTCTACCTTCGACCCGGCGACGAGCGCATCGCGCGGCTCGGCGGCCTGCACCGGTTCATCGGGTGGGACCGGCCGATCCTGACCGACAGCGGCGGCTACCAGGTCTTCTCGCTCGGCGAGCGGCGCACCGTCGACGAGCGCGGGGTCCGGTTTCAGTCGCACCTCGACGGAAGCGCGCACCTGCTGACGCCGGAGAAGGCGACCGACATCCAGGCCAACCTCGGCTCCGACATCGCGATGGTCCTGGACGAGTGCCTCGGCTACCCGGCCACGCGGGACGAGGTCGCCGCCTCGATGGAGCGGACGCTCCGCTGGGAGGCCCGCTGCCGCGAGCGGTTCCTGGAGCTGCGGGACACCGGGACGGCGCCGGGAGCCGAGGGCCGAGAGCCGGGAGCCGTCCGTGTCACCAACCCCGGCCAGGCGCAGTTCGGCATCGTGCAGGGCGGTACACAGAGAGATATACGTGTCGCCAGCGCCCAGGCCACGGTCGAGCTGGGCTTCGAGGCCTACGCCATCGGAGGGCTGAGCGTCGGGGAGCCCCCGGACCTGATGTACGAAACCGTCGGCGACACCACTCCGCATCTGCCGGAGGAGCGGCCCCGCTACCTGATGGGCGCCGGCACCCCCGTCGACCTGGTCGAAGCGGTGGCCCTGGGGGTGGACCTGTTCGATTGCGTGATGCCCACCCGCAACGCGCGCAACGGCCAGTTGTTCACCAGCGAAGGGCGCCTGAACATCAAGAACGCCGGGCACGCCGAGGATCCCCGGCCGCCCGACCCGGGCTGCGCGTGCTACACGTGCCGCCACTTCTCGAGGGCGTACCTTCGCCACCTGTTCGTGGCCGGCGAGATCACGGCCGCCACCCTTAACACGCTGCACAACCTCCGGTTCTACCTTGACACCATGCAGCGAATCAGAGAAGCTATAGCGTTTGGCTCGCTCGATACGCTGAGACAGGACTACCGTCGGGTTTTTTCCCGCCGACCGGTCGACTCATGACACCACTACTTGCACACACGCTCACGGTCGTGGCCCTGGCTGCGCCGGCCGACAGCAACGTCAGCCCCTGGGTGCAGTTCCTGCCCTTCGCGCTGGCGCTCGCCATCGTCTACTTCGTGCTTCTCCTGCCGATGAAGCGTCGGCAGAAGAAGGTCCAGTCGTTCCTCGATTCCCTCAAGGTCGGCGACCGCGTGATCACCACGGGCGGCATCTACGGCACGATCGTCAAGATGGCCGACCGCTCGGTGAGGCTCCAGGTCGCGGACAAGGTGAACATCGAGATTTCCAAGGCCGCGATCGCCGGGCTCCAGGGCCAGGAGCCGGTGGTGGCCGACAACTCCCAAGCATGAACAACCTTCGCTGGCGCATTCTCCTGATTGTCGTCATCATCGGCGCGTGCCTGTGGGCGATCATCCCGCCGGACAAGAAGATCCGGCTGGGCCTCGACCTCAAGGGCGGCGTGCACCTCGTCCTTCGCGTCGATACCGAGGAGGCGCTCAAGCTGGAGACGACGACCAGCAGCGAGCGGTTCCGCGAGGCGCTCGAGTCGGCGGGCGTGACGGGCGTCACCGTCACCGTCATCGGTCCGACCGGGTTCCAGGTGACCGGCCTCCAGCCGGCCCAGGACGCGATCTTCCGGCAGGCGGCCCTCGACCTGCAGGCGGTGTTCGATCGCCAGCCGGGCGCCGGGGGCTACACGTTCACCATGAAGCCGAACGTCGCCCGCGACCTGAAGGTCGCCACCGTCGTGCAGGCGCGGATGACCATCGAGCGACGGGTCAACGAGCTGGGCGTGGCCGAACCGATCATCGCGCAGCAGGGGACCGAGCAGGACTACCTGCTGGTTCAGCTGCCCGGCGTCACCGACGTGGATCGGGCGAAGTCGGTCATCCAGTCCACGGCAATGCTCGAGCTGAAGCTGGTCGAGCAGGGGCCGGCGCCGACGCGCGAGAGCCTGCTGCAGGCCACCGGAGGCCAGGAGCCGGCCGGAACCGAGGTGATTCCGGGCGCTCAGGACCGCGCGCAGGTGGGGTCGGCGACCCCGCAGACGGTCTTCTACCTCGTCCGCAAGGTGCCGATCCTCACGGGGCGCGACCTGCGCAGCGCGAAGCAGGGGCCTGACCAGTACAACCAGCCGGCCGTGCACTTCGAGGTGAAGGGCGACGCGGCGACCCGCTTCGGCAAGTCGACCGGCGACAACATCAACCGCCTTCTGGCCATCGTCCTCGACAAGACGATCGTGTCGGCGCCGAACATCGAGGGCCGCATCAGCGACCAGGGCCAGATCTCCGGCTCATTCACGATGCAGGAGGCCGAGGACCTGGCGCTGAAGCTGCGGTCCGGCGCCCTGCCGGCCCCGCTGACGTACATGCAGGAGCAGACGATCGGCCCGACGCTCGGCCAGGACTCGATCAACTCGGGCGTGCTCGCGTCCGTGATCAGTCTGGCGGGGGTCACGGTGTTCATGCTCGTCTTCTACCGGTTGTCCGGCGTCAACGCGATCATGGCGCTGGTCGGCAACCTGATCATCCTGCTCGGCGCGATGTCCTACATCAACGCGACGATGACGCTGCCGGGCATCGCCGGGTTCGTGCTGACGATGGGGATGGGCGTGGACTCGAACGTGCTCATCTTCGAGCGGATCAAGGAGGAGATGCAGGCCGGGCGCGGCGTGCGCGCCGCGCTCAACGCCGGCTTCACCCGCGTGTTCCTGACACTCGTGGACACGCACCTGGCGGCGCTGATTGGCGCGGCATTCCTGTTCCAGTTCGGGACGGGCCCGATCCGCGGGTTCGCGACCACCCTGTTCTTCGGCCTCGTGTCCAACCTGTTCACCTCGACGTTCGTGTCGAAGACACTGTTCGAGCTCGTGCTGTCGAGACGGCACGCCGAGACGCTGAGCATCTAGTAGACGGCCATGCAGATCTTCCACAATCCGACCTTCAACTTCGTCAAGTACCGCTGGCCCGCGCTGATCGTGTCGTGGGTGATCATCCTGGCGGGCGTCGTCGGCATCTACCTGAAGGGGTTGCCCCTCGGCGTCGAGTTCTCGGGTGGCACGATCGTCATCGTGCAGTTCGACACGATGCCGCGCATCGACCAGGTCCGCGGCGCCCTCGACACCGCGCTCGGCGGCGGCGAGAACCTCGTCGTGCAGCGCTACGGCACCGAATCGCTGCGCCAGATCATGATCCGCGTGCCCCAGGTGGGTCGCGAGTCGGGGACCGAGCTCGGCCAGGCGGCGCGGGACGTCGAGGCGGCGCTCCGGGCGTCGAACCTCGGCGCCTTCAAGCGCGTCGGCACCGAGATCGTCGGGCCGGTCGTCGGCCACGACCTGACGAGCAAGGGTGTCACGGCGTTCGTACTCTCGCTGTTCTTCATCCTGCTCTATCTCTGGTTCCGCTTCCAGTTCAGCTTCGCGGTCGGGGCCACCGTCGCCACGCTGCACGACATCCTGGTGACGGCCGCGTTCCTGGTGTTCTTCCGCGTGGACCTCTCGCTGAACGTCATCGCCGCCCTGCTGACGATCACCGGCTACTCGACCAACGACACGATCGTCATCTTCGACCGGGTCCGCGAGAACCTGCGCGGCATGCGGAAGGACAACATCAAGGACGTCGTGAACGTCGCGATCAACCAAACGCTGAACCGGACGCTGATCACCGGCGGCACGGCGTTCTTCGGTGTGGTCGCCCTCTACATCTTCGGCGGCGACGTGCTGCGCGGCTTCGCCTTCACGATGATCGTCGGCCTGATCACCGGCACGTACTCGAGCATCTACATCGCGGCCGCCATCGTCACGTTCTGGCCGAAGGGCGCGGGCGGCGCGAGGATTGCCGCGTCGGTGCCGGCGACCGCGGCGGCGAAGCCGTTGGCGACGGCGCGCCAGCGCAAGGGCGCGCGCAACGGCGCGCGGGCGTCGTAGGGCCCGTCCGGACAATGAGCCTGGTCTACGCGGTCCTGCTGGGTGTCATCCAGGGGCTGACCGAGTTCCTCCCGGTCTCGAGTTCGGCCCACCTCATCCTTGCCCGGGCCTTCTTCGGCTGGGATGCCGACCAGTTCGGAATGACGTTCGACGTGGCGTGCCACGTCGGCACGCTCGTCGCCGTCCTCGTCTACTTCCGGCTGGAGATTCTCGCCATGGTTCGCGGGGTCCCGCGCGTCGGCACCCTCCTCGGACCGGCGCCGGACCCGGCGGCGCGGATGGCGCTGCTCATCGCCGTCGGGACGGTGCCGGCGGTGGTGGTCGGCCTGGCGTTCGGCGGTGCGATCGAGGCGACGCTGCGGCGGCCCGGCGTGGCCGGAGCGACGCTGGCGATCGGAGCGCTGGCGTTCTTCGCCGTGGAGCGGTACGGCGCGAAGCGGCGCACGCAGGAGTCGCTCGGTCTGCGGGACGCCGTCCTGGTGGGGTGCGCGCAGGCCGCCGCGCTGGTTCCCGGCGTCTCGCGCTCGGGCGCGACGATGGCGACCGCGATGGCCCTGGGGCTTCGGCGCGACGAGTCGACCCGGTTCGCGTTCCTGCTCGGGGTGCCGGCGATCCTGGCGGCCGCCGTCAAGGAGGGCGGGCCGCTCCTGAGGCAGGGCCTGCCCGCGGGCGAGGCGCCGCTGTTTGCGGCCGGCATCCTGTCGTCGGCCATCGTCGGCTATCTGGCGGTGCGGTTCTTCATTCGTTACGTCGGGCGGCACTCGCTCGCGGCGTTCGCCTGGTATCGTCTGGCGCTGGCCGCGACGGTCCTGGCCTGGTGGTTGACCCGGTAGAGACATGCCTGCACCACGCGCGCTTCACTGGCTGCGGCGGCGTTTCATCACCGGCTTCTTCGTGGCCGTTCCGCTCATCATCAGCGTGGTCGCGCTGCTGTGGGTGTTCCGCGTGATCGACGACCTCAGCGGGCCGGTCTACGACCGCCTCCTGGGCCGGCACTTGGCGGGCCTGGGCCTGGCCACGACGGCCGTATTCGTGCTGCTGGTCGGCGTCGTCGCGAGCAACGTGCTGGGCAAGCGGCTGCTCTCGCGAGGGGAGAGCTACCTGGCGCGGATTCCGGTGTTTCGCACGATCTACTCCCCGGTGAAGCAGCTGCTGGCGGCCTTCTCCCCGGACAACGAGTCGGGGCTGAAGCGAGTGGTGCTGGTGACCGACGCGAGCGGCGCGGGACGGCTCGGGTTCCTGACCAGGGAATTCGAGATGGACGGCGGACCGGGGGTCGGCCGGCAGGCCTACGCGGCGATCTACGTGCCGACCAACAATCTCTATCTGGGCGATGTGTTCGTCTACCGGCGCGAGACGCTGCAGTTTCCGGAGATCTCCGTGGAGGAAGGCGTGCGTGTGTTCCTGACGGGAGGGATGGCCATGCCGTCCCGCCTGCCGATCCGGCCGGACGAGCCGGGGCGGTTGTCTTCCTAGTGCGGCGTCCCTATAATCTCAGGGCCCAGAGGTTCGATTCCCGCATTCATACGAACGAAGAGGTGACATGAACGTGCATCCCGAGCTCCTGCCACTCGCCATCGCACGCGTGCGGGCCGGCCGGCGCGCCTTCGCAGGCCTCGTGGCGGCGTGCGCAGCCGTCGTCCTGTTGTCCGCCCCGGCGGCCGTCGCCGCGCAGCCCCCGGAGGGCTCGCCGCCGGTCGCGGCGGCCTCCCACGCGGGCGGCGAGGCCAGCCTCATCCTGCCGGACCTCGGCCAGGCCGAGTTCGTCGGGATCAACGGCCGGACGCTGCTGATGAGCGGCATCGGCGTGTGCGTGCTCGGGCTGCTGTTCGGGCTGGTCGTCTACCGCCAGCTGAAGGCGCTGCCCGTGCACGAGTCGATGCGCGAGATCTCGGAGCTGATCTACGAGACGTGCAAGACCTACCTGCTCCAGCAGGGCAAGTTCCTGGCCATTCTCGAGGCGTTCATCGGCGTCATCATTGTCCTCTACTTCGGCGTCCTGCAGCGCTTCGAGCCGGCCCGGGTGGCGGTCATCCTGGCCTTCAGCATTCTCGGCATCGCCGGCAGCTACGGCGTGGCCTGGTTCGGGATCCGGATCAACACGTTCGCCAACTCGCGGACCGCGTTCGCCAGCCTCGCAGGGAAGGCGTTCCCGGCGTTCGCGATTCCCCTGAAGGCCGGCATCAGCATTGGGATGCTGCTCATCAGCGTCGAGCTGCTGATGATGCTGGCCATCCTGCTGTTCATCCCGGGCGACTACGCGGGGCAGTGCTTCATCGGCTTCGCCATCGGCGAGTCGCTCGGCGCCGCGGCGCTGCGCATCGCCGGCGGCATCTTCACCAAGATCGCCGACATCGGGTCGGACCTGATGAAGATCGTCTTCAACATCAAGGAAGACGACGCGCGCAACCCGGGCGTCATCGCCGACTGCACGGGCGACAACGCGGGCGACTCGGTCGGCCCGACGGCCGACGGGTTCGAGACGTACGGCGTCACCGGGGTGGCGCTCATCTCGTTCATCCTGCTGGCCGTGCACGATCCCAAGGTTCAGGTCCAGCTGCTCGTCTGGATCTTCGTGATGCGCGTGATGATGATCGTGGCGAGCGGGCTTTCCTATCTGCTCAACGGCGTGTGGGCCAAGGCGACCTACGGCGACGCCGAGACGATGAACTTCGAGCATCCCCTGACGACGCTCGTGTGGCTGACGTCGATCGTGTCGGTGGTCATCACCTATGTCGTGTCCTATCTGCTGATTCCGGACCTCGGCGACGGGTCGCTGTGGTGGAAGCTGTCGACCGTCATCACGTGCGGCACGCTGGCCGGCGCGATCATCCCGGAACTGGTGAAGGTGTTCACGTCGACGACCTCCGCCCACGTCAAGGAGGTCGTCACGTCGGCCCGCGAGGGCGGGGCGTCGCTGGACATCCTCTCGGGCCTGGTGGCGGGCAACTTCAGCGCCTACTGGCTGGGCCTCGCCATCGTGTCGCTGATGGGCATCGGGTTCCTGGTCAGCACGTCGTTCCCGGCCGACATGATGCTCGCTCCGGCCGTGTTCGCCTTCGGCCTGGTGGCGTTCGGCTTCCTGGGGATGGGGCCGGTGACCATCGCGGTCGATTCCTACGGGCCGGTGACCGACAACGCCCAGTCGGTCTTCGAGCTCTCGGTGATCGAGACGCTGCCGAACATCAAGCAGGAGCTGAAGAGGGACTTCGGCTTCGACGTGGACTTCGGCCGCGCCAAGGACATGCTCGAGGCCGCCGACGGCGGCGGGAACACGTTCAAGGCGACGGCCAAGCCGGTTCTGATCGGAACGGCGGTGGTCGGCGCCACGACGATGATCTTCTCGATCATCATGATGCTCACCCACGGGCTGCAGCCGGAGTTCGTGGCGAACCTGTCCCTGCTCCACGCCCCGTTCCTGCTCGGCCTCATCACGGGCGGCGCGGTCATCTACTGGTTCACGGGGGCGTCGATCCAGGCGGTGTCGACCGGTGCGTACCGCGCGGTGGAGTTCATCAAGAAGAACATCAAGCTCGACAGCAACGAGAAGGCGTCGGTCGCCGACAGCAAGAAGGTCGTGGCCATCTGCACGCAGTACGCGCAGAAGGGGATGTTCAACATCTTCCTGACCGTGTTCTTCTCGACGCTCGCCTTCGCGTTCCTCGAGCCCTACTTCTTCATCGGCTACCTGGTGTCGATCGCGTTGTTCGGCCTCTACCAGGCCATCTTCATGGCCAACGCGGGCGGGGCGTGGGACAACGCCAAGAAGATCGTCGAGGTGGAGTTGAAGGAGAAGGGGACCGCCCTGCACGCGGCGACCGTCGTGGGGGACACGGTCGGCGACCCGTTCAAGGACACCTCGTCGGTGGCGATGAACCCCGTGATCAAGTTCACCACGCTGTTCGGCCTGCTGGCGGTGGAACTGGCCGTCAAGCTGAAGGCGGACGCGGGGACGACCGTGGGCTGGGTGCTGAGCGCGGTGTTCTTCGCCGTGGCGGTGACCTTCATCTGGCGGTCGTTCTACGCGATGCGGATTCCGGTGGAGAAGTAGCCCGCCTCCGCCCGCCGACGCACTCCGCGTCGGCGGGCTGCGGCGAGGCCGCGCCGAAGCGGTTCGTGCGAAGGCGGGGGGCGCCGGCCGCCCCTCGGCGTTGCTCGGGACGACCCTGAGCCTGTCGAAGGGCCGCCAGCCGGACGGTAATGTAGTCGTTGACTTGAGGTTGGGCTGATCGCTACAATGCACGAACTTCGGTCTCGCGGGCGCCCTCGTCAAGCCTGGCCCGACCGTTCTCGTTCATCCATTTTCGTAAAACCGGTGTCTAAGTAGTCAGGCGTGTTCGAAGGGGCCGTTCGGCAGCGCGCACAGTCGAGTCCAGCCGATAGCGGCCGCGGAGCCTGAGAACCGACGAGCAGGAGGAATAGACCGGTGCCACGCGATCTGTTTGGTGACGTAGTCACTCCTTCGATCACGATCGGGAGCAAGAAGTGGTACACGGTGCCGCTCTCGTTCCTCATCCACACGGTGATCGTCGCGGCGATTGTCATCGTGCCGTTGATGGCGGCCGACGTGCTGCCGACGCCGCCGATCATGATGGCGTTTGCGGCGCCGCCGCCGCCGCCACCGCCGCCGCCGCCGCCACCGCCCCCGGCTGCCGCGGCCGCACCCAAGGTCCAGATGGACGTCAACCCGAACGCCGCACCGGTCGAGGCGCCCGCCCAGATCA
>CAWAMP010000007.1:0-140888 GCA_963783255.1 uncultured Acidobacteriota bacterium | reverse complement strand
GGCGTACCGTCCCCCGTCAGGGCCGGAGGCCCTGGCGTGGAAGCCCTCGGCGTGGAAGCCTCTGTGGTCTCTGTGTGCTCTGTGGTTGTCCTCCGCAGACGCGATTCAGCGTGACGCTCCAGCTACTGCGGGCCGGTCGCGGGCGGCACCGGCGTCGGCCACGGCAGGATGAACCACGACTCCGCGGACCATGCTACCGCGTCCTGCGGGAGCCATGGGGGCAGCCGCTGCCACCCGATGCCGCCCGGACCGCCGTGCACGATCGCAAGGATGCGCGCGTCGGACATGCGCGCGGCATCGATTCGCGAGAGCCGTACGCGCAGCGTGACGCCCGCCGCCGGCGCCGGCATCACGACGGCTCGCCAGCGGCCGTCCCGCACCGCGCCCTGCAGGCTCGGGTCGGTGGGCCGCACGCCCCACGGCAGCACGAACGCGACGCCCGTGCCTTCGAGCCGCGGCACCGCGGTGGCTTCGAGCCACACGTCGGCCGCGCCCTCTGCGGCAAGCGTGACGCACCGGGTGTCGAGCGGCGGCGCCACCAACCCGGTGGCGCGCGTTCGATAGCGGTGGACTCCAGGCAGCCTCGACATCCGAACCGAGACCGCGGGCGCCTGATTGTCGGCCCGCCAGTCACGAGGCGCCGCGGTGTCGGTGCCCACCGGCGCCTCGTTCCGCTCGCGCGTCGCCACCTCCCAGAGTGACTTCTGTTGCAGCATGTCCTGCACGTAGCGCAGCCTGCGACGCTCGGGGCGCTCGGCGGTGTAGGCGGGCTCGACCGCCAGCACCCACGCCGACGCCACAACGGCGAGAGCCAGGAGCGACGTCACGGCGCCGGCCGGCACGAGCCGCCGTTCCCGGCCAAGCGTCAGGCCGGCCAGGCTCGGGGCCATCGTGGACACCGCCGCCACCGCGAACGCCGGGAACAGCCATCCCGGAGCCGGCGTCGGGAGCGAACCGGACAGGCCCACCAGGAACTCCAGCAGCGGCCATACCAACGGCCCCCACAGCAGCGCCGAGACGCCAGCGGCGGAGAGCCCAACCCAGCGGCCCGCAGCCACGGACCGGATCGGCAGTGCCAGCACCAGAACGGCCGCCGAGAGCAGGGGGTACGCGAACAGATAGCCGACGCCCGGCGCCTTCAGCTGCAGGAACGCGAGCAGCCCGGCCCAGACCGGCAGCGTCAGCGTCCACACGCAGGACGGGTGGCCGGAAGGAGCGACCATCACCGGCAGGACCCGTCCGAGCAGGACGACCAGCCAGACCGCGCCGACGCCGACCGAGACCAGGAACATCAGGAACACGTTGGCCTGCGCGTACCACGGCTGATGCAGTCCCGTGCCGAGGCGGAGCAGCGCGCACCCCGCGTAGATCGCGCCGAACAGGACGCCCGTGCCGAGCAGCGCCCACG
Source organism: uncultured Acidobacteriota bacterium (assembly GCA_963783255.1). Classification (GTDB taxonomy): domain Bacteria; phylum Acidobacteriota; class Vicinamibacteria; order Vicinamibacterales; family Fen-181; genus FEN-299. Next base: position 139,480 of record CAWAMP010000007.1, on the reverse strand, counting down.
CGCCCGTGACGACGAGTCGTGCCGTGCCGACCTCCGCACGGGCGGCGAGGAATGCCTTGAGGGCCGAGAGCAGCCCCAGTACGAACACGACGGCAGCCAGGACGCGCGTCGTGCCGCCGGCGTAGGCGAACGCCGCCCGTCCGGCCACGTCGAAGAAGGTCCCGTCGCCCGCCGATCGTTGGCCGATGTCCACGGCGTCGAGCGCCTCGACGAGGCTGAAGGCCGTGTCACCCATCCGCCGGACGGTCGCAGATTCGAGGCGCGCCGGGGTGTCCAGCCGCGTGTGATGCGCGAACGTATTGCCAGCCGGGGCGAAGTTGAGGCCGGGCGGTCCCGATGGTACGAGGACCGAGAAGTCCGTGTCGTTCGGGAGCCGGCGGTAGATCTCGGTGAAGAACGACGACCCGGAGGGGTGCGGCGTCGAGGCCGCCCACGCGGCAGCCAGCCACGAGTTGCCCGGCCCGGCCTGGAACAGGCGTGGCGGTCCGTGGGTGCCGACGGCTTCGAGGTTGAGGAACGCGCGCACGCGCGAGAAGTCCGGCGACTCCCGCAGCGCGCGCGCGCCCATCATGCCGAGTTCCTCGCCGTCGGTCAGCGCGACGAGCAGGGTATGGCGCGCGTCCGGCCGGGCGGCGAGCGCGCGCCCGGCCTCCAGGCAGACGGCCACGCCAAGCCCGGCGTCGGCGGCGCCGCGCGATTCGGGCGGCGAGTCGTAGTGGCTCACGAGCGCCACGCTCTCGGCCTGGCGTCCGGGACGGGTGGCGATGATGTTGACGACCGGCGTGGTCACGCCCGAACCGGTGGAGGCGAGGGCCTCCTGGAGTCGTACCTCGAAACCTGCCTGCCGCAGTTCCCCGACGATGTAGTCGCGCGCGCGGCCGTTCGCCTGGCTGCCGGTCGGCCGCGAGCCGAAGGCCGTGGCCAGCATCCTGATGTGCTTGCCGGCCCGCTCCGCCGAGAAGCTCGTCTCCCGCGCGGTGCCGCATCCGGCGGCCGAGAGCAGGACGGCCAGACACGCGGCGCCGGCCCGAAGAGGCGTGGCGGACCGAACGCTCCTGTCGAAGGACGGCATCCGGCGATTCTACGGCACCGCGGCGTGCAGCGATAGCCCCGGGCTATGCTATGCTGCGACCGCCCGGCGGAGGACACCGGGCTCGCGTTCATCGCAGGAGGCATCGATGCCGGACATTGCACGGATCCAGGGTGAGCTGAAGGCGGCGGGCGTCGACGGGTGGCTGCTGTACGACTTCCACAACCGCGACGCCATTGCGTACCACGTGCTGGGGATGGACTACGGCAAGTTCACCAGCCGGCGGTGGTTCTACTGGATTCCGGCCGCCGGCGATCCGATCAAGCTGGCGCACAAGGTCGAGTCGACCAAGCTCGACGCCCTGCCGGGCGAGAAGCGGCTCTACCTGTCGTGGAGGGAACTGCACGCCGGTCTCAAGGCGCTGCTCGGTCCGGCTCGAACAGTCGCCATGCAGTACTCGCCGTCCGCGAACATCCCCTACGTGTCGATCGTCGACGGCGGCACCATCGACCTGGTGCGCGCGCTCGGGTTCGAGGTCGTCTCTTCGGCGGGACTCGTGCAGACGTTCCAGGCCGTGCTCGACGAGGCCGGGTACCAGTCGCACCTGGCGGCCGGCGAGCGCATCCAGCGCATCAAGGACGAGGCGTTCGCGCTCATCGGCGAATCGATGCGCGCGGGCCGGACGCTGACGCAGTACGACGTCCAGCAGTTCATCGTCCGCCGCTATGGCGAGGAGGGGCTGACCTGCAAGGGCGAGTACCCGATCGTGGGCACCAACGAGCAGCCCGCAGACCCGCACTTCGAGCCGACGCCGGCCAACGCGCGGCCGATCGTGCAGGGCGATACCGTCCTCATCGATCTGTGGGCGAAGCTCGACCAGCCGGGCGCGGTCTTCTACGACATTACCTGGTGCGGCTTCGTCGGCCGGAACCCGCCGGCCAAGTACGTCGAGATCTTCCGGACGGTCCGCGACGCGCGGAACGCCGCGCTGGGATTCATCCGCGGACGGTATGCCGAGGGCCGGACGCTCTACGGCTGGGAGGTGGACGACGCGTGCCGCAGCGTGGTGGAGCAGGCCGGCTACGGGCCGTACTTCATTCACCGCACCGGGCACTCGATTGGCGAGGAAGTCCACGGCAACGGTGTGAACATCGACAACCTCGAGACCAAGGACGAACGCGAACTCGTCCCCGGCATCTGTTTCTCGATCGAGCCCGGCATCTACCTCGCCGGGGAGATGGCCGTGCGGTCCGAGATCGACGTGTTCATCACGCCGGCCGGAAAGGTGGACGTCGCGGGGCGGATGCAGGAAGAGCTGATCTTGATCTGAGAATCTTGCGATCTTGCGATCGTGCGATCGTGCGATCTCGATCGTGCGATCGTGCGGTCGTGCGATCTCGATCGTGCGATCGTGCGATCGTGCGATCTCGAGCGAGCGAACTGGCGATCGCGCGAACCGGCGCACCGACGAACTGGGAACTCGAGACCCGGAGGATAGCGTGGGCTTCTACTACCTCTACGTGATCCTGGCGTACCTGCTGGTGATGACCGGCTACAACATCTACCGGTCCCGGCACGTCAAATCGCAGGACGACTTCATGGTGGCGGGCCGGAGCCTGTCGCTCACCAAGATGGTGTTCACCCTGGTCTGCACCTGGATCGGGTCGGGCACGTTCATCGCGGGCGCCGAGTACGCGTCCTACGCGGGCTGGAGCGCGATCTGGCAGCCGGCCGGCGCGTTCCTCGGCATCGCGATCATCTACTTCATCGCGGCCAGGATCCGGACGTTCGGGCAGTACACGGTCGGCGACATCCTCGAGGCGCGCTACGGCCGGTTCGCCAGGCTGTTCGGCGCGATCGCGCTGATCGTCGCGTTCACGACGATCGTCGCCTATCAGTTCAGGGCGGGCGGCTACATCCTGAACGTGGTCACCGACGGCTACATCTCGCTCGAGATGGGGCAGACGATCGCGGCGTGCTTCGTGATCCTGTTCGTCACCATCGGCGGCATGGTGGCCGTGGCCCACACGGACCTTCCGAACGGCATCATCATCGTGTCGGCGTGCCTGCTGGCGGTGCCCTTCGTCGTGTCAGCGGCGGGCGGATGGGCGCACGCCCACGACGTCCTCGGGCCGACCAAGTTCCAGGTCTTCGCGCAGGACTTCGGGAAGTATCCGGCGCTCAAGGGCTTTGCCTACTTCCTCTCCACGCTGCTCCTGCTGATGGGCGTGCAGTCGATGTACCAGAAGTTCTACGCGGCGAAATCTCCGGCCGAGGCCAAGAAGGCCGTGGCCATCTGGATCGTCGGGACGATCGTCGTCGAGACGATTGTCATCGCGATCGCCGTCTACGCGTCGGTCTACAACATCGAGTTCCACAAGGGGTGGGACGGCCGGGCGCTCGTGCTGAACGCCGCGCGCTACATGGTGCCGGGGCCGGTTGGCGTGCTGCTGCTGGGGGCGGCGTGTGCGGTGGTCCTGTCGACCGGCATGAACTACCTGCTGTCGTCCAGCTCGAACGTGATGCGCGACATCTACCAGGGGATGATCAACCCGAACGCCGACCCGACGAAGATGGTCGCGTTGCAGAAGGTGTTCATCGTCGTGATGGGGTTCTGCGCCTTCCTGATGATCTTCGTGCCGACCTACCTGAAGTCGGAAATCTCGATCCTGCAGTACGCCTATTTCGCCTACACGATGTACGGCGTCGCGGTGACACCGGCGCTGTTCGCGGCGCTGACCTGGAGGCGCGCGACCTGGCAGGGCGGGCTGGCCTCGATCCTGGGCGGCGCAACGGCGACGGTCTTCTTCGAGTTCGTGCTGCCGTGGCTTGCGCCGGGCATCCTGGAAGGGGCGGCGGGCGGCAGCGACTTCTTCGGGAAGGACCCCTGGGGTATTCCGAGCATCTATCCGGCCGCGCTCATCTCCATCGGCCTGCTCGTCGTCGTCAGCCTGCTGACGCCGAAACCGACGCCGGAGACGCTCGAGAGGCTGTTCGGGAAGGCAGCGTAGAGGGAAAGTGAGAAGTGAGAAGTGAGAAGTGAGAATTGAGAATGGAGAATTGACAAACGAGAACCGAAAGCCGAGAAGTCAGGAATTGGGACTGACACCCATCGGGCTTCAGTTCTCAATTCCCTATTCCGAATTCTCAATTCCAGCCGTCACCGTCCGTCCGGCTGGTATCCCGGCGGGAGCGCCGCGCCTTCGCCGAAGAAGAACTCCTCCATGGCGCGCGCCACCATGTCCTGGGCTTCCTTCTGCCAGGGCATCAGGCGGTACTCGTTCAGGATCATCCGCATCCGCTCTTCCCAGAGCTTCCAGGCGCGTGCCGAGACCTGTTCGTAGATGCGCTCGCCGAGCGCGCCCGGCCAGGGCGGCTCGGCCAGCCCCGGCAATTCCCGTCCGAACTTGACGCAGTGGACCATCCGCTCACTCGGAGCGGTGCCGTTCGACAGAGCCATGTGCATGCCTCCGATTCTCTTGATGGTATCATGACGGGTACCATGGACTCGGACCACGGCGCACCGGAAACCCTCCATCGTGCGTGCTGGTACGGAAGAAGGACACCGCAGTTGTCCGCCGCAGTGACCGCGCCGACGATCGAGGACGGTCAACTCCTCTACTGCGCCCACCCGATGATGTTCCCCATCGTGGGGCACGACTTCGACGTCCGGAACTGCTCGGCGTGCGACGCGTTCAGGCCGAGCCATTCCCGTCGGTCGTGAACCGGCGTCTGGCGTCCGGCGTCTAAAGGACCAGGTGGCAAGCCACTCCGGGAGTGATGTTCGCTCTTTCCGCCCTGGAGGCAGAGCATGAACGAACCGACCCGCAAGCAACGCCGCGGATTCGCGTCGATGTCGGCCGAGAAGCAGCGCGAGATCGCCAGCAAGGGCGGGCGCGCCGCGCACGAGAAGGGGACCGCCCACGAATGGTCGTCGGATGAGGCCAGAACGGCCGGACGCAAGGGCGGCCAGGTGAGCCGCGGCGGCCGTGGGCGGCTGGTCGAACCGGCGGTCAGCCAGTAGCGCGAACCGACCGACTCAGTTCACCATCCGCTCCACCTCGACTCTGGCGTCGTTGAAGCAGGCGCCGTCGCCGATGTCGGACAGGGTGTCCGGCGCCAGGGCGGTCGCCGTCGACCCGTTGCCGGTGCTCGACCGCCAGAGTCCCTTCGGCAGAACCACCGTGCCCGGGCGCACGGTGGGCTCTATCGAGAGCGCGCAGCGGACGTCTCCCAGTTCGTTGAAGACGCGCACGCCGGCTCCCTCTTCGAGGCCCCGCGCGCGAGCGTCGAGCGGGTGCATCACCAGCGCGACGTCCGGCCTCGCCAGTTCGCCGAGCGTCGAGTTGACCGTGCGATCGCTCGATGGCGAGATGAGCGCGAGCGGGAACGCTTCGGACGGCGCCTCCGGGATGTAGCGGTAGAGCCCTGCCTTCGAGGCGCGGTCGAGGGCGTCGGGGAACAGGTCCACCCTCTCTCCAGGCGTCCTGGGGAAGACGTCGACAAACTGTACCGGCGCCGAGCCGAACGGCGGAACCGGCCACCGCTCATTGCGGAGATCGTCGCCGGCCGTGCCCGGCAGGTCGTCGAGCACCCGCAACATCGTGTCCAGTTCGCCCTTCGTGTCGCCTGCCCGGTCGAGGTCCAGTGCCGAAACGAGCGCGCCGAACACGTCGGGGTTCGACCGCGATTCCCCGGCCGCATCGACGACCGGCTGTACCATCTGCAGGCTGATGGGCCCGTACGCGCGGGCCACGTCGTACGCTTCGAGGAACGTCGTCGCGGGCAGCACGACGTCGGCGTAGGCGGCCGTGTCGGTTGTCACCTGGTCGAACACCACCGTGAAGAGGTCCTCGCGCGACAGTCCGCGCAGGATCAGGTTCTGGTTGGGGACGGTGGCGACCGGGTTGCAGTTGTAGACGAACAGCACCTTGACGGGCGGCGTCACCTCTTCGGTCAGCACCCGGCCCAGGTGGTTCATGTTCACGACGCGGGTGTCGGGTTCGTCCTCGCCAATCCACGGGCGGTCGATCGTCCAGGCCGAGGAGTTGCTCATCGCGTAGCCGCCGCCGCGCACGCCGAACTTGCCGGCGACGGCCGGGAGCGCGAGGATCGCCGCCGCCGCGCTGCCGCCGTTCCGGTTTCGCTCGAGGCCCCACCCGCACCGGATCACCGCCGGGTTCGATGCCGCGTACAGTTCGGCGAAGTCCCTAAGCGTCGAGGCCTGTACGCCGGCCGCCGCCGCCGCGCGGTCGAACGTCCATTCGGCGGCCCGTTCCCGCAGCCGGTCGGCGCCGCGCGCGTTCGCCTCGAGGAACCCGGACGCCGCGCCACCCGTTTCGAACAGGTGGCGGTGGACCGCCAGCGCCACGACGAGATCCGTTCCGGGTTTCACCGGGACGTGGACGTCCGCCTCTCGTGCCAGGGGCGTCACGCGCGGGTCGACGACGACGAGCCTCGCGCCGGCCTTGCGCGCGGCCTGGATGAAGGGCACCAGGTGGATGCCGCTCACCGACGGATTCGCGCCCCACAGCACGATGAGCTTCGCGTGGGGAAAGTCCTCGTAGGTCACCGACGGCATCTTGCCGTAGAGGGCCTGCGCGGCGGCGCCGGTCGGGGCCGCGCACACGGTTCGGGCCAGCCGCGACGCCCGAAGCCGCCGGAACAGACGCGCGTCGACGCTGTCCTGTGTCACGAGGCCGTTCGACCCGCCGTAACAGAACGGCAGAATCGACTCGCCGCCCCACGTGTCGCGCGCCTCCCGAAGGCGCGCGGCGACGAGTTCTATCGCCTCGTCCCAGGTCACCCGGGAGAACGCCGCCTTGCCCTTGGGTCCTGTCCGCACGGCGGGATGCCTGATGCGGAGGGGGCTGTCCACTCGTTCACCGAAACGCCGCACCTTTGCGCAGATGAAGCCGGCGGTGACCGGGTTCAGGCACGACCCGTCCAGTGAAACGACTCGTCCCCTGGAGGTGGCGACCGACAGGCTGCAGGAGTCGGGGCAGTCGAGCGGGCACGCGGTGCCGACGACATGGTCGTGCTTGGGGCGTGACGCAGCCATCCTCACAGTCTACGCAGGGGTCGGGTGTGATTACAATCCGACCCGGCGCGGGATGACAGTGTCGCAGTCGCCGACCGCTGCTCCAGGCGATTACAGTTCCGGCATCGGAAAGCCGTGCACTTGGTAATCACACCCGACCCCTGATAGCATCACCCGACCGCTCGCGGGCGCCTAAACCGGCGCGGGGCGCGGACGGACGTCAGGAGGTCAGGCAGATGCGGCCGACATTGAGGATGCTGAGCGAGTCGCTGGTCGGGCAGGTCGTGTCGGAGGGGATGGCGCTGCTGCGGGACCCTGGCGTCCGGGTCCACAACGTGGAGGCGCGCAGGCTCCTGGCGGAGGCGGGCGCGGACGTGGACGAGGGGCGACTGGTCGCGCGGATCCCCGAGCCCATCGTCCGGCAGGCTCTCGAGACGACGGCCCGCGAATTCGATCTCTACACGCTCGATGGCCAGCCGGCGGTGCACTACGGCGGCGACCACGTGCACTTCGACCCCGGGTCCGCGGCGCTCGCCATTCTCGACCCCGAGACGAATCGCCAGCGCGTGCCCGTGACCGCCGACTTCATCCGGCTGATGAAGCTTGTCGAGCGGCTGCCGCAGATCGACGCGCAGAGCACATCGATGGTCTGCGGCGACGTCGTGCCGGAGATTGGCGACCTGTACAGGCTGTATCTGGCGTTGAACTACATCCGCAAGCCCATCGTCACCGGCGCGTTCCGCACCGACACGTGGTGGGTCATGAAGGAGATGCTGAGCGCCGCGGCCGGCGGCGATGCGGCGCTGGCCGCCCGGCCGATCGCGGTGTTCGACGTCTGCCCGTCGCCGCCGTTGCTCTGGAGCGATCTGACCTGCCAGAACCTGATCGACTGCGCCAGGGCCGGCATCCCTGCGGAACTGGTGTCGATGCCGCTCGCCGGCGCGACGGCGCCCGTGACGCTCGCGGCGGCGGTCGTCCAGCACACGGCCGAGTGCCTGAGCGGCATCGTCATCGGCCAGCTCGCCAGGCCCGGAGCCAAAGTCGTGTGGGGCGGGTCGCCGGCGGCGTTCGACATGCGCGAAGGGACGACGCCGATGGGCGATGTCGGCACGTGGATGATCGACTGCGCCTACGCCCAGGTGGGGAAGAGCCTTGGCCTTCCGACGCACGCCTACCTCGGCATGAGCGACGCGAAGGTCATCGACGTGCAGTGCGGCCTGGAGTCGGCCGGCGGCACGCTGCTCGGCGCCCTCGCCGGCGTCAACATGATCTCAGGCGCAGGCATGATGGACTTCGAGAGCTGCCAGAGCCTCGAGAAGCTGGTCATCGACGCCGAGATCATCGGGATGGCCAAGCGCCTGGTCAGGGGCATCGAGCCCCGCGATGAGCCGATTGCGCTGGGGCTCTTCCAGAAGCTGGGACACAATGCCGACTATCTGGCCGAGCCGCACACGCTGAAGTGGTTCGCGAAGGAGCTGTACCTCCCGTCTCCGGTCATCGACCGGGCGACGACGGACGGCTGGCTCCGGAAGGGCGCGACGACAGCCGCCGAACGGGCCGTCGAGCGCGTGCGCAGCCTCGTCGCCTCGTACCAGGAGGCGCCGGTGCCGCCGGAACTCAGGCGGGAGTTGCGCGCGATCGCGACCCGCGCGGCGCAGTCGTTCGGCATGCCGGCGCTGCCGCCGCTGCCGGACTTCGAAATGGTGTGACACGTGAGATCGGTGTGGCGCGGGGCTTCAGCCCCGCGATCAGATCGCGGAGCCAATATGTCGACTGAACTTCTCGCGCAGATCACGAACAGCCTGGTGGACGGCGACCCCGACGCGACGGTCGCCGGCACGAAGCAGGCCATCGCGGCCGGGCTCGAACCGCTCGCCATCATCGACGGCGGACTCGTCCCGGGCATGCGAATCGTCGGGGACAAGTACGCCTCCGGCGAGTACTTCCTGCCGAACCTGATCGTCTCGGCCAGCGGGATGAAGCAGGCGATGGCGCTGCTCATCCCCGAATTGAAGGCCCGCCGCCAGGAGTTGAAGTCGGCGGGAACCGTCGTCATCGGCACCGTGCGCGGCGACATCCACGAGATCGGGAAGTCGCTCGTGGCGACGATGCTCGCGGCGAACGGCTTCGAGGTGCACGACCTCGGCGTCGACGTCCCGGTGGACGCGTTCGTGTCGAAGGTGCGCGACGCTCGAGCCAGCCTGGTGGGCCTGTCCGCGCTGCTGACGACGACGATGCACGGGCAGAAGGACGTCATCGACGCGCTCGCGAACGCCGGACTGCGCCAGCAGGTGAAGGTCATGGTGGGCGGCGCGCCGGTGACGAAGAAGTGGGCCGATGACATCGGCGCCGACGGCTGGGCGCAGGACGCGGTCGCCGCCGTCGATCTCGCCTCGCGGCTCGCCGCGCGTGGATAGCACGCCGATTGACGTCGCCATCGTCGGCGGCGGAGCCGCCGGGCTGACGACGGCGATCATGGCGGCCCGGCGCCTGCCCGGCGCGCGGATCGTCGTCTTCGACGGCGCCAGCCGGCTCGGCGCGAAGATCCTGGTCAGCGGCGGCGGCCGCTGCAACGTGACGAACCGGCGGGTCGTGGCGGCCGACTATTGGGGTGGCGCGCGGCGCTTCGTCGGCAGCGTCCTCGGTGCCTTCGGCGCCGCCGACACCGTGGCGTTCTTCGAGTCCCTGGGTGTCCGGCTGCACGAGGAAGAGAACGGAAAGCTCTTTCCCGACAGCGGCCGGTCGCGCACCGTTCTCGAGGCGCTTCTCGAGGCGGCGCGGCGGAGTCGTCTCGACATCCGGCCCGGCCGGCGAGTCGAGACCGTTCGGCGTGCGCCCGACGGCGCCTTCGAGCTGGGTCTCGCCGACTCGGTCGCGGTCGCCCGGCGGGTGGTGCTCGCGACCGGCGGCCTGTCGCTGCCGAAGAGCGGGAGCGACGGAGGAGGCCTGGCGTTGGCGGCGGCGCTGGGGCATCGCATCGTGCCGACGACGCCGGCCCTGGCGCCGCTGATGCTGGGCGGCACGTTCCACCGCGCGCTCGCGGGCGTGTCGCACGACGCCGCTCTGGTGGTCACCGTCGACGATCGGCGGGCGATCAGGCTTCACGGCCCGCTGCTCTGGACGCACTTCGGCGTCAGCGGGCCGGTGGCCCTCGACGCGTCGCGCCACTGGCATCGAGCCCGGCTCGAGGGCGGCCGGGTGGCCGTGCGCCTGTCGTTCGTGCCCGACCTCGATTCTGCGGGTGTCGAGCGCGGCCTGATCGACGCGGCTCTGGCGCGGCCGTCAGCCACGCTGCGGGGTACACTGGCCGAGCGGGTGCCGGCCGCCGTGGCCGGCGGTCTTCTCGAGTCGCTGGGGATCGATCCTCGCGTCCGCCTCGCGCACCTGCCGCGCGACGATCGCCACAGGCTGGCCGGCGCGCTCGTCTCGTGGGAACTGCCGGTGACGGGGAGCCGCGGCTACAATTGTGCGGAGGCCACGGCCGGCGGCGTGGCCCTCGACGAGGTCGACCGCGGGACGATGGCGTCGAAGCGGTGCGAGGGGTTGTTCCTCGCCGGGGAGATGCTGGACGTGGACGGACGGCTCGGGGGATTCAACTTCCAGTGGGCGTGGTCGAGCGCGTTCGTGGCGGCGCGCGGTCTGGCTCAGTCGATGCAGGGAGAACGACGCGATGGCTGAACGAGAAGTGGTGGGCTTCATCGGACTCGGCCTCATGGGGCGCCCGATGGCGCTCAACCTGATCAAGGCCGGATACACGCTGGTGGTTCACAGCCGGAGTCCGGGACCGGTGGAGACGCTCGCCCTGGCGAGCGCGCGGGTGGCGACCAACCCGTCCGACGTCGCACGCGAAGCGACGGTGGTCATCACGATGGTGCCGGACTGCTCCGACGTGGAGCTCGTGCTGGCGGGTCCGAACGGCGTGTTCGAGGGCCTGCGCCCGGGCACCGTGCTGATCGACATGAGCAGCATCTCGCCGGTCGCTGCGCAGCGACTCGCGGCCGAGGCCGCCTTGCGGGGCGCGACGATGCTCGACGCCCCTGTGAGCGGCGGCGAGATTGGCGCCATGCAGGGAACGCTGTCCATCATGGTTGGAGGTGATGCGGCGGCGCTCGAGCGCGTGCGGCCGATCCTCAACGCCATGGGCAACCCCGAGCGCGTGATTCACGTCGGCGAGTCCGGGGCCGGGCAGATCTGCAAGGTCTGCAACCAGATGGCGATTGGCGGCACGCTCGCGGTGGTCAGCGAGCTGATGGCGCTGGCGACCAAGGCAGGCGTTGACCCGGCCAAGGTGAGAGAGGCGCTGCTCGGAGGGTTCGCGGCCAGCCGCGTCCTCGAGGTCCACGGCGAGCGGATCCTGCAGAAGAACTTCAAGCCGGGTTTCCGCGCGGGCCTCTTTGACAAGGACATGGGCATCGCGATCGACACGGCGCGATTGTACGAGGTGCCTGTGCCGGTGACCGCGGTCGTCGCGCAGCTGGTCGGCGCCGTGGTGGCGGCGGGTCGCGCCGACGACGACTACTCGGCAGTCGCCCGGGTGTTGTTCGACATGGCGGGGCTCGGCGAATGACGGCGTTCCCGGATGCCGCGCCGGGTGAACAGGACGTCTACGACGCCCTGGACGCGCTGGGCATCGCCTTCACCCGGTTTGCGCACCCGCCGGTGTTCACGGTCGAGGAGGCGGAGCGGTATTGGGCCGGCATCCCGGCCGCACACTGCAAGAACCTGTTCCTGCGCAATGCCCGGGGGACGCGGCACTACCTGGTCGTGCTCGAGCACTCGAAGAAGGCGGACCTGCGGGCGATTGCGGCGAGGGTGGGCGACGACAAGCTCAGTTTCGCGTCTGCCGAGCGGCTCATGCGGTTCCTGCACCAGACGCCGGGCGCGGTATCGCCGTTCGGCCTCGTGCACGACTCGGCCCGGGACGTCATCGTGGTGCTCGACGCCGACCTGCCGGGCACCGAGCGGATCGGGTTCCACCCGAACGTCAATACGGCGACGATTACGCTGCCCACAGCCGAGTTCCTCCGGTTCCTGGAGGCGAGGGCGAATGTGGTGCGCAGGGTGACGATCGCGAAGTAGGCAGTAGGCGGTAGGCAGTAGGCGGTGAGCAGCTGGCAGCCGGCAGTGGATCTGTGGTCGTCCCTCTATCTCCTATCTTCTGGCTTCTGTCTTCTGTCTGAGAGGCACCAATGGCGCACGTTGAGACGCTCCAGACCGCCCCGGCCGTCCAGCCGTTTCCGACGTCGTTCTGGACGGCGAACGTCACCGAGCTGTTCGAGCGCGCGGCGTACTACTCGATGGCGAGCTTCGTCGTCATCTACCTGGGCCAACTCGGGTTCGGGAGCTACTGGCCGAGCTTCCTGAGCAGCAGCGTGCTGTGGTTCCTGGTGTTCTTCCTGCCGATCCTGTCGGGCACGATCGCCGACCAGATTGGGTTCCGGCGCGCACTGCTGATTGCGTTCGTGCTGCTCGCCATCGGCTACTTTTTCATGGGCTACCCGGTATGGCTGGGCGGCAGCACGCTGAGTGCGACGATCAGCGACGAGGTCATCGTCGGCCGGCGCGACGCGGTGATGATCGTCGGCGCGATCCTGCTCATCGGGATCGGCGGTTCGGTCATCAAGCCCTGCATCTCGGGGACGGTCCAGAAGGTGTCCGGCGCGCGGGCGACGCTCGGCTTCGCCATCTTCTACATGGTGATCAACATCGGTTCGCTGTTCGGACGCGGCACGGCGTTCGTCGTGCGCAACGGCGCGGGTGTGGGCACCATCCTCACGGTTGTCGCCGTGCTCGCCCTGGCGGCGGCCGGGATCGTGTTCCTCGTGCACCGTACCACGAAGGCGAACCGCACCCGCTCGGACATCTGGATCGCGACGGCCGGGTTCACCCTGTTCGTCGTCACATCCGCGGCCCTCGTTGCCTGGATCTACAGGGCGACCGCGGTCGAACGCGTCGGCACCGGCACGTCGAGCCTTTCGTACATCTTCGCGGTCGCGGCGCTGGCGTCGCTCGTGGCGTTCTTCGTCGTGCTGTTCACCTACCGGGAGCCGAGGGCGGCGGCGAACGCGCCGGCGAAACCGAAGCGATCGATCGGGCGGATCCTGCTGGACATGGTGCTGGTGCTCGGCAACGGACGGTTCTCGATCTACCTGGTGGTGATGAGCGGGTTCTACTTCATCTACAACCAGGTCTACAACGTGCTTCCGCTCTACGTGAAGAAGGTGGTCGAGTCGAGCCCGGCGATGGACCTCTACACGGCCGCCAACCCCTTCGTCATCGTCTGCTTCCAGCTGATTCTCAGCCGCTCGTTCGGGAAGATGAAACCGATCCGCTCGATGGTGGTGGGCACGGTGGTGATTGCCGTGGCGATGCTCATCAACGTGCTGCCCATCTACACGGCGGGCGGGCCGCAGGCCGTGATGGCCAACTGGCTGCCGCTCGGCTCGGTGTTCATCATCCTGACGGTGGCGCTGATCGCGCTCGGCGAGCTGTTCACGTCGCCGCGGATGTACGAGTACATCGGGGCGCTGGCGCCGAAGGGGCAGGAGGGGCTGTTCCTCGGCTACGCCAACCTCCCGCTGGCCATCGGCGCGTGGTTCGGCGGCCCGGTCGGCGCGTTCATCTTCAACGAGATCATGGCCAAGGGGGCGACCAAGCGGCCCGACGGCCTGCTCGAACTCGTCCCGGCCAACAACATGCTCGGCTGGGTGATCCTGATGGCGATCGGCCTGGTGTCGGCCGCCTCACTGTGGCTGTTCAACAGGTGGCTGGAGAGGCAGTCGCCGGTCGCGACGGGCCGCTAGCCGAGATTGTCGAGCCAGAGGGCCACGTCCGCGTCGGACGGCATGCGCCAGTCGCCCCGCGGCGAGAGCGCGACCGAACCGACCTTCGGGCCGTCTGGCATGACGGACCGCTTCCACTGGTTCCCGAAGAACCGAGTCACGAACACCCGCAGCCACCGCCTGATGGCGGCGGCGTCGTACCGCCCAGCGAATGCCTGTTCGGCGAGCGCCTGGATCTTGGCCGGGCGGCTCTCCCAGCGCGCGAAGTGATAGAGGAAGAAGTCGTGCAGTTCGTACGGCCCGATGATCTCCTCGGTCTTCTGAAACACGGCACCCGGCTCGCCACCCGACACCAGTTCCGGTGAAATGGGGGTCTGCAGCACGTCATCGAGCACGGCGCGCGCCGACGCGAACGGCGGCTGCGAGGCGGCCCACCCGACGACGTGCCTCACCAGCGTCTTCGGGACGCCGGCGTTCACGTTGTAGTGGGACATGTGGTCGCCGTTGAACGTGTTCCAGCCGAGCGCGATCTCCGACAGGTCGCCCGTGCCGACGACCAGGGCACGCATCTGATTCGCCTTGTTCATCAGGACCATCGTCCGGTAGCGCGCCTGGACGTTCTCGAAGGTCACATCCTGGACCGCTCGATCGTGGCCGATGTCGCGGAACTGCTGGAGACACCCGTCGGTGATGTCGATCGTCTCGAACGAGACACCGCACGCGTCGGCCAGGCGCTCGGCGTTCGACCGCGTGCGCGGGCTGGTGCCGAATCCGGGCATCGTGACGGCGAGGATGTTCGTGCGCGGCAGATCGAGGGCATCGACGGCGCGCGCTGCGACGAGGAGGGCGAGCGTGGAGTCGAGTCCGCCTGACACGCCGACGACGACGCGATCGATGCGGGCATGCGACAGCCGCTTCACGAGGCCGGCGGTCTGAATCGAGAGGATCTCCTCGGTCCGGCGGTTCCGCTCGGCGTCGTCGCGCGGGATGAACGGCGCCGGGTCGAGGGCGCGACGGAGCGGCATGCCGGGATGCTGCGGCAGGTCGACGTCCACCACCCGCCAGTCCATCGCCGGGAATGCGCCGAGCGAGTCGCCGAAGCTGGTGGTCCGCTCCCGATCGAGCCTCAGGTGCTCGATGTCCGCGTCGGCGACCAGCAGGTCCCCGTCTCTCGCGAAGCGCCGCGATTCGCCGAGCATCGCGCCGTTCTCGGCCACCATCGCGTGTCCGCCGAACACGACGTCCTGGCTGGACTCGCCGACGCCGCACGACGCGTACACGTAGGCGCAAATCGCGCGGGCCGACTGCTGCGCGACGAGCGACCGGCGGTAGTCCGCCTTGCCGACCAGTTCGTTCGACGCCGACAGATTGACGATGAGATGGGCCCCGTGCAGTGCCTGGAACGAGCTGGGCGGGAGCGGCCCCCACAGGTCTTCGCAGAATCTCGACGCCGATGACCAGATCGCCGCACCCTCGGGCGCGGAAGAGCAGGTCGCTGCCGATGGGGACGAGCCGGTCGCCCAGCCGGACCTCGGTCGCAACGAGGTCCCGGGCCGAGGCGAACCATCGCTCTTCGTAGTACTCCTTGTAGCCCGGGATGTAGGTCTTCGGCACCAGTCCGTGAATGCCGCCCTGGCCCACGACGGCGGCGGCGTTGCACAGGTTGCCCTCGACGGCCAGCGGGAGGCCGACGACGAGAAGCGGGCGGATGGTCGAAGAGGCGTCCGCGAGCGCCAGCAGCGCCTCGGCGCCCCGGTCGAGGAGCAGGTGCTGGTGGAACAGATCGCCGGCCGTGTAGCTGGTGAGGCTCAGTTCGGGGAAGACGACGACCTGCGCACCCTCGGCGTCGGCCCGACGCGCGAAGTCGAGGATCTGCTGCAGATTGAAGTCGGCGTTGGCGACCCTGAGCGGCGGGACCGCGGCCGCCACGCGCACGAACCCGAAGTCGGGGCGAGAACCTGTGCTCATAGGACCGTTCATGGGATTCTGTGTGCCGACCCGGTCCACTGCCGGCTGCCAGCTGAGAGCTGTCAGCCGCAATGTTATGATACGCCAACCATGTCGAAGTCCGCTCCTTCGACGCCGGCGGTGTTGGCGCTGCGCGCCGGGGGCGTGGCGTTCTCCGAGCACAGCTACCGGTACGAGGAGCGGGGAGGCACGGTGGTGGCGGCCAGGGAACTGGGCGTGCCCGAGCACGCGGTCGTCAAGACGCTCGTCATGGAAGACGACACCCGCGCGCCGCTGCTGGTGTTGATGCACGGCGACCGCGAGGTGTCGACCAGGCAGCTCGCCCGGCAGATCGGGGCGCGGGCGGTGACGCCCTGCAGGCCTGATGTCGCGAACCGGCATACCGGCTATCTCGTGGGCGGCACCTCGCCGTTCGCCACGCGCAGGCGGCTGCCGGCCTACGTGGAACGCACGATTCTGGACCTGCCGACGATCTACATCAACGGCGGGAGCCGCGGATTCCTGCTCGGCGTGGCGCCGGCCGACGTCGTCCGAGTCCTTGGCGCCACAGTCGTGGACGTGGCGCTGGGGTAGCGACAGACACGCGGGGTCACACCGTGCATTGTGCGGTCACGCAAGATCTGACCCCAGGAGGGTGCAATGGCTGACGCAGAACGCGGAGCGGGCGGGACGCCGGGCGGCATCGGCGAGTTCCTGCTGGGAGTGGTGATGGCGGCGGTTGGCGGCTACCTGCTGACCAACCAGGTCCAGGTGACCACGTCGTTCTGGCACTTCTGGGGCGGCAACGCGTTCGGCCTCACCCTGCTGCCGCTGCTCGTCGGCGTCGGCCTGCTGTTCTTCAACGGCCGCTCCGTCGCCGGCTGGCTGCTCGCCATCGTCGGATGCGCCATCATCCTGGCCGGCATCCTGATGAACATGGACATCTACTTCCGGCAGACCAGCCTGTTCAATACGCTGGTCATGCTGGTGCTGCTGGCGGGCGGCCTGGGCCTGGTCGCCCGATCGCTCCGGTCGAGCGGAGCGCCGCGCCCGCCGGCCGACGGAAAGAGCGGAAGCTGAGGGAACGGAATCCAGAAGCCAGGATTCAGAATCCAGAAGGAATGAGGAGTACGAAGATGCGTCGAGTTGTCACCGTGGCGGCGGTTCTGCTGGCGTGCACCAGCGTGGTCCTGGGGGCCGGGGTCAAGAAGTACGGGAAGGATCTGACGCTCAAGGAGACGACGAAGATCTCCGCCATCTACGCGGCGCCCGACAGCTTCACCGGCAAGCGGGTGAAGGTGCAGGGACCGATCGTCGCCGTGTGCGAAATGATGGGCTGCTGGATCGAGCTGGCCAGCGACAAGGAGTTCCAGACCATTCGCTTCAAGGTGGACGATGGCGTGATCGTCTTCCCCATGACTGCCAAAGGGCTGACGGCGACGGTCGAAGGCGTGGTGAGCGTCGAGACCCAGACCGTGGAGCAGCAGATTGCCCACGGCAAGGAGATGGAGAAGGAGATGAAGAAGCCGTTCGACCCGAAGACGGTCAAAGGGCCGAAGACGGTGATCATGATCAAGGGCGAGGCCGCCGAGGTTCAGGACGCTGCCGGACGCTGACCCGGGGGAATCTCTCGTGAACTGGCGACGGCTGAACAATGTCCTCCACCGCGACATCGGCTACCTGGCGGTGGGCCTGAGCATCGTCTACGGCGTGTCGGGCGTGGCGGTGAACCACAGGGCCGACTGGAATCCGTCCTACAGGGTGACGAAGACCGCCTGGCAGATTGAGCCGATCGAGGCGTCGGACCGTGAGGCGATCGTCCGCGAGGCGCTCGAGAAGCTGGGGATCGACCAGGCCCCCCGCAATGCGTTCCGGCCGAACCCGGACACGTTGCAGCTCTTCTTCCGGCAGGCCACCTACTCGATCGACCTGCCGTCGGGCGCCGTCGTGATCGAGGCGGCCCGCCCCCGGCCGGTGCTGTTCGAGTTCAACCAGCTTCACCTGAACACCCCGAAGCGGCTGTGGACGGTGGTGGCCGACCTGTACGCGGTCGCGCTCATCGCGCTGGCGGTGACCGGGATGTTCGTGCTGAAGGGCCGGACGGGCATCACGGGCCGAGGAGCGTGGCTCACCGCCATCGGCGTTCTGCTGCCGTCGCTCTACTGGGTCTACTACTACTACCGCTGATCATCTCCGGGGCCGGACGCCCGTGGTATTCTTCGGCCGTGCGTGTCGAGAGGCCCTTCGAATTCTCGTTGACCGTTCAACGCTCACGCTTCCACGCGCTGCTGGCGCCGCTCGCCGCCGGCGACGAGATGGAGGCGCTGCTCAAGACTCGACGCCGGGACTATCGCAAGGCCAACCACCACTGCTGGGCCTGCCGGGTCCGGGACACGGCGGGCGCGGTCGTCGAGCTTTCGAAGGACGACGGCGAGGTGGGGCACCCGGGCCGGGTCCTGCTGGCCCTGCTGAGGACGCACGATCTCGAGGGCATGCTCGTGGTGTCTCGGATCTTCGGCGGCGTGAAGCTGGGCGTTGGCGGCGTCTCACGCGCCTTCCGCGACGCGGGTCAGGGCGCGATCAACGCGGTCGCGCGGCATCCTCAGACAGGACGTCCCTCAGGACGCTGACCAGCCGGTCGGCGTCCGCCGCAGAGAAGGGCAGCGGCGGCTTGATCTTCAGCACGTTGTGCAGGGGGCCGTCCGTGCTGAGCAGCACGCCGCGGTCCCGCAGCCGGTTGACGACGTAGGTCGCCTCGGGCGCTGCCGGTTCCAGCGAACTGCGATCGCGCACCAGTTCCACGCCGAGGAAGAGACCCAGGCCCCGGACGTCGCCGATGATCGGGAAGTCGGCCATGAGCGCCTCGAGGCTCCGCTTCAGCCGCGCGCCGACCTCCAGCGCATGCGCCTGGAGCCCCTCGTCGCGCATCACGTCGAGCACGGCGAGGCCCGCGGCGCACGCGGCCTGCGTGCCACCGAACGTGTTGAAGTACTCCATGCCGTTGTCGAACGCGGCAGCGATCTCCGGCCGCGTGACGACCGCGCCGAGCGGGAACCCGTTGCCGATGGGCTTCCCGAGCGTCACGATGTCGGGCACGACGCCTTGCGTGTCGAACCCCCAGAAGCTGGTGCCGACGCGACCGAATCCCACCTGCACCTCGTCCGCGATTGCGACGCCACCCGCCGCCCGGACCGCGGCATACGCGCGTTCGAGGTAGCCGTCCGGCAGGACAATCTGGCCGCCGCATCCGAGCAGCGACTCGCAGATGAACGCGGCGACGTGCCTGCCGGAGGCCTCGGTGCGTTCAATCGCGCGCGACACCTCGCGGGCGTAGCGAACGCCGGCCGCCGGATCATCCGCGCGGTGCGGTCCCCGGTAGACGTCCGGCATCACGACCGCGTGCACGTGCGGCGCCGGCCCTGCTCCCCCGGGTCCGTTGAACTTGTACGGGCTGATCTCGACGAGCGACGAGGTATTGCCGTGGTAGGCGCCGTCGAGCACGACGACATCGGTGCCGCCGGTGTAGGCCCGCGCCAGGCGCAGTGCCAGCTCGTTGGCCTCGCTGCCGCTGCACACGAGGTAGCAGACGCCGAGCTCCGGAGGCATCAGCTCCGACAGCCGGCGCGCGTAGGTCACGCCGGCTTCGTGCAGGTAGCGGGTGTTCGTGTTGAGGACGGCGAGCTGGCGCGCAGCTGCCTCGACCACGCGCGGATGGTTGTGCCCGACGTGCGGGACGTTGTTTACCGCGTCCAGGAAGCATCGTCCGTCGACGTCGTACAGATACTGCCGGTAGCCGCGGGCCATGGTGATCGGCCGCGAGTAGGACAGGCTGAGGTTCGACCCGAACCGGCGCCGCCGCTCCTCCAGGATCTCGGCCGGCGCGGCCGGGCGCGGCCCCATCCGGCCCGCAGGAACACCGGCAATCAGGTTGGCGTCGGGGCACAGGCTCAGCCAGAGTTCGCGTTCGCCCGGGGCGGCCACGCCGGGGAACTCGCCTTCGCGCCCCAACATGTCGGCGACGATCTGCAGATGGAGGTGCGGCGGCCACCCTCCGTTCACCGTCGGGTCGCCGAGCCACGCGATCCGCTCCCCGGCCGTCACGCGGCGCCCCGGCGTCATCCCGTCCAGTGATGCGGCGCTCAGGTGCCCGTAGAGCGTGAAGAACCGGAGGGTTCCGCCTTCGACCCGATGCTCGAGCACGATGGTCGGGCCGTAGTCGCCCGTTGCCGCGTTGTTCGCGACACTGTGGACCGTGCCGTCGAGCGGCGCGTGCACGGGCGCGCCCGGTTCGCAGAACACGTCGATGCCGAGATGCACGGTCCGGTTCTCGTCGCGCCAGTTGTTCGGATGGCGGAACAGCTCCGTCACGTACACCAGCCGGGCCTCGCCGTAGCGGCCGATGCCGAACCGGGCGCCGGCCTCGGTCATCAACCGGCTGACGTGATTCGAGAAGGCCGGCAGATTCTGCACGACCTCGGGGCGCGCGATGTCCAGGCTGCCGACGCTGAGGTCGAAGACGACGAGCGGCGCCCGTTCGAGGTCCTGCCCCATGACCGGGGCGATCTCGGCGCGGTGCGCCGACAACCAGGCCGCGATGTCAGGCGACGCCTGGCACGGTTCCAGCCCGCACGCCCGGCGGAACACGGCACCGGCCCACGACGGCGCCACGGCGTCGAGGCGCTCGAGCAGCGACCACGCCTGAGCCTGGCTGATTTGGAGGTAGGCGTTGTCGGGCGCCGCGGCGGACTGACAGGCGGCCATCGTGACGCTGATGGCCAGCCGCGAGCGAATCAGGTCGAGCAGGACGTTCCGTTCCCGGTCGTCGAGCGGCAGGCTCCGGTGAAAGCCCCGCACGATGGCCGCGGCCGCGGAGAGCGGGTCCGCCTTGCCGAGCATGGCGTAGGCGCAGGCGACGGCGAGATCGGCGACGACGGGCGACCAGACCATGTCGCCGAAGTCGACGACTCCGACGACCTCGCGGGGGCCGGCCCCCGCGGGCGAGACCAGCACGTTGTAGTCGTTCCAGTCGTTGTGGATCACCTGCTGCCGCAGGCCGCCGAGGCGCGGGGCCAGGTGTCCCTCGAACCGCGCGATCACGCGTTCGACGAGACCGCGGCGGTGCGGGTCCGGAAACCGTCCCAGTTCCCGGGCGATCCACGGCGTACCCGACAGGTCCCACGGGAACGGCCTCCGCATGGCCGCGTGCGAGAACCCCTCGAACGCGCGATTGGCGTCACCCACGCGCCGTCCGAGGCTCTCGAGCAGTTCCTCGGTGTGGGGCTTCACCTCTGCGAGCACATCCCCTGCGACCCAGGTGAGCATCCTCACCAGGTGCCGCCGGCCCCCGGCGCCCGTCGCCTGGACGATTGACGCTCTGGACGCCGTTCGGCAGACCCTCGGGACCGCGAATTCCGGCCGGCGCGCCGCCAGATGGTCGAGCGCCGCGTTCTGGAACTCCAGGATGTCGCGCGATTCGGTGGCGTTGGCGATCTTGAGGACGAACGCCCCGCCGCCGGCCGCGGTCACTCGGAAGTTCTGGTCGCGTTCGCTCGGCAGGGGCTCTGCCACTCCCGCGATGCGGAATTCGCTCGCCGCCAGGGCCTCCGCCGCAGCGGCGTCGAACTGCGGAGCGTGCTGCACGACTACGTTCATGGTGGGTCAGCCATGTTACCATCGCCTCTCGGATCGATGCAGGCGAGGGGCATGAGCGGGCCGAAGCGGATACTGCTGACAGGCGGCGGGACGGCCGGGCACGTGAACCCGGCCCTGGCCATCGGCAAGGCCCTGGCTGCCGACGGCGCACGCCTCCTGTTTGTCGGCGTGCGCGGCCGTGCGGAGGCCGACATCGTCCCGCGCGAGGCCATCCCCATCCGGTTCGTGCGCGCCTCCGGCTACCCGGGCGGTCGCCCGTCGCTCGATTTGCTGCGGTTCTTCGCGAACCTGACCGTGGGCGTGCTCCAGGCCTCCGCGGTTCTGCTGACCTTCCGACCCGACCTGCTGGTCGGGACCGGGGGATTCGCGTCCGCGCCCGTCCTGCTTGCGGCGGCCTTCCTCCGCCGCCTTCACCTGACCGACGTCCGGATCTTCGTTCACGAGCAGAACGCCACGCCAGGGAAGCTGAACCAACTGGTCGGCCGTCTCGCCGACCGGGTCTTCGTGACCTTCCCCGAAACGCTGCGCTGCTTCCCCGGCAACGCCGTCGTCACCGGTTACCCGTTGCGGCGCCGCATCGCCGCGGTCGACCCTGCCCACGCCCGCACCCAGCTCGATTTCACGATCCCGCCGGACCGCAAGGTCGTCTTCGTGTTCGGCGGATCTCAGGGCGCCCGCACCATCAATCGCGCGATCGTGGATGCGCTCGGCTACCTGCTCCCCATGCGCGACCGCCCGTTCATCGTGCACGGCACGGGGCTGTCGAGAACGAGCGGCTACGACGCGGCGAGCGACGTGCGCGCGCGGCTGGCAGCGAGCTATTCCGAGGAGGAGCGGGACGAGATCGCCCGCTTCTACGTCAGCCGGCCGTTCTTCTACCAGATCGAGAACGTCTACGCGCTCACCGACCTGGCCGTCACGCGGGGAGGGGCCGGAAGCCTCTACGAACTCGCGTCGCTCGGCCTGCCGGCCGTCGTCGTCCCGAAATCGAACCTCCCAGGCGATCACCAGGTGATGAACGCCCGCGCGATGGCGCGCTGCGGCGGGGCGGTGGTGGTGTACGAAGAGGCCGTGCCGAGCGCCGGCCAGATCGTCGAGCAGGTGGACGGCCGGGTGCTGGCCGAGACGATCACGGGACTGCTGGCCGATCCGGCGAGGCTGGCCGGAATGGGGCAGCGCAGCCGCGCCTTCGGCCGCGGTGACGCGCTCGCTCAGATCGTCCGGCTCATTGCGAGTGACGACGCCGGGACGGTGCCGGCGACGGCCGGCGCCGATCCCGCCGCCGACGGTCCGGCTCTCGAGGCCCTGCCGTCGAACCACGCCCTGCTCAACCGCCTCGAGAAGGCGGAGGCGCGGCGCGGCCCCTCGGTACAGCCCCGAGCACTCGGTGCCATCGGCCGGCGACCGCGCCTACTTCGTCAGCCGCGCGACATCGCTGCTGGTCGATACCCAGTGGGAGCGCCGCAACCTGGGCGTCAAGCTTCTCGGCCTGCTCCACGCGCGCGAGAAGACGCCGCTGCTCGTGGCGCTGTTCAACGACCGGCGCCCGGCCCCGCTCCTCAAGCGCATGTGCGGAGGCGACTTCGTCCAGGTGGGCTTCATCCGCAGGAACATCGTCACGGCGCTCGGGAGGCTGGACCAGGTGTCTCCGGAGGTGCAGGCCGTGCTGCTGACCGCGTGCGAAGATCCGTACTTCGAGGTGCGGGCGGAGGCGGCGAGAACGGCGGCCAGGCTCGCGGCCCGGCTGACCGATTGCGACGCGATGGTCGTCGCGCTGAGCGGCCTGCTGTCCGACCGCTGGCTGGAGGTGGCGTGCGCGGCCGCGCAGGCGCTCGGCAAGGTCGGACACGAGCGCGACGCGCTGCCGGCGCTGCTGGCGCTCCAGGACGCCAGGCTCTGGCGCTTGCGCGCGGCGGCGCTCGAAGGGCTGCTGTCGCTGGTTGAACGCGGGGAATCGGGCGACCCCGCGGCGCTTGTCGGCGCGCTCAAGCAGTTCGTGCTCACCTCGACCGACTTCAAGCCGGAGTTCCAGATCAAACGACTCTACGGACGGGTGCTGGCGGCGGTCGCCAGCCGGGAGGGAGGCGGCCAGTGATCTACCTGCTCGGGTCGCTGATTCACTCGAGGGCCGGGGCGCTGGGCCTGCTGCGCCTGTCCGAGTACCTGACGGTTCGCGCGATCGGGGCGGCGCTCACGGCGATCATCCTCACGCTGTTCATCACACCGCGGTTCATCTGGTACCTGCATCGCCGGGGGCTGGTCGACCAGCTGCGCGATACCGGCGTGCCTTCGGCGTTCGACAAGGCCGGCACGCCCGTCATGGGCGGCTGCGTCATGGTCGGCTGCATCGTCGTCTCCACGCTGCTCTGGTGCAATCTCGCGAGCCGCTACGTCCTGACGGTGATCGTCGCGCTGCTCTGGTTCGGCGCGATCGGCCTCGTCGACGACGTCGCGAAGTGGAAGGGGCGGTCGGGCAACCTGGGCATGACCGAGGCGATGAAGCTGGTCCTGCAGGGGACGTTCGCCGTCGGGTTCGCAGCCCTGCTGGCCAGCCCGTGGACGCCGCTGCCCGCGCGCGACGCCGTCACGCTCCACGTGCCGTTCGTGAAGTTCGCGATCGCCAACTCCGCCGCCCTCTACCTGCCGCTGGTGCTGGTCTTCGTGATGCTCGTCAGCAACGCGGTGAACATCACCGACGGGCTGGATGGTCTGGCCATCGTTCCGTCCGTCTTCGTGATCGGCGTGCTGGGGTTCTTCGCATACATCATGGGCAACGCCAGGTGGGCCGACTACCTCTTCTACCCGAGGCTGCCGGGCGCCGGTGAACTGTTCGTCTTCTGCGCGGCGTTCTCGGGGGCCGGCATCGGGTTCCTGTGGTTCAACGCCTACCCGGCGCAGATCTTCATGGGAGACGCGGGCTCGCTGGCCATCGGCGGGTCGATGGCCACGATCTCGGTCCTGCTCAAGCAGGAGGCGCTGTTCCTGATCCTCGGAGGCCTGTTCGTGGTCGAGGCGGTCAGTTCACAGATCCAGGACAAGATCGGAATCAAGTGGCTGGGCCGACGCCTCTTCTACCGCGCGCCGTTCCACCACCAGATGCAGCACACCGGCCTCGCGGAGACGAAGGTCGTCATCCGGCTCTGGATCGTCTCCGGCATCCTCGCGCTTGCGGCCCTGGCCACTGTGAAGCTGCGGTAGGCAGGAACGACGCGCGCCCACCCTTCGCGCTGCCCACGACGGACAGACGCAGAGGACACGAAAGCCCGGCTCCGGTCGAAGCCGCCGGCGTGGGAGCCTCTGTGGTCTGGCGCAGTCAGCGGGCGCGGAGCGTGATCGCCGTTATCTCCGCCCGCCTGAACAGCCGCATTGGCGGTCCCCAGAATCCTGTCCCCCTCGATACGAGCAGTGTCATCGTGCCGACGTCGTACCGGCCTGCCACGTACGGGTAGGCCAGCCGGACGAGGTAGGTGAACGGCCAGATTTGCCCCCCGTGGGTGTGGCCGGACAGCATCAGGTCCACGCCGAGGTCGGCGGCCCGTTCCGCCTCCCACGGGCTGTGAGAGAGGTAGATGGTGGTGCCGTACGGCCGACCGAGGAGAGTTCGATCGACCGGGCGGCCGTCGACGCCGAACTGCCGTCGCGCCGACAGGTCGTCGACGCCGGCGAGGACGAGGCCTGGCGCGATCTCGGCCGACGAGTCCCGCAGCAGGCGGATGCCCGCCGCCTCGAACGCGCGCATCGACCGGTCGAGGCCCGCGTAGGTACTCGTGGTTGCCCGTCACGCCCCAGATGCCGAGCCGCGCCTGCAGGCGCCGCAGCGAGGTCACCACGGGCTCGGCCAGCGCCGCATCCTGGTCCACCAGGTCGCCGGTGACGACGATCAGGCCCGGGCGCAGGGCCTCGACCTGGGCGACCCTCTTCTCGAGCCAGCCGGATCGCAGGAACGGTCCGACGTGAAGATCCGAGAGTTGCACGACGCGCAGCCCGTCGTACTCCGGACGGAGGCCCGCGACCTTCACCTCGTGCTCGCGGATGTCGGGCGCACGCAGCCCCTGGACGAGCGCCAGCAGGCTCAACAGTCCGGCGCCGACCAGGGCGGCGATGCGCGCCTGCCGCCACCAGGCTGGCGCCAGCCAGCCGAATCCAGTGATGAGGTCCGCGGCGAGCAGGCAGACGAGGAGCAGGAAGAGGACGCCGACCCAGATGGCGCCGGCGAGTTCCAGCGGGGCGGCCGCACGCCCGACCGCGCGCGACAGCCACATTGCCAGCGGAAAGCCCACCCAGCCGGCGAACGCCGCCAGGATGAGCCCGGTTCGCCACGCGGGCCCGGGTGTCACCGGCAGGTTCCAGAGGCGCGAGAGGACGTAGATGTGCATCACCGTCCACACCGAGAGGACGGTCACCAGAAACGCCATGATTCGGCCCTTGTCGTCCACGCCTGCGCTGCGCTCCTCCCCCTACTATCGCACGGTGCACCGGCCGGCGGCGTGCGCCTGACGACTCGCGGCCATCCCGCACGCGGCCGCAGGCCGCAAGAGGGCAGCCTGTTGACCCGAGGGGCCGAGTGTGGTGGTGTACCGACGTGACGCACCCACCCGCCTACAAGGTTCACCGCGCCGTGGCGTCCCCCGAGCACGCCGGCGAGTGGGACGGACCGGTCTGGGGGGCGGTCCCGAAGCTGGCCATCGCTCACTTCCACCCGCGCAGCAGTGACCACCGGCCCCGAACGGAAGCGCGGCTGCTGTACGACGACGAACACCTGCACGCACTGTTTCGCGTGGCCGACCGGTTCGTGCGGTCCGTCCACACGGCGTACGACAGCGACACCTACAAGGACAGCTGCGTCGAACTGTTCGTCCAGCCGCCCGGCCGCATCGGCTACTTCGCGCTGGAAGTGAACGCCGGCGGCGCCTTCTCGCTCCGCTATATCGAGGATTCCACCCGGACCGCGGACCGGTTTGCCAAGTGGGTGCTGGTGGCACCGGAGGACGCGGCGACCATCCGGATTGCGCACTCCCTCCCCCCCGTCGTGGAGCCGGAGCGGATTCGAACCGGTGAGATGGTGGGTGGAGCTTTCGTGGCCCTTCGCGGCCATGGAACCCTACTGCGGCGCGCTGAGGCCGGTTGCCGGCCAGCGATGGCGGGCGAATGCCTTCAAGTGCGGCGACCAGACGTCGCACCCCCACTGGGCCAGCTGGGCGCCGATTGGCGAGGCTCTCAACTTCCACCAGCCCGGCTGTTTCGGCCGGCTGGAACTTGCCGAAACTGCCTGCGACTGAAGCATTTCCAGGCCGGACCGATAAGAGGAAGTGGGTGCGGGACTGTCGGGCCTATGGCTTCATCTGTCTTCTCACGTCCTCTGCCGGCCACCGACGACGGGTTTGCCTCGCCCGCTGCCCTGCGGTTTCGCTCGTTGATTGCTTCGCCGCTTCGTGCCGAGCTGCTGCGGTTCCTCCACGCGCACCGTGACGAGAGGTTCGAGATCGAAGCGTTGATGGGCGCGGTCGGCTGCATGCGCGCCGACGCGGAGCGGTGCCTCGAGGCGCTGATCGGCGCCGGCGTGGCGCTGCGGTCGCTGGGCATCTCGCCCCGCTACGGGGCCGCACGGCCGGCCCACGAGGGGGTCGACCGCCTGCTGTCGGCCTTCCTCGCTCAGCCGGTCCAGACGGCCGACCGCGGCGAGCCCGCGTCGGTGCGGAAGCTCCTGGAGCTTGTCGGACGCGACGAGAAGATGCTCCTCGTCCTCGAATCGATCCGCACCGCCGCCAAGACCGACATCTCGGTGCTGATTCTCGGCCCGACCGGTGCCGGGAAGGAGGTCGCGGCGCGCGCCATCCACGACCTGAGCCGCCGGCGCACGAGGCCGTTCCAGGCCGTCAGCTGCGCGGCCGTTCCCGACACGCTGTTCGAAGCCGAGGTGTTCGGCCACGAGAAGGGCGCTTTCACCGGTGCGCACGAACGACGGCTCGGACGCGTGGAGCTGGCCAACCGCGGGACGTTGTTCCTCGACGAGATTGGCGACCTGCCCCTGCTGTCGCAGGCCAAGCTCCTGCGCGTCATCGAGGAGCGCCAGGTGGAGCGGCTGGGCGGCCGCGTCGGCATCGACGTCGACTTCAGGCTCGTGTCGGCGACCAACTGCCCGCTCGAGCTGCAGGTGAGCGAGCGCCGGTTCCGAGAGGATCTCTACTACCGGATCAACGCGTTCACCATCCGGTTGCCCGCGCTGAAGGAGCGGCCCGAGGACATCCCGCTGCTGGCCCGCATGTTCCTGGCCAAGCAGTGCGCGATCGACGGTCTGCCACCCGACGCGCGGCAGTTCAGCCGCGCGGCCATCGGCCGGCTCGCCGACCACTCGTGGCCCGGCAACATCCGGGAGCTGATCGCAACGGTGTCCCGCGCGGCGCTCTCGAGCGACGGGCCCATCATCGACGAGCGGCACGTCGGCTTCCTCGCGCTGAACACGTCGCCGGAGTCCGAGCGCGCGAAGGACCAGGCCATCCGCCCGCTCGCGGACGTCGAACGCGATCACATCCGCGCCGCGCTGTTCGCCACCGGGTGGAACAAGAAGGAAACGGCCCGGTTGCTGAAGATCAGCCGCGAGACGTTGTACCGGAAGATCAGGACGTTTCAGCTGACGAACGGAAGCGAGCCTCGCCCGTGACCAGGTTCGGACGATGCTACATCGTGGCGATCGGAACGGCGGGATGCGCCGCCCTGGCGTACTCGCTCTACTCGCTCGCCCTGATGCCGTTCGACTATCGGGTGCCGATGCTCGTGGTCCTCACCTGGGTCAGCGGCTCGTTCGCGGTCAGAGTGCCGGCGGTTCCGGCGACGATCTACGTCTCGGAGGCGTTCTTCTTCACGCTCGTCCTGCTCTTCGGCCCGTTCCCGGCCGTGGCGTGCATGGCGGTCGACGGACTGCTGATATCGGTCCGCCGGAAGAACCGCGAGCCGTACCGCATCGTCTTCAACATCGCCGAGCCGACCGTCTCGGTGCTCGCGGCATCCACCGTCTTCTACGTCCTCTACGGCGGACCTCCGCTGTCGCTGGCGAAGACGCCGCCGCTCGGCGCGGTGCTGCTGCCCGTGGCGGCGATGGCGGCCACCTACTTCCTGTTCAACAGCGGGCTCACCGCCATCGCGGTGTCGTCCGAGACGCGGACGTCCCCCTACCGCGTGTGGCGCGAGCACTTCATGTGGCTCTCGCTGAACTACTTCGCCGGCGCGTCCGTCGCGCTGCTGCTCGCGCTCAACTGGAAGACGGCCAGCCTCGGCGCCCTCGGCCTGGTCGTCCCGCTCGTGGTGATCTCCTGGCTCACCTTCAAGACCTCGATGGAACGGGTGGAGGATGCGAACCAGCACCTCACGGAACTGAACCGGCTCTACCTATCGACGGTCGAGACGCTGGCGATGGCGATCGACGCGAAGGATCAGATCACGCACGGGCACATCCGCCGCGTCCAGGGGTACGCGACCGGCCTCGCGAAGGCGCTCGGCGTGACCGACGCGCGGGAACTGAGGGCGATTGAGGCGGCCGCGCTGCTGCACGACATGGGCAAGCTGGCCGTGCCCGAGCACATCCTGAACAAGCCCGGCAGGCTGACCGCCTCCGAGTACGACCGGATGAAGACGCACTCGTCGGTCGGCGCGCAGATCCTCTCGGCGATCGACTTCCCCTACCCCGTGGTCCCCATCGTCCGTCACCACCACGAGAACTGGGACGGCACCGGCTATCCGGATGGCCTGAGCGGCCTCGACATTCCTATAGGCGCGCGGATCATGGCCGTCGTGGACTGCTACGACGCGCTGACGTCCGACCGGCCCTACCGGCCCGCACTCTCCGACGAAGAGGCGCTGGCGATCATCGAGGCCCGAAAGGGGCAGATGTACGACCCGGTCGTCACCGACGCCTTCTTCGCGGTGCATCTCGAGATTGGTGCCACGGTGAGCGAGGCCAGCCGTGAAGCCAGCCCCTTCCACGACCTGCTGCGCACGCCCGGGCCCGTCCAGCCATCCGTCGAGGACACCGACGGTTCCGCCGGAGAGGTGAGCGCGAGGCTGCTCGCGCTGTCGGACCTGGCGGTCCAGATTGGCGGGCACACGACGGTTGAAGACCTGGCCGTGACGCTCGGTTGGCGTGTGCGCCAGACCGTGCCGTGCGACTTGATTGTCTTCTATCTGCGCGACCCGGTGTCGGACGATTCTCGTCGCCGCACACGCGGCCGGCGCCGGCAGCGAGGTGCTGCAGGGGATGCGTCTGAGGATTGGCGAAGGCTTGAGCGGGTGGGTCGCGCTCAACCGGATGACGATCATGAACTCCAGCGGAGCCCTCGACCTGGGTGACCGACGGGAGCGCCTGCCGGTCGCGCTCGAGAGCGCGCTGGCCACACCGCTCTGCGCCGGCGACCAGGTGGTCGGCGTGCTGACGCTCTACGGCGTCGCGCGGGACAGCTTCACCGCGGCGCATCAGCAGGTTGTCGAGTTCGCCGCCCGCCAGATTGGACCGGCGCTCGAACGGGCCTTGAGCTTCGAGCAGGAGCGAATGGCCAGTCTCTTCGACGCCGAGACGGGCCTTCCGAACCAGAGGTACCTGGAGCGCGTGCTGGCTTCCGCCGTCTATTGCAGCCGTCCGGACGGCCCGAAGCCGGGAATCCTGATGCTGCAGAGCGTTTGCGGCAACGGAAGCCCGACCGCTCCCGAACTCGCCGTCCGTCTTGCCGCCACCTCGAGAATGGCGGTGCGCGTGACCGACCTCGTGTTCCGGACCGGCGATCAGGAGTTCGCCATCCTCATGGCCGACAGCACCGCCGAGGCGATGGCGGTCGTCGCCCGCCGGGTCACCGATGCCATGCGCGACGCGTCCGAGGACGGGCACGTCGCGGACATCGAGTCGGCCTTCGCGCTCTTCCCCGACCACGCGGCCGAGCCGTGCGATCTCCTTCGCGCCGCTCGCGCCAGGCGCCAGCAGGCGCTCTGCGTCTAGCGGCGCCGCCCGCCTTCCCGCCCTCCGCCTTTCTCCGAAGGGCGTAGAATGTGTCCTACTGGAGGCCGCGATGGACAGCCCGGGCAGGGTTCTGGTGGCACTCTCGAGGCAGATGGGTGCCGGCGGCGCGTACGTCGGCCAGGCGGTCGCCCGCCAGCTCGGCGTCCGCTACGTCGACCGGGAGGTGCTCGAGGAGGCGGCGAAGATCCTCGGCCGCGACGACACCGAACTCGAGAGCCTCGAGGAACGGGTGACCAGCCTTTGGAGTCGGATGGCTGGCGTGCTGGCGTGGGGCGCGCCCGAGGCGGCCTACGTGCCGCCGCCGATGCCGTCGCTTTACGAGGACGACCTGTTCGCCGTCGAGGCCGGTATCATCCGCGGCATTGCGGCTCGAGAGGACGCGGTCTTCGTCGGCCGGGGCGCGGGGTGGATTCTGCGGGCCGAGGCGGGCCTGTTGACGGTGTTCCTGCACGCGCCCGAGGACGCGCGCGTGGATCGGGTGATGCGCGACTACAACATGGCCGATCGAGCGGCCGCCCGGGAGCTGGTCCGCGATTCCGATCAGCAGCGGAGCCGGTTCCTGCAGTCGCTCGGAGGCTCGTCCTGGCTCGACCTGTCGCGCTACCACCTGAGCCTCGACACTGGCGCCGTGGGGTTGGACGAGGCGGCGGCGGTGATCACCGGGCTCGTCAGGTCACGTCGTGGTCAGCGGGGTCAGGTCTAGGAAGTGAGCATTGTGCGCACTTTCTAGACCTGACCCCGCCCGGTTTGCGCTTTGGGCCGGATCCTGTCAGACTAGAAGCACGATCACAGATCTGTAACCACCTTCCAGGCGTTGGATTGTTCTGAACCCACACACCAGTTCGCTTCATCACCCGCGCCGCGTTCGGCGGCACGCTCGGCGTCTGTCGCCGCACTCGACCGGTGAGCCGGGTTCGGTTCGTTCCGCCGGCTCGGCCGGCGGGAGCGAGCCGAGCGGCTCGACGTTCGACGCGTTCGGATTCCCGCAGGCGCTCATGCGCGGCATCGGAGAGCGCGGCTTCAGGACGGCCACCCCCATCCAGGACGACGTCATTCCCGTAGCCCGCGAGGGCGTGGACCTGATTGCGTGCGCGGAGACGGGCACCGGGAAGACGGCCGCCTTCGTGCTGCCGATTCTCGAGCGACTGCTGTCCCGGCGGACGCCCGCGCAGCTGGGCGAGGCGGCGCGGACCGCGGTGCTCATCCTGACGCCGACGAGGGAACTGGCCGTCCAGATCGACGACGACATTCAGGGCTTCGCCTACCACACGGGACTCTCGAGCGTCGCGGTGTACGGCGGCGCGCCGGCGGATCCCCAGGAGCGGGCGCTCCGCGCGGGCGTCGACGTCGTGGTGGCCACGCCGGGCCGGCTGATGGACCACATGCGCACGGGGAGCACCGATTTCTCTCGCCTCGACGTCCTGGTGCTCGACGAGGCGGACCGGATGATGGACATGGGGTTCTGGCCCGACATCACCCGCATCGTGTCGGAACTGCCGTCGGCGCGCCAGACGCTCCTCTTCTCGGCGACGATGCCGGATGAGGTGATGAACCGTGCGCGGGCCATCACCCGCGACGCGAGGATGATCGAGAGCGGTGCGAGAAACGGTCCGGCCCGGACGATTCACCACACGGCCGTCATGGTGACGGGTGGCGAAAAGGCCGCGTGGCTCGCGAAGTTCCTCAGGCGGGAAGCCGGCCCGGTGCTGGTGTTCGTACGGACGAAGGTGGGTGCCGACCGTCTGGCGTCCCGGCTGATCGCGCAGGGCCTTCGAACCGCGGCGCTGCACGCCGACCGGACGCAGCAGCAGCGATCGGCGGCGGTCGAGGGGCTCCGGTCGGGGCGGTTCACCGCTCTGGTCGCGACCGACCTCGCCGCACGCGGCCTCGACATCGAGGGGATCTCACACGTCGTGAACTACGAGGTGCCGACGACGCGCGAGGCCTACGTGCACCGCGTGGGCCGCACCGGCCGCGCCCATCTGAGCGGCACTGCGGTCACCCTGGTCGCCCCCGAAGAGCGACGGGCGATGAACGCCCTGGCCCGGGAGTTGTCGATCGTGATCCAGGCGCCCGAGGACGAGATTCCGGAGGCCGCTCCCGGAGTGACGGCTCACGCTCGCCCGGCCCGGACATTACGCCCGGAGTGATTTCTCGCCTCTATTCGACCGCGAAGAGCCGCCTCGAACACTCGGGGCAGATGCCGTGCGTGAGCTTCAGATCGAGGTGGGAGTCCAGGTAGGCCTCGACCCGCAACCATAGGTCGTTGTCCCGCACCTTCTTGCAGTTCATGCAGATCGGCAGCGCATCGGTCGTCGCCAGCAGCCGTGTCAGGTCCTCGATGCACAGCAGGACCCGATTCGCCCCCTCGTAGACCATCGGAGACGCGGTGATCAGCGCGTGCATCTCCGTGACGCTGTCGCGGTCGACCACCTCCAGCCTGGTACGCTGGCGCGTCGGCTGGGCGCCGGTCAGGGCGAATCGCGTCGCGACACGAAGCGCGCAGTCCGGGCATTTGGTCGACTTCCCGCAGCCGTCCGCGCTGTTGACGCAGTGCAGGAACTCCCCGCCGCGCTGGCGCAACACCGCGTCGGATTCTGCTCCCAGCAGACGGACCGACGCCCGGTTGACCGCCAGCAGCCGCATGTCGTCGTCCACGATCCAGGCGGGGAAGGGAAGGGCATCGAAGACCGATGTCGGAATCGTGTCGCCGTGCGGGGCATGGTTGACCACTGCCACCTCCTCGGAAGCCACCCGTATTCTACGTCACCGCGACCGCGGGCCCACAACACCATCTCCGGCGGCAACGGCGTTCGGCGTACAATCGCCCGATGGTGGAATCGCCCGCTGACGCCGGCGACGCACGGTCCCGCCACCGCTGGCTGGTGGTCGGCGTGCTGGTGCTGTCCACGGCCCTGAGCTTCGTCGACCGGCAGGTGCTCGCCGCCCTGGCGCCTGTGCTCAAAGAGCAATTCAGTCTCTCCAATGTCGGCTACGGCTGGGTTGTGTCCGCCTTTTCGCTCACGTATGCCGTATTCGCGCCCGCGGCCGGCTTGCTCGTGGACCGGGTCGGCCTGACCGTCGGCCTCTCGACGGCCGTGACGCTCTGGTCCGTGGCGGGAGTGGCGACCGGGTTCGCGGGTGGCCTCGGAAGCCTGCTCGCCTGCCGCGCCGCGCTGGGCGCTGCCGAATCGGCTGGAATCCCGGCCACCGCGAAGGGCTTCGCGCTGTATCTCGAACCCCGCGAGCGGGCCATGGGGACCGCCCTCAATCAGGTCGGGATCACGATTGGCATGATGGCGGCGCCGCTGCTGGTCGGCGCGCTGGCCTCGACATACGGATGGCGGGCGGCATTTGTCGCCACCGGCGTCGCGGGCCTTGGGTGGATCCCGCTCTGGTTGCTGGTCGCGCGTCGGGTTCCCGTGCCGGCAACGACAGGCAGCCGGGCCGGCGCTGCGACGCTGGCGCGGGACTGGAGACTGTGGGCGCTGGCGGCGGCCAACGTCTTGATGATGACCGTCTACAGCCTCTGGATGAACTGGACCACGGTGTTCCTCGTGTCGGCCCACGGCCTGACCATGGCTGACGCCAACCGCCAGTTCGCGTGGATTCCACCGGTGTTTGCGTCGCTCGGCGGATTGTCCGGCGGATGGCTCTCGATGCGTTGGGCCAGGGCCGGCGCCGGGCTGTACGCGGCGCGCCTCCGCGTCTGCGTCATCGGCGGCGTGGCGCTGACCGCGACCGCCTTCGTGCCGCTCGCTCCCGGGGCGGCGCTTGCGACGGCGCTCATCTCGGTGAGCTTCTTCATGGCCGTTGCGATGAGCGTCAACATCTACGCAATGCCGCTCGACCTGTACGGCAGCGGGAGGGCGGCGTTTGCGGTCTCCGTCCTGACGGCCTCGTACGGCCTGATGCAAACGGTGGCATCGCCGATCTACGGCTGGCTCATCGATCGCTTCGGTTTCGGGTCCGTGTGCGGCGTGTGCGGCGTCCTTCCCCTGGCGTCGCTCGCGCTCCTGGCGGTCGTCGGGCGCAGCGGACGCACGGAGTAGAATGTGCCGATGCGCAGCCTCGGACTCGCAGTGACGCTGGCCTGGACCGCGCTCTTTGGCTGTGGTCAGCCGAAGCCCGCAGACGATCCGCTGAACGGCTCCCTGCAGATCCTCCTCGTGCTCACCGGCGGGTGGGACGGAGTCGACGGCACGATGCAGAGGTTCGAACGGTCGTCCGTCGATGGGGGCTGGCGGAGCGTGGGCCCGGTCGTTCCTGTCGTGGTCGGCAGGAGCGGCCTGGGGTGGGGCAGTGGCGTGGCGTCGTTTCCGGGGACCGGTCCCGGCAAGCGCGAAGGCGACGGCAAGTCGCCGGCCGGGGTCTTTCGCCTCTCCGCCGCCTTCGGACAGGTTCCGGACAGGCCGTCCGGCTGGCAGCTTCCCTATCGGTACCTCGGTGACGACGTCGAGTGCGTGGATGACGCGCAGTCCGCGTCCTACAACCGCCTGACGACACGAAGCGCGGCGGCGCAGGTGGACTGGTCGAGCTCCGAGAAGATGTGGCGGGAGCCGCTCTACAAGTGGGGCGTGGCGGTCGACCACAATACCGCGCCCCAGGTGCAGCCCGCCGGAGGCTCCTGCATCTTCCTGCACATCTGGCGAGGCCCGGGCCGCGGCACTGCGGGGTGTACGGCCATGGAGGAGTCCGCGTTGACGGCGACGATCGCGTGGCTCGCGCCGACGAAGGCGCCGCTGCTCGTCCAGCTGCCGCGTGACGAGTACGAACGGCTGAAGTCGGCATGGAGGCTTCCGTAGCGTATGAGACTGCAATGGCGACTCGCGCTGGTGGCTGTGGTGATCGCGTGCGCCCTGGGCCTTGAGGCCGCCGCGCCGCCGGGTGTCGACCCGGTCATGGTGGCGAAGATCCGCGAGGAGGGTCTGCAGCGGTCGCGCGTCATGGACCTGGAATCCTACATGACCGACGTGCTGGGTGCGCGGCTCACGCTCTCCGAGGCCATGAAGCGCGCCCAGGCCTGGGTGAAGGGCGAAATGGAACGGATCGGCCTGGTCAGCGTGACCGTCGAGCCGTTCATGGACTACGGCGTCGCCTGGGACAACGAGTACGTCTCGCTGCACATGCTGGAGCCCGACTACCAGCCCATGGTTGGCTACCCGCTGGCCAACACGCCCGGGACGGCCGGCAAGACGGTGGCGAAAGCCGTCATCGTCGACCTGCAGGCGAAACAGGACCTCGAGAAGTACCGCGGGAAGCTGAAGGGGATGGCGGTGCTCGCCACCCCTCCGGTTGCGATCGACCTGGCGGCGCTCGCGAACGGCGTGCCGCGCCGCGCCGAAGAGGAACTGCGGAGGATCGAACAGACCGTCATCGCGCCGTCGCGCCCGGCCGCTCGCGCGATTCCTAATCCCGACCTGCTGAAGCCCGAGGAGAAGATGGCGTTCTTCAAGGCCGAGGGTGTCGCCGTCGTGTTCCAGTGCGACAGCGGGTGGCTCGGCGCGGTGCGGGGCTTCGCCCGCCCCGGCACCAAGGTCGACATGTGGTCGCGCGAAGGCGATCTCGCCGCGCCGCCGATTGTCGCGGTCACGCCGGAGCACTACAACCGGATGTACCGGATTCTGAAGCGCGAGATTGCGGTCACCGTCGAAGTGGAGGTCCGCAACAGGATCGGACAGGTGGTCGAGAAGGCCGCCAACGTGATTGGAGAGATCCCGGGGACCGATCTGAAGGACGAGGTCGTCATGATCGGCGCCCATTTCGATACGTGGCACGCGAGCCCGAACGCGAGCGACAACACGTCGGGCTGCGCGGTGGCGCTCGAGGCCGCGCGGATTCTCAAGGCGATCGGCGCGGCGCCGCGCCGGACGATCCGGGTGGCGCTCTGGGGCGGCGAGGAGCAGGGGCTCTTCGGGTCTCGGGAGTACGTGCTCGAAGTACTTCGGCGACCCGAAGACCGGAAAGAAGCCCGCGTACGACAAGTTGTCAGCCTACTTCAATCAGGACTACGGCGCCGGCCAGTACCGCGGCATCTACCTCCAGGGGAACGAGCACGCACGGCAGATGCTGACCGCGTGGATGGAGCCGTTCCGCGACATGGGGATGACGATCGTGTCGAATCAGAGCGTCGGCAGCACCGACCACGTGTCGTTCGACGCCGCGGGTCTGCCGGGCTTCCAGTTCCTGCAGGACCGCATTCCGGGCACCGGCGGCCACACGAACCTGGACTTCTTCGACTCGATCCAGGCCGAGGACCTGATGAAGAACTCCGTCATCATGGCGTCCTACGCCTACCACGCCGCGATGAGCGACGAGCGGGTGCCCCGCAAGGGGGCGGGGAAGTAGGGCGGCGGGGGACGTTCAGGCGCCGCCCGGCCCTGGCCACGCGATGGTCTTGCCCAGCCGGCTGCTCTCCCGGGCCAGTTCGAGCAGGCGGATCACGTCGAGCGCCTCGTGCGCCGTCACCGCGAGCGCCGCGCGTCCGCCCACGGCATCCCGAACATTCTCGTAGTAGCGGCGGTAATCGCCGGCCTCCGTCTCCACCCGCTCCCGCGCGAGGCCGTCGCCAGCCGCGAGCGTCAGCTGGCCCCAGCGCTCGGGCGCCTCCCGCCCCCAGTCCGGCCCTGCGGGCGTCTCACCGCGAGCCAGGCGCTCTTCCTGGGGGTCGATCCCGTGCTTCACGTAGGTGCCCTCGGTGCCTCGCAGGACCATTCTGAGCCCGTTGTCGCACGCGAGCATCGACGATCGCAGCAGCGCGCGCATGCGCGGGTAGTGCAACGTCACGTCGAACCCGTCGTCGGCCACGGCCCCGTCGCGCTCGCGCCGGACATCGGCGGTGACCGCGTCGGGCAGCCCGAACAGTGTCACGGCCTGGTCCACCAGGTGCGACCCGAGGTCGAAGAGGATGCCGCTGCCCGGCTGCGCCCGCTCCCGCCACGCGTCGGGCTTCCGCCGGGGACGATACCGGTCGAAATGCACCTCGAAGAGCAACGGACGGCCGCACGCCCCGCGGTTGAGGAGGCGCTGCACGGTGAGGAAGTCGCCGTCCCATCGCCGGTTGTGAAACACGCTCAAGAGCCGGCCCGTTCGCTCGGCCAGGTCCACCAGAGGGGCGGCCTCGGCAGAGGTGGGAGCGAAGGGCTTGTCGACCACCACGTGACGCCCGGCCTCCAGGCATCGCCGCGCCAGGTCGACGTGCGTCATGGTCGGCGTGGCGACCACGACGACCGTCACGTCCGGCAGATCGAGCAGATCGTCCAGGCTTCGGACCACCCGGACGCCTGGGTAGGTGCGGGCCGCATCTTCACCCGTGCGCTGGAGGATGGCCGAGAGTCGAAGGCCAGGAACGGCGCTGATTACAGGGGCGTGGAACACTCTGCCCGCCATCCCGAAGCCGACGAGACCGACGTTGATGGCGTCTTGTGTCACTGACATGAGGCCTCCTCGAGCGCGGCGACGACGGCAGATACCGCCAGAGCCTTGCGCTCGTTCCATGATCCGCTGATCTCAACAACCCGCGCCCCAAGCGACGCGAGAGCGTCGCGAAACCGCGCATGCATCTCCGCCCTCTCGGCGTCGCCCGCACGGTCTCGCTGAAGGCCGTCAGGCACCCACGGCACGTCCGGGCAGAGCAGCAGATACAGGTCGCCCACCCGCCTGCGGGCGGCCGCCTCGACCCACTCCGGGCACCATCCGTAGTAGTGACGGGCGTAGATCGTGGTGCTCACCAGGTCCGTGTCCTTCACGACCAGGCGGCAGGGTGTCTCGGCGGCATCGTGCCCGGCGGCCCGCTCAACCGCCAACTGGCCCGCCGCGATTGGCTCGACGTCCGACGCGTCGAGTGGCGCCCGCTTCGACTCCACATAGGACCTGACGTATTCCGGGGACCACAAGGCACCGAACTCGGCCGCCAGCCCGGCGGCGAGCGTCGTCTTGCCCGTGCACTCCGAGCCGGTCACCACCACGACGAGCGGGCGCGGGGACTGCGCCGTCACACCATCTCCATCGAGCGGCGCCACTCGCGAAGGCCGGCCACGGCGAGGGCGGTGTAGACCGCGTACAGTCCGGCGGTCGGCATCAGGCCCTGCGATACGTTCATTAACACGTACACAACGTCGATGACCAGCCAGAGCCACCAGTTCTCGATGAACTTCCGGGTCTGCATCCACTGGGCGACCAGGCTGAACGACGTCACGGCCGCGTCGGTGAAGGGCAGCGCCTCGTCGGTCTGGTGCGCCAGCCCCAGGCCGAGGCCAAGTGCGACGGCGAGGCCGATGCCGAGCGCCGCGAGCCGGGTGCGCGACGACGCGCGTGAGACGCGCAGGGGACCTGCGGCCTGTCCGCCTCTCTTCCAGGCGTACCAGCCGTAGGCCGCCAGGCCCACGTATACGACCTGCAGGCCCATCGTCGCGTACAGGCGGGCCTGGAAGAAGACCAGGACGTACAGCAGCACCGACACGATGCCAACCGGCCAGCACCAGATCTTCTGGCGCGTGGTGAGCCAGACGGCGACGACGCCTGTCAGCGCGCCCGCGACCTCGACGATGTGCATGGTCAGGTCAGAACCTCAGCTCGAGGCCGACGAACGCGCTGCGCGTCGCCAGGGGGTAATAGTAACGCGTGCCCTGGAGTGCAAGGCCCTCGGGAGTCTGCGCGGGCGCAAAGAACTGGTAGCTGTAGCCGTTGGGGAACATGCGCCGGTCATCGAGGACGTTGCCCACGTTCAGGCGGACCAGCGGGTGCGCGGCGGCCGCGAACGTCAATACGCGCGCGAGATCGATCGACGCCGCCAGGTCGAGGCACGCGAACGACGGCGCCACGAATTCCGGGCTGCCCGTGTTGTCGAGATGGGACTTGCCGACATAGCGCCAGGCAGCCCCGAACGTGGCCCCCCGTGTCGGCGTGTAGTCGGCCGCCACCATGGCGAGGATGGCCGGTGTCACGTACGGCGGCACATTGGGGTGGTCGAGACTGGTCGAGCCGGTCCAGCTGCCGGCCGCGTCGTAGATGTCGTAGAACTGCGTCCACGTCTCGATGCGGTTCAGGCTGAACGTGGAGGTGTGTCGGATCCGAACCGGCGCGATCGGGCGCCACGTGAGGTCGACCTCGACCCCGCGCCTGTAGCTGCGATCCACGTTCTGCCTGAGAGGCAGGCCGATCTCCGACAGTTCCCCGGTTTGCGCGATTTCGTGGCGGAACGCCATCAAATACCCGTTCACGTCGACCCGGAAACCGGAGCGCGCGTAGCTCGCTCCGAATTCTGTGTCCAGCACCTGTTCCGGAAGGACTGCGGAGAGGTCATGCTGCACGGTCGCGTTGTCCTCGCCCTGCAGCATGTCGGATCTGGCGGGCTCACGGTTCCCGCGCCCGACCGAGGCGAACAGGCTCAGGCCGCGTCCCGCGTCGTACCGCGCGCCGGCCTTCGGGTTGAAGAACGTCCAGTCCACCGACCCGAGGGGAACCGTTCCTTCATAGCGAAACCGTGCCCAGCGCAGCTGCAGGTCGGCGGACCAGCGCCACCGGCCGCTGGACCACGCGAGCTTCGCGAAGGTATTGAACTCGTTCTTGAATCCGCGATTCGAGTAGTCGGCGGCGCCCGAGACAATGTCACGGGTGTGAAGGCTCCCGAAGTCGCTGAAGAACGCGCCCCAGGCGATATCGGCGTGGGCGGTCGCGGCGTGGACGCCCACCGACGCGCCCGCGTTGTGCCATGCCAGGCCGTACTGGAAGAGCCCGGACGGCTCCGCCGACGCGCCGCGGATGCGGTACCAGCCGTCTGCGCCGTTGTAGAAACCCTGGGCCGAGATCTCTGCATTGGGTGACAGCGTCCGGTGGTACTGTGCCGTCACGAACTGCTGGCCGAACTGGTCGCGCTCCTCGGGCGTGAGCGGGTTCGTGCGCAGGTCGACCGAGAGCGCCGCCTCGTCGGCTGCGAGGTAGGCCAGGTTCGACTGCGCGCGGCCGAAGAAGCCGAATACCTTGAGATACGACGAACCGGCCTCGCGCTGCACGCCGGCGTACAGGCTCTTCTGGCTGACGCCCGAGTTGTGGCGAAACCCGTCGGAGTCCTGCACCGCGGCCTGGCCGTACACCTTGAAGCCGTGGCCCAGGTGTCCCGAGTTCGCCACGGCGTTGAGTCGCCGGGTTCCGAACGTGCCGGTGCTCATGCGGACGACGGCGCCCGCCCGGTCGGTCAACGCGGCGCTCGCGAAGTTGATCGAGCCGACGAACGAGGCGGCGCCGACCGACGACGTGCCCACGCCGCGCTGTACCTGGATGCTGTCGACGGCATCGGCGAGATCGCCGAAGTTCGAGAAGTAGAAGGCCGAGTCCTCCGGCTCGTTGATCGGCATGCCGTCGATCGTCACGTTCATCCGTGTCTGCGGGATCCCGCGCAGGTAGATGTAGGAGTAGCCGGAGGGCGCGCCGGAATCGGCGTACTGGGTCACCGAGGGCACCTGCGAGAGCAGGAACGGCATCTCCTGCCCGTAGTTGCGCGCCTCGATCTCGGACCGGGCGATGTCGCTCTTCGAGACCGGCGCCTCGACCGGAGCCCGGACCGCGGACACGGTCACGTCCTCGCTGAAGCGTTCGAGAGGCGTGAGTACGAAGTCGAGTTCGAGCGGCGCGGCGCCGACATCGACCTGCCGCGTCAGGTCGGCGTACCCGTGCCGCGTGACCTTGATCGTCTGCGGACCG
Organism: uncultured Acidobacteriota bacterium; assembly: GCA_963783255.1. Taxonomy (GTDB): domain Bacteria; phylum Acidobacteriota; class Vicinamibacteria; order Vicinamibacterales; family Fen-181; genus FEN-299. The sequence goes on along the minus strand of CAWAMP010000007.1, from coordinate 98,324 downwards.
GCGGTCAGGCCGATCTGGAAGCGACCGTCGGCACCCGTCTCGGCCCTGACCCGCCCGTCGGCGGCGGAGACGAGGGCGCCGGCGACTGGCGCGCCCGCGGCGGCCCGCACGACGCCGCGGACGGGCGCCTGGGCCATCGCGCCGGCGCACACCAGCCAGGCAAGTGCCCCGGCCGCCACCAGCCGGACGGCGTACCGTTCACGTGAGAGCGTCATCATCGTCGCGCCTCCTCTCGAGCGCACGAACGGCGTCGTGCGACGAGCGACGCGGATGCTTTGGGGAGTTCTACCTTCCCTACGCCGGCACTACCCGGTTCAGGTTCGAGGGTGTGATCTCAGGCCGTTTGTTTGGGCCACCCCTAGGCGTCCTGCCAGAGCAAGTGTTGCGCAGTCCGGGCGGGGAGTCAATCTGCCATTGGCGGGGTCAGGTCTGGAAACTCAGCAGAATGCTGAGTTTCCAGACCTGACCCCGGAGTAGCATGTGCCGATGACGCTCGACGACCTCCTGACGCCTGCGCTCGTCATCGACGAAGGGCGCATGACGCGGAACATCGACCGGATGCGGCGCCGCGTGTCCGAACTCGGCGTGTCGTTCCGGCCTCACGTGAAGACCAGCAAGAGCCTCGAGGTGTCGAGACGATTGATGACGACGCCGTGCGGTCCCATCACCGTCTCGACGCTGAAGGAAGCCGAGCAGTTCTTCGCCCGCGGCGTGACGGACATCCTCTACGCGGTCGGCATCGCGCCTGCGAAGCTACCGCACGTGGCAGACCTCCGTGCGCGCGGCTGCGATCTGTCGGTGATTCTGGACGGCGTCGATGCGGCGCGCGAGGTCTCGGCGTTCTGCGAGGCCGGCGGCTGCGAAATCCCGGTCCTCATCGAGGTCGACTCGGACGACCATCGCGGGGGCGTGAAACCTGGCGCACCGGGATTGCTGGCCGTCGCGGGCGCGCTCGCTGGAGGAGCCACGCTCCGGGGCGTGATGACGCACGCCGGCGCGTCGTACGCCTGCCGTTCAACCGACGCGATTGCCGCGATGGCCGAACAGGAGCGCGCGGCGGTCGTCGGCGCCGCGGAGCGGCTGCGCGGCGCCGGCTTCGGCGCTCCGGTCGTGAGCGTCGGGTCGACGCCGACCGCCACGTTCGCCCGCACGCTGCCGGGCGTGACGGAGGTGCGGGCCGGCGTGTTCGTCTTCCAGGATCTCGTGATGGCGGGCCTCGGCGTCTGCGCGGTCGACGACATCGCGTTGTCGGTCCTGGTCAGCATCATCGGCCACCAGCGCGAAAAGGGCTGGATTCTCACCGACGGCGGCTGGATGGCCGTCTCGCGCGACCGAGGCACCGCCGGGCAGGCGGCGGACCGCGGCTACGGTCTCGTGTGCGACGCCGACGGTCGCCTGCTCGACGGTTTCGTCATGCACGATGCCAACCAGGAACACGGCATCATCTCGCGGACCGACGAGAGACCAGTCGAGTGGACGACGTTCCCCCTCGGCGGGCGGCTTCGCATCGTGCCCAATCACGCGTGCGCGACCGCCGCACAGCACCAGGCATACCACGTCGTGAACGGCTCCCGCGAGATCACGGCGCGGTGGGAGCGGTTCGGAGGATGGTGATGAACATCGCGCGCATCAACCCGCCGTCTCTCCCGAAGCCCGGCGGTCACTACAGCCATGTTGTCGTTCACGGCGGCGTGGCCTATGTGTCCGGGCAGTTGCCAATCGCGCCGGACGGCCCGCTGCCGCCGGGGGCGGCCTTCGAGCGACAGGCCCGCCAGGTGCTGGCCAACGTGCGCGCGGCAGTGGAAGGCGCGGGGTCCGATCTGTCGCGCGTGTTGCGGTGCACGGTGTACGTGACCGACATCGCCGACTGGCCCGAGTTCAACCGGCTGTATGCCGAGGTGTTCGGCGAGCACCGGCCTGCGCGCGCCGTCGTGCCCGTCTCGGCGCTCCACCACGGCTACCGCGTCGAGATGGACGCCATCGCCGCGGTGGACTGAGCGCCGGCGTCAGGGAATCGCCTTGGCTGCCAGCAGCGCGTCGATCGCCGACGTGGCCAGCGCAAAGCGCTCCTCCCACGACCCGTTGACGACGACGTAGTGGGCGGCACGGCGGGTGAGCCACTCGACCGAGCGTTCGAAGAACCAGCTGCGCTGCTCGGGGTGGGCGTGCGACGACCCGCTGTCGGCAGGCGTATCCGGGGTGGTCAGCAGGTAGAGGTCGTACCGCTCGCGCTCGGCTTCGGCCCGCAGGTAGTCCGGACAATCGGCGAAGAACAGCCGGCGGTAGAGCATCGTCGTGAACGCGTCGGAGTCGCAAATCAGCACGCGGTTGGCCTGCCTCGCCAGCGCGGCTTCCGATGCGGCCTGCCCCTTGAGGATGATCGGAAACAAGTGGTCCGAAACCCTGCGCCCCGGGACATCGACCAGCGTGCGCGCGAACTCGCCGACCATCACCGTGTCGTAGTGCTTCGCCAGGCGCTCGGCGAGCGTCGTCTTGCCCGTTGACTCCGGTCCGATGATGCACACGCGGCGCACGAAGTACGGGCGGACCGTCGGGGGCAGCCACCGCCAGTGGACCATCGGGTCGTTCCGGACGTCGGAGGCACGGACAGGCCGGTGCGTGCGCGGGTGGTCCACCGGGACGTAGGTCGCACCCAACACCCGAGCCAGTTCGACCCCGTAGGCTTCCGAGGCGAAAAGGTAGTCGGGCCCCTCCGGGAGGACGCGCCGGATCGTGTCGTGCCAGATGCGCCAGAGGTTGGTCGGCTCGCCGGGGTCCTGCGGGATCTCGTCCGTGATGTGGACGACGCGCGTGTCCGGGAACATCTCCCGCATCCACGCCGCGCGCATCTCGCCCGGGATGCTCTCGGTCGACAGCGACGCGACGACGACCGTCAGATGCCCGACATAGTGTCGCGCGAAGTCGACCAGGTAGCAGTGCCCGAGCGTCGGCGGGTAGAACTTCCCGAGCACCATGCCCGTCGAACGGTTCGATGCCCCGACGGTGTCGTCGGCGTTCGGCTGCCGGCCTTGGGTCTCTGTCTCTGTCACTGGCGTCCTCTCCCCTTCGACTCGCTGCGCTCGCTCAGGGCTGGCCGGCTACCGCACCCTCGGGAACTCGGTGATTCGGATGTTCGTGCAGCCGTACGGGATGAGCGTGACATCCTCGGCGGGCTGATCCGTCGCGGCCCGGCCCGGATCCGACCGCGCGAGGTCGGCGGGTGAAATCTCGCCGGCCCACCCGCGCGCGAGCTTCCAGCCCGGGATCAGCTTCCCGCGCGCGCGAGCCACGACGCCGGCCCCATCCGGCGAGAACGGCCGGTCGCCGACCGGGCGTTCCTCGAACGCCACGCCGAGCTCGGCCTGCGCGGGATCGGTCACGAGGCCGTAGTTCCACGGCGTCGTCGGGCGCACCTCGAAATCCCCGTGGGGCAGTTCGCGATGCGGCTTGTCCGCGTTGACGCGCGTCCACGATTCGCCGATCCGCAGCGCGAATACCAGCGGCCCGCGCTCGACGGCCACCGCTTCGTTGTAGCGGGCGGTGGCGGTCGGCCGCATCGGGAACGTGAGCGTGAGGGTCGTCGGTCCGGCCACCCACTGGCGATCGACGACGTGCAGCGTACCAGTCTTCATCGGCTCCTCCGCGGCCGTGCCGACGCGGACGACGGCGCCTTCGGCCCACGCCGGCACGCGCAGACGCAGCGGAAACCCGACCGCGGCCGAGGGCGTGACGGTGACCGTGATGGTGCTCCGGAATGGGTAGTCGGTGTCGACCACGACGCGGACCGGGACGCCTCGAACGGTCGCGTCGACCCGGCACGGTGCCCACGCCGCGGCCGCCAGGCCGCCGTCGGGCGATGCCATCCACAGGTGCGCGGCGAACTTCGGCCAGCCCTGGTGCATGTTCGAGGTGCAGCACCCGAAGTTCGGCTCGAGGCCGTAGAGGTTCGATTCCGGGCCGTTGGTGGTCCAGTTGTGATCCGGATTGATCGTGCACTGCACCTGGTTGACCTGCTGGTCGTACTGATGCGACCACATGTCGGGTGCGAATGTCGCCGGCAGCGCATTGAAGGCCACCCGCTCGAGCCGGTCGCCGAAGAACGGATCGCCGAACGCCGAGAACAGGTGCTCGAGCGAGTACATGAACTCGACCACCGCGCAGAGTTCAGTGCCTTGGAGGGGGTTCCTGCCGGCCAGGCACTCGTCCCCGGTGAACATCCCGGTGACCTGCCCGTGGTGCCGGTCCAGGAAGGCGATCATGTCCCTGGCGAACGCCCGGTCGGCCGGGCGCTGGTCGAGCCGCCAGCTGAGGGCCGCGGCCTTCGTCGCCATCGCGGTGTTGACGACGTGCTTGGTCCACTTCCACAGTCCGCGACGAGGCGTCGGGACAGCGAGGTTGTCGGTGGCGAACAGCGCCTGGAAGTCCGTGCCTTGCGCGCGGAGCTTCCGCGCGAGGTCGAGCAGCCAAGGCTCGGGCGTTCGCTGGTGCACGTGAAACACCGAGACGAGACCTTCGTACCAGCGGAACTTTCCCCACCCGTAGAGCGGCGTCCGGTCGAGCCCCGCCGCCAGTGCGCGGAGGCTCCGGGTCACGGCGGCGAGTACGCGCGCGTCGCCGGTGGCGTCGTGGTACTGCGCCAGCACCTTGTCGGCGAGGAGGATCGCCCACAGGTCGTAGCGCTTCGTGACGGCGTCTTCCGGGTACGGGCCGTACCAGCCGTCGGCTCGCTGGCGCGTCAGGATGGTGTCGACATAGCGCGAGATCCGTGTCTTGAGCGGCTGGTCGTCGAGCAGCCACGCCAGCGGGATGGCGCCGTCCAGCCAGTAGGGCGCGCGCTCCCAGCCCTCGGCCTCGCCGCCGAACCACTGACTCTGGCCCACGTCGGGCCAGAACTCGTCGAGGTGTCCGCTCAGGCCGTCGGCCTGGACGCGCAGCTGCCGCTCGAGCCACCCGCGTGGGCGGACGGCGCCGAGCGGCAGGGGACGGAAGGCTGGCTCTGCAAGTCCGAACGCGGGCGGCGCGGCGGCCGCGCTCCGGCCCTGTGGCGCGTCGGCGGCCTGGATCGGCGCGGCGCCGGCGGCCACGCCAGCAGCGACGGTCGTGAGAAACTGCCGTCGGTCGACCATAGGTGCCCGCGCTCCCGCGCGCTGTCAGATCCCGGGCTACTCCGCGACCGTGTGCCGGCGAATATCGTGGTTGAGCGCGTGCAGGTGCCGCCGCACGGCCTTCAGCTTCTTGTGGTCGCCCGCCTCGATCGCCGCGGCCCGATCCTCGCGCAGCTTCTTCATCTGCGCCTTGACGGCCGCCTTGTCGATGCCGCCCACCGCATGGTGTTCGTGCGTCGGGATACTGAGCGCTTTGCAGACCGCCAGCAGCAGGTGGTCCTTGTTCAGCTGCGTGTAGCCCTGCACCGCCTCGTGCTGAATACCCTTGGCGATCTCGCGGAGGTCGGCCACGGTCTTCAGTTTCAGTTCGTGATACGTATGTGCCATCGGAGCTCCTTTGCTCGCGGTATTCTAGCCCAAGTGCTCCGGCTGGCAATGGAGGCTCCGACGGCCGCCGCGCCGTAACCTCGATGCCGGCCCGCCTCAGAACAGGGTGAGATGGACCGATTCGCTCTCACCAAGTGGTACGTCGACGCCGTGGACGCCGGGGGCCGCTCGGCCATCCTGTACTCGACCGCCCTCCACTGGGGAAGCACCCGCGTCGGCTGGCACGGCCTCTCGGTCTGCGAGCCGGATGGCGAAGTCAGTCACCGGACGAGCGTCAGGCCGATGCCGCTTCCGTCGCGCGACGGCGACCGCCTGGCCTGGCGCGCCGATTCGCTCGGATGCGCGGTGGGCTGTGCGCCGACCGTTCCGGGCTTCGTAGAACGCCTGCTCGACCGAACCGACGGCATCCTGGAGTGGCGCTGCGAAGTCCCAGCGGCCAGGGTGGACGTCAGCCTGGCAGACGCACCTCCGGTGTCCGGGGTCGGTTATGCCGAGTGCATCTCCCTCACGCTTCCGCCCTGGCGCCTGCCGATCGAGGAACTGCGGTGGGGCCGGTGGGTTTCCGACGAGGGCAGCCGGTCGCTCGTGTGGATCGACTGGAGGGGACCGCAGCCGAGAACGGACGTGTTTCTGGACGGGCGGCTTCAGCCCTCGCCCGTCGTCACCGACAGCCAGATTCGGGCCGGCGAGGTCCGCCTCGCGCCGGCCGCCCGTCGCCCGCTCTACTCGCGGTCGGTCGGGTCGGCGCTCGCCGGGCTGGGGCGGCTCTTGTCGCTGCTGCCTGCTTCGTGGCTCGACGTCGAGGATACGAAGTGGATCAGTCGCGCGAGTCTCGACGGTCCGGACGGGACCATCGGCGAGGGCTGGTGCATCGATGAACGGGTGAGGTTCCCGCGATGAGTCTGAAGATCTCGCAGCCGGCGACATCCGATTGGCTCCGCGTTGGCGGGGCCCTCGCCTACGGCGGACTGTTCACCGTCGTCCTGCCCGTTGCGCTGGCGATGTGGGCCCGACGCCTCGACACGCTGCTCGCGCTGCCGGCCGCCGGGCCCTGGTGGCTGGGTGCCGTCCTTGTTGCCGTTGGGGCGGCGCTTATGGCGGCTGCGGCGGCACGCCTGTGGTTCGACGGAGGGGGCCTGCCCATGAGCCCCTATCCGCCTGCCCGCCTGGTGGCGAGAGGCGTGTACCGCCTGGTGGCGGATCCGATCTACATCGGGGCCGTGCTCGTGTGCGGAGGCCTGTCGGTCGTGGCCGCTTCGCCGGCGGGAGTCTGGATTGTCACGCCCGTCGTCGCCCTGTCGGCGACGGCATTCGTCCTCGGGTACGAACGTGACGCCACCCGGGCGAGGTTCGGCACTCTTCCGGTGCCGTGGCTGAGGCTTCGGGCGCCGGCGGTGCTGATCGCCGTGTGGGTATGGTGGTGCCGGGGCGCCGAGGCGGTCGCGAACTCCTGGCGCGAATGGCGCGTCGGTCCGGTCCGGATGATGAGCCACGGCCTGTACGCGGCGGCCGGCAGCACAGCGGGGGTGGCGCTGGCGGCCTGGATGGCTGGCCACGGATTGCTCTGGTGGATCGTGCTGGCGACGATCGGCGCCGAGATTGGGTCGGCCATGTGGGCCCAGCTGGTCGAGGGGTCCCCGGAACTGCTTCGCCCTTATGGCTACTTCGGAGCGGTCATCGCGGCAGCGATCCTGTGCGCGGTGATGGGAGCCTTCGGTCTGGGCGGGTGGACGCTGCTTTCGGCGATGGCTGTCGGCGGGTGCGTCACACAGGTGCTCGGGCGGTTCCGCTGCCTGACCCAGGGTTGCTGCCACGGGCGGCCGACCGACAGGCCATGGGGTGTGCGCTACCGGCACGAGCGGTCCCGGGTCGTGAGGCTGAGCCAACTCGGCGGCGTCCGGCTGCATCCGACTCCCGTGTACTCGATCGTCTGGACCACGGTCACGCTCTGCCTGTTGATCGGCCTGTGGGCAATGGCCGTTCCGCTCCCGTTCGTCGCGGGCAGCTACCTGATGCTGATAGGGCTTGGCCGCTTCGTGGAAGAGCACTACCGAGGTGAACCGCAGACGTTGTGGGTGGCGGGCCTCAGGCTCTACCAGTGGCTGGCGATTGGTTTCGTCGTCGTCGGCGCCGGCCTGACCGCGGTCGGGGGACCGCCGGCGCCGCCTCCTGCCGCGCCAGGTCTCGACGCGACACCGGCGCTGGCCCTCGTGGCGGTGATCACCTACGTTGCCTTCGGCGTCGATTTCCCAGCTGCGAACAGGCGGTTCTCCAGGCTCGTGTAGGGCGTGCTACACTCCCGGCCGGGCGCTGCCGCGCCCGGAGACCAGCCATGCTGTTGCTCAAGAACGTCGACGTCGTCGCACCCGAACCATCGGGCCGGAGGGATGTGCTCCTGGCGGGCGGCCGGATTGTCCGCATCGAGCCCGACATGACGATCGCCGCGGGGTACGGCGAAACGGTAGACGGATTGGCGCTGGTGGCGGTGCCGGGTCTCGTCGACGGGCACGTGCACATGACGGGCGGCGGCGGGGAGGGCGGCTTCGCGACGCGGACACCCGAACTGGTGCTGTCCGACGCGATCCGGGGCGGCGTGACCACGGTGGTCGGGTGCCTGGGCACCGACGGCGTCACCCGCAGTCTGGAGAACCTGCTCGCCAGGGCCCGCGGCCTGGACGAGGAGGGCATCAGCACATTCATCTACACCGGCTACTACGGCGTGCCCACCGCGACGCTGACCGGGAGCATCGAGCGCGACCTGCTTCTGATCGACAAGGTAATAGGCGTCGGCGAAATAGCGCTCTCCGACCATCGGTCGACGCAGCCCACCTTCGACGAGTTCGCCCGGCTCGCGGCCGAGTCCAGGCGCGGCGGCATCCTCTCGGGCAAGGCGGGTGTCGTCAACATCCACATGGGCGACGGGCGGCGCGGCCTGTCGATGCTCCGGCGCATCCTCGATGACACCGAGATCCCGGCCGCGCAATTCCTGCCGACGCACATCAACCGCAACCCGGACCTGTTCGCGGAAGGGATCGCTCACGCGAAGGCCGGCGGCCTGGTGGACCTCACCACCTCCTCGGTGCCGGCGTTCGTCGAGGACGGCGAGGTGAAGTGCAGCCGGGGATTGAGGCTGATGCTCGACGCCGGTGTGAACGTGTCGCAAATCACGTTCACCTCCGATGGGCAGGGCAGCCTGCCGATCTTCGACGCCGCGGGCCGATTCGAGCGGCTCGGCGTCGGCCGGGTGACCAGCCTGTTCGCGGCGGTTCGCGAGGCGGTTCTCGACGAAGGCGTTCCGCTCCCGGTCGCGCTGCAGGTCGTGACGTCGAACCCCGCCCGCATCCTGAAGCTCCGCGGCAAGGGCCGGCTGGTTGCGGGCGCCGACGCCGACGTCACGCTGCTCGACCCGAAGACGCTCGAGATTCGCGGCGTCATCGCGAAGGGGCGGTGGCTGATGCGGGACGGGCAGTTGCTGGTGAAGGGGACGTTCGAGTGATGTCCAAACCCAACCTCTCCCGCCTGACCATGCCGCACACGCTGGTTGTCGTGATGGCACTGGTCGTCCTGGTGCTGGCCCTGTCGTGGGCCGTCCCGTCGGGTGAATACGAGCGCGCCAAGGTTCAGACGAGCCAGGGAGTCCGGACGGTGACGGTGGCGGGCACGTATCGGCTCGTGCCGAAGGTGTACCTCGGCCCGCAGATGGTGCTCGAATCGCCGATCAAGGGGTTCCTGGACGGCGCGCTGCTGATTTGCTTCCTCCTCATGATCGGCGGGAGCTTCGGAATCTTCCAGGAGACGGGCGCCGTGGAGTTCGGCATCCGGCGCCTGACGGACGCCATCAGCCGGCGCCCCTATCTCGAAGGGCTGCTCATCCCGACGCTTATGGTCGTCTTCTCGCTCGGCGGGTCGATCTTCGGCATGGCGGAGGAGACCATCCCGTTCGTCATCATCTTCATCCCGCTCGCCCGCCGGCTCGGCTACGACTCGATTGTCGGGACGTCGATCCCGTTTCTCGGGTCCGCCGCGGGCTTCGCGGCGGCCTTCTTCAACCCGTTCACGGTCGGGATCTCGCAGAGCATCGCAGGGCTGCCCCTGTACTCCGGCCTCGGCTACAGAGTGATCACGTGGTTCATCGGCACCGCCGTGATGACCGCCTATGTCATGTGGTACGCGCGCCGGGTGAAGCGGAACCCGGAGATCAGCCCCGTCGCCGACATCGACCGCGAACGGGGGGCGGTCGAGCCGTACGCCGCGGGTGCGGCCGAATCGTGGGATGCCCGGCACGTCGCCACGCTGGCGCTCTTCGTGGCCTCGATGGTACTGCTGGTCGTCGGCGTGCTGAAGTGGAAGTGGTACATCGATCAGATCGCGATGCTGTTCCTCGGCATGGGCATTCTGCTGGGTTTCGCCGGCGGCCTCGGGCCGAGCCGCGTGGCGCGCACGTTCGTGGCGGGCGCCAAAGACATGGTCGGCGTCGTCTTCATCGTGGCGTGCGCCCGGGCGCTGCTGGTCATCGCGCAGGAGGCGAAGATCCTCGATACGATTCTCTACTTCGCGTCGAGCACGCTGTCGGCGCTGCCGCGCGGCGTGATCGCGCAGGTGATGTTCCTCATCCAGTGCGTGATCAACTTCTTCATCCACTCGGGCACGGCGCAGGCGGCGCTGACGATGCCGGTGATGTCGCCGCTCGCCGACCTGGTCGGCATCACGCGGCAGACGGCCGTGTACGCCTACCAACTGTGCGAGTTCATCAACCCGATCCTCCCCACGAGCGCGGTGACGATGGGCGTGCTCGGCGCGGCGAAGATTCCCTGGGAGCGGTGGGCGCGGTGGTTCCTGCCGCTCATGGCAATCCTGGTGGTGCTGAGCTTCCTGCTGCTGATTCCGCCGGTCCTGCTCTTCCGGTGGGAGTAGCCGGGCGAACGTGACGGCCGAGGCCGGGCGCGCTCGGGGGCGGCCGGCCTCGGAGAGGCGCGACGCCGGGCTCGCTACTGCGCCGGCCTCGAAATCGTACGGATGTCCCGCCGAACGCTTCGCTCGGCCAGGCTGGCCGCCGCCGTCTCGTATCCTCGCGCACTGCCGCTGTCCACGTACCCTCTCAGCATCAGGAGGCGCTGCAACTCCAGATTGTCGACGACCCAGGGCGAGCCGGCCACTTCGCCAGCGTGCTGAAGTTCGTGGCCCAGGAGTTCGGCCCGGCGGCACGGAGCCTTGCACTCCGCCACCTGGATGAGCACGAAGCGCGCCAGCTTCGAAGCGCCAAGGAAGCGCATCGTCGACTGCGGTCCCTCCTCCGTGGGCGACACGACCTGGACGAACGCCACCACGTCGCCCCTGTCGAGCTGCTTGATCAGATTGCGTATGGTCTCAGACTGCTGCCGGGCGTCGGTCAGCAACGCGGCGGCCTTGTCGTTGACAGGGCGGACGCGGGTGACGCCGCTGAGGTTGCCGCTGGCTTCGGTGCCTGCCGCGAGTGCCAGCGTGACGGCCGCTGCGAGCAGAACAGTACGGGTTCGCATGACTTTCCTCCTGTCAAGGGCCGGTTTCTCGACCGCATGCTCTGTCTGGATTGGACGGGACTGGCGGGCGGGAAGATGTTCCGGAATCCCTCGAAACACCCTACAAGGCGCGCGCGATGGTGTCGTTGAAGCTGCCGAGGGCCTGCGGGTCGACTGTCAGGCACCGAGCCACGGCTGACCAGGCGGGAAGCGGACGTCTACCGGCCACCGATTGTGGCTTCGATCGTCTCTCCGCGTTTCAACGTCACCTCGAGGTTGTCGCCGACCCCCTGCGCGCCAGGTCGGCTCCACTGGATCTTCCTGGCGCCGAAGCTGTCGCGGATGCGGATCACGCCAGCCCGACCGGCGACGATGCGCAGCCACACCGTCTGGCCGCCCTCGCGGCGCCCGGAGACGCGGTGCCCGCCCTCGGCGCGCAGGTCCTCGAACGACGCCTCGGCCCAGTCCTTCGGCACGGCCGGGAAGAGCCGGATGACTTCGGTGTCCGCGACGCCCGGGCTCGCGCTCCACGTCTGGAGCAGCATCTCGTGTATCGCCTGGGCCGCCAGGAAATTGCCCTCGAGCGTGAACGGGCGGTAGGTGAGCGACGAGTAGCCCGCCTTCAGCTGGTCTCCGTTTGCGTGGAAGCCGTTCCTGAGGATGAACGCGCGCAGGTAGGTGTCGAGGTTGCGCAATGCCGCCTCGGCGTCTCCCACCCGCGCACGCAGGCACGCCATCCACGAGAACGTGTAACCGACCCATTGCCCGGTGCCGAGCCTGTCCCAGTCGGCGAGCGACGCATCGATGACCCGGCGGGCGTCGGGCCCGCCTTCCACCGTGAGCAGGTTGAACGGGTGAATGCTCATCAGGTTCGAGAGGTGGCGGTGGCTTTCGGTCAGGTCGCTCGCCACGTCCAGCCTGAGCCCACCCTTCTCGTTCGCATGGAGCGGTCCGAGGCGCTTCGCCGCGTCGGCCCATTGCCCGACGTCCTCGGGCCGGCCGGCCGCCGTCGCCATCTCCTGCAGTCCCAGGAACAGCATGCGCAGGCACGCCAGGTCGAAATTCGAGTTGGGGACCAGCCACGCGCGGGCGCTGTTGTCGTGAATCTCAGGTGAGGTGGAGAGCGGCAGCACGAGCACGCCGCTGGCGTCGGGCTTGAGCATGCCCAGCAGGAAGGTGCCGACCTCGCGCGACCACGGGTACGCCCGCGTGCGCAGGAACGTGTCGTCCCTCGTGTAGCGCCAGTGGAGGTAGAACAGGTGCGCGCACCAGGCGCTCATGGTCGGCGACAGGCTGTAGTGACCCCATCCGCCGAGCGGCTGGCCGTCGAGCGTCATGACTCCGGTACCGCGGCGCCGGGCGCGTCGAAGAACTCGCGGGCGAAGAGTCGGAAACGGGGTGTGAGACTCCACAGGAGGTCGAGAAACGCGGACCCTTCGTCGAAGTGCCCCGCCGCCTGGTAGGCCAGGTAGGTGGTCTGGGTGTTCAGGTCGTTGTGATAGTCGCCCTTCCACGGCGGCAGGCCGCCGGCGTCGGCCGTCCAGACGCCCTGCAGCGGCATCGGCGGGTTGCCCTTACGCGACGCGGCGCCGTAGAAGTACCGCACGAGGTAGTAATGCCCGAGCGCGGCGGCGTTCGGAATCGTGACGCGCGAAGCCGACCAGAACTGGTTCCACCACGCGGCGTGCGGCTTCAGGGAGGCCTCGTATCCGGCGACGAGCGCCGCCGACGTCAGCCTCCCGGCGACGGCGACCGGGTCGGCGCCGTCATGCGTCGTCGTCACGGTGAGCGCCAGCAGCGTGGCGTCCGAAAGACGCCGCGAGGCGACGAACACGCAGAACCGCTGGCCGCCGGCCGTGGCCTGTTCGAACCATCGGGCCCCTTGGCGCTCTCCGGACTGCGCGGCGGCGTACCCGAGCTTCGACAGGCTGTCTGGGCGCTTCACGTCGAACGACGGTCGGTCGGCACCGGGAATCCGAAGGAGTGCCACCCTTTCGGTGGCACTGAAGAAGACGCTGACCGACCCGCCGCCCGCCGTGTGCACACGGCCTTCGGCCGTCGCCAGGTTGAGTTCGAACGCGGTCAGCTCCCGCCCGGCCGGCATCGTGATTTCCACGCGACCCGCCGGGAGCTTCGTCGGGTGCAGGCCGTCGTAGGGCCGGTCGAAGATCCGGTTGAACTCGTCGTTCCTGCCCGCCGCGACGAGTTCGCGCGCGGTCCGATAGTTGAATCTCTCCCACTCGACGCCCTCAGCCGGGCGTTCGTCCCAGAGGTCGCCGCGGTCGAGGGAGATCCGAAGTTGCACGCCCTCTCCCCAGAGCAGCCCCCCGAGCAGGCCGTTGCCGAGTGGAATCGCCTCGTCCCAGGTCGTGATTGGCGCCTGGAGTTTCAGGTTCAGCTCGGGCGGCGGCAGGCGGCCGACGACGGGAGCCGGCGCGATCGCCGCCGGCACGGCCGCGGACAGGAGGACGAACGCAGCGGCGATTTGCAGGAGACGCATGGGCGGATTCTATCGCTCTCGGTTGACGGGTAGAAGCAGGCGGTAGCCGGTACTGACTGTGACGCGAATCTACTTGCCCATCACCTCGAACTGGATCGCCGGCAGCGTGACCAGCGGCAGGCGGCGGCGGGCTGCGGCCGGCTGACTCGGCTGTGGCACGCGCTCGCCCGAGACGACGACGATGAGGTTGCCGCGGCTGCCAGGCTTGGCTTTTGCCGCATCCGCACGCAGCAGGAAGTCAGCCCCGCTGGGCCCGAGCCGAAGGTCGCCGAGCGTGACACCCTCCGGGGCCTCGCCGAGCTCGAACTCGTACTTCTCGAACGCGCGCGGCAGCGGGAGCGCGACGCGAACGCGGGCCGATCCGCCGACCGGGATCGCCACGGGGCCTTGCGCCAGGACACGGGGCACGATGCGGGTCGAGCCCCGCAGGAGCACCGACACGCGCACGCCGTCGCTGGGCACAAGGTGCCGGTAGGCGAACGCCTGCATCAAATCGTCGGCCGGGATGGCGCGGTGCGCCACCGCGCGCCCCTGAATGGTGGCACGGCCTTCGACCGCAATCGCCGACGTCCCCTTCGTCGCGCCCGGCGCGGCGGTGAGCGTCATGCGGACGTGGTCCACTCCGGCAGGGACCACGGCGCCGCAGAGCTCCAGTCCGCCCGGGGCGTCCTTCAGCCCGATGGCGATGTCGCCCGCGAAACCGTCGCGCCGCAGCGCGTGCACCGTGATCGGGACCGTCGTCCCGGCGCCCATGTTGATCTCGGGAGGCGTCACGCGCAGCTCGAAGTCCGGGCGCGGCGGGCTGATCCGCAGGCGATATCCGAACTCGGCGCCGCCCTGGCGCTGGACGTCGGCAAGGCGGACCAGGTAGGTGCCGTCGGCGGGCAGCGTTGCCGCCAGCTGGGAGTCGGCATGGTGGGTGAGCAGGCCGGCCCCCGTGTCGTCGGCGTCGTCGCTGAACGCGATGCGTTTGCCGGCGGCGTCGGTCAGCTCGATCGATGAGTCGAGCGGCGAACCGAGGCGCCGCGCGCGGACGTCGGCGACGACCTTCTGACCCGCCTTCCCCTGGAACGAGAAGACGTCCGCGTCGCCCGGCTCCTGGATCCGCCCGTTCACAATGACCGGGAGCGTGACGCGCTGGGCATTCTTTGCGAGAGTGTTCGGCTCGCGCTCGAGCGTCTCGGGCAGCGTGTCGATGGCGAAGGGCACACGGTTGGCCGGGAGCTCGCCCCCGGCGGCGGTCATCGAGGAGATGCCTGGCTCCGCGCCCTTCGCATCCATCGTCAGGCGTGCGGCCTTCAGGTTCCAGCCGCTCACCTGGACGGCGGTCTTCGAGCCTGCGGGTCCGCCCAGCGGAAAGATGCTGGTGATGTAGGGAAACTCGCCGATGGCGATGCGGTAGACGAAATCCTCGCGGCCCCGGTAGAGCGCGTCTTTGATCTCCAGCACGTAGTCGCCGTCGGCCGGGATCTTCACGTGGAGGACCGGGTCGGGCTGGTAGCGGTAGTCATCGGCGTAGGCCAGCTCGCGACCCGACGCGTCGAGGAGCGTGAGCGTGGCCTGGAACCAGCCCGGCACCGCGTCGGCCAGGTAGGGCATCAGGTCGCGAGCGCTGACGATGCAGACGAGGTCCTGCCCTTGGCGCGCGGCGAACCGGTAGCGGTCGGCGTCGCCCGGCGCGTACTGCCCGGGTTGGCGCAGAGGGAACTGCGCGCGGTCCACGTCGCCCGGAATGATGCGGCCGTTCACGGCCGCCGGGAGCGTGATGGCGAGCTCGGAATCGCCCCTGGCGGTCTTCTCCTCCTTCTCCATGAACTCCGGCACCGTGCCGACCGAGAAGGTGAGCGCATTCGACAGGCCGAGCGCCGTCTCCAGCCTGATCTGCCGAGGCCCGGGCTCGGCGCCGCCGTCGATGGCGATCGAGAGCGTGACGATTTCGGAGAGGACCGGATTCTGGTTTCTCCGAACGGAGTCGCCGATGCGCATCCTGATCGCGGCCAGCGCCTGACGGTCGGCCGGGGTCTTCGCCGTCTTCTGCAGTTCGGCGGCCTTGTCGCGAAGCTCGGTGAGTTCGCGCGGCGTCATCGGCTTGTCGACGCCGACGATCTGTGCGTGCAGGCCGCGGCCGGAGATGGTCGCCGCGGAAACCGTGTCCAGGAACCGACCGCCGATCCTGACCTGCACCGTCGTGCCGCGCTGGCCGCCCGCCGGGTACACGTAGCCGAGGTGCGGCGCGTTCAGCGGTTGCGCGCCGACGGCCGGCACGCCCGCAAAGGCAAGCACGACACCGACCAGGGCGGACCAAGGCACTCGCCTCATCGCGCGGCTCCACATCTACATGATCTCGACCAGGCGGCCGCGACCGTGTGCGGGCTCCGGTCCTGCCGGCGTCAGACGCAGGTCCCGGCCGTCCGGACTCGGCAGCTTCGTGTGTTCGGGGTCCAGGCCGAGCAGTTCGTACATGCTTCCCATCAGGTCCGCCGGCGACACCGGGCGGTCCCTGACTTCTTCGCCCCTGGCGTCCGACGCGCCCACGACATGGCCGCCCCTGAACCCGCCGCCTGCCACCAGCGCCGAGAACGCCTGACCCCAGTGGCCGCGGCCGCCGTTCCACGGCGCCTCCCACTGGACCCTTGGCGTCCGGCCGAACTCGCCGCAGCACCACACGATGGTGCTGTCGAGCAGGCCGCGGTCCGAGAGGTCCTGCAGGAGGCTCGACACGCCCCTGTCGAGCTGCGGCAGCTTCTGGCGCATCACCTGGAAATGCTGCTTGTGGGTATCCCAGCCCTTGGCGTTGATCGTGACGTAGGGGACGCCTCGCTCGACGAGGCGCCGCGCGGCGAGGCACGCCTGACCCAGCGTGTTGCGCCCGTAACGCTCCCGCGTGTCGTCTGTCTCCTGGGCGAGGTCGAAGGCCTTGCCCGACTCCCCAAGGATCAGCTCGTACGCCTGGTCCTCGCCCCGCGTGTAGGCCTCGAAGGTCGACTGGCCCTGCATCAGCCCGCCCAGCGTGTCGATCCGGTGGAGCAGTGCCCGGCGATCGCGCTGGCGCTGCTCGGAGATGCCCGGCGTCACGACGCCCTGCACCGCGAACGGGCTCTGAGCCGGGTCGCCGCCGGTCGCGAACGGCGCGTAGCGCGGCCCGAGAAACCCCGACTCCGAGAAGCGGCCCTGGAGTTCGGTCAGGACGATGTAGGGGGGAAGCAGACCCGTGTCACCGGCACCGTAGCCCTTGAAGAGCGACACGACCGCGCCCATGCCAGGGTAGACGAGCCGGTCGCCCGACTTGCGGCCGGTCTGGACTTCGTAGGCGGCCGTTTCGTGGGCGTTGACCCCGTGCGTGAGGCTCCGGATCAAGGAGTACTTGTCGGCCCGCTTCGCGAGTTCGGGCAGCAGTTCGCCGATGAGGATGCCGTCGACGTTGGTCGGGATGGCCTTGTCGAGCGCCCCGCAGTAGTCGTAGCCGGCCGACGGCTTCGGGTCGAACGTGTCGAGATGCGACGGTCCGCCCCAGAGCCAGATCTGGATGACGGACTTGGCGCGCGCCGGGGCAGTGGTGCGCGCCTGGATCGCGGGGCTGAAGCCCCGCGCCACGCCAGCACGCGGTGCCAGCAGGAATCCTGCCGCGCCGAACAGTCCGCTGCGAATGAGGTTGCGCCTCGTGACAGCCATCAGTGCCTTCCCTGAGCCTTGAGCCTTCTAGTGTCGAAACCGAAATTCCGCGCTGTTGAGCAGCGCCCAGACCAGATCGAGTCCCGTCTGGCGCCTGTTGCCGCCCGCCGTCTGCCCGTAGGCGGTCACGACGTCCAGTTCGTCCTCCGTGGGAACCCGCGAGAGCACCGCAAGGTAGATGCCCGTCGCCATCTGGCGGACGTTTCCCGGCGATTGCAGCAGCGCCTGCAGCCTCGGGCCCTGCTGAAGCTTGCGCTGGATTTCCCCGGAGTTCAGCAGGTAGAGGCGCTGCGAAGCCGAGGGCTTGCTGTCTCGCTCCGACAGCAGTCCCGTGTCCCTGGGTGGTCGGCCGAACGTCTCGAGGAACGTGCTCCGGATGCTCCCGTCCGCAAGCGCGATCGACCGCTGGTCGGGCGGGATGAAGGTGTACGGCTCTGGTATCGCGCTCGAGTACTGTTCGGTGGTACCGGTGATCTGGCAGACGGCGTCGACCAGAACCTCTGCGTCGAGCGGCCTCACCAGCGCGTGCGCGAAGTTCGCCTCCGCTTCGGCGCCGGCCCGCGCCGGGATCGACGACAGCTGGTAGGTCGCCGAGTTCAGTATCAGGCGATAGAGCGCCTTCACGTCGAACCGAGCGGCCACGAACTCCCGTTCGAGGTACGCCAGCAGCTCGGGGTTGGACGGCGGGTTGTCGGGCCTGATGTCGTCCGCTTCGTGAACGATGCCACGGCCCACGAGCCAGAACCAGGCGCGGTTGACAGCCGCGCGGGCGAACCACGGGTTCTTGGGCGAGACGAGCCACGAGGCGAACGCTTCGCGCGGGTCGTCCGACGACGCGAGTCGCACCGTCGTGCCGTCCGGCAACACCGATCCCCTGGTGCCCTTGTCCGGGTCGAAGAAGACGATTTCCTCTTTCCACTCGGACGTCGCCTTGTAGCCCACCTGCGAGAAGAACGCGGTCATCTGGGCCTGGCGCTCCGGCGGCCACGCCGCGAGTCGAGCGCCCATGAATACGAGCGCCACGGACGCCGCGACCGCCTTCGGGTCGTGGCCCTCGGCCGCGCGGTAGAAGTTGACCGGCCCGACCCGGAAGTTGCTGCCGCTCGAGGTGAGCAGCGCCCGCGCGAAGCGGTCGTAGGGCAGGTTGTCCCGGAGGCTCGTCCTCACCCAACGGTGGTAGGCCTGGACGGCGTTGGGCCAGAGATTGACCGGGAACTCCGACTTCACGCGGAGCACGTCGCCCCACTTCATGGCCCAGTAGTCGGCGAATTCGTCGCGCGCGAGCAGGCGGTCGACGAGCATGCTCCGCTTGTCCGGCGACGGGTCGTCCAGGAACGCGCGGGCTTCTTCGGCGGTCGGCATCGTGCCAATGACGTCGAGGAAGACGCGGCGGACGAAGACCGCGTCTGAGCAGAGCCGGGCCGGCTCGAGACCGAGGCGCTTCAGGCGGGCGAAGACGGCCTGGTCGACGCCGTTGCGCACCATCACCGGAGCGTCGGACTCGAACGGCGTCCGCGACGGGGCCTGACCCGCGGGGGATGCGGTCAGCGCCAGTGCCACGACGATTACCGCGAGCAGGGCTCTCATAGGACGTTGCGGCCCACCGCTCACTCCTGGTTCCCGCCGAACACCGCGATGGCCTCGATCTCGACCAGCAGGTCCTCGCGGCACAGCCTCGCCTGGATCCCGGTGCTGGCGGGCAGCGGGTTGAGGCCGAGCCAGCCGAAGAACGTCGTCCGCACCTCGTTGAAGTCCTTGTAGTCGCGCTCGATGTCGCGCAGGTAGCACGTGGTGCGGACGATGTCCTGCCAGGTCGCGCCTTCCGAAGCGAGCAGCGCCGTGATGTTCCGGTACGTTCGCCACAACTGCGCGCGAAAATCGCCGGCGTGCACGGTCAGCCCCGCCTCGTCCACGCTCGCCGTGCCCGAAATCAGGAGCATGGCCTTGTCGCCGAGATCGAAGCGGATGCCCCGCGCAAACGAGGACGGTTTCGGGTAGTGGTAAGCCTCGTTGAGGACGGCGCTGGCCGTCATCGCCCGCTTCCCGATGGGCGCTGTGGAGAGCCCCGTGCCGGGCACTTGGGGGGGCGGCTGTGTCGAGCCGTCGGGTGCCAGGAGGCCGAGCGCGGCCATCTCCGCGCGTTCTTCCAGTGACTTCGGCTGGATGAGTGCGGCGTTCATGACGGTGTGTCCGGCCGGTTCTGGCATCGAGAGTCCCTTTCGAGAGGTATCGGTTCCTTGCTGTGGGACCGCAGTCGACCGTCGACCGTTGAACCGGTTCGCAGCGCAGAACCCGCTTCCTGCTCACAGGCCTGGCGATTCGTCCGGCAGCGGGCCCCGGCCAGATCACCAGCTACATTATCGATCAGGCCGGGCGGGGTGGCGGACGCGTCGCAGCGTCGGCAGCCGCCGGTCGGCGGTCGGAAGCCGGCGTGCGCTACAATTCGAGGATGCCCCAGCTGACAGACCGACATCCTACGCTCCAGCTTCTGACCGCGGCCAGCGCCGTGCTGGTGCTCGCGGCGTCCGGGATGGTTTCGGCCGCGCCCGTCGACGGCCGCGTGAAGCACGTCATGGCCGTCACGCTGGACCCGGCCACCCACAAGCTGACGGTGACGGACCAGATGCAGCTGGCCGTTCGTCCAGCCGACGGCGTCGTCGATTTCGTCATGAACGCCGCGCTGCGCGTGACGCGAAGCGAGCCAGCGGTTCGCGAGGTGCCGGTCGGCGCCGACGCGACGTTCTTCGGCATCAACGGTACCGGGGACGTCACCGGACGGCAGGCGGGAATGAAGCGATACCGTGCCACGCTGGCCCCTGGCCGGACAGCCCTGTCGCTGTCCTACGAGGGCGTGATCGACTTTGGCCTCTCCGACAAGAGGGAGGAGTACACGCGCGGCTTCCGCGAGACGGCCGGCACGCTCGGTGCCGAGGGCGTCTACCTCGCCGGCAGCAGTTGCTGGTATCCCTCGTTCAATCGCGAACTGCTCGAGTTCGAGCTCGACGTCACGCAGCCGGCCGGCTGGCACGTCATCTCGCAGGGAAACGGGACCTCGCGCAACGAGCAGGGGCACGCCCGGTGGGAGTCGGGCGGGGCGATGGACGAGATCTACCTCGTCGGCGGCCCGCTGCAGGTCTGGCGCGATGCGGCCGGCTCGGTCGAGACGCTCGTCTACCTGCACGACAAGGACGACTCGGTGGCGGGGAAGTACCTGGCGGCGACGGCGCAGTACCTCGAGATGTACCGGCAGCTCATCGGGCCCTATCCCTATCGCAAGTTCGCCCTCGTCGAGAACTTCTGGGAAACCGGGTACGGGATGGCGACCTTCACGCTGCTCGGCAAGGAGATCATCCGGTTCCCGTTCATCATCAACTCGTCCTATCCGCACGAAATCCTCCACAACTGGTGGGGCAACTCGGTGTTCGTCGACTACGAGTCGGGCAACTGGTGCGAGGGGCTGACCGCGTACCTGGCGGACCACCTGATCTCGGAGCAGCGCGGCACCGGCGACGAGTACCGCCGCTCGACGCTGCAGAAATACCGTGACTACGTCAAGGACGGGCGCGACTTCCCGCTGACCGCGTTCCGGTCGCGCGAGAGCGCCTCGACCGAGGCGGTCGGCTACGGCAAGGCGCTGATGGCGTATCACATGCTGAGACTGTCGGTGGGCGACGACGCGTTCCGCAAGGGCATCGCTCGCTTCTACCGCGACTTCAAGGGCAAGCGCGCCTCGTTCGCCGATTTCCAGAAGACGATGGAGGCGGCCAGCGGCCGGGACTTCAGCGGGTTCTTCAAGGACTGGATCGGGCGCCCCGGCGCGCCTGTGCTCTCGGTGGCAGTGACCTCCGTCAGAAACGATCCGTCGGGCGCCGGCCGCGGGTTCGTCCTCGAAGGGACGCTCCGGCAGACGCAGGGCGGCGAGCCGTTCGCGGTGGACGTGCCGGTCGTCGTCCAGTCGACGACCGGCGCGGTGTCGACGGTCGTGCGCTTGCAGGGACGCGAGCAGGCCTTCGCCGTCGCCGTGCCCGACGCGCCGCTGATGGTTCACATCGATCCCCGCTTCGACGTCTTCCGGAAGCTCGATCCCCGCGAGACACCTCCATCGATCGGCCAGATCTTCGGGGAGCCGCGCGTGCTGGCGGTGCTGCCGTCGGCGGCGTCGGCCGCCGAGCTTCAGGGCTGGCGCGAGCTGTTCACCGGCTGGCTGAGCGCGAGCCACGCCATCGAGGTGAAGCTCGACAGCGAGATGACGGCGCTGCCGGCCGACCGCGCCGTCTGGATCGCGGGCCGCGCCAATCGGTTTGCGGCGAGCCTGTTGAAGTCGGGCGGCGGCATGACGCTGACCGAGTCGGCCGTCGAGGTGGACGGCGAGAAGATGGCGCTCGCCGGGCACACGCTCGTCCTGACGGGCCGGCATCCCCAGAACGTCGAGAAGGCGATCGGCTATCTGTCGGTGGACCCGGTGGCGGCGTTCCCGGGCCTCGGTCGGAAGCTCCCTCACTACGGGAAGTACTCGTATCTCGGTTTCGAGGGCAACGAGCCGGTCAACGTGCTGAAAGGGCAGTGGCAGCAGTCGGACTCGCCGCTGCGCGTGGACGTGCGCGGCCAGGTCGCGCGGCTCGCGGGTGGCACGCCGGAGCGCGCGCTCCCGCGGCTCGTGCCGCTTCCCGCCGATCCGCGCAGGGCGCTCGCCGAGCTGCCGCCGACCTTCTCCCAGAAGGCGCTGAACGAGCACGTCGCCTTCCTGGCCGACCCGTCTCGCCAGGGCCGCGGGCCAGGCAGCGAAGGACACGAGGCCGCCGCGAAGTATATCGCCGAGCGCTTCAAGGCGTACGGCCTGGCGCCCGGCGGCGACAACGGGAGCTACTTCCAGTCGTTCTCCATGGCGGTCGGCGAGCGCCGCGAAACGCGAACGGTGGCGAACGTGGTCGGCGTCATTCCCGGAACCCGGCAGGAATGGCAGGACCAGTCGGTGCTGGTCACGGCGCACTACGACCACCTCGGCCTCGGGTGGCCGGACGTGCACAAGGGCGACGAGGGCAGGCTTCACCCGGGCGCCGACGACAATGCGAGCGGCGTCGCGGTGATGATCGAACTCGCGCACGCCCTGGCCGGCGCGGAGAAGCCGTCGCGCGGCATCGTGTTCGTCGCCTTCACCGGCGAGGAAGAAGGCCTGCTGGGATCGGCGTTCTACGTCGAGCACGCCGGGCGCTTCCCGATCGGCAAGGTGATTGGCGCCATCAACCTCGACACGGTCGGCCGCCTGGGCGATCAGAGGCTCTCGGTGATCGGAACAGGCACGGCGTCGGAGTGGCAGCACATCTTCCGGGGCGCGAGCTTCGTCACCGGCGTCGAGAGCCGAAACATCCCGGAGTCGATGCAGGCGTCCGATCAGATGAGCTTCGTCCGGAAAGGCGTGCCGGCGGTGCAGATCTTCACCGGCGCCCATGGGGACTACCACCGGCCGGGCGACACGGCCGACAAGATTGACGGCCCCGGCCTCGTCAAGGTGGCGACGTTCGTCCGCGAAGGCGTGACCTACCTGGCTGAACGCGCTGAGCCGCTGACGAACACGATTGCGCCGGCGGCCGGCGCGGCGACAGGCCAGAAGCCGCCGCCGGCGGTTTCGGGTCAACCCGGAAGCTCGAGACGCGTCAGCTTCGGCACGGTTCCTGACTTCGCGTTCGAGGGGCCTGGCGTGCGCGTCGGCGGCCTCGTGGACGGCTCGCCGGCGCAGAAGGCGGACGTCCGGGAAGGCGACGTCATCACCGCACTCGACGGCAAGCCGGTGGCGAACCTGCAGGCGTTTTCCGCGATGCTCGGCAGTTTCACTCCGGGGCAGACGGTGACGGCCACGGTGCTGCGCGCCGGGAAGGAACTGACAGTGCCGGTGATGCTCGTCGAACGGTAGGGAGCCGGCTAGAACCCGAATCTGGCGCCCACCTGGATGCGGCGGGGCGTGCCGGCGGCGGTCGGGTGGCCGAACAGCGGCGAGGTCAACGTGCCGCTGTAGGCCGTGTAATTGGCGCGGTTGAGGAGGTTCTGACCCGAGGCGAAGAAGTCGAGGCGGAACCGGCGGTCGCCGGCGCCGCCGGGGAGCCCGGCCGCCATCGCCGCGCCGCCGCCTCCGCCGCCGGACCCGATGGCCACGACCATCGTCTGGCCGCTTCCGCCGCCTGCCGAACGCGGCGGGCCGAAGCTCCAGCCCCACGAGAGCCGCCCGCCCAGCTCGAAGCTGTCCGACCCGCGCGCCGAGTTGCGCGGCGTGCCGGCCGGCCGGTCGTTGAACACGCCGTCGGCGTTGTCGTCGCGGCCCGTCACGATGTTGTACGGCGTCGCGCTCCGGTAGCTGGCGTTCAACGCCACCGAGAGGTTCGTCACCGGCTGGATGTTGAACGACCCGCCGAGCCGGTGCCGCGCGTCCCCGGAGGCCGGCCCCCACTCCGCGTCGAGGTTCTCACCGCTGGCCGGGAGGGAGAACGCCCCCGTCGTGTTCGTGCGGGCGGTCGACAGGGTGTAGTTCACGAACAGGAAGAGCCGGTGCCAGTCCATCCTCATCAGGTTCCACCCGACGTTGACCGCGTGCTGCTTCGACTCGGCGTCTGACACGAGGTTCAGCTCGTTGGCGAACTCCGGGTCGGGGCGCACGCCGCCGACCGGCGTGTTCAGGTTGCGCGGGCGCAGCAGGTGCGTGCCTAAGCCGAGGCTGTAGCTGACGGTCAGCCGGGAGTTCGGCGTGATGGCACGGTCGGCACCCGCGCTGAGACGATGCGCGTTGGGGAGCAGCAGGTCGTCGGACCAGAGATAGCGGTTCGTCGGCGGCGAGGTCCCGACGAGCCCCGGGTCGGGGTACGACGGGTCGATGATGTTCAGCTCGCGCTGGCGGTACCCGTCCACCAGCAGAGTCTGCTTGTAGGTGTCGCCCGCGACCCAGTCGTAGAAGTACCCGTAGTTCGCACGCAATGTGACCGTACCGGACCGGTACGGCGACCAGGCCGCGCTCACCCGGGGCGACAGGTTCCAGCCGTCGCCGACGTGGCTCTGAATGCCGTAACGGACGCCCGCCGAGATCAGCAGGCTCCGAAGCGCCCGCCAGTCGTCCTGCACGTAGAGTCCGCCCTGGAACTCCAGGTACTCGACACGAGGGTTGCCGATGCGTCGCAGGTAGCTCGACGCCCTGCCGGCTTCGTAGTCGGCCAGGCTTGCGAACGTGTAGGTGCCCAGGTAGTTCGAGGTGTCGTCGGACGTGTGGCGGCCGCCCTCGAGCAGCACGCCGGTGCGCCACGAGTGATTCCCCCGGACGTAGTCCAGGTCGGATGCCAGCTCGAAGGACACGTCCTGCCGGCCGCCGCGCATCTGCGCGCCGCCCGAGGTGAACGCGTCGTTGACGCGGACGGTCGTCTCCTCGACGCCGGACTCCGATCCGGTGTCCGACCATCGCACCTGCAGGCGCGACTCGGTGAAGAGCCGCCGGCCGAGCGGGCCGTTCTCCGAGACGCGCAGCGTGTTGTTCTCCGAGGTGCTCGCATACCGGCGCGACGGCAGATCGTAGTCACCGACGCCGAGGTTGCGCTGGTCGATGTCGTTACGGTCGTAGCTCAGGCGGACCGCGTGGTCCTTGCGGACGACGTGATCGACGCGGGCCGACACGTTCCACCGGTCCTGCGGCTGGCGGAGCGGCTCGGCGAACACGGCACCGCCCGGCAGTACCGCATAGATGTTCGACGAGAAGTACTGCGAGGCCAGTCCCGCCGACAGCGAGAACGACGTCCTGTTCGGCTTGATGGTACCGGACAGCGAGAAGCTCCCCTGCATGAGCTGCTCCTGCCCCTTGGTTTGCGACATCGCATTCTGCGCGTTCAGTGCATCGTCGTTGAAGGCAAAATCGACGCCGCCCCTCAGCGGGCCGGCCCCGGGCATCGTCATGATGTCGATGAAGAGGGCGCCGCCCATGCCGCCATGGTTCTGCGCTGCGAACTGGTCCATGCGCGGCAGCCGGATCGATCGGATCTGGGACTTGGGTGGCAGCTTGCCGCCCGTGAATCCGTCGACACGGATCGTCGCGCCCGGGGGCGCCATCGCCTTGAGCACCCGTTCCATTTCGTCGGGATCGTCCGGAAGGGCGTCGATCTGTTCGCGCGTCAGGACCGTGCTGAACGCCGACCCGCGCGGGTCCATGGCGGCGCTCTGCGTGTCGCGGCTCACCGTCACGTCCTCGTCGAGCCTCTGCAGCTGCAGCGTGACCGTGCGCCGGTTGTCGCCCGCTCGGACGCGGACGTCGCGGACGACTGCGGTCTGAAATCCGGAGAAGCCGACGCGCAGGGTGTAGCGGCCCGGAGGGAGGTCCTCGACGACGGCCACGCCGAAGCGGGACGTACGGGCCTCGCGGCGAACGGTGGCGAGCGCCTGGTCCTGGCCCTCGAGCGTCACCACCGCGTTGGGGAGGATGGCCGTCGTCTGGTCCATCGCGGTGACAGCCAGGCGGCCGCGCGGCGGCGCGTTCTGCGTCTGTGCGGCCGACGCCGCAGGCAGGAGGATGGCGGCGAGACACACGCCGCGGCCCACACGAATCCAGGATCTGCGTGACACCCGTCCGCGCCCGCCTTTCCGTCATCCCGCCAGGTGCCAGCCGGCAGCCAGCGGCTGTCGGCTGTGAGCTGTCAGCGGCCTACTTCGTGACCGTGAACTTCTTCGCGTCGATCTTCGCGTTCACCTTCACCTTGTCGAAGCTGGTTTCCTCGGTTGGCTTGCCGTCGATCGACCGCTGGAGCCGGTGGGGCACCTGGACACCGTCGACCGCCCGATAGTCGGAGTAGAACAGGCGGTACTCGACGACCCGGCGCTTGGCTTCCGCCTCCCTCTGCTGCTCCTCCAACTGCTTGAGCAACGCGTCGCGCTCCTCGGGAGACATGCTGGCGCGTGGCGCCTGGCCGGCCGGCGTGCCGGCCACGGCGGCGCCGCCGCCAACGGCGACCGCTCCGCTGCCTCCGGGGCCGCCGGCTACGCGCCGCACCATGGCGATCGGCTCCTTCGCCATCCAGCTGAGCATCAGGGGAAGGTGCGAGGCCGAGTCGATGAACAGGCGGGCGGCGAACTCGCCCTCGCCCTTGACCTCGATGACGTCGGCCTTCCCATCCGGCGACTCGGCCTCTCCGACGAAGGTCATGGTCAGCGGGTAGGCTGCGGGAGACTTGGCGAAGATCCCCAGGGCCATGCGGGCGAAGTCCTGCCTGGAGGACGCGAGCATCGCGCGCCGCGCCGCTTCCTGTTGCTCGGGCGTGGGCGCGGTCCCGGTCATGCCCGCTCCGCCCGTCCCGGCGGTGAAGGTCGTGCCGCCCGGCCCCACGGTCCGGAACATCACCACGTTGCCTCCTCCACCTGCCAGCTGCGGCGGCGCGTCGATCTCATTGATGACGCCCTCGCCGTTGAATCCCGAATTGCGGTAGATCGTCATGTTTCCCATGTTCACGACGGCGTCGCGGCGCACGAACTTGTCGGGCAGTTCGACCGCCACCTCGAAGTTGCTCTCTGAACTGGTTCCATCGGGGCCGATGCGCAGCGTCCGTCCCTCGATGGCGAGCGACTTCACCGCCTCGAGCTTCTTCTCGCCGCCGAGTGCCTGGCGCGCGGCCGCCAGAACCTTGTCCGCGTCGCCGCCCTGAGCGGCCAGGATCGCCTGCGCCGCCACGATCGACGCCACCGCGAGCAGCCTGAACATCTTCGCCATACCGTCGCTCCTCCGCCGTCGGGATGCGTCATCGCGCACCCGGTGTCGTCAGCGTGGCGAGCCGCCGGCCCGTCTTCGACGGGCAGGGCTTCGCTCAACCGCACATCGTACTCTCAGTATTGTGCCCGCGGGCGGGAGAAGTTCCGCAAACCGATGCCGGCGGGAGGGAGGGCGGGACCGCTGCGGGAGCCGACGGGGCCCGGCGCTCGCCGGGCCCCGACCTGGCTATACGTTTTCCTTCTTGTGGCACAACGGGCACTTGCCCGCGGCCGGGGCGGTCTTGCCGGCGGCGATTGCCTTCGTGTGGCAATCGATGCACAGGCCGCTCTTGGCCATCGCGACGTGGAACGCGCCCTGAGTGGCCGTTTTCATCGGCGCCGTGGCTGCCTTGGTGTGGCAGGTCTGGCACTTCTCGTGGGCGGTCTTCGACGGCTTCTCGGGCTTCGACGCGTGGTGGCAGAGGTCGCACTTCACGCCGTCCAGCTTGCTGTGCTTCGCGTGATCGAACTTCACGCCGCCGAGCGGTGAACCCTTCAGGATGACTGTCGCCGGCGCCTTCTCCTGGGCATAAGCGATACCCGACATGCAGGCGGCCACCGCGATCACTGACAGAATGACGAGGAATTTCTTCATGCGCGCTCCTTAGGTGAGATGTCCGGTCGTAAAACCACGACGCCGGGATTGTATCGCAGTGCGGCTATTTGTCCAGATCCGTTCTTCACTTTTCCCAGGACTGTTGATTCTCTCAACACCCGGCCGGCTCGGGCCCCCATTCTCCACCTGTCCAACGACACTGCAAAGAGCGGGCCGCGCATATAATGGACGTTCATGCCACCCACGCCACGAGGGCCGGAGGCCGCCGGGCGGCCTTCGCCGTTCACGACCATCTCCGGGCGGCCTGTCGAGCGGTTGTACACCCCAGAGGACATCGCCGACCTCGACTACGGCCGCGACCTCAACGACCCGGGCGCCTTTCCCTACACTCGAGGCATCCACCCGACGGGCTATCGCGGAAAGCTCTGGACGATGCGCCAGTTTGCGGGATTCGGGACACCCGAGGACACCAACGCCCGCTACAAGGAGCTGCTGGCCCACGGGGGGACGGGCCTGAGCGTGGCGTTCGATTTGCCGACGCTCATGGGGCGCGACCCCGACCACGCGTTGTCGCTCGGGGAGGTTGGCAAGTGCGGCGTTTCGATAGCGTCGCTCGCCGACATGGAGACGCTGTTCGAGGGGATCTCGCTCGCCGACATCACGACGTCGATGACGATCAACTCGCCGGCGTCGATGATCTTCGCGATGTACCTCGTCGTCGCCGAGCGGCAGGGCGCCGACTGGCGGAAGATCTCGGGGACGATTCAGAACGACATCCTGAAGGAGTTCATCGCTCAGAAGGAGTACATCTACCCGCCGCGGCCGTCGATGCGGCTGATCACCGACGTGTTCTCGTTCTGCGCCCGCGAGGTGCCGCGCTGGAACACGATCTCGGTCAGCGGCTACCACATCCGCGAGGCCGGGGCGACGGCGCTCCAGGAGTTGGCGTTCACGCTGCGCGACGGCATCGAGTACGTCCAGTACGGCGTGGACGCCGGCCTCGACGTCGACCAGTTCGTTCCCCGCATCTCCTTCTTCTTCAACGCTCACAGCGACTTCTTCGAGGAAATCGCCAAGTACCGCGCGGCGCGCCGGATCTGGGCCCGGGTGATGAAGGAGCGGTTCTCGGCCCGGGACGAGCGCTCGCTGAAGCTCAGGTTCCACTCGCAGACGGCAGGCGTGTCGCTGACCGCGCAGCAGCCGTACAACAACGTCGTGCGCACCGCGCTCCAGGCGCTCGGGGCCGTGCTCGGAGGGACGCAGTCGCTGCACACCAACTCGCTCGACGAGGCGCTGTCGCTGCCGACGAGCGAGGCGGTGACCATTGCCCTGCGCACGCAGCAGGTCATCGCGCACGAGAGCGGCGTGGCGAACGTGGTCGACCCGCTCGGCGGTTCATACTACGTCGAGCGGCTGACGTCCGACATGGAGCGTGAGGCGATCGGGATCTTCGGCGAAATCGATGACCTGGGGGGGATGGTGCCTGCCATCGAACAGGGCTATCCGCAGAGGGCCGTCGCCGAAAGCGCGTACCTCCTGCAGCAGGCCATCGAGCGCCGCGAGAAGACCATCGTGGGTGTCAACGACTTCGTCGCGGAATCGGACGTGCCGGTGCCGACGCTCTACATCGACGAGGCGGCAGCCGAGCGGCAACTCGCCAAGCTCGAGAAGGTGCGGCGCGAGCGCGACAACGACCGCGTCGCGCGGGCCCTCGACGACCTGCGCACCATCGGGGCGGGAAGCGGCAACACGATGGGGCCGATCCTGGCCGCCGTCAGGGCCTACGCGACGGTCGGCGAGATGTGCGACGCGCTGCGCGACGTGTGGGGCGAATTCGAAGAAGTGCCGGTGGTGTAGCCCAGCGGGCGGCTGTCAGCCGCCAGCTGTCAGCGGATCATCGGACAGGCGTCATGCCGATCCGCTGCCGGCTGCCTGCTGTCAGCGGCCAGCTGTCAGCTGTCTGCGAGGTCGTTCGAGATGCGCAAGATTCGAGTGGTCATCGCCAAGCCGGGCCTCGACGGGCACGACCGCGGCGCGAAGGTGATCGCCCGCGCGCTCAGGGACGCGGGGATGGAGGTCATCTACACGGGCCTTCGCCAGACGCCCGAACAGGTGGTTGCCGCCGCGCTCCAGGAGGACGCCGACGTCATCGGGCTGTCGATTCTGTCGGGCGCCCACACCCAGATCTGCCCGCGCGTCATGGAGCTGGTCCGCCAGCACGGCCTCGACGACGTGCTGGTCGTCGTCGGGGGCATCATACCGGACGTGGACATCCCCAAGCTCGAGGCGATCGGCATCAGGGGCATCTTCAGGCCCGGCAGCACGATGAAGGGGATCGTGGACTTCATCGAGCAGCACGTGCGGCCGGCGGCCTGACGCGCCCGCAGCCCTGCCTCCCTGCACGTCTCGGGGCTGCGGCCGGCCCGTCGGGGCCGTCCGGCTGTAGTGAGGGGCTCCAGGCGCCGATAATGGGACGTGTAGCCCCCTGCGCGGGGCGTCAGCGGGGACCGGATGCCGTACAAACTCCTGCTCGCAGATGACAGTGTCACGATCCAGCGGGTGATCGAGTTGACGTTCGCCGAGGAGAACGTGACGGTGAAGGCCGTCTCCGACGGCCAGCAGGCGATCGATCGCATCCAAGCCGACCGGCCGGACATCGTGCTCGCCGACGTTGGCATGCCGGAGCGCGACGGCTACGAGGTGGCGGCGTTCATCAAGGGCGACCCGGCCCTCGAGCACATTCCCGTCCTGCTCCTCACCGGCGCCTTCGAACCGATCGACGAAGAACGGGCCAAGTCGGTGCGATGCGACGGAGTCCTCGCCAAGCCGTTCGAGCCGCAGCTGCTGATCAGCCGTGTCAAGGAACTGCTCAAGGACGTGACACCGTCGCCGGCCGAGCCGCCCGCCGCCGCTGATGATTCCGACGCCGACGATGCCGGTGCCGCGGTTCGGGCGCTCCTTGCCTCGCCGGGCGCTGATGAGCCGGCGGTGGACCCGGATGCCACCATCCGCCTGTCGAGACCTCCGGTGTTTCCGGATGAGGATCTGCGGCTCGACGTCGATTCACTGGAAATCCGGCAGGAACCTCCGCTCATGGCGGATGCGTCGCTCGACGACTACTTCGACCGGCTCGACGCGGCCTTCGCGCACCTGACCGCGGGACAGGTGAGCCGGGAAGGCGCCGCAGCGCCACGCACGAAGGCCATGGACCCGTGGAGCGCCGGCGTCAAGCCGTCAGGGGAGTGGCCGCCGGCATCGCCAGCCGACGTGCAGTCCCGCGGCGACGCCTTCGCCGCGTTCGAATCGGAGCGAGGCAATGCAGAGGTGTCCGGTCCCGGCCCGGCGGCGGGTGTGCCGTCTGCTCCGAGCGACGATCTCGAGGCGGCCGCAGCCGCGGTGGCGGTGACGGTTCCCGATGCCTTTGCCGCGCTCCTCGATGCCGAGCACGAGCAAGGCCCCGATGCCGTGCATCGCGGCGACCCGCCATCGGCCGCGGGGATCGTGCTGCCGGGGACCGCGGTCACGCAGGCGTTCATCGACGACGTGGTTCGCCGCGTGAGCGAACGCCTGGGGGATTCCGCGGTCAGAGCCCAGGTGGCCGAGATCGTGTCGACCATCGCCGAACGCCTCGTGCGCGAGGAAATCGCGCGCCTCAAGTCCGGCGCCCGCTCCTGACGCGGGCTACTTCTGTCCTCCGCCCCTGCGGTGGGCGGCCAGGAATTCGAACACCCTCGGCAGGTTGGGCACCACCACGTCCGTGTGGCTGCCGCCGGGGACCTCGATGTAGACGACCTCGACACCGAGACGCTTCATCTCGGCCACCATCGCGCGGGATGCCGCGACGCTGACCGTGGCGTCCGCGTCGCCGTGGACGACGATCTGCGGGATGCCCTTCATGCCGGCGACAGCGCCCGGGTTCCCGGCGCCCGAAAACGGCCCGAGTGCGGCCCACAGATCGGGGTACTTCGCGCCGAGGTGCCACGTGCCGATCGCGCCCATCGAGTGCCCGATCAGGTGGATGCGGTTCGCGTCGACGTTGTAGTGAGCGCGCATCAGGCGCACGGTTTCGAGCACGTCCTTCTCGCTCAGTTCGAGCCGGCGCCGAGCGGCGGCATCATTCGCGCCGCCGGTCGGCGATCCGTAGAAGCCGTCCACGCGATAGCCGAGCGGTGCGACCATCAGGAACCCCAGCTGCTCGGCGAGCTTCACCGGCACGCCCGAGTAGCCGTCGAAGAACGAGTCCTCGTTCGCGCCGAGACCGTGAAGCGCCACCACCAGAGGCGTCGGCGTCGACGCACGGTAACCCGTCGGGACGTACACGCGGTAGGGCATCACCTCATCAGCGCCCGCGAGGAGGTAGTGGCGTTCCAGGCTGCCCGTGCGGCCCTTGAACGGATCCTGCCCCTTCGTCGCCGCCGCGAGCACCGCTTCGGCGACTCCGAGCTCCGCCGCGAGGTCGAACGCCGCCAGTCGCACGCGGCCGCGGTTGACGTTGCGGATGAAGTCGCCCGGGTAGCGGATGTCCGCGCGGAGTGCTTCGGGCGCGGTCGCCGCGCGGGCCTCCAGAACGCGCAGCCTCGCGTCGAGGCCCTTCATGAGCGCGATCCCGATGCGGGCGGTGCCCAGCGGCGTGTCGCCGTCGAAGACCTGCGCCTCCAGCGTGTAGGCGCCGTCGGGAATGCCCGACAGATCGAATTCCATCGGGAACGGCGACTCGCGCAGGTCGCGTGCGACGCCTTCGAGGCGGCCGAATTCGCGAACCGCCGCCATCGGCGGCGCGGCGGGCCCCGCTCCAGGCTGCGCCGGCGCCGGCCGCGCCATCAGCGACACGCGCGCCGTGAGGGCCGGCGTGAGCTGGATGGCCGGCTTGTAGATCTGCTCCAGCCGTGCCGCATACGGCTCGGACGAATCGATCACCGTGCGCTCGGTCCTGATCACGAGCGAGTGCTGGTAGTCGAGCGCGGGCGTCCACCCCGTGCCCGCCAGGAGCGCCATCCCCCGTGCCAGCTGGCGCCTCGCTTCGCCCGTGTCGCCCGACGCCATGGCCGCGGCGAGTTCCCGGTCGACGACGTCGATCTCAGCCTTGAGTGCCCCCTCCGGCTTCGAGGTCGCCTTGCGCGTGTTGTACGTCACGCGCAGGCTGCTGAGGCCGGTCAGCGCCTGCGCGCCGGCCGCGGCCGGCCACAGTGTGGCAAGCAGGCTCAGGGTCAGCGCGGACACGGCGAGCCGGCGGGCGACGACAGCGAGGTCGGTCATCATGGGATCACAGTGTGCCAGTACGTTCGCAAGATTCCTAGATTCCCCCCGGTTCTTCCGCTACGATCCATAGATCTATGCGTGAACTCCCCAAGGCGTTCGAACACTCGGAAGTCGACCCGCGCTGGTACGCGTTCTGGGAGTCGATTGGCGCGTTCCGCGCCAACCCGGCGTCCGGCAAGCCGCGGTTCAGCATGGTCATCCCGCCGCCCAACGTGACCGGCTCGCTCCACATGGGCCACGCGCTCAACCACACGATGCCCGACATCATCGCGCGGTGGAAGCGGATGCAGGGCTACGACGTGCTGTGGCTGCCGGGCACCGACCACGCGGGCATCGCCACCCAGAACGTCGTCGAGAAGCAGCTGGCGCTGGAGGGGAAGACCCGCCACGACCTCGGCCGCGAGGCGTTCGAAGCGCGCGTTTGGGACTGGGTTCGCCAGAGCCACGGCACGATCACCGGCCAGATGCGCAAGCTCGGCGAGTCGGTCGACTGGACGCGCGAGCGGTTCACGCTGGACGAGCAGCTGTCGCGGGCGGTGCGCCGCGTCTTCGTCTCGCTGTACGAAGAAGGGCTGATCTATCGCGGCACCTACATCGTGAACTGGTGCCCGCGGTGCCGCACGGCGCTGTCCGACCTCGAGGTGGTCCACAAGGACACGACGGGAAAGCTCTGGTACGTGCGCTATCCGGCCGCGGACGGCGGCGAGGGCGTGGTGGTCGCCACCACCCGTCCGGAGACGATGCTGGGGGACACCGCGGTGGCGGTGCATCCGGACGACGAGCGCTACCGGAACCGGATTGGCCAGTCCGTTCGGCTGCCGATCATCGGGCGGGAGCTGCCCATCGTCGCCGACGAGTTCGTCGATCCCGCGTTCGGGACGGGCGCGGTCAAGGTGACGCCGGCGCACGACCCGAATGACTTCCAGATGGGGAAGCGGCACGGCCTGCCCGAGGTGGCGGTCATCGACGAGGACGGACGTATCACGCCGGCCGGCGGGCCGTTCGCCGGGCTCGACCGGTTCAAGGCGCGGGCCGCAATCGTCGACCGGCTCGAGGGGGAGGGGCTGCTCGAGAAGGTGGTGGATCACCAGCACGCCGTCGGGACCTGCCAGCGCTGCAGCACCGTGGTGGAGCCGCTGGTGTCGACGCAGTGGTTCGTGAAGATCGCCCCGCTCGCCCAGGAGGCCATCCGCGTCGTCGAGAACGGCCGGGTGCGATTCCTACCCGAGAACTGGACGAAGACCTACTACGACTGGATGTACAACATCCACGACTGGTGCATCTCGCGCCAGTTGTGGTGGGGGCATCGGATTCCGGCGTGGTACTGCGGCGCGTGCGGGACGATGACCGTCACCGAGCAGGATCCGGAGCGCTGCGCGTGCGGCGGCGCGCTGACGCAGGACAGCGACGTGCTCGACACCTGGTTCAGCTCGCAGCTGTGGCCGTTCAGCACCATGGGCTGGCCGGACCAGACGGAGGACCTGCTCCGCTACTACCCGACGGACCTGATGTTGACGGCGTTCGACATCATCTTCTTCTGGGTGGCGCGGATGATCATGTCGGGCGTCAAGTTCGCCGGCGACGTGCCGTTCCGCGACGTGTACATCACAGGGCTGGTGCGCGACGAGCGCGGCCAGAAGATGTCGAAGTCGAAGGGGAACGTCGTCGATCCGCTCGAGGTGATGGACGAGATTGGGGCCGATGCCCTGCGGTTCACATTGACCGCGATGGCGGCGCCGGGGATGGACATCCCGCTTTCCGAAGGGCGGATGACCGGGTACCGGCAGTTCATCAACAAGATCTGGAACGCCTCCCGGTTCGCGCTGATGAACCTCGGCGACGATCACGTGCGCGCGGAAGCGCCTGCGGCATCGTCGCTCGGCCTCGTGCACCGCTGGATCCTCCACCGGCTGAACGCGGTGACCGGCGAGGTGCAGGAGGCGCTGACCACGTACCGGTTCGACGTGGCCGCCGACCGGCTGTACCACTTCTTCTGGCACGAGTACGCCGACTGGTACATCGAGATGGTGAAGCAGCACCTGCAGGCGAGCGGCGCCGAGCGCGACACGGCCTGCGCCG
Organism: uncultured Acidobacteriota bacterium; assembly: GCA_963783255.1. Lineage (GTDB taxonomy): Bacteria > Acidobacteriota > Vicinamibacteria > Vicinamibacterales > Fen-181 > FEN-299. The sequence goes on along the minus strand of CAWAMP010000007.1, from coordinate 63,503 downwards.
TGCTCGTCGAGGTACACGACCGGGTGCTGCGGCTGCTGCACCCGATCATTCCGTTCGTCACCGAAGAGCTGTGGCAGCACCTTCCGCGGCGCGCCGAGGACGGACCGACGATCACGCTCGCCGCATTCCCGGCGGTGCGCGCCGACTGGGTGGATGCGGGCGTCGAGGCCGAGGTCGGCCTGTTGCAGGACGTGGTGACCACCATCCGCACCGCGCGGGCCGAGCGGACGGTGAAGCCGTCAGAGCGGATCAGCGCGTCGATCGAAGGCGCCCGGCCTGAGCAGATGCGGATCCTCGCCGAGGAGAAGGGCTACGTGCTGGCGCTGGCCGGCTTGACGTCGCTCGAATTCGGCGGCGCGCAGGCCCTCCCGGACGACGCGCTCGAGACGGTGACGCGGGTGTGCGACGATCTGCGGGTGCACATCCGGATGCCGAAGGCGGACCGAGGGGCCGAGATCGAGAAGCTGCGCAAGAGGCTGGCCGAGACCGAACGGGAGGTCGCCGGCATCGACGCGAAGCTGGCCAACGAGAGCTTCGTGTCGCGGGCGCCGGCGAAGCTGGTGGACGATACCCGGGCCCGCCGGCAGACCCTCGAGGTTCAGCTCGACAAGATCCGGCACACGCTCGGTGAGATGGGAGCGTAGACGGTGAGTCAGGCACCGCCGCTCGCGGGCGACCTGCCGCGCGACTTCGCCGGCGCGCTGGCCGCGCGCGTGGACCGCCTGCGCGGGTTCGCGTCCCCGGTCGTGTGGTACGACACGGCGTCGTCCACCAACGATCTCGCGGAACGGGCCGCGATGGGCGGTGCCGGCCACGGGACGGTCGTGGCGGCGGACTGCCAGGAGCGCGGGCGCGGCCGGATGGGGCACACGTGGCATTCCCCGGCTGGCGCCGGGCTTTACATCTCGGTCGTTCTGCGGCCCGCCGAGATCGGGATCGCGGGCGGCCGGGAGTCGGTGGCCGCGGCGTCCTGGATCACGCTGACCGCAGGTGTGGCCTGCGCCGAGGCGGTTCGCCGCGCGACCGGCTTGCCGGCGGCGATCAAGTGGCCGAACGACCTGGTCGTCGGTCCGAGAAAGGTGTGCGGAATCCTCGCCGAGGCGGCCAGTTCGTCCGGGCCGCGCGGTTACGTCATCCTCGGGTTCGGCATCAACGTGCTGGCCGCGTCGTATCCGCGCGACATTGCGGAACGTGCCACGTCGATCGAGGCGGAACTCGGGCGACCCGTGGATCGTGCCGAGGTGTTCGCCGAATCGCTGGCGTGCCTGGCCGAGCGGCTGCGTCAGTTGTCGAGCGGAGGCTTCGAGACGACGCTCGACGCGTGGCGGGCGTTGTCGCCCTCCAGCACCGGCGCCCGGGTGGAGCTGGCTGATGCCGGCGGCTGGGTGGAGGCGGTGACGGCCGGCGTGGACCGCGACGGCGCGCTGCTGGCGAACACCGGCCGCGGCATCCGCCGCGTCGTCGCGGGCGAAGTGCGGTGGCTGTCAGACGGCTCCCGGCGCTAGGCTCAGGGCCAGAGTTCGTCAGTTCGCACGATCGCCCGTTCGCAAGATCGCCAGTTCGCAAGATCGCAAGATTCCGAGAATCACCATGCTCCTTGCCATCGACATCGGCAACACCAACATCGTCGTCGGCGTGTTCGACCGTGACCGGCTCCTGCACAGCTGGCGCCTGTCGACGCAGCGGCAGAGGACGGCGGACGAGATGGGGATGTTCGTGCTGCAGCTGTTTCAGCACGGGCAGCTCGCGCCCGCCGACATCGACGGCGTGGTGCTCGCCTCCGTCGTGCCGACGCTGACGCGGCCCACCGCGGAGATGGCCCGACGCTACTTCCACCGGGAGGCGCTGCTGGTCGACGGGTCCACCAACACCGGCATGCCGCTGCTGGTCGACGAGCCCGGTCAGGTCGGCGCGGACCGCATCGTCAACGGCGTGGCAGCGCACGGGCGCCACGGCCGAGGGGACGACGGCTCGGCGAGGCAGCTGATCGTCGTCGACTTCGGAACGGCGACGACCTTCGACGCCATCTCCTCGCGCGGGGAGTATCTGGGCGGCGTCATCTGTCCCGGCGTGAACATCTCTGCCGACGCGCTGTTCGAACGGGCGGCGCGGCTGCCGCGTGTCGACGTCCGAAAGCCGGCGGCTGTCATCGGACGGACGACCGTCGCGCAGATGCGATTGGGGTTGTTCTACGGGTACGTCGGCCTCGTCGAGGGGATCGTGGGCCGGATGCGCCGGGAGCTCGGCAGTCCCGCCGCGTGCATCGCGACCGGCGGGCTCGCCGAGATGATTGCGCCCGACACGCCCGCCATCGACGCCGTCGACCGGGACCTCACGCTGCACGGGCTGCGCATCATCCGGGACCGGAACCAGAGGGCATCAGAGTAGTGGACGCCGACGCCTACTGCCGCGAGATCGAGGCGCATCTGTGTCGCCGGAACGCCGGCCACCTCGTGCGCGTGGCGGGGCCGGCGTTCGAGATGGTGGCAGGCTGGGCGGCGAAGGGCATTCCTCTCAAGGTGGCGCTCGGCGGCATCGACCGCGCGATCGAGCGGCGCGACGCGAAGGGGCCGAGCCGCAGGCCCCTGCGCGTCGAGTTCTGCGAGGCGGACGTGCTCGACGCGTTCGACGCGTGGCGGCGGGCGGTGGGCGTCGGAACGGCCGGCGGAGGAGGGGGCGGCCACGCCGCGCCGGACGGAACCGCCACGGACGACGCCCGCCGGAAGGCCGGACCGTCGCTTCGCGCCCACCTGGACCGCGTCGTGACCAAGCTGACCGATTGTCTCGCGAGCGGCGCGATCGCCCCCGACCTCGAACGCGCGATCGACAGGACGGCGAACGAGCTGGGCGACGCGAGGACCGCGAGCCGGGGCCTTCGTGGCGAAGCGCGCGCCGCCTTAGTTGCCAGGCTGCAGGCCATCGACGAGAACCTGATGGCCGCGGCGCGGGCCGCGACACCGCCGGAACTGCTCGAGGCGATCAAGCGAGAGGCGGCGCGGGATTTGGACGCGTTCAGAGGCCGCATGTCGGTCGACGACTTCTCCCGCGCCGTCGAAGCGGCCACGATGAAGCTGCTGCGGGAGCGGTTGAAATTGCCCGACATCGCCTACTGAGTGCCAGTGGCCACTGGGAGCTGACCGCTGCCCGGGCACGCCGAGAGCCCGGAGCCGAGAGCCGTATGCTGTCCCCTGGTTCCGTCATCGACCTGACCATCGAGAAGCCGGCCGCCGGCGGGCGGATGATCGCCCGGCACGAGGGCCTCGTCGTGCTCGTGCACGCGGCGGTTCCGGGCGAGCGCGTCCGGGCGGTGGTCGAGCGCATCGGCCAGGGCGTGGCCTATGCCACGACGATGGACGTGGTCGAGGCGTCGCCGGACCGTCGGATCGGCATCCAGGATTGGGCCTGCGGCGGAAACGTCTACGCCCACATCGCCTACCCGAGGCAGCTCGATCTCAAGGCGCAGGTGATTGCGGACGCGCTCGCGCGAATCGGGAAGATGACGTTCGACCTGCCGGTCCGGGTGGCGCCGTCCCCTGAGACGGGCTATCGGATGCGCGCGCGATTCCACGTGCGGGGGCGGAGGCTGGGCTACTTCCGAGAGGGCACGCACGGCCTGTGCGACCCCGCCTCGACGCGACAACTGCTGCCGGAGACGTGCGAATTCGTCCAGGCGCTGTCGGAGTCCCTGGGCGACGGCCGCCTCGATGGCGTGACGGAGATCGAACTCGGAGAGAACGTTCCAGCCAGCGAGCGGGCGCTGCACGTGGAACTCGGTCGGCCGCACGTGCCGCAAGGGCTGGCGGGCCTGGCGGCGCTACCCTCGGTCGTGGGCATCGCCGCCTCGTACGGCGCGCCGGGCCGGGGTGCGGCGGCGGCCTCCCGCCGGACCGTCACCGTCGGCGGCACCGCGTGCGTGCTGGACGCGCTTCGCATGGCTGGTCCGGGCGGGGCGGACGTCGAGGTTCGACTGCAGCACCATGCGCAGGCGTTCTTCCAGGCGAACCGGTACCTGCTGGCGCAACTCGCCGCCCGCGTCGTCTCGCTGGTGCCTGCCGGGCCGGTCGTGGACCTCTACGCGGGCGTCGGCCTGTTCTCGGCGTCGCTCGCCGCGTCGGGCTGGACCTCGGTGACGGGCGTCGAGGGCGACCGGGCGGGCGCGGCGGACCTTCGGGCGAACGCGGCGCCGTTCGGCCCGGCGCTCGTCGCGGTCGAGATGGCGGTGGAGGCGTATCTCGCGACGCACCCGACGACGACGGAGACGACCGTCATCGTCGATCCCCCGCGCACCGGCATGTCCAGAGAGGCGTCGGCAGCGATCGCGGGGCAGGCGGCGCGGACGGTGATCTACGTGTCCTGCGACGTGGCGACCTTCGCCCGCGATGCCCGGAAGCTGGTCGATGCCGGCTACGCGCTCTCCCACCTCGAGGCGTTCGACCTGTTCCCGAACACCGCGCACGTCGAGGCGCTGGGAGTCTTCTCGCGGGGCTGAAGCCCCGCGCCACACCGGACGCCTACTTCGCCGGCTTCAGGCTCATCGCGATGGCTCGCGCGACATCCTTCGAGGCGCCTTCCTCGAAGATGATGGATGTCTGACGCGGCCCCTTCGGGGCGGGGGGACGTCAGGCGCGGCGCCTGCCGCGAAACCGCCAGCACAGGACGGCCAGCGAACCGAGGATGACGGTTTCGGTCACCGCCGCAATCAGGTTCAGCCTCCACGCCCGGAGGGTCCAGATCTTCCGAGAGACCACGGGGAAGACGTCGAGGCGCGAAACGTAGTGAGCGTCGGCGAAAGGCCAGAGGGCGAGGATGCCGCGCGGAGCCGGGGAATCGGCTCCCAGCCAGTCGAACAGGACGTGAGAGGCGTAGCTGGCGGCGATCGCGAGCGAGAGCCGGAGAGGGTCGCGCGCGCGTCCCCGGGCCAGCAGCAGCGCCACGGCGAACACCGCCAGGACCGCACCGACGCTGTGCGTGTAGGCCCGGTGCTGACCGGCGAAGAAATCCACGTCGGCGACCAGGCCCACCGCGGCGAATAGCCACGCCCGGCGCCACCGCGCCGCGCGCCTCCAGAGGGGCGTCTCCGCGCGCTCCTCAGCCGAGAGGGGCGGCGGCACGTCGGGGGCGATGATCCACCCGGCGGCGAAGCCGCCGAGCGCGTGGCCGAGAGGGGAGGGCAAGGGGAGCCTAGGCCCTGCAGGCCTCGATGAAGCCCTCGAACAGCGGCCGGAACTCGCCCGTGCGCCAGAAGTTCTCCGGGTGCCACTGGACGCCGAGGCAGAAAGTCGAGTTCGTGCACTCGATCGCCTCGATGACCCCGTCGGGCGCCGTCGCGGTCACGTCGAATCCAGGGGCGAGCTGCTTGATGGCCTGGTGGTGGCGGCTGTTCACCGAGCACGTGTCGGCGTCCACCATCTTGTCCTGCATCAGCGTCCACAGCCGGCTGCCCTTGCTGACCCACACTTCGTGCGCGATGGCGCACGGCGGGACCGCCACGGTGTGCGGCAGTGCGCCGGACATCTGCGAGCCGATGTCCTGCACGAGCGTGCCGCCGAGCGCGACGTTCATTACCTGCACCCCGCGGCAGATCCCGAACACCGGCAGCCCGGCCTTCCGCGCCGCGTGGAGGAGCGCGAACTCGAAGGCGTCGCGTTCCGGCTCGACGGCGGTCACCGACACGTGGCGCTCCTCCCCGTAGCGGACCGGATCGATGTCCACACCGCCGGTCATCAGCAGGCCATGGATCTCGCCCACGACGCGCTCCGGAATGTCCTGCAGCGGGTCGAAGACCCGCGGTTCGCCTCCGACCCGACGGATGGATTCGACGTAGTCGGGGAGACTGCGGCAGGGCGCGATGCCGATGATCGGCGACATAGGAGTCCTCGAAACTCGACCGTGGTGTCCTGCGCGTCTGCGCCGCGGCGGAGCAGCAGCGCCCGCCCGGCTACATGCGAGGCGGGACCGGAATGCCCATCAGGGCCAGTGCCCCGGTCAACTGGTTCCGGAAGTAGCTGACGGCGGCCGCCCGCCATCGCCGGGCGTCGTCGCGCTCTTCGTTCAGAATCGGGAAGCGGTGGTAGAACGCGTTGAACATCTGCGCCAGGCCGAACGCGTATTTGGCCAGGACGGAGAATTCCAGCGTCCGCACCGCCTGTTCCGCCACTTCGTCCAATCGCGCCGCTTCGAGCACGAGCGCCCACAGGTCGTGGCCGTGAGCCTCGCCCGACAACTCCTCCGCGGGCGTGTGAGTGAGGGGGCTCAGGAACTCCGCCTCTCCGACACCTTCACGGTCGCGGAGTTTCTGGAAGATATTGTTCGCGCGAACGACAGCATACTGTAAATACGGCCCGCTTTCACCCTCGAAATTCAAGGCCTCGTCGATGTCGAACGCGATCACCTTTCCGCGTGAGAATCGGACCATGAAGTAGCGGACGGCGGCGATGGCGATCGCCTCCGCGATGCGCCGCGTGTCGTCGGGCGACAGGTCCGGGTTCCGCTTCGCTACTTCTTCGCCCGCCTTCTTCTCCAGAACGTCGAGGAGGTCGTCCGCCTTGACGCCCAGGCCCTTTCTCCCCGACACCTCGACGAACGGCCGCGCCGCGTCCTCCGCCGAGAGCACGTAGCCCAGCTGCCTGGCCGTATTGTGGGTCAGCGTGACCATCTCGTAGGAGAAGTGGACCGAGCGATCCGCCTCCTCGCGGCGACCGATGGCTGAGAGCGCCTGCTTGAGCAGCTTCTGGAGGTACGACTGGCGGACGTCGATGACGTTGAACACGGCGCCCGCGCCGCCGAATGCCGGATGGCCCCCCGTGTCCGGCTCGGCCTCGCCGCACGTCGCCCACACCGGCTGCCCGTCCCCGCGCCGGCTGAAGACCCGGTAGTGGAAGTCCCGACCGAGGACGCCGAACTTCCAGAACTGGTAGGCCATGTCCTTGCCGACGTAGGTCACGGTCCCGTTCGACCGCACGATCACCTTCTCGCGGCTGTCGTCCTCTCCTCCTTCCGCGTCGCCCTCGACCGGCGCCGCTGGAGCCTCGGCATCGTCGTCGATGGTCATGACCCAGCAGCCGGCCAGCCGGCCTTCCTTCTGCAGGAAGACGGCGCCCTTCTCCTTGAGCACCTCGAACGCGCGCGCCCAGAAGCGCAGGCGGAGGATGTCGCCCTCCCATGCCAGCAGGTCGTACTGCACGTTCATCCGCGCCATCGTCTCCAGGTGCCGCCGGACGATGCGGTCGGCGATGAACGCGGCGATCGCCGCCGACTCGTTCCCGCCGTGCTCGATGTCGTGCAGCGCGTCGAGCCGCGCCTGCAGCCGCGACTTGTCCTCTTCGTACCACTCCGCAACGCGGGCGTAGAGGTCCCAGCAGTGGAAGTCGAACCGGGTGGAATCGGCGACCGCGCGGATTCCGGCGAGATTCAGGCCCTCGAGGTGGCGGAACCCCACCACGACGTCGGCCACCTGCACGCCGGTGTCATCGATGTAGTTCTGGACCTCCACGGGCACGCCGCGGAACCGGAGGGCGCGCACCAGGGTGTCGCCCAGCGCCGAGTTGCGAAGGTGGCCGATGTGCGCGGCCTTGTTGGGGTTGATGGCGGTGTGCTCGACAATCGTCTTCACGGCTCCCGCCGGCGGTCGCGGCGCGGTGTCCGGCGCCCCGGCGGCCACTCGGTCGCACAGGAACGCGCGACGGTCGAGGAACAGGTTCAGGTAGCCCCTGGTTGCCTCGACGCGCGCCACGCCAGGCACGTCCCCGAGCGCGCCGGCAAGTTCTTCGGCGATGACCTTCGGCGCCTTCCGCAGCGCCCTCGCCAGCTCGAAGGCCACCGGCAGCGCGAGGTCGCCCAGTTCGCGGGTCGGCGGGTAGTCGATGACGATGGCGGGAATCGCGTCGGCTGCGAGGCCGAAGCGGACGCCGAGGACCGAGGTGATTCGTTCCCGGACGAGTGTGTGAAGTGGAAGTATCATCGCTCGATGGTCGCTGCTGGTTTGCCGCGCCGCGGGCGTGCCATAATCGTGGCCGTCAGCGCCCGGCGGGTTGATCCGCGTCTGACGAGAGCCGGCCGGCGCGCGCGAGGTCGTCCGGCGTGTTGACGTTGAAGAACAGCCGGCTGTCCGGGTCGATCGCCGCGACCTCGGCCGGGCCGAGTTCCCGGACGCGAATCGCCTCGAACAGGTCCTGGACCTTCAGCCGGCCCGACTCGATCCGCCGGCGGACGTCTTCCGCGAGGCGACTCGCGTAGACGGCGCAGAGCGGTTGCCGGCCGTCGGTCGAGCGGGGCACCACGGCGTCGCAGTCGTCGCCGGCCAGGCTGATCAGCCGCGCCAGAAGCGGCGTGGTCACGAACGGCAGGTCGCACGCGACGACCAGCACGTGCGGGCCGGCGGCTTCGCACAGCGCGGTATACAGGCCGCCGAGCGCGCCGGCATTCGGCAGCCGATCCGGCACGACGTGCGGACCGACGCGGCAGCCGGGTGCGAAATCGGCGCCGACGACGAATACCCGGTCGACCAGGCCGTCGAGCGCCGCCATCTGGCGCTCGAGGATGGTCGCCCGACCGACGCGCAGCGCGCGCTTGTCCTGGCCGCCGAGCCGGCGGGCCCGGCCGCCTGCGAGGATTGCCGCGTCCACTCGGGTTCTAACGTTAACAGAAAATGACCGAAGCGGGAATCGGCCGAATCCTCGTCGCCAGCCTTCACCAGGCCATTTCGGACCTGCTGCCCACACGGCTCGAATTCTACGAGAACTGGCTCAATCCCGACGGGCTGCGCCTCGGCACGATTGGCCTGGCGCCGGTACAGGCGGTCCTCAGCTTCCTCCGGCAGGAAGGCGAGGCCTACGGCCGGGTCACGCGGCGTGCCGGCGAATACGCGGCGGAATGGACCGTGGCGTCCCAGGGGCCGATGGCGCGCGCCGTCATCCGGTCGATGCCTCTCTGGCTGCGCTCGCGGGCGGTGCTCCGCATCGCCCGGCGGGCGATCCGGAGCACCTACGGCAGCAGTCGCGCGGCGTTCCGGCTGCGCCGGGGCCGAGGCCACCTCGATGTCGGGGGATCGGTATTCTGCAGCGTCCGCGATACCTCGTCCGAGCACCTGTGCGGATTCAACGAGGCCCTGGTGTCCAGGCTGCTGGCGCTGTACGACGTGCCGGGCCTCGTCCGACTCGACCAATGTCGGGCGGTCGGCGACCCGTCGTGCCGGCTCGACCTGACCGTGGTGTCTCGCCGTCAGCCGGCGGTCCCCAGCCCGGCGTCACCACAATGAGAGACGCGGCTCGAGGCTCCTTCGGCGGTCTCTGTGCGCTGGCGCTGATCCTCGCGGCGAGCCAGTCGGCGGCGCAGGAGGCGCGGCCGCGCGAGCGCCTGCTGGTGGTGCCCTTCGAGAATACGGGGCGCGACGGCCGGCTGTTCTGGGTCTCGGAAGGCGCGGCGACGCTGGTGACCGGCAACCTCGAGGCGATGGGTGTCGGCGCCGTCTCGCGGGACGAGCGCGTGAAGACGTTCGAGCGGCTCCAGATTCCGCCCACGGCCTCGCTGAGCGCAGCCACCATCATCCGCGCCGCGCAGATGATTGGCGCGACCGAGTTGGTGATGGGCAGCTTCACGGTGCAGGACGCGCAGCTCACCGTCACGGCCAGGGCGATCCGGCTCGACACCGGTCGGATGCGACCGCCGCTGGTCGAAACCGGGCCGCTCTCAGACCTCTTCGCGGTGTTCGAGCGGCTGTCGCGGCAGCTGTCGCCGCCCGGATCGACTGCGCCTGGTCCGGCTGCCGCCGAGCACGGCTCACTGGCTGTCTTCGAGAGCTACATCAAGGGGCTGGTCGCCGCCACCACCGCCGCGCAGGTCCGCTTCCTCGAGGCGGCGCTGAGACTCGCGCCCGGCTTTGCCCCGGCTCGCATCGCGCTCTGGAAGGTGTACACCGCGCAGGGCGACCACGCGAAGGCCGCTGCCGAGGCGCTCGCCGTGCCGGCCGGCTCGCGCCTCTACGGGCGTGCACGGTTCCTTGCGGCGCTGTCCAGGATCCACCTCAAGCAGTACGAGGAGGCCTTCGCCGGGCTGAAGGCGCTGCTCGACACGGCGGCCAGTCCGACGGTGCTGAACAACCTCGGCGTCGTGCAGGCACGCCGCGGCGCGACGCCACAGACCGGCCGCGCCGCCTACTACTTCACCAAGGCCGCCGAGGCCGACCCGGGCGACCCCGACTACCCGTTCAACGCGGGCTACGCCTACTGGCTCGATCGGGAGCCGCAGGCGGCGGTCTACTGGCTCACCGAGGCCGTGCGGCGCAACTCCGCCGACGGAGACGCGCACTTCGTGCTCGGTGCCGCCCTGCTCGCCACCGGCTCGCGTGTCGAAGGGGATCGCGAGAAGGAACTGGCCAGGCAGCTGTCGTCGACCTATCTGGAGTGGGAGCAACGGCCCAACGCCGCCGCCGAACCGGTGCCGCGGGGTCTCGAGCGGCTGCGCGAGGATCTCCACGCCACCCGTCCGATGCCGGTGGACACGGCGCGCACGCCAACCGACCCGACGGCCCTCGGAGAGCTGGCCGCGTTTCACGCCGATCGCGGCCGCCGGATGTTCGAGCAGCAGCAGGACGAGGAGGCGATTCCCGAACTGAAGCGGTCCCTCTATCTGATGCCGTACCAGCCCGACGTCCACCTCCTGCTCGGGCGCATCTACCTGAGGACCGGTCGCGTCGCCGAGGCCATCGACGGGCTCAAGATCGCCCTGTGGTGCCGCGACTCGTCCGAGGCGCACGCGGTGCTCGGCCAGGCCTATCTCGCCGCCAAGGACGACGCCGGCGCCCGCGCCGAACTCAAGAAAGCGCGGCAAATCGATCCGGACGGCGCCGACGTGAAGCAATTGGCGGCGCAAATCGACGGGAAACAACGCTGAGGGCCCCTGCGAAGCGGTATAATCGCGGCGGCAGGTGACGCATGAGCGAGCGTTCGTTCGCCGGTGACGGCCCTCGTCGAAGGGCTCGCGCGCGGGCCGCCGCGCTGCTGGCGACGTTGCTCGCCGCGTGCGTGCCCTCCCTGCTGTGGTCGCAGCCATCCAGGCCGCTGGTGTATTCGGCCGTCGTGGACGCCCTCATCCACCCGGTGTCGGCCGGATTCATGATCGAGGCGATGGACCGGGCGGACCGCGATGGCGCCGTTCTCCTGGTCTTCACGCTACGGACCCCTGGCGGCCTCCTCGATTCCACGCACACCATCGTGTCGCACATGCTGTCGGCCAAGACGCCGGTGGCCGTGTTCGTCGGGCCGTCTGGCAGCCGGGCGGCTTCGGCCGGTTTTCTCATCACCATCGCGGCCGACGTCGCCGCCATGGCGCCCGGCACGCACATCGGCGCAGCCCACCCCGTCCAGGGCAGCGGCGAGAAGCTCGACGAGACCATGGCGAAGAAGATGGCGTCGGATGTCGCCGCGGCCGCCAGGACGTGGGCGACCGGCCGGGGACGAAACGCGAAGCTGTCCGACGAGGCGGTACGCGACAGCCGGTCGTTCACCGAGGCCGAGGCCATTGGCGCCGAGCCGCCGCTCGTCGACATGGTGGTGGCGGACGTTCCTCAGCTGCTGGCGAAGCTCGACGGCCGAACCGTGCGCCGGTTCGACGGTCGATTGGTCGTGATTCGCACCGCCGGCGCCCGGGTCGAAACCGTCGAGATGAACTGGCGGCAGCGGTGGCTGAGTGCGCTCGCCCACCCGAACATCGCCTACCTCCTGCTCAGCCTCGGCATGCTGGGGCTGACCATCGAACTCTGGAATCCAGGCGCGGTGCTCCCCGGCGTGGCGGGCGGACTGTGCCTGCTGCTCGCGTTCTTCACCTTCCAGGTGCTCCCGGTGAACTACGCGGGCGTCCTGCTGATCCTGTTCGGCATCGTGCTGCTGATCCTCGAGGTCAAGGTGGTCAGCCATGGCGTCCTGAGCGCAGGCGGCATCCTGAGCCTGTTGTTCGGATCGATGATGCTGATGGACACCTCCGCGCCGGAACTTCAGGTGAGCCTGTCGGTGATTCTGCCCGTGGTCGCGGGGCTGTCGGCGATCCTGATCCTGCTGGTGCGGCTGGGGATCGCGTCGCAGCGGCGGCGCCCGACGACCGGGTCGGCCGGCATGATGGGAGCCTCCGCGCGGGCGCTGGGCCCGATCGCGCCGGGCGCTGCGGGCCGCGTCTCCACGCACGGCGAGATCTGGACGGCGAGGTGTTCGGAGCCGATCGCGGATGGTGAGGAGGTGTTCGTCACAGGTGTCGACGGCCTGACGCTCACCGTGAACCGCAAGCGTCCGGGGCCGTGACAGGTGACGGCGTGGCGGCGTAACCACGTGGCAGCGTGATCGCGTGCTCGATCTTCTGGATTCTGTCTTCTCCCTTCTGTCTTCTGTTCCTGAAAGGTGTCACCGATGTCGTCCATTCAGCCGCTCCTGCTGTTCGCACTGGTCGTCGTCCTCTACCTGCTCGCCTCGATCAAGATCCTGGCCGAGTACGAGCGTGGCGTGATCTTCCGGCTCGGCAAGCTGCTGCCGCAGCCGAAAGGGCCCGGCGTCGTCCTCGTGTTCGCGCCCATCGACCGGATGGTGCGGGTCAGCCTCCGCACGATCGTCATGGACGTGCCGCCGCAGGACGTCATCACCCGCGACAACGTGTCGGTGAAGGTGAACGCGGTCGTCTACTTCCGCGTCATGGACTCCCGCCGCGCGATCGTCGAGGTGGAGAACTACCACTACGCGACGTCGCAGCTGGCGCAGACGACGCTGCGCAGCGTGCTGGGACAGTGCGAGCTCGACGACCTGCTGTCGCAGCGCGAGCGGCTCAACCAGCAGTTGCAGCAGATCCTCGACCAGCACACGGATCCCTGGGGGATCAAGGTGTCGGCCGTCGAGGTGAAGCACGTCGATCTGCCCGCCGACATGCAGCGGGCGATGGCCAAGCAGGCCGAAGCCGAGCGGGAGAAACGTGCTAAGATCATCCACGCCGCCGGCGAACTGGAGGCCTCGGCGAAGCTGGCGCAGGCCGCCACCGTCATGTCGGTGGAGCCGATCACGATCACGCTTCGTTACCTCCAGACGCTCACCGAGATAGCGTCGGAGAAGAACTCGACGATCATCTTTCCCCTGCCCATCGACCTCCTGAACCTGCTCGGTCACGCGGCCAGCCAGGTGACGAGGGTTCCGGGGACCGACGTTCAGAGGTAGTCAGGTTTCATGGCCGACGAGAGTTTTCGCGAAATCCAATTGAGCGGGAAGCAGCTGATCGCCCTCTTCATGGCCGCGGCGGTCGTGCTGATCGTGACGTTTCTCAGCGGCGTGCTCGTCGGCCGCGGGGTGCGGTCGCAGCAGGAGCCGACAGCCTCCGCCGAATCGGTGCAGGCTGTCGGAAGCGCCGCCGACCCGACGGCGACGGCGCCAAAGCCGGCGCCCGCCTCCGAGAAGCCGGCGCCGCCGGCCACCCCGCCGCCCCAGCCGGAAGAGGCCCCCGCTCTCTACGCTCGCGGGCAGACTCCGGCCGCCCCGGCGGCGGCCCCGGTTGAAGCCGCGGAGGCGAAGGCCAGCGCCGCGCCCGCGCCGCCGCCCGGCGGGGGCGAGCCGCCGGGGGACGGGTTCTACCTGAAGGTCGTGGCGTACCGGACCAAGACCCAGGCCGACAAGGTGGCCGCGAACCTGGCGGGCAAGGGCTACGGGACCTGGGTGTCGCCGGTGATCGGCAGCAAGGGCACGGCGCTGTACGGCGTCCGCGTCGGCAAGTTCGCCACGCGCAAGGAGGCCGAGGCGGTCAAGCGGCGTCTCGAGCAAGAGGAGCAGCACAAACCATCGATCGCGCGCTAGCCGTTCTGTCCGGCATCCTGCTCGCGCTGAGCGTACCCCGATTCGGCCACCCGGCGATCGCGTGGGTTGCGCTGTCGCCGCTCGTCGCCAGCCTGCTCATTCCCCGTTCCGGAAACGCCCCGCGTCGCCCGAGCGCGCTCCGCGCGTTCTCGCTGGGCCTGACCTCGGGGACGGCCTGCTTCGTCGGCACGACGTATTGGACCGGCGCGGTCATGCGTCAGTACGGCGACATGCACTCGGTCGTGGCCACGGCGCTGATGGTGGCGCTCGCCGTCTACCTCGCGCTCTATCCCGCCCTGTTTGCGCTGATCCTGCAGCGCCTGGCGGCGTGCTTCGGCGCGCGGGGCGTCGCGCTGGCGCCTGCCGTGTGGGTTGCGACGGAGTTCGGACGGGGCTACCTGTTCACCGGCTTCCCGTGGGTGAATCTCGGCTACAGCCAGGCCACGGTGCTCCCCGTGGCGCAGCTGGCCAGCCTCTGCGGCGTCTGGGGCCTGTCGGCGCTCGTCGCGCTCGTCGGCACGGCCGCCGTGCTCCTCGTGGTCGATCGCACGCGGGTGCGATGGTGGTACGCGGCAGCCGCCGCGACCGCGGTGGTCGTCACCGCCGTCTGGGGAAGCGCGCGGTTGACCAGCAACGCGCTGACGCGCGAGGGCGTCCCGCTCAGAATCGGGCTCGTCCAGGGCAACGTCTCGCAGGCCGAGAAGTGGAATCAGGTCAAGGCCGGCTCCATCGTCCAGAACTACCTCGATCTGACGCGACGCGTGGCGGGAGAAGGCGCGCGGTTCGTCCTCTGGCCCGAGTCGGCGCTCCCGTTCTTCTTCGAGGAGGACCCGGCCGTCGGCGCCGCCGTGCGCCGGTTGGCGATCGAGACCGGCAGCACGCTGCTCGTCGGCAGCGACCAGATTGAGCGCACGACGCCGGCGCGCTACTTCAACGCCGCGTTCCTGATCGACCCGGCCGGGACGGTGGCGGCCGTCTATCGCAAGGTTCACCTGGTGCCGTTCGGCGAGTACGTCCCGCTCAAGCGGCTGCTGTTCTTCGCCGGGCCTCTGATCCAGGCGGTGTCCGACTTCTCGGAGGGCGACCGCGTGGTGATGCTGCCGGTCGCGGGCCACACGGCGAGCACGGCGATCTGCTACGAGGTCGTGTATCCCAACCTGGCCCGTGACGCGACGCGGGAGGGCAGCCAACTGCTGACGACCATCACCAACGACGCGTGGTTCGGCCGCTCGTCGGCGGCATGGCAGCACTTCGAGATGGCGTCCCTCCGCGCCGTGGAGCAGGGACGCTACCTGGCGAGGGCGGCCAACACCGGCATCAGCGGCATCGTCGACCCCTACGGGCGGGTGATGGTGCGGAGCGGGCTGTTCGAACGAGCCGCGCTGACCGGCGACGTCCGCTTCCTGACCTCGCGGACGATCTACGCTCAAACGGGAGACGCCTTCGCCTACGCGTGCATCGCCGCGACGCTGGCGGCGCTGGCCCTGACGATCCGGTGGGGTAAGATGAAGAGGTAGGGAGACGGGAACGGCGCATTTTGCGATCGTGCGATCGTGCGATCTGGCGATCTTGCGAAGTAGTAAGGGGTGAGTTGTGGCGCTAGTGATCGAAGAACTCGTTCGGCGGTACCAGGACCTGGCGAAGCGGTCGTCCGAGCTTCGGAGCTATCTTTGACCGTGCCGCGCCGCGCGAGGAGCTGACACGGCTGGAGGAGCGCGCCGCCCAGCCGGATTTCTGGAAGGACCAGGCCGAGGCGCAGAAGGTGCTGCAGCGCCGGCGGCGGCTCGAGCAGGACGTCGAGATGGTCGACGCGCTGAAGAAGCGCGCAGACGATCTGTCGGTCCTGGTCGAGTGGGCCCAGCAGGGCGAGGACGTGGGGCGGGAGCTGGCCGACGGCCTCGACGCGCTCGGGCGTGAAGTCGACGCGGCCGAGACGAAGAAGCTTCTGGGTGGCGAGCACGACCAGAAGAACGCCATCGTCACGATCCACCCGGGCGCGGGCGGCACCGAGTCGCAGGACTGGGCCGAGATGCTCCTCCGCATGTACCTGCGCTGGGCCGAGCGCCGGGGACTCCGGCGCGAACTGATGGAGTACCAGCCGGGCGACGAGGCTGGCATCAAGAGCGCCACCGTGACCATCGGCGGCGACTACGCGTTCGGGCTGATGGCTGCGGAGGCCGGCGTTCACCGGCTGGTGCGCATATCGCCGTTCGACCAGGCGGCCCGCCGGCACACCTCGTTCGCCTCGGTCTACGTCTGGCCCGAACTGCCGGACGACGTGGAGGTGGAGATCGACGAGAAGGACCTCCGCGTCGACACCTACCGGTCGAGCGGGTGCGGCGGACAGCATCTGAACGTCACGGACTCGGCGATCCGCATCACCCACCTGCCGACGGGGATCGTCGTCACCTGCCAGAACGAGCGGTCGCAGGGCCGGAACCGCGACTCGGCGATGAAGGTGCTGCGCGCGCGGCTCTACGACATGAAGATGAAGGAGCAGCAGGCCAAGCTCGACCAGCTGGGCGGCGAGAAGCGGGACATCGCCTTCGGCAGCCAGATTCGAAGCTACGTGCTGCACCCCTATCAGATGGTGAAGGACCACCGCACGAAGGAAGAAGTCGGGGACATCAACCGGGTCCTCGACGGGGACATCGAACCGTTCATCAAGGCCTACCTCAAGCAGAAGGCCGACGGCACGCTGGGCCGCGCGGTCAGCGACACCGACTAGCGTCCGCGCGGCAGGGGCCGGTGGTCAGTTCCCGGTTGCCGGACCGTCTCGCGTGATTGACCGGCCACTGGCAACCGGCGACTGACCGTCGCACGCGCTGTCTATTGACAAAGTCCATTGACTTACTAGACAATTCGCCCGTGCTGACACGCAAGTTGAAGTACGGCCTCAAGGCGCTGCTGCTCATGGCCCGCGAGTACCGACCGGGGGCCGATCCTCGCATCGGAGATGGCCGGCCGCGAGCGGATCCCGGCGAAGTTCCTCCAGACGATCCTCCTCGAGTTGACGCGGCGTGGACTCGTGCGCAGCCGGCGCGGCCACGGCGGAGGCTACCAGCTGGCCCGCGATCCCGCGTCGATTGACTTCGGCGAAGTCGTGCGGGCGCTCGACGGTCCCCTGGCGCTCACCCCGTGCGTCAGCCTGACCGCGTACCAGCGGTGTGACGAGTGCGCCGACGAGCAGCGGTGCGGCATCCGGCTCGTGATGAAGGCGGTGCGCGACTCGACCGCGCGGATCCTGGAGGGGGCGAGCCTGGCCACGGTGAACCGGGCCGTCGATCGGGTGGAGCGGCCGCGGGCGCGCCACGCCGCTGCCGGGCGGGAGAAGGCGGGGAGCGGAAGCCGGAAGGCGGAAGGTCGCAGGGCGGGAGGCGGCAGGGCGGGGAGGCGGGTCCGGTGATCGTGCGATCGTGCGATCTGGCGATCGTGCGATCTGGCGATCGTGCGATCTGCGGGTCGTGCGAATCGCCGTCAGCCCGACGTTGGGTGGGAGGCACCGTGAGATTGGCCGGAACGGCGCTCGCACTCGGCATCGCGGCGCTCGCCGCTGCGGCGCTCGCCGCGGGGCCGCAGACGCCGGTGACGCTGCTCAACGTCTCGTACGACCCGACGCGCGAGTTCTACCAGGAGATCAATACGGCGTTCGCGCGCGCCTGGGGGCGACGGGGCGGCGGGGTCGTGACGATCAACCAGTCGCACGGCGGGTCGGGCAAGCAGGCGCGGTCGGTGATCGACGGGCTCGAGGCCGACGTGGTGACCTTGGCGCTGGCCTTCGACGTCGACGCGCTCAGCCAGCGGGGCCTCATCCGAGGCGGCTGGCAGAAGCGACTGCCCGAGAACAGCGCGCCCTACACCTCGGTGATTGTCTTCCTGGTCAGGAAGGGCAATCCCAGGGGGGTCAGGGACTGGAGCGATCTGGTCAGGCCGGGCGTTGCGGTCATCACGCCCAACCCGAAGACGTCGGGGGGCGCGCGCTGGGGCTACCTGGCGGCCTGGGGGTTCGCCCGCGGTCTGCCGGGCGGCAGCGACGCGACGGCGCGCGACTTCGTGGCGCGCATGTTCGCAAACGTCCCGGTGCTCGACACGGGCGCCCGCGCCGCCACCACGACGTTCGTGCAGCGCGGGATCGGCGACGTCCTCGTCGCCTGGGAGAACGAGGCGCTGCTGGCGATGGAGAAGGTCGGGCGCGACCAGGTCTCGATCGTCGTGCCGTCGGTGACGATCGTCGCGGAACCTCCGGTGGCGGTCGTAGACGCCGTGGTGGACCGCCGGGGGACGCGGCGCGTCGCGCAGGCGTACCTCGAGTTCCTCTACACCCCAGAGGCCCAGGAGATTGCGGCCCGCCACCACTTCCGCCCCCGGGACCGAGAGGTGCTGGCGCGGTACCGTTCGAAGTTCCCGGACATCCGTGCGCTGACGATCGACGCCCATTTCGGCGGGTGGGCCGCGGCCCAGAAGACGCACTTCGACGAGGGCGGCGTGTTCGACCAGCTGTTCCGGGGAAGGCGGTAGACGCCGTGCCGGGCCGCTCGCGCCGCCGCGTCCTGCCGGGTTTCGGCCTGACGCTCGGGTTCACGGTCGCCTACCTGAGCCTGCTCGTGCTGTTGCCGCTCGGCGGCCTGGCGCTCAGGGCGCGCGGCATGACCGGGGCCGAGTTCGCGTCGGCGGTGACGGGCGAGCGGGCCCTGGCCGCGCTCGGGCTCAGCGTCGGCGCCGCGCTCACGGCGGCCGCCGTCAATGCGGTCTTCGGTCTGCTCGTGGCCTGGGTGCTGGTCCGGTATCGCTTCCCGGGCCGCCGTCTCGTGGACGCTTGCGTGGACCTCCCGTTTGCGCTGCCCACATCGGTGGCCGGCATCGCGCTCACGGCCGTCTACTCACCGACCGGGTGGCTCGGCCGGGCGCTCGCGCCGCTCGGCATCCAGGTCGCCTTCACTCGCCTGGGCGTGATCGTGGCGCTGACCTTCATCGGCCTGCCGTTCGTCGTGCGCGCGGTGCAGCCCGTGCTCGAGGACCTGGACCCCGAGTTCGAGGACGCCGCCGCGAGCCTCGGCGCGAGCCGGCTGCAGACGTTCCGGCGCGTGCTCCTGCCGTCGATCGTGCCGGCGCTCCTGACGGGGACGACGCTGGCGTTCGCGCGCGCGCTCGGCGAATACGGCTCGGTCGTCTTCATCTCGGGCAATCTCCCGTTCCGGACAGAAGTCGTCACGCTGCTCGTCGTCGCGCGTCTCGAGCAGTTCGACTACGCGGGCGCCACTGCGATCGCGACGACGATGCTCGCCGTGTCGTTTCTCGCCCTGCTGACCATCAACCTCCTCCAGGCGTGGAGCCGGCGACGGGGGGCGCTCGCATGACGGCCGCCCCCGACCGGCTGTCCGAGTCGCCGGCAGTGCGCTGGGCGCTGACGGCCACGGCGCTCGCGTTCCTGCTGTGCTTCCTCTTCGTGCCGCTCGCGGCCGTGTTCGCCCAGGCATTCGCCGACGGCGTGCGCGAGTACTGGATGGCGCTCGTCGAGCCGACGGCGGTGGCCGCGCTCCGGCTCACCGTCCTCGCGGCGCTGGTCGCGGTCCCGCTGAATACGCTGTTCGGGGTCGCGGCCGCGTGGCTGATTGCGCGGTTCGAATTCCCGGGCCGCGGCCTGCTCGTCACGTGCATCGACCTGCCATTCGCGATCTCGCCGGTCGTCGCCGGCCTCGTGTTCGTCCTGATGTTCGGGGCGCAGGGCCTGCTCGGCCCGTGGCTCGCCGCGCACGGCATCAAGGTCATCTTCGCGGTGCCCGGCATTCTGCTGGCGACGATGTTCGTGACCGTGCCGTTCGTCGCGCGCGAGCTGATCCCGGTGATGCAGGAGCAGGGTTCCGAGGAAGAGCAGGCGGCGCTGGCGCTCGGGGCGAGCGGCTGGCAGATGTTCTCGCGCGTGACGCTCCCCAACATCCGGTGGGCGCTGCTCTACGGCGTGGTCCTGCTGAACGCGCGGGCCATCGGGGAATTCGGCGCGGTGTCGATTGTATCGGGCCACATCCGCGGGCAGACGAACACCGCTCCCCTGCACGTGGAAATCCTCTACAACGAATACAACTTCGCGGCCGCGTTCGCCGTGGCCTCGGTGCTGGCGCTGATGGCCCTGGTCACGCTGGCCGCGAAGAGCATCGTGGGAAGACGGGCACCCACAACGGGCACGACGGTCACGGAGAAGATGCCGGCTCGTGGTTCCGGTCCGCGCACATGACTCTGGGGTGTGAGCTGTGAGCATCGATGTCGTCGGCGTGAGCAAGCGGTTCGGGGCGTTCGAGGCCGTGACCGGCGTGAGCCTCCGCGTGGAGACCGGCGAGCTCGTCGCCCTGCTCGGGCCTTCGGGCTGCGGGAAGACCACGCTGCTTCGCGTGATTGCCGGTCTCGAGGTCCCCGACGCCGGGCACGTCCTATTCGACGGCCAGGACCCCGCCGACCGTCGCCTGGCGGACCGCCGGGTGGGCTTCGTCTTCCAGCACTACGCCCTCTTCCGGCACCAGTCGGTCTTCGAGAACATCGCGTTCGGCCTCCGCGTGCGGCCGCGCGCGACCCGGCCGACCGACGCGGAGATCGCGGAGCGCGTGCACCGGCTGATCGAGCTCGTGCAACTCGAGGCCATGGCCGACCGACTGCCGGCCCAGCTCTCGGGTGGCCAGCGTCAGCGCGTGGCGCTCGCCCGGGCCCTGGCCGTCGAGCCGAGGGTGCTCCTGCTCGACGAACCGTTCGGTGCGCTCGATGCCAAGGTCCGCAAGGAACTCCGGCGGTGGCTGCGGCGCCTCCACGACGAGTTGCACGTCACCAGCATCTTCGTGACCCACGACCAGGAGGAAGCGCTCGAGGCCGCCGACCGCGTCGTGCTGATGAACCAGGGGCGAGTCGAGCAGGTGGGCACGCCGGCCGAAGTCTACGCCCACCCCGCCACGCCGTTCGTCTACGATTTCCTCGGCGACGTGAACCTGTTCCGAGGGCGGGTGGAAGAAGGGAAGGCGTTCATCGGGCCGCTGGAGTTCGACGTGCCCGGCCACTCGCACCACGAGGCGCGGATCGCGACGCTCTACATCCGGCCGCACCAGCTGGAAATCGAGCGGGAGGGGGGCGGCGAGCGGCAGTTCCGCGCGCGCGTCGTGCACGTCAACGCCGCAGGGCCGATGGTGAAGGTGGATCTGACGGCAGAGTGGGGCGATCCGGTCCGCGTCGAGCTGTCTCAGGAACGGTTCCGCGCGCTCGCGCTCGAGCCGGGCGCCGAGGTGTTCGTGCGGCCGCGGGACATGAGCCTGTTCACCGCCTGACGCCGCCGCCACACCGGCGGGCCGTGGAGGCATTGACATCGCCTCGCACAGTCCAGAGGTCGAAGGGTCTTCCTGGTTGGTAATTCCCCGACAAAAGTCTGCTCGTTGGATGTCTGTCTACGCCAGCCGGTCGGCTGACCCGCGCAGATTAGCCGGAACTGCCACGTCAGGCACTTGGATCGCCTCGTGCATCAGCCATGACGGTGGCCTGATGGCCAGGGCAGTCTGGCTCAACCCTTGAGGCTCCCTATGCCAGTGTCGCTCGTTGTCCGTCATCCGGAAACGGTCGTGCCGCGGCTCCGGTTCCCGACTATTCGGATGGCTGCGCAGACGGTCCTGCGATTCGTCGCACGCGGCGTGCTGATCCCGGCCATCGTCGACGATCACGATCACTTGATCTGGGAGTATCCCGGCGGAGATCCCACCAACGAGGCGGCGCGCGCTGCGCTGGCGCGGCTTCGGGCGCTGGCCGACGCCAGGAGAACTCAGGAGTGAAGGCGGGCTGCACGAATGCGCAGCCTCACTGCCTGAACCCGCCGGGCTGCGTGCCCGCGATGAACGCCTCGCTCAGCGCGCCTTGCGCGTCGGCCGACAGCGGCTGCCCGGTCACCCGGTCGACCGTGACGAACACGATGTTCCCCGGGGCCTCGAAGACGGGTGGATTCTGCCGGTCTCCCCGCTTCTCGATATACGCCTTCATCACGTCCATCCAGATCGGCAGGGCGGCCACAGCACCCGTTTCCGGCGTCCCGAGCGGCTTGCGATCGTCGTGGCCCACCCACACACCCACGGTCAGGTTGGGATCGAAGCCCGTGAACCACGCGTCGGTGTAGTCGTCGGTCGTCCCCGTCTTGCCGCCGAGCGGCCACTCGAGAGACGCCGCCGCCGCGCCGGTGCCGCGCTGTACGACGCCGCGCAGAAGGCTCGTCATGACGTACGCCGTATCCGCCCTGATGGCCTCGCGCAGCTGCGGGCGGTTCTCCTCCAGCAGGTTGCCCTGCCGGTCCACAACCTTGAGAATCTGGTACGGCTTCACCAGCACGCCCTGGTTCGGGAACACGGCGTACGCCGCCGTGATCTCGAGCAGGGTCGCTTCGGCCGCACCGAGGGCGACCGGCAGATACGGTTCCATCGGGCCCTGGAATCCGAATCGCCTGGCGCACTCCACGACCTGCTTCGCTCCGATCTGATCCATCGTCCGAACCGCCGGGACGTTCCGCGACTGTTCGAGGGCGCGGCGCAGTGTCACGGCGCCTTCGTACTTGCCGTCGTAGTTGTGGGGCATATAGGGCGGCTGGCCGGCGCCCGCCGGGTACGAGGCCGGCGAGTCGAGCAGGATGGTCGTCGGCGTGAAACCCCTGTCGATGGCCGCGGTATAGACCACCGGTTTGAACCCCGAGCCCATCTGGCGAGCCGCCTGCGTCGCGCGGTTGAACTTGCTGCGGGCGAAGCTCAGGCCGCCGACCATCGCGCGGATCTGGCCGGTCCGGTTATCGATGGCCAGCACCGCGCCGTCCGCGAGCGGCGCCTGATCGAGCGTGACGGACAGGACCTTGTGGACCTCGTCCACCTTCGTCACGCCCACCTCGACGAGATCGCCAGGCGTGAGGAAGTCCGCCGGGGCGCCCCGTCCGGTCCACAGGACGCCTTCCCGGCCGAGGTCCGCCGCGTAGCGGCCGACCTTGAGCCGGACCGTCTTCCGCCCGGCGCCTGCGGCCAGGACAACTGCGGGCACGACCTGGCCCGGCTCGATGGGACGCTCCCAGCGGTCCTCGCTGTAGCGCTCGATCGACCGGCCCTCGGCCAGCAGGTTCCGGCGCGGCTGCCTGAACCCGTGCCGCTTGTCGAGCGCGCGCAGGCCGTTCTCGAGCGCCCGGTTCGCCGCGGCCTGGAGGTCGACGTCGAGCGACGTCTGCACCGAGAGGCCGTTCTCGTAGAGCTGCCTGGCCCCGTACTTCCGCTCCAGGTGTTTGCGCACCTCCTCGACGAAGTACGGCGCCACCGACTCCTGTGCCGGCAGGCCCCGAGGTTCAACGGGCTTGGCGGCGGCGGCCGCCGCCACGGCCTGCGTGATGTAGCCTTCGTCCGCCATGCGCTGCAGGACGTAGTTGCGCCGGCGCATGGCGCGGCGCACGTCGACAAACGGGCTCTGGCGCTCGGGCGTCTGGATGATGCCGGCCATCAGCGCCGCTTCATCCAGGGAGAGATCCTTCGAGCGCTTGTCGAAGTAGAGCCTCGAGGCGGCCTCGACGCCGTACGCGCCGTGCCCGAAGTAGATCTGGTTGCAGTAGAGCGTGAAGATCTCGCGCTTGGTGTACCGGCGCTCGATCTGAATCGCGAGCAGCGCCTCCTTGATCTTCCGCTCCCACGTCTTCTCGTCGGTCAGGAAGAGCTTGCGCGCCAGCTGCTGCGTCAGCGTGCTGGCCCCCGCCAGTCGCCGCTTGACGACATCCTCGACCGCGGTGATGACGATGCGCGAGATGCTGACCCCGAAATGTCGATCGAAACCGGCGTCCTCGGCCGAGACGATCGCCTGGCGGAGGGTCGGCGAGATGTCGTCGAACCCGACCACCACGCGCCGCTCGGTGGCGAACTCCCCGATGACCTGCCCGTTCGCCGCATAGACGCGCGTGATCGTGTTCGGCGTGTAGTCGTCGAGCGCCTCGATCTGAGGAAGGTCGCCGGCGTAGGCGAAGAGGATGCCGCTGACGGTCCCGAGGACCGCGGCGACGACGAACAGGGCCACGATGCCGGCGCGGCGGGCGACTCGAAGGACGACGTGGGCCACGAGAGGATTCTACTCTCAGTCGTCGCCGCCGCGTCCGCGACCGCCCCCACTCCGCGCCGGCGCGCTCGCTGATGACCGGCCGCCGCCCGATGACGAGCCGCGCGCGGCTGAACCCCACGTCGAGGTCCCGCGGCCGACGTTGGCGGGCAGGCCTCCGGTCGAGCCGCCGCGACCGACCGTGGGGGGCGGCCCTCCCGGCGAGTTCCCGCGGCCGACGTTGGCGGGCAGGCCTCCGGTCGAGCCGCCGCGACCGACCGTGGGGGGCGGCCCTCCGGGCGAGCCCCCGCGGCCGACGTTGGCAGGCAGGCCTCCGAGCGGGCTTCCGCGGTCGACATTCGAGGGCGGAGCGGACGGACGGGCGCCGTCAAGGCCGGGTGCGCGGTAGGGTCGCGGAGACGGCAGGCCTGCGGCGGACGAGGAAGGCGCCGCAGACGGGCCTGGGTCCGACGGCGGCTGGGACCGAGACGGCGCGCTCGCTCCGGCGCCATGGATTCTGTACGTGCTGGACCTGGGAACGGCGGCCGACCCAGCCTCCCGACGCTCGGACGCGGCGGGCGCACGGAACCGATTGGGGTAGGGCAAGGGCGATTGCGATGGGGACGCGAACGGCTCCGTGGCGTACCGGCCGGGCGCGGCCGCCTGATCGGCCGCGAGTCGGCGGAGACGCTCGGCCGCCATCGCCTGTTCGCTCGGGCGCTGCGAGAGCGCATCCACGATACCCGACCGCTGGGGCGCGCCGGGGCGGGTGGACAGCGACGCCGCGGTCGCCAGCGGGCTGCGTTCTCGGGCGCTCCCAACGCGCGCGTCAGCGACGCTTTGCGCCCGCCCAGAGGACGACCCGAATGGCTGCTGGACCGCTCCGCGGCTCGCCGCCCTCGCCGAACCCGACGGGCCGGACGCGTACACCTCGAACCGGGACCGTTCCACCGCTCCCAGGTGCTCCCGCCGCAAGGCGTACGAGGGCACGTGGCCGCCGCGCCCGAACGCACGCTGCGGCGTCACCGTCCAACCCCGCCAGGGGTCCGAGTGCCAGCCGGCGGAGATGCCGACCGACAAGCCGAACACCGGACTGTCGTTCCAGCCAAGCGGACACCATGCGACGTAGTCGGCCGCGATCCCCCACGACACCCACCCTGGACCCCACGCCGCCGCCGGCATCCAGTACCAGCCTCGGGGCCCGTGGCCCCATCGGCCGTAATGATGTGTCGGCCATGCCCATCTTCCGGCGCCGACCCACGTCCATCCCCAGCCATACGTCTGCCAGGCGCCGTCATAGTACGGGCGCCAGTCTGCCGCCACCCGCGGGTACCAGACATAGCCGTAGTCGGGCACTGTGTCCCAGGTGCCGTCGCGATCGAACGTGCCGCTGTAGACCTGAAGGTCGGCGGGCAGGTAGGCGTTCGACTGACTGCCGACCCGTTCCGACCTGATTCTGATCGGCCCAGACGTAGAACGCATCCGCCTGGGCCGCGCTGAAGGGGCTGGGCGAGGTGAGCCCCTGTCCCTCCGCCGCCGTCGCGCGCTCGCCGGCCGACAGGCGCACCGACGAGCCTTCGGCGTCGACGACCGCCTGTCCGCGAACGACCGCCACCTCCACTCCGGCCGTCTCCTCGGTTCCCACGACCGACACACGATAGTCGCCGCTCGTCAGAAAGCGCACCGTGCCCCCGCGGGCGTCCACCTGGTAGTCGCGGCGCGGCTCGCCGTCGGCCGGACGCGAAACCGCCAGGACCATGCGACCGCCGAGCAGGCGCATCAGACCTCCGGACAGCAGGTCGACCGTGGAGTCGCGGTCGAGGGCAAGCGCGCTGCCATCGGGCAGGAGCACCTCGAGGCGCCCCGCCTCCGTGCGCAGTCGGTCCCCGACGAGCAGCGGAAGGTTCTCGGTCGCCGCCTCGGCCCTGCCGTCCCTCTCAACCGTCGCTCGACCCTGGGCCGCCGAGATGTGTGCCGGCGTCGAGAAGTCGTCGGTCGGCGTCTGCGCACCAGTTGCGGGACCGGCCGCCAGACACACCGCGACGCTCAGTGAGGCGAGGAATGGGCGAGACATGCACGACTCCCAACGGTCACGCAAGGGCAGGCAGGCTGGCGGCACCATCCTACACCAACGGAAGTGCCTCCGGAACAGGAGTTTCGTCGGCTTTTCCCACGGCAGGCCCAATAGTGATATTGACAATACTAGGCGCATATTTTATATTAGCGACAGTATAAGATATCAGCATCGATGTGACCGATAACGGAGGTAGGTCGCGTATGAGCAAAATCATCGGAATCGATCTCGGGACCACCAATTCCGTCGTGGCCGTCATGGAGGGCGGCGAGCCGACGGTTATCACGAACCCCGAAGGCGGACGGCTCACGCCGTCGGTCGTCGCCTTCACCAAGTCGGGCGAGCGGCCCGTCGGCCAGGTGGCCAAGCGTCAGGCGGTGACCAACCCCGAGAACACGGTCTTCTCGATCAAGCGGTTCATGGGACGCCGCTACAGCGAGGTGACCGAGGAGATGACCATGGTGCCGTACAAGGTCCTGCAGGGCCCGAACGGCGAGGTGCGCGTGCATGCGCAGGGCCGCGACTATACGCCGCCCGAGATCTCCGCGATGGTCCTCCAGAAGCTGAAGCACGCCGCCGAGGAGCACCTGGGGCAGACGGTGACCCAGGCGGTCATCACGGTGCCCGCTTACTTCAACGACGCGCAGCGGCAGGCCACGAAGGATGCCGGCCAGATCGCGGGCCTCGAAGTGAAGCGCATCGTCAACGAGCCGACGGCGGCCGCGCTGGCGTACGGCCTCGACAAGAAGAAGGACGAGATCATCGCGGTCTACGACTTCGGCGGCGGCACGTTCGACATCTCGATCCTCGAGGTGGGGGGCGGCGTCGTCGAAGTGAAGTCGACCAATGGCGACACGCACCTGGGCGGCGACAACCTCGACCAGCGCATCATCGACTGGATCATCTCCGAGTTCAGGAAGAGCGACGGGATCGATCTCGGCAAGGACCGGATGGCGCTCCAGCGGCTCAGGGAAGCGGCGGAGAAGGCCAAGATGGAGCTGTCCACGGTCGCCGAGACCGACATCAGCCTGCCGTTCATCACGGCCGACCAGTCGGGGCCGAAGCACCTGTCGCTCAAGCTCTCGCGGGCGAAGTTCGAGCAACTGGTCGAGGAGCTGATCCAGAGGACGGTCGGGCCGGTGAAGCGGGCGCTGGCCGACGCGGGCCTCGACCCGTCGAAGATCGACGAGGTGGTGCTCGTCGGCGGCTCCACGCGCATCCCGCGCGTTCAGCAGGTGGTTCGCGAGCTGTTCGGCAAGGAGCCGCACAAGGGCGTCAACCCCGACGAGGTGGTGGCGGTCGGCGCGGCCATCCAGGCGGGCGTGCTCGGCGGAGAGGTCAAGGACCTGCTGCTGCTCGACGTGACGCCGCTGTCGCTCGGCATCGAGACGCTGGGCGGCGTGATGACGACGCTGATTCCGCGCAATACGACGATCCCGACGCGCAAGAGCGAGGTGTTCTCGACGGCGGCCGACAACCAGACGCAGGTCGAGGTGCACGTGCTGCAGGGCGAGCGCCAGTTCGCGCGCGACAACCGGACGCTCGGCCGCTTCAATCTCGTCGGCCTGCCGCCGGCGCCGCGGGGGATGCCGCAGATCGAGGTGACGTTCGACATCGACGCGAACGGCATCGTCAACGTCCAGGCGAAGGACAAGGGGACGGGCAAGGAGCAGAAGATCACGATCACGGCGTCGAGCGGCCTCGGCAAGGACGAAGTGGACCGCATGATGCGCGAGGCCGAGGCCCACGCCGAGGAGGACAAGAAGCGGCGCGCGGTGACCGACGCGCGCAACCAGGCGGACGCTCTGGTCTACCAGATCGAGAAGACGCTCGCCGAGAACAGGGAGAAGGTGCCCGCCGCCGACGTGAGCCGGATCGAGTCGTCCATCGCGGCGCTCAAGAAGGCGCTCGAGGGCGAAGACGAAGCCGCGATTCGCACGGGCATGGAGAACCTGCAGAAGGCGTCGCACGCGATGGCCGAGGCGCTCTACAAGCAGGCGCAGACCGAGCCGTCGGCCGGCGGGCCGGGCGGCGAGCAGGCGCCCGGCGGCAGCGCGGGCCCCGGCGCCCCCCCGCGCGACGGCGACGTGATCGACGCCGAGGTGGTGGACGAGGGGAAGAAGTAGTAGGCAGCAGGCAGCGGGCAGCGGGCAGCGGACGGCTGCCAGCTGACAGCGGACGGCCCGCACCGGGAGACTGCGGCTTGTTCGAACTCCGCTGCGAGCTGACGGCTGCGAGCTGAACGCTGTCATGGATCTCTACGCCATTCTCGGACTCGAGCGCGACGCCGATCTGTCCGACATCCGTCGGGCCTACCGGCGGCTCGCGCGCCGATGCCATCCCGGGGTCAACCCCGGCGACCGAGATGCACGGGCGCGCTTCGAGCAGATCACCGATGCGTTCGAGACGCTGAGCGATCCCGAGCGGCGCCGGGCGTACGATGCCGGCTCGCGGCAAGCGACCCCTCCGGGGAACGTGTCGTTCGGGTTCGAGGGGTTCGACTTCTCGGTGGAGGTGACCGCCGAGCACGAGGCGTCCACCTTCGGAGACCTGTTTGCCGGCGTGCTGCACCGGGCTGCGGATCGGGGCGGCGCGGCGGCGCCCGAGGCGGGTCCGGACCTGCACTCGGCGCTTTCGGTGACGTTCGACGAGGCGATGGCGGGCGTCGAGCGCGAGTTCGGCGTCACCCGCCAGGTGCCGTGCCGGGCCTGCGGCGGCAGCGGCGCGATGGCGCTCGAGCCGACCCAGTGCCCCTCGTGTCGGGGCCGCGGCCAGGTCCGCACCGCGCGCGGGCACATGGTCTTCGCGAAGCCGTGCGACGCGTGCCGCGGCACCGGCGAACGCCGGGAGGCGCTCTGCCGGGCATGCCGCGGCGAGGGCCTCGAGGCGCGCGCTGAAAGCCTGCGGGTTCAAGTGCCGGCCGGCGTCGCAGACGGGGCGCAGGTGAGGGTTCCAGGGAGAGGACATGCCGGGCGGCGCGGCGGCCAGCCCGGTGATCTCGTCCTGACGGTTCGCGTCGAGCCTCACCGGCTGTTCCGACGCGAGGGCGACGATCTGCACCTCACCGTGCCGGTCGCGCTCCACGAGGCCGCACTCGGTGCGAAGATCGACATCCCGACGACGGACGGGACCGTCAGGCTGCGCGTCCCCCCGGGCACGCAGTCGGGGCAACGGCTCCGGCTGCGCGAGCGGGGCGCCCCGTCGATGCGGACCGGCGGACGGGGTGACCTGATCGTCGAGGTCGCGCTGGTGCTGCCAGCGCTGCTCGACGAGCGTTCGAAGGAGCTGCTGCGCGAATTCGGCCGGATCAACGGTGAGGACGTGCGCAGCGGGTGGTGGAAGGACCAGGCGTGAGGGTCTTCCTATGGTGACCAGGCGGGCCGGCAAGGCCTCCTACATGATCAGCGCCGTTGCCCAGAAGTACAACATCCACCCGCAGACGCTGCGGTTGTACGAGCGGGAGGGTCTGCTGAGGCCGTCCCGAACCGAGGGCAACACGCGTCTCTACTCGGACGAGGACCTCGAGCAGCTGGAGACGATCCTCTCTCTCACCCGCGATCTCGGCGTGAACCTCGCCGGCGTGGAGATCATCCTCAACATGCGGCTCAAGATCGAACGCATGCAGCACGAGGTCAACGAGTTCATGGAGTACGTCAAGCACGAACTCGCGCGCGGGCTCGACGACTGGGAGCAGCGGCTGAACACGGCGCTCGTCAAGTCGTCGCCGACCGACCTGGTGCGCGCCCCGGGGCCCCCGGCCGGCAACGGGAAGTAGGGCGACGAGGTATCATCCTGCCGTGAGCCACACGCCGCACG
Source organism: uncultured Acidobacteriota bacterium (assembly GCA_963783255.1). GTDB lineage: Bacteria > Acidobacteriota > Vicinamibacteria > Vicinamibacterales > Fen-181 > FEN-299. The sequence goes on along the minus strand of CAWAMP010000007.1, from coordinate 33,728 downwards.
ACCAGGCGCCGGAGGCCGAGACGCTTCGGGCCTACCTGCGGGAGATCGCGAGGCTGCCTCTGCTGACACCCGCGGAAGAGCGGGAACTCGCGGTCCGCATCCAGCGCGACAAAGACGAGGCCGCGCTGAAGCGGCTGGTCGAGGCGAACCTCCGGTTCGTCGTGTCGTACGTGAAGCGCTACCGGGGCCTCGGCGTCGGGTTTCTCGACCTGATCCACGAGGGCAACCTCGGCCTGCTCGAGGCGGCGCGCCGGTTCGACCCCGATCGCAACGTCAAGTTCATCACGTACGCCGTGTGGTGGATCCGGCAGGCCATCATGCACGCGCTCTCCGACCAGCGCCGCGCCTTCGCCCTGCCGGCGAAGCTGTCGGCCGTCGCCAGCCGGTTCGAGCAGGAGGTGAGCGACCTGGAGGTCCGGCTCGACCATCCGCCGACGGCCGAGGAAATCGCCGCGGATCTGGACATCACGCGGGCCGAGGCCGAGGCGCTGCGGTTCGTGGCGGGCGAAGACCTTTCGCTGAGCGACCCGGTCGGTTCCGACGAAGGGAGCCGCGAGCTCGGCGAGACGCTGCCGCAGCAGACGGTGCCGCCCGCCGAGGAGGCGCTGCTGCACCAGGCCATGCTCTCGCAGGTGCACGCCGCGTTCGCCGACCTGAGCGCGAAGGAGCGCGACGTGATGGCGCTGCGCTTCGGCCTGCGCGGCGGGGAGCCGAAGACCCTCCAGGAAATCGGCGACGCGCTCGGCCTGTCCCGCGAGCGGGTCAGGCAGATCGAAGCCCGCGCCCTCCAGAAGCTCCGCCTCGGCACGAAGGCGGGCGGACTCCGCTCGCATCTCAACTAGCGGCGGCGGGCCGACGGGCGATCGACTGCGGGGTTTCATTCGACCGCAAAGTCGGGCACAATACTCCGACGATGCCCTGCCCGGATTGCGGTGACACACGCTGGAAGATCGTCGAGCGCGACGGCGTGCGCCGAGCGGCGCGCTGCGAGTGCTGGCGCGCCTCGACCCTTGATCGCCTGCTGGCGGAGTCCCGCATCCCGAAGCGCTACCTCCACTGCAGCCTCGACAACTTCATCGGATACGAGAACGAGCGCCTTCTGAATGCCGTGGCGCGGGCGCGCCGCTTCGCCGACGCCTTCCCGGTGGTCGACAAGGGACTGTTCCTCATCGGCCCGCCCGGGATCGGAAAGAGCCACCTGGCGGTGGCCGTCCTCAAGCAGGTCATGGTCACGCGCGGCGCGCGCGGCCTGTTCTACGACGTTCGTGAGCTGCTCAAGGTCATCCGAAGCACCTACAACCCGGAGGTGAAGGCCACCGAGGCCGAGGTGCTCGAACCGGTCATGACCGCCGAACTGCTCGTGCTCGACGACATCGGCGCCGAGAAGACCTCGGAGTGGGTGGAGGAGACGATGAACCTCATCGTCACCACCCGGTACAACGAGCGGCGGCTGACGATCTTCACGTCCAACTACGAGGAGAAGGAAGATCGCACGGACCCGGATTCCCTTCTTGCCCGGGTCGGGTTCCGGATGCACTCGCGGCTCTACGAGATGTGCGAGTTCCTGGAGTTCGAAGGCGCCGACTACCGTCATCGGCCGCCGAATGCAGGCCCCGAGGACCTCCTCGCGATGTGGAAGCTCCAGGCGCGGCCCGCGGCGTTGCCGCGCCGGTCCGGCGCGCCGGCCCGCGCGCAGCTGCGCAAGCCGGACCCCAAAGCCGACGTCGCCTGGCCCGGCGGGCGGGCGGGCAGTGGCCACTGACAGCGTCGGCCTCTACATCCACGTCCCGTTCTGCCGGTCGATCTGCGGCTACTGCCATTTCACCCGCGGCCTTTCCGATCCCGCCCTGGAGCGGCGGTACGTCGAGGCGGTGACCAGGGAGATTCGGGAGTCGATCGCGGGGCTAAAGCCCCGCGCCACACCCGCGGGGTCGTTGGACACACAGCCGGCTCGAGAAAGACGGGCGCGGATCGGGTCGGCGCGAAGCGCGACTTGTGAGGTCTGCCGAGCGGAGCCCGGAGCCGACGAACCGGGCCACGACCGTCGTCTCGACGGCCGGACGGCGGACACGATCTACTTCGGCGGCGGCACGCCATCGCTCGTCGCGCCCTCCGATATTGCCGCCATCGTGGACGCGTGCCGCGAGCGCTTCGACCTCCCGCCCGGCGCCGAGGTCACGCTCGAGGCCAATCCCGAGACCGTATCGCCGGGGCGCCTCGCCGGGTACCGGGCCGCCGGCGTCAATCGGGTGAGCTTCGGTGTCCAATCGTTCAGGGACGAAGAACTGGCGCGGCTCGGGCGGCTCCACGACGCGGCGCGCGCGCGCGCCGCGTATCACGAGGCCCGCGCGGCGGGGTTCGACAACATCAGCCTGGATCTCATGCTGGGGCTGCCCGGGCAGACACTCGCCGAGCTCATGGTGTCGGTGGACGAGCTCATTGCGCTCGGCCCCGAGCACGCGTCGCTCTACCTGCTGGAACTGTATCCGGGCACGCCGCTCGGCGACGGCCCGGCGGGCGCCGGTGACGGTCAGGACGCGGACGATGACGCGGCGGACATGTATCTCGAAACCATGGCCCGGCTCGAATCGGCAGGATACGAGCAGTACCGAGATCTCGAACGTCGCGCGCCCAGGCCGGCGGTCGCGCCACAACGTCAAATACTGGACGGACGGGCAGTGGCTGGGCTTCGGCTGCGGCGCGCACTCGACCGTCGGGCGCGAACGGTGGAGCAACGTCGAGTCCGCCCGCGAGTACGTCACCAGGGTGGAGCGCGGCGACTCTCCCGTGTCGGTCCGCCGGCCGCTCTCGCCGCGGGAGCAGCTCGAAGAGGCGCTGTTCATGGAGCTGCGTCTGACCGACGGCGTTCGACTGGACCGCGTCCGGCAGGCATATGGCGTCGACGTCTGGCAGCAGTGGGGCGCGCGTCTGGCACCGTTCGAAGAGGCCGGGTTGCTGGAGCACGACGACCACCGGCTGCGGCTGACCCGCCGGGGCATGCTGCTGGCGGCCAGTGTAATGACTGCTTTTCTCGAAGACGGCAGTACGGTAGAGTAATTACCTTCCCGGCACGAACCGTCATGGAGGTCTGAATGCGACTGACTTGGATTGCGCTCGGTTCCGCCCGCTTGCCTCGTCTGGCTGTACCTGATTCTCACAGCCGCCTTCCTCCTGGGGGCCGTGTCGGTTGCCTCGGCGCAGGACGCGGCCGCGAAGGAGAAGCCGACTCTGGCGTTCCAGAACGACGCGGGACTCATCATCTTCTACGTCAAGCCGGACAAGACGGCGGATTTCGAGGAGCTGATGACGAAGCTGAAGGACGGCCTTTCCAAGGTGGAGGCTCCGGAAGCCAAGCAGATGCTGGCCGGCATGAAGTTGTTCAAGACCCCGGTGGCGGCGGGCGCACAGGTGGCCAGCTATGTGCTCTTCGCGGATCCCGTCGTGAAGAACACCGAGTACCTGGCTCCTAACGCTGCTCTACAAGGCGTATCCGGCGGAAGCCCAGGCGCTCTATCAGAAGTGGCAGGACGTGAAGGCCGCCACGCCGGCGCAGCCGTCGATCCTGGACCTGACACAGGTCATCAAGTTCCAGTAGCACCCGGACGCGCACGCCGCAGTCAGACCGCCGGGGAGGCGACATCGGCGCCTCCCCGTTTTCCTGTGTGCGCCAGGCATGGCGCGATGGCACCCATCCCGGGTGCCGTGCAACCAATAGCGAAAGCGATTTGGGAAGTGACTGGGAGGTGCAAGTCCTCTGGGGGCCTTGATGACAGGAACCCCTAGCCGAACGGCAACGGCGTCACCGCGAGGTGGGGTCGGAAGGAAGCCGCAGGCAAAGCTCCGGCCCGAGGAGCACGAACCGCAGTCGAGGCGCAACGCTGGTGGGCGAGAGGGCACAAGGTACTCGAAGCCCGATGTCATCCGGACCGACGTGGCGTATATGCGGCGGGTAGATGGAGCGACGGTCACGCGTCTTACCCTGGGAGACCTGCGGCGGCGCCGATTTGGGCGAGCCCCGCTGCGCAGCGGGGTCGACCGCACGCAGGAGTCAGCCGCGGCCATAGTAGCGACGCGCACAGTCGTGAAGGGCCAAACACGACGAGCCAACCGCCACGATGCGTTCGCGAGAGGAAGCAGACGCCGCCACGAGGTCTGAGACGACCTCACGGATCCCGACGACTCCCCGCGGCACGGGGAGGGAGACGGACGCCGTGCGTCAAGCCGCTCCGGCACGCACTGACCCTGGCGGGGACCAGGCTCTGACGCTCATCGAGCAAGTCGTGCGACGCGAGAACCTGCTCGCCGCACACGCGCGCGTGGTGCGCAACGCGGGGGCACCGGGCGTCGACGGGATGACCGTCGACGAGCTGATGCCCTACTGCCGGACGCACTGGGCGCGCATCCGGGAACAGCTCCTCGGCGGCACGTATGTCCCGCAGCCCGTGCGACGGGTCGACATTCCGAAGCCGGACGGCCGGGGCACACGAACGCTGGGGATTCCCACGGTGCTCGACCGGTTCATTCAACAAGCTCTCCTGCAGGTGCTCACGCCTATCTTCGCCCCGACGTTTTCGGACGGGAGCTTCGGCTTTCGGCCGGGACGTGGCGCGCATGACGCCGTCGTGTGCGCCCGCCGCCACATCGCGGACGGGTATCGGTGGGTGGTGGACATGGACCTGGAGCAATTCTTCGACCGGGTGAACCACGACGTGCTGATGGCGCGCGTGGCGCGCCGGGTCAAGGATGTCCGGGTGCTGGGCCTGATCCGCCGCTTCTTGCAGGCGGGGATGATGGCCGGCGGGCTGGTGTCAACGCGCAGGGAGGGCACGCCGCAAGGCGGCCCCCTGTCTCCGCTGCTGAGTAACATTCTGCTCGACGAATGGGACCGGGAGCTGGAACGGCGCGGGCACCGCTTCGCGCGCTATGCCGACGACTGCAACGTGTATGTGCGGTCGAAGGCGGCGGGCGAGCGCGTGCTGACCTCGCTGGAGCGCTGGCTGTGGCAGCGCCTTCGGCTGCGACTGAATCGGGAAAAGAGCCACGTCGCGCGCCCGTGGTCGAGGAAATTCCTCGGCTACAGCGTGACGTGGGACCGCGCGGCACGGCTGCGCGTGGCGCCAGCGGCCGTCCGACGGCTGAAGACGCACGTGCGCGGTGTGATGGCGCGGGGGCGGGGGCGACGCCTCGCCGCCACCGTGGCGGACCTCAGCCGGTACTTTCGGGGCTGGGTGGCGTATTTCCGGTTAGCCGAGGTGAAAGTCAGCTTCGAGGATGTCGACAAGTGGGTCCGTCGCAAACTGCGCGGTATACTCTGGCGCCAGTGGAAACGGCCACGCACGCGCATCCGCGAGTTGTGTCGGCGGGGGGTGGACCTGGACCGCGCACGTCGATCCGCTTCGAACGGCCGCGGGCCGTGGTGGAATGCCGGCGCGAGCCACATGCACGCCGCCGTCCCCTCGGCCGAGTTGCGGCGACTCGGCCTTGTGAGCTTGCTGGAGGAACATCAGCGCCTGATGCGCCCAGCGTGAACCGCCGGATGCCGACCGGCACGTCCGGTGGTGTGAGAGGTGAGGGCTAGCAATAGCCCTCACCTACTCGATACTTCCGCCCGCGCGTCCGCCTGCCCGTCGCCCGGACCCGGGTCCTGCTATAGTGGACCCGGGACACGCCGGAGACGAGAGGCCGGTCGCTCTGTCGAAGCCGCACACCTACAGCCGGAACGCGGCATCGCTCCGCGTAGAACTCGGGCAGGCCGTGGCCCGACCGCTCCTGCGTCAGCTCCATCGGCGGTCGGCCGCGCGCCACGTGGCGGTGGCGGGCCGGCAGTTCGCCGTGCTCGGGGCGTGTACCTGGGCGCTCCTCCGGTTCTCGCACCCGCTTGCCGCGGTCCCGCTGGCGATCGTCCAGGGACTCACGATCTTCAACTTCACCGTTCTGCTGCACGAAGTCGTCCACCACGCGGTATTCGCCCGCCGCCGCCCGGGCGCGGAACGCTGGCTCGGCTTCCTCTACGCGGTGCCGAGCGGCCTCTCGGCCACGCAGTTCACGCGGTGGCACCTGGACCATCACGCCGAGCTCGGATCGAGCGAGCACGATCCGAAGAGGCGTCACCTGTCGCCGACGATCAACGCGCGCTGGTACAAGCTGCTGTACGCGACGCCCGCGCTCTTCCCAATCTACTTCCGCGCCGCGCGCCGCGAGTCGGCGTCGTACCCACCCGACGTCCGGGCGCGCATCGCAGCCGAGCGCCGAGTGTCGGTTGCGGCGCACCTGGCGGCCCTGGGGCTGCTCCTGTGGCTCGGCGGCGTCTGGCCGGCCGTCCGCGCGTACATCGTACCGGTGTTCTTCGTCTTCCCGGCGGCCTTCACCCTGAATCGGCTCGGCCAGCACTACGACATCGAGCCGTCGGACCCGGCTCGATGGACCACCCTCGTCCGCGGGCACTGGTTCTGGGACCTGGCGTTCCTCAACTCGAACTACCATCTCGAGCACCACTACTTCCCCGGCGTGCCGTTCTACCGGCTGCCGGCCCTGCAGCGGGCGCTGACGCCGTTCTACGAGCGGCACCACATTCCGTGGCGTTCCTACGCCGGGCTGCTCCGCGGCTGGCTCGTCCACAACCGCGCGCCGCACACCAACTGGGCGTCGGCGGCCGTCGCGAACGGATCCGAACGGCCGAGGTGAACGGCGTGAGACTCGAGGCGGGCGACCTGCGGACGTGGGGCGCCACACAGCCGCCCATCGCCAGTCGCTGGCCGCCTGCCGGGTTATAATCTCCCTCCGTCTGACTCGTCCCCACGAAGAGGAGTGACATGTCTGCGCAGATTGGCATCATCGGCGGCAGCGGCCTGTACGACATGGCCGGCCTGACCGACCGCGAGGAGATCACGCTGACCACGCCGTTCGGCGACCCGTCGGGCCCGTTCGTGCTGGCGACGCTCCGCGGGCGCCGGGTGGCGTTCCTCGCGCGCCACGGCCTGGGGCATCGGCTCATGCCGAGCGAGTTGAACTTCCGGGCGAACATCTACGGCCTGAAGACGCTCGGCGTCGAGCGCATCCTCTCGGCGAGCGCCGTCGGGAGCCTGAAGCACGAGTACCCGCCGCAGGACATCGTCATCCCCGACCAGTTCTTCGACCGGACGAAGGGGCGCGTCAGCACCTTCTTCGGGCGCGGGCTCGTCGCCCACGTCGGCTTCGCGCACCCGGTGTGCGCCGACCTGTCGCGGATGGCGTTCGAATCCGCGGTCGCCGCCGGGGCGAGGGCGCACCTGGGCGGCACTTACGTGTGCATGGAGGGGCCGCAGTTCTCGACGCTCGCCGAGTCGCGGCTCTACAGGGCGTGGGGCATGGACGTCATCGGGATGACCAACCTGCAGGAAGCCAAGCTCGCGCGGGAGGCCGAGATCTGCTACGCGACGCTGGCGCTTGTGACCGACTACGACTGCTGGCACCCGGATCACGATTCGGTGACGGTGGACATGATCGTCGCCAACCTGCTGCAGAACGCGAAGACGGCCCAGGCGATCATCGCCGAGGTGGTGGGCCGGCTCGAACCCGGGCGGACGTGCCCGTGCGCGACGGCTCTGGCGACCGCGATCATCACCCGCCGCGACGCCGTCCCCGAACAGACCAGGCGAGACCTGGCGCCAATCGTCGGGAAGTATCTCTAGCAGCCGTCAGCCGGCAGCTGTCAGCCGGCAGCGGATCACGCGTGATCGGAATTCCGCTGCCAGCTGCCAGCTGCCAGCTATTCGAACGTTGAGGCACCAATGCGCATCATCGTGACCGGCTCGATCGCCTACGATTACCTGATGTCGTTTCCGGGCAGCTTCAGCGAGCACCTGCTGCCCGACCATCTCCAGCGTGTGAGCCTCAGCTTCCTGGTGGACACGATGGACAAGCGGCGCGGCGGGTGCGCGCCGAACATCGCGTACACGCTCGCCCTGCTCGGCGAGCGCCCGCGGCTGATGGGAACCGCTGGGCGGGATTTCGACGAGTACCGCCAGTGGCTCGAGACAGTCGGGGTGGACGCGTCGCTCGTCAAGCAGGTGCCCGAGAAGTTCACGGCTTCCTTCTTCTGCAGCACCGACCGCGACGGCAACCAGATTGCGTCGTTCTACACCGGCGCCATGGCGCACGCCTCCGAGCTCTCGTTCGCCTCAGCCGGCCCGTGCGACCTGACGATCATCTCCCCGAACGATCCGGCGGCCATGGTCGGTTACGCCCGCGAGTGCCGCCAGCTGGGCATTCCGTACATCTACGACCCGAGCCAGCAGGTGGCGCGCATGGGTGGCGACGACATCAAGGACGGCGTCGTCGGCGCGTACATCGTGATCTGCAACGACTACGAGTTCGCGATCATCGGCGAGAAGACCGGAATGCGCGAGGCCGAGATGCTGGCGCACGCCACGGCCGTCGTCGTGACGCGGGGCGAGAAGGGCGCGTCCATCATCCTGCGCGACGGCACCATCGAGGTTCCGGCGGTCCCGCCGACGGCAATCGTCGACCCGACCGGCGTCGGCGACGCCTTCCGCGGCGGCTTCATGAAGGGGCTTGCGATGGGCGCAGGCTTCGAGGTGTGCGGGCGCCTCGGAAGCGTGGCGGCGACCTACGCGCTCGAGCACATGGGCGGGTCGAGCCACGTCTACACGCCCGACGAGTTCCGCGCACGCTACGTCCGGCACTTCGGGCCGTCGCCGTTCTAGCGATCGGCCCTCACCGCGAGGCCGGCCGCTCCGGCGTACGCCGCGCCGCCCGCGAGCAGCGTTACCGAGAACCCCCAGTTCATCGCGATGAACACGGCGAGCGTCGCTCCGAGCACCGACAGCGCGGCGTTCATCGCCCACGCCCACGGCAGCAGGTCCGGCTGACGGCGGGTGAGCAGCCGCACTCCGGCGGGCAGCGGGATGCCCATCAGGATGCCCGCCGGGAACAGCAGCGCCACGGCCAGCGCGATCCGCGCGCCGAGCGGCGCGCCGATCGCCGCGCGGATGACGGGCGGGAGCGCGACGATGGCGGCGAGCCCGAGCAGGGTGATGCCGAACAGCGCGGCGACCAGCCGCGCACGCACGCGCGGTTCGGTGATCCGGCGACTCAGGAAGCTGCCGGTGCCCGTGCCCAGCAGCAGCGAGAAGAGCGTCACCGTCAAGGAGTACGCCGGGTGCCCCAGCAGCAGCACGAACCGCTGCAGCAGCGCGACCTCCACCAGCATGAACGCGGCCCCGAGCAGTCCGAAGTACGCCAGCCACCACGGCCACCCGGCGCCGAGCGCCGCCCGCCCGCTCAATGCCATCGGGCCGAGGATGAACAGCAGCACCAGCGCCGTCGAGATGGCCATCAGCGTCATGAGCGCGCTGAGCCCGTTGCCGAACAGCATCGTCCGGCCGAAAGCGACCCCCAGCTGATCCTTGATCTTGGTCGTGTGAAAGAAGAACGGCCGGTCGTCGGTCGTCGGCGTGATGTCGAGCGGATAGCCCGCGTAGAACGATTCACGGTCCGAAGCCAGGGCGAGTCGGGCGTAGTCGTTCGGGGCGTCCCCGGCCGCTTCCCAGTGCCCGGGGCCGGTCGGCGCCAGGCGCCCGGGCGGCGTGAGGCCCGGGGCGTAGAGCACGGTGAACTTCAGGTCGTCGCAGACCCGCTGCAGGCGCCCAACGTCCGCGGTGGTGAACGGCGACTTCTTCAGGATGAACGTGGCGACCTTCTCGTGCTGGACGACAGCCAGCCGCTCGGCGGCGCGCCACCCTCGGCGGGCGCAGGCCTCCTGCGCGAGCGCCACGAGGCGGACGCCGTCGAGCGCCCAGCGCGTGATCGTCAGGAACCCGCCGTCCGAGAGGTGCTCGAGATAGTCGTCGAAGGCCTCGACGGTGTAGAGCGAGTTCTCGGTCAGGGTGTAGGCGCCGGCCGCAGTTGCCGCCCAGGTATCGACGAGCGAGGCCTGAATGACGTCGTAGCGCTCGGGCGACCGGCGCACGAAGCTGCGCCCGTCCTCGACCGAGATTCGGACGTCCGGTCGCACGTAGAGGCGGCCGGAGTAGTCCAGGAACCGCTTCCGCATGACGTCGTTCGCGATGATCGGGTTGATCTCCACGCCGTCCACGCGCCGGGCGCCGAAGACGAGGGCGGAGAGCAGGTCGCGCCCGCCGCCCGGTCCGATCACGAGCGCCGAGAAGCCGGGTTCGGCCAGGTGATAGGCGAGCGAAGTCAGTTCGGCCTTGAGATAGGCCACGCTCGCCAGATTCCCGGAGAAGCCGACAATGGGCGTCGACGCAGCCGAGTCGATGTCCATGAAGAGCGAATCGGGCATCGGCCCGGCGTAGGTGGCGCTCAGCGACCAGTCGCCGTGGCGCCGGTCGTAGACCCCCACCCGGGAGAACGAGTTCCACTTGCTGAACAGCACCGTGTCGCCCGCGTGGCCCTTGGTGTCGGTCACGTCGAACGAGATGATGCCCGACGCGTGCGCGGCCCAGGGGCCGATGACGAGCACGGCGGCCAGCGGCAGCACGCGGGCGCGTGAGGCCGGCGGGGCAAAGGCGCAGGCGGCGATCGCGCCGAGCGTGGCGGTGGCGAGCAGGACGCCTGGCGCGCCGACGCGGTCGACGAGGGGCAGCAGCAGCAGGCAGCCCGCCGACGCGCCCAGCAGGTCGGCCGCGTAGACCAGGTTGATCCGGACGGCCAGTCGCGTGACCGCCAGCGACACCACGGCGCCGCCGGCGAAGAACGGCATCGCGGCCAATGCGTAGATCGCGAGCATCAGCAGCAGGTTCTCGAGCGAGTAGTTCAACCCGACGCGGAGCCGCACGAGGAGCGCGAGCGAGAGCGTGGTGACGAGCGCGTACGCCAGCGCGTGCCAGGCCAGCAGTTCGGCGGGTGCGACGCGGCCGAGCCGGCGCCGGGCGAGGTACACGTAGACGCCGCTTGCGCCGAGGCCGAACAGCGCGATCGAGATGGCGAGGAACGCGAAGTGGTAGTACATCGTGACCGAGAAGATGCGCGTCAGCGCCAGTTCGGTCATGAGGAGAGCCGCCGAGATCGAGGCCACGCCGGCCAGCGAGCCGGCGGTGGGTGTCGGAGTCGAGGTCGTGACGGGAGACGCCATCGGAGACATCCCGGCAGTGTATCATCCGCGGGCCCTTCGACTCGCTGCGCCCGCTGAGGGCCGTTCCGGGCGGCATCGAGGGACGGCTGGCGGCTCCGCCCGGCCCGGGACGGGGCGTGCGTGGTCCGCGTTCCGGGTAGAATGGCCGCGTGGCGTTCCCTTCAGCTGCGCGTGCGGTGGGCCGTTCGCTCACCGGGCTGGCCGTTCTGTGGGCCGTCCTGGTGGTCGCGTCGCCCTGGCTGTCGGCGGTGGCCGGAGTCGGCGGCGCCTACCTTTCCGCGTGCGCCTACGGCCTCGGCGCGCTGGTCTGCCATCAGCGGCCGGAGCGGTCGTTCCACGTGGCGGGAGCGCAACTGCCCGTGTGTGCGCGCTGCACGGGGCTGTACGTCTCGGCGGTGATCGGAATCGCGTTCGCCTGGGCGAGGAGCCGCTCGTCACCGGCGGTGCCGTTCGCGAGGTGGCGGGCCTGCCTCGTCTGGGCTGCGCTGCCGACGGCGGTCACGCTGATTCTCGAGTGGTGGCGTCCGGCGGCGGTCTCCGGCGCCCTCCGCGCCGCTGCGGCGGTGCCGCTCGGTGCGGCGGCGGGCGCGCTGGTGGCCGACGCGGTCGGTTTTCGGAGTAGACTACACGAATGCGAGCGGACCGGGCGGGGCGTATAGATGGCGTCGGTCTGGTGCTTCTGGCCGCGGCGTCGTGGCTGGTGCCGGGCGGGGGGCATCTCTGGCTGGGTCGTCGGAGCAAGGGGATCATCCTCCTCGTCGCGCTGACGGCCATGTTCGGCATCGGCCTGGCGCTGAACGGGAGGCTGTTCCCGTTCGAGGCGTCGCAGCCGCTCGTGCTCCTGGCGGCGATCGCAGACGCCGCGTTGGGTCTGCCGTACGCGATCGCGTGGGCGTTCGACCTCGGCCAGGGCCAGCCGGCGGCCGTCACGTACGAGTACGCCAACGCGTTCCTGATTGTGGCCGGTCTGCTGAACATGCTGGTCGTACTCGACGCGTACGACACGGCGCGCGGACGCAAGTGAGGGGTCGTGACGAGCCACTTCCTGCTGATGCTCCTGTTCTCGTTCTTCGTGGCGCTGGTGTTCGCCGTTCTGATGAGGGACGAGCCGCGCGACCGGATCCGCTTCGGCGCGATGGTGTTCGGCGGGTTCGTCGTGAGCGCGTTCGTGATCGGGTGGCTGATGTACCCGTTCTCCCTCTGAGCGGTCATACCGGGAACGTGAGTCCAGTGGAGCCCAGCCGCGCACCTTCGAGCATTCCGGCGTCTGAGCGCATCGTGCTGTGGGGCCCCGTGCTCCTGTACTGCGCGCTCATCTTCGCGCTCTCGTCGATCTCGTCGGTGCCGGCGCTTCCCGGTCACATGAGCGACAAGGCGGCGCACGCCCTGCTCTATTCCGGGCTCGGCTTCCTGGTCGCGCGAGCCGTCTCCGGCGGTGCCGGCCGGCCGGTCAACCCAAGCGTGGTGGGGGCCGTCCTGGCGTTTTCCGCGCTCTATGGTCTGAGCGACGAGTTCCACCAGCTCTTCGTCCCGCGCCGCTCGTTCGACCTGAGGGACCTGGCGGCCGACGTCGTTGGCGCCGGGGTCGGCTCGGCGGCGTGGTGGCTGTGGGGCACCATCCGGAGGTTCAGCCGTGGCATCTGATACGGTTCACGTCGAACGCGACGGTCCGCTGGCGGTCGCGACGATCGATCGACGCCAGGTGTTGAACGCGCTCGATCGCGCGACCCTCGACCAGCTCAGGCGAGCGATGCTCGAGGTCAGGCGCGACGAGGCCGTCCGCTGCGTGATCCTGACGGGAGCCGGAGAGAAGGCGTTCGTCGCCGGCGCCGACATCCAGGAACTCGAGCGTCTCTCGCCGAACGAGGCCGAGGCGTACGCGCTCGAAGGGCAGCACGTGTTCGACCTCATCGAGCACCTCGGCAGGCCGGTCATCGCGGCGGTGAACGGCTTCGCGCTCGGCGGGGGATGCGAACTGGCCATGGCCTGCACGCTCCGGGTCGCGTCCGAGACGGCGCGCTTCGGCCAGCCCGAGGTGAAACTGGGTGTGACTCCGGGTTTCGCCGGGACGCAGCGGCTGCCGCGCCTGGTCGGGAAGGGGCGGGCCCTCGACCTGCTCCTCACCGGTCGCCTCATCGACGCACAGGAGGCGCTGGCCATCGGCCTGGTGAACCGGGTCGTGCCGGCGGCCGACCTGATGGCCAAGGCGAGGGAACTGGCGCTGACGCTGGCGGCACTGGCGCCGGCGGCGATGAAATCGATTGTCGAGGCCGTGAACCGCGGGATGGAGATGGCGTTTCCCGAGGCGGCGTTTCTCGAGGCCACGCTGTTCGGCCTGTGCTTCTCGACGGCCGACATGCGCGAGGGCACGCGGGCGTTCCTCGAGAAACGGCCCGCGACGTTCACCGGGAAGTAGCCGGTGCCGGGCCGGGCCGGCACCGAAGGACCGACAGGAAGGCGCGAATCGTGGCGATCAAGGCTGGCGACGAACCCGGAAACGAGGCGTATCGCGAACGGCGGCGGGCGCGCGAAGCCGCGCTGCAGATGCTCTACCAGTGCGAGGCCGGCGGCGTGTCGCCCGAAGAGGCCATCGCCTCGCACGGTGAGATCGAGCAGGCCGTCCGGACGGGCTCCGAGGCGGGCGACGCGTTCGCGTGCCGGCTCGTCGCCGGTACGGTCGGGCACGTCGCCGAGATCGACCCGGTGATCGCCGCGAATGCCGAACACTGGCGGCCGGAGCGGATGGCGCTCATCGATCGCCTGATCCTCCGCATGGCCGTCTACCAGCTCCAGCACGAGCCCGACGTGCCGCCGGTCGTCGTCATCAACGAGGCGGTCGAACTGGCGCGGAGGTTCAGCGGCGGCGACTCGGGCCGCTTCGTGAACGGGGTGCTGGACGCGATCAGGAAGAAGATGGAAGGCAGAAGCTAGCCGACAGCAGCCGTCCTATGCCCCAGGAGAACGAACTGCTCGCCCAGCGCCGCGCCAACATGGACGCGCTCGCCGCCCTCGGCGTCGATCTCTATCCCCACGAGTTCGACCGCACCGACACCATCACGGCGCTGGTCGGCGCGCACGGCGCGAAGACGAAGACCGAACTCGAGGCCGTCCGGATCGATACCAGGACGAGCGGCCGCATCCTGGCCATCCGGAGCTTCGGCAAGGCCAACTTCCTGGTCCTCAGCGACGGCCGCGCGCGCATCCAGGTCTACATCCGCCAGGATTCGCTGCCCGAACGCGATTTCCAGGTCTTCACCCGGCTCGACCTGGGCGACTTCGTGGGCGTTGCGGGCCATCTGTTCCGGACCAGGACCGACGAGTTCACGATCTGGGCGTCGTCGCTGACGTTCCTGGCGAAGTGCCTGGTGCCGCTGCCCGAGAAGTGGCACGGCCTCCAGGACATCGAGATCCGGTACCGTCAGCGCTACCTCGACCTGATTGTCACGCCCGAGACCGCCCGGGTCTTCGAGGCGCGGAGCCGGACGCTGGCCGCCGTGCGCGAGTTTCTCAACGCGCGCGGGTATCTCGAGGTCGAGACGCCGATGATGCAGCCGCTGGCGGGCGGCGCGCTGGCGCGCCCGTTCGTGACCCATCACAACGCGCTCGACATGCGGCTGTATCTCCGAATCGCGCCCGAACTCTACCTGAAGCGCCTCCTGGTCGGCGGCATGGAGCGGGTCTACGAGATCAACCGCAACTTCCGGAACGAGGGGATCTCGACCCAGCACAACCCCGAGTTCACGATGCTCGAGTTCTACCAGGCCTACAGCAACTACCTCGAGCTGATGACGATGACCGAGGAGATGCTGGCCGAGGTCGCGCGGGCCGTGACCGGCGGCGAGGATGTGCCCTACGGCGACGCCACGATCTCGTTCCGGGCGCCGTTCCGACGGCTCCCGATGCGGGGCGCGGTGGCCGAGGCCGCCTCGCGCCGACTCGGACGGGCGGTGGCCGAGACGGAACTGCGTGACGAGCCGGCGGCCCGCGCGCTCGCGGGCCGGCTCGGCGTCGAGATCGAGCCGGGCATGGGCCCCGGCAAGATCACCGCGACGCTGTTTGAGGCGTTGTGGGAGGACTCGCTCGTCCAGCCGACATTCGTCTACGACTTTCCGACCGAGGTGTCGCCGCTCTCCAAGCAGAAGCCCGACGACCCGGACACCGTCGAGCGGTTCGAGCTGTACGCCGGCGGGTTCGAGCTGGCCAACGCGTTCAGCGAGCTGAACGACCCGGCCGAGCAGCGGCGGCGGTTCGAGCAGCAGCGGGCCGAGCGGCAGAAGGGCGACGCCGAGGCCCACGAAATGGACGAGGATTACCTCCGCGCCCTCGAGTACGGCATGCCGCCGGCGGGCGGCGAGGGCGTGGGCATCGACCGGCTCGTCATGCTGCTCACCGACAGCCGTTCGATCAGGGACGTGATCCTGTTCCCGCTCATGCGGGCGAGGAAAGAGTGAACCTCCCCTTCGAGCTCCACGTCGCCCTCCGCTACCTGCTGGCCAGGCGCAAGCAGGCGCTCATCTCGATCATCTCGCTGATCTCGACGGTCGGCGTGATGGTCGGGGTCATGGCCGTCATCATCGCGCTCGCGCTGACCACCGGACTCCAGGGGGAGCTTCGCGACCGTATCCTCGGCAGCACGGCCCACGTGTACGTCTGGAAGGGCGACGGACTCAGCGACTATCACGCGACGGTCCGTCAGCTCCGCCAGGTCCCGCACGTCGTCGGCGCGGCGCCGGCCATCATCGGCAAGGCGCTGGTGACGACGTCGCAGGGGCGGTCGTTCATCACGCTCAAGGGCATCGATCCCGCACTCGAGCCGACCGTCACCGACATCGGCCGGTCGATGCGGCAGGGCAGCCTGGCTGCCCTTGCCGCCGCCGGGGACGGGCCGCCCGGCATCCTGATCGGAGTCGACCTGGCGAAGACGCTCGGCGCGCGCGTCGGGGACCGCGTCCAGCTGCTCACGCCCGACGGCACCCTGTCGCCGATGGGCATGCTGCCGAGGTCGCGGTCGCTCGTGGTCGCCGGGATCTTCTCGCTCGGACTGTTCGAGTTCGACACGACCTACGGTCTGGTCACGATCCCCGTCGCCGAGCGCCTGACCGGCCGCAACGAGCCGGAGCTGATCGAGTTGCGGGTCGACGACATCTACCGGGCGCCGGACGTGGCCCGCGCCATCATGGACCTGTCGGCCGGCGTCTACATCACGGAGGACTGGACGAAGCTGAACCAGGCGCTCTTCAAAGCGCTGTGGCTCGAGAAGATGGCGATCTCGATCACCATCGGCCTCATCATTCTGGTCGCCGCGCTCAACATTGTCGCGTCGCTCATCCTGCTCGTCATGGAGAAGCACCGCGACATCGCGATCCTGAAGACGATGGGGGCGTCGCGCCGGAGCATCATGCTTGTCTTCATGCTCCAGGGGGCGATCATCGGTCTGGTGGGCACCGGGGTCGGCGCGGCGGCAGGCTGGCTCGTCTCGACCGTCGCCGATCGGTACCAGCTGATCCGCCTCCCGTTCGACGTCTATCAGGTGACGCACGTGCCGTTTGTGATCCTGCCGCTCGACTTCGCCCTGGTGGTCGTCCTCGCCTTCGCGATCTGCCTGGTCGCGACGGTCTATCCGTCTCGCCAGGCGGCGAAGCTGGATCCGGCCGAGGCGCTGAGGTACGGATAGCCCGAATGTCCTTTGTCACCGTCACCGCGCTCGAGAAGTCCTACCGTGCGCCGACGCAGACGCTGCACGTGTTGAGGGGACTCGACCTGTCGGTCGAGCGCGGCGAGATGGTCGCGATCGTCGGCGCGTCCGGTGTGGGCAAGAGCACGCTGCTGCACGTGCTGGGCGGCCTGGATCGGTTCGAGGGGGGAACCATACGGATCGGCGATGCCGACCTGTCTCAGATGGCCGACACCGAGCGGGTCGCCTTCCGCAACCGCCACATCGGCTTCGTGTTTCAGTTCCACCACCTGCTGCCGGAGTTCACCGCCGTCGAGAACACCGAGATGCCGCTGCGCATCGCGCGGGCGCCGGTCGCCGACGCGCGATCGGCTGCCGAGGCGCTGCTGAGGCGCGTCGGCCTCGGCGATCGGCTCGGCCATCGCCCGGGGACGCTGTCGGGCGGCGAGCAGCAGCGCGTGGCGATTGCCCGCGCGCTGGTGCCGCGCCCGGCGCTGCTCCTGGCCGATGAGCCGACCGGCGACCTCGACGAGCAGACCGCGGAGTCGCTGCACGGGCTCCTGCGCGAGATGCACCGCGAGCAGCAGCTCACGTCGATCATCGCCACCCACAACCTGCGCCTGGCCGCCATCTGCGACCGCGTCCTCCGGCTCGAGGCGGGCAAGCTCGCCTGACACGGCTGGGGACGGGCGGCGTCTGGCCCGTCACGCGTGACACGGGGACCGGGCCGCTCGCCTTCGGCCGTCGGCCCTGAGCCACGGCTATAATGGGAAAAGTTCCCCCGCGCACGAATTGAGCTGGTCTTCGCAGGTAGTCCCGATGTTCGAACGGTATACGGAGAGGGCGAGGCGCGTGCTGTTCTTCGCGCGCTACGAGGCCAGCCAGCTCGGGAGCGTTTCGATCGAATCCGAGCACCTGCTGCTCGGCCTGATTCGCGAGGGCAAGGGGCTGATGAGCCGCGTCCTCGCGCGGTCGAACGTGTCGGCCGAGACGCTCCGGCAGGAGGTCGAAGGCCGGACCGTGTTCCGGGCGAAGGTGCCGTCCTCGGACGAGATCCCGTTCAGTGCGGAGACGAAACGCGCGCTCGGCTTCGCCACCGAGGAGGCGGACCGGCTGCTCCACACCTACATCGGGACCGAGCACCTCCTGCTCGGGATCCTCCGCGAGGAGCAATCGCTGGCGGCGGCGGTCCTCGCAGGGCGCGGCATCCGGCTCGGCGCGGTCCGCGAGGACGTCGCCAGGTCGGCCGAGGAGCGGCCGTCGGCGCCCGCGCGGGGCAACCGCTCGACGCCGCTCGTCGGGGAGTTCAGCCGCGACCTCACGGACCTGGCCAGGGCTCGCGTTCTCGACCCGCTGGTGGGGCGGGAGCGCGAGGTCGATAGGCTCCTGCAGGTGCTCTGCCGCCGCACGAAGAACAACGCGGTCCTGGTCGGCGAGCCCGGCGTGGGCAAGACGGCGATCGTCGAGGGCCTCGCGCAGAAGATCGCCGCAGGCGACGTGCCGCACTCGTTGGCGGGCACGCGGCTCGTGGCCCTCGACCTGGGCCTGATCGTTGCAGGCACCAAGTACCGCGGGCAGTTCGAAGAGCGCCTCAAGGCCATCGTCAAGGAGCTGGCCGACGACCCCGCCCTCATCGTGTTCATCGACGAACTGCACACGCTGGTGGGCGCGGGGGCGGCCGAGGGCTCGCTCGATGCCGCCAGCATCCTGAAGCCGGCGCTGTCGCGGGGGGAGATCCGCTGCATCGGGGCGACGACACCGGCGGAGTACCGGAAGCACATCGAACGAGATCGGTCGCTCGAGCGCCGGTTCCAGTCGATCGCCGTCGATGCGCCGTCCGAGGTCGAGACGGTCGACATTCTGCTCGGCGTGAAGGGCCGCTACGAGCAGTTTCACGACGTCGAGTACACCCGCGAGGCGGTCGAGGCGGCCGTCTACCAGTCGAGCCGATACATCGCGGACCGGTTCCTGCCCGACAAGGCCATCGATGTGCTCGACGAAGCCGGCGCCACGGCCAAGCTCCGGGAGGAGGGCATCAGAGGACCGCAGGACGGGCGCGAGCCGGTGACCCGAGTGACCGTCGGCCGGTCCGAGATCGACGAGGTGGTGTCGAAGTGGACGGGCGTCCCCCTGACCTCAATCGGCCAGGACGAAGGCGACCGGCTGCTGGGACTCGAGGCGCAACTGCACCGGCGCGTGGTCAGCCAGGACCTGGCGGTGTCGGCGCTCTCCAGGGCCGTTCGGCGCGCGCGGGCAGGGCTCAAGCATCCGGAGCGCCCCGTTGGCAGCTTCATCTTCCTGGGGCCGACGGGCGTCGGCAAGACCGAGCTGGCCCGCGCCCTGGCGGGCGGCCTGTTCGGCAGCGACCGTGCGCTCATCCGCTTCGACATGTCGGAGTTCACCGAGAGGCACTCCGTGTCGAAGCTCATCGGGTCTCCGCCGGGCTACGTCGGCCACGACGAAGGCGGCCAGCTGACGGAGCAGGTGAAGCGCCACCCGTACTCGGTGGTGCTGCTCGACGAGATCGAGAAGGCCCACCCGGAGGTCTTCAACGTCCTGCTGCAGGTGTTCGAGGACGGTCACCTGACGGACGGTCTCGGCACCCGCGTGGATTTCAAGAACACGGTCGTCATCCTGACGTCGAACGTCGGCGCGCGGTTCCTGCAGAAGCAGGGAGGGGTCGGGTTCCAGTCCACGGCGGCGTCCGAGATCGGACGAAGCCTGTCGGCCATCGCGCTCGGAGAGGTCCGCCGGACGTTCAGCCCTGAGTTCCTCAATCGGATTGACGAGATCATCGTGTTCGATCCGCTGTCGGACCAGGATCTCCGGCGGATTCTGGCGCTCCTGGTCGGGCAGCTGAACGACCGGCTGGCCTCCCGCGGGCTGGCGGTGGCGCTCACCGACGCCGCGGCGGACTGGATAGTGAACGCCACGTGCGGGGACCGGTCGTACGGGGCACGCCCGCTGCGGCGGGCGCTGCAGAGGCACGTCGAAGACCCGCTGTCCGATGCGCTCATCCGAGGTGCGGCGCGGGGCGCCGTCGAGGTGTTCGTCGAGGGCGGTGCGCTCGCGTTCCGGCAGGTCGGGGGCGGAGGCGAAAGCCACGGGCTGGCCCCAAACGTCTAATACCCTGTAAACTATATTGATCACCCCGGTGCCGGAGCGGCGCCGGGGCTGGCTGCCCGGGCGTCCGGGCGGGAGTTTCGTTCGGTTCGAACACGACTTCATGCGCACGTTCGGTATACATCTGCTCGTGTCCGCGTCGATCCTGGCCGGCGCCGGTCTGCGCGCCGACGGGGCGCAGGACCCGCAGGTGCCGCCATCCTGGCGCGCGCCATCCCGCTGGTCCGCCGCGACGGCGGGGCTGGCCGGTCCGGTGGCCGCTCCGCGCACGACGCCACCGCAGGCGCCGCCGGCCACGCAGGCGGCCGGCCAGCAGCCGCCGACGTCTCTGCAGGAGGGGCGCTTGACCTGGTGCGGCCAGGAGGTCGGGCCGCCCGTCCAGTTGCCGCCGGCCGGGTCCGGTCCGGTGGTCTACAAGCTCGGTCTGTGCTTCCCCGAGCAGGGCGGCACGTCGGTCATTGAGGCCGAGACCTACCTCTACTACATCCACACGAAGACCAGCGACCCGAGGGCCGGGACGTGGGCCCGCTGGGACGATGCGCAGACGCCCGAATTGCTGAAGCAGGACTTCAAGGAGCTGTGGGGGACGAAGTTCCTCGACAACCTCTCGATCGAGGTCACCGACTACGCGTTCTCGAATGGCGTGATCGGCAAGCTGATTGCGTACAACCTCGAGGAGCGGCAGCGCGTCAAGATCGTGGACTACCAGGGGATCAAGCACGTCGAGCGTTCGAAGATCGACGAGAAGCTGAAAGAGGAGAGCGCCACCATCCGGCTGGACTCGTTCATCGACCCCGGCATGGTCCGAAAGGTGAAGAAGATCGTCCTCGACCTGCTGGCCGAGAAGGGCTACCAGTTCGCCACGGTGGCGCCCAGCATCACCTCGCTCCCCGGGGGGCCCAAGCTCGTGAACCTGACGTTCACGGTGGACGAGGGGCCGCAGGTCAAGATCCGAGACGTCGTGTTCATCGGCAACAAGGCGGTCTCCAGCTCGGCGCTCAAGCGCCAGATGAAGAACAACAAGGGCCGCGGGACGTTCTCCTTCCTCACCGGCTCGAGCAGCTACCAGGAAGGCAAGTACGCAGAGGACGCCGAGAAGGTGGTGGGCTACTACCGCGACAAGGGGTACTACACGGCGCGGGTCGGCGACCCGTCGTTCCGCTATCTCGAGGACTCGGCCGATCGCAAGACCCGGTGGGTCGAGCTCCGGATTGACGTGACGGAAGGGCTGCGCTACCGCGTCGCGTCGCTGTCGTTCGACGGGAACAAGATCGTGCGATCGGAGGGGCTGCGGCCGCTGTTCAAGGTCAGGGACGGGGACTGGTACAGCGACAAGGCGATCAGGAAGGGGTACGAGAAGGCGCGCGAACTGTACGGTTCGGCCGGCTACTACCAGTTCAACCTGGTGCCGATGATCAAGCCGCACGAGGAGACCGCCGCGCCGTCGGAGGGCGCGGGCGCGCCCGGCGCGAAGGCCGCCGAGGCTGTCCCGCCGCCGGAGGGCGCCAAGCCCGACGAGGCCGCGAAGACGCCGCCGCCGATTCCGCCCGGACCGGGCGAGGCCAAGCCGGCCAAGCCCAAGGCCGCGCCGCCGAAGCCGAAGGTCGCCGGGCCGTCGGTGGACGTGACGCTGCAGCTCGACGAGGGCAAGCAGTACTTCATCGATCGGATTCGTTTCACGGGCAACACGACGACGCGCGACTCGGTGGTGCGCCGCGAACTCAGGCTCTATGAAGAGGGGGTCTTCAACACCGAGGCGCTGAAGCACTCCATCAAGCGGGTCAACCAGCTGGCGTACTTCAAGCAGCTCGAGGGCGGCAAGGACGTCGACGTCAAGGAAACTCCGGGCGCCGACAACAAGATGGACATCACGCTGAAGTTCGAGGAGCAGAATCGGAATCAGCTCCAGTTCGGCGCCGGCGTCTCGCAGTACGAGGGCTTCTTCGGGACGCTCGGCTTCCAGACCGCGAACTTCATGGGGCGGGGCGAGACGTTCAGCATCAACCTCCAGGCCGGCTCGCGCGCGCAGAACTACATGGTGGCCTTCACCGAACCGTACCTGTTCGATCGGCCGATCACGGGCGGCGTCGACGTCTTCAAGCGCCGCCTCGAGTACATCGGCCAGTTCACGCAGGACTCGGTCGGCGGGAATATCATGTTCGGATTCCCGTTGAAGGACTTCACCCGGATGTTCCTCAACTACTCCTACGAGCACACGAAGGTCGTGGATCTGAACCCGGCGTACCTGAACCCGGCGCTGATTGCGAGCAATCCGTATCTCGCGTCGTCGCTGCTGCTCGGCGCCGGCGGCGCCCGGACGATTAGCAAGATCGTGCCGAGCGTCAGCCGCAACACGATCGACAATCCGATCTTCCCGACCACCGGCAAGCGCTTCACGGTGGCGGTGGATCTGGCGGGGCTCGGAGGCGACACGTCGTTCTGGAAGCCGTTCGGCGAGGTGGCCGCCTACTTCCAGCACACCAAGCGGAGCTCGTTCGGGTTCCGGGTCCAGGGGACGTATATTTCGACGTTCTCCGGCAGCAAGGAGCTGCTGATCACCGAGAAGCTGTTTGCCGGCGGCGAGTACACCGTTCGCGGCTTCGACATCCGCACCATCGGGCCGCGGGCGAAGCAGGTGATACCGCCCACCTACAACGGCCAGACGTTCCTGCCCGCCCTGATGCCCGGCGTCGTGCCCCTGGAGTCGCAGGTGGTCGACACGGGGCTGGTGGTCGGCGGCGACAAGATGCTGCTGCTGAACGCGGAGTACCTGATTTCCGTCGTCGGCCCGGTCCGCCTGGTGCTGTTCGCCGACGCGGGCCAGGTGAGGGGCGAGGGCGAACAGATGACGTTCAACGAGTTCAAGGCGTCGACGGGTGCCGAGGTCCGGTTCTTCATGCCGGTGCTGAACGTGCCGTTCCGGCTGATCTTCGCGTACAACCCGCTCAGGTCCGGGGTGCTGAACAACAACCTGCAGCCGCAGAGTGCGTTCGCGTTCAAGTTCGCTGTGGGGTCGACGTTCTAGATGGGACAGAGTACGAGCGATGACGGTCGTCAACCGGGCACGAGAGAGAAAGGGACTGTAGTGATGAGACGCTTCACCGTAGCCGTGGTCCTCAGCCTGGCGCTGGGAGCCATTCCGACGATTGTACTGGCCCAGGCCAAGCCGCCGGCCACGCCGGCGCCAGCGACCCAGAAGCCGCCGACGCCGCCTCCGGCCGCCCAACCGCCAGCCGCCGCGCCGCCGCCGGCTGCGCCGGCCGCGCCGCCGAAGCCGTTCCCCGAGGGCTCGAAGGTCGCCTTCGTCAACATCCCGCGGATCGCCACCGAATCGGCCGAGGGGAAGGCGTCGAACGGCAGGGTGGTCGCACTTCGAGAGAAGAAGCTGGCTGAACTGACCGCGAAGAACAAGCAGGTCGAGACGGCCCAGCAGAAGCTGAACAGCGGCGGGCTGCTGAGCGACGAAGCGCGCGCGGTCACGCAGAAGGAAATCGACAGGCTGAACGTCGAGATTCAGCGGATGCAGCAGGACGCGGAGGCCGAGATGCAGGAACTGCAGCAGCAGCTGCAGCTCGACTTCCAGCGCAAGCTGTCGCCCATCATCCAGCAGCTCGCCCTCGAGAAGAGCCTGCACATGATGCTCAGCACCGACGCCGGGCTGGTGTGGGCCGAGCCCGCTCTCGACCTGACGTCGGAGATCATCAGGCGGTTCGACGCCGCGACGGCCGGCGCCAAGGCGCCCGCGAAGTAGGCGGACTCCGAATCGGACCGCGACGGGGGGCGGCTGGTGGCCGGCGCGCGCGCCGGCCGGCCGGCCTTCCGTCCTGTACAGCTGATCCCTGACCCGGACGAGACCTGTGCACGCCAACATCCTGCCGCCGCTGATCGACCGGCTCTGCTATCGCTACCCCTCATTCCTCGTCGACGCGGTCGTCGAACACGTGCCGGACGAGCGCGTGGTGGCGGTCAAGAACGTCACCGTCAACGAGGACTTCTTCCAGGGGCACTTTCCCGGCGCTCCGCTCGTGCCCGGCGTCCTGATCATCGAGACGCTGGCGCAGGTGTCTGCGATTCTGCTCCTGCACCGGGAGGAGGGGCGGCCGGCGGCGCGCGTGACGCTGCGCGGCGTGAACGACGCGAAGTTCCGCCGCCAGGTCGTGCCCGGCGACCGCATCCGGCTGGAGGTGTCACGGCGGGCCGGCCGCGGCCGCGTCGCGCGGCTGCGCGGCGTGGCCTACGTCGGCGACCAGGTCGTGGCGGAGGCCGAGCTGCTGATGGCCGTCGAGCCCGACCGCACGTCCGTCGACCCGTCGGCCGTCGTCAGTCCGGGGGCGAGGATCGGCGAGGGCACCACGATTGCCCAGCACGCGTCGATCGGTCCGCACGTGACGATCGGGAAGCGCTGTCGAATCGGCGCATCGACGGTGATCGACGGCTGGACGGACATCGGCGACGACAACGAGATTGCGCCGTTCGCCTCGATCGGCCTGGCCCCGCAGCACCTCAAGTACGCCGGGCAGCCGACGCGGGTCGTCATCGGCGACCGCAACATCATCCGCGAGTTCGTCACCATCCACCGCGGCACCGTCGAGGGCGGCGGCCTGACGCGAATCGGCAGCCGCAACCTGATCATGGCGTACGCGCACGTCGCGCACGACTGCGCCATCGAGAACGACGCCATCCTGGGCAACGCCGCCACGCTCGGCGGGCACGTCCACGTGGAGGACTTCGCCAACATCAGCGCGTTCTCCGGCGTGCACCAGTTCTGCCGAGTCGGTCGCCACGCCTTCATCGGCGGGTACTCGGTCGTGACCAAGGACGCGATGCCGTTCGCCAAGACGGTCGGCAACCGCGCCCGCATCTACGGTCTGAACACGATTGGCCTGATTCGCCGCGGGTTCTCGTCCGACTCGATCGGCAAGCTGAAGCGGGCCTACCGGTACCTGCTCGTGTCGAAGCTCAACACGAGCCGCGCGGTCAGCCGGATCCAGGGCGACGAGTCGCTGGCGTGCCCGGAGGTGCAGTACCTCGTCGAGTTCATCGGCGGCTCGCACCGCGGCGTGCTGCTGCGCAGACCCGCCCGGCGGGCGGACGAGGCGGTGGCGGACGAGTGATGCGGGGCTCAGGAGTCGAATGCACATCGGCCTGATTGCCGGAAACGGCAGTTTCCCGTTCCTGGTCCTCGACGCGGCCCGGCGGCTGGGCCACGAGGTCACCATCATCGCGGTCAGGGAAGAGGCATCGCCCGAGCTCGATGCGGCGGCGGCGCGCGAGCCGCGATCCGGGATCGTGTGGCTCTCGCTCGGCCAGCTGGGCGCGTGCATCGACGCGCTCAAGGCTGCCGGCGCCACGCACGCCGTGATGGCGGGCCAGGTCAAGCACGTCAAGATCTTCTCGGGCATTCTGCCCGACCGCCTGCTGCTGTCCGTGCTGCTCAGGCTTCGGTCGAAGAACACCGACTCCCTCATCTCGGCCGTCGCCGACGTCATGCGGGACCACGGCATCGAGCTGCTCGACTCGACCGCGTTCCTGACCCCATTGCTGGCCCGGCCGGGTCTGATCGCGTCGCGGCCGCCGACCGACGCGGAGCAGGCCGACCTCGCGTTCGGCTACCGGATGGCGGACCAGGTGGCCGGCCTCGACATCGGGCAGACGCTCGTCGTGAAGGACGCGGCGGTCGTGGCGGTGGAGGCGATGGAAGGCACCGACGCCGTGATCGCCCGCGCCGGGCACCTGGCGGGCCCGGGGACGCGCGTCGTGAAGGTGGCCAAGCCGGGCCAGGACATGCGATTCGACGTGCCGGTGGTGGGGCTTTCGACCATTCACGCCATGCAGGCGGCGGGCGCCTCCGCGCTCTCGATCGACGCCGGCAGGACGCTCGTGTTCGACCTTCAGCCGTTCATCGCAGCCGCCGACGAGGCGGGCATCGCGGTCGTCGGGAGAAGGCGCCCGGCGGACGCCTGACAGGCACTACCGACATGACCAGCGACAGACCGCTCCGGGTGGCGGCGATCGGCGTCGGGCACCTGGGACGCCACCATGCCCGGATTCTCTCGACCCTTCCCGGCGCGGCGCTCGTCGGCGTCGTGGACGTCAAGCCGGATCGCGCCGCGGAGATCGCGGCCGCCCACGGGTCGCGGCCGTTCACCGACTACCGCGACCTGATCGGCCTGGTGGACGCCGTGTCGATTGCCGTGCCGACCCAGGCCCACCTCGAGGTCGCGTCGGTGTTTCTCGACCGCGGCATCCCGGTGCTCGTCGAGAAGCCGCTGGCCCGTTCGGTCGAGGAAGCCGACCGCATGATCGACCTGGCGGCCTCGCGCGGAACCGTGCTGGCCGTGGGCCACACCGAGCGGTTCAACCCCGCCGTGGCGGCGGCCTCCCGCGTCCTCCGGGACCCGCGGTTCATCGAGGTGCATCGGCTGGGCACCTTCCCGGAGCGCTCGCTCGACATCGACGTCGTGTTCGACCTGATGATCCACGACCTGGACGTCGTGCTGTCCATCGTGCCGGCCTCGGTGGCGTCGATCGAGGCCGTCGGCGTTCCCGTCCTCACAGGGCGGGTCGACATCGCCAACGCGAGGCTGCGGTTCGAGAACGGCTGCATCGCCAACATCACGGCGAGCCGCATCAGCCGCGATCGCGTGCGGAAGATCCGGTTCTTCCAGCCGGACGCCTACCTGTCGATCGACTACGCCGCCCAGGAGGTCGAGGTCTACCGGCTCGTGCGCGGCGCCGGCGTGCGTCCCGGCATCGAGGGCGGCAAGCTCGACGTGCCGCGCGAAGAGCCGCTCGTCCGCGAACTGGCCGACTTCGTCGGCGCGATCCGGGAGGGGCGACCGCCGCTCGTCACGGGCCGGGACGGCCGGCGCGCGCTCGAACTCGCCGAGCGCATCACCGAGCGGATGGCCGCCGGAGTCTAGCGGCCATGGCGATCGACAAACGGCCGACGCGCGTCGCCGCGATGTTCGACGCGATCGCGGCGCGCTACGACCTCCTGAACCGGCTCCTGAGCGCGGGTGCCGACCGACGCTGGCGAACCCTGGCGATCCGGTCGCTCCGGCTGACGGGGCGCGAGTCGGTCGTCGACGTCTGCACCGGAACCGGCGACGTCGCGCTCGCCGCCGCCGCCGCGGTGCCGGGGGCTCTGCGTGTCGTCGGGATCGACTTCTCGGGCGAGATGCTCCGCCTCGGCGCGCGGAAGCTGCTGGCCAGGGGCCACGCGCACCGGATCACGCTTGCCCGCGCGGACGCCACCAGGCTTCCGCTCCGCACCGCGTCGCTCGACGCGGCCACCGTGGCGTTCGGCATCCGCAACGTGGAGGACCCGGAGCGCGGCCTCGCCGAGATGTGCCGCGTGCTGAAGCCGGGCGGCCGCCTGGCGATTCTCGAGTTCAGCATTCCCGCGTCCGCCGCCGTTCGGGCGGTCTACCTGCCGTACTTCCGCCACGTGCTGCCACGGATCGGCCGGTTGGTCTCGGGGCACGGCTCCGCCTACACGTACCTTCCCGCGTCGGTCGACAGCTTCATCCCGCCCGCGACGATGCTCGGCAGGCTCGCCGCCTGCGGCTTCCGCGAGACGACTGCCACGCCGCTCACGTTCGGGATTGTGATGCTGTACACGGCTCGGAAGTAGCGGGCAGCTGGCGGCGGATCACGGCCAGCTCCCAGCGGACAGCGGATCACGGAGAACTCGTCGCTGGCAGCGGCCAGCGGATCACGTACGATCCGCTACCAGCTGTCAGCGGCCAGCTGCTCCGCCGAGCACCTCCCGATACACCGCCTCCACCGCCTCGACCATCGTCGATGCCTCGAACATCTGGCGGGCGCGCGCGCGGCCGGCGCGGCCCATGGCCTCCCGGCGCGCAGGGTCGGCCACGAGTGTCCTCATGGCGCGGGCGAGCGCGTCGGGATCGCACGGCGGGATGACGAGGCCGGTGACGCCGTCCTGATTGACCCACGAGGTGCCCGTCTGGATCTCCGTGCTGATGACCGGCACGCCCGCCGCCATCGCTTCGACGAGTGACGTGCCGAACGCTTCGGCTCTCGTGTGCGACGGCAGCACGAACAGGTCGCCGGCCGCGTAGCACGCCGGCAGCTCGCCGTCATCCACGTCCCCCGTGAAGACGACGCGGTCCGCCACGCCGAGCGCCGAGGCCAACGCCCGCGTCGAGTCCCACAGCGGACCGCCGCCGACGAGCAGAAGGTGGAGGTCAGGGACGAGCGGCAGGGCGCGCAGGAGGTAGTCGAGGCCCTTGTAGTACCGCAGGCGGCCGACGAAGACCGCGACCGGACGATCCGCCGGCAGACCACGGCGCGCGCGCAGCGCGGCGCCGGCATGGCCCGTCCGGTCCTCGAAGTGCCCGACATCGATGCCAATCGGCACGACAGTGCACTTGTCCCGCACGCCGCGAAGGTGGCGGGACGACTCGACGTAGGCCGGGCTCGTCACGAGGATTCGATTCGCCCGACCCAGCACGCGCCTGAGCAGCGGCTCGTAGAGGCGCAGCAGATGCCGCTGCCGCACGATGTCCGCGTGGTAGGTGAGGACCATCCCGGCGGCCCGGCCGACCACCAGGTGTGCCACCTCGCCGGGCGGGTGGGGGAAGTGGAGATGCGTGATGCCGGCGTTCAGCCGAGACAGCCAGCCGACGAGCGACGGGCAGATCGGCGTCGACGCGATCGTGCCCAGCCTGGGGACGAGCACGACCTTCACACCGCCGATCGTCTCGGTGGACGTGCGCCATCCCCGGCTCGCCGCGAGCACGGTCACGTCGTGGCCGCAGCGGGCCTGTCCCTCGGCGAGCACGCGAATGTGGTTCTCGATCCCGCCCAGGACCGGGGTGTAGTCCTTGTACAGGTGCAGGATCTTCATGTCCCTCAGGCCCCGACGTCGCCGCGCACCGCGGCCCCTGTCGCCCACACCGCGGCGATGACCAGCGGGACGACGAGTGTTGACGGGGCGCCGTTGAGCAGGATCGGCTCGGCCGGCGTCGAGAGTCTCGTCGGCGCCGCGGTGTCGCCGGCTGCGATCTGGACGAGCGGCAGCAGCATCACCGCGGTGGCGGCGGCCCACGCGAATCGGTCCCGCCACTTCGCCTCACGCACCCGGCTGAGCGGCGTCAGCAGGACGAGGCAGGCCAGCGTGGCCGCGATCGCGCTGGCGCTGCGCGTGGCCGCCATCGTCGCGGTGGCGGCGAGGCCCGCCGCTGCGAGAGCCGCCCTGGCCGACCGCCGGGGCCAATCATACCAGCCGTAGAGAACGGCGAGGAGTCCGGCCGCAAGCTGTCGCGCCGTGAACGACTCGGCGACGACGCCGGCGGCGACGGCGAGCGCGAGCCCGAGCAGCGGGCGGACGGCGCGGTTCGCCGTCATCGACGGCCCCCGAGAACGCCCGCGTAGATCGCCGATGTCGTGCCGGCCGTGCGCGCCCACGTGAACGTCGCAGCGCGCTTGAGGCCCGCCTCGCGCAGGGCGTCGCGCTCGGCCGGCGACGCCAGCAGGAGTCCGAGGAGCTGCGAGAGGGCCGCGGTGTCGTCGGGGTCGAACAGCGCTGCGGCGCCTCCCGACGATTCCACGAGAGCCGGGATCCGGCTGCAGGCGACCGGCGTCCCGCGACCCATCGCCTCGAGCACCGGGAGGCCGAATCCTTCAGCACGCGACGGGCAGACGAGCAGCATCGCCCGGGAGTAGAGGGCGGCCAGCGTGTCGTCGGGCACCGGTCCCAGGGAGACCAGGCGCCCGGCCCGCTGCAGGTCGTCGGCCTTGGGCCCGCCCTGGTCGAATCGGCTGTCGCGCGGCCCCGCGAACACGAGGCGCGGCACGGACGCGCCGTCCCCAAGCCGGCCGACGGTCTCGCCCCAGGCGTCCACGAGCACGCGCAGGTTCTTGTGGGGCTTGTTGCTTCCGACCGCGAGGACGAAGCGGTCGGGCACGCCGAGCCGCCGGAGGCTGGCGGCGGGGTCGGCGGGCGCCGCGGGTGCGAAATCCCAGCCCCACGGCACGACTTCGAGCTTCTTCGCGTCGCCCGGGAAGAGGCGGGACACGTCGTCGCGGGTGGCGTCTGACGGCACGATGATGCGCGAAGCGCTCCGGAATGCGAGCCGGTGCGCGACGCGAAACGCGAATCGCTTCGCCGGACCGAACAGCCCCGGCACGGTCAGCGGGATCAGATCGTGGCAGGTGACGATCGACGGCACGCCCGGCACGCACGGCATCAGGAAGTAGGGGCTGTGGTAGAGAGAAGCGCCCGCGCGGCGCAGGTGGCCGGGGACCTCCCACTGCTGCCGTATCTCCGACGGCATCGAACGGCACACCACGCCCGCCGGCAGCCGGCCGGTCTGGAGCCGCGCGTCAGGCTCGGCCGGGAGCAGGAGCATCATCCGCGGCGCGTCCGGACATGCCGCAAGTGCGCAGGCCAGGCCGACGACCGACCGCCCGATTCCAGGGAAGTGCGGCGATGCCGTTCGCGCGTCGAGGACGACCGGCCCCGTCGTCATGACGAGACGCCCGCGGCCCGGCCGAGCAGCCGGTGGTAGAAGTCGATCGTTTCGTTCGCACGGCGGGCCGGGCTGTGCGCGGACACGACCCACTCGAGCCCGAGGCGTGCCAACTCGCTCCGCCTGGCCTCGGACGCCCTCAGGTCGCGCAGCCGTTCGGTCAGCTCACCGGCATCGTCTTCACGGAACAGGAGACCGGCGTCGGCGATGACCTCGGGGATGGCTCCGGAGGCCGCCCCGACGACCGGCGTTCCGCAACCCATCGCTTCGACGATGACGCGGCCGAACTGCTCCTTCCAGACCGGGGACGACCGTGACGGAACGACCAGGACGTCGATCGCGCTCAGGAACGCCGCGACGCCGTCAGGATCGCGCGGGCCGAGGAAGCGCGTCGACGGGCCGAGGCCCAGCGTGCCGGCCAGTTCGCCGAGCGCGGACCGCAGCGGTCCCTCCCCGACCACCGCGAGCGTTGCGGGTGCGCCGAGCGCGGCGACGGCGCGGATCGCGGTGTCGACGCCCTTCTCGGGCACGAGGCGTGCGATGCAGCCGACCGTGAAGCCGGGGGCGAGCCGCGTGACCTCGCGGCGATAGTAGACGCTGGAGTCGAGCGTCAGCGCCGGGATGACGGGGGCGGGCTTCCGATAGCCCATCTCGCGCAGAACGGTGACGGCACCCTGGTTGCCGCAGATGACCGCGTCGGATGCCGCCAGCGTCCGGCCGAGGACCCATTCCACCGCCGCCCTCTTCCGCCGATTCACGTTCTGCCAGGTATTGAGGACGAGCCGCGCCCTCGGCGCCGCCAGTCGCCTGGCGATCGCAATGTGGAGCGCGGCGAGACTGTCGGGCTCCTCCTCGGCGTGGATGATGTCGGGGGCGGTTCGCCTCAGGCCGAATCCAAGCGTCCGGTACAGGCCCCGATGGGGATCTTCGCTGCGCCACACGCGGACCAGGCGAACGTCCTCCAGCACGGTTCGGTCGCGGACCCGTTCGGCGTCGTGGGGCCCGCCGACGGCGAGGGGCCGTACCAGCCGGAACCTGCAGCCGGGCCGGCCGGCCATCTCCATGGCGCGCCGCTCGAGTGGCGCGACTGTGCAACGCGCGATGTGCAGCACTCGGATCATCGGGCGGTCACACGATAGCACAGCCGCTTCGACTCGCCGCCACCGCCACGGCCGGCCGCCGACGCAGGCGGCTCGTTCGACGGGCGGCTCAGAGCCACCGGCCGTTCCGGAGCGTCTTAACCGATGGGCGGTCCTGCCGGGGTTCCGTGTGTCCGGGCGGCCTCCACCGTCCGGATGCTATAATCTACTGATCTTTCATGTACTTCGACTTCTACGACGACCGTCCAGACTATCTGGCGATCAACCGCGATGTCGCGCGGCTGGAGGACCTGCTCCACCTGATCGTGGCCGTTTCGGCGGCGTTCTTCCTTGATATCGTCGCCCTCATCGTCCTCGTCGTGATCGCCTCGATGCCGGCCTCCGACGACGCCAAGCGCGCGGCGCTGGCGAACGTCCCGAAGGACGAACCCGTACGGTTCGTGTTCATGGCCCCGAGGGTGGATACGCCCGCTCTGAGGCCTCCGCCCAATGCCGACGCGTCGGACAAGGACCGGATCGCCGGGGCCCGGGAGCGCTCCCCGAACCCGACCAACCCTCTGCCGTTTTCGCGCGGCAACACGTTCGAACGCGTGGAAGAGCCATCGACGCCGCCTTCTCGGGCGCGCGCCGAGCCCCAGCCGCAACCAGCGGACGCCGAGGCCCAGCGGGCCGGGCAGAGCGGGCAGAACGGACAGAACGCCCAGGACGCGCCAGCGCTCGCGGGTCCGCCCCTCTCGTTCGCCCGCAGCGGCCTGCCGGGCGCTCTCGGCGCGCCCGGGTCTCTGGCGTCGGCCCTCGGCAGCCCGTTCCGGTATGCGCAGGGCGACGCGTTCAACAACCCCGGCGGCGAGGGGGGGCAGCCCCAGGCGGACATCCAGTTCGACTCGAAGGGCGTCGAGTTCGGGCCGTGGCTCCGCCGTTTCATTGCGCAGCTCAAGCGCAACTGGCTGATCCCGATGGCGGCGATGACGATGAAGGGGCACGTCGCCATCACCTTCAACGTTCACAAGGACGGTCGCATCACCGACATCGAGATTGCAGAGCAGTGTGCGATTGCCGCCTTCAACCGGGCGGCGGAGGGCGCGCTGATCACCTCGGACCCGACGCACCCGCTGCCTCCCGAGTATCCGGCCGACCGGTGCTTCTTCAAGGTGACGTTCTACTACAACGAGATGCCGCCGTATCGGTGATGCGGATTGAGTATGACGCGCGCGCAGCAGGTCGGCCTGCTGGCTTTGGCCGTGCTCCTCGTCATCTACGTGCTCTCCCGCCTCCTGCTGCGGTAGCGGCGTGACCGACCACGACCCCGTCCTGATCGCGATTCTGGGTCCGACGGCCTGCGGCAAGAGCGCGCTCGCGATCGCGCTGGCCGAGCGATACGCAGGCGAGATCATCAGCTGCGACTCCGCGGCGGTCTACCGCCGGTTTGACATCGGCACCGACAAGGTGCCGATGGCCGAGCGGCGAGGCATCCCCCACCACCTGATCGATGTGGCCGATCCCGCCGAAGAGTACACGGCGGCGCGCTTCGGGCAGGAGGCGGCGGACGTCGCCCGAGGGATCGTCGCCCGCCGGCGCGCGCCGATCCTCGCCGGAGGGACCGGCTTCTACTTCCGCGCGCTCACCCGCGGGCTGTTCCCCGGCCCCGGACGCGACCAGGCGCTGCGCGACCGGCTGGGTGAGGTGGCGACGCGGCGCGGCGTCGAGTTCCTTCACCGGATGGTGGCCCGCGTCGACCCGCCGTCCGCCGTGCGCATCCAGCCGCGGGATCTCGTCAGGCTGGTTCGCGCGCTCGAGGTGTTCTTCCTCACGGGCGCGCCGCTGACGTCGCACTTCGCGCGCACGGTGTCCCCGCTGCCCGAACTGCGGACCATCGGCCTCAGAATCGACGTGCCGGCGGGCGTCCTGAACGACCGCATCGCCTTTCGCGTGGACCAGCAGTTCCGCCGCGGCCTGATCGAGGAGGTGCGCGCGCTGGTCGCCTCGGGGGTGCCGCCCGGCGTCCGGCCGTTCGGGAGCCTCGGCTATCGCCAGGTGCTCGAGCACCTGCGCGGCCTGCGGAGCGAGGCCGAGACGCGCGACCTCATCGTCCGCGAGACGCGCCAGTACGCGCGGCGTCAGTTGATCTGGTTCCGCAAAGAGCCTAACCTAGACACAATCGATGGCCCGGGCGACCTGCCGTCGGCGTTCGCCTGCGCCTGTCGAATCATCGACCGACGTATCCGGGCGCTCGACAG
>CAWAMP010000006.1:0-188708 GCA_963783255.1 uncultured Acidobacteriota bacterium | reverse complement strand
GAAGAAGCTGGGGCGGAACATCACCTTGATGTCCGGCGCGAACACCTCCCGCACGAATGCCGTCAACGTACCCTTGAGATTGGCGAACGTGACCTGCTCGTCGACCAGCAACCCCTCGAACTGATGGAACATCGGGGTGTGGGTCAGGTCAGGGTTGTCGCGCCGGAACACCTTGCCGATGGCGACAATCCGCACCGGGGGCTCGTGGGCCTCCATGTAGCGGATCTGCATGGCCGAGGTGTGCGTGCGGAGCAGCGTCGCGGGCCGATCGGGCGGCGACGGCCGTGTGCCGCGCCGGGTTCCCGGGGTGCCCAGGCTCGCCTGCGGAACCTCGTGCGCGAGGAAGAACGTGTCCTGCATGTCCCGGGGCGGGATGCTCGGGTGGCATGTTCAGGGCT
This sequence comes from uncultured Acidobacteriota bacterium, assembly GCA_963783255.1. Classification (GTDB taxonomy): domain Bacteria; phylum Acidobacteriota; class Vicinamibacteria; order Vicinamibacterales; family Fen-181; genus FEN-299. The sequence continues at coordinate 188,310 of CAWAMP010000006.1, read as the reverse complement.
TCGAAACAGTGGTAGTCGTCCTCGATTTCGGGGCCTTCGAGGATCTCGTAGCCCATCCGGCTGAAATCGCTTCCACCTGGTTGCGCACGTGGGTCAGCGGATGGAGCCTGCCGAGCGGCGGCCTCGGCCCGGCAGCGTGACGTCGACGCCGCCGGCCAGCGGGCGGCGCGACTCGTTCGCTGCCCGCGCCTCGTCGAGTGCGGCCTCGATTTCGCCTTTCAGCTGGTTGGCCAGCCTGCCGAGCAGCGGGCGGTCGGCAGGGGGCGCCCCGGCCACCTCTTTCATCAGGGAGGCGATGACGCCTCCCTTGCGCGCGAGGAAGCGGTCGCGGACCTCGCGCAGGGCCTGGTCGGTGGCCGCGGAGGCCAGCGCGGCCTTGAATTCCTCCCGAAGGCGCTCGATCTCGGCTGCGTGTGGCATCAGGATCTACAGCGGAAGCGCCCCGCCGGGGCTACCGGGCCGGGCCGGCGAGCGCGCTCTTCGCCCGGCCTGCAATCCGCGCGAACGCGGCCGGTTCCTTCACGGCGAGGTCGGCGAGCGACTTGCGATCGAGACCGACGCCGGCCGCCTTCAGGCCGCGGATCAATTCGCCGGACGTCAGGCCCTGCTCGCGCGCAGCCGCGTTGATCCGGATGATCCAGAGGCGGCGGAACTCGCGCTTCTTGTCGCGCCGTCCGACGAACGCGGTACTTGAGGGCCGTGTCGACGGCCTCCTTCGCAGAGCGGTACAGCTTGCTCTTTCGCGCGTAGTATCCCTTGGCCAGGCCGGGCAGCTTCTTGCGCTTGGCCCGACGCACCGTTCCGCGTTTCACTCGAGGCATGTCAAATCTCCCTCTTGTACGGCAGCATCCGCTTGACCTTGGCGGCATCCGCGTCGGACACGACGACCGTGCCCGTGAGGTGGCGCTTGACCTTGGTCGTCTTGCTCCCCAGCAGGTGGCGCTTGAACGCCATGCTGCGCGTGAACTTCCCGGTTCCGGTCTTCTTGAAGCGCTTGGCGGCGCCCCGGTGCGTCTTCAGTTTCGGCATCGCTCTTCCCTTGTGCTGTTCGCTAGACGTCCGACGAAGCCGGCGGCGGCGTCGGAGGCGGCGTCGGTTTCGGCGCCTGCGGCCTGTTCCCCGGCTTGTGGGTGAGGATGGTGTCCATCGTCTTGCCCTCCATCCTCGGCAGTGACTCCGGCACGGCGACGTCCGCCAGTTCCTCGATCAGGCGCTCGAGGATGCGGCGCCCGATCTCGGGGTGGGCCATTTCACGGCCCCTGAAGAAGATCGTCGCCTTGACCTTGTCGCCGTCGGCCAGGAAGCGCTCGATGTGCTTCTTCTTGAACTGGTAGTCGTGCTCGTCCACCTTGGGCCGGAACTTATCTCCTTGACCTCGATCACCTTCTGATGCTTGCGCGCCTCGCGGGCCCGCTTCTGCTCCTGGAACTGGGACTTGCCGAAGTCCATGATTTTGCAGACGGGAGGCTGCGCCATCGGTGCCACCTCCACCAGGTCGAGCGCCTTCTGCCGAGCGATGGCGAGCGCCTGCTGAGGCGCCATGACGCCAAGCTGCTGGCCGGCGTCATCGATGACACGCACTTCGCGGACCCGGATCCTCTCGTTGATCCTCGTGCGGTCGTCACGACGTGGGGCGGAGCGATTGAAAGCGATATGGACCTCCTCTCGGTCAACCGATACCCGCGCGCCTACCGGCCCTTCCGGGCGATTTCATCGAGCGCCGACGCGACGAACGCCTCCACCGGCCTGGCGCCCTGGTCGCCGCCGGCGCGGCTCCGGACCGACACCTGGCCCTGCTCGACCTCGCGGTCGCCAACGACCAGCATGTAGGGCACCTTCTGCAACTGCGCCTCGCGAATCTTATAGCCGATCTTCTCCTGCCGTTCGTCGAGCTCGGCGGCCAGCCCCGCCGCGGTCAGCCGGTCCCGTACCGTGGCCGCGTAGGCCAGATGGCGATCGGCAATCGGCAGCACGACGGCCTGCACCGGGGCGAACCAGAGCGGCAGCGCGCCCGCGTAGTGCTCGAGCAGCAAGGCGATGAAGCGCTCGAGGCTGCCGAAGATCGCGCGGTGCATCACGACGGGCGTGTGCTCGGTGTTGTCGGCGCCGACGTACTTCAGCTTGAACCGCTGCGGCAGCTGGTAATCGAGCTGGATCGTCGCACACTGCCACTTCCGGCCGAGCGCGTCGGTGACGGCAAAGTCGATTTTCGGGCCGTAGAAGGCGCCGTCGCCCTCGTTGATCGTGTACGGCTGGCCGGCTCCCGCCAGCGCCTGCTTCAGCGCGGCCTCTGCGCGGTCCCACGTCGCCTTCTCGCCGAGGTACTGCTCGGGCCGCGTGGACAGCTTCATCTCGGGCGTCAGGCCGAAGTCGCCGTAGACCCTCTGCACGATCCGCAGCAGGCGCTCGACCTCCTCGCCGATTTGATCCTCGGCCAGGAAGATGTGCGCGTCGTCCATGATGAACTCGCGCACGCGGGTGAGGCCCGACATCACGCCCGACGCCTCGTAGCGGTGCAGCACGCTCTGATCGTGGATGCGGTACGGCAGGTCGCGGTAGCTGCGCACCTCGCTGCCGAACACCAGCATGTGGCCCGGGCAGTTCATCGGCTTCAGGCCGTACGCCTGCTCGTCGGCCTCGAAGAGGAACATGTTCTCGCGGTAGTGCTCCCAGTGCCCGGAGGTCTCCCACAACGCCTTGTTGAAGACGAGCGGGGTGCGCATCTCCAGGTAGCCTTCGGTGGCCAGCAGGGCGCGCATGTAGTTGCCGAGCGTGTTGACCAGGCGCGTGCCCTTCGCCAGCCAGAACGGCTCGCCCGGCGCCCACGGGTGGAACATGAACAAACCCAGTTCCTTCCCGAGCTTCCGGTGGTCGCGCTTCTTGGCTTCCTCGAGCCGTTCGAGATGGGCCTTGAGGTCGGCGTCCGAGAAGAACGCCGTGCCGTAGATGCGCTGCATCGGCTGGTTCTTCGCGTCGCCCTTCCAGTAGGCGTTCGAGGCCGTCAGCACCGTGAAGGCCTTGAGCCGGCCGGTCGAGGGGACGTGCGGGCCGGTACAGAAATCGACGAACACGTCGTCGATGCCGTAGCACGACACCACCGGGCCGCCCTTCTCCTCGATGAGCTGCACCTTCAGCGGCTCGCCGCGCTCCTCGAAGAGGCGCATGGCGTCGGCCTTCGGCATCATGCGGCGCTCGTAGGGGAGGTCGCTCTTCGCGAACTCCTTCATCTTCGCCTCGACAGCCGCCAGGTCCTCGGGCACGAACGGGCGGGATACGACGAAGTCGTAGAAGAACCCGTCGTCGGTGGCCGGGCCGATCCCGCACTGTGCGCCCGGAAACAGCGCCATCACGGCCGCGGCCATCAGGTGGGCCGCACTGTGGCGGTACAGCTCGAGCGCCTCGGGGTCGCTCGGCGTTACGAGCCGCAGGGCCGCGTCGGCGTCGAGGGCGAAGGACAGGTCCACGACCGCGCCGTTGACGACGGCCGCGAGGGCAGACTTCGCCAGGCGCGGCGGCAGGTCGGCCATCAGCGTGCGCACCGTGGTCCCGGCGGGGAGTTCACGGCGCGATCCGTCCGGCAACGTGACAGTGACGTGGGTCATCCAGATGTTCGGGCGACGAGGAAGGTGTGTTCAGCCATCAGCAGTCGGACATCGGGGCGCTACCCCGGCTCTACGAAGAAGTCGCCACTCGCGTCCAGGCTGACAGCCGATTGCTCCGGCCTGAGAACGGAATCGAGGTGGTAGGCACGGGCGGACTCGAACCGCCGACCTCCTGCGTGTCAAGCAGGCGCTCTAACCAACTGAGCTACGCGCCTAAGTCAAGCAAAGCCGGGACTTACAGAAGAAGACAGTATACCAACGGGCGGAAGCACGCGTCAACGCGCTTCTCGCTCACCGGCGTGCCGGGGCGGGACTGGCGTCGGGGCGCAAAACTGGGTCCGGCGGCGCGCCTGGCGGCCGCCGCCGGTGTCCGCACGCTCGAGACTACTTGATTGCCGTCTTCAGGGCCTTGCCGGCCGAGAAGCGAACGACGCGCCGCTTCGGGATCTTCACCTCGGCGCCGGTCTGCGGGTTGCGCGCCGTGCGAGCCTTGCGCTCCACGCTCTTGAAGGTACCGAAGCCGACAAACGTGATCGGTTCCTTCTTCTTCAGCGACTTCGTGATGCCGTCCAGCACCGATTCGAGCGCGGCGGCCGCGCCGACCTTGGTCGCGCCGGTGTCCTTGGCAATCTTCGCAATCAGTTCCTGCTTGTTCATGAATCCTCCTCGACAGCCGACCGTTGTGTGCGCGTCGCCGTGCACGCGGTACCGAGGAACGCCTCGGCGGTTATACGCGAGGCACTCGGGGGTGTCAAGAGACTAGCACATCTTGCGATCGTGCGAACTTGCGATCGTGCGAACTGGACGGCGGCCACGGGTCCCACTTCGCAAGATCGCCACCTCGCAAGATCGCAAGATGCGCCTACTTCCCCCTGATCCTCTCCAGCCCCTTCTGAAGAATCACGTCGGTCGCCGCCGGACGCGCGCCGAAGTCCCGTTCCGGGACGTCGACGACGACCTCGGGCACGAGCCCCTTCTCGTGGATCGGCTCGCCGGCCGGCGTCAGGAACCAGCCGTTCGACACGATCATGCCGGCGCCGTCCGGCAGCCGGACGAACTTCTGCAGGGCCGCGCGTCCGTGGGTTCGCTCACCGACGAGCGACGCCCGCTTCCGGCCGGCGAGCGCGGCTGCGAAGATCTCGGCGGCGCCCGACGTGCCGTCGTTGACGAGCAGAACGGCCGGCAGCGTGACGGCGCCGTCACCGGCGGCCGCCGCGATTGTCTGCCGCGCGCTGCCGCGAATCTCCTTGATCGCAACCGTCCCGCTGGCGACGAACAGTCTCGCGACGTCGATTCCGGCCTCGTAGCTGCCGGTGGCGGTGTCGCGGACGTCCACCAGCAGCGACGACGCACCAGCCTTTGCCAGTTCGCCCGCGGCGGACGCGACCGCCTTCGCCACGCCCGGACCGAACGCGGCGATTCGCACACAGCCAACCGTGCCGCCTTCCATGCGGCCCGTCACGTCGCGGCCCGCTGGCACCTCTCGCGTCAGGTCCACCGGGTGCGGATCGACGACGTTGCCGCGGATGACCACCAGGCTGACCTTCGTGCCGGGCGCCCCGCGCAGCAGGCGCGCGCCCTCGTATACCGACATCTCCCGCGTGGGCTTGCCGTCGATGGCCCGCAGGAAGTCGCCCGCCATGAGGCCCGCCTTCGCGGCGGGCGACCCGTCACGCGCGGCGATCACTCTGAGGTAGTACCCGCGCGTCAGTTCGATGCCGGTCTCGCCGGCGTCCTGCTTCGCCCCGCTCTCGTGGATCCTGGCTTCTTCGATCGGCAGGTAGGCGCTGTCGGGATCGAGGCCCTCGGCGAGGCCGCGCATGGCGCCGCGCATCACCTTCGACAGGTCGGCCTTCTCGACGTAGTTGCTCGAGATGAGGCTGACGACGTCCTCGAAGACGCGCAGGTGGGTGTACGCGGCCTGGCGGGCCGAGGCCTTCTCGAGGAGGCCGCCGATGATGGCAAACGCAATCACGGGGGCCGTGACGACGAGGACGATCCGCCTGGTGCGAGAAGTCATGGAGGGGTATTCCTAGCGCGCTTTCAGCCATTGTAAGGGATTGACCGGGCGGCCGTCGATCCGCATCTCGAAGTAGACGGCGGGCGTGCCTGACGGCGCCCGGCCCGCGGTGCCGATGACTTCGCCGGCCGCCACGGCGCGGCCCCTGGCCACGCCGACCGAACCCAGGTACCCGTAGAGCGAGAACGCGAGGCCGCCGTGGTCCACGATGACGAGCTGGCCGAGCCCGGTGAAGACCTCCGCGAAGGTGACCCGCCCGTCGTGGACCGCACGAACGGGCTGGCCGTCGGCCGACTCGATTTCGACGCCGTTCTGCGTCGTCGCCATGCCGTACCTCAGCGTGCGGCGCTCGCCGAACCGGGACACCAGCTTTCCGGCCGCGGGCCAATCGAGGGCGCCGCGGAACGCCTTGATTGGAAGCACGACGAGTTCGGCCGGGGGCGTGGAGCCGGAGGCCGGCTGCACCGTCTTCTGGAGCTTCAGCGCCGCCGCTTCCAGTTCGCCAGCCATCTGCGCGTTCAGGTCGCGCCGGGCGTCGATCTGGCGGATGAAGGCCTCGCGGGCGGCCGCAGCGGCGGTCGCCAGTTCGGCCGCCTTGGCCGCCTCCGCCTGGAGGGTCTGCAGGCGAAGGGCGTCGTCCGCCAGCGACTGCTTTGCGGCCTCCAGCCGGGTCATCGACGCCGCGAACTCCTGCACCCGGCGCTGGTCGAGCTGGGCCATCGCCGACACGAGGCGTGTGGCGCGGCCCACGTCCCTGAAGCTGCCGACGCCGAGAAGCACGCGGGCGTAGCCGGGGCGGCCGAGCTTGTAGACGTCGACGAGGCGGGCGTTGAGGCCGGGCCGGGCGGCCTGGATGGCCTGGTCGAGGGCCTCGCGCTGCCTGGCGGCCTCCTCGATTTGCGCGGTCACGGACGCGACTTCGGCGTCGAGCTTGCGGGCCTCCTCGATGCGCAGGTCGCGTTCGACCTCGAGCTTGCGGAGGTCGCCGAGCAGCGTGCGCTCCTCAGCGGCCAGCAGGTCGGCCTCACGCCGCAGCGCGCTGATGCGATCGGCCGCACGCGCGGATGCGGTGGCCGCCGGCTGCCGCGCCGAGACGGGGAGTCCCGAGCCAGCCAGCGGCATCAAGGCCGCCAGGACGAGAACGGCGACCCTTCGGCGTGATCCGATCGGCGTGGTCCGCATTTCTTCTGAGTTCTGAGTTCTGAGTTCGGTCTTCTGTCTTCCGACTTCCGGATTCAGGATCCGTCAAAAGAGCGGCTTCCCGTCGATGTCCTTCGGCACGCCCACGCCGAAGTACTTCAGCACCGTCGGCGCGATGTCCACGATGTTCGCCTGACCGGCCGAGAGCTTGCGGTTGGAGATCAGCGATCCGGGGATCGTCTGGTAGTCGAACGAGCAGTGGTCACCGCTCCACTTCTTCATGTTGGGGTAGAGCAGCCCGGGCGGCGAACCGCCGAGCGAGGTCTGCCACGACACGCGGTAGCCGTCCTCGAAGCCCACCTGCAGGTCGGGCGCGTTGGCCATGAAGGGGCCCGAGTAGACGTCGTCGCGCTTGTAGACCGAGCGCACGATCCGCTGGCCGGTCTTCGGGTCCGTCATCGTCAGCAGCTTCGCCGAGAGGTCGTCGGCAAGCCGCCGGTAGTCGTCGCCCTCGTTCACGATGCCTTGGCCTTCGCGTCCCCGCATGTTGAAGTACACCTGGCCGAGGCCGAGCGAGTAGGCGCGCGTCCGCGTCCAGTCCACGCCGTCCCAGAACTGTCCGCCGCCGCCGAACATGTCGTTCAGGTTCTTGTCGCCGATCGGGCGACCCTGCCGCGCGATGTAGCCGTTCTCCACCAGCCAGGTGTTCAGGTTCACGCCGTATTTGAACGAGTGGAACCCGTGGTCGGAGAGGACGAAGACGAGCGTGCCGGGCTCGATCCGCTGGAGCACCTCGCCGACCAGCCTGTCGCACCGGCGGTAGACGCGTTCGATCGCGTCGCCGTACTTCGCGGCACCCGCCGCGTCGTACATCGGGTGGGTCGGGTCGATGAAGCGCCAGAACATGTGCTGCACGCGGTCGGTCGACTCGAGCACGCCGATGACCAGATCGAACTTCTTCGAGTCGATCTCGTGAAGGATCACCTGCGAGCGGTCGTCGAAGGCGCGGAACAGGTCGTCCATGAACGCCTTCTCGTCGATCCGGTCCTCGTTGAGGGGCCAGGTGGCTTCGGCCCATCCGAGCGTGCGGTAGGTGCCGAGGCGCTCGTAGAGCGTCTTCGACAGGCCGGCCGGCGACGAGATCGGCATCACGGGCGATTCGGGCCGCCAATTGACCGGCGACACGTAGAGCTGGAGCTCACCGTTCGCCCGGACCAGGTAGAACTGCGCCATGCCGTAGAGCCGCACCAGGAAGTTGACGCGGAACTCGAGCGGCACCCACTTGCTCCAGGCGCCCTCGTCGAGATGCACGGTCGTGCCCTGGACCTCGATCGTGGCGCTGCGGGACTGCCGGCTCCATCGGACCGTGAAGGGGATATGGACGTCGCGCCTGGCCTCGAGGTCCGCCATCTGTGTCTCGTCGGCGCCGGTGAGCGTGGCCCCCTTCTTCCGCAACTCGCTCATCTGCGCCTGCACGATGGGGTTTCGCGGCCCTGCCAGATCGCTCCGGGCGACGTCGCCCTCGAAGGTGAGCCGCTTGAGGACGCCGCCCATCTCGGTGTTGCCTTCCTCGTAGCGGCTGAGGTCGGTGGCGAAGTAGTAGAACGTGCCAACCGTTCCACGAATGTCGGGAAGCGGCAGGCCCGACAGCAGTTCGCCGGCCGGCACGTCCTCGGGCGGGAACGTCACGGGCACGGTCAGCACCGCCGAACGCACGCCGGCCCGGCCCGCCGTCACCCAGAACGACGTGCCGCCGCGCAGGGTCGTCACCTTCGGCTTTCCGAGCGGGACGTAGTCCAGAAGGAAGTCGGGCATCTCGCGCCGAACCATCCCGAGGTCGGGCACGTAGGTCTTCACGTCGCGGACCAGGAAGTCGAAGATGTTGTGCTTGCCCGCGTTGCCGCCGGTCGCGAACGAGGCCCACGAGGTCGGCGACTCGGGGGAGGTCGAGGTTCCGAGCCGGTAGAAGCCGCCTTCCCCGGCGAGCTTCTGGAAATTCGGGAGCTTGCCTTCCGCCATCCACTGCTCGACCAGCCGGGGGTCCATCCCGTCGAAGCCGAGTATCACCATCTTCTGCGTGACGGTCCGGGGCGGAGCACCTGGACCGCACGTGGCCAGGATGCAAGCGCAGGCCAGCAGGGCAATCGCTGAGGACGTTCTCGTCTGCATCGTGTACCCGATGTCGGAGTGTCTTGAAAGTATAGCATGCAGGGAAGTTGTCCTTGCCCGGCCGGCGCCGCGGCGGGTAGCATTCAAGCGTGCGCGCACTGGGAGTCGACGTCGGCGGACGGCGGATCGGGCTCGCGATCAGCGACGCCTCCGGTGTGCTCGCCCGGCCGCTGGACGTGATCGAGGCCAGCGGCTCTGCGCAGCTCGTGCGGGTCGTCGAGGCGGTCCGCCAGGTTTCGGCTGAGGAAGACGGACTCGACCTGGTGGTGGTGGGACTGCCGCGCCGGCTCGACGGCACGCCGAACGACCAGACGGCGGTCGTGACGGCGTTCGTCGAGGCGCTGCGCGCGCGCATCCCCCAACCGGTGGTGCTGCAGGACGAGCGCCTGTCGAGCGTCGAGGCCGAGAGCCGGCTGGCGCTCCGCGACCGCGACTGGCGCAGCCGGAAGAAGAAGCTGGACGCCGCTGCGGCGGCGGTCATTCTGCAGGATTATCTGGACAGGGACACGGGGTAGTGGCCGGTGACCAGTTGCCAGTTGTCAGTCTGTCACGCGAGACACACGGGCCACTGTCCACCGACCACTGACCAGTGACCGCGAGCCCTGCGAAGCATGGAGCGGCATGAAGCGTCTCGCGCACTGGACCGGGGTCGTGCTCATCGTGGCTGCTGTACCGTCGGCTGGCGGCTATCTCGCACTCGAGCGCCTCTCGAGGCCGTTCCAGGGCTACGAGGGCGAGGAGCAGTTCGTCGAGATCCTGCCCGGAGAGCGGCCGGCGGCGATCGCGGAGAAGCTGGTGGCTGCCGGCGTCGTGCGCGACCGCTGGACGTTCCGTCTGACGCTCGCCCGGAGCGGGGCCGCGCGGCGCCTGCGGGCGGGTGAGTACCCGCTTCGACCGGCCGATGACGGCCGCCCAGGTTGTCGCGGTCATCGAGCAGGGGCGAGTGTTCGTTCGCTCGGTCACCTTCCCCGAAGGGCTCACCGTCCGCGAGATGGGGAAGATCCTCGAAGCCCGCGGTCTCGGCAGCGCAGCCTCGTTCGCCTCGGCCGCCCGAGAAGCGGCGTCGCTCGTCGAGGACATCGACCCGTCGGCTCGTGACCTCGAGGGGTACCTCTTTCCCGCGACCTACTCGCTCTCGCGACGCGCCGGCGCCCCTCAGCTCGTGCGGACGATGGTGGCGCGATTCCGCGAGGTCTTCACGCCGGATCTGCAGGCGGCCGCGCGCGCCCAGGGGCTTTCACCTCGCCAGGCGATCACGCTCGCGTCGCTCGTGGAGAAGGAGACCGCGAAGCTCGACGAACGTCCGATCGTCGCCGGCGTGTACCTTCGGCGGCTGAAGATGGGAATGCCCCTCCAGTGCGACCCGACCGTGATCTACGCCCTCGTGCTGAGGAACCAGTACCGACGGGAACCTCACCCACGCGAACCTGCAGGTCGATTCCCCCTACAACACGTACCGCTACCCGGGACTCCCACCGGGGCCCATCGCCTCGCCCAGCCGCACCTCGATCGAAGCCGCGGCGCACGCCGAGCCGGTGGACTACCTGTACTTCGTCAGCCGGAACGACGGCTCGCACGTCTTCGCGCGCACGCTCGACGAGCACAACCGGAACGTGCGGGAGTACCAGGTGGAGTACTTTCGGAGACGGAATTCCCGATAGCGGTCAGCTGGCGGCTGTCAGCCGGCAGCGGACAGCCCGTCACGCGTGACACATTGCCTCTAATCCGCTGCCAGCTCACAGCTGAAAGCTGCCAGCTGTTACCGCTCCGCCCACTTCAGCTTCTGGCGCAGGACGTCGAAGTAGGACTGCGACGGTGATTTGACGAGCCGGACGGGCGTCTCGTTGCGCGACACCTCCACCGTATCGCCCGGCTCGAGGGCGAGCCCGATCTGGCCGTCGAGCGTCAGGATGACTTCCTGGTCGGGGTCGTTGGCCGTCGGCGCCACCAGGACGGGCGCCGACGCCGGAATGACCACCGGCCGGTTGCTGAGCGTGTGCGGGGCGATCGGGGTCAGGACGAGCGCATCGACGCCGGGGTGGAGGATGGGGCCGCCGGCCGACAGGTTGTAGGCCGTCGACCCGGTCGGGCTCGCGACGATGAGGCCGTCGGCGTTGAAGCGGGCCACGAACTCGCCCCCGACGGTCACCGAGAGTTCGATGATCCGCGACAGCGAGCCGCGGGTCACCACCACGTCGTTGAGCGCCATGTGCTCGGCCACCTGGCGGCCCGCCCGCCGGACGCGCGCGCGCAGGATCAGGCGGCGTTCGATGGTGGCGCGGCCTGCGATGGCCGATTCGAGCAGCGGGTACAGCTCGGGGAAGTTGATCGCGGTGAGGAAGCCGAGGCGCCCGAAATTGACGCCGAGAATCGGCAAATCGCGTCCGGCGAGGCTCACGCGGTCGGCCATCGCCAGCAGCGTCCCGTCCCCGCCGAGCACCAGCAGAAGGTCCACCAGGTGCGGCAGTTCGTCCCGCGTCGCGGTCCTGCGCGCGGGACCCGGCGGCACCAGGCGGGCCGCCTCGACCTCGAAAACGGGTTCGACGCCGCGCGACTCGAGCCACGCGGCGACCTCCGCCAGGTGCGGGCCCAGCGACTCCTGCTGAATCTTCGCGACGATTCCGACACGTTCAACCATGGTCCGCCTCGTCAGTGGGAGAAGTCAGCGTGCCGCTCTCAGGTGCAGCAGGAACTCCAGATTGCCTTCAGCCCCGGTGATGGGCGACGGGCTCATGGCGACGCGCGCCAGCCCGATTCCCGCGGCTGCCTCGGTGACCCGTCCGATCGCCCGCGCCTGGACGTCCGGGTCGCGGACGATGCCGTGTCGGCCGACCTCGGAGCGCCCGGCCTCGAACTGCGGCTTCACCAGCGCAATCACATCCGCGTCGTCGCGCAGGAGGGCGGGCACGCGCGGCAGGATCATCGTCAGCGAGATGAACGACACGTCGATGACGACAAGATCGACAGGCGCGGGCAGATCCTGTATCGACAAGGAACGCGCGTTCAAGCCTTCGATGACCACCACCCGGGCGTCGTTGCGGATCCGCCAGTCGAGCTGCCCGTGGCCGACGTCGAGCGCGACCACCCGCGACGCGCCCCTCTGCAGAAGCACATCGGTGAAGCCGCCCGTGGATGCGCCGATGTCCAGAGCCTCGCGCCCCTCGACGCGAACCGCGAACGCATCGAGCGCGTGCGCGAGTTTCAACCCGCCCCGGCCGACGTAGGGGTGGTCGGGCCGCAGCAGCTCGACGCGGGCCTCGGCAGCCACGGCGGTTCCGGCCTTCGACACCACGCGGCCGTCCACCGTGACCTGGCCCGCCAGGATGACAGCGCGCGCCCGCTCGCGCGAGGGCGTCAACCCCCGCTCGGTGACAAGCACGTCCAGCCGCGCGCGCGGTGTCTTCATGTCACCCGTCGCGTCCCTCTGGCCGGCTGGTGAGGCGGCAGTCGTGGCCCGGTCTGCGCCTGCCTCTCTCGCGCCGTCCTTCGTCAATTCGCACGATCGCAAGTTCGCACGATCGCAAGATTCAATTCTTCCGCCTGACCACCCACGCCGCCAGCTCATGCAGCCGCCCGGTTCCAATGCCGACGCGGTCGAGCGCGCGCCGCCCGTCGGCGTAAGCCTGCTCGGCGAGTTCGCGCGATCGGTCCAGGCCGACCAGCGCGGGGTAGGTCGGCTTTCCGGCTGCGGCGTCCTTGCCCGCGGTCTTCCCGAGGCTCTCGGTGGCGCCTTCGATGTCCAGGATGTCGTCGACGATCTGAAACGCCAGCCCGAGTGCCACCGCGTACGCCTCGACCGCCGCCACGGCTTCTTCGGTGCCGCCCGCCATGATCGCGCCGGCCACCGCGGAGGCCCGAATCAGGGCGCCCGTCTTCATCGCGTGCATCTGGCGGAGCGCATCGAGCTCGAAACCCGGGTCGCGGCCATCCCGTGCCGCCGCCTCGGCCGCCGCGAGGTCGATCGCCTGGCCCCCGACCATGCCGGCCGCGCCCGACGCCGCGGCGAGTTCCCCGAGTGTCCGCATCCGCCGGCGCAGCAGATGCGGGCTGTCGCCGCCGGGCTCGCGCGACAGCAGCCCGAACGCCTCGCTGAGCAGTCCGTCCCCGGCGAGGATGGCCGTGCCCTCCCCGTAGACGACGTGCAGCGTCGGCCGGCCCCGCCTGAGCGTATCGTCGTCCATCGCCGGGAGGTCGTCGTGAATCAGCGAGTAGGTGTGGATCATCTCGATTGCGCACGCGGCGGGCAGCGCGAGTTTCATCGCTTCGTCCGGGCCGTTCGCGGGATCGGGGGGCTGCTGGAGCGCCGGGTGCGATGCAATGGCCTCCGCGGCGGCGAGGACCAGCACCGGGCGAAAACGCTTGCCGCCGGCGAACACGCTGTAGCGCATCGCTTCGCTGACGATCGGCGGACACGCGGGCGGGGCGGGCAGGAATCGGTCGAGCGCTTCGTCCACGCGCCGGCACTGTGCGCGGAGATACTCCTCGAGAGGCGTGGCCGCAGCCGTCACCGCGCCTTCTCCCTCTCTCGGGGGCGGTCGTCCTCGGGCTTCAGGCCGGACAGCGCCGGAGGCGCCGGCTTCAGTTCGCCGCGCTCGTCCAGCACCTCGATCCGGCGCTCGGCTTCCTCGAGCCGCGCGTGGCAGAAGCGCGACAGCTGGACGCCCCGCTCGTAGAGCTCGAGCGACTTCTCGAGCGGCAGGTCCCCCTCTTCGAGCTTCTTGACGATCCCCTCGAGCTCGGCGACGGCGGCTTCGAAGTCCTTGATGGTGGTGTCCATACGTGTGACGCTCACTGCGTGAATACGCTTCGCTGGCAGCGGACCATGCATGGCGGCCACCCGCTGCCGGCTACCCGCTGCCTGCTGACCGCCTACTGGCGTCCTCCGGTTCTACTCACCCTGCACTCCAACTCCCCCCGGTGGAGCGTGACCCGGACTGCGTCGCCCGTCCGCACTGCGCTGGCCTCTCTGATGATGCGCGTGCGCGTCTCGTCCCAGCACACCGCATAGCCCCGGCCGAGCACGGCCAGCGGGCTCAGGCTCTCGAGGCGCGCCGCCTGGCCGCGGAAACGCCCGTCGGCCCTCGTATGCGACCGGACGGCCGCGGCGCGAAGCGCCGAATCGACGCGAGTCAGCCGGGTGCGGACCGTCCCGATCTGGCGCCTGGAGATCGAAGGTCTCGAGCGCCAGCCGGAGCTGCTGATACCGCCGCCCCCGTGCGGCCACCAGCGCGCGCCCCGCCCGTCCGAGGGCATGGGTGACTTCGGCGATGTGCCGGCCTCGAAGGGCCAGGCGGCCCTGGAAGCCGGCCAGCCCGGGCCGCCCGGAGAGCCGGTGCGTCACCGCCCGCAGCCGCTCGACGCGTCCGGTCACGGCGGCCTCCGCCCGGCCGGCCAGCCGATCGATCCGCGCGCGGAACTCCTCCTGCCCCGCCACCACCATCTCCGCCGCCGCCGACGGCGTCGGCGCCCGAAGGTCCGCGACGAAGTCGGCGATGGTGACGTCGGTCTCGTGGCCGACGGCGGAGATGACCGGGACGGGCGATGCGGCGATGGCCCGCGCGACGACCTCCTCGTTGAACGACCACAGGTCCTCGATCGACCCGCCGCCGCGGCCGACGATGATGACGTCGACGCCCGGGACCGCGGCCACCGCCTGCAGGCCGCGTGCGATATCCGCCGCGGCGCCCTCGCCCTGCACGCGCGACGGCCGGATGACCAGGTGCGCGTTCGGATGGCGCCTGGAAATGACCGTCACGATGTCCCGAATCGCCGCCCCGTCCAGCGACGTGACGATGCCGATGATGCGGGGGAGGGCCGGGAGCGGTCGCTTGCGTTCCGGCGCGAACAGGCCTTCGGCCGACAGGCGCTTCTTGAGCTGCTCGAACGCGAGCTGCAGCGCCCCGGCACCGAGCGGCTCCATGTGCGCGCAGACCAGCTGGTATTCGCCCTTCGCGTCGTACACGCCGACGCGGCCGCGCGCGACCACGTGCAGGCCGTCCTCGGGCGCGAAGCGCAGCGCGCGCACCGCGGGGCGCCACATCACCGCCCGGATCTGGGCGCCGGCATCCTTGATGGTGAAGTAAAGGTGGCCCGTGTTCCAGACCCGGCAGTTCGACAGCTCGCCTTCGAGCCAGACCTCCGAGAAACGCGTCTCCAGCATCTCGCGGATGGCCGAGGTCAGTTCGGACACGGTCCAGACGCGCCTGACCGGCTCCGCCTGGGCGGGTTCCGGCTCAGGCTCCGGCCGAGGCTCAGCCTCGGGCGCTTCGAACGGGAGGTCGAACAGGTCGCTCATGGACGCGACGGCTATTCTAGCGCCGTTTCGGCATCCATTCGCTCGAGCTCTTCGGGCGTGCAGTCGAGCCGCGTGATGGCGGTGGCTTTTCCCGTCGCATCGTCCACGGCGATGACGACGCCGTGCAGGCGGGGATTGCCGACGGCCGGCTCGAAGCGCGACGGCATGCCCGTCAGGAAACGGGCGAGCGCCGGCGCCCGCTCGGTGCCGATGATCGAGTCGTGCGGGCCGGTCATGCCGGCGTCGGTGATGTAGGCCGTGCCGTTCGGGAGGATGCGCTCGTCGGCCGTCTGCACGTGCGTGTGCGTGCCGATGACGGCGGTCACGCGGCCGTCGAGATGCCAGCCCATCGCGATCTTCTCGGACGTGGCCTCGGCGTGGAAGTCGACGAGAATGATCCGGGTGCGGCCGCCGAACGCGTCGATCTCGCGCAGCGCGGCCGAGAAAGGGTCGTCCAGCGCGCCCATGAACACGCGTCCCATCAGGTTGATGACGCCGACGCCGCGGCCCGTGCCTGTCCTGGCGAGGAGGCTCCCGCGGCCGGGAACGCCGGCCGGGTAGTTCGCGGGCCTGAGCAGCCGAGGCTCGGCGGCCACGTAGTCCACCGCCTCCTTCTTGTCCCAGATGTGGTTGCCCGACGTCATGACGTCGACGCCGCCGGCCGCGAGGCTGTCGCCGATCTCGCGCGTGATGCCGAAGCCGCCGGCCGCGTTTTCGACGTTGGCCACCACCAGGTCGATGTCGTAGTAGTGGGTGAGCGGCCGGAGGCCCTTGCGAACGAGGTCGCGGCCGGGCCGACCGAAGACGTCGCCGATGAAGAGGAGGTTCATGCCGCGGCGACCGGGACGAGGATCTCGCGACCGCGGCGCTCGTCGAGTTTCGGGATGCTCACGCGAAGCTCTCCGCCGCCGAGGATGGCGCGCGCACGCGCGGCATCGACCGCGCCGCCGAGCTTGACGGCGCGTGCGAAGCGGCCGAAGCTGCGCTCGACCAGGTGAAACGTCGCGTCGCCGCGCCCGGCGGGGTAGGGCCACGGCTTCTCGCCCGCCACCACCAGCACCGCGTTCTTGATCATGACGCGCACCGACTCGGGCGCCACCCCCGGCAGGTCGACCACCACCTCCATCGCGTCGGTGGTTTCCTGGACGTCGAGAATCGGCACGCAGTGGCCGGCCGGGGCGCGGCGGGGCGTGCCCGCGGCGCGATCGAGATCCTCGAAGAGCCGGCCGACCTCTTCGGTGAAGTCGCGCACTTCCGACGACAGCAGGATGCGGTGGATATCGTGCATCAGCCCTCTAGGCCCCCAGGCCTCATCTTCGCACATCCGGGGCTAGACGACCTTGCGTTCCTTGAACGACGCGATCTGCTCGTCCGAGTAGCCGAGGTCCTTCAGGATCGCGCCCGTGTCGGCGGACAGCCTCGGCGGCGGCGCGTCGAGGCCGCCCGGCGTTTCCGAGAACTTGGCTGTCAGACTGAAGAGCCTGAGCGGCCCGATGCCCGGCTCTTCAATCGTCTGAATCGTCCCGCGGTGCTCGATCTGCGGCTGTGCGAGCGCCGCCTGCAGCGTCAGGATGTCGCCCGACGGAATCCCCTTGGCGTTCAGCCGGTCCACCCAGTACGCGGTGGGCTGCTCGGCGAGCTTCACCTCGACGAGCGGCGTGAGCGCCCGGCGGTTCGCCTTGCGGGCGTCCCGCTTCTCGAAACGCGGATCGACCTTCAGCTCGGGCACGTCGAGGACGTCGCAGAGGCTCTCCCACTGCTTCTGCTCGTTGGCCGCGATGTTGATGTAGCCGTCCGACGTCTTGAACGACCCGGACGGCGCGGCCGTCATGTTGTCGTTGCCGAGCAGCTGCGGCGGCTTGCCCCCGATCAGCCAGTTGGCCGCCACCCAGCCGAGCAGCGGCATGATCGAGTCGAGCATGGCGACGTCGATCAGCTGCCCGCGGCCCGTGCGCTCGCGATGGTAGAGCGCGCCCATGATCGCGAACGCCGCGTTGAGGCCGCCCACCGTGTCGCACACGGGGAATCCGGCGCGCAACGGGTTCAGCCGCTCGTCCCCGTTGACGGCCATCACGCCGCTCAGGCCCTGGATGATCTGATCGTAGGCGGGCTTGTCGGCGTCCGGGCCGGTCTGGCCGAATCCCGAGATCGCGCAGTAGATGAGCCGCGGGTTCATCTCGTGGACCCTTTCCCACGGGAACCCGAGGCGCGCGAGCACGCCGGGCCTGAAGTTCTCGACCAGGACGTCGGCCGTCGCGATCAGCTTGCGGAAGATCTCCTTCGCGTCGGCTTCCTTCAGGTTGAGGGTGAGCGACTTCTTGTTGCTGTTCTGGGCGAGGAACGACGTGCCCATCAATTGCTGGTTCAGCTCGGGGACGTTGCCCAGCTTGCGCGCGAGGTCCCCGCCCTCCGGGTTCTCGATCTTGATGACCTCGGCGCCGGCGAGGGCCAGATGCAGGGTGGCGAACGGGCCGGCGAGGACGTTCGTCAAGTCGAGTATGCGGATGCCGTCCAGGAGTCTCATGATGGCCTCGTCTGAGATCAGTTGGCGTCGCTCACGATGGTCGGAACCGGGCCGGTCTTCCAGAGCCGCCCGGCCATGTCGCGGCCGAAGAAGCGCGCGGCATCGCTGGCGAGTTCAATCAGGGCGTCCAGCTTGATGTCGGTCCGCCGGCCCATCCTCTGCAGCATGTGCACGAAATCCTCCGTACAGACGTTGCCGCCGGTGACGGCGGTGAAGGGGCAGCCGCCGAGTCCCGCGAACGCCGACTCGAAGAACCTCGCCCCGGCGCGCAGCGCGGCATAGGCGTTGGCCAGGCCGAAGCCGTACGTGTCGTGCAGGTGACAGGCGCACTGGATCCCCGGGGCGAGCGCCAGCACCGCGGTGAACATCCGTTCGACCTGCTCGGGGTTGGCATGGCCGGCGGTGTCCGCGAGACTGATCGTCAACAACCCCTCGTCCACGAACCGGCGCACGATCCCGAGCACGCGCTCCTCGGGCACCAGGCCCTCGAACCCGCACCCGAAGGCCGACTGCACCGACACCTGCACGGTCGCACCGGCGGCGCGCGCCGACTTCGCCATCGCGACGATCCGGTCCGCCGCTTCGGCCGTGCCCATCCCGGTGTTCCTGCGGCTGTGCGTGTCGGATGCCGACACGCCCATGCACAGGTAGTCCACGCCGCAGGCGAAGGCGCGCTCCATCCCCTTCTCGTTCAGCACGAGACCCGACAGGCGGGTGCGCGCCGGCCTGTTCGCCGGCTGCGCGTAGTGCGTGAAGAGGGCGTCGGTGTCCGCCATCTGCGGCACCTTCTCCTTGTGCACGAAGGAGCCGACCTGGACGATGTCGACGCCCGACGCGATCAACTGGTCGATCCAGGCGACCTTCCGCTCGGTCGGCACGGTTGTCTTCTCGATCTGGAGCCCGTCGCGGGGCCCGACTTCGTGAATGATGGGTTCGGACATGATGATTGCCGCCGGCAAGCGCCCCGGCGTTCTCCCTTCGGGTTGGCCCGTCGCCGTCGCACTGCCGGCCGGGCATTGAGAAGAGAATATACCGGAATCGCAGGCCTGAGAACTCGGCGCCTGCAAGCTCGACCTTTATTGAGGTTGTGACAACGATGAGTATGCCACGCTCATATAATATACTTGACAAACACTCATCATGTGCGTATATTTGACTTTGTCGGAGCCGCCAGAAGCAGGCGGCCGATCACGAAGGAGGAAACATCATGGCGATCGTTCGTTGGGACCCGTTCCGTGAGATGTCGGAGATGCAGGACCGCATGGGGCGCCTGCTTGGTGAGTTCTACGGCCGCCGGGGCGCCGACGATGTGATGCGGCGCGGCGCGTGGATTCCGCCGGTTGACATCTACGACAGCGGCAAGCAGGAGCTGGTGATCAAGGCTGAGCTGCCCGATATGCAGCGCGAGGACATCCAGCTCACCGTCGACAACAACACGCTGACCATCAGCGGCGAAAAGAAGATGGACGGCGAGCTGAGGGACGAGAATTGCCACCGCGTCGAGCGTGCCTACGGGACGTTCACTCGATCGTTCTCTCTGCCGCCGACCGTCGACAGCGGCAAGGTGAGCGCCGACTACAAGGCGGGCGTGTTGACGATCCGGTTGCCGCTGCGCGAGGAAGCCAAGCCGCGGCAGATCCAGGTCAAGGTCAGCGAGTAGTGGGGCGGGCAGCTGGCAGCTGTCAGCTGTCAGCTGTCAGCTGTCAGCCGTCAGCTGTCAGCTGTCAGCTGTTTTGTCTTGCACATCCCGTGCCTTCGGGCTACCCTGAACGATTGTGGTAGAAGACAACTCGATTCAAGATGCTCAGCCTGAGGTTGCCCTCGACACGGTCCAGCCGATCGTGAAGGTGGCCCCTCCCGAAAGCCGTTTCCTGTTTGTCGACATCGCCGCGATGCGCGCGAAACAGCTGCGCCGCGGGGCGCGACCCCGCCTGGAAGGCTATGCCGATGGCGGCCCGCCGCAGGCACCCACGCCCGCGCACCCTCAGAAAGCGGAGCGCATCGCGATGGAAGAGGTGCGCCAGGGTCTGGTCAGCTTCGAGTTCCCCGTCGCCAAGCCCGAGGCATCCGGAGGCGTCGAGTGACGCTCGCCGAGCTGTGGAACCTCGTCTACGGCGCCGTCGTCGGGATTGGCGGCATCGTGGGATTGCTGCTGGCGCTGATGATCGGCCTGTGCCTGGCGCTCGACTGGACCAAGTTCAGGCCGACCCGGAACTCGAGGACCGTTAAGAGCCTCGACGAGACGGTGGGCGCGGCCATTGTCTACCTGCCTCCCGGAGCGCCGCGCGGGCCGGTCGATCAGCTGGCCCGGTCCATCACCACCACGTCCTGAAACCTCCAGCCCCCGCCTCTCGTAGGATCCGATAGCGGCTCGTTCTGATCCGGATGCGGGAGGCTGAGATGGAGATTCTGGCGTTGGGCGGCTTGGTGGTGGCGGCGGCGATGGTGTTCGCCGTGTTCGGCCTGGCGATGCTCCTCGTCAAGGGCATCCTGTTCCTCATCCTGCTCCCGATTCGTCTGGTCTTCGGAATCCTCGCGTTCCCGTTCCGGCTGGCCGGAGGCCTGATTGGCCTGCTGGTGCTGCCGGTGCTCGCCGTGTTCGCCCTGCTGGTGGTCGTCGTCGGCGGCCTGCTCGCGGTGGCGGTGCCGCTGCTGCCGGTGGCGGCGTTGGCCGGGCTGATTTGGCTGCTCGCCAGGTCCACCACGAAACCGGCTGCGGCCTAGATTCCGTACGGAGGCGCAGCGCCGCCGCGCTAGAGCGGCGGCTGCGCCTTCCACCACTCCGTTTCCCACTCGAAGGCGTCGGCCGCTCTGAGCAGCGTCTCCTCGTCGAAGCTCCGCCCGACGAGCTGCAGCCCGACGGGAAGCCTCCCGTCTGTGAACCCGCAGGGAACCGACACGGCGGGCAGTCCGGCCAGCGGGGCGCCGACGGTGAAGACGTCGGCCAGGTACATCTGCAGCGGGTCGTCGAGCCGCTCGTGGAGGCGGAACGCCGGACCCGGCGTGGCGGGCATGGCGACGAGGTCCACCTTCTCGAACGCGCGGTCGAAGTCGCGCCGAATCAGCGTCCGGACCTGCTGGGCCTTCAGGTAGTAGGCGTCGTAGTAGCCGGCGCTGAGCGCGTACGTGCCGAGCATGATGCGGCGCTTCACCTCCGCACCGAACCCCGCGGCGCGCGTCTCGTCGTACATCCCGGCGAGCGTGTCGGCCGGCGCGCGCGAGCCGTAGCGGACGCCGTCGTACCGGGCGAGATTGGCGCTCGCCTCCGCCGTGGCGACCAGGTAGTAGACGGGAATCCCGTACTTGGCGTGTGGGAGGTCGACGTCGAGGATGGCCGCTCCGCGTTTGCGCAGGGCCTCGAGGCTGCGGTCGAACGCCGCGAGCACCTCGGCGTCGACGCCGCGGTCGAACGTCGGCCAGGGAACGCCGACCCGCAGCCCGCGGATGTGACCGGTCAGCGCGGCTTCGTAGCGGGGAACGGCCCGCGCGGACGACGTCTGGTCCGCCGGATCGCCGCCGGCGATCGCGCCGAGCACCAGCGCAGCGTCGAAGGCGGTCCTCGCCAGCGGTCCGACCTGATCGAGCGACGAGGCGAACGCGATCAGGCCGGAGCGGGACACGCGGCCGTAGGTCGGCTTCAGACCCAGCACGCCGCAGAACGCGGCGGGCTGGCGGATGGAGCCGCCCGTGTCGGAGCCGAGCGCGATCGGCGCGAACCCGGCCGCCACCGCGACGGCCGACCCCCCGCTTGATCCGCCCGGCGCGCGGTCCCGCGACCAGGGGTTGAGCGTCGGGCCGAAGGCCGAGTGCTCGGTGGACGACCCCATGGCGAACTCGTCACAATTCGTCTTCCCGAGGACGACGGCGCCGGCCGCCTCGAGCCGCGCCACCGCCGTGGCATCGTAGGGCGGCACGAACCGGTCGAGGATCCGGGAACCCGCCGTGGTCCGCAAGCCCGCCGTGCACAGGTTGTCCTTGATGGCGACCGGTACGCCGGCCAGCGGAAGCGGGTCGTCGCGGCGCGGCCGGTTGTCGATGGCGGCGGCGCGTGCGAGCGCCCGCTCCGCATCGACCGTGATGAAGGCGTGCAGCGACGGCTCGTGGCGTTCGATCAGCTCCAGGCACGACCGGCACACCTCGGTTGCCGAACGCGTTCCCGCGGCGATGCCGTCGCGGATGGCGCGGGCGGTCCAGGCTCGACGGTCAGGCATCGCCGAGCACCCTCGGCACGCGGAAGAGCCCGGACGCCGGGTCCGGCGCGTTCGCCAGCGCGACCGCGGGACCGAGCGACGGCCCAACTTCGTCCGCGCGGAGAACGGCGGCAGCGTCGAGGACCGAGGCCGTTGGCGGCACGCCGTTCGTGTCGAGTTCCGACACCTGCCGCGCGTAGTCGAGAA
This sequence comes from uncultured Acidobacteriota bacterium, assembly GCA_963783255.1. Lineage (GTDB taxonomy): Bacteria > Acidobacteriota > Vicinamibacteria > Vicinamibacterales > Fen-181 > FEN-299. The sequence goes on along the minus strand of CAWAMP010000006.1, from coordinate 166,163 downwards.
TGCGCGCCAACTGGCGCCGGTAGGTGGCCTTCTCCTCGTCGGTCAGCGCCAGATGGGCCAGGGCCGCCACGCGCTCGACGTCGGCGAGGGTGAGGTCGTCGGGCATGAGGGGATGCTACCACGACGAACCAACGGTGCTACGATGCTCCGTCGCCTGTCCCGGCATCCCGTTCGCAGGGCAGCGAAGGCCGGGTCCTGGTATCCCGGCCGGCCCCGCGTGCTATCATGAAGGCCCTTTCGCAACTGCCTGCATGCAAGCGCCATCGCTACCCAGGAACGACTCGCCCCAGGCTCGACGTCCGGCCATCCTGTGGCTGGCCGCGATCCTGATTGTCTACCTCGCGCACGTCGTGTACCTCAACTGCGTGGCGGAGGACTCCTTCATCGCATTCCGCTTCGCCAGAAACCTGGCGGGCGGCTTCGGCCTTGTCTGGAACCCGGGAGAGGCGCCGGTCGAGGGTTACACGAACCTCCTGTGGGTCGTGCTCTGCGCCGCGGCGATGAAGGCCGGGCTCGACGCGCCGCTGTTCGCCCAGGTGCTGGGCGCGTTGTCCGGGGCGACCGCGCTGCTCATGGTGTTTGCTGCGGGTCGCCTGACAGCGGGATGGTCGACCGGCGCGGCGCTTGTGGCGCCGCTGATGCTGGCCGTGTCGGGCCCGTTCGCGACCTGGGCCGGCAGCGGGATGGAGACCTCCCTGTTTGCGGCGCTGGTGTTCGCCGGGCTCTGGGCGTTCGCAGACTACTGGCGCACAGGCCGCCGGGGGCTGATGGCGGCCGCGGGCGTTCTCCTTTGCGCCGCGTCGCTCGCCAGGCCCGAAGGCGTCATGGTGTTCGGTGTGCTCGCCGGCCTGGGCGGCTTCCTGTCCTGGGGAGAGTGGCGCCGTCGGCTGGCTGACCATCTGGTGGCGGCGGCCTGCTTCGGTATTCCGTTCGGCGTCTACTTCGCGTGGCGATATGCCTACTTCGGCTACCCGCTGCCGAACACGTTCTACGCGAAGACCGGTGGCGGCGTCGATCAACTGGTGCGCGGCCTGCTGCTCACCTCGCAGTTCGGCTTCCAATTCGTCACACCGCTGGTGCCGTGGGCGCTGGTCGCGCTCTGGGAGCACGGCGTCCCGGCGATTCGTCGACCCGTGGCCGCGTGTGCCGCCGCCCTGCGCGCGCACGCGCTCGTCGCCGGATCGGTGGCGCTGTTCACCGTCTACACGGCCTATATCGTCGCGGTCGGCAACGACTACATGGCGATGCACCGCTTCTTCGTACCGCTGCTGGCTCCGATGTACGTGGCGGCGGCCGGCTCGCTGGCGCCGCTCTGGCCGCGGTTCGCGCCGCGGCGGTCGCGGCGGGCCGTGGTCGCGCTGCTGGTCGTCACCGCAGCCGCGGGCACGATCTACCACTCGACGCGCTACGAGAAGCACTTCGTCTCGAAGCCCGCACAGCAGCACGGCAACTACCAGGGGGTGCAAATCGAGCGCTGGCACGTCGCCCGCCTCACCCTGATCGGCCGGTTCTTCAGCGGCTACCGGACGACCGCCGACGAAAGCCTGGCCACGAGCGCGATCGGCGCGATCGGGTACTACGCAGACATGAAGGTGTACGACTTCAACGGCCTGGTCGACATCCACATCGCGCGGGCCCCGATCGCCGCGAACAAGCTGAAGGGCCGCGCGGGACACCAGAAGGCGGACTATCCGTACGTTCTCGCCAAGAAGCCGACGTACCTGATGTTCTCGCGGGAACTGACGCCCGAGGCCGGGGACATCCGGCGGTTCGTGCCGGCCGGCGTGTGGCCGCTCGTCGAGCCCGACTACGAGGTGTGCTCCGTGTGGATGAGCGACGAGGTGAACGACCAGGCCGGGTTCTTCACGTTCCTGCGTCGACGCGCCGCGGCGGGCAGTCGGCCACCTCAGCCTTGCGAGGGGCGGTAGGATCGCGTCCCCTTGCAGCCGGCATCTGTCGGCTTCCGTTTCTGCATCTGCAGGTGCCTGGGCCCGCGGTGGTCAGCCACGCCGCCGGCGTCGCTGCTCGAACAGCCAGGTTGCCGGGCGAGGCCAGGCCTGCGCGTCCGCGCTGCCACGACGCACCAACGGTGCTACGATGCTTCGTACCATGTCCCAGCATCCCGTTCGCCGGGCAGCGAAGGCCGGGTCCTGGTATCCCGGCCGGCCCGCGGTGTTGGCGGCGGAGGTGGACCGGTACCTGTCGGCAGTGCCGGACGCGCCCCGGACAGGCGGCGTCGTCGGCCTGGTGGCGCCGCACGCGGGCCTGATGTACTCGGGGCCCGTGGCCGCGTGGGCGTACCGCGCCGTCCAGGGCGTTCCCTACGATGTGGCCGTACTCGTCGGCCCGTCGCACTACGCGGGATTCGACGGCGTGGCCGTCTACCCGCGCGGCTCGTTCGATACGCCGCTCGGCGCGATTCCAATCGCGGAGGACGTCGCCGACGCAATCCTGGCCGCAACGCCGGTCGCGCGCGAGAACACGGCGGTCCACGGCGCGGAGCACTCGCTGGAGATGCAGCTGCCGTTCCTGCGGCGCGTCCTGCCGGAGACGCCCATCGTGCCGCTGATGATGGGGTATCAGTCGGGCGCGACGATTGCCGCGCTCGGCGACGCCCTGGCGGCGGCCGTCGCCGGCCGCCGCGCGCTGCTCATCGCCAGCAGCGACCTGTCCCACTACCTCGAGGCGCGGGTGGCGGCGGCCATGGACCGCCAGGTGCTCGACTGCGTCGAGCGGTTCGACCCTGACCAACTGATGGGCGCGCTCGGTGCGAAGCCAGACCACGCGTGCGGCGGCGGGCCGATCGTGTCGGTCATGCGGGCCGCCCGGGCGCTCGGGGCGGGCGCCGGCCGCGTGCTGCGCTACGCGGACTCCGGCGACGTGTCGGGCGACAAGACGGCCGTGGTGGGCTACATGGCCGCCGCGTTCGTGAACTAGAGGGGGAGGGATGCTGACGTCACTCGAGCGCGCCGCCCTGCTGCGGTTCGCGCGCGATACCATCGCCGCCCGTCTCACCGGGTCGGCGCCTCCGCCGCCGATGTCGCTGTCGGACCCGCAGGCGCATTCCGGGGCCTTCGTCACGCTGCACGCTCACGGCGACCTGCGCGGCTGCATCGGCCACCCGGGTTCCGAGCAGGCACTGGACGACGTCGTCGGGCTCTGCGCCATCGCGGCCGCGACCGAGGACCCCCGGTTCTCTCCGTTGACCGCGCCCGAGCTTCCGGAGGTGGAGATCGAGAATCTCGGTGCTCACGCCGATCCTGCCGGTTCACGACGTGCGGGAGATCGAGGTCGGCCGGGACGGATTGGTCGTTCGGGACGGGTTTCAGCGAGGCCTGCTGCTTCCGCAGGTGGCCACCGAGCGCGGATGGGACCGCGACACGTTTCTGTCGCACACCTGCCTGAAGGCGGGTCTGAGGCCGGACGCGTGGCGTGCGGGCGCGGTCATCTCGCGGTTCCAGGCCGAGGTCTTCTCGGAACGATCCGAGGGCATCCGGCCGGGCTAGCGAATCACGTTGCGCTTCTTCAGGTCGGCACCCACCGACACGGCCACCTCCTGAGTGAGCTTGCGAACCGAACCCGGGTTCGTCGATTCGCTCAGACCGGTCCAGATCATGATGTCGCGGCCGACCGCGTAGGCGACGATCTCGATGCGGACCACCGTGTCCGTGCGCAGGTATCCGACGTCCCAGGCATACGGACCCCAATAGCCCCAGTAGGTCCAGACCGTGCCGTAGGCCGTCGGGATGGTGGCCGAATAGCCCGGGTCCCACGCCTGCTCCTGCCGGACGCCCGCCACGCGGACCACCACGGCGCCGTCGAACCCGGCCGCGGTCACCTTCTCCTTCATCGCCGCCGGTTCCCTCGGCAACGCGCCGGGGACGATCGTGTACGACGGCTCGGCCTGACCGCCGTGCCTGCGAATCTCGGCGGTCAGCGAGTCCTCCATCACCCGCCTCGTGGCCTGCTCGGTCGTGAAGCCGATCACGATGACCTTGGACACGGGTGTCGCGGCCGGGTCGAAGTTCCGCCACGACGACTTCAATTGCGGTGCCGCGCTCGCTCCGACGCTCGCCACGGTGCCTGCCAGAACGGCCAGGCCGGCCGTCGTTCGCCAGGTTGTCATCATCGCCTCCCATCGCGCCCGCGGGCCAGGAGCGCGCGCAGCGTCCTCAGATTGCGGACATCGAGCGGATCCTTCTCGACGCTCGTCGCCCGCCGGCCTTCCGTCTTGGGCGTCTCCAGGATCATCGGAAGTGCGTCGAACCGCGCGTCGTTCAGCAGGCGCCGGAACGCCTCGCGCCCGATCGTGCCCCGCCCGATGTGTTCGTGCCGGTCGCGGCGGCTCCCAAGCGGCTTCTTCGAGTCGTTCAGGTGGAAGACGCGGAGCCTGTCGAGACCCACCATCCGCTCGAACGACTCGAACGTCGCACGGTAGCCGTCCTCGCTCGCCAGATCGTAGCCGGCGCCCCACAGGTGGCAGGTGTCGAGGCAGACACCGACGCGCGGGTCACCGTCGAGTTGTTCGACCATCCGCGACAACTGCTCGAAACGCCAGCCGAGCGACGTGCCCTGACCGGCGGTGTGTTCCAGGATGACGAAGGCCCGGCCTCGCCGCCTCGTCTTCAGCACCCGGCGTACGGCGTCGGCCACGAGCCTGATCCCCTCGTCTTCCGTGCCGGTGGTGTAGCTCCCCGGGTGGATGACGACGCCCAGCAGCCCAAGCGTCTCGGCGCGGTCGATTTCCTCCCCGAACGCGAGGATCGATCGCTCGCGGAGGATGGGCTCCGCCGTCGCGAGGTTGATCAGGTAGCTGGCGTGCGCGACGACCGGGTCGATCGACGCCTGCTCGACCTTGTCGCGGAACTCGGCGATCTCCTCGCGCGGCAGGCTGCGCGCGCGCCACTGGTTGGACGACTTGCTGAAGATTTGAAGCGCGTCGCAGCGGTGGACCTTCGCGCGCTCCACGGCCAGCGGCAGGCCCCCGGCGATCGACATGTGCGAGCCCAGTCGAGGCATGCGCTATCCCGGGCCCAGCCCCTGCCCGACGATCGACCCGGTCGGCGACAATCGGACCCAGGCGCCGAACGGACTCGTATGGGTGCGGCCGTCGGCAGGCGCCACGAGGCGCTCGGCGAACCGCATGTCGTACCAGTGCACGGTGACGTCGCCGTTCCGGTGGGTCATCGCCTCGGCCGCCGGAAACCTCGAGAAGGCGAGAAACGTCCGGGCGACCGGCGCGCTTGCCGCCTCCTCCACGAACGCGCCGTGCCCATCGGGGAATGCGATCACGTCGCCGTCCTGGCGATGCCCGATGAGGTCGATCTCCCTCACCTCGAATCCCTGTGGCACGCGGGTGATCAGCCGCCACCTGAAGGGCGACCACAATGTGGGCAGGGCTGCCGGGAACTCGGAGGGTTCGTTCGTGCCCAGATAGCGGAACGCCAGACCGGGCGTCGACGCCAGCGCCGGCACGGCTCTCGCCTCCATGGCCACCGCCTCGCCCAGCGCCGCCTGGTGCGCCCCGGCCCGCACCGCGTAGTTGCCGGCCATGAGGACGAGCGCGGCTACGGCGAGGCGTTGCCGGGCTTCCGGGCGGGCGGCGCCGGCCGCCATGCATCCGGCCAGCACCATCCACAGGTAGACGTCGACGATCGGCATCCAGTCGACGCCGTACCAGGTCTGCTGGAACGGGCTCAGCACACGGGTGCCGTAGGAGGTTGCGAGGTCCATCAGGACGTGGCCGACGACCCCGATCGTCGCGGCCGCGACCAGCGCGCCGACCGAGGCGGCCCCGCCGCGACGGCCCCTCGCCCGCTGCGCCAGCCAGACGACACCGGCGGCGACCAGGGCCAGCGCCAGCGCCAGTGGCCCGTGCGTCGGGCCGCGGTGCACGGCCAGGTAGCTCACGCGCCCGCCCGTGAATGCCGTCAACACCTCGATGTCGGGGATGTTCGACGCGATGACCAGCGCGGCGGTGGTTCCACGGCCGGCGCGGCGCAGTCCCGCGCTGGCGAGCGTCACGGCGAACAGCGAGTGGGTGATGTTGTCCACGGCTCAGATCGGCACCAGCCATGATAGCGCGTGTTATCGTAGCGGTGATGGACGTCTACCTGGTGCCGGTTGGCCCGCAGCGCTTCGAGCTCTACTGCGAACCGGCCGCCGAGCCGGCGCCGGAGCGCCCGGACCAGGCGGCCAGTCTCCGGAACTGGCTGCACGATCGCTGGACGACGCTGCACGACCAGTTCACCGCGGTGCTGGCCGCGATCGAGCGCGAACAGGACCGCTTCCCCTCCACGCCTGCCGCGGCCTCCGAGTCGGCGGGGCTCGTGCGCCGGCTTCGCGTGCGGGGCCTGCGGTGGATCGCCGAGCGCATCGCCGAGCAGCGGCTCCTGTGGCGGCTGCGCGGGCAGACGACGGTGCGCGCCTTCTTTCCGTCGGGCCTCGAAGCGGCCTCGGCGCTCCGCACCATTCGCGAGAACCTCGAACGCGACTGGCGACGGCATCTTCGATGGCTGGCCGTGGACGTGATCGGAGGTCTGTTCTCGCTGGTGCTCGTGCCGTTTCCCGGCCCGAACCTGCCGGGCTACTACTTCTCCTTCCGCATCGTCGGCCATCTGCTCGCCATTCGCGGGGCACGCCAGGGCCTCCGGGTCGTCACGTGGGACCTGCAGTCGAGCGCGCTCCTCGCCGAGCTGGTCCGGCTCGAGCACCTGCCACCCTCCGAGCGCGCGCCGCGCGTCCGCGAGGTCGCCGCGCAGCTCGGGCTGCCGCGATTGTCGCGGTTCTTCGAACGGACGGCCGTCGATACCGCGTGATATACTGCCGAACGCCTTGAAACTCAGCGATCTCTCCGAGCGTCTCGGCACCCGTCTCGAAGGAGACGGCGAGGTCGACATCCATCGCGTCGCCGGCATCGAGCAGGCCGGTCCGGGCGACATCACCTTCGTCTCGAACCCGCGTTACGAGTCCCGCCTGGCGACGACGCGGGCCTCGGCCGTGATCGTCGGCGAGGCCTCACGGTCCGCCCCGTGCCCGATGCTCCGCACGTCGAACCCGTACGTCGCCTTCGCGCGCGCGGTGGGGCTGCTGGCGCCCGAGTTCGAGCCGCCGGCCGGCATCCACCCGCTCACCTCGATTGCCGCCTCCGCGACGATCGGCGACAACGCCTCGATTGCCGCGTTCGTGTCGATCGAGGACGACGTCACCATCGGGCGAGACGTCGTCATCGGCCCGCACGTGTCGATTGGCCGCGGCGCGACGGTGGGCGACGGCTGCCGCCTGCACGCCCGCGTGTCGATCCGGCAACGATCGGTCCTCGGCCGGCGCGTGATCGTACAGGACGGCGTGGTGATCGGCGGCGACGGCTATGGGTTCGCGAAGCGCGAAGACGGCACCTACGAGAAGATCCCCCAGCGAGGCGTCGTCGTCATCGAAGACGACGTCGAGATCGGCGCCAACTCGACGGTCGATCGTCCGGCCGTCGGAGAGACGCGGATCCTGGCGGGCGCGAAGATCGACAACCTCGTCCAGGTGGCGCACGGCGTCCGCGTCGGCCGGAACACGCTCCTCTGCGCCCAGGTCGGGATTGCCGGAAGCACCGTGGTTGGCAACGACGTGGTCCTCGCCGGCCAGGTCGGCGTGGCCGGGCACCTCGAAATCGGCGACCGCGTCACTGCCACCGCGCAGACCGGCATCCCGAATTCGGTCGACGCCGGCACGCTCATCTCGGGCTATCCCGCCATCCCGAACCGCGACTGGCTGAAGGCCTCTGCGGTGTTCCGCCGGCTCCCGGAGCTGAAGAAGGCGCTGGGCGATCTGCAGACCAGGCTCGAGGAACTCGAGCGTCGTCTCGCCGCGCGATCGTAGGGTCCCGCGTGCTCGGTCACGAACGCGGGCTCACCGATACCGCGGCAAGCGGATGTCACTAGATGGCCAACGTGCTCATTTCCTGCGGCGAGCCGTCGGGCGACCTGTACGCCGGCGCCCTGGTGGACGCGCTCCGCGCACTGGATCCGGGCCTCACCGCGCGCGGCCTTGGCGGGGAGCGACTTCAGGCGGCCGGCGCCACGCTCATCGGCGACTACCACGGGATCGCGGTGACCGGTCTGGTCGAGGCCCTCCGCGTCCTGCCGGCATCGCTCGGGCTCTACCGGCGGCTCGTGCGGACGGCGCGGACTGAGCGGCCGGACGTGTTCGTCGCGATCGACTTCCCCGATTTCAACTTCCGTGTAGCCGGGGCCATGAAGCGGCTGGGCATCCCGGTGGTCTACTACATCCCCCCGCAGATGTGGGCGTGGCGCAGCGGACGCATGCGGACGCTGCGCGTGCTGGCCGATCGCATCCTGGTCATCTTCCCGTTCGAGCCGGAGATCTACCGCGCCGCCGGGGTGCCGGCCACCTTCGTCGGGCACCCGCTGGTCGACCTGGCCTCGGCGTCACGCCCGCGAGAGGACTTCCTGCGCGGGCTGGGCCTCGATCCCGCGAGGCCGACGCTGGCGCTGCTGCCGGGCAGCCGCCCGAACGAGGTCCGCCAGATTCTGCCGACGCTGATCGAAGCGCTGCCGCGGATTGGCGATCGCGTGCCCGGCGTGCAGTGCGTGCTCGCGCGTGCGCCCCGGCTCGGCGACACGCTCTTCGCGCCGCTCGCCTCCTCCCGCGTTCCCGTGACGGTGGTCGAACGGTCCGCCGACGAGATCCTGGCTTCCGCCGACGTCGTCGTCACCGCGTCGGGCACGGCGACGGTCCAGGCCGCCATTCACGAGTGCCCGATGGTGATCGTCTACCGCGTGGCGCCGCTCTCGTACGCCATCGGCAGGCGGTTCGTGCACGTGGACACGTTCGGGATGGTGAACCTCGTGGCGGGGGCGCGCGTGGCGCCCGAGCTGATCCAGGACGGGTTCACCGCCGAGGCCGTGGCGGACCACGCCATCCATCTCTTGAGGGATCCTGCCGCCCGAGCGGGGGCGATCGCTGCGCTTCGCGAGGTCAAGGCCAGGCTCGGCGGAGGCGGGGCCAGCCGCCGCGCAGCCGAGATCGTGCTCGACGCGGCCCGCTCTCACGCCCGTTGACGCGAACCGTCCTCCGCGGTTGACCGCCGGACGGGCGCGGGGAATGGTCGCCGACCCGCGTGTTATATTTGGTGCATGCGATACAGGTCGTTGCTCGTCGGCGTCGCGCTGACCGCGGCGCTCGTGCCCCCGGTGTCGGCGACCGTGCTCATTCCGGGCGATCTGGGCGAGATCGCTCGCAGTGCCACGGCGATCGTTCGGGGGACGGTGGTGGGCGTGAGCAGCGGGTGGGCGGACGGCCGCCGGCGGGTCGAAACCGTCGTGACGCTGCGCGTCGGCGAGTCGCTCAAGGGCGACCTGCGCGGGGTGGTCAGCGTGAAGGTGCCGGGCGGCGTCGTCGGCCGCTATCGGAGCGTGACCGTTGGCGCTCCGTCGTTCCAGCAGGGCGAGGAAGTCGTGCTGTTCCTCGGCGCCGAGCCGCCGGCGCTGCCCTACCTGATCGGTCTCGGGCAGGGTGTCTTTCGCGTGCGGCGCGACCTGCGTACGGGAGCAACGCTGGTGACGCCTCCCGCGCTCCTCTCGGACCCGGTGCGAACGCTGCGGGTGACGCGCGGCGACCCGTCGCGCCGCACGATGACGCTGCCGCAGTTCGCCGACACCGTGCGCGCGGCGCTCGCTTCGCGGCCCCGCGACCAGCGCATGCAGCAACGCGCGGGCGACCGCGAAACAGCCCGGTTGGCCGAACGGCCGATCAAGAAGACCCAGCAGCCATGAGCACCATGCCATCACACGCCTTGCTCACGCGGCACGCCGCGGTGGCCCTGTCCGCGCTGCTCGCGCTCGGCCACACGTGGCCGGCGGCCGCGTACCAGACTTACGGCGTCAAGGTCGGGAACGCCGTCGTGCTCGTGAAGTGGAGCCGCCTCCCCGTGCGGTACTCAATCACCGACCGGGGAGTCGCCGGCGTGACGGCCGCCCAGTTTCGCGACGCCGCAGCGCGGGCCTTCTCGACCTGGCAGCGGGTGACCACGGCCTCGGTCTCGGCGACCTTCACCGGCTTCACATCGGCCGAGCCGGACGACGAGGACAACCAGAACACGCTCGGCTTCGCGTCGCGGCCGGACCTGGCGCGTGTGCTGGGCTCCACAAGCTATTTCATCGACGACGCGACGGGCGAAATCCTCGAGGCCGACATCTTCTTCAACTCGACGTTCCAGTGGTCGGTCGCGCCGTCCGGCGAGCCGGGCAAGTTCGATCTCGAGTCGATCATCCTCCACGAGACCGGGCACCTGTTCGGCCTCGGTCACTCCGCCATCGGCGAGACGGAGCTGGTCGCCGGGGGCGGGCGCCGCGTGATTGCCGCAGAGTCGGTGTTGTTCCCCATCGCCTATTCGCCGGGCAACGTGAACGACCGCACACCGCGGGCCGACGACGTCGCGGGGCTGTCGGAGGTCTACCCGAATTCGGGCGGTTCGAGCGAGAACGGCAGCATGAGCGGCCGCGTGACCAAGAACGGCCAGGGGGTGTTCGGGGCGCACGTGGTCGCGTTCAACCCGGCCACCGGCGCGCTCGTCGGCAACCTGACGATCGACAGGCAGGGGAACGTCACGATCACCGGCCTTTCGCCCGGCGCCTACGTCGTCCGGGTGGAGCCGCTCGACGACGCCGAGCTCGACAGCTTCTTCGACGACAGCGTTGTGCCGACGGTCGACATCAACTTCCGCGTCGCGTACTGTCAGGGATTCGTGGTGGTGCCGCGCGGAGGCGGCTCGAAGCCCTTCGAGGTGAAGGTGGCCGCCAAGTGATCCGCGCGCGACTCGTGTGGCACGGGAGGCTTCGGTGAGGCCGCTGACAGCGTGTGCGCTCGCCGTCGTCGCGCTGGTGTGGTGCTCCGGCGGGCGGGCCGCGGCGCAGCAGGCCCCGGAGTCCGCCCGGGCGACGACCGCGCAGCCGCCCGCGACACCTGCGCCGGCCGCGAAGAAGCCGGCTCCATCCCGCGACCCCGGTCGGCCGCACGCCTGGGAGCTGACCGCGTCCGTCCTCTGGTTCGCGCCCTCCTCGCTGGGGACGCGCGACGCGAGCCTGACGTCGAACAACTCCTCCGGCTCGGCGTACCGGCTGTTTTCGGCGAGCGGCGAATACGAGACCGCCGCCGGCGTGGAAGTCCGCACGAGCTACCGGCTGATGCGGAGGCTCGCGATCGAGGGAGGCGCGACGTTCAGCCGGCCCGCCGTCACCTTCACGATCGCGAACGACGTCGAGAACGCGACGGGGTTCACTGCATCGGGCGAGACGATGTCGCAGCTGTTCGTCGATGCGAGCCTGGTCGCCTACCTGTCGCCGCGCGGGTTCGCGGGCGGTCGTCTGCACCCGTTCGTTGCGGCCGGCGGCGGCTTCCTCCGGGAGTTCCACGGGCAGGGGGGCGCTCTGTCGGGCTACTACGCGGTCGATTCGGGGCAGGTCTACCACGTCGGAGGTGGAGCCAGATACTCGCTCGGCCGGACCAGGTCGGGTGCGGTGACCGGCTACGGGCTCCGCTTCGACGCGCGCTACTACATCAGGGGCGGGGGGTTCTCGTTCGACGGCGGCACCACGTCCACCTTCGTCGCCGGCGGCGGGTTCGTGATCGCGTTTTGACAACCGCGCGGGTCCGTGCGGGCGGTCACGCCCGGACGATGGCGCGGAGCCCGTTCCCCAGTCGCGAGATTCCCTCGGCGACCGTCGCCCTGTCCAGCGCGCCGTACGACACCCGCAGGTAGCAGCCGTCGTTGAGGCCGAAGGCCGTGCCTGGCACTGCCGCCACGCCGTGCTCGGCGACGAGGCGCCGGACCAGGGCCAGCGGGTCCATCGACGTGTGGACACGCATCAGGCAGTAGAACGCGCCGTCGGGGCGAGGCACGGTGCACACGTCGGCCATCTCCGCCAGCGCGTCGAGGACGAGGAGCCTCACGCCGGCGAGCGCTCCTGCCTGCTCGCGACAGTACCCGGAGCCGGCTGCCAGTGCGGCGCAGGCGACGGCCTGCGACACGGCCGGCGGGCAGATCAGGTTCGTGTCCTGGATCTTGCTGACCGCCTCGTAGAGGTGCGCGGGGATCACCATGTAGCCGATCCGCCAGCTGGCCATCCCGTACGTCTTCGAGAGCGAGAACAGCGAAACCGTGTGAGGAACGGACCCCATGAGGGAGCCGGGAGAGAAGTGCCGAGTGTCGCCGTAGGTGAAGTACTCGTAGGCTTCGTCGTGAACGTGGTAGACGCCGTGCATGGCGCACAATTCGTTCACCTCGCGCAGCGCCGCCTCGGGGTACACCGCACCGCTCGGGTTGTTGGGAGAGACAGTCACGACGGCCCGGGTGCGCGGCGTGATCGCGGAACGGATGGCATCGGGTTGCAGCTGGTAGCGGTCATCGGTCGGCACGGCGACCGTGCGACATCCGACCAGGGCGATCGCCATGTCGTGGTTGAAGTAGTACGGCGCCTGGAGGATGACCTCGTCGCCCGGGTCGGTGACGGCGAGGACGGCGTTCACGAACGCCATGTTGCCGCCCGCCGTCACGAGGATGCGCCTCCCGGTTCCCGTCGCGATGCCGTTCTCTGCGTCGAGCTTGCGGCGGATGGCCTCGACCAGCTCCGGGGATCCTTCGACCGGGCCGTAGCCATGGTCGGCGGGCGTGCGCGGAAAGGACCGCAGGGCGTCGATCGCGGAAGCCGGTGGCCCGAAGGACACGACGCCCTGCCCGAGTGAGATCGTGCCCGGGTTCCGCCGGATCAGCTCGCCGACAATCGGGATGACGGGCGGCTGCACGCGGCCGACACGCAGGCTCGGGGGGATCGGTCGGGTCATCGCACCGCCATGGTATCAAATGGCAGCCGGACGGCAGCAGCAGGAACGATATAATCGAATGGCATCGATGCGAACCGCGCTGGCTTTCGTCGAAACCGGCGACGACGCCCTGGTGTCGATCACCGGGCCGCTCGTCCCCGTCGCCTCTCCGCGGGCCGGGTCCCCGGCCTTCTTTGCGCCGGTCTTTTCGATGGCGCCCGGCGAACCCTGGTGGTTCGAGTCCCCACACCCGCTGTCCGACCCCCTCTCGAGGGCCGCGTGGCGCGAGAGGTTTCCCTCCACCGCAGGCCCGTTCGCGGGCATCGAATGGGGGCAGCCGGACGAAGAGCGGTTCGCCGCGGGATATCGCACCCTTGCCGCACGACTCGAGCGGGGAAGCCTGCGCAAGGGGGTACCCATCACGGTCATGACGGCTCCCGTTCGCGCGGAAGACGCTCCGGCGCTCTTCTCGCATCTCCTGGGCCGGGTGCCCTCGCTTCCGCCGAGCCTCAGCGCCTACGGCTTCTACCGCCCGGCGTCCGAGACCGGCACGGGTTCGCCCGAGTTCCTCATCGGCGCGACGCCCGAGATCCTCTTCGACGTCGAAGGGGACCGGCGGCTGGCGACGATGGCCGTCGCGGGGACGCGCCGCGCGGGCGGGACCGGCGTCAACCTCGATGAGAGCGCGAAGGATCGCGACGAGCACCAGACGGTCGTCGACGACCTGATCGCGCAGCTGTCCGACTGGGGGCGGCCGACGGCGTCCGCCGTCGAGGTGCGCTCGTTCGGGGAACTCGAACACCTGGCGGTGGACATCCGCCTCGAGGCGGACCGCGCGCTCGATTTCGAGGGCATCGCGCGCCGGCTGCACCCGACGCCGGCGCTCGGCGTGTACCCGCGGTGCGAGGAAGGTGCCGCGTGGCTGGCGGGAATCGACCCGCGCGGCGACCGCAGGCGGTTTGGCGCGCCGTTCGGTCTGCGGTGGCCTTCCGGCGGCGGCCGCTGTCTCGTCGCCATTCGCAGCCTCCAGTACCATGACGGCCGCCTCGAGATCTGGGCCGGGTGCGGCGTCGTGCCGCAGAGCCGCTACGATGCGGAGTGGCAGGAAGTGCTGGACAAGATGCACGCCGTGAGGGCGCTGTGGGACGTCTGACCGCCAACCAGGCGCTCGCCGTCGCCGTCGTCGAACGGCTGCGGGCGTCCGGCGTCCGCACGTTTTGCGTGTGCCCTGGCGGGCGCAACGCTCCGCTGGTGGAAGCGCTCGACGCGTTGCCCGCCGGTCTGGCGACGGTCCTCCCGTTCTTCGATGAGAGGAGCGCCGGCTTCTTTGCGCTCGGCCGCGCCCGGCGCGATCGCCATCCCGTGGCGGTCGTCACCACGTCGGGCACCGCGGCCGCGGAACTGCTGCCCGCGATGGTCGAGGCGCACTACTCGGCGGTGCCGCTCGTGGCGGTGACCGCGGACCGTCCCCGCACCTACCGCGGGTCGGGAGCGCCGCAGGCGATCGAGCAGGACGGTCTGTTCGGCATCTACGCCGCGCCGTCTGTCGATTCTCGAGAGCCCGGACGAGATCCCGGAGCGGCTGGCCGGCGACGGCCCCGCTCACGTCAACGTCTGTTTCGCCGAGCCGCTGCTCGCCGGCTGGACGACGGCACCCGAACCCGCGCCCGCACCCTCGCCTCCCGCACTCGCCGGGGCGACGCCCGAGGACTTCGCAGGGGTCGAGACGTTCCTGACCGGCGCCCGGGCACCGCTCGTCATCGTCGGCGGCCTCGACGAACCCGACGACCGCCAACGGGTCGCCGCATTCTGTCACACGCTGGGTGCGCCGGTGATGGCCGAGGCCAGCTCCGGCCTCCGGTCCGCTGCCGGCCTGAGGCTTCTCCGCACGGGCGACGCGGCCGCGCGGCACGGATTCGAGCAGCGCGCCTTCGACTCGGTAATCCGTATTGGCGACGTGCCGTCGTGGAGGACCTGGCGCGACCTCGACGCTTCGCGGCCGGTTCCCGTTCTGTCGATTTCCCGGAAGCCGTGGCGGGGACTGACCCGGGGCACCCACGTCCGAGTGCCCGCGGGCGTGCCGCTGCCGCTCCCCGCCGCGGGCCTCGCCGCGGCGCGGCACGACGTCCAGGCGCTCCTCGAGTGGGACCGCCGGCTGATGGCGTCCACCGACCGCCTCCTCGAGGCGCTGCCCTCCAGCGAACCCGCACTCGTGCGCCGATTGTCCGAGACGATTCCTCAGGGCTCGTTCGTGTATCTCGGAAACAGCCTGCCGATCCGAGAGTGGAACCGGTTTGCGACGTGTGCCGATCGCGGCTTCACGATCGGCGAGAGCCGGGGCGCGAACGGCATCGACGGGCAGGTCTCGAGCTTCCTCGGGTGGGCGGGTCCGGACGTCGAGAACTGGGCGATCCTCGGCGACCTCACCGCGCTCTACGATCTCTCCGCGCTCTGGGCGCTTCGCCACCTCGACGACCTTCGCCTCCGCATCGTCGTCATCAACAACGGTGGCGGACGGATCTTCCAGCGGATGTTCCGGAACCCTCGCTTCCAGAACCGTCACGCCACCGGCTTCAAGGGGTGGGCGGACATGTGGGGCGCGGACTACCACACGCAGCTGCCGTCCGGAACACCGGGGCGGGCGGCGGTCGTCGAACTCGCGCCGAGCGAACGCGAGACCGAGGCGCTGTGGGCCGGCCTCGACGCCGAGGCGCAGCGGTGAACGGGTCGTACCGGCTGGTGGCCCTTCACGGGTTTCTGGGTGGGGCATCGGATTGGGCGGGGCTCGCGGACTGGTTCCCCGGGGCGGAGGTGACCGCCATCGATCTCTGGGCGATGCTCGACCGGCCGGGAACGGACGACTGGGCGTCGATGTCGCGCGTGCTGGACGACACTCTGGCGGACGCCATTGGCGGTGACGACGCCCGACCTGCTGTCCTGGTCGCGTACTCCTTCGGCGCGCGCCTGGCGCTCTGGAGCGCGCTGGCGTCCGGCGGGGGAGCGGCGCTTCGGGGGGTCTGCCTCGTTTCGTGCAATCCGGGCCTGGCGGACGACGACGTGGCGGCGCGCGCCGAGCGGCGCGCATCCGACGAGCGCTGGGCGAGGCGGATCCAGGCGTGGCCCGAATCCGAGATCTGGCGCGCGTGGGACGCTCAACCCGTGTTTGCCGGCGGCGGCCACGCGCCGCCGCGGGGAGCCCTGCCGGCCTCGCGCGAGACGCTGGCCAGGGCGCTGACGCGCTTCTCGCTGGCCGGGCAGCCCGACTGCCGGCCGCGCATCCGCGCGTGGCGCGGACCGCTGCTGTGGGTGACCGGCGCTCGTGACGCGAAGTACGCCTCGATAGCCCGGGGACTTTCGACCGCCGGCATGCCCGCCGCGTTCGCGACGTGCGAGGACGCGGGGCACCGGGTGCCGTGGGACAACCCGCCGGCATTCGCGCGGGTGGTCCGGGCGTGGCTGAAGCCAGTGATGGAGACTGCACAATGACGCCAGCGACAGAATCGTGGCAGACGGTCAAGGGCTACGACGACATCCTCTTCTTCAAGACGGGGGACGGGATCGCGAAGATCGTGATCAACCGGCCTGCCCGGCGCAACGCATTCCGGCCGAAAACGGTGACGGAACTGATCGACGCTTTCACTGTCTGCCGCGAGGACCCCGCGATTGGCGTCGTCATCCTGACGGGCGCGGGCGATCAGGCATTCTGTTCGGGTGGCGATCAGAAGATCCGCGGCGACCAGGGCTACGTGGACGAGGGCGGCGTGCCGCGCCTGAACGTGCTCGACCTGCAGAAGCAGATCCGCAGCCTTCCAAAGCCGGTCGTGGCGATGGTGGCCGGCTTTGCGATCGGCGGCGGGCACGTCCTGCATATCGTGTGCGACCTGACGATTGCGGCCGACAACGCCGTCTTCGGCCAGACGGGGCCGAAGGTCGGGTCGTTCGACGGCGGCCTGGGATCGAGCTACCTGGCGCGGATCGTCGGGCAGAAGAAGGCGCGCGAGATCTGGTACCTGTGCCGGCAGTACACCGCGCAGCAGGCGCTCGAGATGGGACTGGTGAACGCCGTGGTGCCGCTGGCCGACCTCGAGAAGGTGACGCTCGAGTGGGCGCGCGAGATGATGGCGCACTCGCCGCTGGCGCTGCGCTGCCTGAAGGCTGCGATGAACGCGGACTGCGACGGGCAGATCGGCCTGCTCGACCTGGCCGGCAATGCCACGCTGCTCTACTACATGAGCGAAGAGGCCCAGGAAGGCAAGAAGGCCTACCTCGAGAAGCGCAGGCCGAACTTCAAGAAGTTCCCGAGGCTTCCGTGAGCGCTTCGACCGCGTCGCCGTGGCTGCTGGCCGCCCGGCCGAAGACGCTGACGGCGAGCCTCTCGCCGGTGCTCCTCGGCACCGGCCTGGCCGCGAGCTTCGCGCCCGGGTCGGTGCCGCTCCCCCTGGCCGCGCTCGCGCTCGCATCGGCGCTGTGCATCCAGGTGGGGACCAACCTCGTCAACGACGCCGCGGATTTCGAGAAAGGCGCAGACACCGCCGAGCGGATCGGCCCGGTGCGGGTGACGCAGAGCGGCCTGCTCGGCGGCCGCCAGGTGATGATTGGCGCGGGCGCGTTCTTCGTCGCGGCGGCGCTGCTGGGAGTCCCGCTCGTCATCGCCGGCGGCATCCCGATCCTCGTCATCGGCGTCCTCTCGCTCGCGGCTGGCTACGCGTACACCGCCGGTCCATTCCCGCTGGCGTATCTCGGCCTCGGCGAGGTGTTCGTGATGCTCTTCTTCGGCGTCGCTGCCGTGAAGGGCATGGCCTACGTGCTGACAGGACAGGGGTTGTCGCCCTGGGCGGAGGTGGCGGCGCTGCAGGTCGGCCTCCAGAGTTCCGCGCTGCTGGCGGTCAACAACTGTCGAGACATCGAAGGTGACCGCCGGGTGGGGAAGCGGACGCTCGCCGTTCGGTTCGGCCTGCGGTTCGCCCGCATCGAGATTGCCGTGCTGGTGGCCGTGCCGTACCTGCTCGGCGTGGCGTGGGCGGCTGCGGGGCGGCCGTGGGCCGGGCTGCTCCCGCTCGCAACACTGCCGCTTGCCGTCCGCCTGGTGCGTGGCGTGTGGGGCGAACCGCCAAGCCCGCGATTCAACCGGTTCCTCGCCCAGACGGCTCTCCTGCAACTGCTCTTCTGCGCTCTGACGGCCGGCGGCCTGGTGGCGCGATGACGCCGCCGTTCTATTTCCAGCCTGGCGCCCCGCCGGTGGACTGGGAGAGCCCCGAGACGGCGGTCCTGGCAAACCCGGAATGGACCGTCCGTCAGCCGGGCGGAATCCGTGAACTCCGACGCCACCTGCCGGCACTGGACGCACACGTCTGGCTCTCGACATCGGGGACGAGCAGCGGCAGGCCTGGCCAGGTGCGCTGGATTGCCCTTTCGAAGGCGGCGTTCCTTGCCTCCGCCGGGGCGGTCAACGCCCACCTGGTGGCGACCGCTGCCGACATCTGGGCCCACGCGCTTCCGGTGTTCCACGTGGGCGGACTCGGGATCCTGGCGCGGGCCTGGCTGTCTGGAGCCCGCGTCGTCCCCGCCGTCGCGGAGAGGTGGAATGCCGGGGCGTTCCACGAGGCCGTCGCGCGGTCGGGCGCGACGCTCACGGCGCTCGTGCCATCGCAGGTGCACGACCTGGTCGAGGCCGGCCTAGCCTCGCCGCGGTGTTTGCGTGCGGTCGTTGTCGGCGGCGCCAGGCTGGAGCCCGCGCTCCGTGCGGCCTCCCGCGCGCTCGGCTGGCCCTGCCTGCCGAGCTACGGCCTGACCGAGACCTGTTCACAAGTGGCGACCGCCTCGCTGTCCTCGCCCGGGGAGTCCGAGTACCCGGCCGCGCTGCCGGTGCTTCGGCACGCCGAGATCCGCGCCGATGACGAGGGCCGCCTCTCGATCCGCGGGAGATCGCTGCTGACGTGCTGCGCGGAGTTCGACGGCGACGCCGCGCGCGTGTGGGACCCGAAGCGCGACGGCTGGCTCGAGACCGACGACACCGGGCGCGTGTCTGACGGGTCGGTCGAGGTGTTCGGCCGCGTGTCCGACATCGTCAAGGTCCTGGGCGAGAACGTGTCGCTTCAGCACGTCGAGGAGCACGTCTGGCGCTGGGCCGAGCGGGAGGGGCTTGGCCGGGCGGGTGGCTTCGACCTGGCTGTCGTCGGGCTCCTGCATGCGCGGCTCGGCGTGGAACTGGTCGCAGCGCTCTCCGCCGGTGCGGATGTGGGCGAGGCCCGCCGCGGCGAGATCGCCTCGTCGCTCGCGGCCTTCTGTCGAGAGGCGCTGTTGCCGTTCGAGCGCATCCGGCGCGTGGCGTGGGTGGATGGGATTCCCCGGACGCCGCTCGGCAAGTGCCAGCGCGCGCTACTCGCCAGCCAGGTGGGCGAGCAGTCTGGACCGGATCGCTGACGGGATCGAGATCTTCCTCCACGTCGCCGGGTCGGCCAGAGCCTTGACGATCCGGGTTTCGGCGCAGACGACCGGTTCGATGGTGGCGCGGTCGATGAACCGCGTCTTGATCTCGAACGACGAGTCGCCCACCCTGGTCACCGCCAGTTCGGCGTCGTAGCTGTGGCCGGGGCGCATCGGCTTGTGGAAGGTGGCCTCGGCGTGCTTGATGGGCGCCACGAAATCGGGGCTCTCGAACCAGTCCTCCCAGCGGCTCACCAGCTCGGACACGACGAAGTCCTCGAAGACGCGGTGCGCGAGCGCCTGCACGCGGCCGTAGAAGAGGACGCCCCGGGCGTCGGCTTCGTCGAATCGAATCGTGACGGTGCGAGTGAACACGGGCATCGGTCCTCCGCGGCCCCATCTTCGCACATCCGCGCGCCGTTCCGACAGACGCCCCCGCGAACGTGCTAGTATCCGCGGGTCGTTGCCGCGGGAGGCAGCATGAAGCGATTGTCGGTCGCGTGTCTGTGGGTCGCCATTCTCGTTCTGCAGACCACTCCCGCTCGTGCGGCCGTCGAGTGGACCCGCCTGCGTTCCCAGAACTTCACGCTCGAAGGCGACGTGCCGGAGCGCGACCTGCGCGCGGTCGCGCGCCGGTTCGAGGAGTTCCGCGAGACGCTCGCCCGCCAGTTCCCGAAGACCCGCCTGGTCATGGCGTCGCCCGTCACCATCGTGGTGTTCGCGCACGACCGCGACCTGGCGCTGGTGAACCCGCGCTTCGACGGGCAGACGGTCAGCGCGTCGGGCTTCGCCACCGTGAGCCGCATCGGCACCTCGATCGTCATGAGCCTGGAGGCGGGTGAGAGCGCCTACCCGGTGATCTACCACGAGTACACGCACCTGATGCTCTCCAACGTGCTGCCGGCGCTGCCGCTCTGGGCGGAAGAGGGCATGGCGGAGTTCTACGGCACGTTCAAGCTCTCGGACGACGGCCGCACGGCCGACATGGGACTCCCGGTCACGCGCGGTGAGATGGAACTGCTGCGCGGCCGCGCCCTGATCCCGTTGTCGGAACTCGTGGCTGCCGATCAGGGCTCGCCGCTCTACGTCGATGCCAAGTACCGGTCGCGATTCTATGCCCAGAGCTGGGCGTTGATGCACTACCTGCAGGTCGGCAACCCCGCGCGTTCATCCCAGTTGAAGGACTTCCTGCGTCGCGTCGCGTCGCGGGAGGCTCCGGTCCCGGCGTTCAACGAGTCGTTCCCCGACGCGGCGAGACTCGAAAGCGAGTTGTCCGGCTACGTGGAGAGGTCCCTCTTCAGGTATGTCAGGGTGAAGTTGCCCGCACGGGCGGCGGGGGACGTCGCCTACTCGGTCAGCCGGATGTCGGCCGCCGAATCGAAGGCCGCTCAAGGGATCATCCTGCTGAAGCAGGAGCGTTTCGCGGAAGCGGACGCGAAGTTCAACGAGGCGCTCACACTGGATCAGAACACGGCCTGGGCCCATTCCGGGCTCGGTCTCAGCCGCGCGATGCGGGACCGCCCGGAGGAAGGGCTGGCCGGCCTGCAGAAGGGCGCCGCGCTCGCGGACCAGGACGCGATGGCGCACTTTGCCCTGGGGCTCGGCGCGATGCGGTGCGAGTCGTCCGGCTGCGCGGAGCAGGGCGGCGGCGCGGCAGCGGCGCGCCGCGCCTTCTCTCGGGCGGTCGAACTCGTGCCCGAGTTCCCGGACGCCCTGTCGCTTCTCGGCTACGTCGAGACGGTGGAAGGCCAGCTGGACGATGCCGAGCGGCACCTCACGGCAGCCGTGTCCTTTCTGCCGGCCCGCGAGGACTATCAGCTCCACCTGGCCCAGGTCTACATGCGACAGGCCAACTTCCCGAAGGCGCAGGCTCTGCTTGGACCCGTGGTGGCTGCCTCGAGAAACCCGGAGTATCGGGAGTCAGCCCGGCGCCTGCTCGTGGTGATCGCGGACCTGCGTGCCGCGATGGCATCCGGACGCGCCGGCGGCCCGCGGACCATCGCGGTCTACAGGACGCTGCTCGATGGTGAACAGCGGCTGGAAGGGACGATCGAGTCGATCGAATGTCCGGGTTCTGGCGTCACCCTCGTGGTCCGTGACGCCGCGGGTTCCCACCGCTTCGCCGCCTCGTCGTTCGACAAGATCCAGTTCATCTCGTATCGGGACGACCTGAAGGGGTCCATCACGTGCGGTCCGCAGGCGCCCGGCCTGCAGGTCTACGTGACATTCCGCCAGCGGGCGGCCGGCGAGGCGCAGCTGGCGCCGGGGCACGAGGGTGTCGTGGTGGCGGTCGAGTTCCCGCCGAAGCGGCAGTAGGCCTGCGGCTACCGCGTCGCCAGGCTCCGGACGAGCGTCAGCAGCATGTCGATCGCGACGGCGTTGTGCCCGCCTCGAGGGATGATGATGTCGGCGTAGCGCTTGCTCGGCTCGACGAACTCCAGGTGCATCGGCTTCACGGTGTTCAGGTACTGCTCGATTACCGAGTCCATCGTCCGGCCGCGTTCGGCCACGTCGCGCTTCAGCCGTCGGATGAACCGCGTGTCGTCATCGGTGTCGACGAAGACCTTGACGTCCATCAGGTCCCGCAGGTGAGCGTCGGCGAAGATCAGAATGCCTTCGACGATGATGATCTGGCGCGGCTGCACCGGGTCGGTCGTCTGCCGGCGGGCGTGGCGGGCGAAGTCGTAGACCGGCAGCTCGACCGGACGCCCGGCCCGCAGTTCGTTGACGTGCCGGACCATCAGGTCGGTCTCGAGCGAGTCGGGGTGGTCGTAGTTGAGCGCCGCCCGCTCCTCGAGCCTGAGCTCGGGATGATCGTGATAGTAGCGATCGTGCTCGAGGACGATGACGTGGTCGTCCCCCATGCTGTCGACGATCCGGCGCACGACGGTCGTCTTGCCCGAGCCCGAGCCGCCTGCCACCCCGATCACCACCGGATTGCCGCCCATCGCCCCTCCCGGGTCTGTCCCCCGCGACCGCCCGACAGCATACCAGAGGTCGACGGCGGGTTGTGGTAGTCTCGGGCGTGAGCCCGTCCGGGCGCCGATTTCGCATCAACGATCGTGAAGCACCTCATCCTCCCGTTCGCGTTCGCCGTCGTCGGTCTGAGCCCGGCCCTGCCGGCGCCCGAGGTGGCGTCAGCCGACCTCCGCCCGCCGACCGTCCAGGGCTGGGACGACTACGTGCGCGCGGTCCAGGCGCGAGTGGAGACCGAACTTCAGACGACGAAGCCGTTCCTCGTCCTGGATCGGCTGCCGCAGGCGGAGCGGCAGAAGGCGGCCGACAGCCTGGCGTCGGGCGCGGTGTTCATCACGCGGCTGCCCGGCCCGATGCTGCGCAACCCCGCGCCGGAGATTCCCGAGGGCCTGGTGCACCACTGGCTTGGCGTCATCCGGATTCCCGGCATTCGGGTAGACGACGTGCTGGCCTTCGTCCAGCGCTACGACGACAGCCCCCGTTTCTTCAACGACGTCATCGCGTCGAAGCTCGTGCAGCGCAATGGGGACGATTTCGAGGTGTTTCTGAAGCTGAAACGCCAGAAGATCGTGACGGTCGTCTACAACACGACCCACCGCGTGGTCTACCGGCGCCTCGACGCCTCGCATGCCGCGAGCCGCAGTGTGGCCACGCGGATCGCCGAGCTGGCCGACGCCGGCCAGCCGAGTGAGCGCGAGAAGCCGGTCGGGCACGATTCCGGCTACCTCTGGCGCCTCAACTCCTACTGGCGATTCGTCGAGACGGATGGCGGCGTGACGGTGGAGTGCGAGTCGCTCACGTTGAGCCGCGACATCCCGCTCGTCCTCCGCTTGTTCGTGGGGGGCATTGTCGAGGGCGTCGCGCGCGAGTCGGTCGAGCAAACGCTGGCGTCGATCGCACGGGGGATGAAGCAGTGACCTGGGAAGGTCAGTCCTGCAATCGTGCGATCTTGCGATCTTGCGAACTGGCGATCTTGCGAACTGGCGAACTGGCGAACTGGCGAACTGGCGAACTGAAGGGGCCGCAGGCCGCCAGCCGGCTAGAACGAATCGATGATCGAGGCGAAGTAGGCGTAGGGGTAGGCGCCCACCACCTTCTGGGCGTTGATGATGAACGTCGGCGTGCCGCTGACGCCATAGCCGCTCTGGCCGGTCTGCTGCATCGCGAGGACGCCGCTCCGGAGGTCTGATGACGCCAGGCACGTGTCGACGACGGCCGACGTGATGCCGAGCCCCGCCACCACGTTCTTGATGCCCGCCTTGTAGTCCGTCGCGTTGGCCCAGGACGTCTGCGCCTTGAACAGCGCCTCGATCGTCCCGAAGTAGTTGTCGCCCGAGCAGCGGGCGACCATGCTGGCGGCGACGGCGGCCTCGCCGATCGGGTAGTCCCGGTAGACGAGCTTCATCCGTCCCGTGTCGATGTAGGCCGACTTCAGCTGCGGCAACGTGGCTGCGTGGAAGTCGGCACAGTGGGAGCAGCCGAGCGACGAGTATTCGATCATCGTCACCGGCGCCGTCGGGCTGCCGATCGTCTTCTCAGCCAGCATGACCGACATCGCCGGCAGTTCAGCCGTCGGCGTCGGCGTCGGCGTCGTCGGCGTCGAGCCGTTCGAATCGCCGCATGCGGCGACTGCGAGGAGGCCGACGAGCGCCAGAATGCCAGCTGCGACCGTCGTGTGGGCGCTGCCGCGTGTCACGTATGATCCCCAGGCCGCTGATGGCTGCCTGCTGCCAGCTGTCCGCGTGTGCCTACGCCATCAGACTGCAGATGGCCGCGACATTCACGATGTCGTCGACGCTGCAGCCGCGCGAGAGGTCGCAGTAGGGTTTCTGGAGCCCCTGCACGATCGGCCCGACCGCCTCGGCGCCGCCGAGACGCTCGACCAGCTTGTAGCCGATGTTGCCGGCGTTGAGGTCCGGGAATACCAGCACGTTCGCGCGGCCGGCCACCGGCGATCCCTTGCACTTGCGCTCGCCAATCGACGCGACCAGCGCGGCGTCGGCCTGCATCTCGCCGTCCACCAGCAGATCGGGCGCCTTCTCCCTCAGGATGGCGGTCGCCTTCTGCACCTTTTCCACCAGCGGGTGAGTGGCGCTGCCCTTGGTCGAGAACGACAGCATCGCCACGCGGGGCTCGACGCCGGTCACCGCCTGGAAGTTCCTGGCGGAGCTGATGGCGATGTCGGCCAACTGGGCCTCCGTCGGGTCGGGGTTCACCGCGCAATCCGCGAAGCACAGCATGCGGCCGTCGGGCATCACCATGACGAAGTAGCTGCTGACGATGGAGATGCCCGGCGCAACGCCGACCGTGTAGATGGCTGCGCGGATGACGTCGCCGGTCGACGACACGTTGCCTCCGACGATGAGCTTCACCCGATCGGTGTCGAGCATGAGCCCCGCGAAGTAGAGCGGTTGCCGCACCAGGCCGGCCGCCTGTTCGAGGGTCATCCCCTTGGCCTTGCGCCTCTCGTAGAGCAGGCCGGTGAACTCGTCGAGCCACGGGCCGGCCGCCGGGTCGACGATCTCGACGCCGGCGAGGTCGACCTGCTGGGCCGCCGCCAGCGCCTGGATGGCCGGCATCGCGCCGACGAGCACGGGCTGCGCGATCTGCTGATCGCGGACCACAACGGCCGCCTTCAGGATGCGAACATCCTCGGCGTCAGGAAAGGCCACCTTCAGACGGCGGGCAGCCGCACTTGCTCGGACTTGCTGGATGAAAGGGTTGGAGGACATAGGGATGAAGTCAGTAGTCAGTAGTAGGTAGTTAGTAGTTAGTAGTTAGTAGTTAGTAGTCAGTAGACGGAGCTCGCAACTCAGCACTCGGGACTCAAAACTCAAGACTCAAAACTCAAGACTCAAGACTCAGAACTGACAGACGAGCCGCCGAGAGCCGTGCTAGCACGGGAACGGCAGCGACTTGACCGCGCGGACCGTGTCGCGAGCCAGAATCAGTTCCTCGTTGGTCGGAATGACGTAGACCGGCACCCGGCTCTTGTCGGAGCTGATCAGCATTTCGCGGCCGCGCACCGCCTGCGCGTTCCTCGCGTCGTCGAGCTCGACGCCCAGCCACTCCATGTCGGAGAGGATCTTCCTGCGGATCCCCACGCCGTTCTCGCCGATGCCGCCCGCGAAGCAGATGGCGTCGGTACCGTTCATGGCCGCGATGTAGGCGCCGATGTACTTCTTCACCCGGTAGCTGAACATGTCGATGGCCAGGATGGCCCGGCGGTCCTGGTGTTCTTCGGCCTCGCCCTCGAGGTCGCGCATGTCGTTGGTGAGCCCCGAGATGCCCAGCAGCCCCGACCGCTTGTTCAGCGTCGAGAAGATCTCGTCGACGCTCGTCCCTTCCTTGTGCATCAGGAACTCGATCACCGTCGGGTCGATGTCGCCGCTGCGGGTGCCCATCATCAGCCCCTCGAGCGGCGTCATGCCCATCGACGTGTCGATCGACCTACCGCCCTTGATCGCGCACGCCGAGCAGCCGTTGCCCAGGTGAAGCGTGATGATGTTGGTTTCCTTCCGCTGCTTGCCGGTCAGCTTCCGGTAGCGGAACGCGATGTACCGGTGCGAGGTGCCGTGGAAGCCGTACTTCCGGATCTTGAACCGCCGGTACAGCTGGTAGGGAATCGCGTACAGGTAGGCCGTCTCCGGCAGCGTCGAGTGGAACGCCGTGTCGAACACCGCCACCTGCGGCATCGTCGGCCCGAACGTCTCCGTGGCCGCGTAGATGCCCTTGAGGTTGGCCGGGTTGTGGAGTGGCGCGAGGTCGATGCACTCCTGCACGCCGGCGATGACCGACTTGTCGATGAGGTGCGAGCCCTTGAACCGCTCGGCCCCGTGCACCACGCGGTGGCCGACGGCGTGGATGTCGGACAGGCTCGAGATCCCCTCGATGCGGGTCTCGGGCGCCGTCATCCACTTGACCGCGTGCGCCAGCGCCGCCTTGTGGTCGCGCAGCGGCACCGCGCCCTTGAACGGCGGGTGATCGCCCACCTGGTAGGTGATGATCGCCTCGCTGCCGATCCGCTCGATCAGGCCCTTGGCGAGCTGCCTGTCGGCGTCCTTTTCGATCTGATCGGCGTCGGTTTCGATGACCTGGAACTTAAGGGAGGAACTGCCGCAATTGAGGACGAATACGTTCATGATGGCACCCCGAGCCTGAAGGAGGGCGAGATGATGACCTGCCTATTCTAATCCAACCCGCTCCCGGGCGCGCAGGTCCGGGCGAACCCGGTCGTCCCGTCCTGGACACAGGGGCGTCGAGAGGCTCGAGGCGCGATCCGCCGTCGCTCAACCCCGCGGATGCCGCTGGCGCCGCGCGTCTCAGCGCGTCTCAGGGAACGCCCCCCCGATGAACACCGGGAACGCCTTGGCCCCCACGCTGAGTACCGTCAGGCAACCGATCGTCACAAGCGCAGCGAACGCCGCGAGCATGAACTATAGCGGAGCAGTCTCCCGAATTGAACCTCGCCGACCCGGAATGACTCGGAGCCAGCCTCCCGGCGTGGCGCCGACGGCCGAACGTCGAGAACTGCAGGTGCGCTATTCTGTGAACATGACCGCGCCTGCCACCCCGACCCTCGACATCGTCCTGAACGGCCTGCTCGACCGCTACAAGGCCCACGTGCCGGATGTGGACGCGATCCTCCGCGCGATGGCAGACGAGGGCATCATCCGGCGACCATCGGACGTCGAGAACGACCACATCGCGTTCCGGACGCTCGGCGTGCCGCATCTGGGCATTTCGTCGCTCGAGCGCGTCTTTCTCCACTGCGGCTACACGCCGCGCGACTGGTTCGACTTCCCGGCGAAGAAGGTGACGGCGCGCTGGTATCATCCCCCCGAGGAGCGTCACCCCCGGATCTTCATCAGCCAGCTGCGCGTGCACGAGTTGTCTGCCGACGCGCAGGCCGTCATCCACCGCTACACGGACCGCATCGTCGCCGACCCGGTGGACGGGCTCGACCTCGACGATGGGCAGGCCGTGGTCGAGTTCCTGCACGCGCCGCTGTGGCCCTCCCCGACGTGGGCCGAGTACGAGCGGCTTCGAGACGAGAGCGAGTTCGCGGCGTGGGTGATCTACAACCGCTACTACCTGAACCACTTCACGATCTCCGTACACGGACTTCCCGAGCCCTACCACCGCCTCGAGCGCTTCAATGCCTTTCTCGAGGGCCGCGGCTTCACGCTGAACGACGCGGGCGGGACGATCAAGACGAGCGCGGACGGGAAGCTGCTTCAGAGCTCGACGGTCGCCGCGATGGTCGAGGCGTCGTTCTCGGACGGGCGGGGTGGCGTCGATGCGCGCCGCATTCCGGGCTCGTACGTGGAGTTTGCCGAACGCCGCGTGCTCGACGAGTTCGCGAGCCTGCCGCGCGAGCAGGTGCGCCGCCGGCATCGGCGGGAAGGCTTCGAGGCGGCCAGCGCCGACAAGATCTTCGAGAGCACCTACACCGCTCAGGCGGGACGGAGGGCGTAGGAAGGGCGCCAAGAGCCGAGAGCCGCCTAGCCCGTCTTCCGCCCCAGGTATTTGAGCGCCTCTCGCCGCGTCACGCCGGACGCCCGGTGCATCCGCGGCGAGATCCAATCGGCCACCAGTGCCGGCCGCTTCTTGGACACCTCCCGCAGCACCCATCCGATGGCTTTGCGGATGAAGAACTCCCTTTCCTCGAGCATCGCGTCGGCGTAGCGCGCGAAGCGGTCGAAGTCGCCTCCGCCGCGCCGGAGCGGGACGAGCAGCGCGAGCATCGCCGAGCGGCGCACCCAGAAGTCGCCGTCGCGTGCCCATCGGTCCAGCGTCCGGGCGAGCTTCGGGTGCCGCTCGACCAGCGACCCGGCCACATGTGCCGCGAGACTGTCGACCAACGCCCACGTGCGGGACTCGCGGATGAGGCGTTCGACCAGCGCCAGGTCGGTCGGGGAGAGGAGCGCGCCGTGCATGTCGAGCAGCTCGACCGCGGCCGCGCGCAGCTCGAAAACATCGTTCGCCCACAGGGCCGACACTGCCGTCAGGAGCGTGGTCCGATCGCGGAGCGGTGCTGCAGCGAGCGCGTCCTTGATCGCCCGGCGAAACACCGGTGTTGCGACGCCGATGAACTCCCATTCGCTCTTGAGATACGCCTTCGCCCCCCGGGCGCGCACCGGGTCGGCGTGGGCTCGCAGACCGGCTTCGATCCGCGTGACGACGTCCTGGGCTCGACCGCGTGCGGGCATGGGCGGAGTATAGCGCGCTCGCACCGAGGGTCGAGACGGGTGCCGTCACGCGGCAGCAGGTTCATCGCCGTGATTGGCACGAATCCGTTGTACCATTCCTCGAGTCCCCGCGCCCGGGGCGCGCACACCTCCCGACCCCTTGTCCAGTGAGGTGTCTCTCATGACGACCGGCCATCCGTTCGGCGATGTGTACCCGAGCCTGATCTACGACGATGCCCAGGCCGCGATTGCCTGGCTGTGCCGGGCATTCGGCTTCGAGCAGCGCCTGGTGGTGCATGGCCTGCACGACCGCGTCGAGCACTCCGAGCTGACCCACGGGGCGGCGGTGTTGATCGTGTCATCACCGAAGCCGGACATGGGAAGGCTCAGTCCCCGCTCGTTGGGCGGTGTGAGCCACGCGCTGTCGTTCTTCGTCGAGGATCCCGACGCGCACTGCCGGCGGGCCCGATTGGCGGGGGCGGTCATCCTGAAGGAGGTCCAGGACGAGGAGTACGGGGCTCGCGGATACCTGGCGAAGGACCCGGAGGGGCACCTCTGGTACTTCGGTACCTACCGCCCCGGTGCCGATTGGAGCGAAGATACGCTGGGAGAGCCGGCGGCCTGAGCGCCCCGATACCTGTCGGGCGAGTGCCAGCGCAGCCCCATTCTGGAGGCAGAGCCATGAAACGACGTGACTTTCTGAAGACATCCTCGATCGCCGGAGGGGCCGTGCTGTCGTCATTCGCCGGCGGCGACGTCCTCGCCCAGGACGCCTCGCGCGAGTTCTACGAACTGCGAACCTACGAGATGCCGACCGGCAACCGGAAGGCGGTGCTGAACGAGTACCTCGACAAGGCCTGCATCCCGGCCTTGAACCGCCTCGGCATCAAGCCGGTCGGCGTCTTCTCGGTCGTCGCGGGCAGCAATGCGCTCAACCTGTTCGTACTGGTCCCGTACCCGAGCCTGGAGCACTTCCTGTCGGCGCCCGGCAAGCTGGCCGCAGACGCCGAGTACCAGAAGGCCGCCGGTCCCTACCTGTCGGCGACCATCGACAACCCGGCCTACACGCGCTACGAATCGACGCTGCTGTGGGCGTTCAAGAACGTGCCGCGCATCCGCGTGCCTGCCGAGACCGCGGGCAAGCAGCCGCGCCTCTTCGAGCTGCGCATGTACGAGAGCCACAGCGAGGCGGCCGCGCTGAAGAAGATCGAGATGTTCAACGAGGGCGGGGAGATCGACGTCTTCGACCGCGTGGGGCTTCGGTCGGTGTTCTACGGCCAGACGCTCGTCGGGCGGCGCCAGCCCAATCTGGTCTACATGATGGTCCACCAGGACATGGCGGCGCGCGACAAGGGCTGGGCGGCGTTCAGCGGCTCGGCGGACTGGAAGGCGCTGAGCGCGAACCCCGTCTACGCGAACACGGTGTCGGCGACGACGGTCGCCTTCCTGCGCCCGGCGGCATACTCGCAGATCTGATGGAAGCGGGGTCGGGGCGGATGATGGCGCGCCGCCCGACCCCGTTGCTCTGCCGGCGATGGCGGGGTCAGAGCGTGATGGCGGCGGCCTCCCACTGGGCCTTCTGTGTGTCGGACTGGATGAGCCGCGAGACGTCGACGACGACGGTGTCGCCGGCCCGCTTGATCGCGAACCGATCCATGTTGCGCGTCGCCCGGCCCGACGTGTAGACGCCGCCCGGATCGTAGCGCGAGTCGTGGCGGCTGCATTCGAAGCGGTTCACGGCCGTCTTCCAGCGCACCGCCGCGTTCTCGTGCGGGCACGAGAGGTTGAAGGCGAACACCTTCCCCTGGGAGCGCACGACGATGACGCCGTTGTTGCGGTCGATCGTCGCACCGTCGGCCGCCGGTACAGGGTATGTGAGGACGGCGCCGAGCGCGCCCGATACGAGCGCGGCCGCCTGTTTGAGGAAGTCCCGACGGCCGTCTGTGCAGGGGCAGGCCGCGCACGGGGTTCTGTGATCGTGCTCGCGCATCTCGCCTCTCCCTGAATCAGCTGCTGCCGAGGATCGTGCCCGCCAGAAGTATGGCGAACCACAGGACGAGGCTCGCGATCGAGGTCGCCTTGAGAAGTGACCAGGCCAGCGCCTCCGCGTTCCGGGCCAGTCGCTCCGCGCGCCGCATCAGCAGGCCGTTGGCCAGCAGCACGCCCACCAGGCCCATCTTGATCCAGAACGCCTTCGCGCTCCAGAAGGTGTCCACGTCCGCGAGCAGCATGGCCGCGCCCGACAGCGCGATCAGGGCCAGGCCGGTGATGGCGATCCCGTGAACCGTGCCGAGGAACGCCAGGTGATCGGCTCGAACCGGCTCCGGCTCGCGCGCGGCCTTCAGCGTCTCGCGGTCGGCCGCGACGGCCGCCCCGCCCCCGAGCAGCAGCCCGGCGAGATGGACGAAGATCACGCCGGTCGAGAGGACCTTGTTGTCTGCGTACAGGCGGGCCCAGCCCTCGGCTGCATGAGTCAGGAAGTCCGGTGCGGCCACGGCTAGTTCCCTCCGAACAGCATGATGAGATAGCTGACCGTTGCGATGCCCATCGACGTGAGGGCGACCGTGCGATGTGTGCTCGCCCCGCCCGTGGAGGTCGGGGCACTGCCGTCCTCGTGCTCGTATTCCGGAGCGAGCATGGCCGTGGCCAGGAATCCGGCGTCGGCGATCATCATCAGAATGCCGTGGGTCATGCGCTTCGTGCGGTGGTTGGGGTCCTTGCGGCCCTCCCACAGGTTCCACGCGCCAGTGAAGGTATTGATGCCGAAGACGACGGCCGTCGAGGCGACGAGCGCGTCGTGGAGCCCCTCCTTCGATTCGTCGCCCGGGTGGTCGTAGAGGTACTGGCCGGCGTAGTAGTTCGCCACGAACAGCGGCAGGGTCGCGAAGCTCGTGATCCTGTGGACCTTCGCCCGCACCTTGTAGCCGTCGCTGTACTCGACCGGGACCGCCCGGCGGGCGGCCGGTTCCTGGAAGACGTCGAGCGACAGCGGCCTTCGCGCCGGGCCGGCCGGGGACGACGCCGCCCCGAACTCGACGGCAAACGGGTTGTGCGGCGGGTCGTCCGCCGAACAGAACGGCGCGGACCTGAACCACGCCTCCTCGGTGGCCGCGGCCGCCGGACCGGCGACGAGGCATGCCACCACCACGGCCATCGCGAGAGCGACATGAGTGCGCATCGGGATCCTCCGGGGGACGGGATGTCAGGCAGGACGGGTTGATTCTACAGCCGCCGCTCAGTCGACGAAGCGGTACTTGACCAGGGTCCACATCGCCTTCGGACCCTCGTGCCAGGTGATCTTCTTGCCTTCCGCGTATTCGCGCCCGTAGTAGGAGATTGGCACCTCGAAGATGCGGTGGCCGCGCTTCAGGACCTTGGCCGTGATCTCCGGCTCGAACTCGAAACGCCTGGACCTGAGCGGGATATCCCTGATCACGTCCGCCCGGAACACCTTGTAGCAGGTTTCCATGTCGCTCAGGATGGCGTTGTAGAGGACGTTGGTCAGCAGCGTGAGGATCTTGTTCCCCAGCATGTGCCAGAACAGCATCGCCGTGCGCGGGCCGAGGAAGCGGCTGCCGTAGACCACCGCGACGCGCCCTTCCTGGATCGGGCGGAGCAACGTCGGGTAGTCCCGAGGGTCGTATTCGAGGTCGGCATCCTGAATCAGCAGGATGTCGCCGGTCGCCCAATCGAAGCCGGTCCGCACCGCCGCACCCTTCCCCTGGTTGCCGTCGTGGAGAATCACCGTCGTCCCGGGGTGATCGGCCTCGGCCTTCAGCAGTTCGCGCGTCCGGTCGGTGGACCCGTCGTCCACGACGACGATCTCGTGCGCGAGGCCCACGGCGCGCACCTGCCGCAGGATCTCCTGGACCGTGTTCTCTTCGTTGTACACCGGCATGATGACCGAGAGCTTCATGGCATCGGCTTTCTCGCGGGAGCGCGGATTTGCAGTTCGGCGATACGCCAGACCGCCTCGGCGCGGACGGCCGGCCTGAGGCGGACAAACCTGGCCGTGCGCGTCGGGAGGCCGATCCGCATCACGCAGGCCCTCGGGGCAGCCACGGCCGCGCGAAACGCCATCGCCACGGTCGGCCCCTGCCAGACTTCCTCCCACGACTCGCCGTCGCCGGAGACGTCGACCGCCAGCCGTCGCGGGTAGTCGCGGGAGGCGTCTCCCAGCGCGTATGTCAGACCGCCTATCTCGCGAAGCCCGCCGAGATCCGCCAGCACCCATTGAGCGGGCCGCTGCGGATGGTCGAGCCACTCGGTGTCGAACCGCCCGTCGACCATCGCCCGGGCGCCGTCGGCGGACGCCCGGACGGCGGCAATCGGGACCGGTTCGCCGAGTGCCGGTTCGCCCGCGTTTTCCGACGCAATCTGATAAGCGGTCCGTTTGCCATCGCTTGCGACCCGCACGACGCCCGGCATGCCTGCCACGAGCCGATCGAGCGATCCGTCCCGGTCCCACACGTGGTCGACGACTGCGTCGAACGGGCCGAACGTCGCGAGGGCGTGCAGGATGGCCGGGTCGCGGGCATCGATGCCGAACCGGAGCGGGTCGTAATGGGGCGGGTCGTATCCGCTCACGCCGTTGAAGACTCCCCGTCGGTGCCAGATGCCCCGATAGGTCGGCGGGGCATCCCAGCCTGGTCCGAACGGCAGCTCCAGGATGGGCAAGGTACGCGACCGTGACTCCACGACCGGCCACAGCTCGGGCGCCGTGGACATTGGTATCCCGGTCAGCCAGCCGTCGAGCAGCATGCCACACGTCGCCACGAGGAACGCGGCGGCTCGCAGCCGGCTCCCCGCGGCCCGGCCGACTCTCGCCAGTACCAGCCCGGCGCCGACCGACAGGCAGAGCACGCCGATCAGCCAGAACCGG
The DNA here is from genome assembly GCA_963783255.1 of uncultured Acidobacteriota bacterium. Taxonomy (GTDB): domain Bacteria; phylum Acidobacteriota; class Vicinamibacteria; order Vicinamibacterales; family Fen-181; genus FEN-299. The sequence goes on along the minus strand of CAWAMP010000006.1, from coordinate 132,857 downwards.
CTCGGCACCCGGACCTCCTCGAAGCCGGGCACGTAGCGCAGCAGCCACTGGTAGGGAGCCATCGGAGCCACCGTGCCGTTTCCGGCACGGAAGACCGGCCCGAGACACAGCAGCCCGAACACCACGATGCCGGCCGCGTAGAACAGCAGCGGGCTTCTCCGGCCCAGCGCCGCCCGCAGGGGCGGCGTGATGGCGAACAGCGTCACGGAGGTGATCAGCATCGCGCCGATTGCGCGGCCGAGGTTCGACATCCTGATGCTGAGGCCGCCGATGTCCGTCGCCCAGGGGCCCACCAGCAATGTCCGGACCGCTGCGGTCAGGGCGAGCGCGCCGACGATCAGGCACGCGACGCGCAGGCGCCGGAACGCCGGGCGGCCGTCCGCACGCACCGCGCGCCAGGTCACCGCGCCGGTTGCCGCGAGGGCGACCATGAGGAGCGCGGTCACCCCGGGAAACAGGTTGTCGTTGCCGGCCGGCAGGAGGCGGCCCCACAGCCAGGACTCCGAGGCGACTTCGCCGAACCCCGTGAACGGGTGGCTGAATCCCTCCAGGACCATGAGGTTCCGTTTGAGGCCGTAGATCTCGTGGATGGCGCGGTACTTCAGCAGGATCGGAGCGAGTGCCAGACTGGCTCCGGCCCAGGCGAGCAGGACCCGCGACGCGGCCGACCAGGATTCGCGCTTCGAGCAGAAGAACAGGACCCAGAGCCCGAGCAGCACGTGGCCCATGATCAGCATGTAGCCGTTTGCGAGCGCCTGGAGCACCCACGCCACGGCGAACAGCCACAACCACCCGGCGCGGCGACGGGCGAGATACCCGTGCAGGCCGAGCAGGGCGAGCGGCATCCAGTAGAACGCCATCATCTGCAGGTGGCCGTACTCGGCCACGCGATACGGGTTGAACCCGAATGCGAGGCCCGACAGGAACGCGGCGTCGGTGCGACGGGTGAGGAAGAACACCAGCAGGTACACCGAGAAGGCGCACAGCGGCCACGACAGGAACAGGGAGAGGTTGTAGGCGGTCAGCGGGTTTCCGGTCAGCCAGAGGATCGGGCTGGCGGTCACGCTGATGCCCACCAGGTTCTCGGTGAATGCCGCGATGCCCTGCGTCAGGTGGTAGTAGGGCGGGTTCCACCAGGCCGGCGAGAAGGGCAGGACCGTCGCGTTCCACCAGAGCACCGACGCATTCAGGATCGGATCGCCGGGCACGCGCCCGGCGATGTGGCGGCCGCTGTCGCCGAGCAGCGATCCGGTGCACAGCACGGCCACGGCGACATAGACGAACAGCGCCATGGCGCTTCGCCGCCAGGGAAACGCCGAACCGGTCGCGTCGGCGCGCGAGGCCCGGAGGTGGCTCTCCATGTGAGCGACTATCTTCGCAGGAACCAACCAGCCAGGGCAATTCGACCGGCGATGCGCCCGGCGATTCGCCCGTGTTGACATCCGCGACAGGCCGCCACTACAGTCAGAGGTTGTCTGCCGCACGCGGCACCGGCTCGTCTGTCTCTCCACTCGATCATCTCGAAGGACTGGGCATGAATACGAAGAAGCTCCTCACACCGCTCCTCGCGCTCGTCCTCGTCGTGGCCGCGTTCGCCGTCGCGCCGCTGGCCGACGAGGGCTTCTGGCCGTTCAATGGCATCCCGAAGGCCGCCATCAAGGCGAAGTACAAGTTCGACGTCACCGACACGTGGCTCAACCACCTGCAGCTCGCCACGGTGCGGTTCGGCGGTGGCACCGGTTCCATCGTGTCGCCCGACGGCCTCGTCCTGACCAACCATCACATCGGTCTCGGCACCGCGCAGCGGCTGAGCACGCCTGAGAAGGATCTCGTCAAGAACGGATTCTATGCGGCGACACGCGCCGACGAGCTGAAGGTGCCGGGCATGAGCCTCAGGGTCCTCCAGAGCATCGAGGACGTCACGGCCAAGGTGACGTCGGCGGTCACGCCCGGGATGACGGCGAGCGAAGCCGTCGCGGCCCGTCAGAAGGCGATCCAGTCGCTCCAGGGCGAGGCGCAGACCGGCGTCAGCAGGGAGGTCGTGTCGCTCTACGCCGGCGCGGTCCACCACCTCTACACCTACAAGGTCTACTCCGACGTCCGCTTCGTGTTCATCGTGGAGTACCAGGCCGGCTTCTTCGGCGGCGACCCGGACAACTTCTCATACCCGCGCTACTGCATGGACGTGGCGATGTTCCGGCTGTACGAGAACGACAAGCCGGCGCCAACCCCGAACTACCTGAAGTGGTCGCCGACCGGGACCAAGGAAGGCGACCTCGTGTTCACCACGGGGCATCCGGGCACGACGTACCGCCTGTACACGCTGGCCCACTTCAAGTACCGACGTGATTCGACGCTCGCGTTCGGGATTGCGAGCAACGAGATGCGAGAGGCAGCGACCAGGAAGTGGATGGCTCTCAGCGCCGAGAACGCCCGTCAGGCGACCAGCGACCTGTTCGGCATCCAGAACAGCCTGAAGAACCAGCGCGGTCAGCTGACCGGCCTGCAGGACTCCGCCGTGATCGCGAAGAAGGAGGCCGACGAGACGCGGGTGCGGGCCGCGATTGCGAAGGACCCGGCCAAGCAGAAGGCCTTCGGCGACGCGTGGGACGTCATCGAGAAGGCGCTGGAGACGGCGCGGCAGCTCGACGCCGAGCGCAACTTCGTCGCCAGCGCCTCGGGCCTGAACTCGACGCTCTTCCAGCAGGCGCGCCGAATCGTCCGCGCGGCCTACAGCCCGGCGCCGACGCAGGGCGCCCGGGGCGGCGGGGCCCCGGCGGCCGGCGGTCCGCCGCAGGGTGGCGGTCAGCGCGGCGGCGCGGCCGCGGCGTTGAACGTGGTTCGGGAGAAGATCAACCTCACCGAGTCGCTCGCGTTCATGCAGAAGTTCCTCGGTCCGAACCACGAGATCGTGAAGCTCATCCTCGGCGACAAGACGCCGGAGGCCCGCGCCACGGAGCTCATCGAGAAGACCCGCATCACCGACCCGGAGATCGGCGCCCTGCTGCGCGCTGGCGGCCGGGCCACGGTGGACGTTGCGACCGACCCGATGATCGTCCTCGCCCGGATGCTCGAGGCACGGGCGCAGGCGGTCGACAAGAAGTACGCCGACGAGGTCACGACCGTACTGGCGGCGGAGTACCCGAGGGTCGGCGCGGCGCTGATGGCGGTCGACGGCGGGAAGGTGTCGTCGGATGCCACCGGGACGCTGCGGCTGTCGTACGGAACGGTCAAGAGCTACATGGAGGATGGGAAGAAGGTCCCGCCGTACACGTACATCTCGGGTCTCTACGAGCGGTCCGCGCAGCACAACAACGAAAACCCCTTCGACCTCGCGCCGAGCTGGGCGGCCGCCCGGAGCGCGCTCGACCCGAAAACGCCGTTCGATCTGGTCACCACCAACGACATCGTCGGCGGCAACAGCGGGTCCGCAATGGTCGACAAGAAGGGTGAGCTCGTGGGGCTGATCTTCGACGGGAACCTCCCGATGCTGGCGGGCTACTACACCTACTACGAGTCGTCCAACCGTGCGATTTCGGTGGATTCGCGTCTGATCCTCGAGGCACTCCGCAAGGTCTACAAGGCCGACGCGCTGGTCGCGGAGATCGCGGCGGCGGGGAAGAAGAAGTAGGCAGTCCCTACTTCGCTGCCGCGCGGTTCAGCGTCTCGATTGCCGCCCTGACCTTCGCCTGCAGCCGCTCGGCGGCCGGCTCGACCGGCAGCGTGAGCGCGCTCTCCAGCGCGCGCGCGTACCACTTCTTCCATGCGTCGAGAATCGCCCGTTCCGCCGCCTCCGCGGCGGCGCGGTCACCGGCCTTCGCGACGATCGCCGCCGACTGCTTCGCCTCGAGTGCGAGCCGCCGGCCGGCCGCGGCCGCCACCAGGTCGGCCACTGCGGAGGCCTCCTGCTGACCGGCGGACGCCAGCAGTCCGACCGTCGTGCCGACCGCGATCCCCACGTTGGCCATCTCGGCCGGGCTCGTCTTGTCCGGCCAATCCAGGTTCGTGTGGTAGTAGCGGTCGGTGCTGTGCCACGCGAGCAGCGCCGGGATGCCCGCCTGCAGGAACACGCTGTGATCGCTCCCGCCCTCGTACGGATTCGTCTGGACGTTCCACCCGGTGTCGCGCGCTCGACGCAGGCAGACGGCCAGGAGCAGGTCGTTCAGCAGGCTGCCCCTGAGCGCCTCGGCCCTGTACGAGCTGCGTCCGCCGGACCACTCGGTGTGCGGGTCGGACGCGCGCGGCCAGACCGCGGACGGGTCCGGTTCCTTCTCGATCAGGAACGAACCGCCGGTCTTGGAGGTGTCCTCGCCCGTCATGTCGAGCGCCACCATGTACCGCGTGTTCTTCGCGCGCCCCGCGTCCGCCCCCAGCCACTCGCGGCTCGCGCGCATCTCGTCGCCCCACACGAACGTGATGGTCCGCGCCGGCGCCGGAATCGCCTTCGTTCGAACCGCCGCGGCGAGCGCGCGCGCCGTCTCGTAGAGCGTGCCGCACCCGCTGCCGTTGTCGTTCGCGCCCGGCTCCTGGACATGCGCGACGAGGACCACGCGCTCCTCCGGGCGCTCGCGGCCCGGGATCTCCGCCACGAGCAGCCGTCCGGGCGACGCGGGGCGGAACCTGGTGTCCACAACGGTCCTGACCGTCACCGGACCCGCCCGCAGCCGCTCTTTCAGCCGGTCGGCCACGCGGCGGCTGGCCGTGAAGCCGAACGCCTTCGAGGCTTCGTCGTACGGGACGCCGCCCCACTGGAAGACCTCGGGCGTCGTATCGGGCCTCGTGTAGGATGCCGGCGGCGCGGCCGAGATGACGCCGGCGGCGCCGCGCTGGCGGACCGCCTGCGACCACACCGCGCGCATCGACCCGTCCGCCAGCACCACGGCGCCCTTCACGTGCCGCGATTCGTAACTCGCGGAGTCCGTGCCGCTTCCCACGTACACGAGCGGCGTCGTCACACCCTCGGGCGGCGTGGAGAAGGAGTTGAAGCCCAGTGCGATGTAGTCGACGACCGGATCGAACACCGCTTCGGGCGTCGTGCCGGAAGCGGCCTCGACGATCGTCATCTCGGCCCGCAGCTGCTCCCAACCGTTGCCGCCGTTCGGGTACTCCTCCACCCACAGTTCGGCGCCCCTCGCGGCCGTGGGCGGCGCCGTCGCCGGGCGCTCCCGGAATCCCGCGTCGACCAACCCCGATTTCAGGCGATCGATCGACGCATGGAATCCGGTGTTACCGGCCAGGCGCCAGTAGCGGTCCATGAAAGTCACGACCTCCATCGCCCGAGCCGGCTGGAACCTCTCGGCGAGCGCCCGATAGATGGCCTCGGCCCGATTCGGGAGCAGCCTGTCCAGCGCTCCGGCCGCCCGCACCGATTCGGCGTCGATCGTCTCGGAAACGACCACCTGCGGAAGCTCGCGCGGCCCGGCGGCCACGAGGTGTCCGAGCACGGCCGAGACCAGGGCAATCAGGAAGAACCGGGCCCGCGATGTCGTCATGAACGGCATCGTATCACTGTGCCAATCCCGTCCTGATGTGTGGCAGAATCCACTGGGACGATTCCCATGCTCCACTCGATTCCGCGCGCCATTGCAGCCGCCACGCTCGGCGCCCTGGCCGGCGCCGCCTGTCTGATTGGCGCGTCCGCCTGGAACCCCGACGTCACCTTCGAGATGGACCGCGCGCTGCCCGGCTACGCGACCGGCTTCCATCCGCCGGAGCGGACCGGTCGGGACACGTTCGTCTGGACGTCGGAACGCGCGGAGATCGTGCTGGCCGGCCTCGATTGGCGCGTGCCGTGGACGTGCTCCGTCCGGTTCAGTGGCGGGCGTGCGCCGGACCTGCCGCAACCCGACCTCGTGCTGGCGATCGACGGCGCCGAAGCCGGAACCTGGCGCGCGGTGAACGAGTTCCGCATCGCCGAGGTCGCCGTGCCGACGACGCCGGCCACCCCGGGCTTGACGCTGTCGATGACGAGCACCGAGACCTTCGTGCCGGGCGGCGCCGATTCCAGGCGGCTCGGCGTGCGGGTGGATCGGATCGCCTGCAGGCCCTCGTCCGGCGTCATCGTGCCTCCGCGTCGCGCGCTCGCTGCGGTTGCCGTGTCGGCGGCGCTCATCGGCGCGGGCTTCGCACTCACCGGCGTCACCGCCGCCAGCGCGATCGGTGCGGCGGTGCTGATGGCTGCGGGCCAGGCGTACATCCTGACCAGATGGGGCGCCCAGTACAGTCCGTACCTGAACGCCGCGATCGGTCTGGCGCTGTGGATCGGGTTGGCGATGGCGGGAGTCGTGGCGCTGCTCGAACTGCTCGGGAAGCGGCCGCTCCGGAATACTGCGAAGTTCGTCATCACGTGCTCGGCCGGAACCCTGTATCTCCAGCTGCTGGCCCTCCTCCATCCGTCGAAGCCGGTCGTTGACGCGCTGTTCCACGCCCATCGGTTCGACGAGGTGCTGGCCGGGCATCTGTATTTCACACAGCTCTCGACCAGCGCTACGCCGTTCCCCTACGCGATCGGACTCTATCTGTTCGCGGCGCCCTGGGCGCTTCTCACGGGCAACCACGTGGCCTTGCTTCGAGTGGTGGTGTCGGCGGCCGAGATCGTGGCCGGGGCCCTGCTGTACCCGATGGTCGTCCGCTCGTGGGGAAACCGGCTGGTCGGTGCCGTGGCGGTTGCGCTGTTCAGCCTGGCGCCGCTCACCTACGGCCTCGTCGGAAGCGCCAATTTGACCAACGTCTTCGGCCAGGCGGTGTCAATCGCAGCGGTCGCGGCCGTCGTGCTGTCGGCCGAGCGGCTGCGCGCGACGGTGCCGTTTGTCGGCGTCGTGGCGCTCATCGCCTTCGGCCTCGTCTGCCACGTCAGCACCGTCGTCCTGTTGACGGGCACGCTGGTGAGCCTTGCGGCGCTCTTCTACCGGTTCGGCCCCGAGCCGCTTCGCGGCTCCTCGGGGAGAATCCTGCTGGCGACGGCAGTGGCCGCGGTGGTGGCCACGGCGGCCTACTGGGGGCATTTCGGGGACGTCTACACCGCCCAGTGGGAGCGGATGCGGGCGCCGGCAGCCGCCGGCGCGCTTGCCGACGGTCACGTCGGCCCAGGCGGTTCGGCCGAGGCACGACCGCCCCGCGCCGAACCGGCACGCCCGCGGACGACGCTGCCGCTGTCGACGCGTACCATCCAGGCGTTCGATCAAACGGTGGCGAACCTCGGCTGGCCGATCTTCCTGCTCTCGGTCGTCGGCCTATGGAGGTTCGTTGTCGAAGGCGGCCGGGACCGTCTCGGCCTGGCCGTCGGGGCATGGGGACTCGTGTGCATCGCGTTCGTCGCCTTCAGCGTGGTGTCGCCGGGGAGCCGGACCTACCAGCAGGATGCGCTGGAGTTCATCGGTCGCGTCGAGCACGCGACGATGCCGGCTGCCGTCCTCCTGGCCGCGCGGGGCGCTATCTGGGCGTGGAACGCGGGCACGCCGCTGCGGCTGGCGTCCGGTGCGCTGCTGTTCGGGGCCGTCGTGGCCGGCATCGGCGCCTGGGCCGCCTGGCTCGGGTAGGGGAGCCGTGGGGGGGGCGGGGAGTGGCTTGACACCCGGCCACGCGAGGTAGAGACTGGACTTCTCGCCGATCGCGCGGTCCCGTTTCTTGCGCTTCATCAAGGAGGGACGACGATGCGCCCTGCCTCGTTCCGGTTGAACGTCCGCGTCTTCTCCGTCTTCCTCATTGTCGGCCTCGGCATGCTGGTGGCCGCCGGCTACTTCGTGGTCGGCATCGGGCAGTCCTCGCTTCGAAACGCCTGGGGCGAGCACCTGCGGCAGGTCGCCGACCAGGCCGCCGCCGCCGTGGACACCTATGTGTTCCGGCTGGTGATCGACGCGTCGGTGCTGTCGCACGTGCCGGAGGTCGGCGAACTGGCATCCTCGGCGAGCCAGCGCCCGTTCGACCGTCAGACGGCGTCCGCCATCGAGCGCGACTGGCAGCAGGCCGGCCCGCCCACTGCGGTGAAGGACGTCGTGTCGAACAAGGTGTCCGCGTTTCTGGCGGAGGTCACGCGCCAGAATCCCATCTATCGGGAACTGCTGCTCACCGACCGTCACGGCCGCGTGGTCGCGACGTCAGGGCCGGTGAACGCGTATCTCTACGGAGACGCGGCCTGGTGGAGGGAGGCGTTCGGCGACGGCACGCGCGGCAAACTGGTGGTGAGCGACGTGCGGTTCGATCAGCGGGCCGGGGTGTTCGGGATCGAGATCACCGCGCCGGTCCAGGACGACCGGGACGGCCTGGTGGTGGGCGTGCTCCGGGCCGTTGTCGACGTGCGTGAGGTGGGCGCCGTGCTGGGAGGCGTCCGCATGGGTTCCACCGGGGATGCCGCGCTCCTGCGCGAGGACGGCTCGTTCGTTTTCAGGCAGTCGGGCGTCGATCCGGGCGCGCGGTTCTTCGCCACCGACCTGCTGCGCGAGCGCCTGGCGGCCGCCAAGAAGGGAGAGCCGCAGACGCCGCTGCACTTCGGGGCGAGGACGGCCAGCGGCTCGCTGCGCCTGGTTGGCGTCGCCGTGAGCCAGCTCAAGTCGAGCTTTCCGAACGCCACCTGGTTCGTCGCCGTGTCGCAGAGTGAGGACGAGCTGTTCGCCTCCGTCCGGACGCAGGCCACGTCGCTCATCCTGCTCCTCGGGCTGACCGCGATTGCCGTGCTGCTGTTCGCCCTCTGGTATTCCATGCGCCTGGCGGCCCCTCTCGAGCCGGAGGAGATGGACATGCACCTGGTGCGGCACCCGCGCGTCCGCCGGATCGAGGAGCCGGAGGATGCGGAGGAACAGGTGCCGGAGCGGGCTTGACGAACGGCCCCTGGTCTTGAGCGCTGAGCGCCGCCTTCGCGGGTGGCGCGTGGGCGTGCCACGCCGAAGCCCGCGGCCGATTGTGACGCGGGTGGAGGCGGCAGCCGTTCTATACTCTCCGCATGTCCGAGCGCGTCGATCGCCGCGAGTTCGTTCGGACCGCTAGCGCCGGGGCGGTGGCGCCCTTGCTGGCGGCCGTCCGGCCGGGACGAGCCGCGAGTGCTCGCCGGCCCAACATCATCTACATCCTCGCCGATGACCTTGGGTACGCGGAGGTCGGCTGCTTCGGTCAGAAGAAGATCCGCACGCCGAACATCGACCGCCTGGCGGCCGAGGGCGTGAGGCTCACCCATCACTACTCGGGCAGCCCCGTCTGCGCCCCGTCGCGGTGCTCGCTGCTGACGGGGCTCCACACCGGCCACGCCTACATCCGCGACAACGACGAGATGGCCTCGCGGGGCGACGTATGGCACGACCTCAGCCTGGAGGGCCAGCGGCCGCTCGAGCCGGGCACCGTCACCACGGCGACCGTGCTGAAGCAGGCCGGCTACACCACCGGTCTCGTCGGCAAGTGGGGGCTCGGAGGGCCGGGCTCGACCGGCGAACCGAACCGGATGGGGTTCGACCACTTCTACGGCTACCTGTGCCAGCGGATTGCGCACAACTACTATCCGAGCTACCTCTGGCGCAATCGAGAGAAGGTGCCGCTCGAGAACGCCTACTTCTACCCGCATCAGACACTGCCGGCCGAAGCGGACCCGCTCGACGTGAAGTCCTACGCGGCCTACGCCGGGAAGCAGTACGCCCCCGACCTGATGGCGGAGGAGGCGCTCGCCTTCATCCGGAAGAACCGCGAGCGGCCGTTCTTCCTGAACCTCACCTTCACCATCCCGCACGCCGCGCTCCAGGTGCCCGAGGATTCGCTGGCCGAATACCTGGGCGCGTTCCCGGAGACGCCCTACAAGGGCGACAAGGGCTACCTCCCGCACCGCGCACCGCGTGCCGCCTACGCGGCGATGGTCACGAGGTTCGACGGCTACATTGGACGGGTGATGGCGCTCGTGCGCGAGTTGAAGCTCGACGGTGACACGATCGTGCTGTTCGCCAGCGACAACGGCCCGACGTTCAACGGCGGGACCGATTCGGTGTTCTTCGAGAGCGCGGACGGCCTGCGCGGCCTGAAGCAGGACGTCTACGAAGGCGGGATCCGCGTGCCGTTCGTCGCGCGCTGGCCCGGGCACATCCCGGCCGGCCGAGTCTCCAGCCTGCCGTGCGCCTTCTGGGACATGCTGCCGACACTCGCCGAACTCGGCGGCGCGGGGACGCCCCCGGGACTCGACGGCGTTTCGCTCGTGCCGACGCTCGAGGGCAGGCCGGAGGCCCAGCGGAAACGCCCGTATCTCTACTGGGAATTCGCCGGTCACCAGGCCGTCCGGCTGGGCGACTGGAAGGGCGTGCGGCTGCGGAAGGCCACTGCCACCGAGCTGTACGACCTTGCGACCGACCCGGGCGAGAAGACGAGTATCGCTTCGGCACACCCGGACGTGGTGGCTCGCATCGAGGAGATCTTCAGATCCGGCCGGACGGAATCGGCGCTGTTCCCCCTCCGGAGGTAGATAGGGGAGGGAAGCCTGGAATGGTGCGATCTTGCGATCTTGCGATCTTGCGATCTTGCGATCTTGGGATCTTGCGAAGTGGAAGCGACGGAGACGAATGAAGAAGGCGACCTGGCTCGTCGTTGGGCTCGTGGTTGCGATCGTGGTCTCGGCGACCGCGGTCGGTCGGGCGCAGGCGGTGCGCGGCGAGATCGCCGCGCGCGTGGATGCGTATCTCACGCGGCTCGTGCCGTACGGGTTCTCGGGCGCCGTCCTGGTTGCCAAGGACGGCCAGATCATTCTGGAGAAGGGCTACGGCCTGGCCGACCGCGAGAGCAAGGTGCCCTACACCGCCGACATGGTGTCGTGCATTGGATTGGTGACCAAACAGTTCACGGCGGCGGCCATCCTGAAGCTCGAGATGGAAGGGAGGCTGACGACGGCCGACTCGATCGCGAAGTACCTGCCGGGCGTTCCGCCGGACAAGGCGGGCATCACGGTTCATCACCTGCTCACGCACACGGGCGGCTTCTCGGGTGACCTTGGCGGGAGCGACGAGGAACCGATTGGCCGCGACGCGCTCGTCGCGAAGGTGCTGGCTGCGCCGCTTGCGTCCGAGCCGGGCGAGCGGTTCGAGTACTCGAACGAGGGCTACAGCCTCGCGGCGGCCATCATCGAGCGGGTGTCGGGTACCGGCTACGAGGCGTATCTGCGCGAGCACGTGCTTCTGCCCGCCGGCCTGACCGACACCGGCTACCAGGCGCCCGGCTGGCCGCTGGCGCGCCTGCCGGTCGGGTACACGCTGGAGGGCCGGCCGTGGGGACGCGTCTACAAGAATGGTTGGCTGCCCGACGGCCCCGGCTGGTACCTGCGCGGGAACGGCGGCATCCAGTCGACGCTCGGGGACCTGTACCGCTGGCATCTGGCACTCGAAGCCGGCAGGGTGCTGTCTCCCGACGCCATGAAGAAGTTCCAGACCGGCCACGTCGCGTCGACGGGCGGCGAGCGCTACGCCTACGGCTGGGGCGTGCAGACCACGCGGCGCGGCACGACGGCAGTGACGCACAACGGGGGCAATGGATTCATCTTCAGCGATGTCCGGCGCTACCTGGACGAGAAGGTCGTCATCATCGCGATGAGCAACCAGCCGGTGATTCCCGCGACGCAGCTGGCGCCGCGCCAGCTCGAGTCGCTGGTGTTCGGCGACATCGAGGTGGTGATGCCGCCAGTGCCCGTGGCCGTGCCCAAAGAGCAGCTGACGGCGAGGGCCGGGCGCTACGCGCTGTCGCGAGTCGGCAGCGCAGGCGCCGGCGTGACTGTCACCGTGCGTGCCACCGCCGACGGCCTGGAGGCCGACTCCGACGAACCGGCGCTGTTCGGCGCGCTCGGCAGCGTCGTCGCGCCGGGCGGCCGGTTTGCCGAACTGGAGTCGCGCACGATTGCCGTGCTCGAGCAGGCGGCGAAGGACAACTTCCGTCCCATCTTCGAGGCGTTCAACGACGGCCGCCCGTTCGAGGTCGTGCAGGGGAACCAGCGCAAGTTCTGGGCCGGGTGGCGGGCCGAGTTCGGCGAGTTCCAGCGGTTCGAGCTGCTCGGAACCGGAGCCGTTCAGGGTGATCCGGCCGTGACGGTGCGCTTGTGGTTCGAGCGCGGCGGGCCGATCCTGCAGTTCATCTGGGGGCCGCGGAGGCTGGCGGGCTTCCGGGCCGTCCGATCGGCCCCGATCGCGCTCGTCGCCGAGTCGCCGACGAGCTGGGTCTACTACAGCTACCGGGCGCCGGCGCTCGTGCGGTTCACGTTCGGCGACGGCGGCACGCTTCGGCTCGAGACGGCGAAGGGCGCGTTCGCCGGGAAGAAGGAGCCGTAGCGCGGGGCGTGTCGTCGTGGCGCGGGGCGTGTCGTCGTGGCGCGGGGCCGTCGGTGTGGCGCGGGGCTTCAGCCCCGCGAACAGGCGCGTGACGGTGCAGTGAGTCGTGTGGAACTGAGCAGTGGAACGTGTGGCGCGGGGCTTTCGCAGCATCGCCGTCGCACCGGAGGGCGGAGGCGGGAGCCCCGCCGGGAGGATTCGTATGATTCGCGTGTTTGTTGGCTTCGTCGTTTCGTGCGTCGTTGCGGGCGTGACCCTCACGGCGCAGCAGAATCAGGTCAAGGTCGAGTTGAGGGACCTGCAGGGCGCGTCCGTCGGCACGGCCACCCTGTCGCCCGCCAGGGGCGGTGGCGTTTCGATCGCTCTCGACCTGAAGAACCTGGCGCCCGGCCCGCACGCCTTCCACATCCACCAGGTTGCCAGGTGCGAGCCGCCGTTTGCGACCGCCGGCCCGCATTTCAACCCGGGGACGAAGAAGCACGGCCTCGAGAACCCGGACGGCTCGCATGCCGGCGACATGCAGAACGTCATCGTGGTAGCCGACGGCACCGCGAAGGTCGCGGTCGTCAACGCCCAGGTGACGCTCGGCGACGGTCCGAACTCGGTGTTCGCGAACGGCGGCACGTCGCTCGTCGTTCACGCGAAGCCGGACGACATGAAGACCGACCCGGCGGGCAACGCGGGCGACCGGATCGCGTGCGGCGTGATTGTGAAGTAGGACGGAAGCAGCTCGGAGGTGTTCCATGACCGCGAGAGCATTGCTGGTGCTCGTTGTCGTCCTCCTCGCCTCTCCGGCGGCCGCTCAGGGCGACCCGCCACAGCGACCGGCCGGCCCGCCGGCGCCGCAATCCGAGCAGATGAAAGCCGGCGTCGCGCATTTCGACAAGGCATTCTACGACCTGACGCCTCGAAACCGCCACGCGGAGGCGGCGGACGAATTCAATCGCGCCGTGGCGGCGTTCGAGCGCGAACTGGCCGCCTCGCCCTCGTCGGCGGCAGCCCACACCTACCTGGCGCGGATCTACGCCGTCCGGAAGGACTTCAGGAAGGCCGGCGCGCACTACGACGAGGTGTCGGAGATCGAGCCGCAGAATGTCGACGCCTGTGTCCTGGCGGCTCTCGCGTATCTGGACGCGAACGAGGTGGCGGAGGCCAGGGACCGGCTGGTCCGGGCGAAGGCCCGCACCGTCGATCCGAGCGTCCTGGCGCGCCTCGACGACTACATCGCGCGGGTGGACGCGCTGAGACGGTAGCCTTCGGCTTTCACCACGAGAGAGGCACATCATGCTGCGCAACGCGAAGCGACTTGCCGTCGCCACCCTCTTCGCCGTCGCCGCCGTGAGCATCGTGCTTCCCGGTGAGGCACCGGTGGAGGCGCGCGGGCCGTTCGGGGCCCGCTACTGCTCGACGGGCGACCAGGTGTTCTGGTTCGTCCAGGCGACGGACCCGCACGTCGGCATCCGCGATTCGTCCGACACGGACAACCTGCGGTGGCTGCTGACAACGGCCCGACAGCTGATCAACCCGCTGTTCACCGTCGTGACCGGCGACCTGACCGATTCGACCAACGGGAACCTTTTCGGCTATCCGAACGGGCCCTACCAGGCCGAGTGGATCGAGTATCGAGGCGTCCTGGACGCGGCCGGCGTGACCGCCGCCGACTACTACGACCTGCCCGGCAATCACGACGCCTACAACGACCGGTATTTCGGCTACTACAGGACCTACGCCGTCCAGGGGCCGACCTACGCCCAGGCGGGACAGGTCGCGTGGACGACCACGCTGCCCGGCATCGGCACCTACCACTTCGTCGGCGTGAACACGGCCGACAACACGGGCGCGCCGTTCAGCCTCCTCTCGCCGTATGGCGACCACGCGGGGCTCGACGATGCGGAGCTGGCGGCGTTGTCGGCCGACCTCGGCGCGAACGCGCCAGGGGCCAACCTCTCGTTTGCCTTCGGCCATCACCCGGTGACGAGCACCGGGGATTCGGCAGACACGTATCTCTACTACGGCGCCCAGGCCTTCGTCGGCCAGCTCGATGGCTACCAGGCGTCGGCCTACCAGTACGGCCACGTCCACGACAACGTCGAGACCATCTTCACGGGCGATACCTACACGGGCACGATGACGGGCGCGGGCGTGCGCTACTCGCGCGTGGCGTCGCTCGGCAAGGACAGCCCGAAGTCGTACCTCGTGGTCTCGGTGGACTGCGACGGCGTGAACTCCGTCATCCAGCCGGTCGGGACGTGGCCGCTGGTCCTGGTGACCGCGCCGGTGAACCGTGGCGTAGGCACCGCGACCAACCCGTACGTGTACGACGTGCCCGCGGCTTCGTCGAACCCGATTCGCACCCTGGTGTTCGACGCGGGCCCGGTCGGGTCGGTGCGGTTCCGCATCGACGGAGGAACCGCGTGGACGTCGATGAACCGGGTGTCGGGTACGGCGGCGCAGTGGGAGGGGACGTGGGATGCGTCCGGTGTTTCCCCCGGCGAGCACACCATTGAGGTGCAGGCGGCGGGGACGACGACACGTTCTCACACGATCAAGGTGAACGTCGCGGGCACCCCGAACCGGCCGCCGGTGTCAGCGAACGACAGTTACAGCACCCGGTGGAACGCGGCGCTCAGCGTGCCGGCTCCCGGCGTGCTGGCGAACGATTCGGATCCGGAGGGCGTTCCGTTGACCGCTCAGGTGGTGGCGTGGCCGGCCAAGGGCAACCTGACGCTGAATACCGACGGCAGCTTCACGTACACGCCGATGGTCAGCGTGGCCGGCACCGATACGTTCACCTACACGGCGAGCGACGGGGTGTTGGTGTCGGCCGCGGCGACTGTGTCGATCACTCTCACGGCGCCTCCGCCGTCCAACGACACCGTCACCATCAAGACTGCCACGTACACGCGGAAGACGAGCACGCTGCTCGTCCAGGCGACAAGTTCCGCGGCACCGGCTGCCACGCTGACGGTGGCGGGCTACGGGACGATGACCTACAACACGAAGACGAAACTGTACAGTTATTCGCAGAAACCGGCGTCGAACCCCGGTTCTGTGACGGTCACCTCGAGTTCCGGAGGGACGGCGACCAAGACGGTCACGGTCAAATGACGACTACGGGCGCCTGGCCCCCGGGCGCCCGCACCCCGGCAGCCTGAATGCGCCGATGCGCGTCGAGTAGCTTGCCGCGCCCTTCTTCAGGTAGTCGCCGACGTACCAGATCGTGCAGTCGTCGGTCGGGTCCATCGCGGTGGTCGTGTAGTCCTCCCACCGCATGGCGGTCTGAGAGCCTTCGCCTTCGACCAGCACCGCCTCGCGGAGTGTCAACACACCCAGCCTGTCGCTCGCCAGGCGGGCGGCGAGCCGCTGCCCGGCGAAGTGGGGCGTGCCGCCGAATGAGTACCCGACGGCGATGTTCCCATTCCTGTCGATGGCCGCGCTCGCCATCCATCTGAACGACCCTTCGGGGGCGTAAGTGCCCTGCTGGTGCAGGCGCACGTCCCCGCCGGTGCCTACGCGAAACTCGTACCAGCGCACGCCGCCGCCGCCCGCAGCCGTGTTGACGGAGTGAACGGCGACGATGGACCCCTGCGAGCCGATTCTCCGATAGACCAGCCGCGACATGATCTTGTCGCCCTGCGCATCGAGCCGCGACTCCGTGCCGGGTTGCGGCACGCAGTGTGTCAGCTGTCCGTCGCAGAGATAGCGATACGGCGCGACCGCGACCGGCGTCGGCCCGGTGATCTTCGTGGCCGCCGGGTGTGCCCAGTCCACCTTGAACTGCCAGACGTCGATCCGGTCTGACTCGAATTGCCTCCGCAGCTGCACGCCGCCGGCCGCCATCATGATGTTCGGCGCGCCCGTCGGCGGCAACGCCTTGCCGTCGATGTCCGCGTTGTTGAGAAAGCCGACGTTGTCCAGGATGACGCACTGCTCGGCGGCCGCCTCGCCGCCGAGCATCTTCGTTCGGTCCGCCACGCAGGCGTGCTTCTGAGTGGCGATCGTGTCCGAGATCGGGTCGTCGCCGGTGCTCGTCGGGACGTAGTAGCCGTCGGTCCAGATGGCCGGTCGCGGGTAGTCGGGGAAGAGCGGGCGGAGGAACTCGTAGCGGTAGTAAGGACCCATCGGGTCGGGTCCGGCGCTGACCGCGTAGCACATCGAATACGGGCCGGTTGGCGTGGCCTCGCCAGGTGCGGGACGCGGGGCAGGCGGCGCCGCGCCCGGGGCCGCGGGGGCTTCTGGAACCGGCGGTGTGGCCGGCGCCTCGGGCAGCCGCACCGCCGGGCCGGGCTGGCCCGGCCTCCCCGGCGGGCTCAGGTAGGCCGTCGGCCTCGCCGTCCACTCCGGCGGCTGGTCGGGGCGTGCCGCCCCGCGCCTGAAGATCGGCATCACGATCAGCCACCGGTCTGCCAGTTGGTCGAATCGCGCCACCGCGTCGCCGTTGTTCGTCGTCTCGCACATGCCCCCGAACCCTCGGAACACCAGGCTGGTCGGCGCGGCGCCCCAGAGCACACGGCCCGTCGTGTCGAACCGCTTTCCCTTCTTCGTGAAGATGGCCATCCGCGTATTCACGATCTGGACGATGTGGTCGGGGCCAACGGCGAGCGTGTTGTCGGAGGGGTTGCGGACCGCGGGCATGCCGTGCGGCCCTTCGAAGCCGGCGCCGAGTCCGTCGAAGCTGGCCACGATGTCTGCGGCAGGCCGCTCGCCTTGCTTCGTCTGCTCGACGGCCGCCGACCCGGCGGGCACCGTGATGACCGGCGGCACGACGGACGGCCGCTGCGGCTGGGCTGACGGCAGGCTGGCCAGCAGGACGACGACAACCGCTGCGAACCACCAGTGCGATCTCATCGCGCCTCCTGCAAGACGTGCGTCCGGCTTGCGGCCTGCGACATCCGACCGGCACGAGAGAGGCAGGCGCGGACCGGGTCGGCGCAAAGGGCGACTGTGAGGTCGGCCGAACCGGAGCCCGGAGCGACGAGCCGGGCCACGCCTGCCGTCTCATCGCCGGCCCTTTGTGCGCGTCAGCCCCGCGACCTCCGCAGCCGTCCTCCGATCAATTGCCCCCCGAAGAACGCGCCGATGAGGATCGGGAACGTGCTCAGGCGCCACCCGAGACCGGTGGCGAAACGCATCCCGACGATGAGAGGGACCGGTGCGTGCACGGCGAGGAACCACGCGGGCGAGAACTTCCGCGCGCCGGCTCGCCAGAAGCCGAACGGCAGGTTCAGGACGAGCGTGGCCGCTGCGACGGCGGACAGGCGGAGCCAGGGCATCAGATCCAATCCTACTTCGCCGCCTCGAACACCGTCCAGGGCTGAGCCTTCATGTCCTTGAGGAACGGCTTCTGCCAGGCAAACTCCGGGTGGGCGGCGAGGTGCGAGGCCGCGGTGAAATCCAGGCCGCACGCGTGCCCGGCCGCCGCCGAGAACGCCAGGCGGGCCGCCATCGCCGCGTCAGCTGCCTTGTTCTGTACCGCGCCCGCCGGTCCGTACGGCGCCTGCCAGTCGGGCATGCCGCGCGGCGACAGATCGTTGTGTCCGCACAGCGTCCGCTCGTTCGGCTCCGTCTTCTTCTGGTAGGTGTCGTAGTGATCGGCCAGGAACCTCTGCGCGGCGGCCACGTCGATCCGGCCCTTGTGTTCCTCCATCAGCTGGCCCCAGCGCACGCGCCGCGCGTTGGCGCTGAGTCCCATGTTGGTCGCGTCGAAGTCGGTCTCCTCGCGAAGCAGTTTCGGGTTGATGGGGAAGTTCGCCCCGACGAAGTAGCCGTCCGTCTTCTTCTCGAGCGTCACATTCTTGAGACCGAGCTCGAGGCTCGCAATCTCGTTGGTCTTCCGATCCGCCACGAGCCAGTCGTTGGCGTAGCCGCCGTTGTTGCCATCCTTCATGATGCGGGCGAACTCGTCGATCGACGACGCGTACTGCATCGCCTTGCGGGCGCGCGCGAACTCGGGGATTCCCTTCGGATCGAACCCGTGGAAGCCGGTGATCGTGGTCTCGGTGATCATGAGCCCGGCCGCGTTGATGCCGAAGTCGTCGTCGCTTGCGATGAAGCCGGGAAGGCCGTCCATTACGATGCGGTGCCCCTGCGACGGGACGATGTCGAAGACGATCGTCCAGCGGGGGCCTTCGAGGTAGCTGGTCCAGTTGTTGTGCGCGATGACCACCTTGCCGTCGGCCGTGTAGCGGCCGGTGGCGACGAACGCGCTGCAGTGCTCGGGCCGAAGCGGCGGGGACGGCGGCGTGGTACCGCGCTGCTTGTCGTACTCGGCGACGTAGTAGCTCCACTCGAGGAGGCCGTTGAGCGCGACGACGTCCCAGAGGTCCAGTTTCAGGCCGCGTGCCGTGACGCCGTCCGTGATGCCCTGGAGTTCGGCGCGGTACTCCTGCTCGATGCGCGGCCACATCATGGTGCGCGCCGCGTCGCGGAAGAACGCCCAGTCCTTCTTCGTGTCGTGCGACAACTCGAGTTCGGCGATCTGTCTCATCTCGACGATGTCGCTGGCCAGCAGGTACCCGTGCTGATAGCCGACTTGCGAGGGCGTGCCCTCGAGATGGACGAAGGTCCACCCGTTGACGGGCGCGCGGCGGAAGGCTCCCTTCAGCCGTCCGTCTTCCGCCTGTCCGCGCACGAGCGCCACGCCGGCGACAGCCGTCGCGGCGAGGACGAGAACGACAAGGGCGTTCGGGCGCATCGGAGCCTCCGGCGGAGAAGGGGTACTGTGACGGTGGTCCCGGCTGTCAGCATAGACCGAGTCGGCGAATGCCATCAAGCCGCGCTCGAGAACCGCGTCGACGCGTGGGCGCCGCTCCGGTGCTAGTCAGAATGGAACGACCGGCCCCACGTCGTGAGGCGTGGGTTACGCTGTGCGCGGAGATGCAACACGGCGCAGAGCCACAGACGAAGGGAGCCGGTCATGCCGAAGGATATCCGATACGTGGGACTGGATGTACACGCGGCGACCATTACGGTGGCCGTCGCCGAAGGCGGACGCGAGGGCGTCCAGGCGCTGGGGACGATTCCCCACGAACCCGACGCGGTGGCGCGTCTGGTCCGCAAACTCGGGCCGGCGGCAACGCTGCGGGTCTGCTATGAAGCCGGGCCCTGCGGGTATGGCCTGTATTGGCAGCTGGCGGCGCTCGGGATTGCGTGCACCGTGGTCGCCCCGACCCTGGTGCCGGTCCGAGCCGGGGACCGGGTGAAAACGGACCGGCGCGATGCGGAGAAGCTCGCCCAGTGTCTCCGAGCCGGGACGCTGACTGGGGTCTGGGTGCCCACCCCCGCGCACGAGGCGCTGCGCGATCTGGTCCGGGCCCGGGCCGTGGCCAAGCAGGATCAACTGCGTGCCCGCCATCGGCTGGGCAAGTTTCTCCTGCGACACGGTCGTCGCCGACCCGGGACCGGCCGTTCGTGGACCCAGGCCCATCTCACGTGGGTGCGGAGCCAGACCTTCCCGTTCGCGGCCCAGGACCTGACCTTTCGGGATTACCTGCACGAGGTCGATCATGTCGGGGATTGGGTGCGGCGGCTCGATACGGCGCTGGACGAGGCGATTGCCGCCGCGGAGCCGACCCAACAGGCGGTGGTGGCGGCCCTTCAGGCCTTGCGGGGCGTGTCCCAGGTGACGGCGGTCACGATGGTGGCCGAACTCGGCTGCTTCTCGCGCTTCCGCCGTGCGAAGCAGCTCATGGGCTACACCGGCCTGGTCTCGCGCGAGGCCTCGAGCGGGCCGCGGGTGCGCCGCGGGGCGATTACCAAGACAGGGAATGCGCACGTGCGTCACGTGCTGGGCGAGGCGGCGTGGACGGCTCGGTACCAGCCCGCGCGCTCCCCGGTCCTCCGGCGGCGCCAAGCGGCGCTGGCCCCAGAGGTGGTCGCGCTGGCCTGGCGCGCGCAGGTCCGCCTTCACCAGCGGTACCGACGGCTCCTGAGCCGCGGCAAGATCCGGCAACAGGTCATCACGGCCGTGGCCCGCGAACTCGTCGGATTCATGTGGGCGATCGGCGTGTGGGTGGAACAGCACGACGCGAGTCAGCGGGCCCAGGCCCCGCACGCAACCTAGGCCCTGCCACACCCGGCCGCCGCGGCCGGGTGACGAGGATGGTCGAGCGGCCCGCGGAAAGGAGGGCCCTCGGTGAGTCTATGTGGGCCACCATGCGGTGGCATCCACGCAGCTAGTCGGAGGTAGCTCCCGACGGATCACGACCATGACGGCGAGCCGCAGGCTCGATCCGCGAATATCAGAGTGATCGACCGTCGACCAGGCTGTCTCGACCATCCTCGCCATCGCGGCCGACCGAATCACCACCGGAGACTGACACGACGGACACAAGCACCTTAAGGCTGGACTTGACGGGTCGTTCCATATCAGACTCCACCCGTGCGCGCGACCATTCGGTGCTACGCCGAGCTGAACGACTTCCTGCCGCGCGGGAGGCGGCAGGTGGCGTTCGAACACGCGTGGGACGGGCGCGTGTCGGTGAAGGACCTGCTCGAGGGTCTCGGCGTGCCACACGGCGAGGTGGACATGCTCCTCGTCAACGGCGAGTCGGTCGGCTTCGACCGCGTCGCGGAGGACGGCGATCGGGTGGCAGCCTACCCGGTGTTCGAGGCGTTCGACATCGCCTCGGAGACGAAGGTCCGGCCCGAGCCGCTGCGCCAGACCCGGTTCGTGCTCGACGTCCACTTCGGGCGGCTGGCCGCCTTCCTGCGGCTTGCGGGATTCGACGCGCTCTACGGCCGCGATCTCGCCGACGAGGAACTGGCGGCCATCTCGGCCACGACGAAGAGGATCCTCCTCTCGCGCGACCAGGCGCTGCTCAAGCGGCGCATCGTGACCCACGGCTACTATGTGCGGTCGACGAATCCCGCCGAGCAATTGGCCGAGGTCGTCAGGCGGTTCGATCTCCGGGGGAGCGCGCGCCCGTTCACGCTGTGCACCGTCTGCAACGGCGCCATGGCGACCGTGAGCGGCGACGAGGTGGCCGACCGCGTGCCGCCGCGCAGCCGCCAGTTCTACGACGACTATCGCCGGTGCCTCGACTGCGGGCGCGTCTACTGGAAGGGCACCCACTACGAGCGCCTGAGACGGTTGCTGGACGCGGCGCTCGAGGAGGACGAGCGGTAGTCCAATAGTCTCATCGGGCGCGCACCACGAATTCGTCGAGAAGGCCAGCCGATGCAACGGGCTCGCCTTCGACGCGAAGGACCAAGTGCTGTTCGCGTCCTGCGGGCAGTCGGGGAATCCTCTGGTGACGATGACGATCGTCAAGGAGAAGAGCCCGACGGCCTCCGAGGTGGAGCAGAACCTCCATACGTCACGCGTCAGGTGGCGCGGCGGCCTGCTCGAATCGGTCGATCTGCGCCTGGTCGCCGACGACGGCGACCAAGTCGCCCGCCCCGAGACGGGCGTCCGGCCCGGGGCCCGACACGAGCGCGTCGTGTCGGAGCAGGGCCGCGATCGACGCGCCGGTGACTGCGCGGATGGCGAGTTCACCGATCGTCCGGCCGTCCATCGGGCTGCCCTCGGCGATGCGGACCCACCGCAGGTCGAGCAGTCGGGTCGCGGCGAGGCGGCTGAGCGCGGGGTCGTTCTCGCGGTCGCGTGCGGCGCCCGGCGCGTACTGGGAGTCCCGAAGGCCGTCGGTGAGGCGGAGGGTGTCGAGCGCAGGCATCCGCAGGTGCAGCAGCGCCTGCCGCGTCATCTCGAGGCTGGCCTCGACTTCCGGCTGGACGACCTCGGCAACGCGGAGGTCGCGCAGCGCGGCCGCGGCCTCGGCGTGCTCGGCGCGGGCGACCACGGACATGCCCGGGTTCAGACGGCGTGAGTGCTCGACCACCGCTCGCGACACGCCGAGCACGGGAATCGTCACGACCAGCAGCCTGGCCCGGCCGATGCCCGCCGCCTCCAGCACGATCGGCTGCGCCGCGTCGCCGAAGACGACGGGCCAACCGTCGGCGCGTGCCTGGTCGATTCTCCGGTGGTCGAGCTCGATGAGTACGACGGGGAGGTCGAGGCCGCGCAACACCTTCGCGATGCCGCCTCCGACCCGGCCGCCGCCCGCCACGATGACGTGGCCCGAGAGCGGCTCCGGTGGCGGGTTGAGCGTCTGGACCGGCTCTCGGTCCCGTCCCCGGCTCAGCCGGGCGTAAAGCGGCGACGTCAGCCCTGACAGAACGGGCGTCAGTACCATCGTGATGACCGCCGAGTTCAGGACCAGCGAATACAGTTCGACCGAGATCGCGCCCGCGGCCAGGCCGGCCCGGGCGAGCACGAACGAGAACTCGCCGATCTGAAAGAGCGCGAGCGCGCTCGCGAGCGGCACGATGTTGCGATAGCCGAAGGCCCGGGTCACGCCCCAGAAGATCCCGCCCTTCACCAGGCTGACCAGCGCGACGGTCAGCGCCACCGCCCGCCATTGGCCCAGCACGTGCGACGGATCGAGCAGCATGCCCACCGACGCGAAGAACAACAGGCTGAAGACGTCCCGCAGCGGGATGATGTCGCTCAGTGCCTGGTGGCTGTAGTCCGACTCGCTCAACACCAGGCCGGCGACGAACGCGCCGACGGCCGATGACACGCCGAACGAATGGGCGAGGTAGCCGATGCCGAGCGCGATTCCAATCGTGACGAGCAGGAACAGCTCCCGCGAACCGGATCTGGCCACCCATCCCACGAGGCGGGGAATCAGGCGCGTGCCGCCCACCAGCAGGATCACCAGCAGGGCAGCGGCCTTCGCCGTTGCCAGCAGGGCGCCAGTCGAGCCGCCGTCGGCGGTGCCCAGGCTGGGCAGCAGGACCATCAGCGGGATGAAGGCGAGGTCCTGGGCGACCAGCATGCCGATCATCACGCGGCTTGAGAGCGTGCCCACGCGACCTTGCGCTTGAAGGGCCTTCAGCACCACCAGCGTGCTCGAAAGCGAGACCAGCGCGCCGAGCCAGATCGATTCGGTCGCGCCGAACCCAAGCCAGCGTCCGAAGGGGAATATCAGGAGGACCGTGACCGCGATCTGGATTGGCGTGCCGATCACCGCCACGCGGCGCACGGGCAACAGGTCCGAAAGCGACACCTCGAGCCCGAGGCCGAAGAGCAGGAGCGTTACCCCGATCTCGGCCAGGCGTTCGAGGTTCTGGGGGTCGCCGACGGTGATGCCGCCGGTGTAGGGTCCGACCACGATGCCGGCGACGAGGTAGCCGACGACGAGCGGTTGGCGGAGCAGGCGCGCGACCACTCCGCCGACGAAGCCCGCCGCGATCACGATGAAGAGGTCTGTAGCCATAGACCGGAGATGATTGTACGGGGTCGGGAGGCGTCATGGCCAGTCGGGCCCGGAAGCACGCGAACCTATAAGTCGACGCATCCAGCGGGCAGTTCGATTACACTCTCGTCATCGTCCGACGGCGTTCGGTGGAGCATCACCCGACCCCATACTCGTCATGATCGGGACCACGCTGAAGCACTACCGCATCGTGCGGGCGCTCGGCCGCGGCGGCATGGGGGACGTGTATGCCGCCGAGGACCTCGAGTTGCGCCGCGTGGTGGCGCTGAAGACCCTGCCTCCCGCGACGGCGTCTGACCCCGAGCGGCTGCGCCGCTTCCGGCGCGAGGCCCAGGCCGTCGCCGCCCTCAACCACCCCAACATCGTCACGCTGTACGGCGTCGAAGAGGCGAACGGGGTCCACTTCCTCACGATGGAACTGGTCGAGGGCCGGACGCTCGGCGACCTGATTCCGCCCGGCGGCATGCCGCTGCGGCAGTTGCTGGAGATCGCCGTGCCCCTGGCCGACGCCGTGCGGACCGCGCACGAGCATGGCGTCGTTCACCGCGACCTGAAGCCCGCCAACATCATGATCAGCACCGAGGGGCGGGTGAAGGTGCTGGACTTCGGCCTGGCCAAGAACGTCGGCGGCCCCGACGCGGCGCCCGGGTCGGAGGCCGAAACGGTTTCCCAGCTGACGGCCGCGTTCCACGTGGTCGGCACCGCCGCCTACATGTCGCCCGAGCAGGCGCAGGGACGAAGCGTGGACGCCCGGTCCGACATCTTCTCGCTCGGCGTGGTGCTGTACGAAATGGCGACCGGCTCGCGGCCGTTCGTCGGCGACTCGGTCGTCGCGGTGATGTCGGCCATCGTCCGCGACACGCCGTCTCCGCCATCCGCGACGAACCGAGCCATCCCGGTCGAGGTGGATCGCGCCGTCGAGCGCTGCCTGGCCAAGGAGCCAGACCGCCGGTACCAGACGGCGACCGACCTTCGGAACGATCTCCAGGAGCTGCAGCGGCGGGTCGCCTCGGGGCAGAGCGCTTCGCTGCGGCGAGGGTGGAGCTGGCGGAGGCGCGTCGGCGGCCTGCTCAGGCCCCGCCGCCGGCTCGCGGTGGCCGCCGCACTGGTCCTGCTGATGGCTGCCGCCGGGGCGGCCGCGTACTGGCGCTCGTCGTGGTTCGGCGGCGCCAGCCCGGCGCCGATGCGGATCGAGTTCGCGCAGTTGACGACCGCGTCAGGCGCCGAGTGGTTTCCAAGCCTGTCCCCGGACGGCGAGTGGGTGATCTACGCAAGCGACGCCAGCGGGCGCCGCCACATCTACATGCAGAGCGTCGGCGGACAGACTCCCATGCCCATCAGCGGCACGGCCTCGGAGAGCGACGACGACCAGCCGGCGTTCTCGCCCGACGGCAAGCGCGTCGCGTTCTGGTCGAGTCGCGAGGGCGGAGGGCTGTTCGTCATGGGCCGGACAGGCGAAGCCGTCAGGAAGGTCTCGCCGTTCGGCTTCAGGCCGGCATGGTCGCCCGATGGGAAGCGCCTGGTCTTTGCCACCGAGAACGTGGAACTGGATCCGCAAAACGCCGTCGCGCAGAGCGGACTGTGGACGGTGGACGTCTCCACCGAAAAACCGAGCGTCCTGTTCGCGGGAGATGCCGTCCTGCCGAGCTGGTCGCCCCACGACCGGCGCATCGCCTTCACGACACGGATAGGCCCGCCGGTCCGGTCCGACATCTGGACGATTCCCGCGACCGGTGGCCAGCCGGTTCCGGTCACGAACGACAGGCCCACCGACTGGAACCCGGTCTGGTCGGCCGACGGGCGCTACCTGTACTTTTCGAGTGACCGCGACGGAAGCATGAACCTCTGGCGGGTCCGCATCGACGAGTCGTCCGGTCGGACGCTGGGCGAGCCGGAGCCCCTGAGGGTACCAGGGTCGGGCGCCGCGCACCCGAGCATCTCCGCCGACGGCAGTCGCCTCGTCTACTCGGCGGCGACGATCACCAACAACATCCAGCGCCTCGCCTTCGACCCGGCTGCAGGCCAGATCAAAGGAAACCCGATCTGGGTGACGTCGAGTACGCAGCGGTTCTCCTCCCCCGATCCGTCCCCGGATGGCGAAAAGGTGGCGTTCTACTCGCTGGAGCGGCCGAACGGAGCCCTCTACCTCGCGCGGCCGGACGGAACCGATTCGCGCGTGCTGACGGGAGAACCCTGGGGCGATCGTGTCCCGCGCTGGTCGCCGGACGGCCGGTGGATTGCCTGTTTCTCGACCCGCTCCGACCCCGTCTGGCCTGAACTGTGGAAGGTCAGGCCCGACGGGAGCGGCCTGCAGAAGATCACCGAGGGCGGAGGCTCGTACTTCTCCTGGGCGCCGAAGGACCTCCGAATCGTCGCGTTCAGCCTGCGGGACGCCGGCGTGCGGATCTTCGATGCCGACCGTCCGTGGAAGGAGCAGACGCCGGAGTTGCTGCCGCCTGCGCTGGGAGACCCTGGAGCGAGATTCCTCGTCAACTCGTGGTCGCCAGACGGAACGCGTCTCGTCGGGCAGGTCGGGGGCACGGCCACCGGGCTCCTGATGTACACGCTGGCCACGCGTACATACGAGCAGATCGCGACGTTCGGGGAGTGGCCCGTCTTCCTCTCGGACGGCCGGCGGGTGCTCTTCGTCGCCGGCGGAAAGGACTACTACGTTCTCGACACGCGGACGAAGAAGACCGAGAAGATCTACTCCGGTGGGCGCGACGTGCTCGGACCGCCACGGCTCACACGCGACGGGGCGGCGATGTACTATTCACGCCGCGTCACCGAGTCCGACATCTGGCTGGTGACGCTCCGGTGAGCGCCGACTACACGACTGTCATCGTCCGAGGGCGTTTCGCGAAATGACACCCGACCCCGACAGGAGGTCTGAGATGAAGCCCAGCGAGTTGAACCGGCGAGCGTTCCTGCACATGGCGGGCGGGGTGGCGACGACGACGAGCCTGTTCGGTGCAGCCGCGCTCGAGCGCGTCGAGGCCGCCGGCCAGTCCGTGGCTGGACGGACCCCGCAGGAGGTTGCCCAGGACGAGTTCTACTGGCGCGAGATCCAGCTCGCCTTCAGGCTCGATCGCACCCTCATCAACATGAACAACGGCTTCACGTGCCCGATGCCGCGCGTGTCGATCGAGGCGGTCGCGCGCTACATGGACATGATCAACATGCTCCCGGTGCACTACCAGGGCCAGGTCGCGTCGAACGTCCAGACCATCCGGCGCCGCATGGCGAACGAGTTCGGCTGCGATCCCGAGGAGATGGCGCTCACGCGCGGCGCCAGCGAGGCGCTTCAGATCGTCCAGAACGGGATCGACCTCAAGGCGGGCGACGAAGTCGTCACCACCGAGCAGGACTACCCCCGCATGCTCACGACGTGGGACCAGCGCATGCGCCGGGACGGCATCAAGGTGACGCGCCTCCAGTTCCCCGTGCCGACGACGCAGGACTTCCTCTACAACATGTTCGAGAAGGCCGTCACGCCGCGCACGAAGGTCTTCCACTTCACCCACATCACGAACCTGACGGCCCAGCTGTTCCCGGTGAAGCGGTTGTCGCGGCTGGCCCGCTCGCAGGGCATCGTGACCATCGTCGACGGCGCCCACGCGCTGGGCCACTTCCCGTTCAGGCTCGGCGACCTCGAATGCGATGCCTACGGCGTCAGCCTGCACAAGTGGCTGCTGGCCCCGCTCGGCAACGGCTGCCTCTACGTCCGACGCGAGATGATTCCGAAGTTCTGGCCGCTGCAGGCCGCGCCCGAGCAGCAGGACAACGACATCCGCAAGTTCGAATCGATCGGCACCCACCCGTGGGCGATCCGCGCCGCGCTCGGCGAGTCGCTCGCGTTCCACCAGGCGATCGGCGCCGAGCGCAAGGCCGCCCGCTTGCGCTACCTGACGCTGCGCTGGGCCAACGCGCTCAAGGCCAACCCGCGCATCAAGATCCTGAGCGACCTCAGCGAGCCCGCGCAGTGCTGGGGCGTCGCGGCGGTCTACATCGACGGCATCGACGTCCGCCAGCTGGCCAGGTGGATGATGGACAAGTATCGGATCGTCGTGGTCCCGCTCGTCGGCGGCGCGCCCCCGAACTCGGTGTTCGACTACCAGGCACTGCGCGTCTCGCCGAACGTCTACACGACGCTCGAGGAGGTCGACACGTTCGTCGAGGCCATGCAGGTTGCCGCCAAGGACGGGATCCCGGACGCGACGGACCCCATCCCGGGGTATCCCGCGGAAGTGACGGTGTGATGTGAGCGGGAGATGCACGATGAGACCGACGTCCGTCTGCCTGGCTGTGATCGCGGCGCTCGCCGTGGCGTCCCTGATGGCGGCGGCCGCGCCGGCCCACGCCCAGGCCGCCTTCAAGATTCCGTTCGCGTTCCAGTCGGGAGGAAAGAAGCTCCCGGCCGGCGACTACGTCGTCACGAGGACGGGAGATGCGCAGCTGACGTTTCGGCAGGTCTCGACCGGAAAGGACACGGTCCTGCCCGTCGTCGAGACGCTGAAGCCGGCGGCGCCGCCGGACGCCGAGCCGCGCATCGTCTTCGACGAGACCGGTGCGTTCGAGCCGTCCTACACCGAGTACTTCACGATCTATGTCGTCGGCGAGGTGTGGCTGTCAGGGCAGGAGGGCTACCTCATCCACCTGACGAAGGGCGCCCACAAGGACAAGATCGTCCGGGGTCAGACCGTGCAAAAGTGACGATGCAGGATGTGACCCAGGGAACGCATCACTACGGCCGCGCTGGACAGCGCTTCCGGTGCGATAATACGGGTGGTCCACGAGGACCGTCCCGTCGAGTCCGGCATCATGCGCCACGACGAACCGACTGAATCTCCTGCCGCGACCGAGCACGTCCCGGGCCCGCGCCCGGCCGGCCCCGATCCGCTCGAGGCGTTTCCCACCGAGGCGGAGGTTGCGGCCACCGCCGAGGTGTCGGCGATCATCGCCCGCAGGGCCCGGCTGCACAGCAAGGTCGTCACCCGCGTTCTCGTGGGGTGCGGCGTCGTCGCCGTGGTGGCGGCCGTGGCCTGGCTGTGGGCGCCGGACATCGGTGGCAAGGTCCGCCGTGCCGTCAGGTTCGGTGCCCCCACGACGACGGCCGCGCTGGTCATCGAGACGACGCCACCGGGCTGGGAGGTCGTCGAAGGGGGCCGCCTTCTGGGAACGACCCCGTTCCGGGCGTCACTGCCGCCGGGGTCCCACTCGCTCGTGCTTCGACGCGACGGCGAGACTCGCCCCCTGACGGTCGTCCTCCAGGCCGGAGTGGAGGTGGTCCACCACCTGGACCTTCAGGGCGCGTCGTCCACGGGCGTGCTGAGTGTCGCCACGACTCCCCCGGGCGCGGCCGTGGAGGTCGACGGCGTCGGTCGAGGACCCTCGCCTGTGGAGGTCGCCGGACTCGCGCCGGGCGGTCATGCCGTCACCGTCGTCGTCGGCAACAGGCGCGTCACCGAGCAGGTGAGTGTCGCGGCGGGCAGGACGACCACGCTGCTCGTGCCTTTGGGGCGGCCGGAGAACCCGGCGGGAACGGTTGGCTTCGTGACCATCGTGGCGCCGATCGAACTCCAGGTGTTCGACGGCGACTCGCTGGTCGGCAGCAGCCGCAACGATCGCATCATGATCGTGCCGGGCCGGCGCGCGTTGCGGCTGGCGAACCCGGCGCTCGGATTCGAGCGCGTGATTCAGGTCACCGTCGAGGCCGGAGCCACCTCGAAGGTGACCGTGCCGATGCCGAACGGCGTCCTCTCGGTGAACGCCGTGCCGTGGGCGGAGGTGGTGCTCGATGGCCGGGTGATCGGTGAGACGCCGATTGCCAACTTCGCGGTCCCGCTCGGGTCCCATGAGATCCTGCTCCGGAACCCGAAGTTCCCGGAGCGCCGCCAGACCGTCGTGGTGACGCTGCTGGCGCCGCTGCGCGTGGGGGTCGATCTCCGCCAATGAGAGCCATGGCCGTTCTCCTCGCCGCCTTGTGCCTGGCCGCGCCGCTCCGGGGCCAGGACGGACTGTCGGCGGCCCAGGCGCTCTACGCCGAGGCGCGGTACGACGACGCACTCAAAGCCTTCGACGCGCTGAAGGCAGCCGGCAGCGAGACGCCGCGGGCGGTGCTGGCGATCGAGCAGGGGCGGGCGTACTGCCTGCTGGCCCTCGACCGCGGCGCCGACGCACAACAGGCTATCGAGACCATTCTCCGCCTCGACCCGTTCTTCAGGCCGTCCGAGGACGACACGCCGCCGAAGATCAGGTCCGCTTTTCGCGACGTGAGGCGGCGGGCGCTCGCCGGCGTCCTCCAGCAGGTATACGAGCGCGCCAAGCTGGCCTTCGAGCGCAAGACCTACGAAGACGCGATCGCCGGGTTCAGCCAGGTGCGCGCGCTTCTGGACGACCCGGACCTGGTGCTGGATGCCGGCCCGCGGGCGGACATGCGGCTCGTCGCCGGCGCGTTCGAAGACCTCGCAAGGGCGGCCTCCGCCCCGCCGGCACCCTCGGCCCCTGCGGCCGCCGTCGGCGCCGTTTCGTCAGACCGACCCGCGACGCCGCCAGTCACGGCGGCCCCAGGGACGCCGTCCGACCCGCCGCCCGCCGCCGTGCGAGGGGGCGCTCTGTCAGGCCCGCTCTACGACGCGTCGTCGAAGGACGTCACCGCCCCGGTCGTCGTGCGAATGGACGTGCGAATTCCGGAGCAGTTGAGGCGGGCGGGCCCGTCGGGAGATGTCGTCGTCGAGGTGGTCATCTCGGCGGCCGGCACCGTCGAGTCCACGATCATCCGCCAGTCCCCCGACGCGATGGTCGGCGCGCTCGTCGCACAGTCGGCCATGGACTGGCGCTACCGTCCCGCGCTGAAGGCCGGCGTCCCCGTGCGCTACCGGCTGATGGCGCGGGTGGTCCTGTCGAGGCAGCCAGCCAGCTGACCGCTGTCCGCCGACCGTCTCTCGCCGCTCCTTCACCGTCGGTCGACGACCTGCTATGCTGGTCTCAAGGGTTCCTCAACACCACAAACTGTCCGGCGGGCCGGCCGAAGCTCCCGCCGGCGATGGAGGCGGACGTGGCAGCCATCGCTCGCAACATCACCGAACTGGTCGGGCGGACGCCCCTCGTGTCGATCAACCGGC
This sequence comes from uncultured Acidobacteriota bacterium, assembly GCA_963783255.1. Taxonomy (GTDB): domain Bacteria; phylum Acidobacteriota; class Vicinamibacteria; order Vicinamibacterales; family Fen-181; genus FEN-299. Next base: position 102,176 of record CAWAMP010000006.1, on the reverse strand, counting down.
TTGGCGCCGGTTTGCCCGGCCGCATCGTCGCCAAACTCGAGAGCTTCAATCCGTGCTCCAGCGTCAAGGACCGGATCGGTCTCTCGATGATCGAGGCGGCCGAGCGCGCGGGCCTCATCACCGCTGACACGATCCTGCTCGAGCCGACCAGCGGCAACACCGGCATCGGCCTGGCCTTCGTGGCGGCCCAGCGCGGGTACCGGCTCGTCCTGACCATGCCGGAGACGATGAGCATGGAACGGCGGAAGGTCCTCACCGCGTTCGGCGCTGAGCTGATGCTGACGCCTGGGGCGGAGGGCATGCCGGGGGCGATCCGACGCGCCGACGAACTGGCGGCGTCCGACTCGCGTTATCTCATGCTCCAGCAGTTCTCGAATCCCGCCAACCCGGATGTCCACCGACGGACCACGGCGGAGGAAATCTGGAAGGACACCGACGGCCAGGTGGACATCGTCGTCTGCGGCGTCGGGACGGGCGGGACGATCACCGGCATCGCCGAGGTGATCAAGGCGCGAAAGCCGTCGCTTCGTGTTGTGGCGGCCGAGCCCACATCGTCGCCAGTGCTGTCCGGCGGCAAGCCTGGGCCGCACAAGATCCAGGGGTGGGGCCCGGGGTTCGTGCCGAAGGTGCTGCGCACGGACCTGATTGACGAGATCATCACGGTGACCAACGAAGATGCCGGCGCGGTCGCGCGGAGGCTGACGAGGGAGGAAGGCATCCTTTCCGGGATCTCGTGCGGCGGTGCGATGTGGGCCGCGCTCGAGGTGGCGCGGCGCGCCGACAACCGCGGCAAGCTGATTGTCGTCGTCCTGCCCGACACCGGCGAACGGTATCTCAGCACGTGGCTGTTCGAGGAGCCTGTATGACGCCGCAGGAGGAGAAGGCGCTGCCGCTCGCCTCGGACGCCCGCGCGGGTCGGATGACGACGACGCTGGCGGCGGTCGCGCGCCAGCTCGGTGACGCCGAGGACGGTCTGGCTCGACCGCCGGTGACCGGCGGGTACACGCACCTGCCCTCCAGGGAAGCGGTGGCCGCCGTTGTCGGCGACCTGCTGGCGGTGCTGTTCCCGGGTTACTTCGGCGTGCTGTCGGTTCTCAGCAAGGAGGCGCTGTCTTTCCACGTCGAAACGACGCTCCAGCGGGCGGCGCACGGCCTCGGTGACCAGATGCGGCGGGCGTTCTGCTTCGGCTGTGACACGCGCGACCCGGCGCGCTGCGCCGCGTGTGACGATCGGGCGGACAAGCTGACCGACGCCTTTCTGGCGCGGCTGCCGGAGGTCAGGCGCGTGCTTTCGACCGACGTCAAGGCGGCCTATGAAGGGGACCCGGCCGCGACGAGTCCGGCGGAGACGATCCTCTGCTATCCGGGCATCTACGCGCTGGCCTGCCAGCGCCTCGCGCACGAACTCTACCTCCTCGGTGTGCCGCTGCTGCCGCGCCTGATCACCGAGCACGCCCACAGCGAGACCGGCGTCGACATCCACCCCGGCGCGCAAATCGGCGAGCGGTTCTTCATCGACCACGGGACGGGCGTCGTGATCGGCGAGACGGCGGTCATCGGCAACGGCGTCAGGCTGTACCAGGGCGTGACGCTCGGCGCCCTCAACTTCCCGCTGGACGAGCAGGGCCACCTGGTGAAGGGCCTCCCGCGTCACCCGATTGTCGAGGACGACGTGGTCATCTACGGTGGAGCCACGGTACTCGGCCGGATCACGGTTGGCCGGGGATCCGTCGTCGGGGGCAATGTCTGGCTGACCGAGAGCGTGCCGCCCGGCAGCCGGGTCAGCCAGGGCCGCGGATCGCGCGCGCGGACGGATTGAGGATTGTCAGGATTGGGGTCGCATCCTGCGCTGACACGTTGCGCACGTGTGGCACCGGCCAGTTGCCCTCCGACGGACGTTCTTCAGAACCTCATCATGCCGCCGAGCAGGTACACGGCAAGGGCGCTGGCCACGCCCACGACGACCGACGCGAACAGCCCGACGTAGAACGGCTTGATGCCGAGCCCCTTGAGCGTCTTCAGCCGCGTGCCCAGGCCGACGCCGGCCATCGCCATCGCGAGGACGTAGCCGGCCGCATTTCCGATCCACGCGATCGCGCCCGCCCACTCCGCATCTGACCACACCCCGAACGCCAGGCCGCCGTGCCGTGTGCCGGCGTCGCCGATGGATCGGATGGCCGCCATTGCGACGAACGCCAGGATGAACATCGGGAACAGCTTGCGCGCGCTCACACGTGTCGCGCCGCCGTCGCGGTCCGCCTGCCTGCGAGCGTAGAGATACGCCATCGCCGGAATCACTATCGCCATGAACGCGTTGCGCACCAGCTTGATGACGATGGCGACATCCGCCGCGCTCGGCTTCTCGGTGACTCCGAACACCTGGTCGTAGATGAGCGCCGACCCGGTGACCTGCGCCGTCTCGTGGATCGCCGTGCCCTGGAACAGCCCCGCCATCACCACGTTGCCCGAGAACATCGCGTGCGCCAGATACGGGTAGACCAGCATGGCGGCGATGCCGAAGACCGTGATGTTCGCCACCGCGTAGGCGACCTCCTCGTCCTCCGCCTCGATGGCCGGCGCCGTCGCCACAATCGCGCTCGCGCCGCAGATGCTCGTGCCCACCGCCATCAGCGTCCCCAGCCGGTCCGGCAGCTTCAGCAGCCGCGTGAAGTACGTTGTCAGCACCAGGCCTGTCATGATGCAGGCGAGGACGATCGGAATGCCCCAGGCGCCGATGCGCGCCGCGTCGAACAGGCTCAGGCGGATGCCCATCATGATGATGCCGAGCCGGAGGATCTTCGCCAGGCAGAACGACACGCCGGGAGCCACTGCGGCAGGCATCGGCACGGTGTTACCCACGACCAGGCCGACGACGATGGCCGCCATGATGTAGCTGAGCAGCCCCTTGTAGCCGAAGCTGGCGTTGACGAAGTCGGCGAGCAGCACCGATACGGCGACGACCGCCGCAGCGAGCAGCAGCCCCGGCACGAGGGCCGGGAGCGCCGTGATGGACCGCCCGAACAGCGCGCGCTCGACGGCACTCGGGGGTCGCGGCTGATGGGGTCTGCCGGTCGAGGCGTGTCGCGAGTGGGTCATCGTCGTACCTGCCGGCGCCCAGCTATCCCTTCGGCTTCATCAGGTCCTCGAAGGGCCCGTAGCCCCGCAGCGACTCCAGGCTGGCGTCGGCGTGGACGGCCCAGATCCGCCCGAGCGGTTTCCCTTCGGTGAACGACTGGCGCAGTAACTCGACGGCCCGGTCCTTCTCGCCGAGCACCGCGGCGATGCACGCCCGCTGGTAGGTGTGTCTGCCGTAGAGGTATGGCCGGTCGACCCGCTCGAGCTGGCCGCTGGCGCGAAGCGCGACATCGCGGCGTCCCCGCCGCGCGGCGGCCACTCCCAGCCACCCCCGATAGTCCACCTCGTCTTGGTCTGTTGCCGCCAGTTCCTCGAACATCGCCTGCGCCTCGGCCCACCGCTCTGCCGCCATCAACGCGGCGGCGCGCGTCGCGCGGACCCCTTCGGCCGACCTGACCTGGGGCGGCAGCCCGTCGATCCAGGCCACGGCCCGCGTGGCCAGGTCGAGCGACGCCTGGTGGTGGCCGTGGGTGCGCAGTTCCCTGGCGGCCTGGATCATCACGATGGCAGCGGAACCGGGCGCACTGATGGCGCTCAGGCTCCGGGTCACCAGCGTCGCGATGTCGTCGATGCGTCCCTGCGCGGCCAGCGCTCGCGCCTGGATGACCCACGGCCAGGGGGCGGTCGGGTGGAGCGACTCTGCCCTGCGCCCTTCGGCGAGCTCGAGGTCGTGGTGCGTCAGGAGGTGCTCGACCTCCGCCTTGAGCTGCAGCCAGCCCGTGCCTGCCGGCGTTCGCAGATACGGCTCGGGATTGACGCTGCCGAGCAGGGCGGCAGCCTCCGGCGGGCGGCCGACCGCCACCGCCGACCACGACGCGCCGACGGTGGTTGACAGGTGCTTGGGTAGCACGCGGTGCAGACGCTGGCTCGCCTCGTATTCGTCGATGAGGCGTCCGGCCTGAATTGCACTCAGCCATTCGGCGAGCGACCGGGCATGGGGCGGCACCCTCGGGCCGTACTTCTTCACGGCGGCGTCGGCCTTGGCGTAGTCGCCGGTAACCCGGTACTGCAGGACGAGCCAGGGGAGAGGCAGCGTGAAGTCAGGCTCGCGCTCGAGCGCCCGCTCGAAGTGGCTCGCGGCTGCGCGGGGATCGGTGTCGACGAGATTCATCCCGGCGAGGAGCTCCCGGTAGGTCTCGAATGACGGCGGCTTCACGGTGGCGATCTGCGGAAGCCCCGCCGTCGCGTGCCCGAGGCCCTTGAACACCGTCGCAGCGCCGCCGAGGATCTCCTGCCGCACCCTCTCCAGGACGCGGGTGGGCGAATCGGCCGGCCCGGATACCGGTTCCAGACCGAACAGCACCTTCCCGCTGCGGACATCCGTGACGCGCGACTGGATGCGCAATTCGCCGCCGAGGCGGTAGGTACTCGCCCGAGACCACCACACTGGCGCCCACGCGTGCCGCCAGGCTGTTCACATCGAGAGCCTGGGCGTCTCCGCCCGCCGGCTTCCGGCGGGGCCTGGCGTCGAGCACCGCGGCGCTGGGCACGACGTCGAGACCCAGTTCCTGGACCAGGCCCTGGGCGATCCAGTCCGACGCCATGACGCCGAGCGCGTCCAGCGACGCGTCGCTCGAACGATTCTCGAAGACCGCCACCGCCACGCGGTTGGCTTGGGCGTCGAGCGCGGGCGCGGCGTCGCGGGCGCGCAGCCAGAGGAACGACGCCAAAGCACCAGCCGCGACCACCACCCCCGCGCCGGCCGCAAACAGCGCCAATCGCCGCCGAGAACGCCGGAACCTCGGTGCCTCGCCTGTCCTAGCGGCACCCGCCGCGGTCTCGCGCGCCGCGCTCCGAAACGCGGAGTCGCGCTCGGTCTTCAACTCGTCCAGGTCGTTGCGCAGATCACGGACGTCCTGGGGCCGGCGCTGCGGTTCCTTCTCGAGACAGCGCTGGACCAACGTGGCGAGGTCGGGCGGCACATCCGCCCTCAGAGTGGTTACCGACGGCGGCGTGTCCTTGATGATGGCGGAGAGCACGGCCATCGCCGAGTCGCCCTTGAACGGCCGACCGCCCGTCGCCATCTCATACAGGATGATGCCGAGCGCGAACACGTCCGTTCGGTGATCGACCGGCAGCCCCTGCGCCTGCTCCGGCGACATGTAGCCCACGGTGCCGACGATGCGGCCGTCGCCGGTCAGCGTCTGGCGGGTGAGTTGCGTGCCGCTGTCGTCTGACGGCTGGTCCGCGCGCAGTTTTGCGAGGCCGAAGTCGAGGACCTTCACGCGGCCTTCACCGGTGACCATGATGTTGGCCGGCTTCAGGTCCCGGTGAACGACACCGCGCTGGTGTGCGGCGCCGATCGCGTCGGCCAGCTGGACGGCGAGCCGCAGCAGTTCGTCGGTGTCGAACCCGCGCCGCGGGATCAACTCCACCAACGGTCGCCCTTCCACCAGTTCCATCGTCAGGAAGCGGATGTCCCCGACCTCCTCGACCGAGTGGATGGTGACGATGTTCGGGTGGTTGAGTGCGGCGACGGCCTGCGCTTCGCGTTCGAAGCGCTCGCGGCGATCGGGGTCACCGGAGAGACCCGCCGGCAGGACTTTCAGCGCCACCGTCCGGCGGAGCCGCAGATCGCGGGCGCGGTAGACCTCCCCCATGCCTCCGGCGCCGAGCGCCGCGTCGATTTCGTACGATCCGATTCTGGTACCGGGTGTGAGGGTCACGGCCGACCGCCGAGATTGTAGCACTCCGTGACCGGTACTCGTTGCGGCGGCAACAGCGGTCCGACAGCGGCGGTGCAGGAGCGGTACGCCGGTGCAGTTGCTTCACAGCGGCAGGGGGCGGGGGTATACTCGGCGCGGCACGGCCCCGAGCGGAGGAGCACCGATGCGACCCGGCCTGAGAATCCTCGTTGTCGCGTGTCTGTCCCTGACGGTGCCCGGCCCGGCAACCACCCGCCTCGCGGCCGGTCCCTCGGGCGGACAGATCCCTCATGTCCTCACCCTGCGCGAGCAGGCGACGTTCTACAACACGTCGCTCAAGGTCCGGCTCGAGCAGATCGTGCCCGAGATCATGCGCGAGGAGGGCATCGACCTCTGGCTGGTCATCTGCCGCGAGAACAACGAGGACCCGGTCTACCGGTCGCTCGTGCCGTTCACCACACTCTACGCCAGCCGGCTGCAGATGCTCGTCTTCCACGACCGCGGGTCGGCGGGCTTCGAGCGCTTCTCGGTGAACTTCCGGCAGATGGGGGAGTGGTACAAGAGCGTATGGGACCCGGCGAAGATGGACCAGTGGGCGAGGCTCGCCGAGGTCATCAGGGAGCGCAACCCGAAGGTCATCGGCATCGACGAGTCCGAGGAGGATCAGTACGGTGACGGCCTCACGGCTTCGCTCAAGGCGCGGCTCGTGACAGCCATCGGCCCCGAGTATGCCAGGCGGGTGAAGTCGGCCGCACGGGTGGCCGTGCGCGTCCTCGAACGCCGGACGCCCGACGAGTTGACAGTTTACCCGCAGGTCGTGGCCATCGCACACGCCATCATCGCGGAGGCGTTTTCGAACCAGGTGATCACTCCCGGCGTGACGACGACCGAGGACGTGGTGTGGTGGCTGCGCCAGCGGTCGCTCCAGCTCGGGTTCGCGAACTGGTTCCAGCCGTCGGTCTCGATCCAGCGGCCCAAGGACAGCCCCTTCAAGGACACTGGCGTGATTCGGCGCGGCGACCTCCTCCACTGCGACTTCGGCATCGTCTACCTGAACCTGTGCACGGACACCCAGCAGCAGGCCTACGTGCTGAAGGAAGGTGAGACCGATGCACCGGCCGGGTTGAAGCGGGCGCTGGCGCTCGGCAACCGCCTGCAGGATATCCACATGGAAGAGATGCGGGCAGGACGGACGGGGAACCAGGTGCTGGCCGCGTCGCTCGAGCGGGCGAAGGCCGAGGGGCTGCGGCCGTCCATCTACTCGCACCCGCTCGGTGTGCACGGCCACGCGGCCGGCGCGCCGGTGGGCATGACCGATAAACAGGACGGCGTGCCGTGGGAGGGCGACTACCGGCTGTTCGCCAGCACGGTGCAGTCGATCGAACTCAACAATCGCGCGGATGTTCCGGAATGGGGCAGCCAGGAGGTGCGCATCGCCCTCGAGCAGGACGCGGTGCTGGCGAAGACCGGGGCGTACTTCCTCGACCGGCGCCAGACGGCACTCCACTTGATCAAGTAGCCGGGTGTCATCCTCCCGGGGGAATCTCCCGCCGGACCCCGGCGAGGATGAGGCCGGCAGTTCTACCAGCTGTTGCGAAGGATCCCGTGCGGCCGGGCGGCTGGCGCTGTCGGCGCTGTGGGTGCCGGCGGCGATGCGGGTCCGACGGCGTGCGACAGCTCGAGGCCTGCCGTCGCGGCCTCGGGCAGCGCGATCGGCGCGTTGAACGCGATGCCCATGCGGTACTTGAGGCTCCCGTTCTGACCGACGCCAGACACCGTCGCGCGCGCCACGCGGCCCGGAACCGTCGTCGGCCTGAACGTGCCGCTGAAGCGGACCGTGACCGGACTTCCCGGGTTGTACCGGCGCTCGCACTCGACGAGCGTACCGCTGGACGAGATGTTCACCAGGGTGGCGGAGGCCTCGTGAGGGGAGATGGAAACGCCTTTGATTGCCGGCACGAGCGACGCATCCAGACGCTGAGCGACGCCGGCCCACAACGGTCGGCCGCCGGCCTGCGGGGTGGCTGAGCGGGTTGCATCGGTCGGCGGCTGGTTGGTCATGGTGCGGGCGGAGGCAGGGGTCTCCATTGCGCTGTTGCTCTGTATATCGGCTCGAGCGCCCGCGCCTGCATACCTGTGTCGGGCGCCCGTCGTACCGCGCCATGATGCGCGGATCGACGCAGAATGTGATGCTGCAGCATGTGACCCCAGATACAATGCGGGCGGAGGTGGACGTGTTCGATCGGCGGAGCTTCCTGGCGGGCTCGCTGGCCGGGGCGGCGGGAGTCGGGGCGGCGGGACTCGGGGTGAAGGGATGGCGGCGGATCCAGAATCTGCACAGCCGCGAGTCCTACTCGCAGATGGGCGAAGATCTGGTGATCTGCGACCTCCTGCACGACGGGATGAAGATTGCACGCCCGACCTACGTGGACATCGGGGCGGCGGACCCGGTTCAGACCAGCAACACCTACCTGCTGCACGAGCGCGGCGGTCACGGCGTGCTCGTCGAGCCGAACCCGGCGTTCCAGGCGCGGCTGCATCGCTACCGTCCCCAGGACGTCATCGTCGAGGCCGGCATTGGCGTGACGGACGAGGCGTCGGCCGAGTACTACGTCATCCGCGACGCGCCGATGCGCAACACGTTCTCGAAGGGCGACGTCGAGTACCTGCGCAGGCGCGCCGGACGCGAGGTGGTCGAGCGCGTGCTGACGATACCGCTCCTCTCCATCAACCGCCTGATTGCCGAGCAGCTCGGCGCGGCGCCCGACCTGCTCTCGACCGACGTCGAAGGGATGGACTTCGCCATTCTGCAGAGCCTCGATTTCGTGAGATACCGGCCGAAGGTCGTCATTGCCGAGACGCAGCCCCGCGGCGCGATTCCGGACTTCCTCGCGTCGAAGGGCTACGAGATCCGCGGGGCGACGATGTACAACGTGATCTTCGCAGACCCGGCGAGCTACGTCAGAGGCTGAGCGAGGCAGAGGGGCCTGACCATGAGCACTCCCACGGCATTGCCCGCCGTCCACATCATCGGCGTTCCGCTCGACCTGGGGTCCGGGAGGCGCGGGGTGGACATGGGGCCGTCCGCGCTCCGCATTGCCGGCATCGACGAGAGGATCGCGCGTCTGGGTTTTCGTGTCACGGACAAGGGCGACATCGAGGCGCCCATCCAGGAGACGCGCGCGCCGGGCGACCTCTCGAAGAAGTTCATTCGCGAGATTGCGGCCGTCTGCCGCGAACTCTGCGCCGCGGCGCTCGCGAGCCTGGAAGACGGGGCCATCCCGGTCGTGCTCGGCGGGGACCACAGCCTCGGAGCCGGCAGCGTCGCCGCATCGGCCGCCTACGCCCGTCGCCTGGGCGTGCCCCTCGGCCTCATCTGGGTCGATGCGCATGGCGACATGAACACCCCGGCCAGCTCGACGAGCGGCAATGTGCACGGGATGCCGCTGTCGGCCATCCTCGGACACGAGCCGGCTGAACTCGCGCTGGTCGACGCCGGTTCGCCCATGGTCCCGCCGGAGCGGACCGTCCTCATCGGGATTCGCAACCTCGACGTGCGGGAGAAGGAGATCGTGAAGGCTTCCGGGGTCCACGTCTTCACGATGAAGGACGTCGACCGGATGGGGATCGCCGCGGTGGCCGACCGAGCGCTCGGTATCGCGGGCGCGGGCCGCGCCCGGGTCCACGTGTCGTTCGACCTCGACGCGTGCGACCCGCTGGTCGCCCCCGGCGTCGGGACGCCCGTCAACGGCGGCCTCGACTATCGGGAAGCGCACACGCTGATGGAGTTCGTGGCAGAGAGCCGACAACTGGCGTCGCTCGACCTGGTTGAAGTGAACCCGGTCCTCGACGTCCGCAACTCGACCGCCGTCCTCGCCACCGAACTGGCCCTGTCGGCGCTCGGGCTCGACATCCTCTGAGGCTCCGCGGCTGGTGCCGCCAGCCGCCTTTCGGGAGGGACGGCCGGAATGGAATGGTTCACGAACCCTGAGACGTGGATCGCGCTCGTCACGCTCTCTGCGCTCGAAGTCGTCCTCGGCGTGGACAACATCATCTTCATCTCGGTCCTCGCGTCCAAGCTGCCGAAGGCCAGGCAGGCACACGCCCGTCGGGTGGGGCTGCTCGGCGCGATGGTCACCCGCATCCTGCTCCTCTTCTCGCTGGCCTGGCTCGCCCGCCTGACCTCGCCGCTCTTCGCGACGTTCGGCAAGGAGTTCTCGGGGCGCGATCTGATCCTGATCTCCGGAGGGCTCTTCCTCCTGGCCAAGGCCACCTGGGAGATTCACGAGAACCTCGAGGGTGGCGATGAGGGCCGGACCGGCAAGGCCGTCGCATCCTTCGCCAGCCTCATTGCGCAGATCATGCTGCTCGACATCGTCTTCTCGCTCGACTCGGTGATCACCGCCATCGGGATGGCGCGGCAGGTGGGCGTGATGGTGGCGGCCGTCGTGATCGCCGTGGGGGTGATGTTGTGGGCGGCCGGACCGATTGCGGCATTCGTGGACCGGCACCCGACGATCAAGATCCTGGCGCTCAGCTTCCTGCTGCTGATCGGGTTCTCGCTGGTGGCGGAGGGCTTCGGCCAGCACATCCCGAAGGGGTACATCTACTTCGCGATGGGCTTCTCGGTCTTCGTCGAGATGCTGAACCTTCGGGCGCGGAAGCACGCCGAGCCCGTCCACCTGCAGCGGCGGATGCAGGACTGAGGGGCCGGACGATGTCCCAGCCGGCCGCGTCCCGCGCCGTCCCGCATCCGTTCGTCTGGATGGTCCTCTACTTCCCGCTCGGCCTGGTGAACGGCTTCCCGGCGGTCGCCCTCGGCTACCTCGGCAGCCGCGCGGGTCTCGACGTCTCCGCGGTCGCCGCCATTGTCGGCATGACCTTCATCGGAGGCGGCTGGAAGTTCCTGTGGGCGCCCGTCGGCGACTACACGCTGTCGCGCAAGACCTGGTACCTGATCGCGATGGCCGGCATCGCGGTCGGCCTCGTCGCGATGACGGCGATTCCGCTGACGAAGTCGACCGCGCCGATCCTGTCGGCGCTGACGCTCTTCACCACGGTGTCGGCGACGTTCAGTGCCTTTGCGACCGAAGGGCTGATGGCCCACAACACGACGCCGGCCACGCGCGGGCGCGCGGCCGGCTGGTTCCAGTCCGGCAATCAGTTCGGGCAGACGGCCGGCGGTGGCGCGGCCCTGTGGCTCATCGTCCACGCGCCGGCGCCATGGGTCGGGGGCATGGGGCTCGCGGCGATCCTCGCGGCCTGCTCGCTGGCCCTGGTCGGCCTCGACGAGCCGCCCCGGGCGCTGGCGGACGCCTCGGTCTGGGCCCGCGTGCGCGACGCGTGGCGGGAGTTGGCGGACGTGATGACGACGCGCGACGGTCGGGTGGCCCTGATTCTGGCGATCCTGCCGATCGGCACCGGCGCCGCGATGTTCCTGTTCGGCGCGATCGCGCGGGAGTTCAGCGCGTCGGCGGACGTCGTGTCGAGCGTGCTCGGCCTCGGCGGCGGCGTGGCCATCGTTGCCGGGTGCTTCGCGGGCGGGCGGCTGGCCGACCGCGTGCCGAAGCCGACCGCGTATGCGATCTCCTGCGGGCTCGGCCTCGTGGCATGCGTCGTGATGGCCGCGTCGCCGCGCACGTCGGGAAGCTATGCGGCGACGACGCTGTTCTACACGTTCGCGTTGGGGATGGTGACCGCGTCGTTCACGGGGCTGGTGCTGGCGATTATCGGAGACGCCGCGGCGGCCACCAAGATCAACCTGTTCTTCGCGATCAACACGCTGTTCAGCCTCGGGATGCTCAGGGCAGCCGGATGGGTGCACGACGCCTGGTCGACGGGCGCGATGCTGCTGACCGAGGCCGGCGCTGGCGTCGTGGCGCTCGTCGTCTTTGCGGTCGTGGCCCGGCGCGTGCCGGGCCGTCCGACGGGCGGGTAGGCGGGGTCGCACAGCGCACCATGCGATGATGCAGGATGTGACCCCAGCCGTCCCCGTGCTCGTGACCGGCGTCACCGGGTTCGTGGGCCGCCGGCTGGCGCGGGCCCTGGTCGCGCGAGGCTGCCTGGTGCGGGGGCTGACGCGGCGTGACACGGGCGTCGGCGACCTCGTCAGCGACGGCATCGAGGTGGTGCGCGGTGATCTCGCCGACCCGGCCGCCCTGGGTCGCGCGTGCGACGGTCGGCGGCTGGTGTTTCACGCCGCCGGCCGCGTGTCCGACTGGGGACCGCGCGAGGGCTTCGTGCGCGTCAACGTCGAGGGCACGGCGCGTCTCCTCGAGGCGTGCGCGCGAGCCGACGTCGAACGGTTCGTGCACCTGAGTTCGCTCACCGTCCTCGGGCTGCCGCACGACGCCCGCGCCATCGACGAGACAGCGCCCTACGCCACGCCGCTCGCGGGCGACCACTACACCGCGACCAAGATCGCCGGCGAGCAGCTGGTGCGCGCCGCGAGCGCCGAAGGTCGTCTCGCGACCACGGTGATCCGGCCGGGCGCCATCTGGGGGCTGGGCGACCGACTCATCGTGCCGCGCATCGTCCGGCTCATGCGGCGCGGGCTCATGCCCGTCATCGGTGGCGGCAGGAACGTCCTCGGGCTGTCACACATCGACAACCTGGTCGACGGCATCATCCTCGCGGGTCGGACACCGCGCGCCGCCGGCCAGATCTACCACCTCACCGACGGCGAGGAGGTGACGGCGGCCGAGGCGCTGGCTCACGTCGCCGGGGCCTACGGGCTGAAGCCGCCGCGGGTGCACGTGCCGTACTGGGCGGTCTACAGCCTCGCCGCGGCGCTCGAGGGCGCGGCGAGGGCGACGGGTCGTGCGCAAGCGCCGGCGATCACCCGCTACGCCGTGCGCCTGGTTGCCTGTGACTGCCGGTATGATATAGCCAAGGCCAGAGGCCAGCTCGGCTACCAGCCTCAGGTGTCGTTCCGTGCCGGAGTGCGCGAGCTTGCGCAGGCGGTCACGGGCGTCGGCCACGGATTCTGATGCCTGACAAGCTGAAGATCGAGAGTCTCGGCCTCTACCTCCCCGACCATGTCGTCACCATGGAGGAGACGCTGCGCTCGTGCCGGCGTCGGCCGCGTTGGGATCTCGAGCGCATCACCGGCATCCGCGAGCGGCGGGTGGCCGTCGGCGAGTACGCCGCCGACCTGGCGTTGAAGGCCGCCGAGCGCGCTCTCGCCATGTCCCGCTACGAAGCGGCCGACCTGGATGCGATCATCTGCACCAGCATCTCCAAGCACCATCGCCCCGACGAGTTCAGCTTCGAGCCGGCGACGGCGGTCGTGCTTCGCAGGGCGCTCGGCGCCAGGAAGGCGCTGGTCTTCGACGTCGTCAACGCCTGCGCCGGCATGCTCAACGGCATCTGGGTGCTGCAAGGGCTCATCCGCAGCGGCGCCGCGAAGTGCGGCATGGTGGTGAGCGGCGAGCACAACATGCCGCTGGCCGAGACCGCGGCGCGCGAGATGCGGCACAGCTTCGACGGCCAGCTCGCGGCCCTGACCCTCGGTGACTGCGGCGCGGCGGTCATCCTGGACGCCTCGACCGACGACCGCGTCGGTTTCCACTGGCTCGACCTCGTTACGGGCGCCAAGCACGACTACTACTGCTACTCGCAGCCGTCCAGGCGCGGTCCCGGCGGCATCCTCATCACCAAGGCCCGCGCGCTGCAGCGCAAGGGCGCCGAGCATTTCCCGTTCTACCTGAAACAGGCCCTCGATGCGACCGGCTGGACCCTCGATGACGTGCACCACGCGATCCCGCACCAGGTCTCGGTGCGCGCGGTGCAGAAGGGCATCAGGGTGGTGCAGCGGTTCATGGGCACCGAGCTTCCGGACTACTTCCTGTGCTGCGCCGAGAAGTACGGCAACACGACGACCACGAGCCACTTCCTGGCGCTGCACGAGTTCATCCTGAGCGGCACGATCGAATCCAACCAGAACGTCCTCTTGATCAGCGGCGCTTCGGGGATCGTCATCTCGCACGCGACCTTCACGTTCGACGACTTCCCGGCGCGCTATCGGGCCCACCTCCAGACGGGAGGCCAGGCATGAGGCGCTGCCGCATCGAGGCGCTCGGGACGAGCGTGAACGGCCGGCGTCTGAGGACGTGGGGCTCGGTCGAGCGGGCCGTCGACGCGGGCAGGCGCTGTCTGGCGAGATCCCGGTATCACCGCGCCGACGTGCGCGTGCTCATCAACACGGGCATCCACCGCGACGACCACGTCTGCGAGCCGGCCAACGCCTGCTACATTCAGCACGGCCTCGGCATCAACATCGAGTTCCAGGGCCGCCGCACCCTGTCGTTCGACCTCTTGAACGGCGGCTGCGGCATGCTGAACGGCGTGCACGTGCTCACGACCCAGATGCGGGCCGGCGAGATCCAGGTCGGCATGGTGGTGTCGAGCGAGGCCAACAGCGACCGCCGCCCCGATCCGGCCTACACCTACCCGTCGAGCGGCGCCGCGGTGCTTCTCGACGTTTCACCCAGACGGGACGTTGGCTTCGGCGCCTTCGCCTTCCAGACGCACGACGAGCACGCCGGGCTCTTCCAGTCGGTGGTCAGCCTCAAGGAGAAGCACGGCCGTATCGTGCTCACGCGGTCGGCAGACCTCGAGGACGCCTACGCGGCGGCCGTGCCCGGCGTGTTCGACGAGGTGCTCGCGGCCGAGCGCCTGCGCCCCGACGAGATCGACCTGGTCGTGCCGGCGCAGATCTCACCGGCGTTCGTCGGCCGGCTGCCTGGGGTCCTCGGCATGGACGCCGGCAGGATCGTCGACTACACGTCGAGCCTGCGCGACACGCACTCGACGTCGCTGTTTCTCGCGCTCGACCGCCTGCTCGCGGAGGCGCCGCCGAGGCCGGGAACCAGGGCGGTCTTCCTCGCGTTCGGCTCCGGCATCACCGTGGGCGCCGCGGTCTATCGTTTCTGATGGGGCCACATCTGGCGGAATGCGATGATGCAGGATGTGACCCCTGGCGCAAGCGTGGGGGGGAAGGACATGAACCGTGCCGAATACGAGGTGATGTTCCAGGCCGAGGACACCCACTGGTGGTACTCCGGCATGGAGCGCATCACCCGCGGGCTTCTGGATGCCTACCTGGTGGCGGGTACTGCCCGCGAGGGCTTGCGGATACTGGACGCTGGCTGCGGCACGGGGGCAGTGATGAAGTACCTGTCCGCATACGGCCAGGTGACCGGATTCGACTTCTCGGCCGAGGCCCTGCGCTTCTCGCGGCAGCGCGATCTGACTAGGCTGGCTCGGGCTTCGGTGTCCCATATTCCCTTCGGGGACCGGCAGTTCGATCTCGTCGTCTCCTTCGACGTCATCTGCGAGCTGGGAGTCGACGATGAGGCCGCGCTCGTCGAGTGTCGTCGCGTCCTCAAACCTGGCGGCCTGCTGTTGCTGCGGCTGCCGGCCTACTCCTGGCTGCGCGGAAGTCACGACCGGGCCGTTCACATTCGGCACCGTTACACGCGGCGTGAATTGGCGACGAAGTTCGAGCAGTGCGGCATGGAGCCGGTGCACCTGAGTTACGCGAACACCTTTCTCTTCCCGCTCGCCGCGCTCAAGCGTCTGAGCGAGCGGGTCTTACGGGTGGACCAGGCCAGGTCCGACTTGACGCTCGACGCTGGCCCCTTCAATCCTCTGCTTCGCGCAATCCTCTCCGCGGAGGCCCCCGCCATACGGTCCATCGGCCTGCCATTCGGTCTGACGGTGGTGGGACTCGCTCGGGTGAAGCCTGCTCCCGGTCCACTCCCCGCCGCTTGTGCTTGCGGTGCATGATTGCGCTGAGCCCCAGCAGGCGCAGGGCGGCGGTCCATGGCGATGCTCTCGGTGTCGCGAGGGGGAGCGCGAGGCCAGGCCCTGGTACTGCGCCGGGAACTCGGCCGTTGTCCACGGCGGGATGATCTGGAGGCTGAGCATTGGAGGCCGAGCAGTTTGACAAGCGACAGCCGACCGCTTAGTGTGAGCGGGCTGGAGCGAATCATGGCAATCCACCAACGCGGCCGGCCGGTCCGCGGGGTCCTCTGCCTCGCGAGCCTCGGCTTCCTCCTTCTGTGGGCAGCGGTCGGGATCACGGGTCAAACCGGGACAAGACCTCTGCCGCCGATCGACCCGCAGAAGGTGCAGGATCAGGACGTCATGACCTGGGACGACTATCGTCCCATTCCCGGCAGGAACTGGGCGGACCCGTCGCTCAAGCCGGAGCGGCCCTTCCGCCTTGCCGTCGTGGCCATCGATTTTCCCGACCAGCCCTTCGTGATCACGCTCCCCAAGGGATCGGACCCCTTCGGCAATCCGCAGATCGACCCGGTTCCGCGGGAGCAGGTCCCGCAGTTCTACGCCGACTTCTTCACCAAGCCGAGCAAGGTCAATCACGGCCAGACCATCACCGGATACCTGATGGAGCAGTCGAGGGGCAAGGCCGGCATCACGGAGGTGAGGGCGTTCGGGCCCTACCGCATGCCGAAGCCCCTCTGGGCGTACGGCCTCGCCGAGTACGGGCAGAACGACTCGACGCCTGACGGAAGCCAGGCGTCCGCTCGAATGGAGCCGGACTGCGACGCGATCTGGAGCGCAGCGGTCGGAAAGGACGTCCGCAAGGAATTCGACGGGATTCTCAGGCTGTACGCGGCCTACGATGAAACCGGTGTCTGGCAGGAATTCGGCGAGATGAAGTTCAACTCGAAGGACGACATCCCGGCGCCATGGGGCAATCCGAATCCCGAAAAGCCGCGCTGGGTCGTCACCCGGTATGTCCCCTGGACGAGCTGGCTGGCTGGCGCCCAGCAATGGGGGCTGTCTTCCATGCGTCAGGGAGAGAACTCGGGGACCATCACGCACGAGATCGGGCATCTGGTGTTCCGCCTTCCCGACCTCAACAACAACCCCTATGTCATGCCGTACCGGCGGGTCGCCGCCGGGCCCTGGGACATGATGGACCGCGGCAGTTTCAACGGGCCGGGCGGACCGCACAGGCGCTGGGTCGTGCCTGCGACCCAAGGCGCGGCCATGCCGGCAGGATTGATGGTTCGCAACCGGCTCGAAACCAAGTTCGTGGCGTCGTCCCAGCTGCTGCAGTTGAACCGGGACGGCCTGTCCAAATCGGGGCTCGCCGTCGCGGAGGTTACGGCCCGGGCCGTTGATCCGCTTCCGGGCACGTTCGCGGGCATCAGCGTCAGGCTGGACGGCGCTGCGCCCGTCGACCGGACGCCGGCCGACGACCCGGCCACCAGTCCGCTGTCGCCCGGAACCCCGAACTACGGTTCGTACACGATGGAGGTCGTCCAGCGGATCGGATACGACTCGTTCACCCCGGACAACGGTGTCCTCATCGCCAAGAACAAGGACACCCTCCAGGGCCGGAACGGAGGCCCCAACGGCTTCAACAGCTACATCTGGGTGATCGACGCCCATCCCGAGGACATCAACGTCGTGGATTACGTCAAGCCAAACGGCGAGAAGGTGATGCGCACCATCGCCGACTATCGCCAGCTGAATGACGCCCTCTTCCACGCCGGCCTCGATTCGGGGAGTTCGGTACGAATGGGAAGACCCGCCGAACCGGCTGCATTTCTACGTCATCGATCTCAAGAAGGACAAGGCCGGGATTCTCTCCTACGTTCTGGGGGTCCGCTCCCTCGACGGTTCGGGACCGCAGCGGCGGGGCGTCGCGCTCGAGGCCCGGGCGGGTCAGAAAGCTTCGCAGCCGAATGCCCCGGTCGTCTTCACTCTCAGGAACACGGGCGCGGCTGCGAACACCGATCCGGCAATCCACCCGGCGGACGCCAACGCCTTCCTGAAATCGGACGTCTACCGGCTGTCGGCCACCGTGGAAGGCAGAGGATGGACGGCCCAGCTCCTCAGCGGGCTCGCTGCCGTCGACTTCGGCGGCTCGAGCCAGGTGACGGTCTACGTGTCCAATGAGGCCGGGAGCTCCGCATCGGGCAGGTTGACTCTCAAGGCGGTGTCCGAGGGCGATCCGGCGAGGTCGGCCACTGTTACTGCGACCGTCGCGAAGTAGGCCGCCGTTCGGGCGGATCGCGGCCCGGAGCCGACAAGCGGGTGATGCAGCGAGGGGGCGAAACGTATGGGGCGAAAGAACATCGTGTGGCTGTGGTCCATCACCGCAGCGCTGGCCGGGTTCCTGTTCGGCTTCGACACGGCCGTCATTTCCGGCGCTGAGCAGGCCGTCCAGCGCGTGTGGTCGATGTCCGACGCGCTGCACGGCCTCGCGATTTCTTCGGCCCTCTGGGGCACGGTGCTCGGCGCCCTGGCCGGATCCATCCCGTCCGATCGCTTCGGCCGGCGACCGACGCTCATCGGCATCGGCGTCCTCTATGCGGTCTCGGCGATCGGGTCCGCGCTGGCGTGGGGCCCGCTGTCGTTCATGGCATTCCGCTTTCTCACGGGCCTGGGCGTTGGCGCTTCGTCGGTCACGACGCCCGTCTACATCAGCGAGATCGCCCCGCCCGACAAGCGCGGCCGCCTGGTCGCGATGTTCCAGTTCAACATCGTGGCCGGGATTCTGTGCGCCTTCGTCTCGAACTGGCTGCTTGGCGGCCAGGGCCCCAACGACTGGCGGCTGATGCTGGGCGTGCAGGTCATCCCGGCGGTGCTCTACCTGGGCGCCGCCTTCCTGATTCCCGAAAGCCCGCGCTGGCTGGCGAGCCGCCGCGGCCGGATCGAGGAGGCGCGGGCCATTCTCGCGCAATCCGACGGCGCGAACGCCGACGCGGTCCTCGCGGCGGTCAGCGAGGAGCAGCCCCGCGTCACCCTCGGCGAGTTCTACTCGGGCCGCTTCGCCCGGCCGATTGCGCTCGCGTTCCTGATCGCGCTCTTCAATCAGCTCTCGGGGATCAACGCGATCATCTACTTCGCGCCGCGCATCTTCGAGCGGGCAGGCGTCGGCGCGAGCGGCGCGCTCCTGGCGAGTGTCGGGATCGGCGTGACGAACCTCCTCTTCACGATGCTCGGCGTGCTCCTGATCGACCGCATGGGACGGCGCGCGCTGATGGTCGCCGGCTCGATCGGCTATCTCGTGTCGCTGGGGATGGTGTCGTGGGGCTTCGCGAGCCAGCACTACGCCGTGGTGCCGGGTTTCATCTTCCTGTTCATCGCCGCCCATGCCATCGGGCAGGGGACGGTGATCTGGGTCTATATCAGCGAGCTCTTCCCGAACCAGGCACGCGCGCGCGGGCAGGCACTCGGCAGCGCCACCCACTGGGTGCTGGCCGCGGCATTGACCCTCGTGATGCCGCTGCTCCTGGCCTCGCTCGCCCCCGAGGTCATCTTCCTGCTGTTCTTCGGCATGATGGTGCTGCAGCTGCTGTTCGTCCTGTTCCTGATGGTCGAGACGCGCGGCCGATCGCTCGAGAGCGTCGCGCACTCGCTGGAACGTACGTGAAGCTGCGGTGAGCGCTGCGCGTTACTCGATCACCACCACCTCGTGGTCGAGGATCGCGTCGACCGTGAAGGCAGCGGCGGCGTTCTCGCGCCTCAGCGGCACAGTTCTGCCGGCCACGAGCAGGCGCGCGGACCGTGGCGCCAGCCCCTGCGAGAGCTTCACGCGCACGCGGAACGGGCCCACCTTGATCAGCTCGTCGAGCGGCGCCCGCCAGCTCGCCTCGCTGGTCAGGTTGACGAGGTGCAGAATCATCCGGCCGGGCTGTTCGAAGAGATGACAGTCGATGAGCCCCGTGCCCTCGACGCTCAGGGGAATGGCCGGGTCGCCCGCCCAGCGGATGATGTTGGCCAGGAGCGTCGCGTGGTCGGGCAGATGCTCGAGGGCGTAGCGGCGATCCAGGTCGGCCGGCATGTAGGCCACCCGGCTCCGGCCGCGCTGCGACAGGACCAGCCCCGGGATGGTCGTCTTCGGCTCGCGCATCCAGGACGTTTCGGGCGGGTAGGTGGGAAAGGGCGGGACGAAGGTCAAGGGCACCGTGGCGCCCGGCTCCACACGGAGCGGCTTCAACGTCCCGCCGTAGGCGATGATGTCCGTGTCGTCGAAGCCGCGAAGCACCGGGTGACGCTCGCCGGCGACGGCCGGCTCGTCGCCCGCCTTCGGGCCGTCCACACGCCCGCGCAGCTCGGGGGTGAGGCGCAGGTAGGTGTGCCCGCTCGCGTCCGGCGCGAACACGGCCGCCGTCGAACCGCCGCCCGCCGCCGCCCCGCCGCGCGCCCGCGGCACCTCGCCCTCGAAGTGACACGCGAAGAGGTCGGCCAGCGCGAAGTCCGCGCGCGCGACGCCCCACTCGTCGAACAGGCTGGTGTGCCCCGTCGCGATGAGCGAGCCGCCGCCCTCGACGAAGCGCCGGATTCCGGCCGCCTGCCTGTCCGACAGCGCGCCCACGTTCGGGAGGACGATCGTCTTCAGCCGGCCCGCCTCGCGCTCGATGTCGTCGACGTGCACCGACAGGTACGGGATGCGGGCCCGGACGAGGGCGTGCATGAAGCCGGTGTAGGGGCCGTCGACCAGCTGCGCCGCCTCGTCGCGGCCGAAGAAGTCGGTGTTCTGCTGCGACCAGATCAGGCCGACGCTCGCCACCGGCGTGCGGTCGACCAGGTAGCGTTCGTTCGCCTTGTGCCAGCGCATCACCGGTTCGGCCGTGCGGTACATGCGCCGGTCGTCGTGGTAGGCGCCCACGTGGTGCCACCAGGGCTGGATGCCGCCCGCGAAGCCCGCAAACATCCACTGGCGAGCCTCGGCGGCGGGCTTGCTCGCCACCCGGTAGTAGCCGGGGCCAGACTGGTAGAGCGCCATGGACTCGGGCGCCAGCTTGTCCCATCCCATGACGGCGTGCACGCGTTTGCCGGTGTCGCCGTTCTGCTGGAACCCCGTGTCGTCGTCGCGGCGCTGGTGGTCGAGCATCATGATGTCGGCGCGGGTGCAGATCGCGCGGAGGTCGCGGAAGGAGCGCGCCTGCGCGGTGATCGCCCCGCCCATCATCCCGGACCAGACGCAGTCGGGACCGCCGGCCGCGCGGGTCACCCGATTGTTCAGGTCCCAGAGCTCCACGCGGCGCGCGTAGTTCCAGGCGATCCACTGTCGGTAGACCGGGTTGTCCCAGTTGGCGGCCTGCGGCAGTGCGGCGCCCGCGTACGCCTTGAACACCCGCACACAGTTTGCGCAGTAGCAGATGCTCGACCGGCCCAGGCCGGCCCAGCTGTTGTCGGTGAAGCCGTCCGGATGCGATCGCTCGACGATCTCGCGCATCACATCGGGCAGATACTCGTCGTAGTAGGGGCTGTTGACGCAGGTGATGTACTTGTCGCCCGCGCGGTACGGCTGGCCGGCCCGATCGCGCGTGAACCAGTCGGGATGGGCCTTGAAGAAGTCCTCGTCCGTCCGGTTCGAATCCATGCGCGCCATCACGAACAGCCCGTCGTCGTGCGCGGCCTTCGTGAGCTCGCCAAACAGGTCGCGCCCTCCCAGGAACTCCGCCTGGTGGTGGAGGGGAAACCTGCTGGGGTAGTAGGCGACGATGCCGCCGGCGTTGATGACGAGAGCCTGGACCTGGGTGCGTCGCCATTGCGCGCGCCACCAGGCGATGTCGTAGCGAATGGGGTCCTTCTCGGTGATGTTGGTCTGGCCCCAGCGGTACGCGCGGCGATACCAGGGCAGGCCTGGTTTCTGCCGAGCGGCCTCGGCGCCCGCGGCCAGCCGGGCGCCGCCCCCGACCCCCACCGCGGTCGCCAGGCCGACGTTCAGGAAGTCGCGGCGGGTGAGGCCGCTCGGCGTGTCGGGCATGACGGTGCTCAGCGGCGGAAATACTTCTTGAGCGCAGCGAACTGGCCGCGCCCGTCCAGCCCGGCTTCCGCCAGCACCATGGCTCCCTGGCCGCTGCCGAGGAAGCTGCCGTGGCGGAACGGGTGCAGGCTGGCCGCCCGGCCGCGCTCCGACGTCACCCAGCGATACAGCGTCGGCAACGTGAATCCCGTGATGCCGATCGCCTCCTGCGCGCGCCTTCTCGGGAAGATGCGTTTCTGTTCCCTCACCGACAGCAGATCGAACAGTTCGGCGCTCGACACGTAGTAGACCCACGGGTCGATCCCCTCTGCTTCGAGAAGCGGCAGGGCTTCCTCGAGGAACGCGTAGGTCACGGCGCTTTCCTGAAGCACGATGGTCCCGTCGCCCTTGCCGCGAGGGTGGCGCAGGAGGTACACCCCTTTGGCGGCATCTTCGGCGGGAGCGAGTCCGAGGGCGGCCCGATCCAGGACCTTCTCATTCGGGCGGGTCACGTAGGGCACGATCACCGCCGGGCGCTTCACGAGGGTTGCCGCCAGCAGCGGCCAGATCTCCGCGGGATCCCATGGGGTGAGCGTGACGCAGGTTCCGCGAGGGAAATTCTCCTGCATCAGCTGCAGCGGCTGCGGGTCTGCGTGCGTCGGTCCGTCTTCGCCCGTCTTGAGCCCCGCATGGGCGCAGATGAGAATGATGGGGCGGTAGGGATCGTCGGCGATGGCGAGGCGCGCCTGGCCTCCAATCGCATGCAGCCGGGCGGCGATGTGCCCGAGCGGAGCCAGGAAGGCGCCGTAGGACGACCCGATTCCGATATGGCGTCCGAACGTCGATATCCCGGCCAGAATGCCGGTCATCGCGTCCTCGCAGATGCCTCCGGTGGAGAGCAGTCGTGCGTCGATGTTCGACGCGGCGTTCCAGAAGCCTGGAGGAAACCCCGCGGCTACACCGCTGACGTTGGTGGAGCCGAGCAGATTGGCGGAGGCAGCGAAGATGGATCCCCCGGACGTCCTGTTGTAGTAGTGAAGCGCCCGGCCGAGCTCCGCGCGGAGCGTCGTCGTGACGCCCGGTTTGAGTTGCAGTTCCGCCGGAGTGCCGGGCGCTGATGATGCGGCGCCGGCATACACCGCCTCTACGCTCGGCGCGCCCGCGCGCGGACGGCGCGACCTGCGGTCCAGGCGTGCCTTCGAGTCCCGGATTCTTCGCGCAAACGCCTCTACGGTCGGGCGGTCGGCTTCGAGAACCTTCCGCACGACGCCAAGCGCTTCCCAGAAGCACTCCTCCATGATGGCGCTGCCGCCCGCCTGCATCCTGCAGCGTTCCTTCCCGGGCTCGCAGGTTGGCAGCGAGACGTTCTCCTGGCCGGTGAGGTCGGCAACCGCCCGCTGGAATCCCTCCGAGCACAGCGCGTGGCCGGCACCGTGCGATGCGCGTCCTTCGATCCCATAGCCCCAGCCTTTGACTGTCCGGTAGACCACCGCCGTGGGCTGGCCGTTGTCGAGCCCGGCGGCGATGTGCTGGGCGGCCAGTATCTGCTGCATGTTCCGGCCGTCGGGCACGAAGACGACGTTCCAGTCGTGGAGATAGAAGAACTCCATCGGGCTCCACTGAACATAGTCGCCCGGGTGGCCGTCCTCACGGCAGACCTGGTTGGAGTCGATCGACGCCTGATTCCAGTCGAGGTGCAGCAGGACGTTGTCGAGCGACGCGGTGCCGGCCGCCGCGAGCGCTTCCGCCACGCGGCCCGGAGTCAGGCCGCCCTCGCCTTCGACCAGGTGGATGCGGGGAGCATCCTTGCCGTAGTAGTCCTTCGCTCCCAGCGCCAGCCCGATGGAACTGGCCACTCCGACCCCTGATGCCCCCGTCGACAGACGGATGAATGGGGTGGCCGGAGTGGGATGGCCATCGAGCGCGCGCGAGCCGAGGCTCGTGAACAGCGGCGTCTTGTTCGTGGGATTGCGGCGAAAGCCGAGCAAGTCCTCGAGCCGCAGCCGAAGGCGCAGGTCGCTCGGAAGCATCTCCGGCGCGGCGATGCGGACGACTTCGTCGCGCAGCGCCCAGAAGGCGTACAGCCCCATGGCCTTGTGGCCGGCCGAGTAGGAAATGACGTCCGCATCCTGGCGATCCGGCTGGCTGAAGTCGTAGTCCAGCGAATCGAACAGCAACCCGGACACGAAGCGGCCCGAGGAGATGGAGCCGCCGGGATGGCCGGAGCCCGGTGCGTAGTTGAAAAGAATGGCGCAGAGCGACCGGTAGATGCGATCGAGCTCATCGAAACAGCCGGCCTCGGCCGGCGACAGCCGGGCACTCTCGCCCGCCTCCGAAACATCCACATAGGTGGCGCGCCTGGGTCCGAACTCGAGTTTCATAGAGAGGCCTTTCCCCTTGACGGAGATGGGATATATCATTTGGAGCGTCAGATGACGACCTCCAAGGGACAGCATTCTACAAGGAGAATCCGAGATGAAGGGAACTATTGTGAGGGTCGGCGACATGAAGCCGGAAGCATTCGGCTCGATCAACCGGTGGTTCATGATCTCCCCCAAGGTGGGCAACAGCAAGTACCAGAGGCTGGCGTATCTGGAAGGACAGCCGGGAGCCAAGGGCACGCTTCACTCGCATCCTGGTGACGAGGTCCTTTACTGCGTCCACGGCAGGGCGAATGTGGTGATCGACGGGGAAGACCACTTCGTGTCGCCCGGAGACGCCATTTCGATTCCTCCCGGCAGCCAGCATTACCCCGAGGTCGTGGGGCACGAGGTCTGGCTGGCGATTGCGGCGTATTGCGATGATTGCCCCATCATCAGCCTGGCGAAGAAGTGAAGAGGGTGGACACCATGGGTAAATGGATTGGCATCGCAATCGTCGTGCTCGTGCTGGTCGCCGGCGCGTCTGGCGTCTCGACCTACAACTCCCTGGTCACGCTGGATCAGGGTGTGCAGGCCCAGTGGTCGCAGGTGGAGAACGTGTACCAGCGGCGCGCCGATCTCATCCCCAACCTGGTGGAAACGGTGAAGGGGGCGGCGGCCTTCGAGAAGGACACATTCACGGCAGTCGCAGAGGCTCGCGCCAAGGTCGGCCAGGTGAATGCCGGGGACATTGCCAACAACCCGGAGGCCTTCGCCAAGTTCCAGCAGGCCCAGGACGGCCTCTCGTCCGCGCTGTCCCGCCTCATGGTTGTGGTGGAGAAGTACCCTGACCTTAAAGCCACTCAGAATTTCCGGGACCTGCAGGCCCAGCTGGAAGGGACTGAGAACCGGATCGCGGTGGAGCGCATGCGCTTCACCCAGGCGGCCCAGGGCTTCAACACCAAGCGCATGAGCTTCCCAACGGTGCTCATTGCCGGGTTCTTCGGCAGCCGCTTCAATGAGAAACCGTACTTCAAAGCTCAGGCTGGAGCCGAAACCGCTCCCAAGGTCAATTTCAAGTAGATGAAGCGAGCGCTCCTCGCCTGTGCGCTCGTGTGTCTGCCGCTGGTCGCAGCGCGCGCCGCCGAGGTTCCCATCCCGCCTCCGCCCGCGCGCTGGGCCACGGACTCGGCGCGGTTCCTGAGCCCGCAGGCTCTCCAGGCGGTGGACAGGAGTCTCGAGAACTTCGAGCGGCAGACGGGCAACCAGGTCCTGGTCTGGATCGGCGAGACCACCGGCGACGCGGTCCTGGAGGACTGGACGGTCAGGGCCTTCGCGCGGTGGAAGGTGGGGCGCAAGGGACTGGACAACGGGCTGGTCCTGTTCGTGTTCGCCACCGATCGTCGCGCGCGGATCGAGGTGGGCTACGGGCTTGAGGGCAAGGTTCCCGACGCCATCGCCTCGCGTGTTCTGAACGACGTGATCCTCCCCAGGATCAGCGCGGGTGACCGGGATGGGGCCGTCCAGGCTGGGGTGAACGCCCTGATGGCCGCCATTTCGGGTGGCGCGGGCGGAATCGCCGGGGAAGGGGCGCCGACCGGACCGAGCGAGGATTCACCTCGCGCCGGGTCGAAGGGCCGCCCCATGAGTGTTCCCCAGATGGTGCTCGTGGGTCTCCTCGTCGTCGGATTCCTGATCCTGCTGGTCACCAACCCCAGCCTTGCCATGTATCTCCTCTTCAGCATCCTCTCGAGCGGACGTGGCGGGGGAGGGGGAGGCGGCGGAGGCGGAGGATTCTCGGGCGGCGGCGGGTCCTCCGGCGGCGGTGGAGCCTCGGGGAGGTGGTAGCCCCATGAACAGGCGGGCACTGAAACGACTCGTCGACGCGGAGGCGGTGAAGCGGGCCATCGAGGAGGCGGAGAGGCTCACGTCGGGCGAGATCCGCGTGTCGGTTTCCACGTTCTTCTGGGGCAACGTCCGGCGCACGGCCGAGCGGGCATTCGCGCGGCTGGGCATGAACCGGACCGCGCAGCGCAACAGCGTCCTCTTCTTCGTGGTTCCGTCCCGCAGGACCTTCGTGGTGCTGGGCGACGAGGGCATCCACGCCGCGGTGGGGCAGGACTTCTGGGACTCCGTGGCGGCGGCGATGTCTGCCCGGTTCAAGGAGCGCGACTTCACGGGTGGCCTCGTCCACGGCATCACCGAGGCCGGCAGCCAGCTCGCGAACCACTTTCCCAGCCAGGGCCCTCGCGACCGGAACGAGCTTCCCGACGACGTGGACTTTGGCGGGGTCTGATCGGGGAGGTGCACGTCACTCGACTGACCTCCCTGTCCTGGATCGGCAGCAGGATCGCGTCGCTCTGCGGGGCCTCAGGGCCGGACGATCATCTTGCCGACTCCGTCCTGGTACTGGCTGGCGATCACGAACGCCTCATCGATCAGGTCGATTTCCCTCGTGTGCGTCAGCAGCGGCGCGAACCGGTCCGCATGCGCTTCGAGCAGCTCCAGGGCTGCCCGCGATTCGTGATTCGACCGGCGGACGTTGAAGATGGTGAGCTCCTTGCGGCGCATGGCGGATCCGTCCATCGGGACGGTGGGCGTCGAGTGAATGCCGGTCAGCACCGCGCGGCCCGCGTTGCGAACCACGGCAACCGCCTGGCCGGTGCTCTGTTCCTTGGCCGCACAGTCGATCGCACAGTCCACGCCACGGCCAGTCGTCTCACTGAGGATCTCGCCGACGGCTTCCCCGGGCCCGAGCGCCACGTCGGCGCCGACCATCCTGGCCAGCTCGCGGCGGTGCGCCAGCGGTTCGACGGCCCAGATTCGTCCAGCCTTGGCGGCCCGCAGCGAGGCGATCGTCAGGAGCCCGATCGGCCCCGCGCCGATGACGGCCACCGTTTCGCCCTGGCGGACGGACGCCAGGCTGAGGGAGTGCAGCGCAACGGCGAGGGGCTCGATCAAGGTCGCCTCGTCGAGCGAAATGCCGGAGGGAACGGGAAGGAAGTTGGCGACGGGCAGATTGACCCGCTCACGGAAGAACCCGGGGCAGTGAGGGTTGCTCAGAAACCGGATGTTCGCGCACACGTTGTGGTGTCCGCTCAGGCAGAACTCGCAGTGATAGCAGTACAGGGCGGGCTCGAGCGCCCCGCGGTCGCCCGCCGCGAGTCCGGTGACTCCCGGGCCCGTGCTCACGATTGTTCCTGCGGGCTCGTGCCCGAGCACCATCGGGTAGGCATTGAGAGTGCCGCCAACGGCGCCTTCGGAGTAGGCGTGCAGATCGGACCCGCAAATGCCCACCGCCCCGACCCGCACCTGGACTTCGCCCGGTCCGGGCCCCTCAATCGGCATCTCGGCCAACCGGAATGTCAGGGGAGCAACGAGTTCCGCAGCGCGCATGGTACGCTCCTGATCGAGCGGCGAGAAGAGTCCCGGGACGTGATCCCGGAACGTCTAGAACCGGAAGCCGACGACGATCGGAAAGAACTGCCCGTTGGCCGTGACTGACGCGGGCGCTCCCGCGGCAACCGCAGCGGCATCCGGCGTGATCGTCGGTCCCCAGATGTAGTGATAGCGGGCCTCGAAGTAGAGGGTCGTGCTTTCTCCCAGGGCGATCTTCACGCCGCCGCCGACATCCATCCCCATGTCCAACGTGGTGCGTCCCCCGACCACCTTGACCACATCGACGAAGCCGCCGGGCATGCAGTAGAACCAGTACGGGTCGCAGCCGCCGGGCACGAATCCGAGGGCGTTCGTCTTGATGGCGACCGACCGGTAGTACAGCCCGATGCCGGCGACGGCGTAGGGGGACACGGCGCCGGAGGTCTTCCTTCTCAGCACCAGGTTGAGGTCCCCGTAGTGGGCGCTCGATCCGATGAAGAAATCCGTCGGAACCGAGGCGCCGCCGGGAGTCCCGCTCACGGGCTTCTGAATCGTCTGCGGCGCCGGCCGGATGTATCCGTACTCGGCCTGGAAGCCGAGCCAGTTGGTGACGTGGAACGTGAAGCCGGCCGAGAGGTTGAAGCCGTCGCTGAGGTGACCACGCGTGTCGCCGAGCAGGAAGGTGTAGCCGCCGCCCACGTTGGCGTCCCACCGCTTGTCCTGGGCGGACGCCGTGACGGCCGTGAACACGAACGCGGCCGCTGCCAATCCGACTGCTGATCTGCGCATCCTGTCACTCCTGTCGACGGCTTCCCGTTTGCGGCATCCGGTTGCCCGGCGCTCCGCGCGATGCCACCCTCAAACGTACCACAGCACGGTGGAAACTGCCGCATCCAACGGAATCTGCGCACCCGACGTTCGCCGGAAGACGCTCGGCCGAGTGCGAAACGGGTGGCACACGCCAGCGGTCGTGGTCAGCGAGAGCTGCGTGCCGCCGTTCTCCCTACGTCTCCAGCGTCGCGGCGAGGCGTCGTGTCCTCCAGCGGATGCTGTTCGTCCCGGTTGACTGACCGGTGCGGCTGGGCAAGAATCTGCCTGTCCGCGGCGGCAACCGGGAGGTCCCTCGCCCGGCGCGCCGCGTCGTCGCATATACTCGCACTCACTCGTCGCGCTCCGCCACGTCATCAGCCGGACTGTCCTCACCAACGCGGGAGACGGCAATGAGATCGCGTGCGCACAGGCTCCTCACGGCATGGCTGGCAGTGGCGTTCTCGATCGTCCCGGCAGCGAGGGCGGTCGCGCAGGGCGGCGGCGTGTTGCCCGCCTACGGCGAGCCCACCCTGATCAGCAGCCCAGGCCTGGGGCGGGTGTTCACTGCCGACTTTACGCGCGACGGCATCCCTGACATCGCCGCGGTCGCGGCGCTGAGCGTCACCGTCTACCCGGGCCTCGGCAACGGGCAGTTCGGCACGGCGAGGGTCACGAGCGGCTTCGCCGGCACGCCGGGGTGGGTGGGCGACTTCAACGGCGACGGCACGCCCGATCTGGCAATGTCCGAGGGCGAGGGCCTCGACGACACCGGGATCAGCGTGGCGTTCGGCAACGGCGACGGGACGTTCCAGGTGTCGCAGCACGTCGGTGCCCTGCCCTATGAGACGGTCCCGGCGGTAGGGGATTTCGACGGCGACGGTCGATTGGACGTGATCGGCGCCGGCTGCTGGGGCCTCCTTTCAGGCGGCTGCGGCATCATCGTGCTCTGGGGCACCGCCACCGGACCGTTCGACAAGTCGACGTTTGGAGTCGACCTGGGCCCCTCGCGCGTCATGCACGTCTTCCTCGGCGCCGATGTCACCGGGGACGGACGACCGGATCTCGTCTGGAAGCAGTATCAGCAGAACCGGTTCGTCGTCGTGCCAGGACTCGGGAGCCGCACGTTCGACTTCGCCAACGTGGTGCCGAACACCTCGGCCGGCGAGCCATCCCAGTTCGCTTCCGCGGACTTCAATGCCGACGGGAAGCTCGACCTGGCGGTCCTCTATGCCGCCGGCGTCGGCATCCTCTATGGGAATGGCAACGGGTCGTTCCAGCCGGTCACCTCGCCGGCTGTCGTGGCCAACGCCTCGAGTCTCAAGGCCTGGGACATCGACGGCGACGGCCGGCCGGATCTATCGACCCTGGCAAGCGAAGGCGTTGCGCTGTTGGTGAACAACGGCGACGGCACGTTCCGGCGCTACGCGCTGACCGCGGGGGTCGTCGAACCGCACAACTCGAACACGCCGGGCGACTATGGCGGGACGGACTTCAACAGCGACGGTCTTGCGGATTTCGCGCTGGCGTTCACCGACGGGAAGCTCGGCGTCAACCTGGGATTGGCGTCCGTCTCGGTCTCGCTGGCCGCGTCGAGCGGCACGTCCACCGTCAGCCAGGCGGTCAGTTTGACCGCCACGGTCACGCCGAGCACGCTCACCGGATCGGTCACGTTTTACGACGGCGTGAACGTCATCGGCGGCGCCATGCTCGCGTCGGGCCAGGCGGTCTTCACCACGCGGACGCTGGCGCCCGGAGCGCGCACGATTCGCGCCGCCTACGGCGGCACTCTGATGAACGCTCCGGCCGGTTTCTCGTCCCCCGTCAGTCACACCGTCAACGCGCTACCAGTCACCGGGCTCCGAACCTCGATGGACGTGAACCCCGCCTTCGTGCCGCACGGGCTGGCCGCCGGGGACCTCAACGCGGACGGCCGCGTGGACCTGGTCGCCTCGGACTGGACGTCCGACAGCAGCTACGGCATCTTCCTCGGAAACGGCGACGGCACGCTGCAGCCTGCCCCCGGGTTCCCCAAGTCGTATCCGTACCCCCGCTACGTGCCTCGTCGAGTACAGCTTGGGGACGTGAACCGGGACGGGAAGCTCGACGTGTTCCTGCGCAACGAGTCGGAGACGGCGATTGCCTTGGGCAACGGTGACGGCACGTTCACCAGCGGACCCCGTGACCAGGACCACCCCCTCTACACCGACGTCAACCGCGACGGCACGGTGGATCGTGTCGCGGGCACGTACGGAGTCCTGACGGTCTGGCTTGGTGTCGGTGACAGGAGGGGAAGCGAGCTCTACGTTTCGACCTTCAGTCTCAGCGTGGCAAGTCACAACTCGGAGATTGCGGTGGGGGACTTCAACGGCGACTCGATTCCGGACGTGGCGATGGTGACCTCCGCCGAGAACCGCACCTACGTCCTCCTTGGCGTCGGAGACGGGACGTTCGGGGCACCGAGGGTCCTTGCGGTTGGCAATGCTCCGACCTCTCCCGTCATCGCGGACTTCAACGGGGATGGCAGCGACGACCTCGCGTTCGTCAACTCCGGGACGGGTAAGGTGAGCGTGCTGCCCGGGAACGGCGACGGCGATTTCCTGACGGCGATCGACACGACGATCGGCGGCACCCTGACGCAACTTGCGGCTTCCGACCTCACGGGCGACGGCAGGGTCGACGTCGCAGTGATCAGCGCCAGCGAAGACCGGGTGCTGGTGCTGCCCGGCAGCGGGAACGGGCTGTTCGGGACTCCGCGGAGGCACTACGCGGGCACGGTGCCCATGGACCTCGTCGTCGCCGACTTCAACGGCGACGGAATGATGGACCTGGCGGTGTCGTCGAACGCGGACACGCAACGTGGCGGACCTGGTCGGATCAACGTCCTCCTGGGCGTCAACCCGGCGCCGACGGCGGTCGTGCTCGATGCAACGCCGACATCGACAACGTTGAGCCAGCCTGTAACGCTGACCGCCACCGTCAGCCCATCGGTCGCGACCGGGCTGATCACCTTCAACGATGGCGCGACGCCGCTGGGCAGCGTGACCGTCACTGGCGGACAGGCGACCTTCCAGACACGGCTGCTCGGATCGGGCACCCACCTGATCGCCGCCGTCTTCTCCGGGGACGGCACGATCTACGGCCCCAGCGCTTCGGCGCCCGCCGTCGTCACCGTTGCCGCGGCTGACGTTCCCGCGTTCGCGCCGGAGGTGGCGCTGTCGCCGTCGGCGGCCAGCCAGGTTGCCCAGGCCGACTTCAACAACGACGGCATCACTGACCTGGTCCTGTGCGGCTTCCAGGCGACGGTGTTGCTGGGCCAGGGCAACGGCCAATTCACCACCCAAACCCCATTGAACGTCTGCGGCGGCGGCTCGAACATGTTGGCGGCCGACTTCAACCGGGACGGCAGGATTGATCTGGCCACCGGGACGACGGTCTCGTTCGGCAACGGAGACGGGACCTTCCAGACGCCTCAGCAGGTCACCGGCGTCCGCGGGATGGTGCTCACCGCCGATTTCAATGGGGATGGCGCGCCCGACCTCTTCGACAGCTACGCGTGTGTCTTCCTGAACCGCGGCGATGGGACGTTTGCGTCCGCGGTGCAGCTCAGCGTCGATGGAACCGCGCGTACCTCCTTCGCTCTCGCTGGAGATCTGAACGGGGACGGTCGCGCCGACCTCGTGCTTCCGGCCAGCAACGCCAACGTCTACGTCCTGCTCGCTCGAGCCGACGGGCTGTTCGATCCGGCGGTGCCCTACGCGACGATTGCAAATCCCTATACCGTGGCGATCGGCGACTTCAGTGGAGACGGGTTCCCGGATCTCGCGGTCGGTGGTGCTTCGGCGCCCTACAGTGTCGGGATCATGCTCGGCCTGGGGGACGGGACCTTCGAGAACTGGGGCGACACACCGTCGGGCTTGAACGGCGTCTTGACGCTCCACACGTGCGACTGCGACGGCGACCGAAAGATGGACCTCCTCGCGTGGGGAGGAGCGAACCAACCGAACGTGAAGCTGCTTCGCGGCCTCGGTGACGGCACCTTCGAGCCACCCGGAACCTATGCGTCGATCGCCGACGCCAACTGGCTCCTTCTCACCGACCTGAACCAGGACGGGCGGCCGGACATCGTCCGCAACTCATGGTCAACCACCAGGATCTCAGTCAACATGGCGGTGAGACTGAGCACGATTGCGCTGGCAGCCACGCCGAGTCCCGCCGCGCTCAGCGGCGAGGTGACGCTCACGGCAACGGCGACGCCGTCGGACGCCACCGGGACCGTCACGTTCTACGACGGCGCGTTCATCCTCGGCAAGGCATCGCTCGCGGCCGGACAGGCCGTTCTGGCGACGAAGTGGCTGGGCGCGGGCGGGCACACGCTGCGCGCGTTCTACGGCGGCGATCCGCTGCGCTACGCCGCGAGCGCGTCGAGCGGCGTCGGCCTCACGGTGGCCGCCGGGGCCGCCGGCGGGTTCGGGGCGGGTGCGACGCCGGCAACGGGCCGCGGCCCGAAGGGGCTGGCCGTCGGCGACCTGGACGGCGACGGGGCGCAGGACCTCGTCGTGGCCAACTCGACGAACAACACGATCAGCGTGCTGCTCGGGAATGGCGCGGGCGGCTTCGCGCCGAGGGTCAGCTACAACACGGGGAGCGCACCCGCAGCGCTGATCGTCGCCGACCTCGACGGCGACGCGACGCCCGACGTGGCCGTCGCCAACGCGGGCAGCAGCAACGTCAGCATCTTCTACGGGAACGGCAACGGAACGCTGCAGGCGGCGGTGAACCACGCGCTCGACGGCGCGCCGAACTCGCTCGTGGCGGCCGACCTGAATCTGGACCAGGCCACTGACCTCATCGTCGGGACCAGCGTTGGCATCTACGCGGCCTACATCCAGGCCGACGGGTCGTGGCCTTCGGCGGGATGGTCCCTCTTGCGCAACTGGGCCGGCCCTTGTACCGGTATCAGCGCGGCCGACCTGAACGCCGACGGTGGAGTCGATGTGCCGATGGTGCGATTCTGGCGGCTCGGTCTCCTGGCTGCTGCAGCAGGCCGGAGGCACGTTTACGAGCGGAGGGCTCTCCGCTGGCGGGACCGGGTCGGTTGGCCTCGCCGTCGGCGATCTCGACGGTGACGGGATACTCGACCTTGCCACGGCGAACCAGACCTCGAACAACGCCAGCGTGCTGCTCGGCAACGGCGACGGCTCCTTTGCCGCGGCGGTCACCTTCGCGACCGGCACCGGGTCCACCGCCATCGCCACGACCGACGTGGACGGCGACGGCAATCTGGATTTCATCGTCGCCAACGGCGGCGGCAACGACCTCACCATCCTCCGCGGCGCCGGCAACGGCTGGTTCGGGAGCGGCAGCCCGCTCGCGACGGGCGGCTCGCCGGCCGGTGTCGTGGCCGCCGACTTCGACGGCAACGGGATAGCGGACCTCGCGGCGACGAACTCGGCCGATAACACCGTCGGCGTCTTCCTCGGTGCCGCGGGGCCCACGCCGAATCCCGTTCCGACGCTTGCCGGGCTCGCGCCGTCGACGGCAGTGGAGTGGGGCGGGGACTTCACGCTGACGGTGAACGGGACGAACTTCATCGACGGTTCGGTGGTGAGGTGGAACGGCAGCGACCGCCCCACGACCTACGTCAGCGCCACGCAGGTCACCGCGTCCATTCCGGCGGCCGACCTGGTGACGCCCGGCACGGCGACGGTCACCGTGTTCAACCCGGCGCCTGGCGGCGGCGCGTCGAACGGGGCGGCGTTCACCATCAGCGTTCCCGCGACTCCGCCGACCGTGACGTCGGTCGTGCCGAACAGCGGTCCGCTGGCTGGGGGGACCACGGTGACGATCGGCGGCACCGGGTTCGTCGCGGGTGCCACGTCCGTGACGATCGGCAGTTACGCTGCCACGGGTGTCGTCGTCGGGAGCGCCACGTCGCTGACCGCCGTCACGCCGTCGAGTGCCGGTGCCGGGGCGAGGAACGTGTTCGTGACGACTCCAGCCGGGCAGACCCAACTGACGAACGGCTTCACCTACCTGTCGGTTCCATCGGTGAGCGGGGTGACGCCGAGCGCCGGCCCGCTGAGCGGCGGCACCACGGTGACGATCACCGGCAGCGGGTTCTTCGCCGGCGGCACCGCGGTGACGATTGGCGGGGTCCCGGCGACGGGCGTCGTGGTCGGGAGCGCCAACTCGCTCACCGCGGTGACACCGGCCGGCACGGCCGGGCCGAAGGACGTGGTGGTCACGACGGTCGGCGGCTCCGGTACGTTGACGAGCGGGTTCACCTACAGGGCGGCCCCGTCGGTGAGCGGGATGACGCCGGACACCGGCCCGGCGGCCGGGGGCACCTCGGTGACGATCACCGGCAGCGGGTTCGTCAGCGGTGCCACCACGGTGACGATCGGCGGCGCCGCGGCGACGGGCGTCGTGGTCGGGAGCGCCAGTTCGCTCACGGCGGTGACACCGGCCGGCACGGCGGGGCCGAGGGACGTGGCGGTGACGACCGCGGGTGGCTCCGCCACGCTGACCGGCGCGTTCACCTACCTCGCGGCTCCCACGGTGAGCGAGGTCACGCCGAACAGCGGGTCGCTGGCCGGGGGCGCGACGGTGACGGTCACCGGAAGCGGGTTCATCGTCGGCGCGACCACGGTGACGATTGGCGGGGTCGCGGCGACAGGCGTTGTCGTCGCGAACGCCAGCTCACTGACCGCCGTGACACCGGCCGGGACGGCGGGGCCGAGGAACGTAGTCGTGACGACTGCCGGCGGTTCAGGCACGCTTGCAGGCGGGTTCATCTACCTGGTGGCTCCGGCGGTCAGTGGGCTCACGCCGGGCAGCGGCCCGCTGGCCGGGGGTACCACGGTGACCATCTCCGGCGGCGCGTTCGTCGCGGGCGGCACCACGGTGACGGTCGGCGGCGTCGCGGCGACGGGCGTCGTGGTCGGCAGCGCCAGCTCGCTGACGGCGGTGACCCCGGCCGGGACGGCGGGGCCGAAGGACGTAGTGGTGACGACGGCCGGCGGCTCCGGTACGTTGACAAGCGGGTTCATCTACAGGGCGGCCCCGTCGGTGAGCGGGATCACGCCGGACAACGGTCCGACGAGTGGCGGCACCACGGTGACGATCACCGGCGGCGAGTTCGTCGCCGGCGGCACCACGGTGACGATTGGCGGCGCCGCGGCGACGGGGGTCGTGGTCGGGAGCGTCAGCTCGCTGACCGCGGTGACCCCGGCCGGCACGGCGGGGCCGAAGGACGTGGCGGTGACGACGGCGGGTGGCTCGGGCACGCTGACGAGCGCGTTCACCTACCTGGCGGCGCCCACGGTGAGCGAGATCACGCCGAACAGCGGGCCGCTGGCCGGAGCCACCACGGTGACGATCAGTGGCAGCGGGTTCGTCAGCGGCGGCACCACGGTGACGATCGGCGGCGCTGCGGCGACGGGCGTCGTGGTCTTGAGCGCCAGCTCGCTGACGGCGGTGACCCCGGCCGGAACGGCGGGGCCGAGGAACGTGGTCGTGACGACGGCCGGTGGCTCGGGCACGTTGGAGAGCGGCTTTGAGTACCTGCTCGCTCCCGCCGTGAGGAGCGTCGCGCCGGAAGCTGGCCCTCTCGCCGGGGGCACCACGGTGACGGTCAACGGCAGCGGCTTTGTCACCGGCGCCACGGCCGTGACGATTGGCGGCGTCGCGGCGACGGCGGTCGTCGTCACGAACGGCAACTGGCTCACCGCCGTGACCCCGGCAGGCTCGGCCGGGCCGAAGGACGTCGTTGTGACGACGCCCGGCGGCTCAGCCACGCTGGCGGGCGGGTTCACCTACCTCGCGGCGCCCACGGTGAGCGGGGTCACGCCAGGCAGCGGCCCGCCGGCTGGCGGCACCACCGTGACGATCACCGGCAGCGGGTTCGTTGCCTACACGACCACCGTGACAATCGGTGGCGTCGCGGCAGCGGGTGTCCTGGTCGGAAGCGCCGGCTCTCTCACAGCGATCACGCCGGCCGGCACGGCGGGGGCGAAAGTGGTGGTGGTGACGACGCCGGGCGGCGCGGCCACGTTGACCGGCGGGTTCACCTACCTCGCGGCCCCCACGGTGAGCGGGGTCGCGCCGGGCAGCGGCCCGTGGGGTGGCGGCACGACCGTGACCATCACCGGCAGCGGATTCGTCGCCGGCGCCACCGCGGTCTGGTTCGGCAGCATACCTGCAACGGGCGTCATCGTCTCGACCGGCAGCTCGCTCACCGCGGTGACACCCGCCGGTGCTGCGGCGGGGCCGACGAACGTCGTTGTCACGACGCCCGGCGGCTCTGGCACCCTGGCGGGCGGCTTCACCTACATCAACACCTGCACGAGCTTCTCGATCGAGCCGACGTCTGCTCCGAGCGCCACGCACCTGGCGGGTTCCGCCACGGTCACGGTAACGGGGGGGCAAGATGGATGCACGGGCGGCAGCTGGACGGCGGCGGGGAACGGGTCGTGGCTGTCCGTGTCGCCGACCAGCGGGAGCGGCAGCGGGTCGGTGACCGTGTCGTGGACCGAGAACGCCTCCGGGGCCCCGAGGACCGGAACCGCCACGATTGCCGGCAGTCCCTTCACCGTGGTCCAGGGGTCGTCGCAGAGCAACGACTCCTGCAGCTCGGCGACACTCGTCACCCCGTTGCCGTTCACGGCGACCCAGGACACGAGCGCCGCGACGACCGAGACGGGCGACCCGTCGCCGCGGGCCGGCGCAGGCGCTCACAGCGTGTGGTACCGGTTTACGGCGCCGCGCAATGGCCGGGCCGTCATTGACACCCTTGGCAGCACCTACAACACCGTGCTCACCGTCTTCACGGGAACCTGCGGGGGGTGGACGCAAGTGGCCGGCAACGACGACGCGTCGGGGACCCTCCAGTCGCAGCTCACGCTGGCGGCGGCGGGCGGCACGACCTACGGCGTCATGGTGACCTCGTTCGACGCGACAGGAGGCCAACTGACCTTCAATCTCGGATACACGGCGCCGGCCGCCACTGCCGACTTCAACGGCGACGGCAAGCCGGACATCCTCTGGCGCAACGATGCCACGGGGCAGAACGTCATCTGGCTGATGGACGGCACGACCAAGCTGTCGGAGGTCACGTTGCCGGCGGTGCCGGACACGCAATGGCAGATCGTGGCGGTGGCCGACCTGAACGCCGACAGCAAGCCCGACATCCTCTGGCGGCACGCAGCCGACGGCCGGAACGTGGTGTGGTTCCTTGACGGGACAACGTTCACCTCGCAGGGCTTCCTCCCACCGGTCGCCGACACGGCCTGGCGCCTCGCGGCCGTGGCCGACTTCAACGCCGACACCACGCCCGACCTGGTGTGGCGCAACGGGACGACGGGCCAGAACGTGGTGTGGTATCTGGACGGGATCACCGTCCTCTCGCAAGCGCTGCTGGCGCCGGTTCCCGACACCGCGTGGCAGCTGACCGGGGCGGCGGACTTCAACGGCGACCAGGCGCCCGACTTGCTCTGGCGCAACGGCGTGACCGGCCTGAACGTCGTGTGGTACATGAACGGCGCCACGTACCAGTCGCAGGTGCTGCTGCCGCCGGTGGCCGACACCGCGTGGCACGTGGGCGCGGTGCAGGACATGAATGCGGACGGGCAGGTGGACCTCGTGTGGCGCAACGGCACCACGGGTCAGAACGCGGTGTGGTTCCTGAACGGCGTGACGCTGATCAACGAGGCGGCGCTGCCGCCGGTGGGCACGCCGTGGGACATGCCGAACCCCTCGCCGGCGCCGATCCCGTCCCCGGCCACGCCCTTCGACTTCGACGGGAACGGCTATCCGGACATCCTGTGGCGCCACGCGACGACGGGCCAGAACGTCGTGTGGACGATGACCAACGCGACCGTCCTGTCCCAGACCCTGCTGCCGCTGGTGGCCGACACGGCCTGGCAGCCGGTGGCCGTGGCCGACCTGAACGCCGACGGCGACCAGGACATCGTCTGGCGTCATGCGGGCACCGGGATGAACGTCGTGTGGTTCATGAACGGCACGACGTTCGTGTCGCAGGCGATGCTGCCCGCCGTCGCGGACACCGGGTGGCAAATCGTGGGCGCGGCGGACTTCAACGCCGATACCCGGCCCGACCTGGTGTGGCGGCATGCGACCAGCGGGCAGAACGTCGTGTGGTTCTTGAACGGGACGACGATAATGTCCCAGACGCTGCTGCCGCCGGTGCCGGACACCGCGTGGGAGATTGTGGCGACGGTGGACTTCAACGGGGACCGCCAGCCGGACCTGGTGTGGCGGAACGCCACGACGGGCATGAACCTCGTGTGGTACATGAACGGCGCGACGTTCCTGTTGCAGGAGCTGTTGCCGGCGGTGGGCGACCCGGCATGGCGAATCGGGATGGCGGCGGATTTCAACCGCGACGGGAGTCCGGACCTGATGTGGCGCAACTACACGACCGGGCTGAACGTGGTGTGGTATTTGAACGGCGTGACGTTCCTGTCGCAGGCCTTGCTACCGACCGTGGACGACGTCCACTGGGTCCGGGGCCCGAAGACCGGTCCGGTGTTCGTCGACGGCCCCGGCGCCGGGATGGAGAGGTGACCGCTGCATCGGCGTCGCGGGGGCGTACGACTCGTTCTGCGGCGTGTTCTCACCGTCGGTGTAGCTGATGTTGGCGACCGCAGGCGACGCCTGCTGGGGCACCGCGGCCAACCTGCGCGGGCACGCCTACTTCTACGGCGGATACCAGACCGCCGGCGGCTCGACGTCGTTTGGCGAGGCGGGCCACCTGGCCGATCAGCACTTGAACGGGTGGCGCACGCTGAAGATCGTGGTCAGCAGCAGCCCGTGTTGTCGTTCTACGTCGATGGCGCGCTGATCTTCGCCGGGCGCCTGGCACATGCAGACTCTCTATCTGGTGCGGCAAGCTACGCCATCGATTCCAGTGTCGCGACATGGCGCAACTTCGCGCAGCCTAGCGCTTGTGAACACTCTCACGAGCATGCGATCGTATTCGCCCTATCGAAGTGCTCGGGTCCGCCCCCGCTGTCAGCGATCGACGATGCGATGGGGCTCAATGTCGTCTGGCTCATGCAGGGTGCGACATCTCAATCGCCGGTGTTGCTGCCGACGGTGGCGGATAGTGGCTACGAGGCGGGGACGGGCAGGCGTTGATGCTGCCTGGTAGACAAAAGTCGTACGCGCACGAGACTTCTCAACCGTGTGCCGCCCACGACGCGCCTGGATAGGGCGTTTGTTGATAGACCGTTAGAGGCACGAAGATTGCTTCCCAGGATCCTACTGGTTCTTCGATGGTGAACAACATCACAATTCCGCGAGACGGTCGTGCTCCTCAGCGAGCAGAGGCACGGCTCGCGTCCTTGTGCTACTGGGCGGGACGGTATCGACTACATTCAGAGACATCTCAACGAACAACGCGAACACACGGGAGTGCCCTGATGTCTAATCATCGTGACGTGACGTGTTCTGGCCCCGCTAATGCGGCGGACGAGCCACGGGAACCCGAAGTGCCACGTTTTCAGCGCCTAGTATGTTTGGCAGCCGCGGTGACCATCGCTTTGCTTACCTCGCCTGCGAGAGTCCAGGGCCAATCTCTCGACAACGTTCCGCCAACCAAAGACACTTACGTCAGTCAAGCGAACCCGAGTTCCAGCTTTGGGTCCACAAGCTACTTGATCCTAACGAACAACTCCAACGCGACCTTCACAGCCGTCCTGCTACAGTGGGACGTGTCGGCAATTCCTTCGAACGCGACGATCACGAACGTCGCCATCATCTTCATGAAGTCGTCGACAGACTACACCACGAACCCAATTGCATTGGCGCTTTCAACTCCGGATCAGGCTTGGTCGGAAAGCGACACCTGGAATCAGGTTAACTCTCGCGGAGCCACACTTCAGGGCGCGGTAACACTGAACCCCACGATTTCGTACCCGGCGATCACGTCCAGCGGTCTGGCTGCGCTCAAGACGATTGTCCAGAGTTGGGTGCAGAGTCCCTCGGCGAACCGAGGGATTCTCATCAGTCAGCCGGTCAACGACCAGAGGTACATCTCTTTCTACTCGCGCGAAGCAGGGCAACAGCCCGCTCAAATCTCGATCAGCTATACGATTCCTCCTCCGCCGCCGTGCACGACGTTCTCAGTCACGCCGACGTCGGCAACTCCGGACTACCAGGCCGGGTCCCAGGTCGTGACGATCACGGGCGTCTCACCAGCGGGTTGTTCCGGCGGCAGTTGGACCGCGTCAGGCAACGGATCGTGGGTGTCGGTGTCGCCAGGGAGCGGGACTGGCAACGGCACGGTGACGGTGTCGTGGACGCAGAACGGGACGACGTCGCTGCGGTCTGGGAGTGCGACGATTGCCGGGAATGGCTTCCCAGTGACGCAGGGGCCGGGCCCTGTGCCGCCGTGCACCACGTTCTCGATCACGCCGACCTCGGCCACTCCTGACTACCAGTCGGGGTCTCAGGTCGTAACGGTCACCGGGATCTCGCCGGCGGGCTGCAGTGGTGGGAGTTGGAGTGCGTCCGGGAACGGATCGTGGGTCTCGGTCTGGCCTACAGACGGGACCGGCAACGGCACGGTGACGGTGTCGTGGACGCAGAACGGGACGACGTCGCCGCGGTCGGGGAGTGCGACGATTGCGAGCAACACCTTTCCAGTGACGCAGGGACCGGGCCCTGTGCCGCCGTGCACGACGTTCTCGATCTCGCCGACGTTGGCGAGCCCGGACTACGCGGCCGGGTCGCAGGTGGTGACAGTCACGGGCGTGTCGCCCGCGGACTGCTCGGGCGGGAGTTGGAACGCGTCGGGGAATGGCTCGTGGGTGACGGTGTCGCCGATGAGCGGGAGTGGCAATGGGACGGTCACCGTGTCGTGGACGCAGAACGGGACGACGTCGCCGCGGTCGGGGAGTGCGACGATTGCGAGCAATACCTTCCCAGTGACGCAGGGACCGGGCCCTGTGCCGCCGTGCACGACGTTCTCGATCTCGCCGACGTCGGCGAGCCCGGGCTATCCGGCGGGGTCGCAGGTGGTGACGGTTA
This sequence comes from uncultured Acidobacteriota bacterium, assembly GCA_963783255.1. Classification (GTDB taxonomy): domain Bacteria; phylum Acidobacteriota; class Vicinamibacteria; order Vicinamibacterales; family Fen-181; genus FEN-299. The sequence continues at coordinate 61,062 of CAWAMP010000006.1, read as the reverse complement.
CGGGCGTGTTGCCCGCGAACTGCTCGGGCGGGAGTTGGAGCGCGTCGGGGAATGGCTCGTGGGTGACGGTGTCGCCGATGAGCGGGAGTGGCAATGGGACGGTCACCGTGTCGTGGACGCAGAACGGGACGACGTCGCCGCGGTCGGGGAGTGCGACGATTGCCGGGAATGGCTTCCCGGTGACGCAGGGACCGCGTCCGGTCGAACCGTGCACGACGTTCTCGATCTCGCCGACGTCGGCGAGCCCGGGCTACCCGGCGGGTTCGCAGGTGGTGACGGTTACGGGCGTGTTGCCCGCGAACTGCTCGGGCGGGAGTTGGAACGCGTCGGGGAATGGCTCGTGGGTGACGGTGTCGCCGATGAGCGGGAGTGGCAATGGGACGGTCACCGTGTCGTGGGCGCAGAACGGGACGACGTCGCCGCGGTCGGGGAGTGCGACGATTGCCGGGAATGGCTTCCCGGTGACGCAGGGCTCAGGTCCGGTCACGCCGCCGTGCACGACGTTCTCGATCACGCCGACGGCAGCGAACCCGGGCTATCCGGCGGGGTCGCAGGTGGTGACGGTCACGGGCGTGTCGCCCGCGAACTGCTCGGGCGGGAGTTGGAGCGCGTCCGGGAATGGGTCGTGGGTGACCGTGTCGCCGACGAGCGGGACGGGTTCGGGGGCGGTGATGGTGGCGTGGACGCAGAATGTGTCTGCGGCCGTTCGTGCCGGAACGGCGACGATTGGCGGCCAAGCATTCGAAGTGAGGCAGGGTGCTTCTCGGGGCGCGTTGGCCGACTTCAACGGCGACGGCAAGCCGGACATCCTCTGGCGCAACGGTGCCACGGGGCAGAACGTCATCTGGCTGATGGACGGCACGACCAAGCTGTCGGAGGTCACGTTGCCGGCGGTGCCGGACACGCAATGGCAGATCGTGGCGGTGGCCGACCTGAACGCCGACAGCAAGCCCGACATCCTCTGGCGGCACGCAGCCGACGGCCGGAACGTGGTGTGGTTCCTTGACGGGACAACGTTCACCTCGCAGGGCTTCCTCCCACCGGTCGCCGACACGGCCTGGCGCCTCGCGGCCGTGGCCGACTTCAACGCCGACACCACGCCCGACCTGGTGTGGCGCAACGGGACGACGGGCCAGAACGTGGTGTGGTATCTGGACGGGATCACCGTCCTCTCGCAAGCGCTGCTGGCGCCGGTTCCCGACACCGCGTGGCAGCTGACCGGGGCGGCGGACTTCAACGGCGACCAGGCGCCCGACTTGCTCTGGCGCAACGGCGTGACCGGCCTGAACGTCGTGTGGTACATGAACGGCGCCACGTACCAGTCGCAGGTGCTGCTGCCGCCGGTGGCCGACACCGCGTGGCACGTGGGCGCGGTGCAGGACATGAACGCGGACGGGCAGGTGGACCTCGTGTGGCGCAACGGCACGACGGGTCAGAACGCGGTGTGGTTCCTGAACGGCGTGACGCTGATCAGCGAGGCGGCGCTGCCGCCGGTGGGCACGCCGTGGGACATGCCGAACCCCTCGCCGGCGCCGATCCCGTCCCCGGCCACGCCCTTCGACTTCGACGGGAACGGCTATCCGGACATCCTGTGGCGCCACGCGACGACGGGCCAGAACGTCGTGTGGACGATGACCAACGCGACCGTCCTGTCCCAGACCCTGCTGCCGCTGGTGGCCGACACGGCCTGGCAGCCGGTGGCCGTGGCCGACCTGAACGCCGACGGCGACCAGGACATCGTCTGGCGTCATGCGGGCACCGGGATGAACGTCGTGTGGTTCATGAACGGCACGACGTTCGTGTCGCAGGCGATGCTGCCCGCCGTCGCGGACACCGGGTGGCAGATCGTCGGCGCGGCGGACTTCAACGCCGATGGCCGGCCGGACCTGGTGTGGCGGCATGGGACCAGCGGGCAGAACGTGGTGTGGTTCCTGAATGGGACGACCATGGTGTCCCAGACGCTGCTGCCGCCGGTGCCGGACACCGCGTGGGAGATTGTGGCCACGGCGGACTTCAACGGGGACCGGCAGCCGGACCTCGTGTGGCGGAACGGCACGACGGGCATGAACCTCGTGTGGTACATGAACGGCGCGACGTTCCTGTCGCAGGAGCTTCTGCCGTCGGTGGGCGACCCGGCGTGGCGAATCGGGATGGCGGCGGATTTCAACCGCGACGGCAGTCCGGACCTGATGTGGCGCAACTACACGACCGGGCTGAACGTCGTGTGGTATCTGAACGGCGTGACGTTCCTGTCGCAGACCTTGCTGCCGCCCGTGGACGACGTCCACTGGGTCCGGGGCCCGAAGACCGGTCCGGTGTTCTTCGACGACTTCGCCTCAGGGACGCAGAAGTGGACGCTCTATGGGGACCCGGCTCCTGCCTGGGTCGCGGGGGCCTACGGCCGCACGGGCCTGTTCGACAACAATGGCGATAGCTGGGCGGACAGCGGGGCGGTTTCGGCTCAAACCTTCGATCTCTCGCGGGGCTTCACGATTGCGTCCGACGTGTACGTGACGTTCCCGAATCTCGGCGGGTGCTGGAATGGGCCGAGTATCGGCGTCGCGGGGGCCTACGACACGTACCTACGACGTGTACTCACCGTCGGTGTACCTGATGTTGGCCACTGCGGGCGAAGACTGCTGGGGTACTGCGGCCAACCTGCGCGGGCACGCCTACTTCTACGGCGGATACCCGACCGCCGGCGGTTCCACGTCGTTCGGCGAGGCGGGCTACCTGGCCGATCAGTATCTGAACGGGTGGCACACGCTGAAGATCGTGGTCAGCAGCAGTCGCGTGCCGTCGTTCTACGTCGATGGCGCGCTGATCTTCGCCGGTAGCGTACCGTTGACCGAATCCGCGGTCAGCGGCCTCAAGGCCATCTGGCTGGGGAGCCGGTCATCGGGGAGCGCCGGCAAGTCGTACCACGACTGGGTGCGGCTGACGCGGTAGGGTGCCGAGCCGCCACCCTCGGACCGTGCGGCTGCACCATTGCGCCGTGACGTCTCGGATGGTGCCGGGTGGGTCTTGCTTCGCGCTTCCTGCTGCGGCGGTGCTAGCGTGGGGCTGGCTGGCGGACTCCTCCCGCCAGTCGGCTTGCCAGCCGATGGTCTCGTGTGCAAGGGGATGGCGTCATGGACGTCCGCCTTCGGCGGTGCGCTGGCTTGCCAGACGAAGCTCACCTGAGGAAGAAGGCAAGCCAAAGCCGAGCGAAGGCTGGTGCGGAAGCGGGGATTTGAACCCCGATGGGCTTGCGCCCACTAGCTCCTGAGGCTAGCGCGTCTGCCAGTTCCGCCACTTCCGCACAGTGGGAGAGAAAAGCGCCGGCAGGAACGGATAGTATAGCGAAAACGCCGCGCCCAGTCGAGCAGCGGTGAGCCTGCGCGCCTCGCGCGGCCACACCCGCGGCTTGCCCCCGAGCCTCCTCCCCGACTCTCCCCGGTCTTCCTCACCGTCCAATCGGCCATCGTCGTCGTCTCAACAGGGTGGCAGACGGACACCCTCGGGCCGACGATCGGACGTTTCGAGTAGAGGGGATTGAGAGCCGGGTGCTATCATTGAAGGTTATGGGGGTGAGATGAAGGCGTCGTGTCTCGGGGCGTTTCTGCTCGTCGTGCCGCTGGCGCTCGCCGCGGCGGGATGCAGCGACACTATCAATGTGACGCCCCCCACCGAGCCTTCCACGCCCGAGACGACCGAACCGGTGACGGAGATGTTCGGCGGGACCGTCACGCAGGGCACCGTGTCCTATCAAGCGGTCTTCGCAAGGGTTGGCACCGTCACCCTGACGATGACGGGGATCGGCCCCGACCCGTCGGCCACGCTCGGAATGTCGGTTGGCGTCCTGAACGGCGTCGCCTGCTCGGCCGCCATGGACAATCCCTCGGCCAAGGTGGGCAGCCAGCTGATCGGCACCGTGACGGGCCCCACCACGATCTGCGTCAGGGTCTACGACGCGGGCACCGTCGCCGCCGACGCCACGCTCACCTACGAAATCTCGATCAAATACACGAAGTAGCCGCGATCCCAGCCGCGATATACTCCGTCCATTCGCCTGGAGGTAGCCCGTGGCTGTGCGACGCGGCGTCGGTCTCGTCATCACCCTTCTCGTTCTTGCCTGCGCGGTGTCCCTCGGCGGGCTGATCGCGCTCTGGCTGTTCGTCGGCGGCGAGCCGAGCGTGCCCTCGCGATCCACGCTCGTGCTGCGCATCGACGGCGATCCGGTCGAGGGCGGCCCGGACGCCTTCGCGCGCCTGCTGCCGGTGCAGCGGGCGCAGAGCGTCAGGGCGCTCGTCGAGAACATCCGCAAGGCGAAGGCCGACCGGAGAGTGGCGGCGCTCCTCGTCCGGCCCACGGGTCTCACGTCCCCGTACCTGGCCAAGGTCCAGGAGGTGCGCGACGCGGTTCTCGACTTCAAGCGGTCGGGAAAACCCGCCATCGCGTACCTCGAGGACGGCGGGCAGACGGAGTACTACCTGGCCACCGCGTGCGACCGGATCTACCTGGCGCCGTCGAGCCCGCTCCAGCTGACCGGGATGGCCAGCTACTCGCTGTTCCTCCGCGGCACGCTCGACACGATCGGCGCCTACCCGGACATGCTGCACATCGGCGCCTACAAGACGGCGCCCAACCAGCTCACCGAGAAGACGTTCACCGACGCGCACCGCGAGATGGCGGAGTCGCTGAACACCGAACACTACGAGCAGTTGGTCGCCGCCATCGCGGCGGGCCGGAAGAAGAGCGAGGCGGACGTCCGCGCGCTCGTCGACGAAGGGCCGTTCCCGCCGGAGGATGCCCTGCGTGCCGGCCTGATAGACGACGTGGCGTACGAGGACCAGCTGGGCGACAAGGCCAAAGTGCCGTTCGGCCGGGAGAAGCGGATCGACGTCGCCGACTACGACCGCGTGAGCCAGGGGTCGGTCGGTTTGGGCCGCGGGCCGCGCATCGCGGTCATCTACGCGTCGGGGACGATTGTGTCGGGGCGGAGCGGCTACGACCCGCTGAACGGCGCGGTGCTCGGGTCGGACACGCTGGTCGAGTACATCCGCAAGGTCCGCGAGGCGTCGGACATCCGCGGCGTGGTGCTGCGCATCGACAGCCCGGGCGGGTCGGCGGCCGCGTCCGACGTGCTCTGGCGCGAGCTGGGGCTGATGCGCGACGCGAAGCCCGAGAAGCCGTTCGTCGTGTCGATGTCCGACCTGGCGGCGTCGGGCGGGTACTACATCGCGATGGCGGCGCCCCAAATCGTCGCCGAGCCGGGGACGCTGACCGGCTCGATCGGCGTCTTCGGGGGCAAGGTGGTGACCGGCGGCATGCTCGGGAAGCTGGGCGCCAACGTCGAGGGCGTGAGCCGGGGGAAGAACGCCGACATGAACTCGCCGACCCGGCCGTACTCGCCGTCCGAGCGCGCCAAGGTGGCCGACGAGCTGCAGCGGTTCTACGACCAGTTCGTGGATCGCGTGGCGGCCTCGCGCAAGATGACGCCCGGGCGCGTCGACGAGCTGGCGCAGGGCCGCGTGTGGACCGGCCGGCAGGCGAAGGAGAACGGCCTGGTGGATGCGCTCGGCGGCCTCGAGAAGGCGGTGGCGCTCGTCAAGCAGAAGGCGAAGATCACGAGCGCCGAGGTCGAACTGGTGGTGTACCCGCCGAAGAAGACGCTCTACGAGGCGCTGTCCGCGCAGTTCGGCGGGTCGGACGAGCGGATGCGGCTGGCGGCGCTGCTCGGGCCCGCCGAGCGCCGCGCGGTCGGCCTCGCCGCCGCGCCGTGGACGCTCTTCAGGAGGGGAGAGGCACTCGCGCTCATGCCATTCGGGCTCGTCAGATAGGCAGAATCTTGCGATCTTGCGATCGTGCGATCTTGCGAAGTGGGGATCTTGCGAAGTAGGGATCTTGCGAAGTGGCGATCTTGCGAAGTGGGGATCGTGCGAAGTGGGGATCTTGCGAACTAGGGATCTTGCGAACTAGGGATCTTGCGAACTGGGCGCAGGTTCCCAGTTCGCAAGATCGCCACATCGCAAGATCGTAAGATTGTCGCTATCCAATGACCTTCTGCAGATTCTCCCGGTTCACTTCGATCTTCATCTTCAGCTTCGCCTTCTGCATGTAGGCGGAGAAGAAGCGGCCGCGGCGGTCGTTCAGCATCTCCTCGCGGAGCTGGTCGCGCCCGGCGGCGATCTCGGCCGGCGTCGGCTGCTTGCGCTCGAGAACCTTCACCACGACCACCGCGTTGTCGGTCACGATCGGGTCGCTCACCGAGCCGGCCGTCAGCGCAAACGCCGCCGCATCCACCTGCGCACTGACCCCGATCTCGGGCAGGGGCGACTCGCGCGCCACGAGCTCGGTGGTCTTCACCTCCACGCCGGCGGCCTTCGCCGCCTTCGTCCAGTCGGCGGCGCCCTTGAGCGTCGCCGCCGCCGCGGCGGCCTTCCTAAGCGCCAGGTCCTTCGCCTTCGTCTTGGTCACGTCTTCCTTGACGCGGTCCTTCGCTTCGTCGAGCGTCGGCAGGCGCGGCGGCTCGGTGCCCGTCACCGTGAGGAACGCCCAGCCGCGCGACACGCGCACGGCGCCGCTCACCTCGCCCGACTTGAGCGTGAACGCCTCGGCGGCTGCCTGCGGCGACGGCCCGAGGCCGAGAATCGGCTCCTCGCGCAGGAAGAAGCCCGACTCCTGCACCTTGAGCCCGTTGGCCGCCGCCACCTTGTCCAGGTCGGCCGGCTTCGAGATCTCCTTTTCGAGCACTGCCGCCAGGTCGCCGGCCTTCGCGTTCGCCTTCTCCCACGACAGCTGGTCCTCGATCTGCGGCCGAACCTCGTCCAGCGTCCGCGCGGCGGCCGCCTTCTTGTCGGTGACCTTGATGACGTGGAACCCGTACTGCGACTTCACGACCTCGCTGATTTCACCGGGCTGGAGCTTGAACGCGGCCTCCTCGAACGCCGGGTCCATCCGGCCCTTGCCGAAGAAGTCCACGTCGCCGCCCTGCTTGGCCGAGGCCTCGTCCTCCGAGTACTTCTTCGCCAGCGCGGCGAAGTCGCCGCCCGCCTTCACTTCCTTCAGCACCTGATCGGCCTTCGCCTTCACCTCCTCCTCCTTCTTCCCGGCCGTCTTCAGGAGGATGTGGCTGGCGCGCACCTGCTCGGGCGTCGAGTACAGCTCGATGCTGTCGTTGTAGGAACGCTCAACCTCGCGGGCCGTCGGCCGCGAGGTGGCGCGCAGCGTGTCGACGTCCACCAGGACGAACCTGATCTTCCGCTTCTCGCCGATGCGGTACTGCTCCTTGTGCGCGTCGAAGTGCGCCGCCCGCTCGGCGTCGGTCACCGTCACCTCGGGTCGGAACTTGTCGGCGCCGAAGCTCACCATCTCGAGCTTCACCTTGTCGTTGCGGCGGACGAATTCCTGGTCGACGTCCTTCTCGCCGACCGCGACCCACTCGGTGACCGCCGAGCGCAGCTTCTCGACGGTCGCGCTCTTGCGCATGCTCTGCTCGAACTGATCGATCGACAGCGGCGGGCGCTGCATCCTGAGCAGGGCGGCGTAGCGCGCCTGGCCGATGAACTGGCCGTTCTCCTGGAAGGCGGGGATGGCGAGAATCCGCTGCTCGAGCTCGGCGTCCGACACGTCGATGCCCCGTCGCTTCGCCTCGGCGAGCGACGCCTCCTCGTCCACCATCTGCTGGAGGATCTGCTGGTCGATGCCCAGCTGCTTCAGCATCTGATCGCTGACGTTCCCGCCGTAGGCGCTGCGGTACATCTGGATCTGCGTCTGGTAGGCGCGCTGGAAGTCGGCGATCGAGATGTTGCGGCCGTCGACGCTCGCCACGACGTCCGAACCCAGCCCGCCGCTCCCGTCGTCGCCCCGGCCGAAGAACGCGGGAATGTAGAAGATGATGAACGCGAACACCACGAGCGCCAGGCTCCACTTGAGCCAGCCCTTGTGACGCCGCATCCGGTCCAGCATGGTCATGATTCAACTCGCCTCTCGTCAGCTCACAGCTCACAGCTATCAGCTGTCAGCTCACAGCTATCAGCTCACAGCTCACAGCTGTCAGCTATCAGCTATCAGCTCACAGCTATCAGCTCACAACTCACAACTCACAACTCACAACTCACACAGAACCTCTAATAATACCCGGCGGCAGGGAATTTGCAAAAATCCTTCAGACCGGACCGCGGGCGGCCCGCGCCCGTGTGGTATATTTGCGTGGCAGCGAAGGACTTACCTCGCCGAAGGACCGACCAGGAGATGACGAGTTCGTCGCCACGCCCCCGAAACCGTAGGCAGCGGAGCACCCCAGCGAAGGCCGAAGCGGCCAGGCGCTCGTCCGGCGGCCCGCGGTCGGGCGCCGGTCTGGCTCCGAAACTCGTCAGCTTTGTGCGCGGTCTCGCCCGGGCGGGCCGCCGCGCCGAGGTCCTCCAGGCGGTCGTGGACGCGACCAGCACGACGCGCGTGCCCGAACGGATGGCCGACAACCTCGCGCGGTTCGCCCAGGAGTGGATTGGCGGCGACGCGTGGGCGATCCTCGCGGTGCGGCCGGCCCGCGATCTGCAGTGGCTGGCCGACTGCGGCGCGGTGCACGGCCGGCGCGCGGCGATGACGGAGGCCGCCACCGAGGCCGTTCGGAACGGGCGCGTCGCGTGGGCGTCGGATGCCGCGCCCGATCACTCGAGCGGTCGGCGCGCGCACGCCTCGATCGTCGCGGTCCCGGTGAAGAGCCACGGGCACGCGGTGGCGGCGATGGTGGGCCTCGACGGGGCTGGCGCGCCGCAGGCGCCAGAGCCGGCGCCGAATGAGGAGCGCCTCGCACCGCTTGTCGCGCTGGCGGCGGCCTTCGGCGGCCCGCTCGACGCCGCCATCCGGCTGAAGCGCGCGAGCGCGCTCTCGTCGATCGACGATCTGACAGGGCTGTACAACTCGCGCTTTCTCGCCGGCGCCCTGCGCCGCGAGGTGAAGCGCGCCGCCCGCGGCCCTCGCGCGCTGGCGCTGCTCTTCGTGGACCTCGACGGGTTCAAGGGGATCAACGACCGCTACGGGCATCTTTCGGGCAGCCGCGCGCTGGTCGAGGCTGCCGAGCGCATCCGCTCCGGGGCGCGCGAGACCGACATCGTCGCCCGCTTCGGCGGCGACGAGTTCGCGCTCGTCCTGCCCGACACCGGGCCGGACGGCGCCATGCTGGTCGCGCGGCGCGTCCGCGAGCGCGTGGCGAACGACCCGTTCCTGGTTGACGACGGGATCAGCTACCGGCTGACCGCGTCGGTGGGCGTGGCCGTGCTGTCGGCCACCGTCGCCACGCCGGAGGGGCTGCTGGCCGCAGCCGACAGTGCGATGTACCGCGTCAAGGGCCGCGGCAAGGACGGAATCGAGATGGCGGACCCCGCACCGGCGTCCGTGTCGCCATAGGAGTGTCTGTTGAGCCTGCGCTCGGTCTTCTCGCTCTTCTCCAGTGACCTGGCCATCGATCTCGGCACGGCGAACACCTGCGTCTACGCGCGCGGGAAGGGCATCGTCGTCAACGAGCCCTCGATCGTGGCCATCAACAAGATCAACGGCCGGGTGGAGGCGGTGGGCAAGGAGGCCAAGGAGATGCTGGGCCGCACGCCCGGCAACATCGTGGCCATCAAGCCGATGAAGGACGGCGTCATCGCTGACTTCGAAGTCACCGAGAAGATGCTCACCTACTTCATCAAGAAGGCCCACAACCGCAACATGTGGGTCCGCCCGCGCATCGTCATCGGCGTGCCGTCGGAGATTACCCAGGTCGAGAAGCGCGCCGTGAAGGACAGCGCCTACCGCGCGAAGGCCAGCGAGGTGCACCTGATCGAGGAGGCGATGGCGGCGGCGATCGGCGCCGGCATGCCGATCACCGAGCCGGCCGGCAACATGATCGTCGACATCGGCGGCGGCACCACCGACATCGCCGTCATCTCGCTCGCGGGCATCGTCTACAGCAAGGCGGTGCGCGTGGCGGGCAACGAGATGGACGAGGCGATCATCCAGTTCATCAAGAAGACGTACAACCTGCTCATCGGCGAGCGGACGGCCGAGGCGATCAAGATGGAGATCGGATCGGCGTTCCCGCTCGAAGAGCGGATGACGATGGAGATCAAGGGGCGGCACCTGATCGAAGGGGTGCCCAAGACGATCACCATCACCGACGAGGAGATCCGGGAGGCCTTGGCCGAAACCGTGAACGTGATCGTGGACGCCGTGCGCGTGGCGCTCGAGCGGACGCCGCCGGAGTTGTCGGCCGACATCGTCGATCGCGGGATCGTGATGACGGGCGGCGGGGCGCTGCTGAAGAACCTCGATAAGCGCCTCCGGGAGGAGACGGGCCTCCCGGTGGCGATGGCCGAGGACCCGCTGTCGTCGGTCGTGCTCGGCGCCGGCAAGATGCTCTCCGACTTCAACCTGTTGAGAAAGATATCGATAGATTAGGGAATCTTGCGATCTTGCGAACTAAGGATCTTGCGAACTGAGGATCTTGCGAAGTAGGGATCTTGCGAAGTAGGGATCTTGCGAAGTAGGCCGGCCGCTTCCCAGTTTGCACGCTCCAGTTCGCAGGTTCGCAAGTTCGCCAGTTCGCCAGTTCGCCAGTTCGCAAGATCGCCAGTTCGCAAGATCGCCAATTCGCAAGATCGCAAGATCGCACGATCGCAAGATACGCGTCCCAGTCCATGCCCATCCCCGATATCCGGCGGCGGAGCGGTTCGCTGCTCCTGGCGCTCGCGGCCGGCCACATCGTCCTGATCTCGGCGCAGGTCAACACGCGGTCGGGCGTGCCGGTGCTGCAGGCGTTCGTCTTCGGCGTCTTCGCCGAGGTGCAGCGAGGGACGGCGGCCGTCGTGGGCGGTGTGCGCGGCGGCTGGGACGAGTACGTGGCGCTCCGCGGCGTACACGCGGTCAATCGGGCGCTCGAGCAGCAGGTCCGCGAGCTCCAGGTGTCCCTCCAGCGCGAGCGCGCACTGTCGGGCGAGGCCGAGAACCTGCGGCGGCTGCTGGACCTGCGCGACCGCAGCCTGGTGCCGACGCGCGCCGCGGAAGTCATCGGGACCAGCCCGGCCGCCGACTTCAGGTCCGTCACGATCGATCGCGGGACGAGCGACGGCGTGTTGGCCGACATGGCGGTCATCTCGGCGGCCGGGGCGGTCGGCCGCGTGGTCATGCCCTCGCGGCACGCCGCCAAGGTGCAGCTCCTGATCGACCGCAACGCGGCGGTGGCGGTGATGGTGGGGACCTCGCGCGTGCAGGCGGTGGCGATGGGGACCGGCGAAGCCCTCCTGAGCCTCGAGTACCTGAGCGGGTCCGCCGTCGTCTCGAAGGGCGACGCCGTCGTGACGTCCGGGATCGACGGGATCTACCCGGAGGGGTTCGTGGTCGGCCGCGTCGAGGAGATCGAGCGGTCGGGAGGCCTGTTCAAGGCGGTTCGCATCCGGCCGGCGGTCGAGTTCTCGGCCCTCGAGCACGTGCTCGTCGTGCTCGGCGCGCCCGACTCCGCCCCTGGGCAGGCTCCCGGCTTCGTCGGGGCAAGCCCCGCAGGGAGGCGACCGTGACGGCAGTCCGCGCGGCGGCGTTCATCGCCATCGCGCTGGTGCTGCAGACGACGCTCGCGCGGTTCCTGGTGCGCGGGTCGATCGGCGTGGACCTCGTGCTCGTCGCGGTCATCTACCTGAGCCTCAGGTCGGGCCCGACGGCGGGGATGCTGACGGGGACCGTGGCCGGCCTGATGCAGGACTCGTTGATGACGGGGATCGTCGGCGTCGGGAGCCTGGGCAAGACCATCGTGGGCTACCTGGCCGGAACCGTCGGGCGGGCGTTCATCGTGGCCCAGCCCGTGCCGCGCTTCCTGGTGTTCTTCGCGGCCACGGTTATCGAGATGGCGGTCATCACCGGCCTTCGCGCCCTCGTCAATCCGGGGCCTGCCGCGGTGCCGGTGGGCGCGATTCTCGCGCAGGCATTCGGCAACTCGCTCGTCGGGATCGTGTTGTTCCAGCTGGCGGAGACGCTTCCGAGGATGATGGAGCGCAGACGGACGGGGAGATGAGTGCTCACCACTGCCAACTGACGACTATTCGGATGTCTTGCAGATGATTAGCTTCCAGCCCGAATCGTCCGTGTCGCTTCCCGAAGACAGGCGGAAGCTCGTCACGCGGCTGGTCGTCGCGCAGTACCTGGTGATTGCCGGTTTTGCGGCGCTGGCGCTGGCGTTCTGGTACTTCCAGGTCGTCGAGCACGAGAGGTTCCGCGAGTTGGCCGAGAACAACCACCAGCGCCAGATCGGCCTGCGCGCGCCGCGAGGCGTCATCTTCGATCGCGACGGAACCGTGCTGGTCGAGAACCGGGACTCGTTTGTCATCTCCCTGGTGCGCGAGCACAGCCGCGACGTCGACAGGACGATTCGGCTGCTGGCGCGCGTCGTGGCCGTGGACGAATCGACCGTGCGCGACGCCATCCGCCGGCACCGGAGCGAGCCCCTCTACCGCCCCGTCCCCATCGTCGAGGACGCCACGCTCGCGCAGGTGGCCGCCGTCGCCGCGCGGCGCTTCGAGCTGCCCGAAGTGCTGGTCGAACGCGTGCCGGCGCGGCGCTACCCGGCCGACGCCATGGCGGCCCACCTGTTCGGCTACGTCAGCGAGGCGACCGAAACGCAGCTGGCGAAGGAGGGCCTCCGCGCCGGCGACGTGGTGGGGCAGGCCGGGTTCGAGAAGGTCTACAACCCCCTGCTGATGGGCGTGGACGGCGCGCGCCGCGTGGTGGTCAACAGCGTCGGCCGCGAGATCCGGACGCTCGAGGAGGTGGCACCGGCCGGCGGCCGCCGCGTGCAGCTGACGATTGACGCCGACCTCCAGCGCGCCACCGAAGCGGCCTTCAAGGCGATGAGCTACGCCGGCGCCGCCGTCGTGCTCGACCCGAACTCGGGCGAGGTCCTCTCCTACGCCAGCCTGCCCAGCTACGACCCGAACGCGTTCGCGGCCGGCATCGACCGCGCCACGTGGGCGGCGCTCAATACCGACGCGCTCAAGCCGCTCCAGGATCGCGCCATCCAGGGCCGCTACTCGCCCGGGTCGACGTTCAAGATGGCGGTGGCGGCGGCGGCGCTCGAAGAGGGCATCACCACGCCCGACTTCACCGTGACCTGCCACGGCGGGAAGGACTTCTACGGCCGCGTGTTCCAGTGCTGGAACAAGAACGGCCACGGCACGGTGGACCTGCGCCACGCCATCGAGCAGTCGTGCGACGTCTACTTCTACACGCTCGGGAAGATGGTGGGCGTCGATTCTGATCCACAAGTGGGCGACGCGGCTCGGCCTCGGCGTCAGGACCGGCATCGACCTGCCGAACGAGGCGGCGGGACTCGTTCCGTCGAGCGAGTGGAAGCGGCTGAGGCTCAAGGAGCCGTGGTACCCGGGCGAGACCATCTCGGTGGCGATCGGGCAGGGACAGGTGTCGGTGACGCCCGTTTCGATGGCTGTCTACATGGCGGCGCTCGCCAACGGCGGCCGCATGGTGACGCCGCGCCTGCTCAAGGCTGTGGACGAGGGCAATGGATGGAAGGCGGCGCCCGAGTCGCCGGCGCAGGGGCAGGCAAGCCTCAAGCCCGAGACGACGGCCGCAATCCACGACGGGCTCTGGATGGTCGTGAACGCGGGCGGCACGGGCGGCAACGCCAGGGTGGCGGGCCACGACGTGTCGGGCAAGACGGGCACGGCGCAGGTGATCTCGCTCGAGGGGGCGAAGCAGTACCGGGGCCGGACGACACTGGACCTGCGCGACAACGCGTGGTTCGTGTTCTTCGCGCCGCGCGACAACCCGCAGATCGCGGGGGTCGTCTTCGTCGAGCACGGCGAGCACGGCAGCAACGCGGCGCTGATCACCCGGCACATCCTCGAGACGTTCTTCGCGAAGAAGGAAGGGCGGCCGGCGCCCGAATTCAAGCCGCCGACGCCGCCGGCGCCGAAACCTGCGGTCGTGATAGGGACGCCGGCGGGGCAGGGACAGTGAAAGCTGGCAGCTGGGAGCTGGCAGCTGGCAGCGGATCAGCGGATCACGCGTGACACCACCATCCGCTGTCAGCTGCCCGCCAGGACCGGAAGCCGTCCGCTGGCGGCTGCTGGTTTGATGAGCGATGTTCGAACGACGCCTCTTCCACCACATCGACTGGCCGACGGTGGCCGCGCTGGGCGCGCTCTGCGCGGTCGGCGTGGCGATGGTCTACAGCACGACGCACAGCGGCGCGAACGCCGGGCTGTACGTGAAGCAGCTCTACGCGATCGCGGTCGGTGTGGTGGCGTTCGCCGTCTGCCTCACCGTCGACTACCGCCGCCTGGCCGACAACGCGCTCGTCTTCTACGGCGCGGTCGTTCTGCTCCTCGTCGGCGTCCTCCTGTTCGGGACGACCGGCGGGGGGGCGCGTCGCTGGATTCCGCTCCCGTACTTCGCCCTGCAGCCCTCGGAGTTCGCCAAGCTCGGCGTCGCGCTGCTCCTGGCGAAGTTCTTCGACGACAGCCGGCGCGGCCGCCCGTCGATGACCGACCTCGCCGTCGCCGCCGGCATCACGCTCGTGCCGTTGCTCCTCATCGCCAGGCAGCCCGACCTGGGCGCCGCGCTGACCCTCATCACGATCCTGGTCGGCATCGCGTTCGTGGCGGGGATGCGCGTGCGGCTCCTCGGCATCCTGCTGGTCGTCGCCATCATCGCCGCACCGGTGGCCTGGCGCTACGCGCTGAAGGACTACCAGAAGAGCCGCATCGCCACCTTCATCGCCCCCGAGTCGGCGGCCCGCGGCGCCGGGTACCAGCAGATCCAGGCGCGCATCAGCGTCGGGTCGGGCGGGGCGTGGGGCAAGGGGTTTCTGAAGGGCACGCAGGGGCAGCTCAGGTTCGTGCCGATGGCGTGGAACGACTTCGTCTTTTCGGCGTTCGCGGAGGAGCAGGGGCTGGTGGGCGTCGTCGTCGTCCTCGGGCTGTACCTGTTCGTCATCGTCCGCGCCCTGCAATCGGCGAGGCTCGCCAAGGACCGCCTGGGCGCCTACCTCGTGGTCGGCATCCTGTCGGCGTTCACGTTCCAGGTGATGTACAACGTTACGATGTCGGCAGGCCTGCTCCCGGTGAAGGGGCTCACGCTGCCGCTCATGAGTTCCGGCGGGTCGTCGATCATCGCGACGCTCGCGGGGTTCGGACTGATTCTGAACGTGAGGATGCGCCGCTTTACGAATTGAGCCAGCGGCGCCGCGCCGAAGCCCGAAGGGCGAAGGCGGGCGACGGTTCACGAACTAGCGAACGAGAGAGCCGCCGGTCGCCGGGGCGCCCGGTCTCGCTCACGCTCGACAGTGCCGAGCCAGGCATCCTCGGTCGGGGGGATTCGCGTGAGCCAGTCGGCAGGGCTGAAGAGCCTCCGGGCGAGTCTGAACCTGCGGTGCCTGGCTGGACATCGATGCGTCGGCACTGCTCGCATGTTCGCTCGCCCGGGCATCCCCGAGCGCCCGTCGGCCGGCATGCGAGAGGCAGGCGCGGACCGGGTCGGCGCGCAGGGCGACCCTTCGGCTTCGCTCAGGGTCGTCCTGAGCATCGTCGAAGGACGACTGTGAGGTCCGCCGAACCCAGCCGCCTCCGCGCGAAGCGTAAGGCGGCGGGAGCCCGGAGGCGACGAACCGGGCCACGACCCTTCGACTTCGCTCAGGGTCGTCCCGAGCAAGGTCGAGGGACGACTGACGTCTCACCGCCGGCCGCCCGGAAGCCGCCGGTCGCAAGTGGCGAACCGCAAGCCGGAAGAGATTGTGGAGCAGGTTGCATGAACAAGGAAATGATCGTCACCTCGAACGGG
This sequence comes from uncultured Acidobacteriota bacterium, assembly GCA_963783255.1. GTDB lineage: Bacteria > Acidobacteriota > Vicinamibacteria > Vicinamibacterales > Fen-181 > FEN-299. Next base: position 45,252 of record CAWAMP010000006.1, on the reverse strand, counting down.
CACCAGACCATGGTGGCCATACTCGAGGACGACCTGGTAACCGAGGTCTTCATCGAGCGCGAGCGCCAGCGGGGCGTCGTCGGCAACGTCTACAAGGGGCGTGTGTCGAAGGTGCTGCCCGGGATGCAGTCGGCGTTCGTCGACATCGGCCTCGAGCGCGACGGATTCCTCTACGTGTCGGACGTCGTCGACACGATCGAGGAGTTCGACCGGCTCGAGTCGGGCGACGATGAGGAGGCCGGGGACGAGGGGGACGAGGGCGCGCGCGCCAGCGAGGCGAAGATCGAGGACCTGCTGCGCGAAGGGCAGGAGGTCATCGTCCAGGTGGCGAAAGAGCCGCTCGGCACCAAGGGCGCCCGCATCACCTGCCACGTGACCATGGCCGGGCGGTTCCTGGTGTTCATGCCGACCGTGGACCACATCGGCGTGTCGCGCAAGATCGAGTCGCGCGAGGAGCGATCGCGCCTCCGCGGCATCGTCCGCACCTTCCGCGAGAAGAACGGCTTCACCGGAGGCGTCATCATCCGCACCGCCACCGAGGGCCGGCCCGAGCAGGACCTGGTGGACGACCTCACCTCCTTCCAGAAGATCTGGGGCGAGGTGCGGCAGCGCGCCGAGAAGGTGCGGCCGCCGGCCGTCATCTACCGCGAACAGGGGCTCGTCACCAAGCTGCTGCGCGACCTGCTGACCGAGGACTACACCGCGATCCGCATCGACGACAGGCAGGAGTACGACCGCGTCGTCGAGATGGTCGGGCGCGTCATGCCGACGCTCGGCCCGCGCGTGAAGCTCTACGACAAGCCGTTCCCCATCTTCGAGGAGTACGGCGTCCAGGACGAGATCGAGAAGGCGCTGAAGAGCAAGGTCTGGCTGAAGTCGGGCGGCTACATCGTCATCAACCAGACCGAGGCGCTCGTCGCCATCGACGTGAACACCGGGCGCTACGTCGGCAAGAAGAACGGGCGGCTCGAGGACACCATCGTCAAGACGAACATCGAGGCGGTCAAGGAGATCGTGCGCCAGGTCCGGCTGCGCGACCTGGGCGGCATCATCGTCCTCGACTTCATCGACATGGAGGAGAAGAAGAACCGCCAGAAGGTCTTCCAGGCGATGGACCAGGAGCTTCGGCGCGACCGCTCGCCGTCGAAGGCGATCCAGGTGGCGGACTTCGGCCTGATCATCATCACGCGCAAGCGCGTGAAGCAGAGCCTCGAGCGGGTGCTCACCGACCCGTGCCCCTACTGCTCTGGCAGCGGCGTCATCAAATCGAGCTCGACGATCTGCTACGAGATCCTCGATCAGGTGCGGAAGCTCGGCGATGACATCGAAGGGCCGGGCCTCGTGCTGCGCGTGAATCCCGAGATTGCCCGCGCGCTCAAGGAAGAGGAAGCGGGCGTGCTGAAGGAGCTTCGTGAGGCGCTCGGGAAGACCGTGACCCTCAAGCCGGACAGCCTGCTCCACCACGAGCAGTTCGATGTCATGGCGCTGTGACAGCTAACAGCTAACAGCTAACAGCTAACAGCTAACAGCTAACAGCTGACAGCTATCAGTTGTGAGCTGTTGGCTTTGAGCTGTTGGCTGTGAGCTGTCAGCTGTGAGCTACTTCTTCGTGATGGTGATGTCCCCGCTGAACGCCCTGAGCAGGAGCGTGGCGCCGCCGTCGCCGAACGCGCCGCGAAGGCTCTTGCGCGCGGCCTGGCCGCCGACCGGCTGGCCCGCGGGCACCGTGACAGGGAAGTCCGATCGGACACTGCCGCTGAACGTGCTGGCGTCGAGCTCGAAGCCCGAGGTGCCGACGAGCGTGAGGCTGAGGTCACCGGCCTGCGACCGGAACTCGTAGCGCCCGCCCTTGGAGAGCGGCCCGGTGAACGAGACGTTGCCGCTGACCGTCTTCCCCGTGATGCGGTCGCTGGTGACGTCCGACAGGGTGACGTTGCCGGACGTCGAGTCCGCGTCCAGCGCCCGCGACCGCGCCGAGCGGACGACGACGTTGCCGCTCAGGCTCGCCGCCCGCAGTTCGCCCTGCGTGGACACGCCGGTGACCGTCACGTTGCCCGACATCGTCTTGGCGAGCGAGACGGCGGGCGTCTCGGTCAACGTCACGTTGCCGCTCATGGTGTCGGCGCGGACTTCGCCCTTGATCCCGGTGACCATGACGTCGCCCGACATCGACCGCGCCACGACTGTCGTGCCGGCCGGCGCCGTCACCGTGTAGTCCACCGACACCTTCAGGTCGCGGCCGGTGTATGTCGTCCGCACTTCGACGCGGCCGGCGCGCTCCGCCATCTCGACCGTCGTCCGCGCTAGCTGGTCCTTCGGGTCTGCGACGTTGCCGCGGACCCTCTTGAGGGCGTCGACGACGATCACGTCGGGGCCGCCCGCGCTGACGACGACCTTGCCCGAGATGTTGTTGATGTCGATCGTGCCGCTCGGACCCACCTTGAAGCTCTTCGAGATCTTCTCGGTGGTCTCGGGCTTCTGCGCCTGGAGTGGAATGGGCAGCGAGGCGACGATGGCCAGTGCGGTGAGTCGAATGAAGAAGCGGATCATACTTGCGTCCTGTGTCCCGTGTCCGGTGTCCTGTGTCCTGTGTCCGGTGTAGCGCGGGGCTTTCGTAGTCCCGCCGTAGCCCTTGAGGGCGAAGGCGGAAGCCCCGCGGCGTGCTACCCCTTTTGCAGACTCCCCGCGATTCTCGCCGCGCCCGCCTGGTCGCCCTTGCGCATCTCGTTGATGAGCGCGATCGTGTCGCGCAGCAGGCTGACCTTCCGCTGGAGCGCCTCGAACAGGCTCGTCTGCGCCACTTCGCTCGTCGGCTGCGCCCGGACCGCGGCGCGGCTTTCGGTAATCGCCTGGTCCGTCACGCCGATATTCTTCTGCAGCACCGCGGCGAGTTGCGGGTCGAGCGTGGCCTGTCCCTCCCTGGCGACCGCCTCGAGGCCCGCGATGGCCTTCTGGTAGTGCTGGTCGGCCTGCTCGATCTCGGCTTCAACCGATTGGACGGTGGCCGCGGCGTTTTCGTGCGCTGCGGTCTGGACCGGTGCCGGCGGCTCGACTGTGGCCGGCCGCGACATGAAGTAGACGCCGGCAGACACGGCGAGCACGAGAACCGCGGCGGCGGCGAGGCCGGTCAGCGTCATCCGACGACTCGGGACGAACTGGAGCACCGAGGCACGCCGCGTCTGGTTCTCCGCCGCGTCGAGGCCGGCCCGCACGTTCTGCCAGACCGATTCGGGCGCCGTCATCTTCGGCAGCGCGCGGGCGGCGGCCTTCACCCGCTTCAGGTCGGCCATGAGCGCGCCGCACCCGGCGCACGTCTCGAGGTGCGCCTCGACACGCGCCCTCGCCTCGCGGGGCAGCGTCCCGTCGAGGAGTTCGGACAGCGATGGGCCGAATTCAGGACACGACATAGATCATCTTGCGATCGTGCGATCTTGCGATCTTGCGAACTTCAGGTTCCCAGCGCAGCCCTGAGCCTCAGTCTCGCCTTGTGCAGCAGCGACTTCGAACTGCCCTCGGCAATGCCGAGCAGCCTGGCCACCTCGTCGTGCTGGTACCCCTCGACGTCGTGCAGCACGAACGCCGCCCGGTAACTCGGCGGCAACGTCTCGATGGCCATCTCCAGGTCCATCCGCGCCGCGTGAGCCTCGGCCGGCCGCTCGGGCGACGCTGCCGGGGCCGCGTCCTCATCCTCCAGCGAGTCGGTCATGCCCGCCATCCGCCCCTGCCGGCTCCGAAGGTGATCGAGGCAGAGGTTCGTGGCGAGCCGGTAGAGCCAGGTTCCGAGCGACGATTCGCCCTTGTAGCTACCCATCTTCCGGTAGGCCTGGAGGAAGACGTCCTGGAGAAGATCGTCCGCCTCGCTTCTTCCGGCCATCCGGTAGACGAGATTGTAGAGCCGGTTGGCGTGCTGCCGGTAGAGGCCTTCGAACGCCTCCCGGTCGCCTGCCAAGCACTTGGCCGCCAGTTCCCGGTCCCCGGTCCCGATCTCGCTCATAGGGTTAGACGGCAACGTCGCTGCAGTTGGTTGCCTGCCACTTCAAGGCTCACGGCTCAAGACTCAAGACTCAGAACTCACAACTCGAGACTCAGAACTGGCGGTGCTGCGTGCCTCCGGCCGAGCCTGCCCAGATAGACGGCGAAGCGGGCGATGAGGTTCCGGACGAGGTCGGGCTGGCATCCTGAAATGCAGCCTGATCAGTGTAGCAGTGTAATAATTACACGAGCACAGGAGCCCAACTGACTCGGATCCGGACACAAAAGCACGAAAATGGCCCAAAACACTACGAATGGTGGCATTCTCAGGGTTGGCCCACTATTTGCTGTGTGACGAGTTGACTTTGGTCTACCCGGGCCTCTCCCCCAAGCCCGCGTCGCTGAATCGCATCTTTCTTCCGGCCGACTGCGTAGCGCGCAGAGGCCTTATGCCGTCAACGGCGGAGCATGCCACCGATGAGGCTAGAACGAGAAGCTCACAATCCCTTCCCTTGGACGGACATGCTGGTGCAGGTTCGTGAGCTTGGCGGGCGACTGGAGCACGTGACGGCTCAGTACGACCGTCTGGTTCGCGAGCTGCTCGGCGACGACGCCCCCTCGTCTGAATTCGACAGCCGCCTCTATCTGGTCAACCGCGAATTCGGCAATGTGGCGAGGCGTCTCCAGGAGCTGTTCGTCCTGGACCACGAAGCCCGCCGACTCAAGAAGGGCCGCGCCGTTCAGAAGGCGCCCCGTCAGCGCCTGGAACCCAGGCGCGTTGCCGCACTCCGGGAAGTGGGCCGTCCTTCGGTCGTGACGCCGTTCGTTCCGGCCGCCCACCGGCAGCGCGTTTCCGCGATGTCCGAATCGGCTCGCATGGCTGCCGCTCGCTGAGCGAGTCCGCCGGGTATTCCGAGCCCGGCTTCTTGGATCTTCCGACGGTCCGGGAGCTCCTCTGAATCAGATCCGCCCGCGCAATCGATACCACCAGACACCAACGCGCTCGTGCACGGCCAGGTCCGAGCATTCCAGGTGAAACGCGGAGAGGGCCCATGCCGCCTGGGCCACGTTCTTCGGCAGGCGGTGATCGGTGGGCGCGGGGAGGGGCCGCATGCCCGCCTTGGCAAAGACCGCCATCGACCGCACCATGTGTCCACCGGATGTCACCAGGTAGCAGGTCGTATCGCCAAGCAGCCGGCGCATGTTGACCGCGCTTGCGCTGGTGCTGTCGGCGTCGTTATCCAGTTGCACCCGCGTCCGCGGCACGCCCAACGATACAAGCAACTCCGCCATCACCTTGGTGGTGGGCGACCGGCCAGTGACGACCACAGTACAATCCTGACAGCGCTGCCACAAGAGTGCGCCTTCAACAACGCGATAGAGGCCGGCGCTGTTGGGCCGATCGCTCAGTGACATGTTCGGATCGTCCGCTGCGTAAGCCGCGAGTACGACGATCGCTCGCACCGGCGCTGCTTGGTCCGGTACGCGCGGGTACGCATACTCCAAAGGGCTGAGGAGCAACGTGGCGACCTTGCCGCACGAGAAGACCACTAACAGCACCCCGGCGGATGCCAGCGCGACCAACGCCGCTTTGCGTGTCCGCTCGCGCACGCACAGCGCCAAGCCGGTTGCCGCCAGCAGGAAGCAGACGCTAGAAGGGAGAACGAGGGATCCGAGGATTTCGATCATGGCGGTCCACTGAGGTTGCAGGCTGCAAATCACAGAATAGCAGCATCTTCTTACGCCCGTGCCTTCAGGAACGTGCTGAGACCTGGGAGTCGCGCATGCCCGCCGGTAGGCCACCTCGCAGCCGAGAACGATCGAATCCGCCCGCCGAAGACAATCATCCCCTCCGCGCGGAGGAGGGAGCGCTTGAGTTCGACGTTCCCGCCGTAGCCGCCGAGCGCCCCGCCAGCGCCCACCACCCGGTGGCACGGCACGGTCGCATCCCGACACTCCCGCATGATGTTCCCGACGGCGCGCGCGGCCCGCGGGCGGCCGGCCATCCCGGCCACGTCGCCATAGGTCGATACTCGTCCTGGCGGAATGCGGCGGACCGCGGCGAGGACGGCTGCGCGAAACGGTCGCGGGCGCAGCGGAGCGGTTTTGGGCTCTCGGCGCTTGGCTCTCGGCATCGTCCCAATTCTCGACCCGTCTATGGTGCGGAGATGCGATCGGTGAGATCGGGCGCGAGGCGGCGGAAGTCCGCCAGATTGAACGTGTAGATCCGGTCGGCCCCGGAGGCGCGCGCACACTCGACCAGCAAGGCGTCGTACACCTTTCCCCCACCGAGCCCACGCGCGACACAGGCGTTGATGGCGCCTGCGTACATCCCGGTGGTCAGTGCCACGATCTGGAAGTGTCGCTGGAAGTTCCTCGCGACGATCTCGCGGGCTTCGGACGGCAGGATTCGCGGCATGATCGGCAGCGAGGTCAGGGCCGAGAACGCCTCCGCTACGCTGTGCGCGGACATGACGCCGTCCACCTTCCCGGCGACGATGGACTCCAGCACCGGCCGCGCGCGGTCGTGGTGAGGGTGTTGCCGGATGCAGGCCGCGACGAGAACCGATGTATCGCAGAACACCGTCATCGCCGCAACCCCAGCACGTCCGCGTCCCTCGACGCCCTCGCGATTTCGACGGCATCGGCGAGTTCCCCGGTCGCCTCGCCTTCATGCACCAGCAGGCCGTTCTCTTCGACGAGGCCTGCCGGAACCGAACGGGACCGTAGGAAGATTCCTTCAGGCACGACCTCGAGGTCCAGCTCGTCGCCCGCCTCGAGATGAAAGTGCCTTCGAACCCGCTGTGGCAGGACGATGCGTCCGGCCCGGTCGATGGTGATCGACTTCCTCATGGCATTGAGAATACCAAATACCATTGGTGTTGGCAATTTGTTCTTGCCGGTTGACCCTGAGGCACCCGAAGTTCTACGCCTTCGACGCTGGCGTGGCGCGTGAAACCGGCCGCTGGAAGTCCCCCGTGCTCGCGCGCGGCCGCCACCTATCTCCCGGCTGCTTCCCGTTGTGGACCGCACCGCCGCAGGAAGCCAGCAGGCCGCCGGGGGAGCCTGCCCGTTGTCTCGCTTGTCCTCGACGGGCCTCGCCAGATGGGGAGAGGAGTGCTCCTCACCGCACCAAGCGCAACGGACCGGATTCGGAGCGCAATGGTGTCGTCAGAGGCACGAGGCGTCCAAGCGAGTTGGCGGTCGAGAAGTAGATGGCGCCGTCGGCTCCCACGGTGACGGCGCGGATCCCTCCGACCCGGTCTTCGAGCAGGCGCTCGGTGGAGACCACGGTCAGGGGGTCCGCCGGATCGAACCGCATGCGGAGGAGATAGCGGCCCGAGTCGGCTCCGACAAACAGATTGCCCCCGAACTCGCGCGCGCCAGACGCCGCGTAGACGGTAGCGCCCCCGATCCCGAATGGCACAGGCAGGCGGTATGACGTTCGCAATTGCGCTCGATGGGGCTGTTTCTCGACGACAACTACCGGCGTCAGTCGCTCCGAACCGTCGGTCCCGGCGTCACACACCCAGAGAACGCCGCCGCCCGGAGACCAGCCCAGGGCGCGAGGAAACCGGAAGCCGCTTCCGAGGACGGGCGTAGCGCCCGCCTGATTGGCCGGCGTGGTTCCGTCGGGGTTCAGCCGCAGCACCTTGCCGTTGAACGACGCCACGTCGCCCGGCGCCCGCTCGTCCCCACCATCGTCGAACGCCGCGTACAGCTTGCCGTCGGGCCCGAATCGAAGCGCGGCCGCCGCGCGGTCAGACGAAGCGGGGATGCCGGCAAGGAGCGTCGATGGGTTCACCAAGGCGCCAGCACTCTCCTGGAACCTGGTGATTCGGAACTCGAGCGACCGCCTGGGTGATTCCGGTCGGTACGGCCGTCGTATGGACGGCATAGACCCAGCGACTCGGGTCGAACTGAGGATCGACCGCTATCGCCAGCAACTCTCCACCCGCGGCGAGGGTCTCGCCGAGCACGGCCGCTGGGTCGGGCTGGACTGCGCGATCTCGATAGCTCCGAATACGGCCGGCGCGCTCTGCTACGAGGACCCAGCCGCTGGGCGCCAGCGCGAGGTCGGTCACGTCGTTCAATCCGCTGGCGAGCGTTTCGATCCGCAGGCTGACACCGTCGGAAGTCGCTATCCGCACCGAGGAGTCGCTCGCCCCGGGGGTGGGGGAGTCACTCGCGCCGGCGCCGGTGGAGGCGCTCGACCCCGCGCTGGAGGAGCCGTTCGAGGCAGGCGCCCCTCCGAGGTTAACTGACAGCGGAGGCGCGGATGGCGGGCTCTCAAGAGTGCCGTTGAGCGCGATCAACTGAATGGAGTGCAGCCCTGCCGACATCGACGGAAGACTGCTCCGGCAGTCGTAGTAGTAGGTTGCCACTGAGGCGGTTGACAGACGACAGTGGGTGTCGGGCAGTTCGGAACGCCTACCGTCCACCAGGGCGACGAAACGCAGTTTTGCGATCTCGTCGCGGCTAGCCACTCGCTGGTCCCAGGCGAGCTGTTCGGTCCCGCTAATCTGCTGTGTCGAGCCTGAAGACGGCGAGGACTTTGAACCAGATCCGCAGGCGTACGGACCCGCGGCCAGGAGGAGCACGACGAGCGTCAGGCGCGCATGCATCTCAGCGGCCATGATAACGCAACGACCACCGGCCCGCTCGCGCGATCATGAGCGACAATGGTGGGGACTGGTGGCCGCCACCCACGGCGCCACAAGCTGGAAGGCCCGAGCTAGTGATGTTCCTCTCTCCGGTACTCGGCGCCCGTCTCTCGGCCATGGCGGTCGTACTGCTCGCCGGCGGTGTGGTTCAGCAACCGGGAGCGACGTTGCCCAACTCGACCCTGCCGCTGCAACTCACCGGACTGATGGTGGACACTGACACGCCGACGAGGTCGGCGTGCCTGATTCGATGTACCCGTCCGCCCGAGCGGCACGTGATGGTGGTCGCCGGTGACCGGGCGTGCGATGTCGCGGAGCTCCTAGAGGTTCGGGAGGCCGGGGTCCTTCTCAAGAACCTGGAGACGGGCCGCGTGCAGTTCCTGACATTCTCGACCGCAACCTCATCGCGCGCCGTCCGGCCAGCGCTCCTCACGGGCGCCTCGCCGGATGCACGTGCGGGCGAGGTCGAACCCTTTCTGCCGGAGGTACCGGTCGGCCGCTACCTGGCCAACCTGCCGGAGTTGCTGGAATCGGCGGTCGCGAGACCGCGGTACCAAGACGGCGCCGACGGACAGCGGGTCATCGATGGCTTCGAGATCGGACAGGTGATGGCAGGGGGCGCCGCCGACCAGCTGGGGCTTCGAAACGGCGATGTCATCCAGCAGGTCAACGGCCAGTCGCTCGACGGCATGGCTACTGTGATGCGACTATACGAGCAGCTTCAAACGCTGCCTCAGGTGAAAGTGACGGTCCTGCGCAACGGGCAGAAGCTCACGTTCGTGCTCACTACGAAGTAAGCGTGGCGTGTCTAGGAAGACCTGTGGAGACTCCATGAGGTTCAGAATCCTCGCGGTGAGCTGCCTGTTAAGCGTCGTGGCTGCCGGCCCCGGGTTCGCCCAGCTACCCACGGCTGAATCGTCGAAAGCCCAGACGTCGCCGGCAGCTGCGAAGTACGCCCGGGTGAAGAGTGCCGGTGCTCGCCTGTTGACGGACGCGACAAGCTCCGCCCGCACCATCACTACCGTGAAGGCCGGAACAGTTGTACAAGTCCTGAGCAGCCAGCGCGAGTGGCTTCGTGTCCGGGTCCCTGGCGTTCAGCAGGAGGGGTTCGTTCTGGCCGCGGACGTCGAACTGATCCAGGGCACCCCAACTTCCACCTCTGGCGCGGCGAAAGGACCGGGCAAACCGGGCGTGGGCTTCCGCGCCGTACTGTCGTTCGGTCAGACCAGCCTCACGTCGGCCCAGAGCTTCGATGCGGTCGCCGGCCAGCACACGAAGATGACGTTCGGCCTCGGTGCGGAGGTCGTGAACCTCTGGAAAGGCCTGTTCGCAGGCGCAGCCTACTCCCCGCTGAGCCTCGACGGGCAGCAGGTCTTCGTCGATGGCGGACCGGCCGACCCGTCGGGGATTCCGGTCACGACCAGCGTGAACTCCCTGGATGTAGTCGGCGGATGGCGCTTCACGTTCAAGCGCACGAAGCCCGCCCCCCCGAAGCCCGGTCAGAAGCCGCCGACGAAGAAGAGCCTGGCGCAGACGAAGGCTCCGCAGCCGCCGCAAAAACAGCCGCCGGCAAAAGCAGCACAGCCGCAGGCAAGCGCGCCACGTCTCGTCCCGTTCGTTGGCGGGGGACTCTGCCTGGTGATGTACAAAGAGTCCAGTTCCGATGCGGCGAGCGGCGACGGCGTGAGCGAGACCGCCAACGGGTTCGTCGTGCTGGGCGGTGTGGACTACACCGTAGCGCGGTGGCTGCGCCTGGGCGGGGAGTTCCGCTACCGGGCAGTCAATGGCGTTCTGGGCTCGGGCGGCGTGTCTCAGGTCTACGGCGAGAACTCGGTCGGTGGCTACGCATTCGGCGTGCGAGTTGTCATAGGTCGGTAGTCGGCCGACTGACGCTCGGCAGCGCCGACCTTCCCGCTCAGGCGAACAGCTCGGCGAGTGAGAGACAGAACCCCGGCAAGAGCGGCGTCGTCAGGGAATGTCCCGCCTCGCGCGACAGTTCGGCCTCCCGCCGAAAGTTGCCGTCGTCCCGGCGGCAGTAGATCTTCACGACCTCGATCTCGTCGTCCACGATCCAGTACTCCCGCACACCGACGCGCTCGTAGAGCCGGCGTTTCGTGATCTCGTCTACCCGCCTCGTACTCGGCGAGAGGATCTCAACCACGAGGTCGGGTGCGCCGTGAATCCACTTACCGAGCACCGCGGCGCGCTCGTTGGACACGAAGAGGAGGTCGGGCTCGACCACGTCGACGTCGGACAGAATCACAGCGAGAGGGGCCGCGTAGGCGACGCCGACAGGGTGTTCGCGCAGCCACGTCGCCAGCGCAACGCTGAGGCGCATCGACAGTTCCTGGTGGCGTCGAACCGGAGCCGGCGTCACGTAGTGCTCCCCGTCGATCAGCTCATGTCGCCGCCCGTCGTCCGGGAAGTTGAGGTAGTCCTCGTACGTGAATCGGATCGACTCGGCGCGCGCCGTTTGCATGTCGTGGTTCGACTCGTGCTCACCACGCCCTGAGTGAAGTCGCCCCTCGACGCTGCTCGGGGCGACCCTGAGCGAGCCAGTCGACTCGGCTTTGGGCGAGTCGAAGGGTCGAAGGGCGTCCGGGCTGGCCATGGGTGGGATTCTACTACTGGTGGCGTTTGAAGTGCGGCCGCGAACGCCGGCGTTTGTAGGGCCCCGCGCTCATACAGCCGGTCGTTGGAAGGCCCCCGTGCTCGCGCGCGGCCGCCTCCCAACGCCCGGCCTGCCGGGGCCGGCACGACTGACGCTCGCCAGCCTTGACTGACGTTCGTTGGCGCCGACTGACAGCGTCAGCCCCGACTGACGCTCGTGAGTCCCGACTGACGGTCGTCCGCGCCGACTGACATGCGTCAGTGCCGACTGACGTCCGTCAGCGCCTCGTGGAGACCGGTGGCGGTGGCAGCAGCGCCTCGTTGAGGACCCGGCCGTCCGCCGCCGGAAGCGTGATGCCCATGAGGAAGGCCAGCGTCGGTGCGATGTCGACAGGCCCGGCGTCGCTCAAGTACTGCCCCCGCCTGATGCCCTGGCCCAGCAGGAAGATCGGGACGCGGCGGTCGTACCAGTACGGCGAGCCGTGCGTGCTGCCGCCCCTCGTCGTCCCGCTCAACGAGAACTGGTAGTAGGGCCGCGGAATGATGGCGAAGTCGCCGCTCCGTGATGGGAAGAAGTTGGCGATGACGGCGGCTTCAACGTCGTCGCCGGATGTGCCGTGCGCGGCTGTCAGTTCGTCGGCACTGAAGACCCGTGCCACTCCCGGCATGGAGCGCGCCGCCTCGAGCGCCGCCCGCATCGCCTCGGGGTTCGCGCGCATCCTGTCGTAGATGCCACGCTCGAAATACAGGTCGTTGTAGGAGAGCCGCGCCACCTTCTTGCCCGGCCCGAGGAACGGCTCGAGCGCCTTCTCGATTCGGCCGGTCAGGTCCGCCGTCAGCACCCGCCCGCCGTTCAGTCCGAGCGCGGCCATCTGTTCGGGGATGGGCGAAATGCCGTGGTCGCCGGTCAGCGCCAGGACGTAGCTGCCTCGTCCAACGGTCTTGTCGAGCTTCGTCAGCAGGGAGGCGAGATTGACGTCGAGGCGCGCCAGCACGTCCTGCACCTCGTGGCTTCGCGGCCCGAACGCGTGGCCCACGAGGTCGAGCGCCGAGAAGCTGATCGCGAGGAAGTCGGTGCCGCCCTTCTGCCCGAGTTTCAGCGCGTCGATCGACGCCTGCGCCATCTGGATCAGGTAGGCGTCGGAGTACGGGCTCGTGTCCCACGCGTTGTAGAAGACCCTGTCCGCGGCGGCGGCCGCGCCCTTGACCACGTGCGGGAACACCCGCGTCCACCCGTTCGGCGTCAGTTCCCCCTCCGCATCGTCCGCATAGAGGTAGGCGGATTCCGGGAGGAGCTTCGTCCAGCTCTTCCCGAGGTCCGCCTCCACCGGGTGCGTCTTGATGAACTCGGCCAGCCACGGCACCGGAGCCGGGCCGTAGGCAGACGAGGACATGAAGGACATGTTGGAGACGCTCATCCAGACGACCGCGTCGGCGCGACTCCCGGCCATGGACGTGGCGGTGTAGTCCTTCAGCGACAGCGACACGATCCGGGTCGCGCTGCTCAACTGGGCGCGCATCTCGTCGGCGATCGTGGGCACGCGCAGGTTCTTCGTGCTGGTGGCGGTGCCCTTCACCGGCTGACCGTAGCTGACGAGCGTGGTCTCGGGGTCGGCCACGCAGTTCCCGCCTCTGGCCGACTCGCGGTCCCACAGTTCGTTGTTCACGATGCCGTGGGTGCGGGGGAGGCTGCCGGTGACGATGGTGGTGTGGCCGACGCAGGTGACGGTGGACATGTGCCGGTAGGCCGCCTCGCGGAACCAGGCGCCTTCGTCCATCAGCCGGCGCAGGCCGCCGGTCCAGTTCTGCCCGAACCTCTCGGCGTAGTCGGCGCGCATCTGGTCGACCACCAGGAGGACGACCAACTTCGGCGTGCGGCGCGAGGCTGGCGGCGCGGCGAGGGGGGTAGCGACCGCGGACAGGGCCAGGGTCAGGACGGCGACAAGCGCAACGAACGAACGGGGCATGGGGGACTCCCGGGGAAACGGCTCTCGGCTCTCGACGCCCGGCTTCGGGCCGGTTGCGAGTGGCAGGCGCGGACCGGGTCGGCGCGAAGGGCGACTGTGAGGTCCGCCGAACCCAGCCGCCTCTGTGCGAAGTGCCCGGCGGCGGGAGCCCGGACGCGACGAACCGGGCCACGACTGCCATCTCACCCGGCTTGGAGCCGGCTGGGACAATTGCGCCATCATGTTCGAACGAGCGTGGCACGTCAAGCCGCCCGTTTGTTTTACCGCGCTGCGAATCCGCGTAGACTTTTGTCTGCTGATCCATAGACAAGGATGCTGGGCGCTGTCGGCGTGCCAGGGAGTATACGCCCGTAAACTGTTGACTACTAGTTGCTTGAGAAAACGAGTCCAAATCCGTGCAGCCCCGCCGAATCGTGGCCGGCTCCTTGCAGCCTCCGGGGCCAACTGGAGGCCCCTCGTCCATTGAGGCGCGGGGCGGGAAGCCGGTTTTTGACGAAAGGCGTTCGGGGGACCTGTGCACGCGACGCTGGAAAAGGGTGAGGGCGACGAGTTCCGCCGCCTGTCCGCCGTGATGCGCTTTCTCGGCCACATGAGAGAGAGCGCCGACGAGCGGCAGCTGCTGCTGTCCCTGATCCAGGCCGCCGCCATCTGGTACGACATCGATGCGCGGGTCTACCGGCGCGAGTTGAACGGCCGTTTCAGCCTCGAGGCGTGGCTTCCGGGCGCGGACGTGACGAACGACCCGCGGGAGATCGACGTCGAAGCGGTTTTGAAGCCCGACGCTCCCACGCACATCTCGTCGATCAACGAGCTCGAGCAGCACGGGTGGCAGTCGGCCCAGGGCGAGGAGCTGCTGCTGCCGATTGCCTCCACCGACATGGTGCGCCGGATTCTGGTCGTGGCCGGCCTGGTGGAGCCGGAGGTCGAGTCGACGATGATGGTGGTGTGCCGGTCGGCGGGCGCCGTGCTGGACCACATTGCCGAGCGGCGCGGGCACAAGGTGCGCGACCGGCTGGTGCGGCGGATGGCCACGGCAACGGGCGCCTTCAGGCCGTCGGTGCGGGCGGTGGTGGACGAATACGTGCGCATGGTCGGAGCTGGCGCGGCCCGCGTGGCCATGACGCGCCCGTCCCAGCGGCCCGTGATGCTCCATTCTGCGGGCGGCGAGCAGTGGACGGGCGAGGAACTCCCGCAACTGGCACCGGGCGCGGTCGAGTTGAACGCCCGTCGGATCGCCATAGGTTTCGCGCTCGGTCATGGCGCGACTGGGGTCATCGAACTTCTGTCGTCACTCGAGAGGCCGTTCACGGTCGAGCGGGCCGACGCGGCGCTGGTCGGCGCGGACGTTCTGGGCGCCTGGCTGGCGGGCATCTCGCTCGGCGCCGCGCAGGTGCCCGCGCAGGGCATTCCGGAGGCGCCGGCGCCTCCGCGTTTCGAAGAGACGATGGGTGAGGAGCTCTCGAGGGCGAGTCGCCTGAGACTGAGCGGCGGCGTGCTCGTGGCCCGCGTGCCTGGGGCGGCGGTCCCCGATCCGCGCGTGATGTCGGTGGTGATTCGCACGGTGCGCGACGAGCTCCGGTCGGCCGACCTGCTGGGTCAGCTGACAGGCGGCGAGATTGCCGCCGTTCTGGTGCGGACCAAGCCCGAGGGCGTGGCGAAGGCGGCCGTGCGGGTGCGCGAGCGGCTGGATGCCCTCGCCCGGGCCCGTCAGCTGCCTGCCGTCGCCGTCGGGCACGCGCTGTATCCGGCCGGGGCGGGGGAGTCGCCCGCGGCGCTCGTCGCGCGGGCGCGGAAGGAAGCCGGGCTCGTATTCAGCTAGCCCGGCCTCGGGGGCTCTCGGCCCTCGGCTTCGGGCCCTTGGCGTCGTCATGCCCCCGGCGGGATGCCGAGCAGCGCCGAGAGTCGAGAGTCGAAAGCCGAGAGCCATTAGTCAGGCGTCCGGCTGAAGTTGTTCGGCCGTGGGGCCGATAACGGTGACGATTGGGTTCGAGCAGTCCGCTGCCAGCTGTCGGCTGTGAGCTGTTAGCTGTCAGCTGTTAGCTTCATCGAGCGCAGCGAGGAACAACCGATGCCCTTCAAGGAACGGCTGGGTGACAGGCGCGGCGACATGCGCTTCGAGATCATCGGGCAGCTGTGGGGGGCGCTCGAGACCGTCGAGTCGCACTCGCTCCTCAACCTCGCGCGCGGCGGGGCGCTGATCGAGACGCGGACGCGGCCCAACCCGGACTCGGTCCGGGCCATGCGGTTCGCGTTCAACGGAAGCAGCCATGATGTCCAGGTCAAGGTGCGCCACGTGACGTCCGAAACCGTGCCGGACGGCGAGCGTTACCTCGTAGGCCTGGAGTTTGTCGAACCGGGCGCTGCGGCGCTCGCGCAGATTGACCGTGTCGTCGCGGCGCGTCTGGCCGAGACGAATCCGGCTCCGGAGGCCTAGCCCATGTCTCCTCAGGCCCATCTCGAGCGGCGCCGCGAACCAAGGGTGCCGATCAGGGGCGACCAGAAGGTCGGCCTCCCGATGGCGCTGACCGTCCGCCTCGTGGACATCAGCGCCGGCGGCGTGCTGCTCTCCTCGTCGCAGAAGATGAACATCGGCCAGCGGGCCAGGCTGCGCACGACGCTCGGCGCCGACCCGTTCAACGCCGAGATCGAGGTCCGGCGGGTGGCGGACGGCAGCCTGGACGGCAACGACCGGGGCCGCTACCGGCTGGGAGCGGTGTTCACCTCACTGGACGAGGCGGCGACGCGGAGTGTGGCTCACTTTCTGAGCGGCGAAGCTCAGTAGGCCATTTCTCGTTATGAGAAGAAACGGACAAGCGCAGCTCATCGGCACCAGCCTTCCCGTGCTGGACCTGAAGGCCGAGATCGAGCGCATCGCCCGCTCCGACGCGAAGGTGCTCGTGACGGGCGAGAGCGGGA
This sequence comes from uncultured Acidobacteriota bacterium, assembly GCA_963783255.1. Lineage (GTDB taxonomy): Bacteria > Acidobacteriota > Vicinamibacteria > Vicinamibacterales > Fen-181 > FEN-299. Next base: position 29,123 of record CAWAMP010000006.1, on the reverse strand, counting down.
CCGGCAAGGAACTCGTCGCCCTCGCCATCCACGTCGGCAGCGCCCGCGCCGAGAAGCCGTTTGTCGCCGTGAACTGCGCCGGGCTTCCCGAGACCCTCCTCGAGTCCGAGCTCTTCGGCCACGTGAAGGGGAGCTTCACGGGCGCCTACCGCGACAAGCAGGGCAAGCTCGAGGCGGCCGACCGCGGCACCGTGTTCCTCGACGAGATTGGCGAGATGACGCCGAGGCTCCAGGGGCTCCTGCTGCGGTTCCTCGAGACGGGGGAGTTGCAGAAGGTCGGCGCCGACCACGCCCTGGCCTCGGTCAACGTCCGCGTGATTGCCGCGACCAACCGCAACCTGCCCGAGATGATCGCGCAGGGCACGTTCCGCGAGGACCTCTACTACCGGCTGAACGTTATCCACCTCATCGTCCCGCCGCTGCGCGAGCGCAAGGACGACATCCCGGCGCTGGCCGAGCACTTCCTGCAGCACTTCACGCGCGACGGGTTGTACCCCGCGAAGACGCTGTCGCCCGAGGCCGTGGCCGCGCTCGTGGAGCACGCCTGGCCGGGCAACGTCCGCGAGCTCGAGAACGTCATCGAACGGCTGGTGGTGACGGGGCAGAACGAGGTCATCACCCCGGAGGACCTCCCGCTGGAGATCCGGACGCGGCAGAACGTGATGATCCGCCCCAAGCGCGAGCGTCGGCGGACGGTGGCCGACGATCTCTTCAAGCGCCTGGTGGACGGGCGCGAGTCGTTCTGGACGGCGGTCTACCCGCTCTACATGCAGCGCGAGATCACGCGCTCGAACGTGCGGGATCTCGTGCGCAAGGGGCTGGAAGAGGCGCGCGGCAACTACAAGATCGTCACCCGCCTGTTCAACATGGACACGCGCGACTACAAGAAGTTCCTCAACTTCCTCCGCAAGCACGACTGCCAGCTGCCGTTCAAAGAGTACAGGTAGCGACCCCGCCGTCCGGCCCTTGACAGCAAGTAATATGAAATCGCAGTGGTCATTTTACGTTGTATAATGTCCACTATGTTTAAGCGTCGGATGGTCGCTCCGGCCAGATCCTTCTTCCTGTTTGGGCCCAGAGGCACAGGGAAGTCGACGTGGCTGCGGTCTGTGCTGCCCGACGCCCGGTGGTACGACCTCCTGCACACCGACGTCTACGTCGAACTCCTCGCGGATCCGTCCGCATTCCGGCGGGAGATCGAGGCCCTGCCTGCGGGCGTCTGGATCGTCGTCGACGAGGTACAGCGGGTGCCGGCCCTGCTGAACGAGGTGCACGCCCTGATCGCCAGGGACCAGTGGCGTTGGAAGTTCGCGCTCTGCGGGTCGAGCGCCCGCAAGCTGAAGCGCGCAGACGCGAACCTGCTGGCCGGCCGCGTCGTCAACCGGCAGTTCCACCCGCTGACCTGGAACGAACTGGCGGGCAGCGCGGAGCCGGAGGACATCCTGCGATTCGGACTGCTGCCGGGGGTCCGGAGCGAGCCCGACGCAGCCGTCGACATCCTCGATGCCTACGCCTCGAACTACCTGCGCGAGGAAATCCAGCAGGAGGCGGTCACGAGGAATCTCGCCGCATTCTCCCGCTTCCTCAGGACCGCGGCGGTGATGAACGGCCAGACCGTGAACGTCTCGAACATCGCGCGCGAATCAGCCGTGGCGCGCCTCACCGTGCAGCGCTACTTCGAGGTGCTCGTTGACACGCTCGTCGGGGCGTGGCTGCCGGCCTGGCAGCCGCGGCTGAAGGTGCGGGAGGCGGGGCACCCGAAGTTCTACTTCTTCGACGCCGGCGTGGCGCGTGCCGCGGCGGGCCGGCTGCGGGCGCCACTGCACGACAGCGAGCGCGGGCCCGCGCTCGAGACCTGGGTGCTGCACGAATTGCGTGCGTTCCTGGCTCACGCGGACTTGGGTGGGGAACTGGCCTACTACCGCACCCCGGCGGGTCTCGAGGTGGATTTCGTCTGGACGGGTCCAACCCACGCGATTGCGGTGGAAGTGAAGGCGACGACGCGTTGGCGGCCTGCCGACGGGGCACCGTTGCGGGAACTGGTGGAGCGGGGAGTGATCCGCCGGGCAATCGGCGTCTACCGAGGCGAACACGCGCAGCAGGACGGGCCGGTCCTCGTCCTGCCGGTCGCGGAGTTCTGCTCCCGACTGCCGGAACTACTCACGGACCCGTCGAAGGCAATCCCGTGACCGTGCCAAAGCCGCACACCCTTTCTGCCGATACAAGAGGTGGCGGCGTTGCAGGCAAGGCCGGTCATGTGACTGACGGGGCGGGCGCCTGTACGCGCACGGCATGCGACGTGGCGGTATGATGAGTGCAGTGCCATGATGAGACGAACTTCAGCCATTGTCCTCGTTGTCGGGTTCTTCCTGGCGGCGTCGAGCGCATGGGCGCAAACCGCCCCGCCGAAGCTGGTGGACCCCGCGAAGACGGGGGCCACCTCGCCGAAGCCTGCGGAGCAGGCGAAGGCGGGCCCCCAGAAGCAGGCGCCCCCGGTCGTCGCGCCGGCCGTTCCTCCGCCCCCCGGCTACGTGATCGGGCCCGAGGACGTCCTGTCGGTGCAATACTGGCGCGAGGCCAACGTGTCGGCCGAGGTCACCGTCCGTCCCGACGGGATGATCTCGCTGCCGCTCCTCAACGACGTTGCGGCGGCGGGCCTGACACCCGAGCAGCTTCGCGACAGGATCAACGCTCTGGCGATGAAGTTCTTCGAAGACCCGAACGTCACCGTGACCGTCCGGACCATCAACAGCCGAAAGGCGTTCATTACCGGCCAGGTTACGCGGCCGGGGCCCTATCAGCTGACTGCGCCGACGACGGTGCTGCAGCTCATCTCGATGGCCGGTGGCCTGACCGAGTTCGCCAAGCAGAAGGACATTTCGGTGATGCGCGTCGAGAGCGGCAAGCAGCTGCGCTTCCCGTTCAACTACAAGGACGTCGCGAAGGGCAAGAACCTGAAGCAGAACATCGAGCTGAAGCCGGGAGACACCGTCATTGTTCCGTAGTGTCCGGTGTGGCGCGGGGCTTCAGCCCCGCGATCAGCGGAGAATGCGATTGAAAGGGCAGGCAGCTGCGGGTCATCGTCTCACGGTGTGGCTGGTGGCTTGTGCCGCCGTCCTGTCCGTCTGTCCGCTCACCTACGCGCAGCGTCCCCGTCCCGATCGCCCCTACCGCGGCCTGTTCGGTGGTAACGGCGCGAACCCGGCCAGCACCCAGCAGCTCGACGTGAACCTGTCGCTGTTCGGCGCCTACGACGACAACGTGCTCGCGTCGACCCCCCAAGGCGTCAGCGACCCTCGCTTTCAGCAGAGCGGCGGCTACGGCTCGGGCACCATCTCGCTCGACTACACGAAGAGGGCAGGGCGGGCGACCTTCGACTTCAGCGGCGGCACCGGCTACCGCTACTACCGGTCGCTCGAGGAGCTGAACGGCTTCAACTCGTTCCTCAGCATTGGAATGTCCTCTCAGTTGACGCGGAGAAGCAACCTGCGGATTTCCGAGAGCGTCAGCTACACCCCCTACTATTCGTTCAGCCCGGCAGCCGGCATCAGGCCGCCCGCGGCCGGCGACATCGTCCCGAACAACCCGGATAATCCGCTCGCCGAGGAGCCGATGATCAACGCTCACTCGTCGGCCTCGTTCACTCACAATCTGACGCCGCGCTCGTCGCTCTCGGCCGACTACAACTTCAACTACACCGACTACGGCAACCGGGACCTGCCGTACCAGAACTGGGCCGCAGGCGGCGGCCTGAACTACCGTCTGAGCACGCGCGCCAGCTTCACCTCGACCTACCGCTATCGCCGCGGCGCCTCGGGGCTGTACCAGGGGAACGAGCCGATCGACACTCAGGACATCCAGTTTGGTCTCACGTATGCCAAGCGGCTGTCGCCATCTCGGACGATGAACTTCGGTTTCAACGTCGGCCCGTCCGTCTATCGGAGCTACGTTCCGGCGGCGACGCCCGACGCGGCCGGGGAGAAGGTGACCCGCTACCCGCTGACGGCCGGCGCGTCCATGAACACTCAGATCGCGCGGAGCTGGAGCCTGGGGGTGAACTACTCCCGCGGCGTCCAGTACACGCAGGGGTTCACCGACCCGTTCTTCTCCGACTACGTCACGGTCGGCCTGACCGGGTTCGTCTCGGACCGTTCTCGCGCGATGCTCGGCGCAGGCTACAACACGGGCAGCGTGGGGTACGGCGTTGCCGGCCGCGGCTACGACACTGCGACGGCGAACGCCAGCTATCAGTACACGTTGACGCGCTGGGCGGCGCTCTTCGTCAACTACGGGTACTACCACTACCTGTTCGACCAGTCGGTCCCGCTGCCCGAGGCGCTCGCCCGCGGCCAGGACCGCAACAGCATCAGCGTCGGCATGAACCTCTGGGCGCCGTTGCTAAGGTAGAACAATGACAATCTTGCGATGTTGCGATCTTGCGATCTTGCGAACGAATCGTTAGATCGCACGATCGCACGATGAGGAGATCGGCAGTTCACTTCGCAAGATTCGTAGTTCGCACGATCGCCCCTCGACGTTGCTCGGGGCGACCCTGAGCAAGCGAAGCGAGTCGAAGGGTCGCAAGATGAGGTGAGGCCCCGTGCTACCAGGCAAGAAATACACCCCCGAGGACATCGCCCGCATCCTCTGGCGCAGGAAGTGGCTGATCCTCGCGCCGTTCGTGACGATCTCGGTCCTGACCGCGCTGGTCGCCTGGCGCCTGCCCGAGCGCTACCGCTGTGACGCCCTGATCCTCATCGTCCCTCAGCGGGTGCCCGACGCCTACGTGCGGTCCACGGTGACGGAGCCAACCGACCGGAATGCGAGCCAGCAGCGGACCGAGCGGGTCGAGACCCTCAAGCAGCAGATTCTCACGCGCACGCGCCTCGAGCGGACTATCACCGAGCTGAACCTCTACCCGAGGGAGCGGAGGGTCGGCCTCATCGCCGACGTCGTCGAGAAGATGAGCAGCGACATCCAGGTTCAGGCCGTTCGGAGCAGTGACTCGTTCACGGTGAGTTTCACGTACGAAGACCGCCGCCTCGCGCTCGAGGTCGTGAACCGGATAGCCGGTGCTTTCATCGACGAGAGCAACCAGGACCGGACGCTCTTCGCCGAGTCCACGACCAGCCTTCCTCGACACGCAGCTCGATGAGGCGCGACGGAACCTCCAGGAGATCGAGACGAGAGTCGCCGACTACCGGAGGCGTCACGCCGGTGAGTTGCCGACCGAACGCGACGCCAACCTTCAGGTACTTGCGGGCACACAGGGTCAACTGCAGCTGCTCTCCGAGTCGATTAACCGCGATCGCGACCGGCGCTACCTGCTCGAGCGGACGCTGACGGAGATGTCGGCGGAGGTGCCCGCGGCACCGGCGGCGCAGATGTCGGCGAACCCCGCCAGCCCGGGCGACCCGAACGCGGTAGCCGGCGGGACGGCGGCCGAGCAGCTGCAGGCGGCCCGGGCTCAGCTACGCGCTCTGCAACTTCGCTACAAGGCCGATCATCCCGACGTGGTCCGTGTCACCAAGAACATCGCCGAACTCGAGGCCAAGGCGCAGCAGGAGGCCCTTCAGCGTCCGCTGTCCCCCGAGGCCGCGCCCGCACGCCCGGCGACGCCGGCCGAGGAGCAGCGGCAGTCCAGGATGCGCGACCTGCGGCTGGAGATCGAGGGCCTCGACAGGCAGATCGCCAGCAAGCAGCAGGAAGACAAGGTCCTTCGGACGAAGATCGCGGAGTATCAACGGCGCGTGGAGGCCACCCCGTCGCGCGAAACCGAGTTGACCGGCATCCTGCGGGACTACGCGACGGTGCAGCAGAGCTATGGGAACCTCCTGATCAAACAGGGAGATTCGAAGATCGCGGCCAACCTGGAGCGGCGGCAGATCGGCGAGCAGCTTCGGATGGCGGATCAGCCGCGGCTGCCCGAGCAACCGGTATGGCCGAACCGGCCCTTGATCGATCTTGCGGGCGCTGCGGCAGGCCTTGCGATCGGCCTTGGCCTGGTGGCGTTCCTCGAGTACCGCGACAGCAGTTTCCACACCGACGAAGAGGTGGTGCGGATCCTGTCGCTCCCTGTCGTTGCGATGATCCCCGTGATGCTGAGCCGCGCCGAGCGTCAGGCGTTGCGCCGGCGCGCGGTTCTCGTCGCAGGCGCCACGACGTTCGTGTTCCTCGTCGCAGCCGCCGGCGCATTGTGGTGGTTCTGGTGGAGGCTGCTGTAGCGATGTACGAAAGGTTCTACGGCCTCTCCGAGCGCCCGTTCGACCTCACGCCGAACCCGCGGTTCCTGTACCTCACGGCCGGGCACCGCGAGGCGCTCAGCAGCCTCCAGTACGGGATCGCGAGGCGGCGCGGCGTGACGCTGCTCATCGGCGAGGCTGGCACAGGGAAGACGACCATCGTGAGGGCGGCCCTCGAGGCGGTGGCGGGTCCCTCCACCCACTTGGTGTACCTGAGCAACCCGGCGTTGAGCCGGGCGGAATTCTACGAGTTCCTGGCCGCGAGGTTCGGGTTCGAGTCCAGTGCCGGTCAGTCGAAGGCCCGCTTCCTCCTCGATCTCGAGCGGACCGTCCTGGCCAGGCATGTCGCTGGCGGCGTGACCGCGCTCATCATCGACGAGGCGCAGAGTCTTCCCCACGACCTGATCGAAGAGGTCCGGCTACTGGCCAACGTGGAGACCGCCACCGAGAAGCTGCTGCCGGTGGTCCTCGCGGGTCAGCCGGAACTGGCCGAGCGGCTGGAGCACGAGGACCTTCGGCAGTTGAAGCAGCGGGTGGCGCTCCGGTGCGACCTCCAGCCGCTCGACATCCGCGAGACGGCGGCCTACATCGCCGGCCGCCTGAAGATCGCTGGCGGGGAGTGCGCAAACGTCTTCACGCGCGAGGCGGTCCAGACTATCTACGACCGGTCGCGAGGGATTCCGCGCACGATCAGCGTGATCTGCGACAACGCCCTCGTGACGGGGTTCGCCGCCGGCGTCCGCCCGGTCGGTTCGAATGTCGTCCTGGAGGTCTGCCGCGACTTCCGGCTGTCACCCGCCAAGGAAGCCGCAGCGCCGGGCGTGTTGTTTTCGGGACAGGAGCCCGCTGTGGCGCGGGGCTTTAGCCCCGCGGGTACCGTAGGGCGGGGCTTTCGAAGTCCCGCCGAAGCCCGGCCGGGCGAAGGCGGAAGCCCCGCCGAACCCTCGAACGGCACGGGCGCCGACGCCCCACATCCTGTCAAGCCGCCAGGGCGCCTCCTGCGCGATGCCGGCATGTTCAGCAGTTACACCAAGCCGAAGCGTTTCCGGTTCTTTTGAGCGTAACGATGAGTCGAATCGACGAAGCACTGAAGCGCGCCCGTGCTGGCATCCCCGATACTCCGAGCCCGGAGAATCCCCGAGCCGACGCCTTCCAGGAACCATGGGCTTTCTCGGCGGAAGCAACTCCCGGAGTCCCGGCCGCAGCGCCGGCCGAGGTCGCGTCGTCGGATCGGGCGGCCGTTCCGAACCCGCCCGACGTCTGGGACGCCCTGTTCGCAGAGCCCGCCCGGGCGACGCCCGGCACGGCCCCGAAGCGTCCGGCCGCTGCTGCGAGGTCTGCGACCGGTCCTGACCGAGCCGCGCCTGCGCCCGATTTCGGGGACGCCCAGGGGATGGTGCTCTTCCAGGGACTGAACCCGTCGGTCGTCGAGAAGGTCGTTTCGACCCCGGAGATCCGCCCGGTCTTCGCGGAGCAGTACCGGAAGCTCGCCGGGATCCTCCACCACGCGCAGCTCGAGGGGAAGCTCACGGTCGTCGTCGTCACGAGCGCGCTCGCGGGGGAAGGCAAGACGCTGACCTCCACCAACCTGGCGCTCACGCTCAGCGAGTCGTTCCGCCGTTCCGTGCTCCTGATCGACGCGGACCTGCGGAGGCCAACCCTGCACGAGATCTTCCAGGTGCCGAACGTCGTGGGGCTGGGCGACGGACTCCGTGCAGACCTGGAGCAGAAGCTGTCGCTCGTGCAGGTGTCGCCCAAGCTGACTCTGCTGACCGCGGGCCGGCCGGATCCCGACCCGATGAGCGGCCTGTCGTCCGACCGGATGCGGAGGGTGATCGAGGAGGCCACGGCCCGATTCGAGTGGGTGATCGTCGACACGCCTCCGATCGGCCTGCTGCCCGACGCGAAGATCCTGGCGCAGATGGCGGACTCGACGCTCGTCGTCGTCCGGGCCGGGAAGACCCCGTACACGCTCGTTCAACGCGCTATCGCGACCCTCGGCCGCGACCGTATCCTCGGGGTCGTCCTGAACCGCACCGAGGAAGGCCTGGACGGCTCCTACGGCTACTACACGTACTACGACGGCTACGGAAAAGGTAGGGCGGGGCTTTAGCCCCGCCAGATATTGACTCATGGCCCGACTCCTTCGCCAACACGTCTCCGGCCGTCTCGTCCTTATGGTCGCGTGCGAAAGCGCGCTGATCGTGGAGGCCGTGGTGTTCGCGGCGTGGCTGCGCCTCCAGGATGCCGCGTGGGTGCTGATGACGAACGAAGGCGGCTGGTGGAAGGCCGCGCTGGTCGCCGCCGTCTGCCAGGTCTGCCTTTACTATGCCGACCTCTACGACCTCCGTATCGTCTCGGACCGGCGGGAGCTCTTCGTCCGTGCCCTCCAGGCGCTGGGCGCCGCGTCGATGGTGCTGGCAGTCCTCTACTACCTCTTTCCCGACCTCATCCTCGGTCGGGGCGTCTTCTTCATCGCCGCGGCGTTTGCGGTCGGCATCATCATCGGCTGGCGCGTGGCGTTCGAGTGGCTGTTGCAGCGGGCGCGTCCGGCCGAGCGGCTGCTCCTCGTGGGCACCGGCGAGGCGGCTGTCGGCCTGGCCGCCGAGCTACACGAACGCCGGCAGGAACTCGGCGTCGAGATCGTCGGGTTCGTGGACACCGAGGCCGGCCAGGCGGGGAAGTCGCTGCTGAACCCGGGCATCGTCGGGACCATCGACGACATCCCGACAATCGTCCGCGAGTCGGACGTGGACCGGGTGGTGGTCAGCCTCGCGGACGCGCGCGGCAAGCTGCCCATGGAGCGCCTCCTCGACATGAAGCTCACCGACGGCGTGCAGTTCGACCACCTGGCGACGGTGTACGAGGAGTACACGGGCAAGATCGCGGTGGAGAACCTGCGTCCGAGCTGGCTGATCTTCTCGGAGGGCTTCCGCAAGACGCGGTGGCTCGTGGCCGCCAAGCGGTCCACGGACCTCGTCGCCGCCGCGCTGGGACTGGTCGTCGCCATTCCGGTGTCGGCGCTCATCGCCGCGGCAATCAAGGTAACGTCGCCGGGCCCGGTGCTCTACCACCAGCGCCGCGTCGGCCAACACGGGCGCGTGTTTACCGTGCACAAGTTTCGGTCGATGCGCCACGACGCCGAGGCCGGTACGGGAGCCGTCTGGGCGAGAGCCGGGGGCGATCCGCGGGTCACCGCGATCGGGAGGGTGCTGCGCCGGACGCGCCTCGACGAGTTGCCGCAGTTATGGAACGTCCTGATCGGGAACATGAGTTTCGTGGGACCGCGTCCCGAGCGGCCCGAATTCGTCGGAGACCTGACAAAGCAGATCCCGTTCTACGGCCAGCGCCACGTGCTGAAGCCGGGCGTCACGGGCTGGGCGCAGGTCCGCTACACCTACGGCGCCAGCGTCGAAGACGCGATGGAGAAGCTGCAGTACGACCTCTTCTACATCAAGAACCTGTCGCTGGCGTTGGATGCGTACATCGTCCTCGAGACCGTCAAGACGGTGCTGATGCGCCGTGGCTCCTAGTCGGTGTGGCGAGGGGCTTCAGCCCCGCGGTCGATACAGTAGTTGTGTGGCGAGGGCCTTTTGGCCCGCGGATCTAATGCCCGAGAACTCCGCTCCCCCTATCGTGAACGCGATGACCGTGGACGTGGAGGACTACTTCCAGGTCTCGGCCTTTGACGGCGTGGTGTCCCGCGAGCGGTGGCACGAGTACGAGAGCCGGGTGGCTGCGAACACCGACCGCCTCTTGGACCTGTTCTCGGACGCCGGTGTGCACGCCACGTTCTTCGTTCTTGGCTGGGTGGCGGAGCGCGAGCCCGCCCTAGTTCGCCGCATTGCTGCCGCGGGTCACGAACTCGCCTCGCACGGCTACGGCCATCGGCTGGTCTACGATCAGAGCCCCGCGGAGTTCCGGGACGACGTTCGGCGGGCGAAGGCGACCCTCGAGACGGTCAGTGGGTGCCCCGTGCTCGGGTATCGTGCCCCGAGTTTCTCGATCACCAGCAGGTCTCTGTGGGCTCTCGATGTGCTCGTGGAAGAGGGGTTCGCGTGGGATGCCAGCATTTTCCCGATCCGGCACGACCGTTACGGGATTCCTTCGGCGCCGCGACATCCGTTCTGGGTGTTTGGCGGCGACGGTCCGTCCGCCTTCGCCAGAGGCTTCGGCGGACTGCGCAACCGTCCCGACGGACCGCGGTTGCTTGAGATCCCGGCTTCGACGGTCCGCGTCGCTGGAGTCAACCTGCCGGTCGGGGGCGGGGGTACTTCCGGCTGCTCCCCTACGCCTGGATCCGGTGGGGGATCCGCCGGCTGAATGAGGCTGACGGCGAGCCGGCCGTGTTCTACCTTCATCCCTGGGAGGTGGACCCCGAGCAGCCTCGTCTACCTGCCCCTCGCCTGAGCCGGCTGCGGCACTATCGAAACCTCCGTCGAACCGAGACACGGCTGCGGCAGTTGCTCTCCGAGTTCAGGTTCGACAGCATTGCGAGCGCGATACCCGTGCCCGTCGCCGACCCAAGGTGGACGGTCCGTTACCGACAAGCCGGGGAGGCGAGGACTACATAGGTGGCACGGACCCCAGCTGTTGATGTCCGGTCGTTCGCAACGTCCGCGGTGCATGCCCTGACGCTCGCGGGACTCCTGGCGGCTGTCGTGTTTGCCCATCGAAGCGCGCTCCGGGCGATGGTCGGCATGTGGGACGCCACTCCGATGTACTCGTTCGGGTACATCGTGCCGTTCGTCAGCGCCTATCTCTTCTGGAGCCGACGAAGTGCGTTGGCGCACATCAGCCCGCAACCCGCCCTGAGCATCGGTGTCCCGGTGGTGGTCCTCGGACTGGGGTTCCTCTTCGGCGGCTCTCTGGGTGCCATCCAGGTCGCCGAGCAGATGGCGTTCCTCATCGCGCTGTGCGGTGCGGTTCTGATTCTGTTCGGCGCCCGGTTCTTCAAGCAGATTCGGGTGGCGCTGGCCTATCTCCTCCTGATGGTCCCGTTCTGGGACGCGTTCACCGAGCCGCTTCACCTGCCCTTTCAGCGGTTCTCGGCCGATCTCGGCGTCCAGATGCTCCAGTTTGTCGGCATTCCCGCCTACCACGAGGGGGTGATGCTGTATCTCCCGAACATCACGCTCGAAGTGGCTCGCGCCTGCAGTGGCGTCAACTACCTGGTGGCGGTGCTCGCCCTGGGCGTCCCGCTCGGCTACCTGTACCTGCCCGACCTGTGGCGGCGGGTCGTGCTGATTGTGAGCGCCGTCGTGATCGCGGCGGTTTCCAACAGCTTGCGTGTTGCCCTGATTGGCCTGCTGTCCTACTGGGAGATTGGTTCGCCGTTGCACGGTCCGCTCCACGTGCTCCACGGGTTGTTCGTTTCCGGTATCGGCTACGTCGTGCTCTTCGTGGGACTGCGGCTGCTCACTCCCTCCGGCACGGCGTCTGCTGGCGTGGACGGAAGTCCCTCCCCTTGCGTGACGTCTCCTCCGTGGCGATCGTTCAGCCTCGGCCTTGCCAGTGTGCTCATCGGACTCTTCCTGCTTGCAGGCGTCCTGCCCGGCCTCTATTCCGTGAAGCCGGTCCCCCTGGCGCACGCGCTCGACGACGTTCCTTCTCAACTTGACGGCTGGTCTTCCGAAGGGAGTCCCTCTGACATCCCCACGTGGTGGCCGGGTGCGGACAGCGAGTTGCGGCGTAGATACGCGGCGAGCGGCAGCACGCCGGTGGAGGTGTCGGTCGCGTATTTCGCGCGTCAACGGCAGGGCAAGAAGCTCGTGAGCTACCGTGCCGATGTTCTCCACCACGCTGCGACGAGCCTGGGTGGCGTGTTCGGCCGAGCAGGGACGGGCGACGTGAACCTGGTCAGGCTGCGGGCGAGGGGTCGCGAACAGATCGGCATCTTCTGGTATGAAATCGACGGCCGGGTGATCTCGGGGAAGTACGCCGCCAAGCTGACGACGTTCTGGAACAGCGTCGTGCACCGTCGAGGTAACGGCATGGTGGTCGTCCTCCTCGTCGACAGAGTTCCGGGACGAACCGAGGAGAGCCAGATTGACTCGCTTCGCGATCTCGCCGTGAAGGTGCACGAGGCGCTGAGAAGCGTGGTGGGGCCATAGGCATGAACGTCATCGAATGCGACGACACCCACCGGGACGCCTGGGATGCGTACGTTCACGCGTCGCCGACTGCCTCCTTCTACCACCTCTACGGCTGGCGCGGGATCAACACGGAGGAATTCGGCCACCGGTCCCTCTACCTCGCTGCGATCGAGGATGAGCGCGTCGTCGGCGTGTTTCCGATCGTTCAGGTCAAGAGCCGACTGTTCGGGAACCTTGCGTGTTCGATGCCGTTCGTGAACTTCGGCGGGCCGTGTGGTGACACCGAGGCCGCGGAGGTTGCGCTCCTCGACGGGGCGACGCATTTCGTCGCGCGTGAGCGGATCGCTTACCTGGAAATGCGAAACCGTCGGCGGTTTGGTCACGATCTGCCCACGTCTGAACACAAGGTCAGCATGACCGTGGACCTGGCTCCGGACCCGGAGACGCTGTGGAAGGCGTTCAAGACCGATCACAGGAAGGACGTCAGGCGGGCCTATAAGAACGGCCTGAGCGCGCGCGTCGGCGGAGCGGACCTGCTCGACGCGTTCTACACCGTGCTCGGCGAGAGCTGGCATCAGCTCGGAACTCCGTTCTACCGGAAAAGCCTCTTCTCGAGGATCCTCGAGACGTTTCCGCAGGCATGCAGAATCTCGGTGGTATTCGCCGGTGACCAGCCGGCTGCGGCCGCCTTCGACGGGCTTCACGGAGGCATGGTTGAAGGCATGTGGCTCGGCATCCGGGCGGAGTACCGCAGCCAGATGGCGGGCTACGCGCTCTACTGGGAGCTCATCAAGGACGCGTGTGAGCGGGGCTTCGACCGCTTCCACCTCGGGCGCTCGACGAGCGATTCCGGCGCCGAGGTCTTCAAGAGGAAGTGGAACGCGTATCCCACGCAGCTCTACTGGCAGTACATCCTGGGAACCCGGCGCACCATGCCGGCGCTCGACGTGCACAATCCCCGCTACCAGCTGGCGATCCGAGCCTGGCAGCGGCTGCCGGCCGGGCTCACCGACCGCCTGGGGCCGCTGATCGCCAGGAACATCCCGTGATCGCGGCGACAGTCCCGTCGCCGGCGGATGTCAGGGTCCTGTATTGCGAGGGCAACACGGACGGGACCATCGGCGGGTCGTACTTCAGCCTCCTGTTCCTCATCCAGGGGCTGAAGGGCTCCCGCTACCGGCCGTACGTCGTGTTCCATCGCGCCAATCGGCTGCAGCCCAGGTTCGTCGAGGCTGGCGCGGACGTTCGGGTCCTGGAGAAACGGCCACCGTTCCGCTGTGGCGTCGTCGATTCGGCGTTCGGACGGCGGCACCCGGTCTTGGTGGCGCCGACCCGGCTCTTCCAGCGGGCGTTGAACTTCGCGCGCTTCCTCGCAAGCGTGTTCGAGCGCGCGGTTCTTCTCAGGCGGCTGCGCGTGGGACTGCTGCACCTGAACAACTCGGTCACCCGGTCCCACGAGTGGATGCTGGCGGCCCTGCTGACGAGGACGCCGTGTGTCGTCCACGAACGGGGGATCAACGAGCGGTTCTCGTTTCTGGCCAGGAGGCTGGCTCCCCGGGCGGCGGCCGTTGTCTGCATCTCGAACGCCGTCCGCACCAATCTGGTCGAGTACGGCGTTGCGGAGGCCAATCTCCGCGTGATCCAGAACGGGCTGGACCCGGCGCAGGTCGCCCCTCGCCGCAGCCCAGAAGACGTTCGTCGGTCGCTCGGGATCGACCCTCGTCGCCGCGTGATCGGCCTTGTCGGCAACATCAAGGCGTGGAAAGGGCAGGAGGTTGTCGTCCGCGCACTCCCTGCCATCATTGCCAGGGTACCCGAGACAGTCTGCCTGTTCGTCGGATCGGCTTCTGAGCCGGACCGCGGGTACGAGGCGGGCCTGCGTGAGCTGATTTCCCGCCTCGGACTCGACAGGCACGTGGTCTTCACGGGTTACTGCGAGCACGTCGCCGATTTCCTGAATGTCATGGAGGTCCCGCTCCATGCGTCGATCCTGCCGGAGCCATTCGGCCGCGTGCTGCTCGAAGCCATGGCGATGAGGAAGCCGATGGTTGGCAGCCGCGCGGGGGCGGTGCCCGAGATCATCGAACACGGCGTGACGGGCTACACCTTTGCGCCAGGCGACTCCAACGAACTGGCGTCGTACGTGATCGACCTGCTCGAACGTCCATCGGCCGCGCGGGCGTTCGGCGAGGCGGGCTACGCGAGGCTCCTCGAGCGGTTCAGCATCGCTGCGAACGTCTCGCGCACGGTGCGGCTGTACGACGGACTCCTGGCCGCGCCCGGGGGGCGACGATGAAGCGGCCGATGAAGATTCTCGACATCAGGGACACCCACGAGATCGGGGGGCCCGGCAAGACGATCCTCGAGACGTATCGGGCCATTGATTCCGCCCGGTTCAGCCTCCACCTCGCGGTCTTCATGGTGCGGAACCAGCTCGCCGAAACCCCCTTTGTCGCAGCGGCGAGGGAGTTGGGCATGCCGGTGCACGTCATTCGCGGGTTCAACCAATACGACCCCCGGGTGATCTGGAGGCTCGCGCACCTCGTCAGGGCCCTGGGAATTGACGTCGTCCACGCCCACGAGGTCCAGTCCGACGTGATCGCCTACCTCGCGTCGAAGTTCCATCGCGTCCCGACCATCACTACGGCCCATGGCTGGATCGCCACCAGGCGCAGGGCACGCATTCTCATTGCTCTCGACAAGATCGTCATGCGAGGACTCGACAGGGTGATCGCCGTCTCCGGCCTGATCCGGAGTGAACTGATCGCCTCCGGCGTCCACCCTGACCGAGTCTGGCTGCTGCACAACGCGATCGTGGTGGAGAGGTATGTGCGTACGGGGCAGCGGGGGTTCCTTGCGGAACTCCTGGGTCGTCCGTTGAGCGGCCCCGTGATCGCGAGTATCGGACGGTTGAGCCGTGAGAAAGGCCACGCAGACCTCGTGGACGCGCTTGGAATCGTAGCGGCGCAGGGCTGCACGTTCACAGCGGTCCTGGCTGGGGATGGCCCCGAGCGCCGGGCGCTGACTGAGAGAGTGCGCGGCCTCGGCCTCCACGAGACCGTCCACTTCCCAGGCTACGTGAGCCAACCAGACCGCGTTCTCGAAGAGACCGACCTGATGGTGCTTCCGTCGCACACCGAGGGACTGCCCAACGCGGCGCTGGAAGCGATGGCCATGGAGGTGCCGGTCCTGGCGACCCGGGTCGGCGGCACGCCTGAGGTCGTGTCGGACGGCGAGACCGGACGTCTCGTCGATCCGCACTCGCCCGAAAGGCTGGCGCAAGGCATCAGCGCCTTCCTGTCTAACCCGGAGCAGTGGAGAGCGATGGGAAAGCGCGGCCGGCAAGTTGTGGAAAGTCAGTTCGACTTCGGCGAACGAACCCGGAAGCTCGAGAGGATCTACGCGGAGCTGGCTTCGGGGGCTGGCTCATGATCTACAAGGGCCTCCTTCTGTTCTTCGTTCTCGAGTATGTGCGTCCCAGTCACTACCTGCCCTTTATCGAGACCCTGAAGATCTCCTCGGTTGTTCCGATTGTGCTCGCCGTCGCCGCGATACTAACCAGGGGACGGTCCAGCAATGTGCAGATCCTCCGTGAACCCGTCACGAAGCTCATGGTCGTTCTGCTGGGAGTGCTCGGCCTCTCACTCGTGACCGCGAGCGTTACCTTCTACGCCTACGAGACCATCAAGCGGGTCTTCGGTTACCTGCTGATCTACTGGGTGATCGCGAAACACGTGGATGACCGGAACAAATTGCTCGGATTGTTCCGGACGCTTGTAGGCGTCCACCTGGCAGTGGCGGCGCTGAATCCGCAACTGCTCGCCAACTCCGAGGTGAGGAGCTACCTGGTTTCCGCCCCCTTCCTCGGTGACGGCAACGACTTTGGGCTGTCCGTCAACATCGCGATTCCGTTCTGCTACGCCCTGGTCGTGACGGCCCCAAAGAAGCTCAGCAAGCCGATGTACGCACTGGCTCTGCTAGTGCTGGTGGCCTGCGTCGTCGCCACGCAGTCACGCGGTGCAACCGTCGCGCTCGCCTGCGTGGCGGTCTACTACTGGCTGAGGACGAAGCAGAAGGTGGTCACCGCCGTGACGATCACTGCTGCAGTCACGCTGGTCCTCGTCTTCGCTCCGGGGGCGTACTTCGAGCGCATGCACACCATCGATGCGACGGAGAGTTCGGCCAAGGGGCGGATCGACGGCTGGAAAGCTGCATGGGAAGCGGCGCTCCAGCATCCCGTGCTGGGAGTTGGAGCGGGCCATTTCTTTGTCTCCATAAGGCGGCTGACTGCGCACTCGATCTACTTCCTGGCGCTCGGAGAGCTGGGCTTCCCGGGACTGGGCGTGGTCGTTCTTCTGATCCTCGCGAATATCGCAGCGAATCGGCGGCTCATCGCCGAGGTCCGGAGTCGCGGGCCCGATACGCATCAGGCGGGCACTGAGCTGGTGGCCGCCTTGAGTGCTTCGATGATTGCATTGGCAGTGAACGGGGCCTTCCTGAGCGCGCTCTACTATCCTCACCTCTACGTCCTGGCTGGCGTGTCAGTCGCTGGCCGCCGTGTCGTTCGGGAGGAGCACCTGGTGGCTGGAGACGATGGCGTGTCGGCGGCCGAAGAACCGCGCGATGATGTAGGCCTCTCCGTGGTTCCGGGACTGCCGGCGGAAGAGCTGAGCGACCGGAAGACGTTGATTTAAGGGGCCTAAGTTCTCAGAGACTACTCGAGCCGATCTGGTATCTGCCACCCGTCGAGTACCGAGGCGCGGTGTTTCCAGCAGGCCGCCGTGGCCTGATTCACACCATTCGCCCTCCGAGATTCCCGGTACGGTTCACACCCGATTCATCCTTCCTATCGTTTCACTGCCGGTGACGTAGCACCCGCAGGCTACGGGTTGACTGGTGCCACGACCTTGAAGGTCCAGAACATCGATGCCCGCACCACGCGCGGGCGATCCAGCCTGCAAGGTGTAGACGCCCCCGCTCTGATTGGCGAACAGGGGATCAGCCGTGAACGAGGCAGGCGAGGCGGAGTCTTGGCCATAAGTGGATCTCCACGTCGCAAATGTCAGATTGCGATAATTGACCTGGAATCCCGCCGCGCCGTGGTAGCAGTTGTGTTCAAAGTCGACGTCCGTGCTTTCGCTCGAGGCACTGCCACTCTCAGAGACGACCGCGTAGCCGCTGCTGTCCACCACGATGTTGTTCCAAATGACATGGCCGGCGCCTCCGGCAATACCGTATAGGTAGATGCCAAAGCCCGACTCCACTATCGTATTGTTGACGCATTGGCAACGGAGCGCCGCCGCGCTGCCAGGCTGGACTCCCATTCCACACCGGACTATGAGGTTCTGGTAGATTCGAACTGGGTCGGAACCCACATGATCGGCGCCCAGCCGGATCCCGCGCCCGCTAGTGCCACGGATGTAATTGTAACGGGTGATCCCCGCGAGATCGGTGCCATGTTTGAGGTTGATGCCGCACCCGCAATCATAGACCTCGTTGTGCTCAAAGACGTAGTCCCGCGCAGTGTAGATT
The DNA here is from genome assembly GCA_963783255.1 of uncultured Acidobacteriota bacterium. GTDB lineage: Bacteria > Acidobacteriota > Vicinamibacteria > Vicinamibacterales > Fen-181 > FEN-299. Next base: position 11,254 of record CAWAMP010000006.1, on the reverse strand, counting down.
AGGATGCCCGCGCCGTTGTTGGTATCGGAGCCCGAGTAGAAATTGCTGAACGTACAATTCGATACCACGCAGCCATACGACACATAGGGGCCGTCTCGCGATCCCTCTATGCGCACGCCGCTGTGATTGTCGCCGCCCAATCCACACCCAGTTATCTGGCAGGCGTCAAGCGTGCCGTAACTACAGCCGGCGAAGACGCATGGGCCGGTATCGGCGCGATAGTTGCTCGCGCCCTCCACAATCGTGAACCCACGCCATGTAATGTAGTCCTTTCCGGCCGATCCGATGAGTGGTCCCGACCCGCTTGACCAACCGAGATTCACAGTGCCATTGGCTTGAAACGTGATCGGGTTTCCGGATGCTCCCGCATTGACGGGGTTGTAGGCGACTCCCCATCTGTCATTCGTTCCTGGGATGTTGTAGGTTCCCGCCGCGATGCTCACCACATCGCCAGCCCGCGCGGCTTCGGCGGCATTGGGCGTCCCACCAGGCGCACAGCCCTTGGCGGCACGATAGATCGTCCGCCACGCGACAGATCCGCCCCCGGCGGCGACCTGTGCGCGAGTGTTGCTGTCGCTGCCCGTCGTCCCGTTTACCCAGAGGGTTGGGGGCTTGGATGGTAGAGATGCGACCACTCGCGGATTCGCCGGTGCCGCTGGGGGCTGCTGCTGGGGCAGCAGAGGTGCCACTGCAAGGGCCCCTGCGCCCGCCAAGAATTCTCGCCGCGTCAAGTCCATAGGCGACATCTGCCCCTCCAGTTACTGGCAGGCCTTCCTGAGCAATTCGGCTAATCCCGTCAAGGCCGTCTTGCGCGGGTTCCACCACCCGAACGACGCACAGGGGTGCTGCACCCGCCAAACCAAGGAATCGCGACAGGAACCACCGCGGCCAGCAATGCCTTCTCGGGTAGTATTTCGTGCACTCCTCGGCCGAAACCGCTTCCAGAACGCATCAACGCCAGCCAATGAAGCAATAACCACGCCAGTCACCGAACGTTCTTCCCAGTCTTAAGTGCGCGCTCCGGGCTGCGCCAGACGCTACCGCTATTGTAGATGCGATGACGAATCTGTTAGCGGGAACTCTGCCGTTTGATCGTCGCAGCTAGTCGCCGTTACAGCGTAATCCGGTCGGCGACTCATCGCCGTTCCGCGACCCGGTTCCTGACGAAAGTCGACAACTGCTGGACCAAGATGCCAAACGGCACGTGCCGCGCACGTTTCAGGAAGTACAAACGAGACCTTCTGCGCTCCTCTGCAAGAGCACGCTGGGCTGCCTCCCGATACCGGGTAGCCCCTTCCTCGGACATGGCTTCAGCCGACAGTCGCACGATGTCCTCCGACAGTGCGGCCAGGCGTCGTTTTACGTCCGCCGCATTCTCACCGTCGAGGAGAACGGGCCGATTGTCATCGGCGATCCTCGCCGGCAGGAACTCGAGTCCCGCGACTCCGTCGGGCGTCAATCGGCAGGCAACAATGGCCGACTCGCGTAACCTGTCACTCCAGATCATATCGCTGAGGAAGTTCCCAAGGCTGTACACGATCCAGCCGCGTCCGCAACGCTCGCAACCCCTGAGCACGTGGGGATGGTGGCCAATGATCAGGTCGGCCCCCGCGCTCATGATGTCGTGCGCGAACTCGATCTCCTTCGGCGAAGGTCTTTCGATGAACTCGTCTCCCCAATGCAGTGACACCACGACACAATCGTGGCTCTTCCGGGCATCCCGTACATCCTGCAGCATGCTCTCCGCACACCCTTCCGCGTACAATGGATCCGCGACGAAATACTGCCGTGGACGAAGCGACCATCCGAGGAATGCGACCGTCAGTCCATTCCTGACGACTACCTCCGGGAGAGCCGTCCGGAAGGACGAGCCGGCAAGACCACAGACCCCAATCCCGGCGCTGCGCAGCATCTCCACGGTCTCGAGGAAGGCCTCGGCTCCGTGCTGCATCGAGTGGTTGTTTGCAACGCTCAGCATGCCGAAGCCGGCGTTCCTCAACGCCGCGACATATGAGGGCTGTCCTCGCATCTGCATCGAGTGGTAATCCCTGGGCCGGAGGCCGCGCTCCGAGAGAGGACACTCCAGGTTGCCGAACGCGATGTCCGCTCGGCTGAGACACGGTGCCACGTGTGCGAAAGGAAAGTCCACAGGTCGAGACCGAAACGCGCTGTGCGCTCCGCGTCCAGCGGACAATGGGTGATCTCCGAGTGCGATGTCTCCGACGGCGTGAAGGAGGACCGACCGCTCACCCACGTCCATAGCCCCCCTTCATGACACGGCTCGAACGCCGCATCGGTCCTCTTGCACGGCACGAAAGTAGGCGCGGTCGACCGCGTTCGGCGGTGTCCACGTCGATGCCTCTTGAAAGGTCTTGAGCGTCTTGACTGAACTATTGAACGAACTGAACCAATGAGTCTATCATGCAGCGACCTTGCCTCGGTTTCAACCGGGGCTTGGAGATCGGTGCTCGCGTCGTCTGAAGCGGTTGGCTTGCATGTATGAAAGTGCTCTGGATCTCTCAGAACGTACCCTTTCCGCCAAAGACCGGGGTGTTGCTGCGCAACTACAACCTGATCCGCCTGGCATCGAGATTCGCGACCGTTGACCTCGTCGCCATCGCCAAGAAGACCGTCCTGCCAAGTTCGTACGCCGAAGCGGCCATTCCGGAGTTGCAGAGGCTCTGTTCGACCGTCCAGGTCGTTCGGCTTCCGACTGAGGTGTCGCGGCTCCGGTTCCAGGCGGTGGTCCTCAAGAGCCTCTTCACGAAGACCCCATTTACCGTCAACTGGGCTAGCGCTCCGGTCCTGCGCGATGTCATCGGCCGGGCACTGACGGACAGCTCCTACGACCTGGTTTACTTCGATTCGATCAGTCTGGCGGCCTATCGACACGTGGCTGCAGGCACGGGTCGAGTGCTCAATCACCACAACATCGAGTCGCAGCTCTTCGAACGCCGCATCGCATACGAACGCAATCCGCTGAAGCGATTCTACTTGCGACTCGAGGCGTCGAAGCTTCGGCGTTACGAAGCGGCGACGGTCGGCGACTTCGACATGAATCTCGTCGTGTCCGGTCTCGACGCCTCTCGGCTTGGCGATATCCATCCAGGTGTCCGCGCGGCTGTCATCGCGAACGGCGTTGACGTCGACTACTTCCGCGAATCCCGCGATGCAAACGCCGAGCCCGGCCACCTCATCATGGTCAGCGGCATGAACTGGTTTCCGAACCTGGATGCCGTGCTGTTCATGACACGCACGATCTGGCCGGCCCTCACGAAGTCGATGCCTGGTTTGAAGCTGACCATCGTTGGCGCCAGCCCACCCCAGACTGTGAAATCACTCGAAGCCCGGGATTCACGGATTGCCGTTACGGGATTCGTTGACGACATCAGGCCGTACATGGATTGCGCCCAGGTGTATTTGTGCCCGATGCGCGACGGCGGAGGCACTCGGTTGAAGGTCCTGGACGCCCTGTCGATGGGCAAGCCGATCGTGGCAACGACCATCGCGCTGGAGGGAATCGATGTGACGCCCGAGAAGGACGTGCTCGTCGCCGACACGCCCGACGAGTTCGTCCGCCAGATCCGGCGGGTGGTGCAAGACGACGTCCTGCGCCTGAGCCTCTCCCGCAATGCCCGTGTGTTCGTCGAGCAGAAGTTCTCATGGGAGGTCATCGGTCGAGAGATGGAACGGGTATTCAGCGCCGTCGCGAGCGGCAGGCATGGGCACGCGTGAACCGCGTCGCCCCTCAGAATCGCAGCCCTCGTTCAGTGGTACTATCCATTGGAGGCGGGGGCCAGGCGCGGATGACCGGCCGCCAGCGAATCACATACACAATCAAGGTGGCGGCTGCCCACGTTCTCTTCTACACGGGCCTGCTGAGGATCTGGCAGTCGGTGGTTCTGCGCCGGAAGGCCGTGGTCCTCATGTACCATCGTGTGCTGCTCCGCGAGCAACGCGAGGCGACCGCCTCGCACCCCGGAATCATCGTCAACGAGAGCACGTTTGCGGCGCAGATGGCATTTCTGAGGCGCAGGTTCTGCGTCTTGTCGCTGGGTGAGTTCGCCGACCGATTGGCACGGAGAGTTCCCTTTCAGAACTCGTCCTGCCTGATTACGTTCGACGATGGCTGGAGGGACAACTTCGAGAGCGCGCTGCCGCATCTCGTCCGGCACCAGCTGCCGGCCGTCGTTTTCCTGCCGGTGAACTACATCGACCACAACCGCCCGTTCTGGCAGGAGGGACTCACGCACCTGTTGTGGCGGGCGCTCGAAGAAGTGAGAACGGCCCCCCTGCAACGGGAGCGGTTTGAGCAACTTCTTGCCCCGATCGGTCTGGCACGTGCCTTGGACGCGGGCGGGCAGGACCCTCGAGCGTCGGTCCGCGAAATCGTGGGCACGATGAAGTACGCGGACATGTCGGTCATTGAGCAACTGCTCTCGGATCTGGCATCTGTGCTTGGAATCGATCTCGCGGAACTCAGTCACACGGACGGGTTCATGACCTGGGACCAGGTCCACGAGATGTCCCGCCGCGGCGTGGCGTTCGGAGGCCACGGCGCTGACCATCGTATCCTGACCCGTCTCCCGCGCCACGAGGCGGAGGTTGAGATTCGGGCGTCGAAGGAGGTCCTCGACTCTCGGCTGTCGCAGCGGACTGTCGCCTTCGCCTATCCCAACGGCGACTGGAACGCCGAAGTTGCAGAGGAGGTGAAGGAGGCCGGGTTCGAGGTGGGGTTTACGACTCGACGAGGGTTCGTGACCTGCGACGAAGACCGCTTCGCCCTGCGGCGAGTGAATGTTCACGAAGACATGACCCGCTCTATGCCCATGTTCCTCGCCCGGGTGACCGGCCTCCTCTGACGGATCGAGCAGGACTCTGTGGTGCTGTCAGGGCACTTGTCACGTGACTAGCGGAATGGACGGTCCCAGGATGACAGTCGAAGCCATATTCTGGCTATCGGTCTGCGGTGTTGTCTATCCCTATCTGGGGTATCCGCTGGTGCTCTGGGCGCTCGCCGCCCTGAAGCGAGGCGAGTGCGAATGTGGGGATCCCAGTGAGCTTCCCACTGTCTCGTTGATCGTTCCCGTGCACAACGAAGAGGCGACGATCGCCCGGAAGGTTGCCAATACGGTGTCACTCAGCTACGCGGCCGACAGATTGCAGGTTCTGTTCGTCTCCGATGGCTCAACGGACGGAACCACCAAGATCATTCGGTCCGTGGCTCCACCGACTGTCGATGTCGTCGAACTCGAGGTCCGGCGAGGGAAGGCCGGTGCGCTCAACGCCGGCCTGGAGCGGGCCAGGCACGAAATCCTCGTGTTCTCGGACGCGTCCATCGAACTGGAGCCGGACGCTCTACTGAGGATTGTCCGGAGATTCCAGGACCCCGGGGTCGGTTGCGTGTCGGGGGAGGACCGGATCGCCGAGTCAGGAGGGGAGGCGTGGTACGGGCGGTATGAGCTGCTGGTCAGGCGTCTCGAGTCGAGGGTTCACTCGATTGTCGGCGCAAGCGGCTCGTTCTACGCGCAGCGCCGGGCGCTGTGCGGGCCGTTCACTGAAGGCATGGCGCCGGACTTCCTCTCGGTGATTCGCACGGCCCAGCAGGGTTACCGCGCCGTGGCCGAGGCGGAGGCCGTCGGGATGATGACGAGTGCGGTACGCCACGGGCTGGAGTTCGAGCGGAAGGTGAGAACCTTCATTCGCGGGATAACAGCGCTGTTTGGGAATGCCTCGGTGCTGAGTCCATTTCACCACGGAGTCTTCGCGTTCGAGGTGTTCTCGCACAAACTGATGCGTTGGATGGCGCCGTTCTTTCTGGTGGCGGCACTGGTGAGCTGTCTGGCGCTCTCGAGTCGACCGCTCTACCAGGCGGCACTCGCCGCGCAGTTGGCGCTCTATCTCGCAGCCCTGGCTGCCCTCGGAAGATGGTGGCGCTTTGATCGGTCACGTCTGGGGAAGGTATCGTTGTACTTCGCGACGGTGAACGCAGCGATTCTCGTGGCCTGGTTGCAGTACGCAAGAGGTGTGCGCCGGGAAGTGTGGACCCCCACACGCCGCCGTTGAGACGCGCGAGGTTAGTGCCGCTCCAGTCAGAAACCTTGGGTGAAGGCAGTTCATGAATCCCCTGCTGAAGCGCTTCTATGACGCCGCCCCGGTTGGGGCACAGAACCTGATGGTGACCGCCTTTAGCGTGCGACTCGATCGCCAGCGCTACGGCGGCCGCTTCCGCGAGTTCCAGGAGCTCATGGAGGAAGCGCAGTGGTGGGAGGCACCGCGAATGGCCGAATGGCAGGACTCACGGCTTCGCAGTGTGGTCGCCCATGCCTACTCGCATGTGCCGTACTACCGCGAGTTGTTTGACCAGCGGGGCCTGAAGCCGGCCGACATCCAGACCCGTTCGGATCTCGTCAAGCTTCCCCTTCTGACTCGAGACACCGTCAAGCGGCGACTGCCTGAACTGCTGTCGGGAGCCATACCAGAGAGCCGCCGGGCGGAAGGTCACACAAGTGGCACGACCGGCTCGCCCCTGACGGTGTTCTACAGCGCCGACATGATGCATGTGAACTACGCAGCGCTAGATCGCCAGTATCGCTGGGCTGGAGTCCGCATGGCAAAGTGGGGCGACCGCGTGGCGGTGATCCGCGGCAACATTATCGTTCCACTGGCCCAGCGTCGTCCGCCCTTCTGGCGGATGAACTACATCCACAGGCAGTTGCTGCTTTCGAACTTTCACCTCGCGCCCGACAACCTCCCTCACTACTTTGCGGCCCTGCGGGCGTTCAGCCCCGCGGTCCTTGACGGTTACCCATCGTCCGTGTACGTCCTCGCCAAGGTGCTGCTTAATCGGGGTGAGCGTCTACCACTCAAGGCAGTGCTCACGTCCTCCGAAACCCTGTTCGACTTCCAACGTGAAGCGATCGAGAAGGCGTTCGAGTGCCGGGTCTTCGACTATTTCGGCGCAGCCGAGCGTGTGGTGTTCGCCACCGAGTGCAACGACCACGGCGGACACCATCTGTGCGAGGAGTACGGCATTACCGAGTTCCTCGACGAGGATGGGGAGCCGGTGCCTGCGGGGCAGGAGGGTTTCCTGGTCGGCACGACCCTCCATAACCTCGCCATGCCGCTGCTGCGCTACCGCACGTCCGATCGGAGCGCCCTAAAGACGACACCGTGCCGGTGCGGGAGGCCGTTGTCGCTCATGGAAGATGTGGCCACCAAGGCTGAGGATCTGCTGCGACTCAGCGACGGGCGCCTGATCTCCCCATCGGTGCTGACCCACCCTTTCAAGCCACTGGACTGCATCGAAGCGTCGCAGCTGGTACAGACGGATCTCGATCGGCTCGTCGTCCGCCTGGTCCCGACCCCTGCGTACAGCGCTGCGGATGGCCAGCACCTCGTGAGCGAGCTCAAGGCACGGCTGGGTCAGGACATGCGTATCGACATCGAACTCAGGACAACCCTGCCGAGGACCGGCAGCGGTAAGTTCAAGTGGGTGATTTCAGAAGTCGATCTCGGGATCTAGGCAGTGCGACGACCCCAGCTATTCGGGGTCCCTGGGAGGGGATGCACAGAGCCGGCGCGCCCTTCAACCAGAGGAGGGGGTGTGCGCAGCGATCGGCGAAAGGAGCACGCTGATTCGGGATCCGGTCTCGGCTGCGTCGTACAGGAGGGCAGCCGTGTGGGAATCTGGCGCTCGCCCCTGTCAAACCCTTCGATGCAGCCGACCGGGGCCGTCCGTGACTCGCTTCGCGTGGACGGGGCCTCTCGGTGGATGTATAGTGGAGCCTTCTCTACCCCGAAGCGCACTCTGGACGGCCGGGTCTACTTCAGGGCCTAACGCGCCGAGAAGGCGATGGGGAGTCCCACGGCGGAGCCACCCCAACTTGACCCCCACGGCGTTGCAGGGTGCGTCTGCTGATTGTGATCTGGTCACTGTGGAGAGGCGGCGCCGAGAGGTCATGCGATCCGTCCCTCGCCGGCTTGACCGCGAGGGGTTCAGGCTAGGCGTCTGTGCCCTCAGGGAGGGCAGGCAAATCGGCGACGAACTTGCTGGGGCCGCCGTGAGAATCGCGCCAATTCAGGACTCCGCTGCCTGAGAGTCAAACACCTTGGTTTCACCTCGTTGGGTGCAGGGACTCTGATGCGACTGCCGAGGCCCTCCCGCGCCCCGTGTACCGAAGCCCATGAGCTCGATGGTGTCGGAACCTTCGAGAACGTGAGTGGCGCATCGGCAGGCGTGTTCTGGGACCGTGCGGGGTGGGAGGAGACCGGCTGTGGAGTAGCAGACATGACGACGGCGGCTTCGGACTTGGTGAGGCCGTCAGGGGACTGGGAGTTGGTGCCCTCCGGCCCGCAGGAATTGGCTACCCGGGAGTCACGTCGCTGGGTCAAGCCCTGATTTGCTCCAAGAAGCCGAGGCGTTTGAGGGCCTCGTAGTCTCCTGCTGGTGGGTCTTCGTATCGTAACCGTGGGTTCTGGCACTGATTGAGGCCCGGCGGAGCCGCTGGATCGCAGGCATGAGTGAACTACAGACACAACGCAGAGGCGGTCATGTTCAGACGAGTATTCTGAAGAACGTTACCTCGAACTGGGCGTCCCTTGGCACCGGCATGCTGGTGTCGTTCTTCCTGGCGCCGTTCGTCGTTCACAGTCTGGGCAACGTCTACTACGGCATCTGGGCCCTGATCTCCGAGTTCACGGGCTATCTGTGGCTCCTCGATTTCGGCGTTCGCGAGTCCGTCATCAAGTTCGTGGCCCAATACCATGCCACCGATCGACGGGACGAGCTCGTAGCGACGGTGAACGGGGCCCTGTATCTGTACAGCGGTGTCGCGCTCGTGACTCTGGTCGCCGTCGGAGCGATGGTCTTCGCGCTGCCGTTCATCTTCAACATTCCACCCGACTCAGTCGGGACGGCCCGGACGGCGCTATCGTTGACGGGAACCCAGATCGCGCTGAGCTTCGTGTTCAACGTGTTCACCGGCGTGTTGATGGGGCTGCAGCGCTTCTACCTCGTGTCCCGGCTGGGAATCCTGTTCTCGCTCGGACGAGCACTGCTTACCGTCCTTGCGTTGTGGGCGGGCCAGGGGATCGTGGCGCTCGCGGCCATCAACCTGGGCGTGAGTACAATCGTCAATCTGGTCGTCTTCCGGTTCGCGCGGATCCACCTGCCGTACTACGCGCCGCGCCTGAGTCTCCCGTCGCGCGAGCGAGTGAGGCAAATCGTTGGCTACGCGAAGTACGTGGTTGCGCACAACGTCGGGCAGAAGATCGTGTTCGCGACCGACTCCATCGTCATCGGCGTGTTCCTGCCGGTTTCGATGCTGACGTATTGGGCCATACCCGGAAGCCTCGTGAATTACCTTCGGCAGATGATGCTGATGATGGCGGCGGTACTGAACCCCATCAGCAGCGACTTGGATGCGAAACAAGACAGCGCCCGCCTGCGCGCACTGTTTCTGGATGCCTCAAAAGCCGCCGTGCTGATCGGCCTGCCGATCTGTATCGGCTTCATCGTGTTGGGAACGCGTTTCGTTGGCCTCTGGATGGGGCCGTCGTTCGCCAGCCTGTCGGGGAGTGTGCTGGCGATTCTGGGCCTTGCGCAATTGGTCGGTTTGCCGGCGCACTGCGTCGGAAGCGTGCTGTACGGCCTGGGGAGGCATCGGATTATCGCCGTCACTAGGGGCGTTGAGGCTGCTGCCAATCTCGCTCTCAGTGTCGTGCTCGTCCGGAAGATAGGATTGATTGGAGTGGCGCTGGGAACCTTGATCCCGCATGTTGTCGTGGCAGTCGGCGTGCTACCGGTCGCGATGCGTCGAGTGCTTGGGATTAGTTTGCGTGACTACTATGTCTCGACATACTTTCGGCCTTTTCTTGCCGCCGTGCCGTTCACGGCGGCGTGCTATGTTGTAGACAGATTCGTCTCACCTGCCTCTCTCCGAAGCTTCGTTCCAGTGATGGTACTGACCTTGGTCGCGTACGCGGTGCCGTGCTGGTACCTCGCGCTCACTGTCGCCGAGCGCCGAGCCGTGGCGCAGCGCGCACGCGGGGTGTTCAAGAGAACTGGACCAGGCCCGTCCTGACGACGACGTCGGCGCGACGAGGGTCCCACCCTGCGTGGCCTACGCCGAACGTTCTGGCGGCAAGGCGCAGCCCACTTGGATCCCCAGGGTGGGGAACTCAATCGGCCATTTGCGAGGCACAACCGTCCGCTTGCGCGGCGCCGCGGACTTGCGTCGCGAAGGGCGCCGTGAGCTGGAAAGAACCGTCTGGGCACCAGGCCTATGGCGGACAACCAGGAAAGTTGGTCTATTGTCTGCCTCGAGGGCGACAACATGCGACCAGCGAGGCAACAACTAGGGGTTGGAGGAGGAAGACACCTGATTTGTTCAGATTATGCTCGCTGAGCGTGTTGTGGCGCTAGACTTGCAAGGTGGCCGTCGAGCTGTACAAATGGTCCGTGGGCTGATCCCCGTCCGAGGAATCGAATGCGAGACTTCTTGATTGTTCTGGTTGCCGGCCTTCTCTTGACCCTCGTCAGCCCAGCCGAAGCCCAGGTCCTCACCTTCGACGAGCTCGTGGCGACGGATAACCCGATTCGGACCTCTCTGGCCTGCGGCGAGACCAGCGGGTTCCGCTTCCATTCCGACCACTTTCACGTCGTCGGTACTGCGAACAACGTCCAATTCTCATCCGACGGCACGACTCACATCGGCTACGAGTCCAATCGCGGATTCCCGATCACCATGACGCGCGTGGGAAGCGGAACGTTCTCCCTGCTGTCGCTCGACGTGGCGGAGTTCTGGGCCGCGCCAGTACCAGAGCGCCCAGATGCCCAGATGCTTACGATGACCGGCTTCCGGCAAGGCGGCGGGACCGTGTCTCACACCGTGTACTTGGACGGCATCTACGACGGCGTTGGCGGCGTTGTCGACTTCGAGCACTTTGTGCTTCCAAGCACCTTCGTCGACCTGACCTCGGTGATATTCACCGGGCTGCGCGTCGGCGGTGGAGAAGGCGGCGTGGCGATCGACAACCTCGAGTATCAGCTGTCGGTCCCGGAGCCGCCGGTGGGCCCGTGCGTGCTGGTCACGGAGACGCCGACGGTGGTGCTGACGAGTCCGGTCCCCGGGACGGTATCTGGCATGCTGTCGGTGCAAGCCACCGCGGCCGACGATCTCGGCGTGGCCGGCGTCCAGTTCAAGTTGGATGGCGTGGCGCTCGGCGCGGAGGTCGTGACGGCGCCGTACGG